>NZ_LMEQ01000035.1:0-324993 GCF_001426425.1 Streptomyces sp. Root1310 | reverse complement strand
CTCTACCAGACCGTCCCGTTCCGCCAGGACACCGCCTACCTGGCGATCGGTGAGCGCACGAACGCCAACGGGTCGAAGAAGTTCCGCGAGGCGATGCTGGAGGGCCGCTGGGACGACTGTGTGGAGATGGCCCGCGAGCAGATCCGTGAGGGCGCGCACATGCTCGACCTGTGTGTCGACTACGTGGGCCGTGACGGTGTGGCCGACATGGACGAGCTGGCGGGCCGCTTCGCGACCGCCTCCACGCTGCCGATCGTGCTGGACTCCACCGAGGTCCCCGTCATCCGCGCGGGCCTGGAGCGGCTCGGCGGCCGGGCGGTCATCAACTCGGTCAACTACGAGGACGGTGACGGGCCCGAGTCGCGTTTCGCGAAGGTGACCGCGCTGGCGCGGGAGCACGGCGCGGCGCTGATCGCGCTGACCATCGACGAGGAGGGCCAGGCCCGCACCGTCGAGGCGAAGGTCGCCATCGCCGAGCGGCTCATCGAGGACCTGACGGCGAACTGGGGCATCCAGGAGTCGGACATCCTCATCGACACCCTGACCTTCACCATCTGCACCGGTCAGGAGGAGTCGCGGGGCGACGGCATCGCCACCATCGGGGCGATCCGCGAACTCAAGCGGCGCCGACCGGACGTGCAGACCACGCTGGGATTGTCGAACATCTCCTTCGGCCTGAACCCGGCCGCGCGGATCCTGCTGAACTCGGTCTTCCTCGACGAGTGYGTGAAGGCGGGTCTGGACTCGGCGATCGTGCACGCGTCGAAGATCCTGCCCATCGCCCGCTTCAGCGAGGAGGAGGTCACCACCGCCCTCGACCTGATCTACGACCGCCGCGCCGAGGGCTATGACCCGCTGCAGAAGCTGATGGCGCTGTTCGAGGGCGCCACCACCAAGTCGCTGAAGGCGGGCAAGGCCGAGGAGCTGGCCGCGCTGCCGCTGGACGAGCGCCTCAAGCGGCGGATCATCGACGGCGAGAAGAACGGCCTGGACACCGACCTCGCCGAGGCGCTGCGGACCCGCCCCGCCCTGGACATCGTCAACGACACGCTCCTGGACGGCATGAAGGTGGTCGGGGAGCTGTTCGGTTCCGGGCAGATGCAGCTGCCGTTCGTGCTGCARTCCGCCGAGGTCATGAAGACCGCGGTGGCCTACCTCGAACCGCACATGGAGAAGTCCGACGCGGAGGGCAAGGGCACCATCGTGCTGGCCACCGTGCGCGGCGACGTCCACGACATCGGCAAGAACCTCGTCGACATCATCCTGTCCAACAACGGCTACAACGTCGTCAACCTCGGCATCAAGCAGCCGGTCTCCGCGATCCTGGAAGCCGCCGAGGAACACCGGGCCGACGTCATCGGCATGTCCGGCCTGCTGGTCAAATCCACGGTGATCATGAAGGAGAACCTGNGTCTCCGCGATCCTGGAAGCCGCCGAGGAACACCGGGCCGACGTCATCGGCATGTCCGGCCTGCTGGTCAAATCCACGGTGATCATGAAGGAGAACCTGGAGGAGCTGAACCAGCGCAAGATGGCCGCTGACTACCCGGTCATCCTCGGCGGCGCCGCTCTGACCAGGGCCTACGTCGAACAGGACCTGCACGAGATCTACCAGGGCGAGGTCCGCTACGCCCGCGACGCCTTCGAGGGCCTGCGCCTGATGGACGCCCTCATCGGCGTCAAGCGGGGTGTGCCCGGAGTGCAGCTGCCGGAGCTGAAGCAGCGCCGGGTCCGCCCGAGCGCCGCCGCCGTCGAGACCGAGGAACGCCCGGAAGAGGGCCATGTCCGTTCCGACGTCGCCACCGACAACCCCGTCCCGAAGCCGCCGTTCGAGGGCACCCGCGTCATCAAGGGCATCCAGCTCAAGGAGTACGCCTCCTGGCTGGACGAAGGCGCCCTGCCAGTGGGGCCTCAAGCAGGCCCGCACCGGCGACGGCCCGACCTACGAGGAACTCGTCGAGACCGAGGGCCGGCCCCGGCTGCGCGGCCTGCTCGACAAGCTCCAGACCGACAACCTTCTCGAGGCGGCCGTCGTCTACGGCTACTTCCCCTGTGTGTCCAAGGACGACGACCTGATCGTCCTTGACGAACAGGGCAACGAACGGACCCGCTTCACCTTCCCCCGTCAGCGCCGCGGCCGCCGTCTGTGCCTGGCCGACTTCTTCCGCCCGGAGGAGTCGGGGGAGACGGACGTCGTCGGCTTCCAGGTCGTCACCGTCGGCTCCCGGATCGGTGAGGAGACCGCGAGGCTGTTCGAGTCGAACTCCTATCGCGACTACCTCGAACTGCACGGCCTGTCCGTGCAGCTGGCCGAGGCCCTCGCCGAGTACTGGCACGCGCGCGTGCGTTCCGAACTCGGCTTCGCCGGCGAGGACCCGGCCGACGTCGAGGACATGTTCGCCCTGAAGTACCGCGGCGCCCGCTTCTCCCTCGGCTACGGCGCCTGCCCCGACCTGGAGGACCGCGCCAAGATCGCGGAGCTGCTCCGGCCCGAGCGGATCGGCGTCCACCTGTCGGAGGAGTTCCAGCTCCACCCCGAACAGTCCACGGACGCCATCGTGATCCACCACCCCGAGGCGAAGTACTTCAACGCGCGGTGACGCAGGCGGGCCACCGAGCACACTGATCGGATAAGTCGTACACTGGTCGGTCCACCGAAGGCCGGTTCCCCGCAGCGGGAACCGGCCTGTCCGTCCCTCCCGGAGGTATGTGGATGACCAGTACGGTTCCCGCGCCAGTAACCCGTACGGCCGAGGGCTCCGCCCTGGAGGCCGTGCTGCTCGACATGGACGGCACCCTGGTGGACACCGAGGGCTTCTGGTGGGACGTCGAGGTCGAGATCTTCGCCGGGCTCGGCCACACCCTCGACGACTCCTGGCGCCATGTCGTGGTCGGCGGCCCGATGAGCCGCAGTGCCGGCTTCCTGATCGAGGCGACCGGGGCCGACATCGACCTCGCCGCACTCACCGTCCTGCTCAACGAGGGCTTCGAGGACCGCATCACCCGCGCCCTGCCCCTGATGCCGGGCGCCGCCCGGCTCCTGGCCGAGCTGGCCGAGCACGAGGTGCCCACGGCCCTCGTCTCCGCCTCCCACCGGCGCATCATCGACCGCGTCCTGACCTCGCTCGGCACCGACAACTTCCGCCTGAGCGTGGCCGGCGACGAGGTCGCGCGGACCAAGCCGTACCCCGACCCCTATCTGTTCGCGGCCGCCGGACTCGGCGTGGATCCCACCCGGTGCGCCGTCATCGAGGACACCGCGACCGGGGTCGCCTCGGCCGAGGCGGCGGGCTGTCACGTGGTCGCGGTGCCCTCCGTGGCGCCGATCGCGCCGTCCCGCGGCCGTACCGTCGTCCCCTCGCTGGAACTGGTCGACCTGGCATTTCTGCGGGACCTGATGCCGCTCCGATGATCGGCACCGCGATCATTGGTGATCGGCCGATGACGGAAATGCGATAGACGTTCACCCAGCGTGCACCGTCGATAACAAGGAATTCGGCGGGTGCGCGCGCGGTGGAATTCCGATCTTCGGCAGCGCTCCGGCGGCGGCCGAATTCCACCCTGTCCGAACCCCGTACCACGTGTGACGTTCCCCACCTGTCCGGGGGTCGACAGTTGACTCTCCGTGTGTATGACGCCCTGGCGGAGAGGGCTTGGGCGCGCCTTTGTGTCCCGATTGATGGGTGGCTGTACGAATCCTTCCACTGATCATTGTTCAGTGCGTCCGCGCCCGGTTTCACAGCGTGATGGAGTTTCAACTCCGGTGGCCGCGAACCCTCGTGCTGGTGCGGACTAATCTCATCGCGAGAACCTCGCCCTAACCCCGTGATCCGCCGCGACACCCCTGCATGCCGGGTACACGGACTCGACAGCTCTGGAGAAACTCGAGCATGAACCGCAAGACTTTGGTGCTGCCGGCCGTGGTAAGTCTGCTCGCGCCCGTACTCGCCGCCTGCGGCGGGTCCGACGGCGGTAGCGGCAGTGGGGACGCCATCGTCATGGGCACCACCGACCGGTTCACCGTCACCAAGGACGCCCCGGCGCCGCTCGACCCGGCGTACTCCTATGACGTGGGCACCTGGAACATCCTGCGCCAGACCGTGCAGACCCTGATGATCCAGCCCAAGGGCGAGGGCGAACCCGTCCCGGAGGCGGCCCAGAGCTGCGGCTTCACCGACACCGGCAACGAGCGCTACGCCTGCAAGCTGCGCAGCGGCCTCAAGTTCGCGAACGGCGACGCGGTCACCGCCGACGACGTCAAGTTCTCCATCGAGCGCGCCCGCACCATCAAGGCCGACTCCGGCGTGTTCGCCCTGCTCTCCACGATCGACACCATCGAGACGCAGGGTGACAACGAAGTCATCTTCCACCTCAAGACCGCCGACGCCACGTTCCCCTTCAAGTTGTCGACTCCGGTCGCCGGCATCGTCAACCCCGACGACTACGAGAAGGACAAGCTGCGCGACGGCTTCTCGATCGACGGGTCCGGCCCCTACACCCTCAAGGCCGAGACCGACGGCGACGAGATGAAGAAGGCCGTGTTCACCAAGAACCCCAACTACAAGGGGACGCTCAGTGTGAACAACGACCAGGTCGACATGGTCTCCTACGAGGACGCCGACGACATGGGCACCGCCCTCGAAAAGGGCGACATCGACCTGATGACCCGCACCATGTCGCCGGAGCAGATCCAGAAGCTCTCCGAGGCCTCCGCGACCGGGGACATCGACCTCGTCGAGCTGAACGGCCTCGAGATCCGCTACCTGGCCTTCGACACCACCGACCCGGCGGTCAAGGCCAAGGCCGTGCGGCAGGCGATGGCCCAGATCATCAACCGCAGCGCGCTCGTCTCCGAGGTGTACGGCTCCCAGGCCGAGCCGCTCTACTCGCTGGTCCCGGCCACCCTCACGGGCCACTCCAACTCGTTCTTCAACACCTACGGCGACCCGAGCGTGGCGAAGGCCAAGTCCCTGCTGGCCGACGCGGACGTCAACGCCCCGGTGAAGCTGACGCTGAACTACACGACCGACCACTACGGTCCGGCCACCAAGCAGGAGTTCGAGGTGCTGCAGAAGCAGCTCAACGACAGCGGCCTGTTCGACGTCACGATCAAGGGCACCGCCTGGGACGCGTTCGTCCCGGCCGAGCGCAAGGGCGAGTACGCGGTCTACGGCATGGGCTGGTTCCCCGACTTCCCCGACGCCGACAACTTCGTCGCCCCGTTCCTCGACAAGGACAACTTCCTCAAGTCCCCGTACTCCAACGCGGACATCATCGACAACCTGATCCCGGCCTCCCGCCGCGAGGCCGACCGCCTCAGCGCCGCCAAGGACCTGACCGAGATCCAGGACATCGTCGCCAGGGACGTCCCGGTCCTCCCGCTGTGGCAGGGCAAGCAGTACGTGGCCGCGAACAACGACGTCACCGGCACGGCCTACGTGCTGAACTCCTCCGCGACCCTGCAGCTCTGGGAGCTCGGCCGCGGCGTGAGCAACTGACGCACCCTCTTCCGGGGCCCCAGGACGGCGGCCCCGGCGTGCAGAGAACCGACGACAAGGCATTTTGTGAACATGCGTAACCAGTGGCCAGTCCTGCCGATCGTGGCGGGACTGGCCTCCGGCCTGTTGACCGGCTGTGGCACCCAGAGCGGGGGCTCCGGGGGCGACACCTCCTCCGTGGTCCTGGGAATGTCCGACGACGTTCTGGCCACCGACCCCGCCTCCGGCTACGACCCGGGCTCCTGGCTGTTGTTCAACAACGTCTTCCAGTCACTGCTCAGCTTCCCCAAGGGCGGCACCGAACCCGAACCGGACGCGGCCCGGGAATGCTCCTTCACCGACACGCGGACCCAGGTCTACACGTGCACGCTGAAGGACGGCCTGAAGTTCAGCAACGGCGACGCGCTCACCTCCGAGGACGTCAAGTTCTCCTTCGACCGCATGCTGAAGATCGACGACGCGGCCGGCCCGGCCCTCATGTTCCCCATGCTCGACAAGGTCGAGACGCCCGACGCCAAGACGGTCGTCTTCCGGCTCAAGGTCCCCGACGCCACCTTCCCCAGCAAGATCGCGTCGGGCGCCGGCTCCATCGTCGACCACAAGGAGTACGACGCCGACAGCCTGCGCGAGGACGGCGCCGCCGTCGGCTCCGGCCCCTACAAGCTGGACTCCTTCGGCGACGACGAGGCCGTCTTCTCCGTCAACGACGCCTACCGGGGCAGCGCCGGCGCAGCCGACAACACCGGCGTCACCCTGAAGTTCTTCGGCGGCGACCAGCAGGCCCTGAAGCAGGCCCTGCTCGGGAACGAGATCGACATCGCCTACCGGGGCCTCACCGCCGCCGACGTCTCCGACATCCAGCAGAGCACCGCCGACGGGGGCGCCGAGGTCGTCGAGGGCAGCAGCGCCGAGGTCCAGCACCTCGTCTTCAACATGGACGACCCGGTCGCCGGAAAGCTCGGCGTCCGTCAGGCCATCGCCCATCTGATCGACCGCGAGTCCCTGATCAAGGACGTCTACGAGGGCACCGCCGACCCCCTCTACTCGATCGTCCCGGCCGGTATCGCGGGCCACAACACCGCCTTCTTCGACCGCTACGGCGCCCGCCCCTCCCGGACCGCGGCCGCCGCCGCGCTCGCCGACGAGGGCATCACCGACAAGGTGAAGCTGACGCTCTGGTCCACCCCGACCCGTTACGGGCCGGCCACCGACCAGGAACTGAAGGCGATCGCGGCCCAGTTGAACGCCAGCGGCCTGTTCGACGCCGACGTCCGCTCCGTCGCCTACGGGCAGTACGAGAAGGACATCGCCGCCGGCAAGTACGGTGTCTACGTGAAGGGCTGGGTGCCCGACTACCCGGACGCCGACAACTTCACCTCGCCCTTCTTCGGCAAGGGCAACGTGCTGAGCAACAACTACGCCAACGCCGCCATCACCGGCACGCTCATCCCGCGCACCGCCGCGCAGAGCGACCGCACCGCGACCGACACGGACTACGCCGAGATCCAGAACATCGTCGCCAGGCAAGTGCCGGTGCTGCCCCTGTGGCAGGCCAAGCAGTACGCGGTCGTCGGCGAGAACGTCTACGGCCTGGAGAACTGCCTGGACGCCTCCACGGTGTTCCGCTTCTGGGAACTCAGCAAGAGCTGACGACCCGACAGCCCCGCACGCAGGAAGGCGCCCCCCGGTCGCGGGGGGCGCCTTCCTGTTCGTTCAGGCCTTCCGGTTGTTCCAGGTCTTTCGGTTCTCCCGGACCACTGCCGGACTACTGCGCGCCGGGACGCACCAGGCCGCTCTCGTACGCGTACACCGCGGCCTGCACCCGGTCGCGCAGCCCCAGCTTGTTCAGCACGTGACCCACGTGCGTCTTCACGGTGGTCTCGCTGACGAAGAGGTCGGCCGCGATCTCGGCGTTCGACAATCCGCGCGCCACCAGCTTCAGCACCTCCACCTCACGGTCGGTGAGCGTGTGCAGCGTGTCCGGCACCGGCTCGTCGCCGGAGGGCAGATGCGTGGCGTACTTGTCGAGCAGTCGCCGCGTGATGCTCGGCGCCAGCATGGCCTCACCCGAGGCCACCACCCGGATCGCCTGGACCAGTTCATTGGCGGGCGCGTCCTTCAGCAGGAACCCGCTCGCCCCGGCCCGCAGCGCCTCCACCACGTACTCGTCGAGGTCGAAGGTGGTCAGCACCAGCACCTTCGCCGGCCCGTCCCGCCCCGGCCCGGTGATCTGCCGGGTCGCCTCCACCCCGTCCATCCGCGGCATGCGGATGTCCATCAGCACCACATCGGGCTGCAACGCCCGCACCTGGTCGAGAGCCTGGAGGCCGTCTCCGGCCTCGCCGACGACCGCGAGATCCTGCTCGGCCTCCAGGATCATCCGGAAGCCGGTACGCAGCAGCGGCTGGTCATCGACCAGTAGGACGCGGATGGCCACGTATGTCTCCTTCTTTAGCCCGGCCCCATTCTGCCCTGCGCCCCACCCTCGGACTCCGCCGCCCTCACCGGCGGCGTCACGGGAAGCGGATACGGCGGGGGAGTACCGCCGAACTCCGGGCAGTGCGCCTGGTGGTCGCACCAGCCGCACAGCTTGGTCGGCCGCGGCCGCCACTCACCCGTCTCCGTCGCCAGCCGGATGGCGTCCCACAGGGCGAGCAACTTGCGCTCCACCCGCTCCAGATCGGCCAGTACCGGGTCGTACGTCAGCACGTCACCACTGCCCAGGTACACGAGCTGCAGCCGCCGGGGGACGACGTTCTTCAGCCGCCACACGACCAGGGCGTAGAACTTCATCTGGAACAGCGCGCCCTCGGCGTACTCAGGCCGGGGCGCCTTGCCGGTCTTGTAGTCGACGATCCGCACCTCGCCGGTGGGCGCGACATCGACCCGGTCGATGATTCCGCGCAGCCGCAGCCCCGAGTCCAGCTCCGCCTCGACGAACAGCTCCCGCTCGGCGGGCTCCAGCCGCGTCGGATCCTCCAGCGTGAACCAGCGCTCGACCAGGCGCTCCGCCTCGACCAGCCAGCCGGCCAGCCGCTCGCCCTCCGGATCGTCGGCGAACAGCTCCACGACCTCCGGGCGGGTCTCCCGCAGGCGGTCCCACTGGCCCGGGATCAGCGACTTGGCCCGCGGCGCGGTCCGCTCGGCCGCCGGCGCGTCGAACAGCCGCTCGAGGACCGCGTGCACCAAGGTGCCCTTCGTGGCCGCCGGGCTGGGCTTCTCCGGCAGCCGGTCGATCACCCGGAACCGGTACAGCAGCGGGCACTGCATGAAGTCACCGGCCCGCGAGGGCGAGAGCGAGGTGGGGGCTATGGCGGCGACGGCCGTCGCCACCGCCTCCGGACCGACCGCCTCCGGACCGACAGCCTCCGGCACGACCGTCTCCGGCATGACGGCCTCCCGTACGGCCGCTCCCGCGGCGACCGCCTCCGGGGTGCTCGTCTTCGGGGTGCTCGCCTCCGTGTGCGCCGGATCCTCCACGACACCGCCGTCGCCCACCCGCGCGACGCCCTCGCTGCTGCTCTCCATGACCCCAGACCTTACGGCCCGGCACTGACAGTCACCCAGCCCGAGCACCCAGCCCGAGCACCCCGCTCGTCCCGAACACCGGCCACGACCGGGGAAACGCGGGGGTGCCGGGGCGGAACACGTCACGACCGCCGCATACCATCGGTCCGAGACCCTTCCGCCCTGCACGAGCGGGAGACGCTTCGACGAGGGGACACCGTGGTGGAAAGCGGCGGGACCGGGCGGCCGCGGCCGGACAACGAGCAGTCGGCCGAGCACCCCGCGACACCTGCGTCCCCGGCCACCGACCTCGCGCAGACCCCTGACCCCGGCACCTCCGACCCCGGCACCCCCGACGCGGACCCCGCGCCGACCCCGTCCGAGGCACCGGAGCCTGCCCGGGCCGCGCCCGCCGAAGCCGCGCCCGACGGCGGGGACGCGCCCCAGGGCCCCCCGGCCCCCGGCGACGACCACCGCACGACCGGTGCGAACAGCGACGACGAGAGCGAAACAGAAACCGGGTCCGGAGCCGAGACCGAGGCCGGGACCGGGACCAGGGCCGAGCCCGGGACTCGGGCTGAGACCGGGACCAGGGCCGAGGCCGGGACCAGGTCCGGAGCCGACACCGAGGCCGGGCGTCCGGCGTCTCCCGCACCCGCCCCCGTTCCGACCCTCCCCAAGGGTCCTCCGCCCCAGCGCCCCCCGGAGCAGCCGCGCGGCGGCCTCCTCATGGGCCGGCCCTTCGGCGTCCCCGTCTATGTCGCGCCCAGCTGGTTCCTCGTCGCCGCCCTCATCACCTGGGTCTTCGGCAACCAGCTCGACCGCGTACTCCCCGAACTCGGCGCCCTGCGCTACCTCGTCTCGCTCTTCTTCGCGGTCGCCTTCTACGCCTCCGTGCTCATCCACGAACTCGCCCACACCATCGCGGCCCTCCGCTTCAAGCTCCCGGTCCGCCGCATCCAGCTCCAGTTCTTCGGCGGCGTCTCCGAGATCGAGAAGGAGGCCGAGACCCCGGGCCGGGAGTTCTGGCTCGCCTTCGTCGGCCCGCTGCTCTCCCTCGTCCTCGCCGGCGTCTTCTACCTCGCCATGCAGCCCGTGGAGCCCGGCACCGTCCCCGGCGTCCTGCTGGCCGGGCTGATGATCTCCAACCTCATCGTGGCGATCTTCAACCTGCTGCCCGGCCTCCCGCTCGACGGCGGCCGCATGCTCCGCGCCGTCGTCTGGAAGCTCACCGGCAAGCCCATGAACGGCACCATCGCCGCCGCCTGGGTCGGCCGCGCCCTCGCCGTCTCCGTCCTCATCGGCCTTCCCCTGCTCACCCAGTCCGGCGCCCTCGGCTCCAGCGCCGAGGACAGCGTCGGTATGGACACCGTCACGGACGCCCTTCTCGCGGCCATCCTCGCCGCGATCATCTGGACCGGCGCCGGCAACAGCCTGCGCATGGCCCGCCTGCGCGAACACCTCCCCGAGCTGCGCGCCCGCACCCTGACCCGGCGGGCCGTCCCCGTGGAGACCCACACCCCCCTCTCCGAGGCCCTGCGCCGCGCCAACGACGCCGGCGCCCGCGCCCTCGTCGTCGTCGACGCCCACGGCGAACCCCTCTCCCTCGTCCGGGAGGCCGCCATCGTCGGGGTGCCCGAGCACCGTCGCCCCTGGGTCGCCGTCAGCGGCCTCGCCCAGGACCTCACCGAGGGCATGCGGGTCTCCGCCGAGCTGGCCGGCGAGGACCTCCTCGACGTCCTGCGCGCGACCCCCGCCACCGAGTACCTCGTGGTCGAGGAGACCGGCGAGATCTTCGGCGTCCTGTCCGCCGCCGACGTCGAGCGCGCCTTCGTCAAGGCCATGGCCAGGCCGTCCTAGCCGGGCCGTCCCCGTGGTCGGCGGCCCCGGCAAACCCCGGTAGGCTGTTCACATGTCCGAACCGACCGGTGCCGCCCGCAGGCGCGGGCCCTTCAAGGTCGGGGACCAGGTTCAGCTGACCGACCCCAAGGGCCGCCACTACACGTTCACGCTCGAGGCCGGGAAGAACTTCCACACCCACAAGGGTTCCTTCCCGCACGACGAACTGATCGGTGCTCCCGAGGGCAGCGTTGTCCGCACCACCGGGAACGTCGCCTACCTCGCGCTGCGCCCCCTGCTCCCCGACTACGTCCTGTCCATGCCCCGCGGGGCAGCTGTCGTCTACCCGAAGGACGCGGGGCAGATCCTCGCCTTCGCCGACATCTTCCCCGGCGCCCGCGTCGTCGAAGCCGGCGTCGGCTCCGGCTCGCTCAGCAGCTTCCTGCTGCGCGCCATCGGTGACCAGGGCATGCTGCACAGCTACGAGCGCCGCGAGGACTTCGCCGAGATCGCCCAGCAGAACGTGGAGCGCTACTTCGGCGGCCCGCACCCCGCCTGGCAGCTCACCGTCGGCGACCTCCAGGACAACCTGTCCGACACCGACGTCGACCGCGTCATCCTCGACATGCTCGCCCCCTGGGAGTGCCTGGAGGCCGTCTCCAAGGCGCTCGTGCCCGGCGGCATCCTGTGCTGCTACGTGGCCACCACCACCCAGCTCGCCCGCACCGTCGAATCCATCCGCGAGATCGGCTCCTTCAACGAGCCCACCTCGTGGGAGTCGATGATCCGCAACTGGCACGTGGAGGGCCTGGCGGTCCGCCCGGACCACCGGATGATCGGTCACACGGGCTTCCTGCTCACCGCCCGTCGCCTCGCCGACGGCGTCGAGCCGCCCATGCGCCGCCGCCGCCCGGCCAAGGGCGCCTACGGCGAGGACTACACCGGCCCCAATGCCGACGGAGGCAGCGGCCGCTGACGCCGCCCCAGCACAGCGTTCAACGACAGGGCGCCGTGGCCGAGTTCCCGGACCATCCGGAACTCGGGCACGGCGCCCTGTCGTTGGCGTGCACCGGAGTCCGGTCCGGCACCCGTCGGCACGGCTCGGCACCCAGGGGCGACACGGCCGACATCCACGTCCGATATCCCGTACCCCGCCGTTCCCCCACCCTGTGACGTGTGGCACGATGCTGGCCAATCCCCCACCCCCACCGGCACAGCCACCACAGGAGACACTGCCAGTGCAGCAATCCGCCCTCCCGGAACTGGCACACACCCACACCCGGCCGATCCACTGGGTCGCGACCGCCGCCGCGCTCGCCGGCGTCGTCGCCCTCTCCTCACTTCTGCAGCCCGGACCCGCGACCGCCGCCCAGGCCGCGGGCCCGCAGGCCGGGCCGGCCCCGGTCACCACCGTGGCCCCGGCCACCACCGGCGTCGACTTCCCTCTCGAATGCGGCCCCGTGCAGGCCCTCGTGGTCAAGAAGGCCGAGGGCGACCTCGACGGTGACGGTGTGCCGGAGACCGTTGCCGTGGTGCACTGCGACGCCCCCATGGGAACCCCGCCCGACGGTGTCTACGTCCTCACCCAGGGCGCGGACAGCACGCACGCGCGCGTGGTCGCGACCCTCGTCGATCCCAAGGCCCGCAACACCGTCACGAGCCTCTCCGTCACCGACGGAGCCGTCCTCGCCACGCTCCTCGGCTACTCCACGGCCGATGTACCCAGTTGCTGTCCCGACGTGAAGGACAGCGCCAAGTGGCAGTGGAAGGACGACCGGTTCATCCGCTCGACACCCGCGGGCGCCCACAGCGTCTGATCCCGGCCGTCGGCCTGTGAGAAATCAGACAGGTGTCACCCTGCGCCTCCGGAACGTCACTCCGCGTCCGGACCGTAGATCTCGACACTGTCCGAAACGCGTCGCACATGAATGCAGTCGCCCGGACACTCCCGCGCCGAGTCCACCACGTCCGTCAACAGAGGCAACGGCACCGGGGTCGTGGCGCCCTTGGCCTGGAGCAGCTCGTCGTCGGCGCCCTTGACGTACGCCAGACCGTCGATGTCCAGCTCGAACACCTCGGGTGCGTACTGGGCACAGATCCCGTCGCCGGTACAGAGATCCTGGTCGATCCAGACCTCCAGCTCCTCGCTGCCGACACCGGCCTCCTGCTGCACGCCCATATCTCCTGCCGTTTACTGTCGAGCCGCAAGGGAACCATGCAGGCTCTGACGGGTGTTGAACACTTCGACCCTACCCTCGGCGGCTTCCGGACCGTGTTCGGTGGGTATTCCCCTGGCGTGAGGGAGAGCGCAAGGGTGAAGATCGGACACACCCCGACAGTCTTTGTGATCTAGGGGTTTCAATCGACACCCACCCAGGTAGGGTCTGGAAGCGTCCAGCTCCCCTTGGAGGAGGTGAGGACCGTGGCAGCCCACGACGACGACATGAACCGCGGCATCCGCCCGGGACGAGGGTCCGACGACCCGTCCGGGCAGATTGCCTACCTTGAGCAGGAGATCGCCGTCCTGCGACGCAAGCTCGCCGACTCTCCGCGGCACACGAGGATTCTCGAAGAGCGGATCGTCGAGCTACAGACAAACCTGGCCGGCGTGTCCGCCCAGAACGAGCGACTCGCGAACACACTCCGTGAGGCCCGCGACCAGATCGTGGCCCTCAAGGAAGAAGTCGACCGGCTCGCCCAGCCGCCGGCCGGCTTCGGTGTCTTCCTCACGGCGAACGAGGACGGCACGGCCGACATCTTCACCGGGGGCCGCAAACTCCGGGTGAACGTCAGCCCCAGCGTCGAGCTCGAGGAGCTACGGCGCGGCCAGGAAGTGATGCTCAACGAAGCGCTCAACGTGGTCGAGGCCATGGAGTACGAGAGCGTCGGCGACATCGTCACCCTCAAGGAGATCCTCGAGGACGGCGTACGCGCCCTCGTGCAGGGGCACACCGACGAGGAACGAGTGGTCCGGCTCGCCGAGCCGCTCCTCGACGTCGTCATCCGCCCCGGCGACGCCCTGCTGCTCGAGCCCCGCTCCGGCTACGTCTACGAGGTCGTTCCCAAGAGCGAGGTCGAGGAACTCGTCCTCGAAGAGGTTCCCGACATCGGCTACGAGCAGATCGGTGGCCTCGGCGGACAGATCGAGATGATCCGTGACGCCGTCGAGCTCCCGTACCTCTACCCCGACCTCTTCAAGGAGCACGAGCTGCGCCCGCCCAAGGGCGTCCTGCTCTACGGACCTCCCGGATGCGGTAAGACGCTCATCGCCAAGGCCGTCGCCAACTCGCTGGCCAAGAAGGTCGCCGAGGTCACCGGTCAGGCCACCGGCAAGAGCTTCTTCCTCAACATCAAGGGTCCCGAGCTCCTCAATAAGTACGTCGGTGAGACCGAGCGGCAGATCCGCCTCGTCTTCCAGCGTGCGAGGGAGAAGGCCTCCGAGGGCACCCCCGTCATCGTCTTCTTCGACGAGATGGAGTCGCTCTTCCGCACCCGGGGCTCCGGCGTGAGCTCGGACGTGGAGAACACCATCGTTCCGCAGCTCCTGGCGGAGATCGACGGTGTCGAGGGTCTGCAGAACGTGGTGGTCATCGGCGCCTCCAACCGTGAGGACATGATCGACCCCGCGATCCTGCGCCCGGGCCGCCTCGACGTGAAGATCAAGATCGAGCGTCCGGACGCCGAAGCGGCGAAGGACATCTTCCAGAAGTACCTCACCGAACGCCTTCCCCTGCACGCCGAGGACGTGGGCGAACACGGCGGCGACAGGACCACCACCGTCCAGAGCATGATCCAGACGGCCGTGGAACACATGTACGCCGAATCCGAGGAAAACCGCTTCCTGGAAGTCACCTACGCCAACGGCGACAAGGAAGTCCTCTACTTCAAGGACTTCAACTCCGGCGCGATGATCGAGAACATCGTCGGCCGTGCCAAGAAAATGGCCATCAAGGACTTCCTCGACCACAACCAGAAGGGCCTTCGGGTCTCCCATCTCCTCCAGGCGTGCGTGGACGAGTTCAAGGAGAACGAGGACCTGCCGAACACCACCAACCCCGACGACTGGGCCCGGATCTCCGGAAAGAAGGGCGAACGGATCGTTTACATCCGTACCCTCATCACCGGAAAGCAGGGCGCGGACACCGGACGCTCCATCGACACGGTGGCGAACACCGGGCAGTACCTGTAAGAGCAGGGCGGCTGCGGGTGCCCACCACGGGTACCCGCAGCCGACTGCTTTCCGGGCCACGGCTGGAGCAAGGCAATGACGCAAATGATCTCCCCACCAGCGCGGAGGCGTTCTAGGCTCTTCCGTACCGCCGGGTCGCGCAGTGCGGGGACGGGCACCGCACACGCGCCGGAGCACCACCGGTATCTGAGCGGCGCCCACGACCGAGGGTGCCGCCGGGCAAGGAGGGCCGCATGACCGTACGGCGAGTAATGGGCATCGAGACGGAGTACGGCATCTCCGTCCCCGGCCACCCCAACGCCAATGCCATGCTCACCTCGTCCCAGATCGTCAACGCCTACGCGGCGGCGATGCACAGGGCCCGCCGGGCTCGCTGGGACTTCGAGGAGGAGAACCCGCTGCGGGACGCGCGTGGTTTCGACCTCGCCCGCGAGGTCGCCGACTCCAGCCAGCTCACCGACGAGGACATCGGCCTCGCCAACGTCATCCTCACCAATGGCGCACGCCTCTACGTCGACCACGCGCATCCCGAGTACAGCGCGCCCGAGGTCACCAATCCCCGTGACGCCGTCCTCTGGGACAAGGCCGGCGAGCGGATCATGGCCGAGGCCGCCGAGCGGGCCGCCGCACTGCCCGGCGCCCAGCCCATCCACCTCTACAAGAACAACACCGACAACAAGGGCGCCTCCTACGGCACGCACGAGAACTACCTGATGAAGCGGGAGACCGCGTTCTCGGACATCGTGCGCCATCTGACGCCCTTCTTCGTCTCGCGCCAGGTGGTCACCGGCGCCGGCCGTGTGGGAATCGGCCAGGACGGCCACGAGCACGGCTTCCAGCTCAGTCAGCGCGCCGACTACTTCGAGGTCGAGGTCGGCCTGGAGACGACGCTGAAGCGCCCGATCATCAACACGCGCGACGAGCCGCACGCCGACGCGGAGAAGTACCGACGGCTCCATGTGATCATCGGCGACGCGAACCTCTCCGAGATCTCGACCTATCTGAAGCTGGGCACGACGGCGCTGGTCCTGTCGATGATCGAGGACGGCTTCATCGCGGTGGACCTGGCGGTCGACCAGCCGGTCCGGACCCTGCACCAGGTCTCCCACGACCCGACCCTGAAGCGGCTGGTCACTCTGCGCAGCGGTCGCACGCTCACCGCCGTGCAGTTGCAGATGGAGTACTTCGAGCTGTCGCGCAAGTACGTGGAGGAGCGGTTCGGCTCGGACGCCGACGACCAGACGAAGGACGTCCTCGCGCGCTGGGAGGACACCCTGAACCGCCTGGAGAACGACCCGATGAGTCTGGCCGGCGAACTGGACTGGGTCGCCAAGCGGGAGCTCATGGAGGGCTACCGGCGCCGTGACAGCCTCGACTGGGACGCGGCCCGCCTGCACCTCGTGGACCTCCAGTACGCCGACGTACGGGCCGACAAGGGCCTCTACAACCGTCTGGCGGCCCGTGGCCGCATGAAGCGTCTGCTGGACGAGACCGAGGTCGAGCGGGCGATCACGAAGCCCCCGGAGGACACGCGCGCGTACTTCCGCGGCCGCTGTCTGGAGCAGTACGCCGACGACGTCGCCGCCGCCTCCTGGGACTCGGTGATCTTCGATCTGCCGGGCCGGGATTCGCTCCAGCGCGTCCCAACCCTCGAACCTCTTCGCGGAACGCGAAATCACGTCAAGGCGCTCCTGGACCGCTGCCGCACGGCAGAAGACCTGGTCAAGGTGCTCTCGGGCGGCTGAACGACCACCCGGACGCAACCTCCCCGACGGGGTGGAAACCCTTCCGTCAGGGAATCATCGAGGTGGCCCCCGTACGTTGTGGAAACTGCGGGGCCGATGTCGGACCCGGCTTGTAGGGTCTGATCATCACCGATCGGCAGGAATGCCGACCTGTCGACCATGTCGGGCGAAAGAGCGGGGTGAGGGTTATGGCGACCAAGGACACCGGCGGCGGCCAGCAGAAGGCGACGCGCTCCACGGAGGAGGTCGAGGAGCAGGCGCCCGAGGCGCAGGCTTCGGAGGACCTCAAGGAGCGCCAGGAGAAGCTGAGCGACGACGTGGACTCGGTTCTGGACGAGATCGACGACGTCCTCGAGGAGAACGCCGAGGACTTCGTTCGCTCCTTCGTCCAAAAGGGCGGCGAGTAGCCTTCGATTTGAAGGAATCGGGGGCTCGCGGGTTGGGAAGCGAAGATGGTGTGCAGTGCTGCGCGCGGTAGGACGACCACGCCGCGCGCAGCCTCCGCCCGCAGACAGCCGGACTCCGGCGGCCTGCTGCGGCAGTGCCCGTCACGCAGGTTGATCACTGCCGTCAGACGGGTAGGGTCCGTGGCGTACCGTGCTTCAACTGCAATTCCGGCCTCGGCCTGTCGAGGGTCGTTCGACCCCGCGGGCGCGCACCGAGCAGCCGATTACCTGGAAGGAAACGCGTGGAAGCCAACACTCGTAGCACCGGGCGTCTACCGGCTGCCTTCCTGACGCCAGGGTCCTCGTCCTTCATGGACTTTCTCTCCGATCACCAGCCGGAGCTGCTGCCCGGCAAGCGGCAGCTGCCCCCGACGCAGGGTGTGATCGAGGCGCCGCACGGCACGACGATCGTCGCCGTGACGTTCCCCGGTGGTGTCGTGCTCGCCGGTGACCGTCGCGCCACGATGGGCAATGTCATCGCCCAGCGGGACATCGAGAAGGTCTTCCCGGCGGATGAGTACTCGGCCGTCGGAATCGCCGGTACCGCCGGTCTGGCCGTCGAGATGGTCAAGCTGTTCCAGCTGGAGCTGGAGCACTTCGAGAAGGTCGAAGGCGCGCAGCTCTCGCTCGAGGGCAAGGCGAACCGCCTGTCGACCATGATCCGTTCCAATCTGGGCATGGCCATGCAGGGTCTGGCGGTCGTGCCCCTCTTCGCCGGGTTCGACGTGGACCGGGACCGCGGCCGGATCTTCTCCTACGACGTCACGGGCGGCCGCTCCGAGGAGCACCACTACGCCGCCACCGGCTCCGGCTCGATCTTCGCGCGCGGGGCGATGAAGAAGCTCTTCCACGACGGCCTGACCGAGGAAGAGGCCACGACACTCGTGGTCCAGGCCCTCTACGACGCGGCGGACGACGACTCGGCGACCGGTGGTCCCGATGTCGCGCGCCGGATCTACCCCATCGTCACCGTGATCACCGAGGACGGCTTCCGCCGGCTCACCGACGAGGAGTCGTCGGAGATCGCCCGCTCGATCCTGGCGCGTCGCCTGGAGCAGCCGGACGGCCCGCGCGCCGCCCTGCTGTAGCGGCGGCCCCGTTCTCATCCCAGGTGATCCAGTGACTTCGACAGAAAGGGACGGATAACCGGTGTCGACGCCGTTCTATGTCTCACCCCAGCAGGCGATGGCCGACCGCGCCGAGTACGCCCGCAAGGGCATCGCGCGCGGCCGCAGCCTCGTTGTGATCCAGTACGCCGACGGCATCGTGTTCGTCGGTGAGAATCCGTCCCGCGCGCTGCACAAGTTCAGCGAGATCTACGACCGGATCGGCTTCGCGGCCGCCGGCAAGTACAACGAGTACGAGAACCTGCGGATCGGTGGTGTGCGGTACGCCGACCTCCGCGGTTACACCTATGACCGTGACGACGTGACCGCCCGCGGTCTGGCCAACGTGTACGCCCAGACGCTGGGCACGATCTTCTCCTCGGCGGGCGAGAAGCCCTACGAGGTGGAGCTGGTGGTGGCCGAGGTCGGTGCCACGCCGGACGGGGACCAGATCTACCGGCTGCCGCACGACGGCTCGATCGTGGACGAGCACGGTTCGGTGGCGGTCGGGGGCAACGCCGAGCAGATCAGCAGCTACCTGGACCAGCGCCACCGGGACGGCATGAATCTGTCCGAGGCGCTGAAGCTGGCCGTACAGGCCCTGTCGCGCGACACCAACGGTACGGAGCGGGAGATTCCCGCCGAGCGCCTGGAGGTGGCCGTGCTGGACCGCACGCGCCCGCAGTCGCGCAAGTTCAAGCGGATCGTGGGCCGGCAGCTGGGCCGGCTGCTGGAGACGGACGGCGCGACCACGGAGGCGGAGAGCTCCGAGGAGGAGTGACGCCGCCCGCGATTCACCCGCCCTGCGCCCCGGTCGACGATTCGGCCGGGGCGCAGGGCGTCTCAGGAGGCGTTCGGTGGCGCCGTGGAGGCCCGTACGACCAGTTCGACGGGGATGTCCCCGCCGTCCGGCGTGCGGCCCTCCAGGACGGCGAGGAGGGCGCGCATGCCACGTTCGCCGAACAGCTCCGCGTCCAGTCGTACGGTCGTCAGCTCGGGGTCGAGAGCGGTGGCCAGGGCGAGGTCGTCCAGGCCGGTGACGGAGACGTCGTCGGGGACCCGCAGGCCGAGGCGCCGCAGGGCCTTGTAGACGCCGGCCGCGAGTTTGTCGTCGTCGCAGACGACGGCGGTGGGGCGGGGCCCCGGAGCGCTCAGCGCCGCCTCCGCGGCGGCCAGTGCGCCGTCGATGGAGATCGGGGCCGGGGCGGTGCGCAGCGAGGTCCCCGCCACCGCGCCGACCCGCGCGGCGAGCTCACGCGCGCGTACCTCGAAGGTCCAGGACGGGATGTCGGCCGCGAGATGCAGGAAGCGGCGGTGGCCGAGGCCCAGCAGGTGGTCGGCGACCTGGCGGACGCCGTCGGCGATGTCGAGGTTGACCGTGGCGGCGCCCAGGCTTCCCGACGGGTCACTGTCCAGCATCACCAGGGGCAGCTGGTCGCCGCGGATGGCGGTCAGCGCGTCGGCGGCCATCGAGGAGGCGAGGACGCCGTCGAGGGCGGCCTGGGCGGAGGCGAAGGGGTCGCGGGCGGGGCCGACGCCCTCGGGGGAGGGGTAGAGGACCACTCCGAAGCCGTGCTCGGCCGCGACCCGCGCCGCCCCGGTGTAGACGCCGGCGAAGAACTCCGTCGTGAGCGCGGGGACGACGAGCAGGACCGTACGGGTGCGGCCGAGGCGCAGGTTGCGGGCGGCGAGATTGGGCCGGTAGCCGAGTTCGCGGGCCGCCTCCCGTACGCGTTCCGCGGTGGTCTCCGAGACGCGGCCGCGCCACTTGTCGCCGAGGACGAGGGAGACGGCGGCCTGGGAGACCCCCGCGGCCTGGGCGACGTCACGGCTCGTCGGGCGCGTGCTACCTCGTGCCACCGTGGGCCTGCTCCTTCGTCTGGACTCGCGAACAGCGCACATGGTACGTATGACAAGAGACGTTATACGTAAAACCTGAAGGTGGGCCACCGCCTCGGGCGAGCCGACGGAGGCGGGACATTGGCCGCGGGATACCTCGAGATCCTCAGGGCGAAGCACGCCGCCCGGCTGCTGACGGGCACGCTCGTCGGCCGGCTGCCCAACGCCACGGCCGCCATCGCGATCGTGCTGTTCGTGCGCGCGGAGGGCGGCACCTACAGCCTCGCGGGCGCGCTGGCGGCCGTGTACGGCGTAGCCAACGCCGTCGGGCAGCCGCTGCTGGGGAGGCTGGTCGACACCCACGGGCAGCCGCGGGTCCAGTTGCCCGCGGCGCTCGTCTCGGCCCTCGCCATGGCGGTCTTCGCCCTCGTGGGCGCGGACCCGCTGCCGCTCGCCTATCTGTCGGTGGCGGCCGCCGGCCTCTTCACGCCGCCTCTGGAGGGCGGCCTGCGGGCGCTCTGGCCGGCGGTGCTGCGCCGCGAGGACCAGGTGCACACGGCCTACGCGATGGACGCCGTGGCGCAGGAGGTGATGTTCACCGTCGGCCCGCTGCTGGTGACCCTGTGCGTGTCGCTGTGGTCGGCGCAGGGTGCCCTGCTGGTGCTGAACGCGGTCGGCGTGCTGGGCGCGCTGTCGGTGGTCGTGTCGCCGCCCTCGCGCGCGTGGCGGTCGGCCCCGCGCGAGGCGCACTGGCTGGGCGCGCTGCGGTCGCCCGGTCTGCTGGCGCTCCTCGGCGCGTTCCTGTTCATCGGCGTCGCGCTCGGTTCCATCACGGTGGCGTCCGTGCCGTACGCGGACGACCACGGTGGTGACGCGGTGTACGGCTGGCTGATGGCGGCGCTGGGCCTCGGCGCGCTGCTCGGTGGTGTGGTGTACGGCGCGCGTCGGTGGGCCGGGCCGCCGGAGCGGCGACTGCGGTGGCTCGTGGCGCTTCTGGCGGTGTGTTACCTGCCGCTGACGCTGATGCCGGGCGCGGTGGCCATGGTGGCGCTGACGGCGCTCGCGGGCGTGTTCCTGGCGCCCGCCATCGCGTGCGCGTTCGTCATCGTGGACCGGCACGCGCCGCGCGGGACGGTGACGGAGGCGTTCTCCTGGCTGGTGACCACGTTCACGGTCGGCGCGTCGGTGGGAACGGGCCTGGCGGGTCCGGTCGTCGAGGCCGGCGGCGCGCTGTGGGGATTCACGGTGCCGGCTGTCGCGGGTGCCGTATCGCTGGTGGTTTTGCTGGCCACAGGGCGGGTACTTGCAGTTCCCGCCGGGAGTGCGGTGGTTGCGGCTTCATCGGAAAATGATCCAAACCGTGCTGCCGAACCCCGTTTCAGTTCAGGGGATCGGGCGTAATGTTCACTCATGGACCGCCGCATTTTCGGGCTGGAGAACGAGTACGGCGTCACATGTACGTTCAGGGGACAGCGTCGGCTGTCTCCCGACGAGGTGGCGCGGTACCTCTTCCGCCGTGTCGTGTCATGGGGCCGAAGCAGCAATGTCTTTCTGCGAAACGGTGCCCGCCTCTATCTCGACGTGGGATCGCATCCGGAATACGCGACACCGGAATGTGACAACGTGACCGAGTTGGTCACCCACGACAAGGCCGGCGAGCGCATTCTCGAAGGACTCCTGGTGGACGCGGAGCGACGCCTGCACGAGGAAGGAATCGCGGGCGACGTCTACCTCTTCAAGAACAACACGGACTCGGCGGGCAACTCTTATGGTTGCCACGAGAACTACCTGGTGGCCCGGCACGGGGAGTTCTCCCGGCTCGCGGACATCCTGATCCCGTTCCTGGTGACCCGCCAGCTGCTGTGCGGCGCGGGCAAGGTGCTTCAGACGCCCCGTGGGGCGGTCTACTGCGTCAGTCAGCGGGCCGAGCACATCTGGGAGGGCGTCTCCTCCGCGACGACCCGCTCGCGGCCCATCATCAACACGCGCGACGAGCCGCACGCGGACGCCGAGCGCTACCGCCGTCTGCATGTCATCGTCGGCGACTCCAACATGTCCGAGACGACCATGCTGCTGAAGGTCGGCGCGACCGACCTGGTGCTGCGCATGATCGAGGCGGGCACGGTGATGCGGGACCTGACGCTGGAGAACCCGATCCGGGCGATCCGCGAGGTCAGTCACGACATCACCGGCCGCCGCAAGGTGCGGCTGGCCAGCGGCCGGGAGGCCTCCGCGCTGGAGGTGCAGCGGGAGTACTACGAGAAGGCCGTGGACTTCGTCGAGCGCCGCGGTGTGCGTACCGGCACCGTCGACCAGGTCCTGGAGCTGTGGGGCCGCACGCTGGACGCGATCGAGGCGGAGGACCTCGACCGGATCGGCACCGAGATCGACTGGGTGATGAAGTACAAGCTCATCGAGCGGTACCGGGCCAAGCACAACATGACCATGTCGCATCCGCGGGTCGCGCAGATAGACCTCGCTTATCACGACATTCACCGTCGTCGTGGTCTGTACTACCTGCTGGAGCGAAAGGGCCAAGCCGCGCGGATCTGCAACGACTTGAAGATCTTCGAGGGCAAGTCGGTGCCGCCGCAGACCACCAGGGCCCGGTTGCGCGGCGACTTCATCCGTCGTGCACAGGAACAGCGCCGGGACTTCACGGTGGACTGGGTGCACCTGAAGCTCAACGACCAGGCACAGCGCACCGTGTTGTGCAAGGACCCGTTCCGGTCGGTGGACGACCGGGTGGAGAAGCTGATCGCCGGAATGTGAGTGACGTGTTCCGCACCCGGTGCGGAACGCGACACGGGCGCCGTACGTTCCCGTACGGCGCCCTTCGCATGTCCGCAAACGTCGCTAAGGTAGCGCGCACGCCATCAGAAGATCGACCGATTACGAGGCTTTCATCGTGCGCCGACGCTCACTCATCCTTGCCGCCGTACCCGCGGGAATGGTCACTCTCGCCGCGTGCGGCGACGACAAGTCCGACTCGAGCAAGGCGAGCGACGGCGCGTCGTCCTCCGCCGGGGCCACGCCTCCACCGAAGATCGTCGACGGTCCGCTGCCGGCCATCACGGCGGGCGTGAAGTTCGACGAGAAGCCGACGGTCGCCAAGGGCAGCGGTGAGCCCTCGGACCAGCTGGCGGTGAAGACGGTGATCGCGGGCAGCGGCAAGACCGTCGCGGAGAACGACTACATCCAGGCCAACTGTCTCGGCCAGATCTGGGACAGCGCGAAGGTCCTCCTCAACACCTACGACACCAAGAAGCCGCTGTTCACCCAGCTCGCGCAGGGCGGCACCATCGACGGCTGGCGCTATGCGCTGACGGGCAAGAAGACCGGCAGCCGGGTGCTCTTCTCGGTGCCGCCGACCTGGGCCTTCGGCAAGGACGGCGACGCGGACACGGGCATCAAGGGCACCGACACGCTGGTGTTCGTCTTCGACATCCAGGACACGTTCAACGCGAAGAGCTCGGCCAAGGGCAAGGACGTGCCGCAGGACGACGCCGCGGTGCCGAAGGTGGGCACGAACACCGACGGCAAGGCGCCCTCGATCGAGATCCCCAAGTCGGACCCGCCGACCAAGCTGGTGTCGAACTACGTGATCGAGGGAGACGGCCCGAAGCTCGCGGCGGACGACACCGTGCTGGTGCAGTACAAGGGCGTCGTCTGGGACACGGGCAAGGAGTTCGACTCCTCGTACAGCCGCAGTTCGCTGACCTCGTTCTCGCTCCAGCAGGTGGTCAAGGGCTGGGCGCAGGGACTGACCGGCAAGAAGGTGGGCAGCCGGGTCGTCATCGTCGTGCCGCCGTCCCTGGGTTACGGCGACAGCCCGCCGAGCGGCAGCGGCATCGAGAAGGACTCCACGATGGTCTTCTCGGTGGACATCATCGCCAAGGTGTGAGGCGGGCGAAGGTGTAAGACTGTCCGTGTTGCCTTTCCGTGAGACATGCAGGAGCCAGTGACGTGAGCATTGACAAGCCCGAGATCGACTTCCCCGGCGGCGAGCCCCCGGCGGACCTCGAGATCAAGGACATCTGGGAGGGTGACGGCGAGGTCGCGCAGGCCGGCCACAACGTCAGCGTCCACTACGTCGGTGTCGCCTTCAGCACCGGTGAGGAGTTCGACGCCAGCTGGAACCGCGGGACGCCGTTCCGCTTCCCGCTCGGTGGCGGACGCGTCATCAAGGGCTGGGACCAGGGCGTGCAGGGCATGAAGGTCGGCGGCCGTCGACAGCTGACCATCCCGGCCCACCTCGCCTACGGCAACCAGAGCCCCACCCCGGCGATCAAGCCCGGCGAGACGCTGATCTTCGTCGTGGACCTGCTCGGGGTCTGACCGTCGTAGGACCAGTGTTGATCACCTGGGGTCCATGCCCGCCCGGGCATGGACCCTCGGCTTTTGTCCGGGCGCCGCGGGGCGGTACGGTCGTCGATCGTAAGCACCATAGGGGAGGCGAAGGGCGTCGATGGCCATTGCCAAGGCCGAGCGGCTGATGAACCTGGCGCTGTGTCTGCTCGGGACGCGCCGGCCGCTCAGCAAGCGTGAGCTGCGCGATTCCATCGAGGCGTATGTCGAGACCTTCCGGTCGGGCAACGGCGGGGCGGGGTCGGACGACTCCTTCAACCGGATGTTCGAGCGGGACAAGGACGATCTTCGCGAGCTCGGCCTGGTCATCGAGACCGTCGAGAGCCTGGACGGCGAGATCGGCTACCTCGCCCGCCGCGACAGCAACCGACTGCCGGCCATCACCCTGGACGCCGAGGAGGCCGCGGCGCTGGGCCTGGCCGCCAAGGTGTGGCAGCAGGCGCGGCTGGCCGGTGCCGCGAGCGGAGCCCTGCAGAAGCTGCGCGCGGCCGGGCTCCCCGAGGACGTCGACCCGTACGAGGCACACGGCGCCCTGGAGCCCCGGATCCCCGTGCACGAGGCCGCGTTCGAGCCGCTGATGCTCGCCTGCCGTGACCGTCGGCCCGTCGTGTTCGACTACCGCAAGGCCACCGCCGCCCACCCGGAGCCCCGGCATGTCGAGCCGTGGGCGCTGGAGTGCTGGCGCGGCCACTGGTACCTGGCCGGCTTCGACCGCGACCGGGGCGCCGAGCGGGTCTTCCGGCTGTCGCGGATCACCGGCAAGGTGCGCTCGCGCGGGGCGAGCTTCACCGTGCCGGTACCCGATGTCGTCACCGTCCGTGAGACCGTCGCGAGCTGGGCGGGCGAGACCGCCGACCGCAGCGCGCTGATCCGGCTGCGGACCGACGCCGGGTACCCCTTG
This sequence comes from Streptomyces sp. Root1310, assembly GCF_001426425.1. Classification (NCBI taxonomy): domain Bacteria; kingdom Bacillati; phylum Actinomycetota; class Actinomycetes; order Kitasatosporales; family Streptomycetaceae; genus Streptomyces; species Streptomyces sp. Root1310. The sequence goes on along the minus strand of NZ_LMEQ01000035.1, from coordinate 299,555 downwards.
CGGGCGAAGGCCACCGCGGTGCGGGAACTCGGCGACGGCTGGGACGAGTTGGAGATTCCGTACGGGCACGGGCTGGACGCCTGGCTGGTGGAGTTCGGGCCGGACGTGGTGGTCCTCGACCCCGCCGAGCTGCGCGCGGACGTCGTGGACCGGCTACGCGCCGTGGCCAAGGGCTGAGGGGGAGCGAGCAACACAGTGGCAGGCAAACCGGTCAGGCCGACGAACGCCATCGACCAGACGCGGCGGATGCTCTCCCTGGTGACGTATCTCAGGGAGCGCCCCGGCGCGCGGATCGAGGACGTGGCGCGCGCGTTCGGGATCACCGAGGACGAGCTGGTCTCGGACCTCGACGTGCTGCCGATGTGCGGCACCAGCTTCCGCGGCGGCGATCTCCTGGACATCGACACCGACGGTGAGCGCATCTGGTGGCACAACCCGGCCGCGCTCGGCGCGGACGCCGCCGAACCGCTGCGGCTGGCCGCCGACGAGGCGACCGCGCTGCTGGTGGCGGCCCGGGCGGTGTCCACGCTGCCCGGCCTGCGCGAGGGCGACCGGCAGGCGCTGCTGCGGGCGACCGCCAAGGTGGAGGCCGCGGCCGGTGAGGCGGCGGGCGCCAGCGCGCGGCTGTCGGTGACGTTCGAGTCCGAGGGCGGGGTCTTCGCGGACGTCGACCGGGCGATCTCCGAGCGGCGCCGGCTGTGGATCCGTTACTACTCGCCCGCGCGCGACCAGGTCACCGAGCGCGAGATCGACCCCATCCGGCTGGTCAGCGTCGGGCACACGTATGTGGAGGCTTGGTGCCGCCGCTCCGAGGCGCGCCGCACCTTCCGGCTGGACCGGGTCGCCGAGATCAAGATCCTCGACGAGCCGTCCGCACCGCCCGAGATCGAGCTCCGGGACCTGTCGGAGGGGCTCGTGCAGCCGGCCGCCGAGGACCCGGAGGTCGTCGTCGAGGTCGGCCCGGGCGGCCGCTGGGTCGCCGAGTACTACCCGCACGACAGCGCCGATGAACTTTCCGACGGCGGACTGCGTATCACCCTGCGCACACCCGAACCCGCCTCGCTCAGGCGGCTGGCGCTGCGGCTCGGCCGGGACGGCCGGATCGTGTCGCCGCCGGAGCTCGCCGACAGCGCCCGCCGGGCCGCCCGTGAGGCGCTGGCGGCGTACGACGGGATCGGGGCGCCGGGCGCGGTCGGGGGGCCGCACGCGGCGCACGGCGAGCAGCCGGGGCAGCGGGGCGACAGTCGGTTCGACGGGCGGGAGCAGGGGCTTTGAGCGAGGCGACGGCGTCCGGTGCGCGGGGCATCTCGGTGGCCTCCGCGTTCGCCGGCATGCGGAGTGCGGGTCCGGTGCGCTTCCGGGCCGGGTGCCCCGACTGCCGGGGTGCCTTCGAGCTGGCGGCGAGTGCCCTGCGCCTGGCGATCGGCGGGTCCAGCCGGACCACCTTCTACTCGTTCACCTGCCCCGACTGCGGTGCCGCCGTGCGCAAGCCGGCCGGCGAGCGGATCGTCGAGCTGCTCACCGGCGGCGGGGTCAGGACCCTGCGGCTGCACACGCCCTAGGAAGGTCTAGGCTCGCCCCATGTTCTGGCCGATGTTCGCGGTTGCCATGGGTTTCGCCGGTCTCACCGTCCTCGCGGTGTTCGCCGTACGGGTCTTCTCGGAGGCGCGGCTTCTGGGGCGGCAGGTCGCGGAGTCCGCGCGCCGGATCGACCGGGCGGCCCAGGAACTGGAACGGGCCGCCGCGAGCGCGGCCCGCGCTGTGGACACCCTGTGACGACCGCTGTGGCGACCCACGGGTAGCGCTGTGGGCGTCCTGTGAGTCCTGCGGGCAATGCGTTTTGGGCCACTTCGCCCTCCCGCCCCGGCGGGGAGGGCAGGTACGCTGCTGGTCGCGGCTCGGAGAACGAGGCCCGGACCGCGGACCGGGAGTACGCACAGGGATTGCCTCACGTTTACCCCTGAGCGTTACGATCGCTGTCAACACGATCGTTCGGACAGGTGTCCGACCGGTCGGACGGCAACCCACCCCCGCAGCCTCGGTGAGAAGGTAAAGACTTATGTTCGGAAGGCTCGGCGCCCCCGAGATCATTCTCATCCTCGTCGTCGTCATTCTGCTGTTCGGCGCCAAGAAGCTTCCCGACATGGCGCGCTCGCTCGGCAAGTCCGCTCGCATTCTCAAGAGCGAGGCGAAGGCGATGAAGGAAGACGGCAGCAGCACGGCCACCCCGGCGGGCCCGCCGAACGACGGCGAGCAGCCCCCGGCTCAGCGCACCATCCAGGCCGCCCCCGGCGACGTGACCAGCTCCCGTCCGGTCAGCGAGCCGACGGACACGACCAAGCGCTGACGCAGGGCCGGTGACCTCCGGCCCGCCGCACGAGATGGGAACGTGGGTTGCTGAAGCCTGCCCGCAAACAGGAGAAGGACCCCGAGGGGCGGATGCCCCTCGCGGATCATCTTCGTGAGCTCCGCAACCGGCTCGCGAAGGCGATGCTGGCCATCGTCCTCGTGACGGTCGTAGCCGCCTTCTTCTACAACGACATCATCAACTTCCTCACCAAGCCGATCCTCGACTCGGTCGGCTGCGGGAAGACCTTCGAGGAGATCGCGGGCCAGCTCAACTCCGGCGACGCCACCAACAAGTGCGCGAGCATCACGATCAACGGTCTCCTCGCGCCCTTCACGCTGGCCCTCCAGGTCTCCCTGATGGCCGGTGTCGTCTTCGCCTCGCCGGTCTGGCTCTACCAGCTGTGGGCCTTCATCGCCCCCGGCCTGCACAACCACGAGCGCAAGTACGCCTACGCGTTCGTCGGCCTGGGCGCCCCGCTCTTCCTGGGCGGCGGCTACTTCGCCTACGCCGTGCTGCCGACCACCGCCAAGGTGCTGATCGACTTCACGCCGGGCGGCGTCAGCAACCTCCTGCCGCTGGACGACCTGCTCCAGCTCGTCACGCGCATGGTCGTCGTCTTCGGCCTCTCCTTCGAGCTGCCGCTGCTGCTGGTCTTCCTCAACCTCACCGGCATGGTCACCGGCAAGCGCATGCTCGGCTGGTGGCGAGCCATGATCATCGGCATCACGGTGTTCGCCGCCGTCGCCACGCCCAGCACCGACCCCATCTCGATGCTGGCGCTCGCCGGACCGATCTGGATCCTGTACTTCGGCGCCACCGCCTTCTCCCTGCTGAACGACCGGCGCAGGCGCCGCCGCGACGCCCTCGGGCCCGCCGACGACGAGGCCTCCGAGCTGGACCTCAGCCCCGAGGCCATCGGCGAGGTCGAGTCGGTGACCGCGAGCCGCGCGCTGCCGGAGCAGTCGACCACGGAGCGGGTGAACGGTTATGACGACGTGACCTGACGGGTACCGGAGAACTCCTAAGGTCATCCCCGTGACCAGCGAGATCACCCTCTTCGTCAATCCCGCGGCGGGCCGCGGCCGGGGCGCTCACGCAGCGCGGCCGGCCGCTTCCGCGTTGCGGGCGGCCGGCTACACGGTGCGCACGGTCCTCGGCGTGAACGCCGAGGACGCCCTCGTACGCGCGCGTGCCGCGGTGGCCGACGGCACCGGCGCCCTGATCGCCGTCGGCGGCGACGGGCTGGCCCACCTCGCCCTGCAGGCCGTCGCCGGTACCCGCACCCCGCTCGGGCTGGTCGCCGCCGGTACCGGCAACGACTTCGCCCGCGCCCTCGGCCTGCCCCTCCGCGATCCGGCGGCCGCGGCCCGGCTGGTCGCCGACGCCCTCAAGGGCGCCCGGATCCGCGACATCGACCTCGGCCGGGTCGGCGACCGCTGGTTCGGCACCGTCCTCGCCTCCGGCTTCGACTCCCGCGTCAACGACCGGGGCAACCGCATGCGATGGCCAGTCGGCCGCGCCAGGTACGACCTCGCGATGCTGGCGGAACTGGCCGCGTTCCGCCCGTTCCCCTACCGGATCACGCTCGACGACGGAGCCGTCCGGGAGGTCGAGGCCACCCTCGTCGCCGTCGGCAACGGATCCTCCTACGGCGGCGGCATGCGGATCTGCCCCGGCGCCGATCCCACCGACGGACTGTTCGACGTCACGGTCGTCGGGGACTGCCGCCGCAGGACACTGCTGCGCGTCTTCCCGAAGGTGTACCGGGGGACGCACGTCGAGCATCCGAAGGTCACCGTGCTCCGGGCGGCGAAGGTCGAGATCGCCGCGGCGGGCGTCTCGGGCTACGCGGACGGGGAGCGGCTCGGGGAGCTGCCGCTCACCGCGCGGTGCGTGCCGGGCGCGGTGCGGCTCATCGGCCCCTGAAACGGGCCGCCCGTGCCCCCGTGAGCTGGGCGTACCGAGGTTTGGCAAGACCGGATCCGGATAATGATCGTCCTGTTGTCAGTGCGGCCCGGTACGCTCGAAAGCACGATGACAGAGGATCTCTCACCGGCCGAGCGGTACGCGGCAGCACGCAAGCGCGCTGTCGAGCAGGCCACTTCGCTCGCGTCCTTCCGCGAGATGTACGACTTCGGTCTCGACCCCTTCCAGATCGAGGCCTGCCGGGCGCTCGAGGCGGGCAAGGGCGTCCTGGTGGCCGCCCCCACCGGCTCCGGCAAGACGATCGTGGGCGAGTTCGCCGTCCACCTCGCCCTCCAACAGGGCAAGAAGTGCTTCTACACGACGCCCATCAAGGCGCTGTCGAACCAGAAGTACTCCGACCTGTGCCGGCGCTACGGCAGCGAGAAGGTGGGTCTGCTCACCGGCGACAACAGCGTCAACTCCGACGCCCCCGTGGTCGTGATGACCACCGAGGTGCTGCGGAACATGCTGTACGCCGGCTCGCAGACTCTCCTCGGCCTCGGGTACGTGGTGATGGACGAGGTGCACTACCTCTCCGACCGCTTCCGGGGCGCCGTGTGGGAAGAGGTGATCATCCACCTCCCCGAGTCGGTCACCCTGGTCTCGCTGTCGGCGACCGTCTCCAACGCCGAGGAGTTCGGCGACTGGCTGGACACCGTGCGCGGCGACACCGAGGTGATCGTCTCCGAGCACCGGCCCGTGCCGCTGTTCCAGCACGTGCTCGCCGGGCGGCGGATGTACGACCTGTTCGAGGAGGGCGAGGGCCAGCGCAGAGCCGTCAACCCCGACCTCACGCGGCTGGCCCGCATGGAGGCGAGCCGGCCCTCCTACCAGGACCGCAGGCGCGGCCGGAACATGCGCGAGGCCGACCGCGAGCGGGAGCGCCGGCAGCGGTCGCGGGTGTGGACACCGGGACGGCCGGAGGTCATCGAGCGGCTCGACGCCGCCGGGCTGCTGCCCGCCATCACCTTCATCTTCAGCCGGGCCGCCTGCGAGGCCGCCGTCCAGCAGTGTCTGTACGCCGGGCTGCGGCTGAACGACGAGGAGGCACGCGCCGAGGTCCGCGCCCTGGTCGAGGAGCGCACCGCCGCCATCCCCCACGAGGACCTGCACGTCCTCGGCTACTACGAGTGGCTGGAGGGGCTGGAGCGCGGCATCGCCGCCCACCACGCGGGCATGCTGCCGACCTTCAAGGAGGTCGTCGAGGAACTCTTCGTGCGCGGCCTGGTCAAGGCCGTCTTCGCGACCGAGACGCTCGCCCTCGGCATCAACATGCCCGCCCGCTCGGTGGTGCTGGAGAAGCTCGTCAAGTGGAACGGCGAGCAGCACGCCGACATCACCCCCGGCGAGTACACCCAGCTCACCGGCCGCGCGGGCCGACGGGGCATCGACGTCGAGGGGCACGCCGTCGTGCTGTGGCAGCGCGCGATGAGCCCCGAGCACCTCGCCGGTCTGGCCGGCACCCGCACGTACCCGCTGCGCTCCAGCTTCAAGCCGTCGTACAACATGGCGGTCAACCTGGTCGAGCAGTTCGGGCGGCACCGCTCGCGCGAGCTGCTGGAGACCTCGTTCGCGCAGTTCCAGGCGGACCGGTCGGTGGTCGGGATCTCCCGGCAGGTGCAGCGCAACGAAGAGGGGCTCGAGGGCTACAAGGCCTCCATGACCTGCCACCTCGGTGACTTCGACGAGTACGCGCGGCTACGCCGCGACCTCAAGGACCGCGAGACCGAACTGGCCAAGCAGGGTGCGAGCCAGCGGCGCGTCGAGGCCGCCGTGGCGCTGGAGAAGCTCAAGCCGGGGGACGTCATCCACGTGCCCACCGGCAAGTACGCGGGGCTGGCGCTGGTGCTCGACCCGGGCCTGCCCGCCGGCCGGGCCAACGGCCATCGCGGCTTCGAGCAGCACGACGGGCCGCGTCCGCTGGTCCTCACCGCCGAGCGGCAGGTCAAGCGGCTGGCCTCGATGGACTTCCCGGTGCCCGTAGAGGCGCTGGACCGGATGCGGATCCCGAAGTCGTTCAATCCGCGCTCGCCGCAGTCCCGCCGTGATCTCGCTTCCGCGCTGCGCACCAAGGCCGGGCACATCCCGCCGGAGCGGGCCCGCAAGCAGCGCTCGCAGGCCGCCGACGACCAGGAGATCGCCCGGCTGCGCACCGCGATCCGCGCGCACCCCTGCCATGGCTGCTCCGACCGTGAGGACCACGCCCGCTGGGCCGAGCGCTACCACCGGCTGCTGCGGGACACCTCGCAGCTGGAGCGTCGTATCGAAGGACGCACCAACACGATCGCCCGCACGTTCGACCGGATCGTGGCGCTCCTGACCGAGCTCGACTATCTGCGGGGCAACGAGGTCACCGAGCACGGCAAGCGGCTCGCCCGGCTCTACGGCGAGCTCGATCTGCTCGCCAGCGAATGCCTGCGCGCGGGCGTCTGGGAGGGGCTGGCCCCCGCCGAACTGGCCGCCTGTGTCTCGGCGTTGGTCTACGAGTCGCGGGCCGGGGACGACGCCATGGCGCCGAAGCTGCCCTCGGGCAAGGCCAAGGCCGCACTCGGCGAGATGGTGCGCATCTGGGGCCGGCTGGACGCCCTGGAGGAGGACTTCCGGATCAGCCAGACTGAAGGCGTGGGGCAGCGCGAGCCCGATCTCGGCTTCGCCTGGTCGGCGTACATGTGGGCCTCCGGCAAGGGCCTCGACGAGGTGCTGCGCGAGGCGGAGATGCCCGCCGGTGACTTCGTGCGCTGGTGCAAGCAGGTCATCGACGTGCTGGGGCAGATCGCGGCGGCGGCTCCCGCCTCGGCCGGGGGCTCGACGGTGGCGAAGAACGCCCGGAAGGCGGTCGACGAGCTGCTGCGGGGCGTCGTCGCCTATTCGTCGGTGGGGTGATGCCGTCCGGCGGGCGCGGGCGCGGGCGCGGGTCGGGCGTGGCGGCCGTTCGTGCCGTCCGCGCGGCGGGGCCGCAGGTCACTGCGGCCCCGCACCTCTCGGCGGTCCATCTCAGCCCTGGTCGAGATACGCCCGCCAGCCCCCGTACGCCGTGATGTCCGACGCGTCGCCGAGGGCGCCCGGTTCGCACAGGAAGCCGGGAACCCGCGTGCCGTCGGCGAGTTCGACGCTGCCCAGGGTCATCGGGCGGGGGAGCGCGGCGAGCAGGCTGCCGAGCCCCTCCGCCGGGAGCCGCCAGACCTCCACCTCGATCGCGGCGCCGCCCTCGCCCACGTGCACGAGACCCGGCTTGGGCGGGGCCGTGCGCAGGGCGTGCAGGCGGTAGACGGCGGACGTCGTGGTCGTACGGTCCAGCACCGCGCCCAGGGACAGCAACTGGGGGTTGAGGGGCCGGCCGGTCAGATGGGCGCCCGCCACCGCCACGTACACCTCGGGGCGCAGCAGGTCCGCGATCCGGGCCAGCCGTTCGTCCGTGAAGGCCGGGCCGACCAGCATCACGCCGAAGGGCAGGCCGTTCACCTCGCCGGCCGGGACGGCCACCGCCGCCAGGTCGAAGAGGTTGGTGGAGTTGGTGAAGCGGCCCAGCCGGGCGTTGGCCCCCAGCGGGTCGGCGGCGACCTCGGCGAGGGTGGGGTGGCCGGGTGCGGTGGGCAGCAACAGGGCGTCCGCGTCCGCCAGTTCGGCCAGGGCGCGGGTGCGCAGGACGGTCAGGCGCTCGGTGTCCGCGTGGAGCCGGTGGGCCGGGACGTCCCGGGCCCGGGTGATGATGCCCGCGACCGTCGGGTCCAGCCCCGCGCCCCCCTCCGCGGTCAACTTGTCGACAAACTCACCCACGGCCGTGTAGCGCTCGGCGACGAACGCGCCCTCGTAGAGCATCGCGGCGGCCTCGGTGAACGGGGTGAGGTCGATGCCGCGGATCTCGGCCCCGGCCGCTTCGAGCCGCCGTACCGCCGTCTGGTAGGCCGCCGCCCAGCCCGGGTCCAGTTCGCCCAGCCGGTCGAGGGGCGGGACCGCGATCCGCCAGGGCCCGGGGACGCGGGCGGCGAGCGAGGGGAGGGCGCGGTCGGCCGGCGACGCCATGTGGGCCAGGGCCCGTTCCGCCTCGGGGAGCGTGCGGGCGAAGACCGTCACACAGTCGATGGAGGCGCAGGCCGGGACGACGCCCTCGGTGGGGACCAGTCCGCGGGTGGGCTTGAGGCCGACGATGCCGTTGAAGGCGGCCGGGACCCGCCCCGAACCCGCCGTGTCCGTGCCCAGGGCGAGGTCCACGATGCCGAGGGCCACCGCGACGGCCGAACCGGAGCTGGAGCCGCCGCTCACCCGCGACGGGTCGACGGCGCCCCGCACCGCGCCGTACGGGGAGCGGGTGCCGACCAGGCCGGTCGCGAACTGGTCCAGGTTGGTGGTGCCCAGCACCAGCGCACCGGCCGCGCGGAGCCGGGCGACGACCGGGGCGTCGGCGGCGGGCCGGTAGGCGTACGCCGGGCAGCCCGCGGTGGTCGGCAGCCCCGCCACGTCGATGTTTCCCTTGACGGCGAGGAGCCGGCCCGCGAGCGGGAGACGCTCACCGCGCGCCAGCCGTTCGTCGAGCGTGCGGGCCTCCGCCTCGGCCTCCGCCCGCGGCCGCAGGTCGATCCAGATCTCCGGGCGGTCCGTGGCCTCGATGCGGGCGTAGGCGGCGCGGACGCGGGACACGGTCGTGGACATGTGTGCTCCTTGCATGGTGTCGGGCCGATCGGCCGGTCAGCTCGCGGCCGGGCCCAGGACGAGCAGTGCCGTCCCCGCCTCGACCTGGTCGCCGGGGCGGGCCAGGACCTGTGCCACCACGCCGTCGACCGGCGCGTGCACCCTGGACTCCATCTTCATCGCCTCCAGGGCGAGCAGCGGCTGCCCCGCCGTCACCTCGTCGCCCGGCGACACGTTCAGCTGCCAGACGGAGGCGGCGAACTCCGCCTCGACCAGGCGGCCGCCCGGCGGTACCGCCACCTCGGCCGGGGGAGCGGCCGGCGCCTCGGCGGCCGCCGCCCGCGCGAACTCGCCGGCCGCCTCCCAGGCGTCCCGCTCCGCCGCGAAAGCGGTCTGCTGGCGGGACCTGAACTCCGCTATCGGGCCGGCGTTCCCGGCGAGGAAGGCCTGGTACCCGGCGAGCGAGAAGGTGCCCTTCTCGACGCGCGGCACGAAACGGCCCGAGATGATGTCGGCCCGCAGTTCGAGTAGTTCGTCCGCCCCGACCGGATACCAGCGGATCCGGTCGAAGAAGCGCAGCAGCCAGGGCGAGCCCGGTTCGAACGCGCCGCGCTGCTGCCAGGGCGACCACACCTGGGTCGTCCGGCCCACGAACTGGTAGCCGCCGGGCCCCTCCATGCCGTAGACGCAGAGGTACGCGCCGCCGATGCCCACCGAGTTCTCGGCCGTCCAGGTGCGCGCGGGGTTGTACTTCGTGGTCACCAGCCGGTGGCGCGGGTCGAGCGGGGTGGCGACCGGGGCGCCCAGGTACACGTCTCCGAGGCCCAGGACCAGGTACTCCGCGGCGAACACCGTGTCGTAGACGTCCGCCACGGTGTCCAGGCCGTTGACCCGGCGGATGAACTCGATGTTCCAGGGGCACCAGGGGGCGTCGTCGCGGACGCCCGCCATGTAGCGGGCGATGGCCTCGCGGGTCGCGGGATCGTCCCAGGACAGCGGGAGGTGCACGGTGCGGGAGGGGACGACCAGTTCGTCCGAGGGGGGCAGGGCGGCCGTCATCTCCCGTACCACGGCGAGGAGTTCACCGAGCGGAAGGCGGGCGGGGTCCGTCCGGATCTGGAGCGAGCGGATGCCCGGGGTGAGATCGGTGACGCCGGCCAGGTCCGCCGCGGCCACCGCCTCCATCAGCGCGTGGACCCGCATGCGCAGCGCGAGGTCCAGCTGGAGCGGTCCGAACTCGACCAGCAGGTTGTCGTCGCCGCTGCGCCGGTAGGCCACGTCGCCGTCCCGGGCGAGCACGCCCCCGTCGACGATCTCGGGGCGCGGCGCGCCGCCCACGTCCACCGGCGCGAAGCGGACCGTGTCGCCCGGGCGCAGCTGGCCCAGCTTCCAGCGCTCGGAGCTGAGCACTGTCGCCGGGCACACGAAGCCGCCGAGGGACGGGCCGTCCGGGCCGAGCAGCACCGGCATGTCGCCCGTGTAGTCGACGGCGCCCACGGAATACGGGGTGTCGTGGATGTTGGACGGGTGCAGACCCGCCTCGCCGCCGTCGGTGCGTGCCCAGCGCGGCTTGGGTCCGACCAGGCGCACGCCGGTGCGGGCCGAGTTGAAGTGGACCTTCCAGTCGGCGGCGTAGAAGTCGCGGATGTCGTCCTCGGTGAAGAACTCCGGTGCCGCGTGCGGGCCTTCGACCGCACCCAGGTGCCAGACCGGGGCGAACTCCGGGCGGTCCGGGACGGGTACGGCGGTGCCCTCGACGACCGTCCCGCCGTGCAGGACGTCACCCGTGCGCAGCGCCCGTCCGCCGTGGCCGCCGAAGCGGCCCAGGGTGAACGTGCTCGCGCTGCCCAGGAAGGCCGGGACGTCGAGGCCGCCCGCGAACAGGACGTACGTGCGCAGTCCGTGTTCGCCGGGCGCGCCGATCTCCAGCAGCGCCCCGGCCGGTACGGTCACCGGCTCCCACCGCGGCACGGCCGTGCCGTCCACGGTGACCGGGGCCGGCGCGCCCGTCACACACACCGTGGTGGCGTGACTGAAGCGCAGGGCCGGGCCCTGGAGGGTGCACTCCAGGCCCGGGGCGCCCTCGGGGTTGCCGAGCGCCCGGTTGCCGAGGCGGAACGAGCGGTCGTCCATCGGGCCGGACGGCGGGACACCGACCTGCCAGTGGCCGGTGCGGCCGGGCCAGTCCTGCACGGTGGTGAGGGTGCCGCCGGAAACGACCTCGACGCGCGGGGTCGGGTCGGTGACGGTGGCGAGGGTCGCCGTCGAGTGGGTCGCCGTCACGAACCGGGAGTCCGCCAGCGCCGCCCGGACCAGCCCGAGGTTCGTCTCGATGCCGTCGACCCGCGTCCGGGCCAGGGCCTCGTCCAGGCGTCGCAGCGCGTGGTCCCGGTCCGGTCCGTACGCGATCACCTTCGCGAGCATCGGGTCGTACGACGTCGTCACCTCGGTGCCCGTCTCCACCCAGCCGTCCACGCGCACGCCCTGCGGGAACTCGACCCGGGTCAGCAGCCCGGCGCTGGGCCGGTGGTCGCGGCTCGGGTCCTCCGCGTAGAGGCGTGCCTCGACCGCGTGGCCGCGGGGCGGGCCCGGGTCGCGCACGACGTCGCGCTCGCCGCGCGCCAGACGCAGCATCCAGGCGACCAGGTCGACGCCGTGGATCTCCTCGGTGACGGGATGTTCCACCTGCAGGCGGGTGTTGACCTCCAGGAAGTAGGCCTCCTCGCGGGCCGCGTCGTAGACGAACTCGACGGTGCCGGCGGATCGATAGCCGACCGAAGCACACAAGTCGCGCGCGTTCGCGGCGAGTTGCTCTCGAACGCGCGGGGGAAGGCCGGGGGCCGGGGCCTCTTCCACGACCTTCTGGTTGCGGCGCTGGAGGGAGCAGTCCCGGTCGCCGAGGACGACGACCTCTCCCTCGCCGTCGCCGAACACCTGCACCTCGACATGGCGGGCGTGCTCCACGAGCCGTTCCAGGAAGACACCGGCGGACGAGAAGGACGCGGCGGCGACCCGCTGGACGCGCTCCCAGGCGTCGGTCAGTTCGGCGGCCGAGCGACAGGCCGACATGCCGATCCCGCCGCCACCGCCGGTGGCCTTGAGCATGACCGGGTAGCCGACGAGCCGGGCCCGCTCCAGCGCCTCGGGCAGGTCCGCCAGCAGCCCGGTTCCGGGGGCGAGCGGCACTCCCGCCGCCCGAGCCGCCGCCCGCGCGGTGTGCTTGGCGCCGAACAGCTCCAGCTGTTCCGGCGTCGGGCCCACGAACACGATCCCGGCGTCGGCGCAGCGGCGGGCGAAGGCCGCGTCCTCGGAGAGGAAGCCGTAGCCGGGGTGGATCGCGCCCGCGCCGGTGTCCTTGGCCGCGGCCAGCACCAGGTCGGCGTCGAGGTACGACTCCTTCGCGGGTGCCGGGCCGAGCCGTACGGCCTGGTCGGCGAGCCGGACGTGGGGTGCCGAGCGGTCGGCGTCGGAGTACACCGCCACCGTGCGCAGGCCGAGTTCGCGGGCCGTGCGGATGATGCGGACGGCGATCTCGCCCCGGTTGGCGACCAGCAGCGTGTCGAAGGTCATGCGGCGCCCGCCTCGTCCGCCTCGTCGACGGTCATCTCCACCGCAGTCGGCTCGAAGCCGTTGCAGGGGTTGTTGATCTGGGGGCAGTTGGAGACCAGGACGAGGACGTCCCGTTCGGCGCGCAGGGTCAGCGAGAGGCCCGGCGCGGAGAGACCGTCGACGATGCCGAGGGTGCCGTCCCGCTCGACGGGCACGTTCATGTACCAGTTGATGTTGGAGACCAGGTCCCGCTTGCCGAGGCCGTGCCGGGCGCCCTCGGCGAGGAAGTTGTCCACGCACGCGTGCTGCGCGTGGGTGTGGTGGCCGTAGCGCAGGGTGTTGGACTCCTTGGAGCAGGCGCCGCCGACGGTGTCGTGGCGGCCCACGCCGTCGGCGGTCACCGTCATCAGCGCGGTGTGCTCGTTGGACATCAGCACACTGCCCGTGGTGAGGAAGATGCCGCCCTGGGCGTGGATCGTGTCGGGCGCGCTGTAGCGCACCGACGTGTCGTGGGCGTCGTACACGAGGAAGTCGACGGCCTGGTTGCCGTGCAGGTCGGTGATGGTCAGCGTCCCGCCCTGGCGGACGACCGACGACCAGGAGGCGCGGGCCGCCACCACTGTCTTCGTGCTCATGCGAGCCCCCTCGCGGTCAGGAATTCGACGGTGTTGAGGAAGGCGCGGCGGCCTTCGGGTGTGGCGTCCCACAGCGGGTCGCCGGGGCCGGTGGCCGCCGCCCGCCAGGCGAGGACCTCCAGCGGGGTGCTGACGTACTGCGGCCGGGGGTCGGCCGGGTGCGGCACGTTGGCGATCAGGACCGTCACGTCCTGCTCGGCGCGCAGGGTGACGCTGCCGCCCGGGCCGGCCGAGCCGGTGAAGTCGAGCGTGCCGTCGTCCCGGACCCGCACCCCCTGGAAGAAGGAGAGCGAGGGCGGCAGGTCGCGGGGCTCCAGGCCGTTCTTCGCGGCGGCCAGCTTGAACAGCTCCCGGCCGGCCGGGGAGGCGGACTGCGGGCTGCCGTCGCCGTAGCGCTCGGTGTTGCGTACGAGGGTGGAGGTGCCGCACAGGGCGTCGTGCCGGCCGGCGGTGTCGGCGACGACCGAGGCGAGGACGCGGCCCTGGTCGGACAGGAGCAGCACGCCTTCGCCGAGGTAGGCGTTCCACTGGACCTTGACCGTGTCGGCGACGTTCAGCCGCTCCCAGGGCCGGCCGTCCACGTGCAGGAGCAGATGGGCGCAGGCGTCGCCGCGCAGGTCGGTCAGGCGCAGCTCGGTGCCGCGCGCGAGGACCCGGTGGGTGTAGTTGCCGCCCGCGACCGTCTCGGCCCACACCAGGTGGCCCGCCTCGCAGGGCGGGTCCTGCCAGTCCCGGGCCGGGACGACCGGCATGGCCTCGGCGCGGGCACCCTCCTGCGCCCGGGCGTGGGCGCGTGCCCCGTATGTGGTCGCTGTCGCCGCCATTGCGGACCTCCGCAGCTCGGTTCCGTCGCTGTCGCGGTATTTCTGTCGCCCGACAGAAATTAGGTCCGGGGCGGGTCGCCGCCGTTGCCCGCCGGTTGCGGGGCGGTTACCGACTCCTCACCGGGTCGTCCGAAGATCGCCGTCCGGGGCCGTGTGCGAGGATCGAAGGCATGGGGACGAGCAGCGGACGTCGAGTGGGCCGCCCGCGGGCCGCGCAGCGCCCGGACAGCGGGCTCGCCCCGCGCGCCGAACTGCTCGTGGCCGCCGCGGAGTTGTTCACCACGCGCGGCTACGCCGCCACCACCACCCGGGCCGTCGCCGAACGCGCGGGAATGCGCCAGGCCTCCATGTACCACTACGTCTCCGGCAAGGAGGAGCTGCTCGCCGCGCTGCTGGAGTCGACGGTCACGCCCTCGCTGGCCTACGCCCGTGAGCTGCTCGCGGACGACACGCGGACGGCCGAGGACCGGTTGTGGGAGCTGTGCCGCACCGACGTCGAGCTGCTGTGCGGCGGCTCGCACAACCTCGGCGGTCTCTACCTGCTGCCGGAGGTGCGCACCGAGCGGTTCGCCGGCTTCCATGCCGTGCGCGCCGAACTCAAGGACACCTACCGCCAGTTGATCGCGGCCACGGCGGCGGGCGGCGGGCTCGCGAAGGGCGCGCTGGATCTCCGTACCGATCTGGTCTTCGGCCTCATCGAGGGCGTGATCCTCGTGCACCGCTCGGATCCCGACCGCTCGGTCTCGGAGTTCGCCCGCGCCACCGCCGACGCGGCGCTGCGCATCGCGGGGAACTGACCACCGCCCGAGCCCCTCACGGGTGCTCGTCTCATCCGTCCCGGTGAACTGTCCCGCACGCCTGTTCCGAGTGACGCACGGTGTTCGAATGAATGCCGTGCGTGCAAATGGACTGAGGTTACTCCACGTGCGGAAGTGGTTTCAGGCAGTTGTGGAATATGACACGGCGATGATCCGGTCGGACTAAGCTCGCCCGCGGCGCACCGAGTTGAGGCGTATTCGTGCGCTTGTTCCCAAACTTCCCGAAGATGCCGACAGATCCCTACAGAGGGTGCCCACATGGTGAGTGTTCAGTCCCCACCCGGTCGCCGAGAACTTCCCTACGCACGCGTGCTGTTGCTGCCGGCGATACTGATGGCCGCGGCGACCGGAGCCGCCGTCGCCCTGGTGGCGACACAGGCCCGGCTCGCCGTCGGCGTCTGCGGAGCCGTCGCCACCGTCCTGGTGATCGCGACGGGAGCCGAGTCGGTGCGCCGTGGGCGGCGCCTGCGGGAACTGCGCGCCGAGCGGGACCAGCGCGTCGCCTACCTGGAACACCGGGTGGCCGGCCACGCGGAGGAGAACCGCCGCCTCGCCGAGGAGTTCGTGCCCAACGCGGTGGAATGGCTGCGGGCCGGAAATTCCCCCAGGGAGGTGATGCGCGACTTCAGCGAGGGTGATCCCGACTTCCGTGAACTCGACGACGCACAGCGCGCCGTGATCAGGAAGATCCTCGACATCGTCGACCACGAGGAGTCCCTGCGCGACTCGGCCCAGCGCTCCTTCGTCAGCATCGCCCGCCGGGTGCAGGCCATCGTCCACCAGCAGTCCGCGGAACTGCGCGAGATGGAGGAGGACCACGGCCGTAACCCCGAGGTCTTCGACGACCTGCTGCGCATCGACCACGGCACGTCGCTGATCGGCCGCCTCGCCGACTCCATCGGTGTGCTCGGCGGCGGCCGGCCCGGCCGCAACTGGCCCCAGCCGGTTCCGCTGTACAGCGTGCTGCGCGGCGCCATGTCCCGGATCCTGGAGTACCGCCGCATCCAACTGGACTCCATCGCCAAGGTGAACATCCGCGGCCTCTCCGTGGAGCCGCTCATCCACGCGCTCGCGGAACTCCTCGACAACGCCACCCGCTACTCGCCCCCGCAGAGCAAGGTGCACGTCAACGCCGTCGAGGTGCAGACCGGCATCGCCATCGAGATCGAGGACGCCGGAGTCAGCCTCAGCGAAGAGGCCCGCGCCAAGGCCGAACGCATGCTGGAACAGGCCAAGGCGGGCGTCGACATCCAGGACGTGGGCGGCACCCCGCGCCTGGGCCTCGCGGTCGTGGGCCGTCTGTGCACGTCGTTCAACCTCCAGGTCTCGCTGCGCACCTCGGCCTACGGCGGCGTCCGGGCCGTCCTCATCGTGCCGAGCGAGATGCAGACCTCCGACCCCGCTCCCGGCTTCGCGCACGGCATCGGAGCCACCGCCGTACCGCAGATCGACCTCAGCCAGATCGGCGAGGGCCCCAAGCGGCCGCCCAAGAAGCGCCGCCCCACCAACGCGCGTATCCCGGCCGGAGTCTCCCTGACCGACGACGAGGTGCCCGAGGTCACCGAGTGGACCGACCAGGGTCTGCCGCAGCGCCGCAGCAAGACCACGATCCCGATCACCCAGCGCTACGCCGAGGCGTACGCCGCCCAGGAGGCCGAGCGCCTCGGCAAACCCGACCCGTTCGCACAGCGCAGGCCGGAGCCCGAACCGGAGCCCCAGAAGAAGCGGGAGCCCGGCCTGGCGTTCGAGGCCTTCTGGGAGGGCCTGGTCAAGGCGGCCCCGCCCGGCGTGCACCCCACCGACTTCACCCGCAATCCCACCGCATACGTGCATCTGCTCGAAGACAAGGCCGAGCCCGAGGCCGACGATGAAGGGGACCTCACGTGATCCAGCAGCGCCAAAACTTCGACTGGCTGCTCAAGGAGCTCTACGACGGGGTTCCGGGCATCGAGATGATCGTGGTCCTCTCGGCCGACGGGCTGCGCATCGCCCGCTACGCCGGTGACCCCGACGCCGCCGACCGCGTCGCCGCCGCCTGCGCGGGCCTCCAGAGCCTGGCCGCCGCGGTCGGCCAGGAGATCCAGTCGAGCACCGGCGAGATGGACATGGTCGTCATCGATCTGAGCGGCGGC
The DNA here is from genome assembly GCF_001426425.1 of Streptomyces sp. Root1310. NCBI lineage: Bacteria > Bacillati > Actinomycetota > Actinomycetes > Kitasatosporales > Streptomycetaceae > Streptomyces > Streptomyces sp. Root1310. Next base: position 282,653 of record NZ_LMEQ01000035.1, on the reverse strand, counting down.
TACTTCTACATGATGTCGGCCGGGGCCAACGCCTACCTCGCCGTCCTCGCCGACGTGCGCTGCGAGGCCAGCCGGATGAGCGGCATGATGCGCGACCTCGTGGTCCGTATCGGCGCCCATCTGACCAGTCCGCCCCGGCGCAACGGGCAGAGCGTATGACTCCTCCGCAACGCCGCCGGCGACAACCCCTGCCCCAGCCGCCCCCGCCGCCCCCACCCCTCCCGGCGGACCCGAAGGACTCGAAGGAGGGGGCGGAGGGGGAGGGCAAGAACCCCGAACGGCTCTACATCATCACGGGTGCGGACGGCGAGCGCGCACCCGTCGACCTCGTCACGTTAGTCGTGGCGCGTGCCGAACCGCCCTCCTCGGCCACCCCGGAGCAGACGGCGGTCCTGCGGATGTGCGCCGCCCCGCTGTCGGTGGCCGAGATCTCGGCCTACCTCGGCCTGCCGTTCAGTGTGGTGACGGTGCTGCTCACCGAGATGCTGGCGGCCGAACTCGTACAGGCACGCGCCCCCATCGTCCGGCAGCAGCTCCCCGACCGTTCCCTTCTCGAAGCGGTGATGCATGGACTACAACGGCTCTGACACGATCCCCGGCCCACGCGCCGAGGACCATCTGCCGCACACCACCACGGCCGCGGCGAAGATCGTCATCGTGGGCGGCTTCGGCGTCGGCAAGACCACCATGGTCGGCTCCGTCAGCGAGATCAGGCCGCTGACCACCGAGGAGACCATGACCCAGGCGGGCATCGGGGTCGACGACAACTACGGCTCCGAGACCAAGACCGCCACCACCGTGGCCATGGACTTCGGCCGGATCCGCATCACCGAGCAGGTCGTGCTCTACCTCTTCGGCACGCCCGGCCAGGAACGCTTCTGGTTCCTGTGGAACGGACTGTTCGAGGGCGCGCTCGGCGCGGTCGTCCTGGTCGACACCCGCCGCCTCGAGGTCAGCTTCGAGGTCATGGGCCGGCTCGAGGAGGGCGGCGTGCCCTTCGTCGTCGCCGTCAACACCTTCCCCGACGGGCCCCGTTACCCCATCGACGACCTGCGCGCGGCCCTCGACCTGCCGCCCGAGATCCCGATCGTGGAGTGCGACGTCCGCCGCCGCGCCTCCAGCCGCGACGTCCTGATGACCCTCATGCGCTTCCTGCACTCCCTGGCTCTGACCCGCAGCCTCACCTGACCCGCACGGCATCACCTCCCCACACCCGGATTCAGCACAGTTTCGGAGCGACCCCCTGTGACTCCCGAACACCCCACCCCGACCGGCCCGCGCGACCTCGCCCTGGACCCGCCGCCCGGCTGCCCCGCGCACGGCCGGGGCCCCGGCGGACTGGCCCGCCTCTACGGCCCCGGCGCGGAGGACCTGAACGAACTCTACGAGCGGCTGCGCGAGGAACACGGCCCCGTGGCGCCGGTCCTGCTCCAGGACGACCTGCCGATGTGGATGGTCCTCGGACACGCCGAGAACCTGCGCATGGTGCGCACCCCCTCGCAGTTCACCAAGGACAGCCGCATCTGGTCGCAGATGCTGGACGGCAAGGTCAGGCCCGACCACCCGCTCATGCCGCACATGGCCTGGCAGCCCATCTGCGCCCACGCCGAGGGCGACGAGCACAAGCGGCTGCGGGGCGCGGTCACCGCGGCCATGGCGACCATCGACGACCGCAGCGTGCGCCGCTACATCAACCGCTCCAGCCAGCGCCTGGTCAACCGCTTCTGCGAGGAGGGCCGGGCCGACCTGGTCGGCGACTTCGCCGAGCACCTGCCGATGGCCGTGATGTGCCATGTCCTCGGCATGCCCGACGAGTACAACGACAAGATGGTGCACGCCGCCCGCGACGCGCTCAAGGGCAGCGAGACCGCCGTCGCCAGCCACGAGTACGTCGTACAGGCGCTCGCCCGGCTCACCACCCGCCGCCGCGCCAAGCCCGAGGACGACTTCACCAGCCACCTCATCGGCCACCCGGCGGGACTCACCGACGACGAGGTCAGGGAGCATCTGCGCCTGGTGCTCTTCGCCGCATACGAGGCCACCGTCAACCTGCTCTCCAACGCGCTGCGCATGGTCCTCACCGACCCGCGCTTCCTCGCCCAGCTCAACGGCGGCCAGATGACCGTGGCGGAGGCGGTCGAGCAGTCCCTGTGGGACGAGCCCCCGTTCAGCACCATCTTCGGCTACTTCGCCAAGCAGGACACGGAGCTGGGCGGTCAGCGGATCCGCCGGGGCGACGGCCTCTTCTTCGCGCCCGCGCCCGGCAACGTGGACCCCCGGGTACGCCCCGACCTGTCCGCCCACATGCAGGGCAACCGCTCCCACCTCGCCTTCGGCAGCGGTCCGCACGAGTGCCCCGGCCAGGACATCGGCCGCGCCATCGCCGACGTCGGCGTCGACGCCCTGCTGATGCGGCTGCCGGACGTGCAACTCGACTGCGACGAGGACGAGTTGCGGTGGACGATGTCCATCGCCTCGCGGCACCTGGTGGAGCTGCCGGTCCGGTTCGAGCCGAAGGACCAGCAGGACGTCAAGCACAAGCCGAGCCACGCCCCGATCCCGCCGCAGCGCCTCACCCGGCCGGTGAGCACGGCGCCGCGGCCCGTCCCGGCACCCGCCCCCGAACCGGTGGCCGCACCGGCACCCGCGCCGCGTTCGGTGCCGCAGTCCGCGCCGCCCGTCCCGCAGCCGTCGGCGCCGGTCCGCAGGCCCAACGCCTGGCGGCGCTTCCTGTCCTGGTGGCGCGGTTACTGAGCGGCGCCCGCCGACGGAGCGGCCGCCCAGCCGTCGTACGACGTCCAGGCCTCGAGCACCCGGCCGCTCCGCAGCCGGTGCTCCGTCCCCGTGACCGGATCGGTGAACTCCAGCTCCCGCGCCAGCAGCTGAAGCGGGCGCCGGAAGTCACCGGCCGGCACGGGGGCGGCCACCTCCGGGTAGAGCGGATCGCCGAGGATGGGCACGCCGAGCCTGTTCATGTGGACGCGCAGCTGATGGGTCTGCCCGGTGGCGGGCAGCAGCCGGTACCGGCCGAGCCCCCGCGCACCGTGCTCGACGAGCTCGACGCGGCTCACGGCGTTCGGCTCGCCCGCCACCTCGTAGGCGGCCAGGATCCCGCGCTCCTTGACGATCCGGCTGCGCACGGTCCGGGGCAGGGCGAGCTCCGGGTCGTACGGCGCGACGGCCTCGTAGACCTTGCGCACCAGGCGGTCGCGGAAGAGTGACTGGTAGGCGCCGCGCTCCTCGGGACGCACGGTGAACAGCACGAGTCCGGCGGTCAGCCGGTCGAGCCGGTGCGCGGCGCCGAGCGCGGGGAGGTCCAGCTCCCGCCGCAGCCGGGCCAGCGCGCTCTCGGTGACATGGCTGCCGCGCGGGGTGGTGGCCAGGAAATGCGGTTTGTCGACGACGACGATGTGCTCGTCGCGGTGCACGATCTCCAGCGGGAACGGCACGGGCACCTCGGGCGGCAGCTCGCGGTGGTACCAGACGAACATCCCCGGCACGAAGGCCGCGCCCGGCGCCACCGGCCGCCCGTCGGCGCCGACGACGAGCCCGGCCTCCAGCATCCCGTCCACGACCCCGGCGCGGGCCGCGCCCAGCCGCTCCACCAGGTGCTCCCGCACGGTGGCCCAGGCGCCCTCGCCGGGCAACCGCACCCGCACCGGGTCGATCCCGTCGCGCTGCGGCAACGGGGAGGGCGGGGGCGGCGTACGGCGTCTCATCGGGGTCAAGCCTACGGGCCGGAAAACCCGTTGGCCGGGCCGTGGTCGGTTGGCAGGATGCGGCTCATGCCCTTCACCGCCGACGCCGTCCTGCCCGCCGGAACCCTCTCGGGGGCCCCGCAGCCCGTGCTCCGCAGCGGCGACGGGCTGCTCCTGCGCCCGTGGCGGGCCGAGGACGCCCCCGGCGTGTATGCCGCCTTCCAGGACCCGGCCATGCACCAGTGGCACGTCAGGGCCGCCGACTCCGAGGAGGAGGTCGAAGGCTGGATCGAGGAGTGGCGCGAGAGCTGGGCGCAGGAGCGGAACGCCCAGTGGGCCGTCGTCGACACGGACACCGGCGAACTGCTCGGGCGGGTGGCGCTGCGCGGCATCCTGCTCGCCGAGGGCGTGGCCGAGGTCGCCTACTGGACGACCAGGGCGGCCCGTGGCCGGGGAGTGGCCCCCCGGGCCACGACCGCCCTCACCCGCTGGGCCTTCGACGAGATCGGCTTCCACCGCCTGGAGCTGATGCACGCCACCGCCAACGAGGCGTCCTGCCGGGTGGCCGGCAAGGCCGGTTACCTCCTGGAGGGCACCAGGCGCAGTGCCGCCCTCCACCAGGACGGCTGGCACGACATGCACCTCCACGCACGCGTGCAGGGCGACTGAGCCGGGCACGCCCTACGCGCGCGTGCCCGGCGCCTCGTCGGCCTCCCGGCCCCGCGTGCGGGACGCGGCCGCGGGCCCGCCGCACTTGTCGGCCTCTCGCACCGTCCGGCGGCCGACCGGGCGCACTTGCCCGTCCACGGCGTACGCAGCACCGCGCGGCCCGCGCTGGATCGGCGGTCGGCGCTTTCGGCGCGCCAGGCCGGCCCGAAGGGCACCCCTGTCCGGCGGGAGCACCCGTCGGCGTTCCGTGCCCTTGCGGCGACTCGGGCTCAGCCGGACGCGCATCCCCGTCCGGGCCGTGCGGCGGACCGCGTCGGACCGTGGGTCGGCCCTTTCCGCGGCGCGGTCGGGCCGACGCGCGCATGGCTGTCCACGCGCGCGTCGGCCTGACGTGTTCGTCTGCCGGACCGTGGCCGTCGGGGCTACGCGGCCGCCGTCTCCGGTACCGCGGTGGCCGGTGCGGGTGACCGCCTGCGGTAGGCCCGGAAGGCCACGCCGGCCGCGAGTGTCGCGCCGAGGAACAGCACGGTGAACCACTGGAAGTACCAGTGGCCGCCCGCCGGGTCGTACACCGCCGCGCGCGGCCAGGCCAGGTTGACCGTCATCAGCAGGCCGTAGAGGAGCGCGAGGGCGTTCACCGGGACGCCCCAGCGGCCCAGCGAGAACAGGCGGGCGCCCGTCTCGTCCGTTCCGGCCGAGGAGAACCGCCCGCGCAGCCGGCGTACCAGCAGCGGGCCGGTGACCATCGCGTAGGCCAGGTACAGCATCACGATGCAGGTCGTGCCGATGGCCAGGAAGGCGTCCGGTGAGGCGAAGTTCAGCAGCAGCAGGGCCGCCGCGAGGACGCCGACCACCAGCGCCGGTGCGCTCGGCATGCCGGTACGGGGGTTCACGCGCGCGAGGCGGCCGGAGAACGGGAGCTGTCCGTCGCGGGCCATCGAGAACAGCATCCGGCAGGCCGCCGTCTGGATGGCGAGCGTCGCCACCGTGATCGCGACCACCACGTCCGCCAGCAGCACCTTGCCGATCCCGTCGCCGAGGCTGCTGGTGAGGACGTAGCTGAGGCCGTCGACCCCGAGCCGTCCGTCGGTGAGGCTGGGGGCGGCGAGCAGCCCGCCCAGCACGATCAGCCCGCCGAGCAGGCCGGCCGCGGCGAGCGCGGTGAGGATCGTGCGGGGCGCGGTGCGCCGCGGATGGTGGGTCTCCTCGCTCATCTCGCCCGCGCTGTCGAACCCGATCATCACGTACGCGGCCGTGAACGAGCCGACGAGCAGCGCCCCGAACAGGCCGCTCTGCGCGGCCCCTTCGGTGTGGAAGGTGATGCTCGGAGTACGCTCGGAGTGGGTGAGCAGCAGCACGACGATGAGCACCGCGCCGATGATCTCGGCGGTCACGCCGACCCGGTTGACCAAGGACATCACGCGGTTGTCGACGACGTTCACGAACGTGGTGAGAGCCAGCAGGAGCACGCCGAGCAGCGCCGCGTTGGCCGCGCCGTCGGGCGAGGTGGGCGCCGGGTCGGTGCCGATCAGCTGGAAGCCCGACCAGATCGCCGGCAGCACCATCTGGAGCGCCAGCGCGGCCGCGGCGACCACGACGATCTGCCCGATCACCATGATCCAGCCGGCGAACCAGCCGAACGACGGCGTCGACAGCCGCGAGGACCACTGGTAGATCGCGCCCGAGATCGGGTAGCGCGCCGCCAGCTCCGCGAAGCACGCGGCGACCAGCAGCTGACCGACCAGTACGACCGGCCAGGCCCAGAAGAAGACCGGGCCGCCGAAGGCGTACCCGAAGGCGAAGAACTGGAAGACGGTCGTCAGCACGGAGATGAAGGAGAACCCGGCGGCGAACGAGGCGTACCGGCCCAGGCTGCGGTGCAGCTCCTGGCGGTAGCCGAACTCGGCGAGGGAGCCGTCGCCCGCGCCGGGGGAGTGCGGCGGGTCGGGGCGTACGTCGGAAGGGGCTGTTGTCGTCACGGCGGAACCTGCCTTGGGCCCAGAGGGAACGTAATTCCTGTCGGGCGACAGAAATTAGGGACGCGCTGTTTCGTGCGCGTCACGCCGCCGTGTCCGGGGCGGGCCCAAGTCCTCACGTCCTCGCGCACCTCACTCGATCGCGTTACATCGCGTCTCTTGCGGGTGTGCGGCCACTCGAGATATGTTCGGCTACGGATATTCGGTAGCGAACTGTTCGTCGTCCGTTTCGTCGTGACGTGAAGCGAGGTGGTCGTGATGGCGAGGAAGCGCCGCAAGCTCAGCAATCCGTTGGCGCTCGCCGTGATGACCACGCTCTGGCAGAAGCCGATGCATCCGTACGAGATCGCGCAGACCCTGCGCAGTCAGGGCAAGGACACCAGTACGAAGACGAACTACGGTTCGCTCTACACCGTCGTGCAGAACCTTCAGAAGTACGGCTTCGTCGAGGTGACCGGTGTGGAGCGCCAGGGCAACCGCCCCGAGCGCACGGTCTACGGGCTCACCGAGGCCGGGCGCGAGGAGATGGCCGAGTGGCTGTCCGATCTGATCGCCATCCCGGCCAAGGAGTACCCGATCTTCGAGACGGCGCTCTCGCTGATGGCGGCGCTGCCTCCCGACGAGGTGGTGCGCCTGCTGGAGACCCGGCTGAGCTCGCTGGAGGTCCAGGTGGCCGCCGGCCGTGGCGCCCTCGAGAAGCTCTACGAGACGCTGCCGAGGCTCTTCCTCGTCGAGGTCGAGTACCAGCTGCACATGGTCGAGGCGCAGGCCGAGTGGGTCGGCGGCTTCCTCGAGGAGATCAGAGAGGGTTCGCTGCCCGGCGTCGAGGACTGGCGGCGTTTCCACGAGACGGGGGAGCTGCCGACGCGATTCACCTGATGAGAACGACCCCGGCAGGGCTGTTGCAGCAGCTCCGCCGGGGTCCCCAACCCCGAACGGAATCCGCCGTGAGGCGGCTCCGGGCCATCGAGGTGCGGCACACCCAGGATAGCCCGGCGCTCTTCACGCGGATCAGCAGTGCTGTCCGCTCACGAAGGAGCACCGTCATGAGCAACACCCGTGCGCCCGCGGTCGAGGCGCGTCGACTCGTCAAGACCTACCCCGGTGGCGTCACCGCCCTGAACGGCCTTGAGATCACCGTCGAGCCCGGTACCGTCTTCGGGCTGCTCGGCCCCAACGGCGCCGGCAAGTCCACCGCCGTCAAGATCCTCACCACCCTCGCCCGCCCCGACTCCGGATCGGCCGCCGTCGCCGGTCACGACGTGCTGCGCCACCCGGACCGGGTGCGCCGCGCGATCGGCGTGGTCGCCCAGAACTCCGGCGCCGATCCGGTCGCCACCGGACGCGACAACCTCCGCCTCCAGGGCAGGCTCTACGGCCTGCGGGGCGCCCCCCTCGACCGGCGCGTCGACGAGTTGCTGGAGCGCTTCGCACTCACCGAGGCCGCCCGGCGCCCGGTCAAGGGCTACTCCGGCGGCATGCGGCGCCGGCTCGACGTCGCCCTCGGCCTGGTGCACCGGCCCGAGGTGCTCTTCCTCGACGAGCCCACCACCGGTCTGGACCCGGAGGCCCGCACCGCGATGTGGGACGAGATCGGCCGGCTGGCCGGCGAGGAGGGGCTGACCATCCTGCTCACCACGCACTACCTGGAGGAGGCGGACCGGCTCGCCGAGCGCGTCGCGATCGTCGACCGCGGCCGGGTCGTCGTCACCGGCAGCCCCGACTCCCTCAAGGGCGAACTCCGCGGCGACGCCGTGCATGTGGAGCTGCGCACCGCGCTGGGCGAGAGCGGCCGTGTGCTGCTTCGGGGCGCCCTGGGAGGCCTGCCGGGCGTCCACGAGGTGGTCTTCGACGGGCCACGGATCAGTGTCCGCGCCGAGGACGGGGCGGCGGCGGTGCCCGCGCTGCTCGGCGCCCTGGAGCGGGCCGGGGTGGCCGTCGCCACCGCGACCGTCGCCCGCCCTTCGCTGGACGACGTCTACCTGCGGTACGCGGGCCGTCGTTACGCCGAGGCCGAGGCCGGGAGCGGGACCGCCGCCGACGCCCTCGTCCTCGCCGGGGGTGCGCGATGAGCACCGCGATCGTCCAGACCTGGTACATGACGCAACGCCAGCTGATGGTGTTCGCCCGCCAGCCCGCGTACGCCGTGATCACGCTGATCCAGCCGGTGATCTGGCTGTTCCTCTTCGGCAGCCTCTTCAAGAACGTCGTGGCGCTGGGCGGCTTCGGTACGGCCTCCTACCTCGACTACCTGGTGCCGGGCGTGGTCGTGATGAGCGCGCTCGCCTCCAACCTGTGGGCGGGCATGGGCACGTTGGAGGAGATCCAGCGCGGCACCCTCAACCGATTTCTGACCACCCCCGCGAGCCGGGCGGCGCTGATGAACGGCAATGTCGTCCACAACGGCATCGTCACCGCCCTCCAGTCGGCCGTCATCGTGCTGCTGGGCCTGGCGGGCGGTGCTGAGTACCCGGGCGGGATCGTCGGCGTCGTCGTCCTGGTCGTCGCCTCGGTGCTGCTGGGCACGGTCTTCGGGGCGCTGTCCAACGCCCTGGGCATGCTGGTGCGGGAGCGGGAGTCGATCATCGGCGTCAACACGTTCCTGCTGCTCCCGCTGACCTTCCTCTCCAGCGCGTTCATGGCGCCGGACCGGATGCCCGGCTGGATACGGCAGGTGGCCCGCTTCAACCCGCTGGACTGGGCGATGACCGCCGGCCGTTCGGCCCTGTCCGCCGACCCCGACTGGGGTGCGGTGCTGGTGCGCGGCGGGGCGCTGCTCGCGCTCGCGACGGCGGCCGTGTGGCTCTCGATCGGAACGTTCCGGTCGTACCAGCGGTCGGTGTAGCCCGACGGGTGCGGTCCCCGAGGGGTCGCAGGGGCGGCCCGCACCACCCGCGGGCCGCTTCCGTCAGGTCACGCCGCCGGGGCCGCGCCCTCCTGCTCCGCCTCCACGCGAGCGTTCCAGTCCCGCTTCGAGGCCTGCCAGCCGTCCTCGTTGTGGCCGAGCCGCCAGTAGCCGGAGATCGACAGGTCCTCGCGCGGGATCTGGAGCTCGACGCGCAGGAGTTTGCGCAGCTCCTTCACGCAGGCGGCCTCGCCGTGCACGAACGCGTGCAGGCGGCCCTCGGGGAACTCCAGCGCCCGCACGGCCTCCACGAGCCGCTCGCCGACCGGCCGGTCGCCGCGGTGCAGCCAGACGATCTCCACGTCGGAGTCGACCTTCTGCTCCTCCTCGGGGCCGGACACCTCGACGAAGGCGTGGACGACGCTGCCGGCGGGCAGTGACTCCAGGGCGGCCGCGATGGCCGGCAGGGCGCTCTCGTCGCCGGCCAGCAGGTGCCAGTCGGCGGCGGTGTCGGGCGCGTAGGCGCCACCGGGGCCCATGAAGCGGACGGTCTCGCCCGGCTGGACGCGGGCGGCCCACGGCCCGGCCAGGCCCTCGTCGCCGTGGACCACGAAGTCCAGGGTCAGTTCCCGCAGTTCGGCGTCCCAGTTGCGCACGGTGTACGTGCGGGTCACCGGCCACTGCTCACGGGGGAACTCGGCGCGGATGCGTTCCAGGTCGAAGGGCTCGGGGTAGGTCACGCCCTCGGGACCGAAGAGCAGTTTGACGTAGTGGTCGGTGCAGGTGCCCGCGGTGAAGTCGGCCAGGCCCTCGCCGCCGAGGACGACGCGCTGCATGTGGGGGGTGAGCCGTTCGGTGCGGACGACCTGCGCGGAGTGGGGCTTCCGCGGCTTCCGTGCCGGACGTTCTGCCATGACGGCCTCCCATGTGGGTATGGTTAGGTTTACCTAAGTTAGCATCTCTTCCCCCGGTGATGCCCTCCCCGTCCGAGAGTCGGCTCACCTCTCATCCGGATCTCATGCAGAGGATGACTCCCGGCCCGCGCCCGTGTCATTCCCCCACACGGGAACAATGGTTACGCGGGCGGTGTGCCCAGGGTCGTCAGCAGTCGCTGGAGCGACCCGCCGAGTCCCCAGCGCTGCGCCAGTGCCTCCAGTGTCGCTCCGTCCCGCGGTGCGCGCGGCAGGGCGGTGTCCACGTCCGGCAGCGGCACGTCGTCGGCGACCTTCACCACCTTCGGTGCGACGGCCAGATACGGCCGGGCCTCGTCCAGCCGAAGCCGCTGTGACGGCGTCAGCTTCGCCGTGCGGTCGTCGACCGCCGCCACGATCCCGGCCAGGTCGCCGAACTCGGCCAGCAGCTTGGCCGCGGTCTTCTCCCCGATGCCCGGCACGCCCGGCAGGCCGTCGCTCGGGTCGCCGCGCAGCAGGGCCAGATCCGCGTAGCCGCTCCCGTCGACGCCGTACTTCCCGCGCAGCCACGCCTCGTCCGTGAGCTGGAGCGTGCCGACGCCCTTCAGCGGATACAGCACGCGTACCCCGCGCGCGTCGTCCACCAGCTGGTAGAGGTCGCGGTCGCCGGTGACGATGTCGACCGGGCCCTTCGCCCGCCCGGTGAAGGTGCCGATCACGTCGTCCGCCTCGTAGCCGGCGACGCCCACCCGTGCGATGCCGAGCGCGTCCAGGACCGCCTCGATGATCGGCACCTGCGGCGAGAGGGTGTCCGGCACCTCCTCCTCGTCCGGCCCGGTCTCGCGCTCCTCGGCGACGCGGTGCGCCTTGTAGGACGGGATCAGGTCGACCCGCCACTGGGGGCGCCAGTCCGCGTCCATGCAGGCGACCAGCTCGTCCGGCCGGTGGTCCTTCACCAGCCGGTCGATGAAGTCCAGCAGTCCGCGCACGGCGTTCACCGGAGTACCGTCCGGCGCCTTCACGGAGTCCGGGACGCCGAAGTAGGCGCGGAAGTAGAGCGAGGCGGTGTCGAGGAGCATCAGTCGTCCGGTCACGCCTCGCATCATGCCGCACGCGCGCCCCGGTATCCGGTGCGTATTCACTCCCGTGGCACGAGTGAACGTCCGGTGAAACCTGCTGTGAACTGAACCACTCGTACGTTTGACCCCATCCGGCCAGGGCAGGGGCGGCCTCGGAGCAGTGTCCGGTTGCGCTTTCAACTGTTTGCTGTTGCCGACTGCTCCGATTCCTGTCCCCGACGAGAGGTACGCGTGTCCTCCAGGCTTGAGGCCGAGCATCTGCACAAGGTGTTCGGCAGACGACCGCAGCAGGCAGTCGAGCGGCTCCGGGAGGGAGCCGACCGGGAGGAACTGCGCGCAGACGGCACCACGGCCGCCGTCATCGACGCCTCCTTCACGGTGGCCCCGGGTGAGATCTTCGTCGTGATGGGCCTGTCCGGCTCGGGCAAGTCCACCCTGCTGCGGATGCTCAACGGGCTGCTGGAGCCGACCGCCGGACGCGTCCTCTTCGACGGCCAGGACCTCACCGCCCTCGCAGACCGCGAACTGCGCGAGGTCCGGGCGAAGAAGATCAGCATGGTCTTCCAGCACTTCGCGCTCTTCCCGCACCGCAGCGTCCTCGACAACGCCGCCTACGGCCTCGCCGTCCAGGGCGTCCCGCGCCGCGAACGCGAGGAGCGCGCCACCGAGGCGCTGCGGCTCTGCGGTCTGGCCGGCTGGGAGAAGTCCTGGCCGGACGAGCTGTCCGGCGGCATGCAGCAGCGCGTCGGCCTGGCCCGCGCCCTCGCCACGGACGCCGACCTGCTTCTGATGGACGAGTCCTTCAGCGCGCTGGACCCGCTGATCCGCCGCGACATGCAGGACCAGCTCCTCACGCTCCAGCAGACGCTGAAGAAGACGATCGTCTTCATCACCCACGACCTCAACGAGGCCATGCGGCTGGGCGACCGGATCGCCGTCATGCGCGACGGCCGCATCGTGCAGACCGGCACGGCGGAGGACATCCTGCTCCGCCCCGCCAACGACTACGTCGCCTCCTTCATCCAGGACGTCGACCGCTCCCGCGTGCTGACCGCCTCCGCCGTCATGGACCCCGCCGTGCGCGGCGACGAGGCCGACTGCGGCTGCGAGACCGCCACCCCCGACACCCCGTTCACCGCACTGTGCGCGCTCAGCGCCCGCCTGGGCCATCCGGTCGCCGTCCTCGACGGGGAGCGGAAACTCGTCGGCGTCGTGTCCGGGCAGCGCCTCGTCCGCTTCCTCGGTGACGAACAGGGCCGGGCGACGGCCTGCGACGGCCCGCGCGACGGCGGGAAGAAGGTGACGGCCCGTGCCTAGGCTCCATCTCGGCGACTGGGTCGACTCCGGCGTCGACTGGCTCGTCACCCACATGTCCTGGCTCTTCGACGCGATCAAGACGGTCGTCGAGGGGATGTACGACGGTCTCGACACCGTCCTCACCGCCCCCGAGCCGCTTCTCCTCGCGGGCATCCTCGCGGTGCTCGCCTGGTGGCTGCGCGGCCTCGTCGCGGGCGTCCTGGCCTTCGCCGGGTTCGCCCTCATCGACTCCCTCGCCCTGTGGGACGAGGCGATGTCCACGCTCTCCCTGGTGCTCGTGGCCACGGTGATCGCGCTGGTGATCTCCCTCCCGCTGGGCATCTGGGCCGCCCGCTCCACGGCCGTCAGCGCCACCCTCCGCCCCGTCCTGGACCTGCTCCAGACGATGCCGTCGATGGTCCTGCTGATCCCGGCCATCCTGTTCTTCGGGATGGGCGTCCCCGCGGGCGTGATCGCCACCCTGATCTTCGCGCTCGCCCCCGGCGTCCGGATGACCGAGCTCGGCATCCGCCAGGTCGACGCCGAACTCGTGGAGGCCGCCGAGGCGTTCGGCACGACGCCCCGCGACACCCTGCTGCGCGTACAGCTGCCGCTCGCCCTGCCGACGATCATGGCGGGCATCAACCAGGTCATCATGCTGGGCCTGTCGATGGTCGTCATCGCAGGCATGGTCGGCACCGGCGGTCTCGGCGGCGCCGTCAACGAGGCCATCGGCCAGCTGGACATCGGCCTCGGCTTCGAGGCGGGGCTCGGCATCGTGGTCCTCGCCATCTATCTGGACCGGATGACCGGCGCCCTCGGCACCCGGATCTCCCCGCTCGGCCGTCGTGCCGCCGCCAAGGCCCGGGGCACGGTGTGGACGTACCGTCCGCGCCCGGCCGTGGCCGTGGTCGGCGTGGTCGTGCTGGCCCTGGTCGCCGGAGGCATGAACGTCTTCGGCTCCTCCGCCGGCACCGCCGAGGCCTCCGCGTCGGACATCGGCAAGGGCAAGGAGGTCAAGATCGGCTACATCCCCTGGGACGAGGGAATCGCCTCCACCTACCTCTGGAAGGAACTCCTGGAGGAACGCGGCTTCGACGTCACCACGACCCAGTACGCCGCGGGCCCCCTGTACACCGGCGTCGCGACCGGGCAGATCGACTTCCAGACCGACGCCTGGCTGCCCACCACCCACGACGAGTACTGGAAGAAGTACGGCGACGAGCTCGACGATCTGGGCTCCTGGTACGGCCCCACCTCCCTGGAGCTCGCCGTCCCCTCGTACGTGAAGGACGTGGGCTCCCTGGCGGACCTGAAGAGCCATGCCGCCGAGTTCGACGGCAAGATCACCGGCATCGAGCCCAGCGCCGGGATGATGGGCCTGCTCAAGGACAAGGTGCTCACGGAGTACGGCCTCGACGGCGCCTACACCGTCGTCGACGGCTCCACCCCGGCGATGCTGGCCGAACTCAAGCGCGCGTACGCCGCGAAGAAGCCGATCGTCGTCACGCTCTGGTCGCCGCACTGGGCGTACAGCGACTACGACCTGAAGAAGCTCGACGACCCCCAGGGCGCCTGGGGCAAGGGGGACGGCGTGCACACCGTCGCCCGCAAGGGCTTCGCCGCCGACAACCCCGAGGTCGGCAGGTGGCTGAAGAACTTCCGCATGACCGAGGCCCAGCTCACCGGTCTGGAGGCGCAGATCCAGAAGGCCGGCAAGGGCAAGGAGCAGGACGCGGTCCGGACCTGGCTGAAGAAGAATCCAGGTCTGGTCGAGAAGTGGGTACCGGTCGCCGATTCGGGGCAGGAAAGCCGGGCGGCCCGGTGACCTGACAGCACCGCGACCGCCTGACGAGGGGCGGGCACCGACGTACGGCCTCCGGGCCGCGTCGGGGCCCGCCCCTCGTGTCGTTCCCGTGCGTTCCCCGCCGCTCCGGCACCCCCACGACGCCGCTCCGGTCTCCCCCGCGGCGCCGCCCCCGCCCCGCCGCGGCGCTGGTCCGGCCCCCTCCGCCGGCCGCCCTGCCACAGTAGGAATCCGGCCAAGTACGGAGAGCGACGCCCATGCCTGAGCCGAGGTCGCGGGACGCCGGGGACGAGCGGGAACATGCGCGGCCGTTCGCGCATTGAACCGGACAACCGGTGGGCGGGTCCGTGCCCGGCCTGTCCGGGGCCCGATCGACTGGCGCGAACTGTGAGGTCCGGTGTTACGTCAGGTGTCCTCGATGTGACGGGCGCATGAAACGGTTTGCCGAACATGCGTAGGGTGCAGACAACTCCTCAGAGGGTGTGGAGGACGTCACGGCAGAGACGAGCCAAGGAGGGAGCCGGAGCGATGGGCGACCACAAAGAACAGCCACTGCGAGTGGGCGCGGCCGTGCGGCGCCGCCGCCGGTCCCTTGAGCTCACCCTCGCCGTCGTGGCCGAGCGCAGCGGCCTGTCCGTGCCGTTCCTCAGCCAGATCGAGAACGAACGCGCGCGGCCCAGCACCAGCTCCCTGGAGAAGGTCGCCGACGCCCTGCGCACCACGGCCGTCGAGCTCCTCGCCGCGGCCGACCCCGCCTGCAGCGTCGACGTCGTGCGCGCCGAGGTGACCGAGCCGGGTCCGGGGCCCGAGCCGCGTTCCCGTTCCCTGGTGCGCGGTCACCACCAGATGCACGCCTCGGAGTTCACCGGCGACCATGACGCGGGCCGTGAGTTCCAGTACCGCAACGACCAGTTGATGTACGTGGCCGACGGCGCCGTGGAGATCGAGGCGGAGGGCCGCGCCTACCGCCTCGGCCGCGGCGACACCCTGTACCTGACCGGTGGGGTCCGTCACCGCTGGCGGGCGACCGTGCCGGACACCCGGGTCGTCGTCGTCGCCGTGGCCGAGCACATCGAGGCGGTACGGGACCGGGACCGGGGCCGGAAGCGGTAGTGCGGATCGTCTCGCTGGTGCCGTCGCTCACGGAGGCGGTCGCTTCCTCCGTGCCCGGTGCCCTGGTCGGCGCCACCGACTGGTGCACCCGCCCGGCGGACCTCGACGTCACCCGGATCGGCGGGACCAAGAACCCCCGGGTCGACGACATCGTCGCCCTAGCCCCCGACCTGGTGATCGCCAACGAGGAGGAGAACCGGGAACCGGACCTGGCCGCTCTGCGCGCGGCCGGCCTCGACGTGCTGGTGACCGTGATCCGCGACCTTCCGCAGGCCTTCGCCGAGCTGGCGCGGGTGCTCCGGGCGTGCGGGGCGCCCGCGCGACCCGAGTGGCTCGACGAGGCGGAGGAGGCGTGGGCGGCGCCGCTGCCGCCCATCCGCCGCCGGACGGCCGTCGTACCGATCTGGCGCCGCCCGTGGATGGTGCTGGGCCGCGACACCTTCGCCGGGAACGTGCTGGCCCGCCTGGGCGTCGACCAGCTCTATGCCGGGCACGCCGAACGCTATCCGCGGATCCCGGTCGAGGAGCTGCTCGCCGCCGCACCGGACCTGGTCGTCCTGCCGGACGAGCCGTACCGCTTCACCGCCGACGACGGCCCGGAGGCCTTCCCCGGTCTGCCCTGCGCGCTGCTCAGCGGACGGCACCTGACGTGGTACGGCCCGTCGCTCGCCGAGGCGCCGAAGGTGCTGGGCGAGGCGCTGCGAGCAGCTCACCGCTGAGCAGCCCGCGGACGGTGTGCGCGGCGGCCAAGGCCCACGCGGCGACGAGGACGACGTACAGCGCGCAGGCGAGCACGTCGTAGGCGACCAGCCCGGTGTGCCGGGCCAGCGCCGCCGCTCCGGTCACGCAGGTGCCGACCGGGAAGGTGAACGCCCACCAGGTCATCGCGAAGCCCATCCCGTGCCGGCGGGCCCGCACCACATGCGCGGTGGCCAGGCACAGCCAGAGCAGCGCGAACCCCATGACGGGCACCCCGTACAGCACGGCGAGCACGGCGAGACCACGGCTGTCCGGGCCGGGCAGGACCCCCGGAGCGGCCTCCGCGAACTTTCCGACGGCGGTGGTGGACTGCCCGAGCGGGCCCAGGACGAGGAACAGGGTCGGGGTGAGGGCCAGGGGCAGCGGCCCGCCGGTCACCAGCCGCGCGAACACGACCGGCAGCATGGCGAGCGTGGCGAGCAGACTCAGTCCGAACAGCGCGAAGCACGCCAGGAGCAGGGTCTGCCGCGGCTGCCCGGCCGGCAGATGGGGCACCAGCAGCGGCCCGAGCGCGGCGGACACCATGGGAGCGACGAGCGGCAGCAGCCACACGGGCGTCGCCTGGGACGCCCGCACCCGATGACGTACGGCCATCAGGTACGGGACGGCGACGGCGGCCGCGAGAGCGACGGCGGTCCCCGCGGTGAACAGGACGGCGTCGAGGGCGACCGCGGCCCGGACGCCGATCCAGTCCCGGCCGACGGTGAGGGCACCGCCCCCGACGGCCAGCAGTGCCATCGCCGGACAGCCGTAGAACGGCGCCGTCGCCGGGTCCAGCAGATGGGCGCGGGCCTGGTCGCGGTGATGGCGCCAGTGCAGGGCGCGGGCGCAGAGCAGGGCCACCAGCAGGACGAGGGCGAGGGCCCAGCAGGCGGTGAGGAGCGGCCGCAGCCCCGGCGGACGGACGGGCAGCGCGGCTCCCGCCGTGGCGAGGATCGCGGTCCCCATGACCGTGGCGTACCAGTTCGGTCCGAGGTGACGGACGGCGCCGGCGGGCACACGGGGGAGGGCGTACACGGGCTGGGCGGCGGTGACCATGCCTCCACGGTCGCCGGGCCGCGCCCCCGCGACCAGGGAGTACGCCTCTATGGGGACATAAGCTGGGCTTATGGGGAGTGTCGAGGAACAGCCCGCGGACGGCGGAACGGGTTCGATCGCGCACCGGGTCCCTGACCTGGGCGCGCTGGAGCTGTTGCTGGCGGTGGCACGGCTGGGCAGCCTGGGCGCGGCCGCGCGGGAGCTCGGCATCACCCAGCCGGCCGCGAGCAGCCGGATCCGTTCCATGGAACGCCAGCTGGGTGTGGCCCTGGTGGACCGCTCGCCACGCGGCTCCCGGCTCACGGACACCGGCGCGCTGGTGACGGACTGGGCGGGGCGGGTCGTCGAGGCGGCGCGGGCGTTCGACGCGGGTGCGCAGGCGCTGCGGGTCCGCCGAGACTCGCGGCTGCGGGTGGCGGCGAGCATGACGATCGCCGAATACCTGCTGCCCGGCTGGCTGCTCGCGCTGCGCGCCGGGCGGCCGGACACGGCGGTGTCGCTGCTCGCGGGCAACTCGGCGGCCGTCGCCGAGCGGCTGCTCGCGGGGGAGGCGGACCTCGGCTTCGTGGAGGGCCTCACGGTGCCGCCGGGCCTGGACTCGGCGGTGATAGCCCACGACCATCTGATCGTCGTGGTCGCGCCCGCCCACCCGTGGGCCCGCAGGCGGCGGCCGCTGCCCGCGGCCGAGCTCGCCTCGACGCCGCTGATCCTGCGCGAGAAGGGGTCGGGGACCCGGCAGGTGCTCGACACGGCGCTGGGCGGTCTGGCCCGGCCGCTGATCGAGCTCTCCTCGACGACCGCGGTCAAGGCGGCGGCGGTCAGTGGGGCGGGGCCGGCGGTGCTGAGCGAGCTGGCGGTCGGTGAGGAGCTGGGGTTGCGGCGGCTGGTGAAGGTGCCGGTGGACGGGGTTGCGCTGGCGCGCGATCTGCGGGCGGTGTGGCCCACGGGGCATCGGCCTGCGGGGCCGGCGCGGGAGCTGTTGTCGTTGACGCGGGGGTAGGTTCTCCCGCCCCCGCCGCCCCTTCCCTTCCCGGCCCTGGGGGCTGCGCCCCCAGACCCCCCTTTCGGCCTGAACGGCCTCGTCCTCAAACGCCGGACGGGCTGGATGGGCGCGCCGCCGTCACCAAGGCGTGCATGACCCGTACGTCCTCGTCCATCTCCGGGTGCCACTGGACGCCCAGTACCCAGGCCGCGGACGGTAGTTCGATGGCCTCCACGGTGCCGTCCGTCGCGTAGGCCGACGGGATCAGGCCCCTGCCGAGACGGTCCACGGCCTGGTGGTGGTAGGCCGGGACGGAGGTCTCCTCCTCGACCGCCGTGGCGTACCGCGTGCCGGGGACCGGCTTGACCGGGTGCCGGCCGAAGGCGCCGACGACCTCGGCGTGCCCTTCGATGTGCTGGGTCAGGGTGCCGCCGAGCGCGACGTTCAGCAGCTGCATGCCCCGGCAGATGCCGAGCAGCGGGAGGTCCGCCGCCAGCGCGGCCTCGATCAGGGCCAGTTCCCAGGCGTCCCGCTCCCGCGCCGGCGGCCCGGTGCGGGGGTCCGGCTCGGCGCCGTAGCGGACCGGTTCGACGTCGGGGCCGCCCGCGATCACCAGGCCGTCCAGGCGGGCCACGGTCGCCGCCGCGCGTTCGGGGGCGTCCGGCGGCAGCATCGCGGCCAGTCCGCCGGCCCGCTGCACCAGCCGCGGGTATCCGACGGGAAGCAGCACGGCGTCCAGCGCCCACACGCCCCAGCGCGCCGCGGACTCGAGATACGTGCTGACGCCGATCAGCGGCCGTGCGCCGTCCGTCATGTGCCCTCCCACTCCCGCAATGGATCGTAGCCATACCATTTCACGTCAGGAAGCCCCTGAGCAGGGCGGCCGTCCCCGCGCAGTGCTCCCGCATCATCTCCCGCGCCCCGTCCGCGTCCCCGTCCAGCACCGCCTCCACCAGCGCGAGGTGCTGCCGCTGCGAGTGCTCCAGGTTGCGGACCAGGAGCGGGATGCAGTCGAGCAGGTCGTTCACCGTGGCCCGGACCGCCGCGTACCGGGCGGTCAGCGAGGGCGAGCCGCACAGCTCGGCCAGGGTGAGGTGGAGCATCGTGTCCAGGCGGCGGTAGTCGGCCAGCGGCGCGTCCGCCGTGCGGGCCAGCGCCTCGCGCAGGCGTTCCGCCTGCTCGTCCGTCAGCCCGTGCGTCGCGCACAGCCCCGCCGCGCCCACTTCGAGCACCTCGCGGAAGCGCAGCACGTCCTCGATGTCGACCTCCGCGATCCGCCGCCGCAGCTCGTCCTCGCCGCCGGCGTCCGTTCGCGGCAGCACGAACGTTCCGCCGTAGCGGCCCCGGCGGGACTCGACCAGGCCCTGGTCCTGGAGGACCTTCAGCACCTCGCGCAGCGTCACCCGGCTGATCCCGAGCCGTTCCGCCAAATCCCGCTCGGCCGGCAGCCGTTCGCCTCCGGGCACCAGGCCCAGCCGCACCACCTGGAGAATCTGCTCCAGCGCCTCCTCGAAGCCGTTCCCGGCCCGCACCGGCCGCAGCACCGGCGTCAACCGGTCGTCCGGTCCGCCGTCAGCGTCCACCGACATCTGGTCGCGCCCCCTTCCCAAGCAATGGTTCTCCGCAATACCTTATGGCTCCCGGCCCGCCCGAAGAAGACGAGGGAGCCGGGGAAGCCGAAGGAGGCCCTTCCCGTGGCAGACCGCACACCCCCGCTCAGTCTCGACGAGCTGCACGCTCATGTCGCGAGCGGTGAGATCGACACTGTCGTCCTGGCCTTCCCCGACATGCAAGGGCGTCTCCAGGGCAAGCGGTTCGCCGCCCGGTTCTTCCTCGACGAGGTACTCCAGCACGGCACCGAGGGCTGCAACTACCTCCTCGCCGTCGACACGGAGATGAACACCGTCGACGGGTACGCCATGTCCTCCTGGGAGAGCGGCTACGGCGACTTCGCCATGCGCCCCGACCTCACGACCCTGCGCCGCGTGCCGTGGAACGCCGGTAGCGCCCTGCTCATCGCCGACCTGGCCTGGAACGACGGCTCACCCGTGGTCGCCGCGCCCCGCCAGATCCTGCGCCGTCAGCTGGAGCGCCTCGCGGGGCACGGTTTCACCGCCCAGGTCGGCACCGAGCTGGAGTTCATCGTTTTCAAGGACAGCTACGAGGCCGCCTGGGACGCGAACTACCGCGGACTCACCCCGGTCAACCAGTACAACGTCGACTACTCGGTGCTCGGCACCGGCCGGGTCGAGCCGCTGCTGCGCCGCATCCGCAACGAGATGGCCGGCGCCGGACTCACCGTCGAGTCCGCCAAGGGCGAGTGCAACCCCGGCCAGCACGAGATCGCCTTCCGCTACGACGAGGCCCTGGTCACCTGCGACCAGCACGCGATCTACAAGACCGGCGCCAAGGAGATCGCGGCCCAGGAGGGCGTCTCGCTGACCTTCATGGCCAAGTACAACGAGCGCGAGGGCAACTCCTGCCACATCCACCTCTCGCTCACCGACGCCGACGGCACCAACGTCATGGCCGGCGACGGGGAAGGCGGGATGTCCGACGTCATGCGGCACTTCCTCGCCGGGCAGCTCGCCGCCCTGCGCGACTTCTCCCTCCTCTACGCCCCGAACATCAACTCCTACAAGCGGTTCCAGCCGGGCTCCTTCGCCCCGACCGCCGTCGCCTGGGGCTACGACAACCGCACCTGCTCCCTCCGCGTCGTCGGCCACGGCCGCTCGATGCGCTTCGAGAACCGGCTGCCCGGCGGCGACGTCAACCCGCATCTCGCGGTCGCGGGTCTGGTCGCGGCGGGCCTGTACGGCATCGAACAGAAGCTGGAGCTGCCCGAGGCCTGTCCCGGCAACGCCTACACCGCCGAGTACGCACACGTTCCGACCACCCTGCGCGAGGCCGCCGAGATCTGGGCGGCCAGCCTGATCGCGCTGGCCGCGTTCGGCGAGGAGGTCGTCGCGCACTACGGCAACATGGCCCGCGTCGAGCTGGAGGCCTTCGACGCCGCGGTCACCGACTGGGAGCTGCGCCGCTCCTTCGAACGTCTCTGACGGACCCGCCCGCGCACCCGCCCGCGCAAGCCCGCGCACTCGTCCGCGCACCCGCCCGCGAAAGGCCCTTCCTTGCCCGGTCCCTCCCTGCCCGGTCCCTCCTCTTCCGGTCCCTCCTCGTCCGGCCCTTCTGTGCCCGGTCCTTCTTCGTCTTCGGCCGGTCCCTCTTCGTCCGATGCGCAGTCGCTTCCGCACGAGCTGATCGTTCTCAACCCGGCCACCGAGGAGATCGTCGCCACCGTCCCGGCCGCGGACGCGGCCGACGTGGACCGCGCCGTCGCCCGCGCCGGCCGCGCCCAGAAGGCCTGGGCGGCCGCCGCCCCGGCCGACCGGGCCCGGCTGCTGCGCCGCTTCGCCGACGTCGTCGACGCGCATGTCGAGGAGCTGGCGCTGCTCGAGGTCAGGGAAGCCGGTCACCTCCTCGGGAACGCCCGCTGGGAGGCCGGCAACGCCCGCGACCTGCTCCTGTACGCGGCCGGCGGCGTCGAGCGGCTTCTCGGCCGCCAGATCCCCGTCCCCGGCGGCTGGAACATCACCTTCCAGGAGCCGCTCGGCGTGGTCGGGGTGATCGCCCCCTGGAACTTCCCGATGCCCATCGCCGCCTGGGGCTCCTTCCCGGCCCTCGCGGCAGGCAACGCCGTCGTCCTCAAGCCCGCCGAGACCACCCCGCTCACCGCCCTGCGCCTGGCCGAACTGGCCCTGGAGGCAGGCCTGCCGGAGCACCTCTTCCAGGTACTGCCCGGCCACGGAGCCGTCGCCGGCCGCGCGCTCGTCGACCACCCGGGCGTGGCGAAGATCGTGTTCACCGGGTCCACCCGCACCGGGCGCGAGGTCATGGAACGCTGCGCCCGGCAGGTCAAGCCGGTCACGCTGGAACTCGGCGGCAAGAGCCCCAACATCGTCTTCGCGGACGCCGACCTGAAGGCCGCGGTCGACCCGTTCTCCTTCCTCGACAACTCCGGCCAGGACTGCTGCGCCCGCACCCGCGTCCTCGTCCAGGAATCGGTCTACGACGAGGTGGCCGACCACCTGGCGCGGGAACTGGCCGCCGTGACGGTCGGCGACCCGGCCGACGAGAAGACCCGGATGGGTCCGCTGATCTCCCGGCAACAGGTGGATCGCGTACGGTCGTTCGTCCCCGACGACGCCGAGGCGCTGCGCGGCACCGCGCCCGACGGCCCCGGCTTCTGGTTCCCGCCGACCGTCCTCACCGGCGTCGCACCCGACTCGCCCGCCGCCCGCGAGGAGATCTTCGGCCCCGTCGCCGTACTGCTCCCCTTCACCGACGAGGCGGACGCGATCCGGCTGGCCGACGACACTCCCTACGGCCTCTCCGGCTCCATCTGGACCCGGGACGTCGGCCGGGCGCTGCGCGTCTCCCAGGCCGTCCGGGCCGGCAACCTGTCCGTCAACTCCCACTCCAGCGTGCGCTACTGGACCCCGTTCGGCGGCTACAAGCAGTCCGGCGTCGGCCGTGAGCTGGGTCCGGACGCCCTGACCGCCTTCACCGAAACCAAGAACGTCTTCATCAGCACGGAGGGCCCCGCACAGTGACCGCATCGCCTGACGAGATCATCTGCCGCCGTCTGGTCGGCCGCACCGCAGTCATCACCGGAGCCGGCAGCGGCATCGGCCTCGCCACCGCGCGCCGGCTCGCCTCCGAGGGGGCGCACATCGTCTGCGGCGATGTCGACGAGACCCGCGGCAAGGCCGCAGCCGAGGAGGTCGGCGGGACCTTCGTGAAGGTCGACGTCACCGACCCCGAGCAGGTCGAGGCACTGTTCAAGACCGCCTACGACACCTACGGCAGCGTTGACATCGCCTTCAACAACGCCGGGATCTCCCCGCCCGACGACGACTCCATCCTGGAGACCGGCCTCGAGGCCTGGAAGCGCGTCCAGGAGGTCAACCTGACCTCCGTCTACCTGTGCTGCAAGGCCGCGATCCCCTACATGCGGCGCCAGGGCAGGGGCTCCATCATCAACACGGCGTCCTTCGTGGCCCGGATGGGCGCCGCCACCTCGCAGATCTCGTACACGGCGTCCAAGGGCGGTGTCCTCGCCATGTCCCGTGAGCTGGGCGTGCAGTTCGCCCGGGAGGGCATCCGTGTGAACGCCCTCTGCCCGGGGCCGGTCAACACCCCGCTGCTCCAGGAGCTGTTCGCCACGGACCCGGAGCGGGCCGCCCGCCGGCTGGTCCACATCCCCGTCGGCCGGTTCGCCGAGGCCGAGGAGATCGCCGCCGCCGTCGCCTTCCTGGCCAGCGACGACTCGTCCTTCGTCAACGCCGCCGACTTCCTGGTGGACGGCGGGATCTCCGGCGCCTACGTGACCCCGCTCTAGGACGCCGTCGGCCGGCCGCCTACAGGAAGGTCTGCCCCTCACCCCGGTAGGTCGGCACGGTCGCCGTCACCGCGTCCCCCTCGACGAGGTGCAGCACGTCGAACCGCTCGCACAGCTCACCGGCCTTCGCGTGCCGGAACCACACCTTGTCGCCGATCAGCAGATCGTCGGCGGGGGAGCCGAGCAGCGGCGTCTGCACCTCGCCCGGCCCCTCCTGGGGGTCGTAGCGCAGCCCTTCCGGCAGATACGGCACGGGCAGCCGGTCGGGCCCCGCGGCACCGGACGCCGGATACCCGCCACCGAGGACGGTGACGATCCCCACCCCCGGCCGCCGGACGACGGGCTGCGCGAACAGGGCCGCCGGACGGCCGCTGAAGGACGTGTAGTTGTCGAACAGACGCGGCACGTACAGCCCCGACCCGGCCGCGATCTCGGTGACCGCGTCCTCGGCGGCGGTGTGCTGCACACTGCCGGTGCCGCCCCCGTTGACGTACTCCAGATCCGGTACGACGGCCCGCACCGCGCGCACCACCGCGGCGCGGCGCTCGGCGAGCTCACGCCGGGCGGTGGCCTGCATCAGCCGGATGGCCCGGGACCGGAAGGGCCGCCCCGCGACGGCGTCGCCGACCCCGGCGATGTGCCCCTCGTAGGCCATGATCCCGACGACCTTGAATCCGGGCCGCCGGGCGACCGCCCGTGCCACGTCGGCGACCTGGGCGGGGGAGTGCAGCGGCGAGCGCAGGGCGCCGACCCGGACCCGGCCGCCGAGGAACTTCAGCGCGGTGTCCAACTCCAGGCAGACCCGGATGACTTCGCGCCCCTCGCCGCGCGCGCCGTCGATGAGGTCGAGCTGGGAGACGTCGTCGACCATGACGGTGACGGCGGCGGCGAGCTTGGGGTCGGCGGCCAGTTCGGCGAAGGCGGTGCGGTCGGCCGACGGGTAGGCGAGGAGGATGTCGTCGAACCCGGACCGGGCCAGCCACAGGGACTCGGCGAGGGTGAACGACATGATGCCGGCGAAGCCGTCCCTGGCCAGGACGCGTTCGAGCAGCGTCCGGCAGCGTACGGACTTGCTGGCGACACGGATCGGCTTGCCGCCGGCCCGGCGGACCAGGTCCTCGGCGTTGGCGTCGAAGGCGTCCAGGTCCACGAGGGCGAGAGGTGCGTCGAGATGAGCGGTGGCCCGGTCGTACCGGGCCCGGTCGGCGGCGCGCGCAGTCATGAACGAAGCCTGCCAGACAGGATTACCGCAGGGTAGGGGGACGTTCCGGGCAGAAGCCCCGGGCGTCGCGGACTGGTTCCCGTTCGCCCGGCGACAAGCCGTAGAGTGACGCGCACGCACGGAGGACGGCTCCGGCCGGGCAACCGTGTCGGGATGCCGGTCCGCCCGTGCGGGTATGCGTGCCCAGGGCGGACTGCCGCGTCCGCGCCGGGCCGCCCGGGCACGAGACCGACCGCCCGCGTACCAGAACGACGGCCCGGGGACGAGGAAACGGGGGGTGCATGAGTACGGAAGCACGCCGCGCCTCGGTCCCCCCGCGCCCGGACGTGCCGCCCCACCCCGGTGTACCGCCCCGGCCCGCCACCCCGCCCCGCCCGGCCCAGCCCCCGACGGCCCCGCCGGACGGGGAGAGCACCGGCCGGGCCCCCGCCGAGCCGCCGAACCAGGACCCCGCCCGCCGGGCTGCTCCCGCCGAGTCCCGGGAGTCCGCCGCACCGCCTCGGACGCCGACCGGCCCACCGCGGCGGCAGGCTGCTGAGCGGGAGTCGACGCACGGTGCGCCCCCCGGCCCGCCCGCACCGAAGGTGACCGGCGAGGGCGAGCCCACGGCGGGGGACCACTTCCCGTCTTCGGGCGACGGTTTCCCTTCCGCCGGGGGCGGCTTCCGCTCGGCCGGGGACGGCGTCCCGTCTTCGGGCGACGGTTTCCCTTCCGCCGGGGGCGGCTTCCCCTCCGCCGGAGAGGGCGTCCCCTCCTCCGGCGACGGCTTCGCGTCTCCCGGGGGTGGCTTCGCGTCTCCTGGGGACGGCTTCCCTTCCGCGGGCACGGATTCCCCCCTTTCCCGCACCGCCCCCCGCTTCACCGATCTGCGGGCCCAGCACACGGACGCCATGACCCCGCCCCCGCCGCCCGCGTCGGCCCGTTTCCCGGACATCCCGCCGCAGCCGGCCCGCCCCGCCCCGGCTCCCCGGCGCGAAGACACCGGGACGCCCCCGCGCGCCGAGGAACGCCCGGCCGCCCCTCATGTTTCCCGTCCGGCCCCGCCCCACGACTTCCGCCGCGCCCCCCGGCCCACCAGGCCGGCCACCCGCCCCGCCGCCCCGGAGGACTCGCGTTCCGCGGGCCCGGGCGGCGCCGTCCCGCACGCCGGTACGGCCGCGCCCCGCCCCGCCGACGGGGAGGTCACCCGCCCCGCCGCCCAGGACAGCGCCCCACCCTCCGGCGTCCGCCCCACCGGTGACCGTCCTCCGCGTCCCGCCGGTCCCGAGGGCTCCCTTCCCGGCGGTACCGCCGCTCCCGCGGGCACGCGTCCCGCCGACCCGGGCAGCTCCCGTCCCGCGGACCGGAACGGCTCCCGTACCGCGGGTCAGGGCAGCGCGCGCAGCGCCGGTTCCGAGGGCGCTCGTCCTGCCGCACGGGAGACCTCGCGTCCCGCCGATCCGGGCAGCTCACGCCCCACCGGCTCGAACGGCTCACGCCCCGCAGACCGGAACGGCTCCCGACCCGCAGGTCAGGGCGGCTCGCGTCCCGATGACTCGGGCGATCTCTTCTCCTCCGCGGGCTCGGGAACGTACCCCAGCGGCTCGGGCGGCTCCCGGCCCGACGCCACGGGCGACTTCTTCTCCGCGCGCGCGGGCGCTCACCCCGCAGGTGCGGCCGACCGCCCCGTCGGCCCCCCGCCGCCCTCCCGGCCGGCCGGCCCGCCGCCGTCCTCCCGCCCCGTGGGCTCGACGGGTGGTGCCCCCTCGGCCACGCCCGCGTCCGACAGTGCCTGGTCGCCGTTGCCCCGGAGCTGGGTCCCCGTGCCCGGGCGGAGCCGGCGGGAGACGGAGGCGGAGGGCGCCCGGGACGGTCTGCGCGGTGACGCGCAGGCGGGCCCGGCGGTGGCGGACGACGGGCCGGCCTGGAGTCCCGGGGCCGCCGTGCGGCAGCCCGGGTTCGCCGTGCCGCCCGTTCCGGCCGCGCCCCCCGCGCCGGAGACTCCGCGGCGGACCGACGGCGGTCCGGGTGCGGCGAGCGGACCCGATCCGTCCCTGTCCTGGAGCGCTCCCATGGCCCCGGGCGGCACCCTCGGTGCCACCCGGCCCGTGGTGACCTTCGCGCGCCCCGAGGGGTACAGGGACCTGTCCGGCATCTTCGGCCGACGGGGACGCGTCGTGGCGGCCGCCGTCTGTGTCGTCCTCGGCATGGGGCTCATCGGGGGCGCGGTCACCGGCAGTTGGCTGGTCGGGGACTCGGCGGACGCCGCCGAGCGCAGTACCTACACCACCGCCGGCGGTCTGTGGCACAACGTGCCGGTCGATCAGCTGTTCCCGCCCACGGTGGACGGTCAGGGCGCCGGTCCCGGCGGCGCCGACCGCACCTGGACGCGGATCGCCGTCGCGCCGGACGGAGACTGCGCCGGCGCCTTCGACCCGCTGCTGCTCAAGACCCTCGCCCCGGTCGGCTGCCAGCGGCTCCTGCGGGCCACCTACACCGACGCCACCCAGAGCTACGTGACCACCGTCGGTCTGCTGTTCACGACGGCCGACGCGGCCGGCATGCGTGCGCTCGACACCCGTTTCACCAAGGAGAAGCTGGCGGACCGGGCCGATCTCATGCCCCGGTCCTACGCCGTGAAGGGCACCGTCGCCGCCGCCTTCGGCGACAAGCAGCGCGCGGCGTGGACGGTCTCCGTCCTCACCGACGCGCCGGTCGTCGTCTACGCCGTCTCCGGCTGGGCCGACGGCCGCATGGTCGACACCCCGCAGTCCGCCCCGGCGGCCACCGCGGCGGGTGCCACCACGGCCCCCGCCCAGGCGGGCCTCGGCAACGAGGCCCAGGGCCTGGCCGACCGCATCGAGCGCGGCCTGCGCAAGACCGCCGTCACGCCCTCGGAGCAGCCCTCATGAGCATCCGTACGAGCCGTACGACCCGCAGGGCCGGGCTCCTGTGCTGTCTCCTCTCCGCCACCGTCGCCCTCGTGCCGCCCTCCACCGCCTACGCCGACGGCATCCGTGCCAAGCAGTGGGCCCTGGAGGCCCTGCACACCCAGGAGGCCTGGCAGACCACCAAGGGCGCGGGCATCACCGTCGCCGTCCTGGACACCGGCGTCGAGGCCGATCACCCCGACCTCACCGGCAACGTGCTCACCGGCAAGGACATGGTCGGCTTCGGAGCCGGTCCCGGTGACCGCGCGTGGGCCCGCCACGGCACCGCGATGGCCGGCATCATCGCCGGTCACGGCCATGGCGGCGGCAACGCCGACGGCGTGCTGGGCGTCGCCCCGGAGGCGAAGATCCTGCCCGTCCGCGTGATCCTGGAGGACGGTGACCCGCAGCGCACCAAGGCCCGCAACACCCGGGGCAACGCCCTCGCCGAGGGCATCCGCTGGGCCGCCGACCAGGGTGCCGACGTCATCAACCTCTCCCTCGGCGACGACTCCGCCTCGGCCCACCCCGAGCCCGCCGAGGACGAGGCCGTCCAGTACGCGCTGAAGAAGGGCTCGGTCGTCGTCGCCTCGGCCGGAAACGGCGGCGAGAAGGGCGACCACATCTCCTACCCGGCCGCCTACCCGGGCGTCATCGCCGCGACCGCCGTCGACCGCTACGGCACCCGCGCCTCCTTCTCCACCCGCCGCTGGTACGCCACGGTCAGCGCGCCCGGCGTCGACGTCGTCATCGCCGACCCGGACCACAAGTACTACGAGGGCTGGGGGACCAGCGCCGCTTCCGCCTTCGTCTCGGGGGCCGTGGCGCTCATCAAGGGCGCCCGTCCCGGGCTCACTCCGGCCCAGATCAAGAAGCTGCTGGAGGACACCGCCCGCAACGCCCCCAGCGGCGGGCGCGACGACTCCCGCGGCTTCGGGTTCATCGACCCGGCCGCCGCGATCGCGGCCGCCGCCGACCTCAAGCCGGAGGGCCTGCAGTCGGCGGCCTACGGCGAGCAGTACTTCGGCTCCGGCCCGGACAAGCCGACGGCGGACGACGACACGGCCGACTGGGCCGGCCTGCTCGCGGGCGGCGCGGGGGGCGTGCTGCTGGTGGCGGCGGTCGTCCTGTGGCGAGGCCGCCGCGAGCGCGACCGGCCCGGGGCCTACGAGACGCTCCAGCCCTGACGGGACTCGTCGGCTAGTCGGCGGACGACGGGGCCGACGCAGTGCCCGACGCAGAGGTGGGCGCGGAGGCCGACGCGGACGCGCCGCCGTCCCGCAGCGCCGACACCGCCGTCCGCGCCACCTGCTCGACCAGCGAGATCCCGGCCGTCTGCGTCGCGTTGCCGTTCGACAGCACGGCCACCAGACAGTCCTGGCCGCCGACGGTCACCCGGCCGATGCTGTTGACGTCCCACAGCCCGGTCGTGCTGCGCGCCAGCCAGCCGTTCTTCAGCGCCCACGAGGACCCGTCGGCCGCTGCCGAGACCCCCCAGCGCTGGTCGGCGGCGATCTGCCCCATCAGGCCCTGGAGGTACGTCCGCGACGCCCGGCTCAGCTCCGAGTCGTCCCCGAACACCTGCTGGAGCAGGGTGAGCTGGTCGGCGGCCGTGGTCTGCGTCAGCCCCCAGAGCATGTCGTCGCCGCCCGCGGTGTCCGTCAGCCCGAACCGCTCGTTCGCCGCGTCGAGCCCCTGCGCCTTCCCGATGATCCGCCAGAGCGCCGACGCCGAGTCGTTGTCACTGTTCTCGATCATCGCGGTGGCGTACGTCTTCTCGGCCGCCGTGAGGCGCCGGTCCGCGTCCTGTGCCTGGAGCAGCAGCGTGGCCAGGATGTCCACCTTGACGATGCTCGCCGTGTCGAAGGCGCTCTCGCCGTAGGTGGCGTCGGCACCGGAGCCGAGGTCGAGCACGGCCACGGACACGGCCGCGTCGCCCGGCACCGTCACCGACCTCATCGCGGACGCCAGCAGCGCGTCGTGGTCCACCTCTGGCGCCGCCACCGTCTCCACCGACACCTTTCCGCTCCCCGGACCGGACGCCGACGGCGTCGCGGAGGACGACGATACGACTCCGGTACCCGAGTGCGCCTGTGCCTTCACATAAACGGTCCCGCCCGCCGTCGCCCCGAGGACGGCGACCGTGGCGAGCGCCGTGCAGAGGAGCGGACGGCGCCGGGAGGGTCGAGAGCGGCGGCTGCGACGTGCTCTGGAGGACTCCATGACCGTCGATGCTCGGGGTGACGACTGTGCGCCCCGTTAGACGGAGGTTAGAGGCGCGTCAGGGATGTCTGAGAATCCGGTGAAAGGCGTCACCGCCGTGTTTCGGGCCCCGCACAAGCGCAGCGTCATCCCCCCGATAGGGTCGACGACCGTGGCGAACAAGAACATTCCCGACTCCGGCTTCTCCGACGACGACGGCTCCGCCGACCCCCGGCTGAGCGCGGCGCTCGCCGCCTGGGCCGAGGACCGCACCGCCGTGGGCCCGGTCCTGGCGGCTCTGAAGGGCGCCCGGCTCCTGGTGCCCGTGGTGGCCGTGCTGGGCGAGGTGGAGGAGGACGAGAAGGGACTGCGCCGCGAGAAGACCAGCGACATGGCCGTGCCCACACTGAAGGCGGGCGGTCGCACCGCGCTGCCCGCGTTCACGTCCACGGACTCCCTCGCCCGCTGGGACCCGCAGGCCCGCCCGGTCGCCGTACCGCTGCACCAGGCGCTCCAGGCCGCCGCCCACGAGAAGGCGGACACGGTCGTCCTCGACCTGGCGGGGCCGGTGGCCTTCGAACTGACCGGGCCGGCGCTGCTGGCGCTCGCCGAGGGCCGTACGTCGACCGACCCGCTAGCCGATCCGGCGGTGCGGGCGGCGGTCCGGGCGGCGGTCGCCGCCGAACCGGAGGTGCTCAGCGCCCACCTCGGGCCGGGGCAGGCGGACGGCACGCTCGCCCTCGTCCTCGACCCGGACGCCGTCCCCGCCGAGGCGGTCCGGGCGGTGGCCGGGCGGCTCGCCGCCGACGAGACACTGAGGGCCCGCCTGGTGCGCGGCCTCGACCTGGCACTGCTGCCGGCCGGGACGACGCCTCCGGGCGAGCCCCTGTACGTGAAGAGCTGACCTGGCGGCCGGCCCGGCGGAGAAGAGAAGAAGCGGAGAGAGGAAAGAAGCGGCGAAGCGGCGAAGCCGGTTCAGCCGTGGACCGGGCCCGTGGCCGGTTCAGCCGTAGATCGGGCCCGTGTACTTCTCGCCCGGGCCCTGACCCGGCTCGTCCGGGACGATCGACGCCTCACGGAACGCCAGCTGGAGCGACTTCAGACCGTCGCGCAGCGGCGCCGCGTGGAAGGAGCTGATCTCGGTCGCGCTTCCGTCCAGCAGGCCGGCGAGGGCGTGGATCAGCTTGCGGGCCTCGTCGAGGTCCTTGTACTTGTCGCCCTCCTCGGTGAGCCCCAGCTTCACGGCGGCGGCGCTCATCAGGTTGACGGCGACCGTCACGATCACCTCGACGGCGGGGACCTCGGCGATGTCGCGGGTCATCTCGTCGAAGTCGGGGGCGCCGGGGGTCTCGGCGGAGCCGGCGGGGGAGGAGTCACTCATGCCCCACACGATAGGCGCAGGCCCGCCGGGCCTCGTACCGAGGCTCGATTGGCCGTTCCTGGCGCAGACTGCTAATCTCGTGTAACGACCGGTCGGACACGCGTGCCCCTCAGCAGGCGGGCCCGGCCCACAAGTGGAGGCTCCGAACTCCCACCCGACCGTCCTCGCGGACGGCGGGTCACCCCGGTCAGGCGGCCACCATCGTTCCGTACGGACGATGGAGTCGCCCGGTAGTGCGCCCCGCGTTCACGCGGCGGTGCTCCGGTAGTGCTTGGAGCCCCGCATGTGATCGTTCGGGGCATTTTTTGTGCTTCGGCGTGGTTATAAAAATAACAACCAAGACGTTACGCGGCCGTTCGCCAGACTGCCGCGTGGTGCTACCAAGGAGGATCCATCAGCGCCGAGCCCCGCATCAACGACCGGATTCGCGTTCCAGAGGTGCGACTTGTCGGTCCCAGTGGCGAGCAGGTGGGCATCGTCCCCCTGGCCAAGGCACTGGAGCTTGCCCAGGAGTACGACCTGGACCTGGTCGAGGTCGCGGCGAACGCCCGTCCGCCGGTCTGCAAGCTCATGGACTACGGGAAGTTCAAGTACGAGTCGGCCATGAAGGCCCGTGAGGCGCGCAAGAACCAGGCGCACACGGTCATCAAGGAGATGAAGCTCCGGCCGAAGATCGACCCGCACGACTATGACACCAAGAAGGGTCACGTCGTTCGGTTCCTCAAGCAGGGCGACAAGGTCAAGATCACGATCATGTTCCGCGGTCGTGAGCAGTCCCGGCCCGAGCTGGGCTACCGACTGCTGCAGCGTCTCGCGGAGGACGTCCAGGACCTCGGGTTCATCGAGTCGAACCCGAAGCAGGACGGCCGAAACATGATCATGGTTCTCGGTCCGCACAAGAAGAAGACCGAGGCGATGGCCGAGGCCCGTCAGGCGCAGGAGGCCCGCAAGGCCGAGGCGAAGGCCAACCCGGGTCGTTCGCAGAACGCCGCGGACGCCGACGCCGTCAACGCCGAGGGCGACGCCGATGCCGACGTCGTGAATGCCGAGGCCGACGCCGAGGCCCCTGCCGAGGCTTCCGCCGAGGCGTGATCCGCGGGACGCGAGTCCCCAGGACGTAACCGATAACAGCGACGTTCCACCGTGCCCGGTTTCACGACCGGGCACCGGAACGCCACCGACGAGGAGATAACGGCGCTATGCCGAAGAACAAGACGCACAGCGGTGCCAGCAAGCGCTTCAAGATCACCGGCTCCGGCAAGGTGCTCCGTGAGCGCGCCGGCAAGCGCCACCTGCTCGAGCACAAGTCGTCCCGCGTGACGCGTCGCCTCACCGGCAACGCCGAGATGGCCCCGGGCGACGCCGCGAAGATCAAGAAGCTTCTCGGCAAGTGACGCCGGGCGCGTGACGCGCGCCTGATGTCAGACCGGGACCCAATCGATTCCGGGCCGTGTGAGTCCAACCACGGCCCCGCTACAAGGAGTTAAACAAGTGGCACGCGTCAAGCGGGCAGTCAACGCCCACAAGAAGCGCCGGGCGATCCTCGAGGCGGCCTCCGGCTACCGCGGTCAGCGTTCGCGCCTGTACCGCAAGGCCAAGGAGCAGGTCACCCACTCGCTGGTCTACAACTACAACGACCGCAAGAAGCGCAAGGGCGACTTCCGGCGGCTGTGGATCCAGCGCATCAACGCGGCTGCCCGCGCCAACGGCATCACGTACAACCGCTTCATCCAGGGTCTGAACGCCGCGAACATCGAGGTCGACCGCAAGATCCTCGCCGAGCTGGCCGTGAACGACGCCACCGCGTTCGCCGCGCTGGTCGAGGTCGCGCAGAAGGCCCTCCCGGCGGACGTGAACGCGCCCAAGGCCGCGTGACGCTGCGCCGGCTCTAGGCCGACGTGACTGAAGGACCCGCAGGCTTCGCCTGCGGGTCCTTTGCTGCGGACGCCACGGCCGTCGTTCGGCTGCGGGCCCGCCGTGGCCGATCGCGCAGTTCCCCGCGCCCCCAGGGAAGTCCACTCACGTCGGCCCCATGTCGACCCCGTCGCCGAAGGTGAATCACATGTCCCCGGCCAGCCCCGAGCTGATCTCTCCCCGTTCCCCCCGGGTCTCCGCCGCCCGGCGGCTCGCCAAGCGGAACTTCCGGGGCAAGGAACGGCTGTTTCTCGCGGAGGGGCCGCAGGCCGTGCGGGAGGCGGCCGCGCACCGGGTCGGCGGCGACGCGACCCTCGTGGAACTGTTCGCCACCGTCGAGGCCGCGGAGCGGTACGCCGACATCATCGGTGAGGCCCGCGCCGTCGGCGCCCGGGTGCACCTCGCCGACGAACAGGTCATCGAGGACATCTCCACCACCGTCACCCCGCAGGGGCTGGTCGGGATCTGCCGGTTCCTGGACACGCCCTTCGAGGAGATCCTCGCCGCCCGGCCGAAGCTGGTCGCCGTACTGGCGCATGTGCGCGACCCCGGCAACGCCGGCACCGTCCTGCGGTGCGCGGACGCCGCGGGCGCCGAGGCCGTCGTCCTGACCGACGCCTCCGTCGACCTGTACAACCCCAAGGCCGTCCGCGCCTCCGTGGGGTCCCTCTTCCACCTTCCCGTGGCGGTCGGGGTCCCCGTCGAACAGGCCGTGGCCGGGCTGAAGGACGCCGGGGTGCGGATCCTCGCCGCCGACGGCGCGGGGGACGACGACCTCGACGACGAACTGGACAAGCGCACGATGGGCGGGCCCACGGCGTGGGTGTTCGGGAACGAGGCCTGGGGGCTCCCGGAGGAGACCCGGGACCTCGCGGACGCCGTCGTGCGGGTTCCGATCCACGGGAAGGCCGAGAGCCTGAACCTCGCGACCGCCGCCGCCGTATGTCTCTATGCGTCGGCCCGTGCACAGCGTGCCTCCGGAGGGTGCCGCTCCGTCACCGAGAGCTAGTAGGGTGACCAGCTCGGGGGCCCCTCAGTCGTCTGAGAGGTGGGGTACGGGGAATGAGCGTCGGCATGAGCGGTACACGGGATGCGCAGGCCGTTCCCGACGCCTCCGCACCCCGGCCGGCCGGTGATCCGGCCGGTCTCGGCATCGACCCGGACGACCTGCCCGACGGGCTCGTGGTCGCCGACGAACACGGGCACGTCGTCTGTTTCAACGCCGCCGCCCAGCGCATCACCGCCGTCCCCGCCGAGGACGCCCTCGGCCGGCGGCTCGAGATGGCGCTGCCGTTGGAGGACCTCGAGGGCCGCCGCTGGTGGCAGCTGACCGACCCCTACGGCGGCCTCGCCATCCGGGTCGGCCAGCCCGAACGCAACCTGCTGCTGCCGGGCGGACGCGAGGTGCTCGTCACGGTGCGGTACGTCCGCGGCGAACCCACCGGACCGGTCCGCCGGGTCGTCGTCTCGATCCGCGACACCGAGGCCCGCCGCCGCACCGAACGCAGCCACGCCGAGCTGATCGCCACCGTCGCCCACGAACTGCGCTCGCCCCTCACCTCGGTCAAGGGCTTCACCGCCACCCTGCTCGCCAAGTGGTCGAGGTTCACCGACGACCAGAAGCGGCTGATGCTGGAGACCGTCGACGCCGACGCGGACCGGGTCACCCGCCTCATCGCCGAGCTGCTCGACATCTCGCGCATCGACTCCGGACGGCTGGAGGTGCGCCGCCAGCCCGTCGACATGGGCGCGGCCGTGGGCCGGCACATCCAGGCCTACGTGGCCGCCGGACAGCCCGCCGACCGGTTCCTGCTGCGGCTCGAGCAGCCGTTGCCCGCCCTGTGGGCCGACCCGGACAAGGTCGACCAGGTGCTCAGCAACCTCATCGAAAATGCGGTGCGCCACGGCGAGGGAACCGTCACGATCGATGTCACGCCCGCCGCGTCCCCCCGTGAGGGAGAGGACACCGGCACGTCGGTCACCGTGAGCGACGAGGGCGCAGGCATCCCGGAGGAGTCCATGAACCGCGTCTTCACCCGCTTCTGGCGGGGCAGCAAGCGCGGCGGCACGGGCCTCGGGCTGTACATCGTCAAGGGCATCGTCGAAGCCCACGGCGGCGTCATCACGGTCGGCCGCGCCCCCGGCGGCGGCGCCGAGTTCCGATTTACGCTGCCCGTGAGCACCCCCGCGTATCTCACCTGAGAACCGGCCGGGCAGCCCGCGGGCGCATCCGTATACCTCCACCCCGTTAGACTCGGCCTTTGGCACCTTTGTGTCCCATGGACGGCCCTCTGACCTCTGCGTGAGTCGGTGACGGGGACCTTCAGCCAGCCAACCGGAAGCACGGGAAGAGATGTCGGCACCGAATAAGTCGTACGACCCAGTAGAGGTCGAGGCCTTGAAACCGGAAGAGATCGAGCGCATGCGGGACGGGGCGCTCGCCGCCTTCGCCGCCGCGGACTCCCTCGACGCGCTCCAGGAGGCCAAGGTCGCGCACACCGGCGGCACCTCCCCGCTGGCCCTGGCCAACCGCGAGATCGGCGCCCTGCCGCCGCACGCCAAGGCGGCCGCCGGCAAGCTGGTCGGCCAGGCCCGGGGCGCCGTGAACAAGGCCCTCGCCGCCCGCCAGGAGGAGCTCGAGGCCGAGCGTGACCAGCGCGTGCTGGTCGAGGAGGCGGTGGACGTCACACTGCCGTACGACCGCGAGCCGGCCGGCGCCCGCCACCCGCTCACCACGCTGTCGGAGCGCATCGAGGACGTCTTCGTGGCCATGGGCTACGAGGTCGCCGAGGGGCCCGAGGTCGAGGCCGAGTGGTTCAACTTCGACGCGCTCAACATCGGCCCGGACCACCCGGCCCGCGGCGAGGCCGACACGTTCTTCGTGCAGGGCCCGCAGGGCGGCACCGAGTCCGGTGTCGTGCTGCGCACCCACACCTCGCCGGTCCAGATCCGCTCCCTGCTCGGCCGTGAGCTGCCGGTGTACGTGATCTGCCCCGGTCGCGTGTACCGCACCGACGAGCTGGACGCGACGCACACCCCGGTCTTCCACCAGGTCGAGCTGCTGGCCGTGGACGAGGGCCTGACCATGGCCGACCTCAAGGGCACCCTGGACCACATGGTCCAGTCGCTGTTCGGCGAGGGCATGAAGACCCGGCTGCGGCCGAACTTCTTCCCCTTCACCGAGCCGTCCGCCGAGATGGACATGGTGTGCTACGTCTGCCGCGGCGAGTCCGTCGGCAACCCCGACCGGCCCTGCCGCACCTGCTCCAGCGAGGGCTGGATCGAGCTCGGCGGCTGCGGCATGGTCAACCCCAAGGTGCTGGCCGCCTGCGGCGTCGACCCGGAGAAGTACAGCGGGTTCGCCTTCGGGTTCGGCATCGAGCGGATGCTGATGTTCCGCCACAACGTCGAAGACATGCGAGACATGGTCGAGGGTGACGTCCGGTTCACCCGGCCGTTCGGGATGGAGATCTGATGCGGGTCCCGCTTTCCTGGCTGCGGGAGTACGTCGACCTGCCGGCCACCGAGACCGGTCGTGACGTGCAGGCCAAGCTCGTGTCGGCGGGCCTCGAGGTGGAGACCGTCGAGCCCCTCGGCGCCGACCTCAAGGGCCCCCTCGTCGTGGGCCGGGTGCTCACCATCGAGGAGCTGGAGGGCTTCAAGAAGCCGATCCGCTTCTGCACCGTCGACGTCGGCACCGCCAACGGCACCGGTGAGCCCCAGGAGATCGTCTGCGGCGCGCGCAACTTCGCCGTCGGCGACAAGGTGGTCGTGGTCCTTCCGGGCGCCGTCCTGCCCGGCAACTTCGCGATCGCCGCCCGCAAGACGTACGGCAGGACGTCCCACGGCATGATCTGCTCCGGCGACGAGCTGGGCATGGGCGACGACGGCAGCCACGGCATCATCGTGCTGCCGCCGGAGACCGAGGTCGGCAAGGACGCCATCGAGCTGCTCGAGCTGGTCGACGAGGTCCTGGACATCGCCGTCACCGCCAACCGCGGCGACTGCCTGTCCATCCGCGGCGTCGCCCGCGAGGTCGCCATCGCCTACGGTCTGCCGCTGCGCGACCCGGCGCTGATCGACGTACCGGCGCCGAACGCCTTCGGCTACCCGGT
Source organism: Streptomyces sp. Root1310 (assembly GCF_001426425.1). Taxonomy (NCBI): domain Bacteria; kingdom Bacillati; phylum Actinomycetota; class Actinomycetes; order Kitasatosporales; family Streptomycetaceae; genus Streptomyces; species Streptomyces sp. Root1310. The sequence continues at coordinate 245,336 of NZ_LMEQ01000035.1, read as the reverse complement.
GCAGGTCTCCGAGCCGATGGGCTGCGACCGCTTCACCGCCCGCACCGTCACCGGTCTGAGCCCCGAGGCACGCTCCCCGATCTGGCTGACGCGCCGGCTCCAGAAGGTCGGCATGCGCCCGATCTCGCTCGCCGTCGACGTCACCAACTACGTGATGATGGAGATCGGCCAGCCGCTGCACGCCTACGACCGTTCGCTGGTCCAGGGCACCATCGGCGTGCGCCGGGCCGGGGAGGGTGAGCGGATCGTCACCCTCGACGGAGTGACGCGCGAGCTGCACGCCGAGGACCTGGTGATCACCGACGACCGCGGTCCCATCGGCCTCGCCGGGGTCATGGGCGGCGCCAACACCGAGATCGCCGATCACGAGGCCGCCGAGAACGGGGGCGCCTCGACGACCGACGTGGTCATCGAGGCCGCCCACTTCAACGCGGTGTCGATCGCGCGCACGGCCCGCCGGCACAAGCTGTCCTCCGAGGCGTCCAGGCGCTTCGAGCGCGGTGTCGACCCGCAGGCCGCGGCGGCCGCCGCGCAGCGCACGGTCGACCTGCTGGTGCTGCTCGCGGGCGGTACGGCCGACGCGGGCGTCACGGAGATCACCGCTCCGTCCGGCCCGCACACGATCAGCATCCCGGCGAACCATCCGGACAAGGTCGCGGGGGTGGAGTACGGCCGCGAGACCGTCGTCCGCCGCCTCCAGGAGATCGGCTGCGACGCGTACGGGCAGGACGAGCTGATCGTCACCGTCCCGTCCTGGCGGCCCGACCTCGCCGAGGCCAACGACCTGGCCGAGGAGGTCATCCGGCTGGAGGGCTACGAGAACCTGCCCTCCACGCTGCCCAAGCCGCCCTCCGGCCGCGGTCTCACCCACCGCCAGCGCCTGCACCGCCGCGTCGGCCGCGCCCTGGCCGGCTCCGGCTATGTCGAGGCGCCGAACTACCCGTTCATCGGCGAGCAGGTCTTCGACCAGCTCGGCCTGGACGCCGACGACCCGGCCCGCCGTGTCGTCCGGCTGACGAACCCGCTCAACGACGAGGAGCCCGCGCTCCGCACGTCGCTGCTGCCCGGCCTGCTGGCCGCCCTGCGCCGCAACGACGGCCGGGGCTCGCACGACCTGGCGCTCTTCGAGACCGGGCTGGTGTTCCTCCCGCAGGAGGAGCAGCGCGTCGCCGGGCACCTGCCCGTCGACCGCCGCCCCACCGACGAGGAGATCGCGTCCCTGGACGCCGTGCTGCCCGCGCAGCCGCGCCATGTCGCCGTCGTTCTCGCGGGCGCCCGCGAGCAGGCCGGCTGGTGGGGCAAGGGCCGCCCGGCGGACTGGGCCGACGCCGTCGAGGCGGCGCGTGCCGTCGCCCGTGAGGCGGGGGCCGAACTGGTCGTCCGCAGCGGCCAGTACGGGCCGTGGCACCCGGGCCGGTGCGCCGAGCTGCTGGTCGTCGTCGACGGTGCCGAGCGCGTCGTGGGCCATGCCGGTGAGCTGCACCCGCGGGTGCTGAAGGCCCTGGGGCTGCCCTCGCGCACGTCCGCGATGGAGCTGGACCTGGACGTGCTGGAGCAGGTCGGCGACGACACGCCCCAGGCGCCGAGCATCTCGGCGTTCCCGGTGGCCACGCAGGACGTCGCCCTCGTCGTCGACAGGTTCGTCCCGCACGCCGAGGTCGAGGCCGCGCTGCGCGAAGGCGCCGGTGAACTGCTGGAGGGGATCCGGCTGTTCGACGTGTACGAGAACGCGGATCAGCTCGGTGAGGGGCGGAAGTCGCTCGCGTACGCGTTGCGCTTCCGGGCGAACGACCGGACGCTGACCGTCGACGAGGCGTCGGCCGCGAGGGATGCGGCGGTCGCCCTGGCGGGCGAGCGTACCGGAGCGGTGCTGCGCGGTTAGCCCGTCGGGGGAGCCGCGGTTCCCGGCCTGCCACGACGTCGTCGTCGTGGCAGGCCGCGCAGTTCCCCGCGTCCCTGGGGGCGCTTCCTCGGTTACCTCACTCCTTCGGGTGAGATCCCCTGGGGATCTGGTCTTCCGGGCCATGACCTCGACAGAATCGGACCGGCCTTTCGGGGCCGGTCCGATCCGCGTTGTCGGGGCCTGGACGGGGGACCAACGACATGTTCGGCATCAGGCGGCCGTTACGCCGGGCCCTCTCGCTGGGGCTGCCCACGGCCTGGGGCGCTCTGGCGATCATCTACAAACTGACCTGTCCGCTGGCCCGGCAGGACGGGCTGCCGGCCAGGCTCGTCACCAGCGCCGTCTTCTTCGCCGTCGGCACCGGGCTGGTACTCCACATGCGGCAGGCCCTGGTGCGCGAGCTGAAGCAGGCGCGGCGGGTCGCGGGGGCCGCGCAGAGCGTGGTGCTGCGCCCGCCGCCGCCGCGCGTCGACGGGCTGAACGCGGCGGCCACCCAGCTCTCCGCGGACCGGGGCGCGAGCGTGGGCGGTGACCTGTACGAGGTGATGGCCACCGAGCACGGCGTGCGGGTCGTGATCGGCGACGTCCGCGGGCACGGGCTTCCCGCGCTCGGTACCGTCGCCGCCCTCCTCGGCAGCTTCCGGGAGGCGGCCCACGACGAGCACGATCTCGGCCGTGTCCTGCGCCGCCTGGAGCGTGCCCTGGAGCGGCACCTGCGCGAACGGGACCGGGACACGCCCGACGCCACGGTGGCGGAGGAGTTCGTCACCGTGCTGGTGCTCGAGATCAGGGAGGACGGCGAACTGCACGTCCTGAACTGCGGGCACCCCTGGCCGTATCTCCTCAGCGGCACGAGCGTGCGGCCGTTGTCGCGGGCGGATCCGCTGCCGCCCCTGGGACCGTTCCCGCTGCCGACGGCGTTGTCCGCCACGCCCTGCGGACCGTTGCTGCGCGGCGAGTCCCTGGTCCTCTTCACTGACGGCGCGGAGGACGCGAGGGACGCCCGGGGCAGGTTCTTCTCCCTGCCGGAGTCGCTCACCAAGGCGGCGCACGACCGTCCCGTTTCACCCCAGCAGATCCTGCGCACGGTCCTGGCCGCGCTCCTGCGGCACACGGCGGGCGGACCGACGGACGACATCGCCCTGCTGGTACTGGAGAACGGACGGGAGTCCAGCCCCCTGGGGACGCGGGAATCCGGGCGGACGACCACGACGCACGCGCAGTCGACGACGCACCTGTAGCCCCCGGCCCGACCCGCGGAGCGAACCGCCGGGCCGCCGCTTTATGAGGGGGAGCCGACGGCCCGGCGAACCTCTTGCGAGGCATTTCAGTCAACCGGCCGGCGACGCTCCGCGACAGCGCGCGCACCCTGCGGATGCGCGTACTCCGTTCACACCCCGTGTGAGGACGGAACCACTACTCTGACGGCACCGAGGCACCCGGGGGGCACCCATGCAGCCCAACACTCTGCTCGACGCGATCCTGGACGAGGCGGGCGTCTCGCACGCGGGCCTCGCCGCCCACGTCAACCAGGCCGGACGGGCCCGCGGGCTCGCGCTGCGGTACGAGCACACGGCGGTGGCCCGCTGGCTGAAGGGCCAGCGGCCGCGGGGCCAGGTGCCCGACCTGATCTGCGAGGTGCTCGCGGGACGGCTGCACCGGCCGGTCACCCTCGACGACATCGGCCTCGGCGTACCGGGCGAAGCGGCCGGCCCGCACGGCACCTCGCTCTCCGGCTTCGTCGAACGGGCCACCGCCCTGTGGCGCTCCGACGAGCAGCAGCGCCCGCACCTCCTGGGGGCGCCCGCGGTCACCGGCACGCCGGCCGTGATGCCGGTGTGGGAGTGGGAGAACCCGCCCGAGGACGTCGACGTCTCCCGGGGCGGCCGGCACCGGGTCACCTCGGCCGACATCGAGATGCTGCGGGCCGCCCGGGCCCACTACGAGCAGATGTACCGCAAGGCGGGCGGTATCGCGACCCGCAGCCGTATCGTCGGCTTCCTCAACGCGGAGACGGCGCCCCTGCTGCGCGGCAGCTACACCGACGAGACGGGCCGTCAACTGCACAGGGCCACCGGCGGGTTGGTCGCGGTCGCCGGGATCTGCGCGTACGACTCGGACGCGCACGGTCTGGCCCAGCGCTACTTCCACCAGGCGCTGCGCCTGGCAAAGGCCAGTGGGGACCGGGGACTCGGGGCGTACGTCATCGCCCTCCTCGTCAACCAGTCGTTGTTCATGCGGGAGTACCGGCAGGCCGTCGCCTTCGCGGAGGCGGCGCTGCGGGCGGCGGGCCGGCACATCACGCCCGCCCTCGCCTCCGACCTGTACGCGATGCAGGCCAAGGCGTACGCCCACCTCGGCGACGGCACGAGCGCCCTGTCGTGCATCCGGCGTGCCGAAACCGCCGCCGATCACATCCGGCGCGGACACGAGCCCGACGAGACCGGCTATGTCCAACCGGGCCTGGTCAACGTCCAGGTGGCGGAGGCGCTGCTCAGCCTCGGCGACCTCGCCGCCGCCGCCGAGCACGCCGCGGCCGCCGTCGACACCCCGGCGCACGACCGGGGACGGGTGCACCGGCTCGCCATGCTCAGCACGATCGAACTGCGCCAGGGCAACGCCGACAAGGCGGTGGTCACCGCGGTGCAGATGGCCGAACAGGCCCGGGGCATGGAGTCCCAGCGTCTGCGCGACAGACTGCGGGCGGTGCGCGAACATCTGGTGCGCAGCGGCTGCGCGGGCACGGCCGAGGCCGCCGAACTCATCGACGGGGCACTGCGCGTACCGCTGTAGGCGGGGCGCAGCGGGGTATCCGACCACCGACACGACACCTGCACCGACACGACACCTGCACCGACACGACATCTGCACAGGCCCCCACACCGGCGGCTACGCCACACTGCACAGTTCCTGCTGCGATATTGCCACTCACTCGACGGAAGGTGGCAGAACCGTGCAGTGGACGAAACAGAACGAACAAACTGTGTATGAAAACCGCTGGTTCAGCGTCAACCTGGCGGATGTGGAGCTGCCCGACGGCCGACACCTCGACCACTTCCTCATACGGCTGAGGCCGGTCGCGGTCGCGACGGTCGTGAACCGGGCCAACGAGGTTCTCCTGTTGTGGCGCCACCGTTTCATCACCGACAGCTGGGGCTGGGAGCTCGCGGCGGGCGTGGTCGAGGACGGCGAGGACGTCGTCCGCGCGGCCGCCAGGGAACTCGAGGAGGAGACCGGCTGGCGGCCGGGGCCGCTGCGCCACCTGATGAGCGTGGAGCCGTCCAACGGGCTCACCGACGCGGTCCATCACATCTACTGGTCGGACCACGGTGAGTACGTGGGGCATCCGGTGGACGACTTCGAGTCGGACCGCCGGGAATGGGTCCCCCTCAAGGTCGTTCCCGACCTGGTCGCGCGGGGGGAGGTCCCGGCCGCCAACATGGTGGCCGCTTTGATGCTCCTGCACCACCTCAGGCTCGCCGAGGGCTAGCCGGCGGGGACCGGCGTCGACCCGTGTGGAACGACGGAGACCGGCGTGGGCCCGTGTGGACCGGCGGAGACCGGCGTCGGCCCGGTCGTGGACGGGCCGAGGTTTCAGTGGGCCAGCGCCTGCCAGACCGTCGCGACCAGTGCCCCCAGCGCCGTCAGCGCCGCGAGCGAGGGCAGCGGCCAGCGTGCGTGTTCCAGCGAGATCATGCGGGTGTTCAGCTCGTCCAGTTCCTTGGCGGTCTCCTCGGTGCGGTGGGACAGCAGGGCCAGTCCGCCCTCGACGCGGGCGTAGGCCACATCGAGCCGGCGACGTAACTCTGCGAGTTCTCCATGAACCACGGGATGTTCGGGGTCGGCGGTCACGTGGCCGCTCCTTTCCGTAGTCGTCTCCCATCCCTTGCATGCGCATGACGAGTGAACTCGCCTGGTGGGCTCACGGGGAGAGTGTGCGCCGGGCATATGCGAACCCGTGGCGCACACGGCGTGTGAATGCCGCGGGCCCGGCACTCCGGGCCCGCGGGGAACACGCTGGGTGATCAGTAGGAGTAGAAGCCCGAGCCGGTCTTGCGGCCCAGCCGGCCCGCGTCCACCATGCGCTGGAGCAGCGGGGGAGCGGCGTACAGCGGCTCCTTGTACTCGTCGTACATGCTCTGCGCCACCGAGGCGACGGTGTCCAGGCCGATCAGGTCGGACAGCTTCAGCGGACCCATCGGGTGGGCGCAGCCCATCTCCATGCCGTTGTCGATGTCCTCGCGGCTGGCGATGCCCGTCTCGAACATCCGGATGGCGGAGAGCAGGTAGGGGATCAGCAGCGCGTTGACCACGAAGCCGGACCGGTCCTGGGCGCGGATCGCGTGCTTGCCCAGCACCTTCTCGGCGAACAGCTGGGCCCGGCTGAGCGTGCCCTCGGAGGTGGTCAGCGCCGGGATCAGCTCGACGAGCTGCTGCACCGGGGCCGGGTTGAAGAAGTGGATGCCGACGACGTGGTCGGGCCGCGAGGTGGCGACCGCCAGCTTCACCAGCGGGATGGAGGAGGTGTTGGAGGCGAGGATCGCGTCCGGACGGGTCACCACCTGGTCGAGGACCTGGAAGATCTCGGTCTTGACCTGCTCGTTCTCGACCACGGCCTCGATGACCAGGTCACGGTCGGCGAACTCGCCGAGATCGGTGGTGAAGCTGAGGCGCGCGAGTGCGGCGTCCCGCTCCTCCTCGGAGATCTTGCCGCGCTCGGCGGCCTTGGCCAGGGAGTTCAGCAGCCGGGTACGGCCGATCTCCAGGGCTTCGCCGGTGGTCTCGGCGACCTTGACGTCGAGACCGGCGCGGGCGCAGACCTCTGCGATGCCCGCTCCCATCTGGCCGCAGCCCACCACTCCGACCCGTGAGAGATCTCCCGCTGGGGTGCCCGTCACATCAGTCCCTTTCGCCGCGCTGACTCAGATCGCCGGGGCAGGTCTGCCGGGTCTCGGCCGCCCTGCTCCGATCGTGCACGTTACTAGCAAGTATCGATGATCGATCGCCGGGGTGGAGGCATGCTGGACCGCGAAACGATCCGTGACCGAGCGGATCCGCAGAGTGTGTGGGGATGTGTGCGATGGGTCGACTGACCCGGCGGGCGTTCGCGCTGGCAGCGCTGTCGGCGTTCACCACGACGGGCGCGGTGGCCGCTCCCGCGAGGGAACGGCGGGCGGCGACCGAGATGCGGGGGATGTGGCTGGCGACCGTCGGCAACCGGGACTGGCCGTCCCGCCCCGGCCTGACCGCCGCCGCCCAGCGCGCCGAACTGATCGCCCTGCTCGACCTGGCGGTGAGCCGGCGGCTCAACACGGTGATCTTCCAGGTGCGGCCCACGGCGGACGCGCTGTGGCCCTCCCCGTACGAACCGTGGTCCCAGGTGCTCACCGGCACCCAGGGCAGGTCACCGGGCTGGGATCCGCTGGGCACGGCCGTCACGGAGGCGCACGCGCGGGGCCTTCAGCTGCACGCCTGGTTCAACCCCTACCGGGTCGCCACCCACGACGACCCCTCGAGGCTCGTCGCCTCCCACCCCGCGCGCCGCCACCCGCGGTGGGTGGTCTCCTACGGCGGGAAGCTCTACTACAACCCGGGGCTGCCCGAGGTCCGCGCCTTCGTCCAGGACGCGATCCTCGACGCCGTGAAGAAGTACCCCCTGGACGCCGTGCACTTCGACGACTACTTCTATCCGTACCCGGTGGCCGGCCAGAACTTCGACGACGGGGCCGCGTACGACACCCACGGCGGCGCCTTCCCCAGCCGGGCGGCCTGGCGGCGCGACAACGTCGACAAACTGGTGCTGGAGACGGCCGCCCGGATCAAGGCGGTACGGCCCGGCACCCAGTTCGGGATCAGCCCCTTCGGGGTGTGGCGCAACGCCTCCACCGACTCACGGGGCTCGGACACCCGGGCGCTCCAGTCGTACGACGACATCCACGCGGACACCCGGAAGTGGGTGCGGGAGGGCTGGCTCGACTACATCGTCCCGCAGCTCTACTGGAACATCGGGCTCTCGGTCGCCGACTACGCCGAACTCGTGCCCTGGTGGGCGGAGGTGGCCAAGGGCAGCCGCACCCGCCTGTACATCGGCGAGGCCCTGTACCGGGCGGGCGACCCGGCACAGCCCGCGGCCTGGCAGGACCCGGCCGAACTGTCGGACCACCTCGAACTGGCCGCCGCCCACCCGCAGGTGCGCGGCCATGTCTTCTTCGCCGCCAAGGACATGCGGACCGATCGCATCGGGGCGATGGCGCGGGTGGTCGCCGACCACTACCGTCAGCCGGCGGAGCCCCCGCGCTGATCTATCGCTGTTCCTCGGTCGTCCTGTGACGGATCTCGGTGTCGGGGCCGGGCGAGCACACGCCCTCGTGCCCGTCCGTGAAGCGGACGCGGAAGGGGGGATTTCCTCCCTGGCCCATGACTTCGACGATCTCGCCGACCTTGTCGTGCTGGCCGACCACCCTGCCGTGCTGGACGAACTGGTCGCCCTTGGTTGCGCGCATCTGCGGGGCCTCCTCACCGGGTGCGACGGTACGTCTGCCGTGGCTAACCGCGCGCCCGCTGCGTGACGGCGATGCACACGAGCACGGCGGCGGCCGTCAGCGGAGCGGCGGGCGTGAGGTGCTCGCCCAGCAGCAGCACCGACCACACCAGTGTGAGCAGGGGCTGCGCCAACTGCAACTGGCTGGCCTTCGGAATGCCGATGAGCGCCATGCCCCGATACCAGACGAGCAGGCCGAGGAACTGCGAGCCCGCGGCGACCCACAGCAGCCCGGCCACGCTGTGCGCGGTCAGGTGGACGGGCTCGTGGGCCACGGCGAGCGCGGCGCCGGGCAGCGTCAGCGGCAGGCAGAACACCAGCGCCCAGCCGATGACCTGCCAGCCCGGCATGACCCGGGCCAGCCGGCCGCCCTCGGTGTAGCCGGCCGCGCAGACCAGCAGCGCCCCGAACAGATACAGATCGGCGGTGGTCAGGGCCCCGCCGCTCTGCTGCACGGTGAACGCCACCACCGCGGCGGCACCCGCCAGCGCGGCCGCCCAGAAGGTGCGGGAGGGGCGGGTTCCCATCCGCAGGGCGGACAGCAGCGCGGTCGTCAGCGGCAGCAGGCCCACCACGACGGCGGCGTGCGCGGTGGTGGACGTCCGCAGCGCGAGCGTGGTGAGCAGCGGGAATCCGACGACGACCCCGGCGGCCACGACGGCGAGCCCCGCCCCGTGCCGCCGGGCCGGCAGCGGAACGTGCAGGGCCAGCAGACACCCGCCCGCGATCAGCGCGGCCAGGACGCTGCGCACGGCGACCAGGGACCACGGGCCGAACCCCTCCAGGCCCCAGGCGGTCGCGGGGAACGTCAGGGAGAAGGCGACGACACCGAGGGCGGCCAGGAGGGTGCCGAGGCCGCTCGCCCGTGCGGCGCCGACGGGCGTTCGTGCGGGAGTGCCGACCGGGGCGTCCACCGGGGCGTCGGCCCCGGTGCCGGCCGAGGCATCGGCCCGGGTGCTGACCGCTATCGCGGGCCGGTCGGTAGCGCTACTCTGTGTCTTCATGCAAGAGCGTAGCAGTGTGGGTGAGCTGGCGGATCAGCTGCGGCGGGAGTTCGACCGCTACTCTCCTGGTGGAAAGCTCCCGTCGAGCCGAGCCCTGGTCGAACGGTTCAGGGTGAGCCCGGTGACCGTCTCGCGGGCACTGGCGCAGCTGGCCGCCGAGGGACTGGTGGTCACCCGGCCCGGTGCGGGCGCCTTCCGGGCCCGGCCGGCGCGGGCGGGCGCCGCCCCCGCGGGCGACACCTCCTGGCAGGAGGTCGCGCTGAGCGCGGACGGCGCCACCGACGTCGTCCCGCGCTCCGTGGACGCCTCCGGCGTCACCGTGTCGCTGGCCGCCCCGCCGCCCGGCGTGATCGAGTTCAACGGCGGCTATCTGCACCCCTCGCTCCAGCCGGAGCGGGCGATGGCCGCGGCCCTGGCCCGGGCCGGACGGCGGCCGGGCGCCTGGGGCCGGCCGCCCATGGAGGGCCTGCCCGAACTGCGCGAGTGGTTCGCGCGGACCATCGGCGGCTCCATCACCGGGGCCGAGGTCCTGGTCAGCGCCGGTGGCCAGACGTCGCTCACCACCGCCCTGCGTGCCCTCGCCCCGCCCGGGGCCCCGGTGCTCGTCGAGTCGCCCACCTACCCGGGCATGCTCGCGATCGCCAGGGCGGCCGGACTGCGCCCCGTCCCCGTCCCGGTCGACCGGGACGGGGTGAGGCCCGAACTGCTCGCCGACGCGTTCCGGGCGACCGGCGCCCGGGTGTTCGTCTGCCAGCCGCTGTTCCAGAACCCGACCGGCGCCGTCCTCGCCCCCGACCGGCGCGCGCAGGTACTGCGCATCGCGCGGGAGGCCGGAGCGTTCGTCGTCGAGGACGACTTCGTAAGGCGGCTCGCGCACGAGGACGCCGGGCAGCTGCCGCGCCCCCTCGCCGCCGACGACCCCGACGGCGTGGTCGTGCACGTCGGCTCGCTGACCAAGGCGACCTCGCCGAGCTTCCGGGTCAGCGCGCTGGCCGCCCGCGGCCCGGTCCTGGAGCGCCTGCGCGCCATTCAGGTCGTCGACACCTTCTTCGTGCCCCGCCCGCTGCAGGAAGCGGCCCTCGAACTCGTCGGCTCGCCCGCCTGGCCGCGTCATCTGCGGTCCGTCGCCACCGAGTTGCGGATCAGGCGGGACGCGATGACCGCCGCGCTGCGGCTGCGGCTGCCCGAACTGGCCCTCCCGCACATCCCGTCCGGCGGCTACCACCTGTGGCTGCGGCTGCCCGAGGGCACCCGGGGAGAGAGCGCGTTCACGGCGGCCGCCCTGCGCGCGGGAGTCGCCCTCACCCCCGGCCGCCCCTACTTCAGCGCCGAACCCCCGGCCGCCCATGTGCGGTTGAGCTTCGCGGCCGTCGCCGGGACGGCGGAGATCGCGGAGGGGGTGCGGCGGCTTCGGGTGGCGTGCGACGAGGTGTTCCCCGGAAAGCGTTCGACATGATGAATGCCGTCCTGTGAGGATCCGGCCATGACTGCCACGAACGCCATGAACGCCGTTCCGCCCCTCGCCGAGGGCTACGAGATCTCCGCCGACTCCGCCCGAGTCGACGTCGATCGAGTGCACCACTGGCTGTCCACGGACGCCTACTGGGCCCTCGGACGCGAGCGGGAGCGGCAGGAGAAGGCGATCGCCGGTTCGCTGAACTTCGGCGTCTACGACACCGCGTCGGGGGAGCAGGTCGCCTACGCGCGGGTGGTGACCGACCTCGCGGAGTTCGCGTGGCTGTGCGACGTGTACGTGGACCGGGCGGCGCGCGGCAAGGGCATCGGGACGGCTCTCGTCGCCGCCGTCCGCGACCACCTGCGCTCGTACGGCCTGCGCCGCATCCTGCTCGCCACGCACGACGCGCACGGGGTCTACCGGCAGGTCGGCTTCGAGGCGCTGGAGAAGCCGGACAACTGGATGGCCCTGATCTTCGCGAAGCCCGGTGCGGTGTGACGGACCCGGTGTGACGGGGTCGGTGTGACGGGGTCGGTGTGACGGACCCTGCGTGCCGGGGCCGGTGTGAGCCGACCGGACGCGGCCGAAGGGCGGGCCCGGGTGGCCTGATCCGGACGTCGCGATCGGGACATCATGCGGAGGACACCGCTTTCTGGGGACTTGTCCGGCAGGTCCTGACCCGTCGGTAAGTTTTCTTCCGGCCGTCGGCCGACAGCTCTTGACCTGCGCAGTTACGCGGCTCACCATCACCGCATGCCACTTCGGGTCACGTTCGTCGCCGCCGCTCGCAGCTCCGCGCTGCTCGCGGAACGCTTCGAGGACGACCGGCCGCTGGACCAGGACGGCTGGGCTGAGGTGCTGCAGGTGGCCGACGCTCTGCTGCCGCTCGCTGCCGCCGAGCTGCGCTACTGCTCACCGACCCCGCGCAGCCGCGCCACCGGGGACGCGCTCGGCTACGCCCCGCTGGTGCAGCTCGCCCTGCGGGACTGCGACATGGGCCGCTGGCGAGGCTTCACGCTGGGCGAGGCGATGGCCCGTGAGCCGGAGGCGGTGGACGCCTGGCTCGCCGATCCGCTCGCCACCCCGCACGGCGGCGAGTCGCTGTTCGCGTTCATCACCAGGGTCGCCGGCTGGCTCGACACCCGGCCGGTGGGCGACGGCGGCCGGATCGTCGCCGTCGCCGAGCCGAGCGTGATCCGGGCGGCCCTGGTGTACGCGCTGAAGGCGCCGCCCGCGACGTACTGGAACATCGATGTGCGTCCGCTGTCGACGACCACCCTCACCGGCCGGGCCGGCCGCTGGAACCTCCGCCTCGAAGGGGCCTCGGCTCAGCCGACCCGCGCGTAGTCGGTGGTGAGCAGCAGGTCCTTGGCGGGACCCGCCACCCGCCAGACCGTCCGCCAGTGGCCCGCGTCCTCGACCGTGAACTCGCCCCGGTAGAGGTCCGCGGAGCAGGGGTGGTCGGCGATGTGCCGTCCGGTGGTCAGGTCCAGGTCGTGGAAGGGGCGGCCGTCGGCGAACCGCACGTCCGCCGTGCCGGGCGTCGGCCCCGGCAGAAAGCGCAGGGTGCGCTCGGCGGGCCGCGGGACCCCGAGCCAGACGAACGTACCGGACTCCTCGTGCAGCAGCCCGTCCTCGCACCCGGCCCCGCCTCCGCGCCGGTCCAGTGCGCTGAACACCGTGACCCCGTCGAAGCGGCCCTCGGCGCCGCTCGCCCGGTCCCTTACCGACCGGGTGACCCGCCAGCTTCCCCGGAGGTAGGCCAGGGCGTCCGGCACTGGCCGGAACTCGTCCATGCGTTCCTCGCCTCCGACACTTTCGCTGCCGCACGCCCCATTGACGCGCCTTGGCCCCCTCCCTATCTTGCCGTTCGAAGTGCTGATCATCGTCTGATATTTCGAACAACTCGCCTTATCGAGCCGCGGAGTATTCATGCCACGCAGCACCACCCGCACCCGCTGGAGACTGGGCCTCACCGCCACCGCCCTCCTGACGGTCACCGCCCTCGTCCCCGTTCCGGCGCACGCCGAGGCCGTGACCGACTACGCCATCACCGTCGATCCCACCGCCAGGGGCGCGGAGATCGACGACTCGATGTACGGCGTCTTCTTCGAGGACATCAACCGGGCGGCCGACGGCGGCCTGTACGCCGAACTCGTGCAGAACCGGTCCTTCGAGTACTCCACCGTCGACAACCGGTCGTACACCCCGCTGACCTCCTGGACGGTCGACGGCGCCGCGCAGGTCCTGGACGACGCCGGCCGCCTCAACGACCGAAACCGCAACTACCTCTCCCTGGGCGCCGGTTCCTCCGTGACCAACGCCGGCTACAACACCGGTGTCCGGGTCGAGCAGGGCAAGAGGTACGACTTCTCGGTGTGGGCCCGCGCCGAGAACGGCAGCACGCTCACGGTGAGCCTCCAGGACGCCGACGGCGCGCTGGCCACCGCCCGCAAGGTCACCGTGCGCGGTGACGGCTGGGCACGTTACCGGGCCGCCTTCACCGCCACGCGCACCAGCAGCGACGGCCGTCTGTCGGTGGCCTCCTCGGCCGCGGCCGCCCTCGACATGGTGTCCCTGTTCCCCCGCGACACGTACAGGAACGAGTCCAACGGGCTGCGCAAGGACCTCGCCGAGAAGATCGCCGCCCTCCACCCGGGCTTCGTGCGCTTCCCCGGCGGCTGCCTGGTCAACACCGGTTCCATGCAGGACTACAGCGAGGCCTCCGGCTGGCAGCGCGCCCGCTCCTACCAGTGGAAGGACACCGTCGGGCCGGTCGAGGAGCGCGCCACCAACTCCAACTTCTGGGGCTACAACCAGAGTTACGGGCTCGGCTACTACGAGTACTTCCGCTTCGCCGAGGACATCGGCGCGATGCCGCTGCCCGTCGTGCCGGCCCTGGTGACCGGCTGCGGCCAGAACCGGGCCGTCGTCGACGACGCGCTGCTCAAGCGCCACATCCAGGACACCCTGGACCTCATCGAGTTCGCCAACGGCCCGGTCACGTCCGCCTGGGGCAAGAAGCGGGCCCGGATGGGCCACCCCGAGCCCTTCCGCCTCACGCACCTCGAGGTCGGCAACGAGGAGAACCTGCCCGCCGAGTTCTTCGCCCGCTTCGAGCAGTTCCGCGCCGCGATCGCGGCGAAGTACCCGGACATCACCGTGATCTCCAACTCCGGTCCCGACGACGCCGGTGCCACCTTCGACACGGCCTGGCAGCTCAACCGGGACGCGGGCGTCGCGATGGTCGACGAGCACTACTACAACAGCCCGCAGTGGTTCCTCCAGAACAACGACCGCTACGACACCTACGACCGCAGCGGTCCCAAGGTCTTCCTCGGCGAGTACGCCTCCTGGGGCAACGCCTTCAAGAACGGGCTGGCCGAGGCGGCCTTCATGACCGGCCTCGAGCGCAACGCGGACGTCGTCGAACTCGCCTCCTACGCACCGCTGTTCGCGAACGAGGACTATGTGCAGTGGAGCCCGGACATGGTGTGGTTCAACAACCACGCCTCCTGGAACTCGGCCAACTACGAGGTCCAGAAGCTGTTCATGACGAACGTCGGCGACCGGGTGGTGCCGTCGACGGCCACCGGGACCCCGTCCCTCCAGGGCCCCATCACCGGCGCCGTCGGCCTGTCGACCTGGGCCACCGGCGCGGCGTACGACGACGTGCGGGTGACCGGCGCGAACGGCGAAGCGCTGCTGAGCGACGACTTCTCCGGCGACGCCTCGAAGTGGACGCACACGGGCGGCGGCAGCTGGTCGCTCCAGGACGGGCAGTACGTGCAGAGCGACACCGCCGCCGAGAACACCATGGTCTCGGCCGGTGACGTCGGCTGGCACGACTACGACCTGCATGTGAAGGCCACCAAGACGTCCGGCAAGGAGGGCTTCCTGGTCGCCTTCGGCGTCAAGGACACCGGCAACTACTACTGGTGGAACCTCGGCGGCTGGAACAACACCCAGTCCGCCGTCGAGCAGGCCGTGGACGGCGGCAAGTCGACGCTGGTCTCCAAGGCCGGGTCCGTCGAGACCGGCCGCGCCTACGACATCGACGTCAAGGTGCGGGGCCGCCAGGTCACCCTCTACCTCGACGGCCAGGAGTGGGGCAGCTTCACCGACGACAAGCCGGCCGAGCCGTTCCGCCAGGTCGTGACCAAGGACAGGAAGACCGGCGATCTGATCGTCAAGGTCGTCAACGCCCAGTCCACGGACGCCCGTACGGCGATCGACCTCGGCGGTGCCAAGGTCGCGTCCAGGGCGAAGGTGACCACGCTGGCCGCCGCCCCGGAGGCGGTCAACACGGAGACCGCGACCGCGGTCGCACCGGTGACCTCCACCTTCAGCGGGGTGGCCGGAGAATTCACCTACACCTTCCCGGCGAACTCGATCACCTTCCTGCGGATCAGACAGCGTTAGCGCGTCCCGGCGGGTGCGGGCGATCGAGGCCCGCACCCGCCGGCCGTCCACGGCCCCTCAGACGCCCTTGCGCCGGAACCAGCCGCGCTTGGGCGGCGGCAGGTGCGGCAGCGTCCGCGGGTCGGCCGGCCCGCCGAACGGCGGCAGGGCCTTGAAGCGGTCGTCGAAGGTGATCGTGGGCGTGATCCGGTTCAGGGCGGCGCGCACGAGGGTGAGCGGATGGTCGGGAAACCCGGCGTCCCACTGTTCGTGGTCGCCGACGTGGTACGGCAGACCGCCCGGCTGTCCGTCCGCGTAGGGGTGGGGCCGGAAGTAGTCGGCCGGACCCACCTGCGCCATGATCACGGCCTCCCGCATCCCGGTCGTGGCGCCCTCGGCGGCCTGTACCTTCACGACCGTGCTGGACCCGGCCCGCGGCACGGTCCAGGAGCCGAGGAACGCCTGGCCCGGCCGGCTGCCCAGCGGCATCTTGACGAGCTGGCGCACCGCCGGCACGCCGTCCACGGAGCCGGGCACCGCCTCGATCAGCCCGCCACCGGCCCCGGCCACGAGCTGCGCGAGGCCCGCCCCGAGCCGTTGCGGCTCGTGCAGCGCGGCGGGCAGGTCCGGGATCAGCGGGAAGAAGTGGACCGACAGGACGAGCCCCGCCGTGTCGGTCCACACCCCCGGCTCCCGCTCGGTGAAGCCGGTCAGGTCCAGGCTGGTTATCGGTGTCATGGCGATCACCGGGTCGAGGTTACGCAGCCCCCCGGCCCGGGCAAAGATCGCTCCGGGCCCTGCCGATGCATGGATTGCATAAACGTGCAGCGAAACGTATAGTCATGCCATCCAGGAGGAGGAGTCATGGTGGTACGTGCGGCGGTGGCCGGAGCGAGCGGGTATGCGGGCGGAGAGCTGCTGCGCCTGCTCCTCACGCACCCCGAGGTCGAGATCGGCGCCCTGACCGGCAATTCCAACGCGGGTCAGCGGCTGGGCGCGCTCCAGCCACACCTGCTGCCGCTGGCCGACCGCGTCCTCCAGGAGACCACCCCCGAGGTGCTCGCCGGACACGACGTCGTCTTCCTCGCCCTGCCGCACGGCCAGTCCGCCGCGGTCGCCGAGCAGCTCGGCCCGGGGGTGCTCGTCGTCGACATGGGCGCCGACTTCCGGCTGACGGACGCGGGCGACTGGGAGCGGTTCTACGGCTCCGCGCACGCCGGGACCTGGCCCTACGGCCTCCCCGAACTGCCCGGCGGCCGCGCGGCGCTCACCGGGTCAAGGCGCATCGCGGTCCCGGGCTGCTACCCCACGGCCGTCTCGCTCGCGCTCTTCCCCGCGTACACGGCGGGCCTCGCCGAGCAGGAGGCCGTGATCGTCGCCGCCTCCGGCACCTCGGGCGCCGGCAAGTCGCCCAAGACGCACCTGCTGGGATCCGAGGTCATGGGCTCCGTCTCCCCGTACGGCGTCGGCGGCGTCCACCGGCACACACCCGAGATGATCCAGAACCTGAGCGCGGCGGCCGGGGAGCCGGTCTCCGTCTCCTTCACACCCACCCTCGTGCCGATGTCCCGCGGCATCCTCGCCACGTGCAGCGCCAAGGCGAAGCCCGGCGTCACCGCCGACTCCGTCCGCGCCGCCTACGAGAAGGCCTTCGCCGACGAGCCGTTCGTCCACCTGCTCCCCGAGGGGCAGTGGCCCGCCACGGCGTCCGTCCACGGTTCCAACGCCGTTCAGGTGCAGGTCGCGTACGACGCGGCCGCGGGCCGGATCATCGCCATCAGCGCCATCGACAACCTGACCAAGGGCACCGCCGGCGGCGCCCTCCAGAGCATGAACATCGCCCTCGGGCTCGACGAGACCACCGGGCTTTCCACGATCGGAGTCGCACCGTGAGCGTCACGGCAGCCAAGGGATTCACGGCGGCGGGCATCGCCGCCGGGATCAAGCAGAACGGCAACCCGGACCTGGCCCTCGTGGTCAACACCGGGCCCCGCCGCGCGGCCGCCGGCGTCTTCACCTCCAACCGTGTGAAGGCCGCGCCGGTGCTGTGGTCCGAGCAGGTCCTCAAGAGCGGCCAGGTGTCCGCCGTGATCCTCAACTCCGGCGGCGCCAACGCCTGCACGGGACCGAAGGGCTTCCAGGACACGCACGCGACCGCCGAGAAGGTCGCCGAGGCGCTGGGGCTGGGCGCGGGTGAGGTCGCCGTCGCC
This sequence comes from Streptomyces sp. Root1310, assembly GCF_001426425.1. Lineage (NCBI taxonomy): Bacteria > Bacillati > Actinomycetota > Actinomycetes > Kitasatosporales > Streptomycetaceae > Streptomyces > Streptomyces sp. Root1310. The sequence goes on along the minus strand of NZ_LMEQ01000035.1, from coordinate 227,821 downwards.
TCCACCGGACTCATCGGCGTCCTGCTCCCGATGGACAAGCTGCTGCCGGGGGTCGAGACGGCCGTCGGACAGCTCTCCGAGCACGGCGGCGAGAAGGCCGCCATCGCCATCAAGACCACCGACACCGTCCACAAGACGTCCGTCGTCACCCGGGACGGCTGGAGCGTCGGCGGCATGGCCAAGGGCGCGGGCATGCTCGCCCCCGGCCTCGCCACCATGCTGGTCGTCCTCACCACCGACGCCGACCTCGACAGCGAGACCCTGGACAAGGCGCTGCGCGCCGCCACCAGGGTCACCTTCGACCGCGTCGACTCCGACGGCTGCATGTCGACCAACGACACCGTGCTGCTGCTCGCCTCCGGCGCCTCCGAAGTCACCCCGGGATACGAGGAGTTCGCCGCCGCCGTACGGACCGTCTGCGACGACCTCGGCCAGCAGCTGATCCGGGACGCCGAGGGCGCAAGCAAGGACATCAAGGTCGAGGTCGTCAACGCGGCGAGCGAGGACGACGCCGTCGAGGTGGGCCGCTCCATCGCCCGCAACAACCTCCTCAAGTGCGCTATCCACGGCGAGGACCCCAACTGGGGCCGGGTGCTCTCCGCCATCGGCACGACCGGGGCCGTCTTCGAGGCCGACCGGCTCAACGTCGCCATCAACGGCGTCTGGGTCTGCAAGAACGGCGGCGTCGGGGAGGACCGCGAGAAGGTGGACATGCGCTACCGCGAGGTGCACATCGTCGCCGACCTCGCCGCCGGCTCCGAGACGGCCACCATCTGGACCAACGACCTCACCGCCGACTACGTCCACGAGAACAGCGCGTACTCGTCATGAGCACTACCCGCAAGCACACCGCCCTGCCCAAGGCCCAGATCCTCATCGAGGCGCTGCCCTGGCTGACCCGGCACAACGGCAGGACGGTCGTCATCAAGTTCGGCGGCAACGCCATGATCGACGAGGACCTGAAGGCCGCCTTCGCCCAGGACGTCGTCTTCCTGCGCCACGCCGGCCTGCACGTCGTCGTCGTGCACGGCGGCGGCCCGCAGATCAGCGCCGCCCTCGACCGCCACGGCATCGTCAGCGAGTTCAAGGCCGGCCTGCGGGTCACCACCGAGGACGCCATGGACGTCGTACGGATGGTGCTCGCCGGACAGGTCCAGCGCGAGCTGGTCGGGCTGCTGAACCAGCACGGGCCGCTCGCCGTCGGGCTGACCGGCGAGGACGCGCACACCATCACCGCCACCAAGCACCAGCCCGAGATCGACGGCGAGTTGGTCGACATCGGGCGGGTCGGCGAGATCACCGCGATCGACACGGGCGCCATCGAGGCGCTGCTCGCCGACGGCCGCATCCCGGTCGTCTCGTCGATCGCCCGTTCCCAGGACGACGGACATGTCTACAACGTCAATGCTGATACGGCGGCTGCGGCACTCGCTGCGGCACTGGGGGCCGAAACCCTCATGGTCCTCACGGACGTCGAGGGCCTCTACGAGGACTGGCCCAACAGCGACGAGGTGATCAGCCGCCTCACGGCTTCCCAACTGGAGAAGCTGCTGCCGGAGTTGAGCTCCGGGATGGTCCCGAAGATGGAGGGCTGCCTGCACGCCGTGCGCAACGGCGTGAACACCGCCCGGGTCATCGACGGGCGGGTCCAGCACTCGATCCTGCTGGAGATCTTCACCGACGAGGGCATCGGCACCATGGTCGTGCCCGACGAGAAGCCGCACGCAGAGCCGGCCGCACAGCCGGACGCACAGGGGGAGCCGTCATGAGCAACGAGGAACTGACCGCGCGGTGGCAGAGCGCGCTCATGAACAACTACGGCACCCCGCTGCTGCCCCTCGTACGCGGCGCGGGCAGCCGGGTCTGGGACGCCGACGGCAAGGAGTACCTCGACTTCGTCGGCGGCATCGCGGTCAACGCGCTCGGTCACGCCCACCCGGCCGTCGTCGAGGCCGTGAGCCGGCAGATCGGCTCCCTCGGCCACATCTCCAACTTCTTCATGGCCGAGCCGACCGTCACGCTCGCCGAACGGCTGCTCCAGCACTTCGGCCGGGACGGCAGGGTCTTCTTCTGCAACTCCGGCGCCGAGGCCAACGAGGCCGCCTTCAAGATCGGCCGGCTGACCGGGCGGACCCACGTCGTCGCCACCGAGGGCGCCTTCCACGGCCGGACCATGGGCGCGCTCGCGCTCACCGGCCAGCCCGGCAAGCGGGACCCGTTCCTGCCGCTGCCCGGCGAGGTCACCCATGTGCCGTTCGGCGACGCGCAGGCGCTGGCCGCCGCGGTCACCGACCGGACGGCGCTCGTCGTCCTCGAACCGATCCAGGGCGAACTGGGTGTCGTGGTGCCGCCCGCCGGCTACCTCAAGGCCGCCCGCGCGATCACCGCGGCGACCGGCGCCCTGCTGGTCCTGGACGAGGTGCAGACCGGCGTCGGCCGGACCGGGCACTGGTTCGAGTACCAGGCCCACGAGGGCGTCCTGCCGGACGTCGTGACGCTGGCCAAGGGCCTCGGCGGCGGACTGCCGCTGGGCGCGACGATCGCCTTCGGGCGGGCCGCCGAGCTGCTGCGGCCCGGCCACCACGGCACCACCTTCGGCGGCAACCCCGTCGCCTGCGCCGCCGGTCTCGCCGTTCTCGACACCATCGAGAACGAGGGGCTGCTGGACAACGTCAAGCGGCAGAGCGAGAAGTTGCGGACCGGAATCGAGGGTGCGGGCCACTCGTTGATCGATTATGTCCGGGGAGCGGGCCTGCTCCTGGGTATCGTGCTCACCGAGCCCCGCGCGCCCCAGGTGCGGGTGGCGGCTCAGGAGGCCGGATTCCTGGTGAACGTGCCCGCCCCCGACGTCGTCCGGCTGATGCCGCCGCTGAACCTCGGCGACGACGAGGTGGAGGCGTTCCTCGGGGCGCTGCCCGGAATCCTCGACGCAGCCGCGGCGAGCGGAGAGTGACGATCCGGAGAACCGGAGAATGAGACGACGATGAGTCAGGCGCAGGAACATGAGCAGCCGGGCGCGGGCGGGGCCGCCGTGCCGCAGACCCGCACCGCGCGTCACCGCCGGATCGTGGACATCCTCAACCGCCAACCGGTGCGGTCGCAGAGCCAGTTGGCGAAGCTGCTGGCGGACGACGGGCTGAGTGTCACGCAGGCGACGCTGTCGCGGGACCTGGACGAGCTCAACGCGGTGAAGATCCGCAACAACGACGGCGACCTGATCTACGCGGTGCCCAGTGAGGGGGGTTTCCGGACCCCCAGGGCACCGCTCGGGGAGTCGGCGAAGGAAGAGCGGATGCGGCGGCTGTCGCAGGAGCTGCTGATCTCGGCGGAGGCGTCCGCCAACCTCGTGGTGCTGCGCACCCCGCCGGGCGCGGCCCAGTTCCTCGCCTCGGCGATCGACCAGGCCGAGCTGCAGGACATCCTCGGGACGATCGCGGGCGACGACACGTTGCTGCTGATCAGCAGGGAACCGGCGGGCGGACAGGCGCTGGCGGATCACCTGCTGCGGCTTGCCCAGAACGGCCACTGACCGGCCCCCTGCCCAGTACGGCCACTGACCGGCCCCTTGCTCAGTACGGCCACCGAGCGGCCCCTTGCTCAGTACGGCCACCGAGCGGCCTCGCCGAGCGGCCACCGAAGGGCTGCTCGGCGGCCGATGAGGGGTCGGCGTGGCCCCAGGCCGTCAGGGCAGGGTTGTGCCACCCGCCCAGACCGGCCACGACCGAGGCGACCGGCCACGTCGGCAGGCCACGGCTCCGGGACGGTCGGCCACGGCTCCGGGTCCGCAGGTCACGGTTTCCGGGTCGACCGGGCACGGCTCCGGGTCGGCGGGTCGCGGCTCGGCCGAGGCGACGGGCCACGGCTCCGGGCCGAAGGGTCGGGCCGGCAGGCCACGGCATAGCCAAGGCGGCGGGGCCAGGGCTCCGGACCGAACGGCCGCGCCGATCGGCCACGGCTCCGGGTCGGCAGGTCGCGGTTTCCGGGTCGGCAGGCCACGGCCCCGGGCCGGTCGGGCACGGCTTAGCCGAGGCAACGGGCCACAGGTCCGGGTTGCCAGGTCRCGGTTTCCGGGTCGRCAGGCCACGGCCCCGGGCCGGYMGGSCACGGCTCAGCCGAGGCGACGGGCCGCGGCTCCGGGCCGAAGGGTCGGGTCGGAAGGCCACGGCTCAGCCGAGGCGGCCGGCCAGGCCCCCCGTGCAGCGCACCTCGTCGCCCGCCGTGATCAGCAGTGCCTCCACGTCCGGCAGGGACTCCAGCCATCCCAGCGCCTCGCGCGAGCCCATCGCGAACGCGGCCGTGGCCCAGCAGTCCGCCCAGGTCAACTGTGGTGTCACCACCGTCACGGCGACCAAGTCGGTCACCGCGGAGCGGCCCGTTCGCGGATCCACGATGTGGGCGCCCCGCTCCGCCGTACCGGAGGTCGCGACGGCCAGTTCGTCCGCTCCCGCCGCCGAGACCACCGCGGCGAGACCACCCGGGCGCAGCGGGTCCGACACCCCGACCCGCCACGGCCGCTCGGGCCCGGGGACACCGAGCAACTGCACGTCCCCGCCGCCGTTGACGCTCACGCCGCTCACACCGGCCGCCGCGACCAGCCGGGCCGCGCGCTCGGCGGCCCAGCCCTTCACGATGCCGGTCGGGTCGAGCCGGCCCTGGTAGCGCATGCTGAACCAGCCGTCGCTCACCCGCTCCGCCTCGGCGCCCAGCTCCAGCACCTCGGCCACTTCCGGATCGCACTCCTCGACGGTCAGCTCACCGCGTACCAGCCGGGACACCTGGCTGTCCTCGCGATAGGTGCTGAACACCTCGTTCACCCGGTGCAGCGAGGCGATCGCCTCGTCCAGCGCCGCCCGCACCGCCTCGGGCTCCCCGCCGCGGATGTCGAAGGAGAAGACGGTCCCCATGACCTCTTCCGCGTGACGCAGCACGGCGGGAGCCGGCGCCGACTCGGCCACGGCGTCAGCCACCGGCCTGGTCCAGCGCCGACTGCAAGGACTTCTTGTAGCCCTCGCTGGTGAAGGTCGCGCTGGAGACGGTGTCGATGTCGGCGCTGCCGGCCGCGACCGCCGCCGCGTTGAGCTTCGGGATGGCCAGCTCGGTCTTCTGCGAGCTGGTGCCGCCCTTGGGCGCCTGGACGGCCTCCGCCTTGGTGATCTTCCCGTTGGCGACCGTGATCCTGACCTGGACCGCGCCGTACTGCGTCTGTGCGACGCTGCCGGTGACGGTCTTGGCCTGCGCGGCCCCCGAGGAGGCCCCCGCGTCGCCGGACCCGGACGACGAACCCGCCTTCGCCTTCGCCTTGTCCAGCGCCGACTGGAGGGACTTCTTGTAGCCCTCGCTCGTGTAGGTCGCGCTGGAGACGGTGTCGATGTCGGCGCTGCCGGCCGCGACCGCCGCCGCGTTGAGCTTCGGGACGGCGAGCTCGGTCTTCTGGTCGCTGGTGCCGCCCTTGGGGGCCTGGACGGCCTCCGCCTTGGTGATCTTGCCGCCGGCGACCGTGATCCGGACCTGGACGGCGCCGTACTGCGTCTGGGCCGCGTCCCCGGTGAAGGTGCCGGAGGCCTGCGCGCTGCCGGAGCCCTGGGAGGCCCCGGAACCGGCGCTGGCGTTCGCCTTGTCGATCGCCGACTGGAGGGACTTCTTGTAGCCCTCGCTGGTGTACGTGGCGCCCGACACCGTGTCGATGTCCGGGCTCTGCTTGGCGACCACGTCGGCGTTGAGCTTGGGAACGGCCAGCTCGGTCTTCTGGGAGCTGGTGCCGCCCTTGGGCGCCTGGACCGCCTCGGCCTTGGTGATCTTGTTGTTGACGACGGTGATCCGGACCTGCACGGCCCCGTACTGCGTCTGCGCCGCGTCACCGGTCATCGTTCCCGACACGACCGCCCCGGCCCCGCCCTGCGCAGCTTCCTGCGCCGCCGCGCCCGCGCCCGCCGCCTGCGCGGCGCCCGGGTCGGACGACGGCTTCAGCGACAGCAGCAGCACGATCCCGGACACGGTGGCGGCGGTGGCGAGTACGACGCGCCGAAGAGGGTGGCTCTTCCTCATCTCTTCCTGAGCTCCTGATTCCCGTTGGTGGCGAGGTTTGAGTGAGTACGGGTCGCTCACATCTCGAACGACTCGTGGTGGATGCGGCGGGCGGGAACCCCGGCGCCGCGCAGTGCCTCGTACACCCCTCGGGCGAAGCCGTTGGGTCCGCACATGAAGACGTCGTGGCTGTCGATGTCGGGGATCTTCCGCTGGAGGGACTCCGCCGAGATGTCGGGGCGCTCCCCGTCTGGGCTGTTCACGGCGTACATCAGCCGCGCCCCCCGCTCGTCGGCGATCTTCGCCAGCTCGTCCCACAGCGCCAGATCCTGAGTGCTGTTGGCCCGGTAGAGAAGGGTGATGTCACCGGCCGCGCCAGGCAGCGTCTCGAACAGCGCCCGCATCGGCGTGATGCCGACCCCGCCGGCCACCAGCAGCACCTTGCCGCGGCTGCGCCGGGACGCCGTCATCGCACCGTACGGACCCTCGGCCCACACCTTCGTGCCGGGCTGCAGCTCACGCAGTGCCGCGCTGTGGTCGCCGATCGCCTTGACGGTGATCCGCAGGAGGTCCGGGCGGGGGGCCGCCGACAGCGAGTACGGGTGGGAGCTGAACCGCATCCCCGGCGACATGAACCGCCACCGGAAGAACTGCCCGGCCTCCGCGCCCATCCGGTGCAGCTTGCGCCCGCCGATCAGCACCGACACGATGCCCGGCGTCTCCTCGATGACCGCCTCGACGCGCAGCCGGTGCCGCAGGTTCAGCCGGACCGGCACGATGATGCGATACCAGACGACCAGCGCGGTGACCGAGCCGTACAGCGCGTACCAGACGGTCTTCGCGGTCGGCTCGATCGCGAAGTCGTTGCCGGTGGTGATCTGGTGCCAGAACGTCAGGAACACGGCCGCGTACGTCATCAGATGGATGTGGTACCAGGTGTCGTACGGCATCCGGCGGCGCACGGGTCCGATGGACACCAGCCCGATGAGCAGGAACAGGCCGGTGCCGATCGCCGCCTTGCCCATGTCCGGCAGCTGGTTGATGGAGTCGATCGTCTGCTGGACGATGTCCCCCAGCGTCTTGCCGGCCTGGAGCGCGTACCCCCACATGATCAGGAACACATGCGCGAAGACCAGGCAGAGCGTGTACCGGCCGCTCATCGCGTGCCAGCGGGCGACCCGGTCCGAGCCCACCCGCCGCTCCAGCGCGGGCACCCGTGCCATCTGCAGCACCACGAGCGCCATCAGGTACCCGGCGAGGAGCCCGGTGATCCGTCCCGCGTTGAGGATCTTGCTGTTGTCGTCCGCGATGTTCGGCGTGTTGGCCCACCACAGCCACAGCACACCCGCCGCGCCCGCCCATACGGCGAGCAGCAACGGGACGGCCGGGGAGCGGCGCGGGCGGATGCGGCGCATCGTCTGGCGGCGGGCGGCACGGCCGCCGGCGATCGTCGTGGTCACTGTTCCTCCGTGGATACGGACCCTTGGCCCTCAGATACGGGCCACGGGGGCGGAGTGTTCAGCCATCCGCGCAGACCGTCACCGGACGCGACCACCGGGAATGCTCGCGCGGCCGTTCGCGCCGGGGCGGCGTGCTGCGGCGCGGCCTCGCCGGGCCTCAGTACCGGGTGATCGCCGTCCGCCCGTCCGCCGTGCCGATCGCGAGGTGCGGTCGCTTCCCCGGCCGGGCCCACGTCAGCAGCCGCCGCATCGCCCCCGCCGTCACCGACACACAACCGGCCGTCGCGCCGCGCCCGTTGACGTGCAGGAAGATTCCCGCCCCGCGGCCCCGCACCGGTCTGCCGTAGTTGAATCCGATGACCAGCGCGTACGCGTACTGCGTGCGGTAGGTGACCAGATGCTCGGACTCGGCCGCGCGGCAGTCCGCGGGCCGCGGCTCGGTCCACCGGTTGTAGGCGCGGGACTTGTTGTCCTGGCACCACCAGGAGTCCTGGCGCACCGGTCGGTAGGCGTACGAGGTCCCTGGCGGCGCCGGCCGGATGCCGAAGGCGTAGGGGAGGCCGTACAGGCCTGTCGGTGTCGTGTTCGAGCCCTGCCGGCGGGAGGCGCCCTCGACCAGGCCCTTCGCGCCGAACCTGGCCCGCGTGGAACCGGCCGGCACCCACCGGCCGTTCCGCAGGTCCCACCAGGTGAGCGTGCCCGAGGTGGCACCGGTCCGCGGGGCCACGGCGGTGATCAGCTGGGTGCCGCCGCCCGTGTCCGCCATCCGCGCCGGCAGCGGCGGGGCGGCCCCGGTGTCCGGCGCGGCACCGAGCAGGCCGAGGGACGCGCAGACGAGGGCGGTGGTGACGACACGAGGGCGCATGGTCCGACGCTAAGCGCGGGTGGCGGCACCGGCAGGCCGGGTGGGCCGACCGTGCGGCCGCCGGCCCACCCGCGCCGGCCGCTCAGGCCCACCCGCGCCGGCCGCTCAGGCCACCGGACCCAGCGGGTTGAGCTGGTCGGCCCGTCCTTCGAAGGCGTACAGCAGCAGGTCGGTCATCTCGAAGAGGTCCTGGGAGTTGCGCTCCTCCACCGGGCTGAGGAACGGACGCCAGAACGGGTCGCGCACGATGGAGTGCCGGCTGCCCTCGATGGCCCGGTGGAACACCTCGGCGACGATGCGGCCGCCGACGCCGGTCAGCTTGCCGTCGCCCCTCACCTCGGCCTCCCGCAGGATGTAGAACCACAGCGGGGTGTGCCGGGCGACCGCTTCCGCGAGCCCGCCGGAGAGCTGAGCACCGCCGCTCTGCGTGAGGTCGGCCGCGGTCAGCGGCTCCACGTCGACCTTGCGGTCGATGAAGTGCTCGACCATCTGCTGTCCCGTGCCGAGCCGCAGCATCGAGGCCCGGGTGAGGTTGCGGAAGGCGAGGTTCAGCTCCTCCTGCGGAGGCTTGGCCTGACCGCGTCCGCCGAAGGAGCCGAGCGGCAGGTCGGCGAGCGGGTCGACCAGCAGGGTGTCGATGCGCTTGGCGAGGTTGAACTGCGTCTCGGGGACCAGGAGGTCGGTCCGCTCCGGCACCGCCTCCTGGAAGGCGAACAGCCGCCGGAAGTCGGCGATCCAGTTGGTGGGCAGGCGCTCGAAGTCCCCCGACTCCGGGTCCGCCGGGTCGGCGGGAGGCGGCGACAGGGTGCCACTGGTGCCGCTGAACCGGAACAGCAGCTCGAGCGTGCCCCGCCCGCGGTCGAAGATCCGGTTCCAGTTGTAGCGGTCCCGGACCATGCTGTGCCCGAGCCGGTAGGCGGCCACGGAGAACTCGATCGGCATGGTCGGCAGGTCGTGCTCGCCCGGCGAGGGCTCGAACACCCGGCGGCCGTTGTCGAACACGTCCTCGACGATCTCGGGGTCGACGATCCTGCGCAGGAAGTCGTGGCGCAGCATCCACTGGTAGTGCTTGACGACCGTCTCGCGTGCCGACTCGAAGAGGACGGCGCTCGACACGCCCTTGCCGACCAGGTCCGCCACCACCCGGTTGTGGAACCGGATGAAGGCGGCGTGGACCTGGGCGACGACCAGGTTCTCGTCGTTGCGCGGGTCCGGGATCAGCGCCCGGCGCCGCTCGGACCTCAGTGAGCCCGTGCCCTGCCTCGGCAGGTCGAACCCGGTGAGGGGCAGGCCCACGATGGACGGGTCGTTCGGTACACCCTGGGTCGTGCCGGACTTCAGCCGGAGGCCGTCGTCCTCGTAGAACCGGCGGTCGAAGCGGTGGGCGGGCCCGAGGCCGTAGAGGGAGTCGAGGTCGAGGGCCGGGGAGCGGCCCTGGAGGAGCTGGCGCACCGTGATCTCGTCGTCCAGGCGCACCGCGGTGGCGTCCAGGGTGAGGTCGTGGTCCACGAACTGGCCGAGATAGGTGAACCCCGACGGGACCCCCCGCTGGTCGGGGTGGTCCCGCTTGGGGTCCGTCATCGCCCTGGCCAGCTCGATGCGGGCGTTCCGGTCGAGCTGCCGGGCCGGCCCGGAGCGCGGGCCGAGCCGCGAGAAGCGGAACTTGCGCAGGTCCGCCACGGTGGAGGCGGCCTGCGGCTCCACGGGACCGCCGTCCCGGGATTCGGCGAGTATGCCCTCGCCGATGACGTAGAACGAGGAGCGGACGTGGCGTTTGCTCTGTGGTTCGCGTGCGGGTCGGAACATGTTTCCCCCATGTGGTCGCGCCCGCGCGAGAACGCGCGGGCGTGAGCCACGCTAGGGGACGAGTGCGGCGGAAGGGGGAATTCCGTCAAATCCCCCAAGAGGCCCAAGTGTTGACTGTCTGTACAGAAAGCCCATGCACGTCAAATCGGACTCAGGGGCAACGGCAGTCCGGGCAGTCCGTCCATGCTCGTGGCGATGTACTCCTTCTTCGCGAAGTACGCGCTGAGCGACTCGTCGTCCTCCCGCGCGAACCGCTTGGCGTGCAGCTCGCGGTCCTCGTCGTACGTCATGAAGGGCACCGCGTACCCGCAGGTGTCCCGCACGAGTTCGGCGTGCACGACGATGATCGCGCGCAGCCCGTGCGGGGTCGGGTCCAGGTCCGGGAAACGGGCGAGGAGCTCCGAAAACCTGGGGTCGTCGCGGAAGACGGGTTCGCCCCGGCCGTGCACCCGCACGATGTTCGGCGGCCCCTGGAAGGCGCACCACATCAGCGTGATCCGGCCGTTCTCCCGCAGGTGCGCGATGGTCTCCGCGTTGGAGCCGGCGAAGTCGAGGTAGGCCACGGTGAGTTCGTCGAGAACGGCGAACGAGCCCTTGAGGCCCTTGGGGGAGAGGTTCACCGTGCCGTCGCCGGAGAGCGGGGCGGTCGCGGTGAAGAAGAGGGGCTGCTCCTTGATGAAGGTGCGGAGCCTGCCGTCGATGCGCTCGTAGATCTTTCCCATGTCTAACGATTATCCGGGAAAGCCCTTCGCGTGTCTAAGGAGATTGACGAACGGTGTGCGAGGTGAACACGCCACGGCGACCGCCCCGGCCGGCGCTTCCCGGGGCGGTCGCCGTGCCTGTCACGTCACTTGTTCAACGTGCAGGCGGCCAGGGCGTCGAGGCCCTGCGGCTTGGTGCCCTTGCGGCCGATCGAGATGGCGATGCGGTCGATGGTGGACACCCGCTTGTCCGCCAGCGGGCCGAGGATCGCGTTCTGCACGAAGTTGGCGCCACCCTGGCCGACCGTGTTCTGGAGGCGGGTGTTGGCCTCGTCGATCTGCGTCTGGAGCAGGGCCAGGTTGCGGTCGACCTCGGCCTGCGCGGTGGCGGGGATCGCGGGGAGCTGCGAGGCGACGTCCGGGCAGCTGATGGTGCCCACACCGGCCGCGTCGCCGCCGGCGTCGTCGCCCGTCTCCGCCGCGCCGCCGTCCGCTCCTTCGGCGCCGGTCTCCTCCGCGCCGGGGGTGGCCTCGGCCTCGTCGCCCGCGGCGGCGTCGTCTCCGGCGTCCTCACCGGTGTCCGCGACGCCACCCGCGTCGAGGGCGCACGGTGCGAGCGCGTCGAGGCCCTGCGGCTTGGTGCCCTGGCGGCCGATCGAGATCGCGATGCGGTCGATCGTGGAGACCCGCTTGCCCTCCAGCGGGCCGAGGATCGCGTTCTGCACGAAGTTCGCCCCGCCCTGGCCCACGGTGTCGACGAGTCGCTTGTTGGCCTCGGCGATCTGCGTCTGCAGCAGGGCCAGGTTGCGGTCGACCTCGGCCTGCGCGGAGGCGGGGATCGCGGGAAGCTGGGAGGCCACGTCCGGGCACGAGATGGTGCCGGGGCCGGCGAGCGTCTTGGCGTTGGTCGTGCCGCTGCTCTTGGACGACTCCCCGGCGAGAGCGGAGTTGACGACGACCGCGCCGGACAGTGCCAGAGCGGCGGCCGCGCCGATGACCACCACGCGACGCTTGTTGTACTTCGGAAGAGCCCTGGACATGCGGATGCCTCACTTGGGTCAGGAGTGGGTGTACAAACGCGGCGCCGGCGTTCAGTCGTGAGTACGGGTAAGCGGTTGCTGTTGTTCAAACTCCTTTCAAAAAATTCCCGAGATCCGGAACCGCGCGGCCTGCCGGAGTTGAATTGACGAATCATGCATAGCACTGCATACTCATGCATGACGTTGAGCGCAGTGGTGAGGAGCAACGCAAGTGAGCAGCAACAGCGGTGACGTAAGGCTCTGGGGCGGCCGTTTCGCCGACGGTCCCGCCGAGGCGCTGGCGAAGCTGTCCGCCTCCGTCCACTTCGACTGGCGCCTCGCGCCCTACGACATCGCCGGTTCGCGTGCCCACGCGCGCGTGCTGCACAAGGCGGGGCTGCTCACCGAGGACGAGCTGACCCGGATGACCGAGGGCCTCGACCGGCTCGAGGCGGACGTCGCCGACGGTTCCTTCGTGGGCACCATCGCCGACGAGGACGTCCACACCGCCCTGGAGCGCGGCCTCCTGGAACGCCTCGGCGCCGACCTGGGCGGCAAGCTGCGCGCGGGCCGCTCCCGCAACGACCAGGTCGCCACCCTCTTCCGGATGTACCTGCGCGACCACGCCCGGATCCTCGGCGGCCTGATCGCCGAACTCCAGGACGCCCTGATCGGCCTGGCGGAGGCCCACCCGGACGTGGCGATGCCCGGCCGTACCCACCTCCAGCACGCCCAGCCGGTGCTCTTCGCCCACCATGTGCTCGCCCATGTCCAGTCGCTGTCCCGGGACGCGGAACGCCTGCGCCAGTGGGACGAGCGCACCGCCGTGTCGCCGTACGGCTCCGGCGCCCTGGCGGGCTCCTCCCTCGGGCTGGACCCGGAGGCGGTGGCCGAGGACCTCGGCTTCGAGCGCGGCAGCGTCGGCAACTCCATCGACGGCACGGCGTCCCGCGACTTCGTCGCCGAGTTCGCCTTCATCACCGCGATGATCGGCGTGAACCTCTCCCGGATCTCCGAGGAGATCATCATCTGGAACACGAAGGAGTTCTCCTTCGTGACGCTGCACGACGCGTTCTCCACCGGCTCGTCGATCATGCCGCAGAAGAAGAACCCGGACATCGCGGAACTGGCGCGCGGCAAGTCGGGCCGCCTGATCGGCAACCTCACCGGTCTCATGGCGACCCTCAAGGCCCTCCCGCTCGCCTACAACCGTGACCTCCAGGAGGACAAGGAGCCGGTCTTCGACTCCTGCGACCAGCTCGAGGTCCTTCTCCCCGCCTTCACCGGCATGGTCGCCACCCTCACCGTCCACCGTGAGCGCATGGAGGAGCTGGCCCCGGCCGGGTTCTCGCTCGCCACCGACATCGCCGAGTGGCTGGTCAAGCAGGGCGTGCCGTTCCGGGTCGCGCACGAGGTCGCCGGCGAGTGCGTCAAGGTGGCCGAGGCCGACGGCAAGGAACTCGACGGCCTCACCGACGAGCAGTTCGCGAAGATCTCCGCCCACCTCACCCCCGAGGTGCGCTCCGTCCTCAACGTCCCCGGTGCCCTCGCCTCCCGCGACGGCCGCGGCGGTACGGCGCCCAGCGCGGTGGCGATCCAGCTCGCAGAGGTGAAGGCGGACGTGGCCGCTCAGCACGCCTGGGCAACGGCCAAGGACAAGCGCTGACGGCGGTGCCCTGAGGGTGATGCCCTGAGGGGTGCGCCGAGGGTGGCGGTGCTCCGAGGGGTGTGCTGAGGGCGGCAGTGCCCGAGGGGTGCGGGAAACCGCGCGACAAGCCACGCACACGACCCGCACCCGTCGGCGAGCGGCACCCGTCGGCGAGCGGCACCCGCCTAGCTCCCGAGCGGCATCCGCCGAGCTCCGGGGCGCCCCGCATTCACCGAAGGCATGACGGACTACGTTGGTCGGAAGCCGTACCGCAGCCGACCAACGGAGCCCGCGATGCCCTTCGCCCGACTGGCCACAGCGACGACCCCCACCTGTCACATCGGACTGGGCCTCGCCGCAGTCGGCCGCCCCGGCTACATCAACCTCGGCCGGGAAACCGACCTCGGGGCGGATCGCAGCGTCGAATCGCTGCGCGCCCGCACCCACGAACTCCTCGACGCCGCCTACGCCCAGGGCGTCCGCTACTTCGACGTGGCCCGCTCGTACGGCCGTTCCGAGGAGTTCCTCGCCGACTGGCTGAAGGCCAGGCCCGGCGTGGACGACATCGTGGTGGGCAGCAAGTGGGGCTACACCTACACCGCCGACTGGACCACGGACGCGGAGCGCCACGAGGTCAAGGACCACGGGCTCCCGACGTACGAACGGCAGCGCGCCGAGACGGCGGAACTGCTCGGCGACCGGCTCGACCTCTACCAGATCCACTCGGTGACCCCGGACAGTCCCGCCCTCACCGACAAGGAACTCCACGCCAAGCTGGCCGAGTCCGCCGCGCAGGGCCTCACCGTCGGTTTCTCCACCAGCGGCCCCGCCCAGGCCGAGGCGATTCGCGCGGCCCTCGCCGTGACGGTCGACGGCGAGCCCCTCTTCCGTACCGTCCAGTCGACGTACAACGCGCTGGAGACCTCGGCCGGCCCCGCCCTCGCCGAGGCCCATGACGCCGGGCTCACGGTGATCGTGAAGGAGGGCATGGCCAACGGACGCCTAGCGCAGCCGCATGCGCCGGACGCCCTGAAGGCCGTGGCGGCACAGACAACGCTCGGCTGCGACGCTGTCGCCCTCGCCCTGATCCTGCGGCAACCCTGGGCCGGTGTCGTCCTCTCCGGCGCGGCGACCGCCACCCAGCTCGCCTCCAACCTGCACGCGGCGGTCGTGGACCTCGACGACGATCAGGTGGCCCGGCTGGCCGGACTGGCGGAGGAGCCGCGGGCGTACTGGGAGCGGCGCGGCAGCCTGCCCTGGCACTGAGGCATCCGCCGGACCGTCGAGCATCAGCGCTGAGCACGCCCGAGTGACTCGCGCACGCTCAGAATGAGACATCAGTGTCTCATCTGGGTTAGTCTTGTCTCATGGCTGTCGATCGTGATCAAGTGCTGCGCGGAGCCGCGGCCCTGCTGACCCGCAAATCCACCGCGACGATGGACGAGGTGGCCAAGGCGGCCGGGATCAGCCGGGCCACACTGCACCGTCACTTCGCCGGCCGCGACGCGCTGGTGCGTGCCCTGGAGGCCCTCGGCATCGCGGAGTGCGAGACCGCTCTGGATGCGGCGCGGCTGGACGAGGGCCCCGCGCCCGACGCCGTGCGCCGGCTCGTCCAGGAGATCGAACCGGCCGCCGGCCTGCTCGCCTTCCTCTACACCGAGAACCAGCTGTTCGAGGGCGAGGAGCTGAACCACGGCTGGACCCGGATCGACGACCGGATCTCGGACCTGTTCCGGCGCGGGCAACTGAGCGGTGAGTTCCGTATCGACCTCACGCCCGCCTGGCTCACCGAGGCGCTGTTCGGCCTGCTGGCCTCCGGCGCCTGGATGGTGCAGAGCGGCAAGGGCGCCCCCAAGGACTTCCAGCACATGATCGTCGAGCTGCTGCTCGGCGGCGCGCTGAGGCCGCCCTCGGCACAGAGCCCGGACGCCCCAGGCCCTCGTCCGGCACCCGACAGCCCGGCACCACAGAACCCCGCACCACAGAGTTCGGCATCACAGATAGAGGAATCATGACCAGCACCCTGCGGCCGACGACCACGACCGGGGCGGTGAAGCGTCCGGACCGTTGGCTCGCGCTCTCCGTCCTCGTGCTCGCCGTGCTGCTGGTGGCCGTCGACGCGACCGTCCTCGGTCTCGCGACCCCCTACATCAGCGAGGACCTCGAGCCCTCCGGCACCCAGCTCCTCTGGATCGGCGACGTCTACTCCTTCGTCATCGCCGGTCTGCTCGTCTCGATGGGCAGCCTCGGCGACCGCATCGGCCGCAAGCGGATCCTGCTCATGGGCGCCACCGCGTTCGGGCTGATATCCGTCCTCAACGCCTACGCGACGACCCCGGAGACGATGATCGCGGCGCGTGCCCTGCTCGGCGTCGCCGGCGCGACCCTGATGCCCGCCACGCTCGCCCTGATCCGCAACCTCTTCCACGATCCGCGCGAGCGCAGCCTCGCGGTCGGCATCTGGGGCGCCACCGCCTCCGCGGGTACCGCGGTCGGCCCCATCGTGGGCGGCTTCCTCCTCGAACACTTCTGGTGGGGCTCGGTCTTTCTCATCAACCTGCCCGTCATGGTCGTCCTGGTCGTCGTCGGCATCAGGACGCTCCCGGAGTCCCGCACCCCGAACCCCGGCCCGTGGGACCTGCCCAGCGTGCTGCTGTCCCTGGTCGGCATGATCGGCGTCGTCTACGCGGTCAAGGAGGCCGCCACGCACGGCTTCACCGGGATCTCGGTCGGCACGGGCCTGCTGGGCGCGGCCGCGCTGTACGGCTTCGTCCGCCGCCAGCTGACCCTGCCGACCCCCCTGCTGGACATGCGCCTGTTCCGCAACCGCGGCTTCAGCGGGGCGGTCCTGGCCGACCTGCTGACCATCCTGGGCCTGTCCGGCCTGGTGTTCTTCCTCTCCCAGTACCTCCAGCTCGTCCAGGGCAGGCGCCCGTTCGAGGCCGGTCTGGCCGAACTTCCCGCCGCCGTGGGCGCGGTGGTGGCCGGCCTGATCGCGGGCCGGGCGGCCCGCCGCCTCTCGGTCAGGGCCGTGGTCTCCGGCGGCCTCGCGGCGATCGGCCTCGCGCTGGCCGCCCTGACGACGATCGGCCAGTCCACCGGCTACCCCGTGCTGGGCGCGGCGCTGCTGCTGGTCGGCGTGGGAGCGGGTTTCTCCTTCACGGTGACCGCCGACGTCATCCTGGGCTCCGTGCCCAAGGAACAGGCGGGAGCGGCGTCCGCGGTGTCCGAGACGGCGTACGAGCTCGGCGCGGCGCTCGGCATCGCCGTACTCGGCTCGATCGTGACGGGCGTCTACCGAGGCTTCGCGGCGCCGGCGGGCACACCGGAAGGGGCGCACGAGTCACTGGGCGGCGCGGTGGAGGCTGCGGGACACATGCCGTCGGCCGCGGCCGAGGAGATGCTGTCGTCGGCCCGGGAGGCCTTCGTCGACGGCCTGACCACGGCGTCCGGAGCGGGCGCGGCGGTCCTGCTGGCAACGGCGGTGGCCGCGTGGTTCCTGCTCAGGGGCCAGCACCTGGAGACCACCGAGTAGAGGACCACGAACCAGCGCCGAGCAAACGACACCCACCCGCCCCCGGCCAGGTCCCCCACCCTCCGGGCTGCGGGAAACAGTTCCCTCACGCCCCCGGGCAAGTCCCCCACCCTCAGGGGCGCGGGGAACTGCGCGGCCAGCCACGACGCACCCGCACCGCAAAACGCCCCCCGAGGGGACCCGCGGCGAGGCGAGCCACAACGCCCCGCACCGCAAAACGCCCCCGCCGGAGGCCTACGCGGCTTTCGCCTTCGTGGCGTACATGTCCACGTACTCCTGCCCCGACAGCCGCATGACCTCGGTCATCACCGAGTCCGTCACGGCCCGCAGCACATACCGGTCCCGGTCCATCCCGTCGTACCGGGAGAACTCCATCGCCTCGCCGAAGCGGACGGTGACCCGCCCGGGCCGGGGCATCCCCGCCCCGCCCGGCTGCAGCTTGTCCGTGCCGATCATCGCGAAGGGAACGACCGGCGCCCCGGTCATCAGCGTCAGCCGGGCGATACCGGTCCGCCCGCGGTACAGCCGGCCGTCGGGCGACCGGGTGCCCTCGGGGTAGATGCCGAAGACCTTCCCCTCCTCCAGCACCCGCCGCCCGGTCATCAGGGCCGCCACACCACCGCGGCCGCCGTCGCGGTCCACCGGGATCATGCCGACCCCGGTGAAGAACCAGGCCATGAGCCGGCCCTTGAGGCTCTTGCCGGTGACGTACTCGTCCTTGCCGATGAAGAAGACCTGCCGGTCGCACACGAGTGGAAGAATCATCGAGTCGATGAACGTGAGGTGATTGCCTGCCAGGATGACGGGGCCGTCGCCAGGGATGTGCTCCGCGCCCTCGACCCGGGGGCGGAACATCAGGCGCATGACCGGTCCGAGTACTGCCTTGATGAGCACGAAGCGGGACAACGAGCCCTCCGATGTCAAGGGAAAACGGTATGAGTCTGTGCAGGTGAGGACGATACTCGCGGCATCGGGTGTGACGCACATCGGGTCACCCAGGTCTTACGCACTGTTGACGTACGTTTACCTGTACGGCGGCATCGCCTCCTTATTGTCATCTGCCCGGAACGCGGTGAACTACCGCGCGGAACCGGCCGGACGGCCGTACGGCACCTGCCATCCGCCGTCACCCGCGTGTTAGGACCGAGGTCTCCCGACGGTCATGTCCACGCCCCTACGATCGGGCCGCACGGACGAGCCGACGGCAGGAGGCCCCATGGACACGCAGGGCACGCAGGAGTCGAACCAGCAGGCGAGCGCGGGCGGAACCGGACGGCGGGCGCTCCTCGGCGCCGCCGTGCTCGGTGCCACCGGATCGGTCCTCGGCCTGTCGGGCACGGCGAGAGCCGCCGACTCCTCCCGCTCCGGCAAGGGCCTGAAGAGCCTGCCCGTGCCGACGATCATCGGTCACCGCGGGGCCAGCGGCTACCGGCCGGAGCACACCTTCGGCTCGTACCAGCTCGCCCTCGACCTGGGCGCCGACATCGTCGAGGCGGGGGACCTCGTCCCCACCAGGGACGGCCACCTGGTGTGCCGTCACGAGCCGGAGATCGGCGGGACCACGGACGTCGCCGACCATCCGGAGTTCGCCGCCCGCAGGACCACGAAGGTCCTCGACGGCGTCTCCACGACCGGCTGGTTCACCGAGGACTTCACCCTCGCCGAGCTGAAGACCCTGCGCGCCGTCGAGCGCATCCCGGCCAACCGCCCGCACAACACCCTCTACAACGGCCGCTGGGAGATCCCCACCTTCGAGGAAGTCCTGAAGTGGCAGGACGAGCAGACCCGCAAGCGCGGCAGGCAGGTCTGGATCTACCCCGAGACCAAGCACCCCACCTACTTCCGCAAGCTGGGCCTCGGCCTGGAGGAGCGGGTCGCCAAGCTGCTGCACAAGTACGGCAAGGACAAGAAGAACTCGCCGGTCATCGTGCAGTCCTTCGAGCCGAGCAGCATCCAGCGCCTGAACAAGCTGGTCGACAACCCCCTCGTGGTGCTGCTGTCCGGCGCGAGCTCGCGCCCGTGGGACTTCGTCGAGGCGGGCGACCCACGCACGGTCGCCGACCTGGTGACCCGGGCGGGCCTGCGGGAGATCGCGGGCTACGCCCAGGGCATCGGCCCGACCCTGGACCTGGTGATCCCGAAGGACGCCGCCGGCAACCTCACGACCCCGACCACGCTGGTGAAGGACGCCCACGCGGTCGGCCTGGTGCTGCACCCGTACACCATGCGCAACGAGAACCCCTTCCTGCCCACCGGCTTCCGCAAGGGCACGGACGCGGACGCCTACGGTGACTCCTTCGGCGCGTTCCGCACCTACTTCGCGACCGGCATCGACGGTGTCTTCACGGACAACCCGGACACCGGCCTGCTGGCCCGCGCGGACTTCGTCAACGCCTGAGTCCCCGTTGGAGTGACAGTCGGCCGCCCCGGCAACCAGCCGCCCGGGCGGCCGCATCGTGTGGCATATGACGCACGACCTGCTCACCACCCTGCGCCCGCTGCTCACCGCGGAGGCCTCCGCCGAGGCCCATGCCACCGGGGCCGAACCCGGCGACCTGGAACAGGCGGTCTGGCTCCGCCTGCTGGAGCACCTCGCCACCGACGGCCCGCCCTCCGACCCCCACGGCTGGCTGCGCCGGGCCGTCCGCGCCGAGGTCCGCCGCACCCGCCGTACGACCCGCCGCGAGCAGCCGTACGAGAGCGACCCCGCCGACGACTCCGGCCGCGGCCCCGAGCAGCTCGCCCTCGCCGCCGCCCGGCACCGCGCCCTGCGCGAGGCCGTGGCCCGGCTGCCCGGCCGCTGCTCCCGTCTGCTGCAGGCTCTTCTCTCGCCGCGGGACCTCACCTACCGCGAGATCGCGGGGGAGTTGGGTATCTCACAGGGCAGTCTCGGACCGGAACGTTCCAGATGTCTGGGATGTCTGCGGCGTTTGCTGGCGCCGGAGGTTGCGGCCCGCGAACTGCGGGGATAGGAGTGAGGGACCACAGGCGATCAGGTGAGCGGGAGGCGTGCGCACATGGGCATGAGCGTGACCATCTCGGAGGCGACCGAGCAGGATGCCGAGCAGATCTTCAGATTGCAGTACCTGTGCTTCCAGAGTGAAGCCGCGCTGTACGCCAACTACCGCATCGCCCCGCTCGTCCAGAGCCTCGACTCGGTCCGGCAGGAACTCGCCGCCGACTGCGTCTTCGTGGCCCGCCTGGGCGACGAGGTGGTCGGCTCCGTACGAGGCGGTCTCACCGAGGACGGCGCCGCGGCCATCGGCAAGCTCTGCGTCCACCCGCGCCTCCAGGGCCACGGCATCGGCGCACGGCTGCTCCGCGCGGCCGAGGCGGCACTGGCCGAGGAGCGCGGCGCCAAGAAGTTCCGCCTCTTCACCGGCCACCGCAGCGAGGGCAACCTCCGTCTCTACCGCCGGGTCGGCTACGAGACGGTCGGCACCTCGCAGGGCACGGACGGCGTCATGATGATCGTCCTGGAGAAGCAGGCCGGGCAGTACGCGGCTACGGCGTAGGCCGCGCAGCGGTACGGGACTTCCGCAGCCAGTACAGGGCGGACAGCGGCAGCAGCACGGGGATGAACACGTACCCCATCCCGTACTTCGACCACACGGTCGAGTCGGGGAAGGCCGACGGCTCGACCAGGGTCCAGGTGCCGACGATCAGCACGCCCGCCAGCTCGGCGGCGCAGCACACCTGCGCCGCCCTGCGGGCCCTCTCGCCGCCCCGCACCAGCGAGTACGTGATGAATCCGTACACCACGCCCGCCACGGCCGAGAGTGCGTAGGCCAGCGGCGCCCGGTCGAACTCGGTCGCGATCTGGTACGCCGACCGCGACACCGCCCCGACCACCATCACGCCGTAGAACCAGACCAGGAGTGTCCCGGGCCCGCTGATGAGCCGGTCCGGCTCGTCGTCCACCGCCGCCATGTCAGCCTCCCCAGATGTCAAAGAGCCGCACCTCGAGCACGGCGAGCACGACACCGCCCGCGGCGGCCGTCACCGAGCCCCAGCGGGTCCGCTCGGACAGTGACATGAGCCCCGCCGCCGGAACGCACGCGGCCGCGCCGAGCAGATACGCCACGAAGATCGTCGTGCCCTGCTCCGGCTTCTCGCCCCGCGCCAGCTGGACGATCCCGACCACCAGCTGGATCACGGCCAGCAGGGAGACCACGGCCATCCCGATGAAATGCCAGTCCTTCGTCGGCTGGTCACGGTAGGCGGCCCAGCCGCACCAGGCGGCGAGCAGCAACGCGGCGACGCCGGTCACCAGCGTCAGGGCATTAAGCATGCTGCGACCTTATTACGGCGTATCAGGCGTCCCGCGATCGGGCCCGTGCCCCCGGCGCCGGCCCGGACGGCCGGGCCCGGCACCGCCTGCCCCGCCGTCCTCCCCGCCGTCCTCCCCGCCGTCCTCCCCGCCGTCCGGGGACCGTGTCGTTGGCCACAGCCCATGGAGGTGACGGGCTCGGCGCCGGCCGCCCGGCAAGGGCCGGTCCGCCTTGTCGGCGCTGGTCACGGACGGGGGTGCGGAGATCTCCGGACGGGCCCGGCGTGGACCCGCCCACCGTCCACGGCTGTCCGGCATGCGGACAGCGGGGTCTCGGTCAGGACCGTACGTCTGCTTTACTGATGCTCATGACCACTACGAGCAGCCGCACCCCTGCGACCGAGGCGACCATGACGCCCGGTGCTCGTTGTATGTGTCGAATGTGCGCCTTCTAGAGGGCCCCCGCACCACCCCGAGCTCGCGCCCCGAAGCGAGACGCCGTGGCATGTCCGTGCGCCGCAAGTCCGCCGTACATGACGTAGCCGCGCCCCGCGCACATGTTTCTCCCCGGTTCCCCGCCACAGCGAGAGCCGTGTCGCGTCCCTGACAGCCTGCACCCGTGCGCCCGGGCACACCCACGCCCGCGCACTCGACAGTGACGGAAATCCACGTGATCACCACCACGGGCCTGACCAAGGTCTACCGCTCGCGCGGCCGTGAGGTCACCGCCCTCGACGGCGTCGACCTCCACGTCCGCGAAGGCGAGGTGTACGGCGTCATCGGCCAGTCCGGCGCCGGCAAGTCCTCGCTCATCCGCTGCATCAACCTCCTGGAGCGTCCCACCGCCGGCACGGTCACCGTCGCCGGACAGGACCTCACCGCGCTCGCCGGGCGCGGACCCCGGGCCGGCAAGGAGCTGCGGCAGGCGCGCAGCCGGATCGGGATGGTCTTCCAGCACTTCAACCTGCTGTCCTCGCGGACCGTGCAGGACAACGTCGAACTGCCCCTGGAGATCCTCGGCATCTCGGGACAGGAACGTTCCCGCAAGGCGCTGGAGCTGCTCGACCTGGTCGGTCTCGCCGACAAGGCGAAGTCCTTCCCGGCCCAGCTCTCCGGCGGTCAGAAGCAGCGCGTCGGCATCGCCCGCGCCCTCGCCGGCGACCCCAAGGTGCTGCTCTCCGACGAGGCCACCAGCGCGCTCGACCCGGAGACCACCCGCTCCATCCTCCAGCTGCTGCGCGACCTGAACCGCCAGCTGGGCCTGACCGTCCTGCTCATCACGCACGAGATGGACGTGGTGAAGTCGATCTGCGACTCCGCCGCGCTGATGGAGAACGGCCGCGTCGTCGAGTCCGGCACGGTCGGCGAGCTGCTCGCGACCCCCGGCTCCGAGCTGGCCGGCGCGCTCTTCCCGGTCGGCGGCGACGCCACCGGCGAGGACCGCACCGTCGTCGACGTCACCTTCCACGGCGAGGCCGCCACCCGGCCCGTCATCTCCCAGCTGTCGCGCACCTACAACATCGACATCTCGATCCTCGGCGCCGCCATCGACACCGTCGGCGGGCTCCAGGTCGGCCGCATGCGCATCGAGCTGCCCGGCCGCTACGAGGACAACGTGGTGCCGATCGGCTTCCTGCGCGAACAGGGCCTCCAGATCGACATCGTGGACCACGCGGCCCAGGAGCCCGTGCTGCTGAAGGAGGGTGCCAAGTGACCTGGTCGGAGATGCAGCCCCTGCTGTCCCAGGCCTGTTGGGACACCCTCTACATGGTCGGCTGGTCCACGCTCATCGCCGTCGTCGGCGGTCTCCCGCTCGGCGTCCTGCTGGTCCTGACCGACCGCGGCGGCCTGCTGCAGAACCTGGCCGCCAACAAGGTGATCGGGCAGGTCGTGAACATCGCCCGCTCGCTGCCGTTCATCATCCTGATGGTCGCGCTGATGAACTTCACCCGCACGATCACCGGGACGACCATCGGCCGCGAGGCCGCGATCGTGCCGCTCGCCATCGGCGCCATCCCCTTCTTCGCGCGTCTGGTCGAGACGGCCGTCCGCGAAGTGGACGGCGGACTCGTCGAGGCCGTGCAGGCGATGGGCGGCAACACCTGGACGATCGTGCGCAAGGTCCTCGTGCCGGAGTCCCTGCCCTCGCTCATCGCGAGCACCACGACCACGATCGTCGCCCTGATCGGCTACTCCGCCATGGCCGGCACGGTGGGCGCGGGCGGCCTCGGCGACATCGCCATCCGCTACGGCTACCAGCGCTTCGAGACCGAGCTGATGTGGATCACGGTGGCGATCCTCGCCGTCGTCATCTCGCTCATCCAGTTCGCCGGCGACTACGCGGCCCGCTCCCTGCACCGCCGCGGCGGCAGCTCGGGCCCCGCGCCGAAGCTCCGGCTCCTCAAGGCCAAGGAGCCGGCCGCCGCGGACATCAGCAAGGTCGCCTGAGCCCACCCAGGGCCGCTCCCACAGATCCCCCGCACACCCCACGCGGGTCGCTACACCCTCAGGAAAGGCACTTTTCGTGCGTAACACCGCCAAGTTCACCACCGCAGTCCTCGCCGTCGGCGCCCTCACCCTGGGGCTGACCGCCTGCGGCTCGGACCAGGACGCCGCCTCCGACACCAGCGGCCCGCTGACCGTCGCCGCGAGCCCGACCCCGCACGCCGAGATCCTCGACTTCGTCAAGGACAACCTGGCGAAGAAGGCGGGACTCGACCTGGAGGTCAAGGAGTTCACCGACTACGTCACGCCGAACACGGCGACGGAGGACGGCTCGGTCGACGCCAACTACTTCCAGAACCAGCCGTACCTCGACGACTTCAACAAGAAGAACGGCACCCACATCGTGCCCGTCGTCACGGTCCACCTGGAGCCGCTCGGCCTCTACTCCCACAAGGTCAAGAGCGCGGACGCCCTGAAGAGCGGCGCGACCATCGCGGTTCCCAACGACAGCGTCAACGAGGCCCGCGCCCTGAAGCTGCTCGCCGCGAACAAGCTCATCACCCTCAAGGCCGGCGTGGGCAACGACGCGACCCCCGCGGACATCACCGAGAACCCGAAGAAGCTCAAGTTCAAGGAGCTGGAGGCGGCCCAGACCCCGCGCTCCCTCGACGACGTGGACGCCGCGGTCATCAACGGCAACTACGCCATCGAGGCGGACCTGAAGCCCGCGTCGGACGCCCTCGTCCTGGAGTCCGCCACGGACAACCCGTACGGCAACTTCCTCGCCGTCAAGGACGGCAACGAGGACGACCCGCGGGTGAAGAAGCTCGCCAAGCTCCTCACCTCCGCCGAGGTCAAGAAGTTCATCGAGGACAAGTACGCGGGCTCCGTCATCGCCTCGTTCTGATCACCTCGACCGGCCGGAGGACCGGCCACCGCGCCCCGGGTCCACACCTTCACCCGGTGTGGACCCCGTGGTGTGGTTCCGGGCTCACATGCTGCATGCTGGGCAGTTCAGCGGACCCTGACGGGTCGGCAGGTCACACCCCGAGGTTTCGAAGGTTACGGAGCGGCGCATGACGAGCACCTTCCCCACCATCTCCATCAGCACGGAGCGGTTGGTGCTGCGTCCCCTCGACGAGGACGACGTGCCCGCCCTGGCCGACATGATGAACGACGAGCAGGTCGCCGCCTGGACGGCCGTGCCCCAGCCCTACGACGAGGCGGCCGCCCGCCGCTGGATCACCGAGCGCGCGCCCACCGAACGCACCGAGGGCCGCGGCCTCGACCTCGCGGTCACGGAGTTCCTCACCCAGCGTCTGGTCGGCGTCATCCAGCTCGCCAGGACCGACTGGCACGTCCGCTCCACCGAACTGTCGTACATCATCGCGCCCTGGGCGCGCGGCGAGGGCTACGCCTCCGAGGCGGCGCTGGCCACCGCCCAGTGGCTGATCCGCGACCAGAAGTTCGAGCGCATCGAGCTGCGCACGGCCGCCGACAACACCGCCTCCCAGCAGGTCGCGCAGAAGATCGGCTGTATCAGCGAGGGTGTGCTGCGGGGCGCCTGCATAGCGCGCGCCCGGGCCGAGGACGGCAGGTGGAACGAGGTGCGCACCGACTACATCGTGTGGAGCCTCCTCCCGGAGGACCTGGAGGGCCCCGGGGAGCACTTCGCGGAGAGCGGCGGTTTCACGTCGTACACCGACTGGAACTGACCCCCGCGCCGGTGCCACCACCATTGCCGTGACCCACCGAACAGGTACCCTCACGGAGCCCGCTACCTGCGCGAACCCCGGGGGAGACTGACGACGATGGCCGACCGCGTCACGGTGATCGGATGGGACGGTTCGCCGCTGACCGCCGCGGCCCGCTCCGCCCTCGGCGCCGCCACGCTGGTGGCCGGCGCCCCCCACCACCTGGCGCTCCCCGAGGTGCCGCCCGGTGCGGAGCGCGTCCGGCTCGGCAGTGTCTCCCTCGCCGCCCGCCGCATCGCGGGCCACCGCGGCACCGCCGTCGTCCTCGCCGACGGCGACCCGGGCTTCTTCGGCGTCGTACGGACCCTGCGCGCACCCGAGTTCGGCCTGGAGGTCGAGGTCGTCCCGGCCGTCTCCGCCGTCGCCGCCGCCTTCGCCCGGGCCGGCATGCCCTGGGACGACGCCCACGTGGTCGTCGCCCACCGGCGCACCCTGCGTCGCGCCGTGAACGTCTGCCGCGCCCACACCAAGGTCGCCGTCCTCACCTCCCCGGGCGCCGGCCCCGCCGAGCTCGGCCTGCTCATGGACGGCGTGCACCGCACGTTCGTGGTCTGCGAGGAACTCGGCACCACCCGCGAACAGGTCAGCGTCGTCACCTCGGACAAGGCCGCCGACCACACCTGGCGCGACCCCAACGTGGTCATCGTCATCGGCGGTCCCACCGGGCCGGTCGTCTCGGGGGACAGCGGCTGGATCGCCGGCCGCGACCCGGGCACCGGCCCGCGCGGCTGGGCCCTGCCCGCCGAGGCGTACGGCGGCGGACTCGGCGAGGGCGAGGCGGAGCTGCTGCGGGCCGCCCAACTCGCCCGGCTCGGCCCACGCGTCGGCGATCTCGTCTGGGACATCGGCTGCGGCAGCGGCGCCTTCGCGACCGAGGCGGCGCGGGCGGGCGCCGCCGTCCTCGCCGTCGACCGGGACCTCGACGCGTGCGCCCGCACCGACAGCTCCGCGCGCCGCCACGGCGTCCAGCTCCAGATCGTCCACGGCACGGCCCCGCACGTCCTGGAGAACCTGCCCGAACCCGACGTCGTACGGGTCGGCGGCGGGGGAGCGGCCGTGGTCTCCGCCGTCGCCGACCGCCGCCCGCAGCGCATCGTCACCCACGCCGGGACCCGCGACGCCGCCGAACTCGTGGGCCGCGACCTGACCGAGCACGGCTACCGCGTCGAGTGCTCGCTCGTCCAGTCCGTCGAACTCGACACGCGGGCCTGGACGGAGCGGGAGCGCAGCGTCGCGTTCCTCCTCACCGGCGAGATCGTCCGGCGCGCGTCGCCCCGCTGAGGCCCGCTGAGGTCCGCTGAAGTTCGCGGACGGGCCCGCCGACAGGCGGGGCACGTGTGAGGGACAGGCGAGGGGTGCGTGCGGAACCCGTGTGGGACGGGTGGCGGGCAGGTACCTGCCGACCGCCGGCCGTGACCCGGCGCGCCCTCCCCGTGATCCTGTTGTCGTACCGCGCGCGGTAGGCTGGCCGATCGTCGTACCGCTTCCGTTCGCCCGGCACTTCGTCGGTCAATGTCCGGAAAACACATCCCTTTTGGGGTGGGTGTGGTACGGCAGAACCGGAGGACGCGCAACGTGGCGCAGTCCACAGCGGGGCGTCGCGGATCACGCTGTCGCGACGCGACTACGGCCGGGACAATGCCACTGAATGGCTTTGTCGCTTTTTCGGGCGGGTCGTTCGTGCCGCTGGGCACGGACGCTCGTTCTTCACTACGGGGCGGTCGGTGCGCCGCTCCGGGTGAGCTGGTCGTAGAAGCACTAACCGATGGGCGAGGGGTACGCATGACCGACACCGGCCAGGTCCCGGGCGAGGGGCTGCCGGAGAGCGCAGGCATGGTGGAACAGCCGGGCGCCCCCGCGCACGGTGCGTACGCCTACCTCTCCGAGACCACCGCCGAGGACGAAGACCTGTTGCTGCTGCCGGGTGCCCAGAGCGCGTGGGGCAACGAGGTGGCGCCGCCAGCGCCGGAACCGGTCGTCGAGACGGTGCACGAGCCGGGCCCGCACGAGACGGCCGGCCGTGACAGCGGTTCGGTCGACCTCAGCGCCGTCCGCCTCCCCGGCCCGTCGGCGCCCCAGGCGGCCCCGCGCCGTCCCCTGCATCTCGGCCCGCCGATCCCCGACGCCTCGGCGAGCCCGGTCCGCTCCCTCGCCGATCGCGGCCCCGCGGGCGCGCCGGTACGACAGACCGGCCCGTCCGCGTCGGGTCCCGAGTACCTCGACACCCCGCAGCTGCGCGAGATGCCGCCGCAGGGCGCGTCTCCCTGGGGCGCCGCGCAGCCGTCGGTCGAGCACGGGGCCACGGCTGCGGAAACGGTTGCCCCGGCAACCGTCGCGGCAGCTCAGCAGCGCGAACCGGTCGGCGTGGCCCAGGCCGCCGTAGCCCGGGTGGCGACCGAGGCGATCGCCGCGACCGCCCCCCAGGAGGCCCAGGAGGCCCAGGAGGCCGAAACCGTCGGCGGCGAGGCGCCCGTGCCGGCGCAGGCCGCCACCGGGTACGGGGTCGTCGATCCCGGCGAACTGCTCGGAGCCGCGATGATGGCGGAGGCGGAGCAGGCTCCCGCCGTCGCGCTCGCGGAGGCCGGGCAGGACGCGGCCGACGTCCCCCTCTCCGGAGACGACGGGCCCACGCACGGCACATCCGTCCCGGCCGCCGACGCGCCGGTGGACGCTGCGGTGGGAGCACCGGTGGACGCGGCGCAGGCAGCGGAAGCCGCCCAGGATCCCCAGGGCCCCGAGTCCGGGTCCGAGTACGTGCCGCCGGTCGTCGTCGCCGAGGACACCCCATCGACCCCACCGACCGAACCGGCCGTGGCCCAGGCAGCTGAGGACGCGGACCCGGCCGAGGTGGCGGAGCCTGCCGAGGTGACGGAGGCTGCCGAGACGGCGGCGCCCGCCGAGGCCTCCGAAGTGAACTCCGTCGCGGAGACCGTCGCTCAGGCGGCCGACGCCGGGCAGGAGAGCCCGGTCGAGGCGCCGCGGCAGCCGGAGCCCCAGCAGCCCGTTGAGCACGTGGAGCCCGTGGAGCCTCAGGCGGGCCCCGGTGACACACCGGCCCAGGCCCACGAGGCGCCCGTGGCGGAAGCGGTCCCGGTCGCCGAGTTCGTTCCCGCACCCGGCGCCGCGGCCGAAGGTCCCGTGCCGGATGCCGTCGTGAACCCTGAGCCCACCCCTGCCGAGCCTCTCCCCGCCGAGCCCACCCCTGCGCCCGCAGTCGCGCAGGCCTCCGAGCCCGCGGCGACCGCCGTGCCCGACGTGTCCGAACCGGCGGCGCCCGCCCAGGAGTTGCCCGGCCCCGTCGCCGAGCCCGCCGCGCCCGAAGCAGCCTCCGTGCCTGAGGCCCAGGCGCCCGCCGCCGCTCCCGAGTCCGTCCTGCTCGTCGACGCCTTCGTGGCATCCGCCGAGGTCGCCGCGGCGGCAGCCCTTGCCGAGCAGTCCGAGCCCGCTCCGCGGCAATCCGTCGAGCCGTCCCAGGACGTCCGGCCCGCACCGCTGCCCGACCCCGAGCCGCCGACGGCACCCGAGCCGCAGCCGGAGGTGGAGGCTTCGCACGAGACTCTCGCCCCGGCTGCCCACATCGCGGCCCCCGTGTCTCACATCCCGGAAGCTCCTGTTCCCGGGACGGCACCCCAGCCCGAGCCCGAGCCCCAGCCCGAGGCCGCTCCCGAAGCCGAAGCCGCAGCCGAACCAGCGCCCGAGGCGGAGGCCCCGGTCGGTCAGTCGGAGCCCGACCCCGCCGCCGCCCTCGCGGAGCCGGAGCCCGAGCAGTCGGAGCCCGAGCCCGAACCGGCTCCGGAGTCTGCCGCGGAACCGCAGTCGGAACCGCAGTCGGAACCGCCGGCGGCGGAGTCGCCCGTCGAGGCGCCCCAGGTCCTCCCCGAGCCCGGGGCGGTCGCGGTCCCCGTGGCCGTGGACGCCACGGTCATCCCGCAGCCGGCCGGGCAGGCGCCCGCGCACGCCCACCCCCAGCCCGCCCAGGGTCCGGTGACCGCGCTCGCGGCGCCCGCCGCCCCTGCGGCTGCCCGGCAGGAGCGGCTCGACCGGTCGGACGGGTCGGCGTCGCCGGACCAGCCCCTGGGCCGGTTCGTGCCGGTCGAGGGCACGGTGCCCAGCACCCCGCACCTCGCCCCGACCCCGCCGCACCCCGTTGTGCTTCCCACGGAGGAGCAGACCGCCCCCGCGGCGGCGGAACCGGGGCAGAGCGCCGAAGCGGACGCCGCCGCGCCCACCGTCACGGTCCCCGCCCCCCGCGGCGCCGACCCCGCTCCCGCCCCGGCGACCCCGGACACGGAGCCCGAGACCGGCATCGACCCCGATGCCGCACAGAGCCCGGAGGACCTGGAAACCAGGGCCGCAGACCAGGAAGAGAGCCCGGCTCCCGTGGAAGAAGTCCGAGAGTCCACCGGCCCCGCCGCGCCCGCGTACGACGACGCCGAGCGCGAGGCCGTCCTGAAGGTCATGCGTGAGCGCCGGGACATCCGCAACGGATTCCGCGCCGACCCGATCCCGCACGAGGTGCTGCTGCGCGTCCTGGAGGCCGCCCACACCGCGCCCTCCGTGGGGCACTCGCAGCCCTGGGACTTCGTCGTCATCCGCTCCGCCGACACCCGGCGCGCGATGCACGAACTGGCGAACCGTCAGCGGGACGCCTACGCGAAGTCGCTGCCGAAGGGCCGCGCGAAGCAGTTCAAGGAACTGAAGATCGAGGCGATCCTCGACACCCCGGTGAACATCGTCGTCACCGCCGACCCGACCCGCGGCGGCCGCCACACCCTCGGGCGGCACACCCAGCCGCAGATGGCGCCGTACTCCTCCGCGCTCGCGGTCGAGAACCTCTGGCTCGCCGCCCGCGCCGAGGGCCTCGGTGTCGGCTGGGTCAGTTTCTTCGACGAGCGCGAGATGGTCCGCGCGCTGGGCCTGCCCGAGCACCTCGAAGTGGTCGCCTACCTGTGCGTCGGCTACGTCGACGAGTTCCCGGACGAACCCGAGCTGATGCAGGCCGGCTGGGCCAAGCGCCGTCCGCTGTCCTGGGTCGTCCACGAGGAGACGTACGGCCGCCGCGCGCTGCCCGGCGAGGACCCGCACGACCTGCTTGCCGAGACCGTCGCCAGCGTCCGTCCGCTGGACGCCAAGGCGCTCGGCGAGGCCTGGGAGCGGCAGAAGCGCATGACGAAGCCGCCGGGCTCGCTCGGCATGCTGGAGATCATCTCCGCGCAGCTGTCCGGCCTCTCCCGGCAGTGCCCGCCGCCCATCCCGGAGCCCGCGGCCGTCGCGATCTTCGCGGGCGACCACGGGGTGCACGCGCAGGGGGTCACCCCCTGGCCGCAGGAGGTGACGGCCCAGATGGTCGCCAACTTCCTCGGCGGGGGAGCGGTCTGCAACGCCTTCGCGACCCAGGTGGGCGCCGAGGTCTGCGTGGTGGACGTGGGCGTCGCCGCCGACCTCCCCGCGACCCCCGGTCTCCTGCCCCGCAAGATCCGCGCGGGCACGTCCGACATGACCACCGGCCCCGCGATGACCCGCGAGGAGGCCAAGCAGGCCATCGAGGTCGGCATCGAGACCGCCCGGGACCTGGTCGCGGCCGGCAACAAGGCGCTGCTCACGGGCGAGATGGGGATCGCGAACACCACGGCGTCGGCGGCCCTCATCTCGGTCTTCACGGGCGCCGACCCGGCCGAGGTCACCGGCCGCGGCACCGGTATCAACGACGAGACCCTCGCCCGCAAGACCGAGGTCGTGCGCCGCGCACTGGAGGTCCACCAGCCGGACCCGGCGGACCCCATCGGTGTCCTGGCCGCGATCGGCGGCTTCGAACACGCGGCGCTGGTCGGCCTCCTCCTCGGCGGCGCCTCCCTGCGCACGCCCGTGATCCTGGACGGCGTCAGCGCCGGCGCCGCCGCGCTGGTCGCCCGCGCCATCGCCCCCGAGGTCCTCGCGGCCTGCATCGCGGGCCACCGCAGCGCCGAACCCGGTCATGTGGCCGCCCTGAACAAGCTGGGCCTGCGTCCTCTGGTCGACCTCGACCTCCGCCTCGGCGAGGGAACGGGCGCCCTGCTCGCGCTGCCGCTGGTGCAGAGCACAGCCCGGGCGATGCACGAGGTGGCGACGTTCGATTCGGCGGGCGTCACCGAGAAGTAGGGCCCGCTCGGGGGCCGGGGGCACGCGCTTGTGCTGCCCCCGGCCCCGCCGCATGCTGAAGTCACCTCTAAAATGCGCACGTCAGGGCCGCTCCAGAGCCGCAGCGCCCACCCTCTGCTCTCTGCCCGTACGAGGAGCCGCACCCTCATGGCCGAACACCCCGCCTACCCCGTAGGCCTCCGTCTCGCCGGCCGCAGGGTCGTCGTCCTCGGCGGCGGCCAGGTCGCCCAGCGCCGACTCCCCGCGCTGATAGCGGCAGGCGCCGACGTCCACCTCGTGTCCCCCGCGGCGACGCCCTCGGTGGAAGCGATGGCGGACACGGGCGAGATCACCTGGTCGAAGCGCCCGTACGCCGAGGGTGACCTCGCCGATGCCTGGTACGCCCTCATCGCCACGAGCGACCCCGAGGCGAACGGCCGGGCCTCCGCCGAAGCCGAGGCGCACCGCGTCTGGTGCGTCCGCTCCGACGACGCCGACGCCGCGACCGCCTGGACCCCGGCGACCGGCCACAGCGAGGGGGTCACGGTCGCCGTGCTCACCACCGACGCCCGCGGCCGCGACCCGCGCCACACCGCCGCCATCCGCGACGCGGTCGTCGAGGGGCTGCGCGACGGCACCCTCGTCGCCCCTCACCACCGCACCCGGACCCCCGGTGTCGCGCTGGTCGGCGGCGGTCCCGGCGACCCGGATCTGATCACGGTCCGCGGGCGGCGCCTCCTCGCCGAGGCGGACGTCGTCATCGCGGACCGGCTCGGCCCGCGCGACCTGCTGGCCGAACTCCCGCCGCATGTCGAGGTGATCGACGCCGCGAAGATCCCCTACGGCCGGTTCATGGCCCAGGAGGCCATCAACAACGCGCTGATCGAGCACGCCAAGCAGGGCAAGTCGGTCGTCCGCCTCAAGGGCGGCGACCCGTACGTCTTCGGCCGAGGCATGGAGGAGCTCCAGGCCCTCGCGGAGGCCGGCATCGCCTGCACGGTGGTGCCGGGCATCTCCAGCTCGATCTCGGTGCCCGGCGCGGCCGGCATCCCGGTCACCCACCGGGGCGTCGCCCATGAGTTCACGGTGGTCAGCGGGCATGTCGCTCCCGATGACGAGCGGTCCCTGGTCGACTGGCCCTCCCTCGCGAAGCTCACCGGCACCCTGGTGATCCTCATGGGCGTCGACAAGATCGGGAAGATCGCCGAGACGCTCGTCGCGCACGGCAAGTCGCCCGACACCCCGGTCGCCCTCGTCCAGGAGGGCACGACGGCCGCCCAGCGCCGGGTGGACGCGACGCTCGCCACGGTCGCCGAGGAGGTCCGTACGCAGGAGGTCAGGCCTCCCGCGGTGATCGTCGTCGGCGCGGTCGTCGCCGTCGGCTCGCGGAGCTCCGAGTAACCGCGGGTAACACAACCGTTCCGAGCCGTTGGCACCACACCCAGGACAAGGCAGTATCACCCCTGTGGCCGATCTCATCACCGTTGAGGACCCCGACGACCCGCGCCTGCGCGACTACACCGGCCTGACCGACGTCGAGCTGCGCCGCAAGCGCGAGCCCGCCGAGGGCCTGTTCATCGCCGAGGGCGAGAAGGTCATCCGCCGGGCCAAGGACGCCGGGTACGAGATGCGCTCGATGCTGCTCTCCGCCAAGTGGGTCGACGTCATGCGCGATGTCATCGACGAGCTCCCGGCGCCGGTCTACGCCGTCAGCCCGGAGCTCGCCGAACGGGTCACCGGCTATCACGTCCACCGCGGCGCGCTGGCCTCCATGCAGCGCAAACCGCTGCCGGACGCCGCCGAACTCCTCCAGGCCGCCCGCCGGACCGCCGTCCCGGGGCCGGCCGGCGACCACCTCGTGGAACCACCGGACGACGCGGGTCAGCGCGTCGCCGTCTTCGAGGGATTCGTCGATCACGCTAACCTCGGGGCCGCCTTCCGCAGTGCCGCCGCACTGGGCATCAAGGCGATCCTGCTCTCACCGGACTGCGCCGACCCCCTCTACCGGCGGGCGATCAAGGTGTCGATGGGTGCCGTCTTCTCGGTTCCCTACGCCCGG
This sequence comes from Streptomyces sp. Root1310, assembly GCF_001426425.1. Lineage (NCBI taxonomy): Bacteria > Bacillati > Actinomycetota > Actinomycetes > Kitasatosporales > Streptomycetaceae > Streptomyces > Streptomyces sp. Root1310. The sequence goes on along the minus strand of NZ_LMEQ01000035.1, from coordinate 194,118 downwards.
TTCGACGCCTGGCCGGCCGGGCTCGACGTCGTGCGCGACGCCGGGTACGACATCCTCGCCATGACGCCGGACGAGAAGGCGACCCCGCTCGACGAGCTGAACCCGGCACGCTTCGAGAAGAGCGCCATCATGCTGGGCTCGGAGGGACACGGACTCTCCACGTACGCCCTGCGGGCGGCGGACGAATGGGTGCGCATCCCCATGTCCGCCGGGATCGACTCCCTCAACGTGGCGGCCGCCTCCGCCGTCGCGTTCTACGCGACCCGGCCCAGGTTCTCCTGAGGGCCCTACCCGGTCGTGGAGCGAGGGCCGGACGGCATGGTGCCTCCGGCCCTCACCCGCGCACGGCCGCCGTCAGCGGTGGTGGCACTCCCAGTGCCCCTTGACCCACTGGTGGTCCCAGTGGCCGGGAACGTAGACCCACTTGTAGGTGTAGTGGTTCTCCCAGTGGCCGTGGTGCCAGGTCTTGTGATGGACCCGCTTCTTCTCCCAGTGACCCTTCACCCACTTCTTCTCCCAGTGGCCCTTCACCCAGTGGCACTTACCGTCGTGGTCGGTGGTCACCACGGTCGAGGCGGAAGCGGGAGCGGGGGCCGCGGTCGCCGCACCGGACATGCCCAGCACGGCCCCTCCGGCCAGTAGGCCCGTCGCGGCGGCTCCGGCCACCAGGCGGCGGGCTCGCAGGAAAGCGGTCATCGGACACATCTCCCTTGAACGTCGAGCGAAGAGCACATGCGAGGAGGTCACGCGACTCCCGTGCACCGGTCGCGCCGATGGCGTGGTGCGGATCCGGAGTAGGGATCCGGGAGGAACGACGTTCCCTGTCCCGCTGTGCCGGACGCGGAGGATTCGGACCCGGAAGCCGGACGGATGACGACAAAGCGGAAAAAATGTCGGAGCGGCATAAAGGTCGCGGCGACGCAAGGCCGAGGACCTCCCCGCGGAACGCGCGGACCCCCGTTCGCCCGGCCGGGTGAGAACCTGAGGCTTTCGGGTAGAGCACGGCGGCATCCGTGTGCGGTGCGGCTACGAATCCCCTGCGAACACAACACGTCCCCGACGCTCGTTCCAGGGGAGCCCTCATGTCCACCACCACGTCACCGCCGACGGCACCGCCGACGACGGCGCGCTGTGCCGTCGCCCTGCCGCACTCCCGGCGGGCCCCGTCCCTCGCCCGTCAGGTCAGTGAGAGCTGGCTGAAGGCGACCGACCCGGTCGATCGCGTGCCGGACGCGGTCCTCGTCGTCTCCGAACTCGTGACCAACGCGGTCCGCCATACCCGCGGCCCCTGCCGGCTGACGCTGACGATGCGCGACGGCCGGCTGGACATCGCCGTCGCCGACCACAGCGAGGAGCTCCCCGAACTCCACCGCCGCTCGGACGGCGACGAGCGCGGCGGCTTCGGCATGGGGGTCATCCGCGGACTGGGCGGACAGATCCGGCTGGTCCCCGCCATCGGCGGCAAGACCGTACACGTCCTGCTCGACCTGAGATCCGCGCGCGCCCCGTCCCCGGAGCGGTGAGGAGCCACCCGGTGCAGGTCTCTTCCCTCCGCACACGCCGTGGGCGGGCCGTCCGAACCCAGCACGAGGCACGAGGGGAGCAGGGCTTTGCCGCACAGCTTCGATCCGGACGCCCGAGTGGAGGACCTGCTGGCCCGGGTGGCGGGTGGCGACCATGACGCGTTCACCGGCGTCTACGACGCGCTGTCCGGCAGTGTCATGGGACTGGCGTGCCGGATCCTGAGGGACGTCGCGCAGGCCGAGGAGGTGACCCAGGAGGTCATGATCGAGGTCTGGCGCACCGCGGGCCGCTACAGCCCCGAGCGGGGAACGGCGAAGGCCTGGGTCCTCACCGTGGCCCACCGCCGGGCGGTGGACCGGGTACGCGCCGCGCAGGCGGGCTCGGCTCGCGAACACCGCACGGTCACCCTCGAACCGCAGCGGCCCTTCGACGAGGTGGCCGAGATCGTCCAGGACCACGACGAGCAGCGGCGGCTCCACCGCTGTCTCACCGCGCTGGCCCGCCAGGAGCGCGTGCCGCTGATGCTGGCCTACTACCAGGGCCTGACCTACCTCGAGGTCGCCGACGCACTGTCCACCCCCGAAGGAACGGTCAAGTCCCGAATGCGCGCGGGGCTCCGGCGACTGCGCGCCTGTCTGGAGGCCGACGCATGACACCTGAGGAGGACCGCCACCTGGCCGTCGGCGCGTATGTGCTGTACGCCCTGCCGCCCGCCGAGGAGTCCGCGTTCGAGAACCATCTCGCCGGTTGCGAGGAGTGCCGGCGGGAGGCGGCCGGTCTCCTCGAGACCACCGCCCGGCTCGGCGCCTCGGTGCAGAACGTCCCGGTGACAGCGCAGGCGCGGGCCCGCACCCTCCAGGCCGTCGCCCACACCCGTCAGGACCAGGTCCCGCACCGCTCACGGGCCCCCGCGCACCGGGTGCTGCGCTTCGCGCTCGCCGCGAGCATCGCGGCGGCCGCCGCGCTCGGCGGCATCGCCGTCCGGCAGCACGTGGAGGCGGACGACGCGCGTACCCGGGCGGCCCTGGCCGAGCAGCAGGCCCGCACCGCGGGCGCCGCGATCACGGAGGTCCTCACCGCACCCGACGCCACCGTCCACACCGGAAAACTGACCGGCGGGACCGCCGCCGCCGTCGTGGTCTCCCTCGACGAGGCGCGGGCGGTCTTCGCCGCCTACGGTCTTCCCGCCCTGACCGGGGGCAAGGTCTACGAGCTCTGGTACGCGGCCGAGGCGGGCGACGTCCGCCCGGCGGGCCTGGTGACCGGCAGCGCGCCGAACGGCTCCCACGTCCTGAAGGGATCGCCCGCCGACGCCGTCGCCGTGGGAATCACCGTCGAACCGGCCGGCGGCTCACCGCAGCCCACCACCGAGCCCCTGGGCATCATCCCCATCACCGCCTGACGCGGTCCCGGCCCCCTCCCCGGCGGCCGGTTCAGCTCCGGCTCAGTCCCCGAGCGGATCGCCCGGCTGCGGACGGAGGTGCTGCTGTTCCTGCCGTACGACGCCCTCGCCGCCGCCGAGCCCGCGCGCCGGCCCCTGGCAGCCCTGGACGACGGCGATGCCGAGCGCGACCAGCACGGTCACCACGACGAACACGAACAGCCGCTGGCGCAGCAGCCGCGGATTGGCGGGCCGCCGCCCGGTTCCCGTGGTCCTCGGCCCCGGGCGCCGGGCACCGCCACGGGACGCGGGCCGGTTGCCGCTGCCGGGGCGGGTGTTGCGCGAGGGGGCGGGCCGGGCCCCCGACCGCGACGACGAGGCACCGCCGCCCCGTACGGCATTGCCGCCGCGAGCCGGCGCTCCGCCCCGCGAGGGGACCGAACCACGCGCGGGCGGCGCCCCGTTCCGCGGCGGCGGAGTACCGGGTCCGGCCTGCTGGCGCAGCGTGCGCTCGGGGTGACCGGGGTCGGAGAGCCGCCCCGTCGGACGATCCGCCTCGGCGGCGCGGGGACCCGGAGGACGCGCGTCCGCCAGTCCCTGGGCCTCCCGGGTGGCGATCTCCTTCAGACGCAGGGAGAGATCGAGGGTGCTGGGCCGCTCCTCCGGGTCCTTCGCCAGACAGGCGCGCACCAGCGGGGCCAGCGCGTCCGGCACACCGTGCAGGTGCGGCTCCTCGTGCACCACGCGGTACAGCATCACCTCGGAACTGCCGTGGCCGAAGGGTGAATCGGCCGTCGAGGCGTAGGCGAGCGTGGCGCCGAGCGAGAACACGTCGGTGGCCGGGGTGACCAGCGCCCCGCGCACCTGCTCGGGCGCGAGGAAGCCGGGGGAGCCGACCGCCGTGCCGACGTGCGTCAGCGTGGAGGCACCCGTCGCCCAGGCGATGCCGAAGTCGATGATCCGCGGGCCCTTGGGGGAGAGCAGGATGTTGGAGGGCTTCAGGTCCCGGTGCACGACCCCGGCCTCGTGGACGGCGACCAGCCCTTCCGACAGCGCGGCTCCGATCGAGGCCAGTTCGGCGGCCCCGAGCGGCCCCTCGTCGTTGACCTTGTCGTGGAGGGAGGGTCCCGGCACGTACTGGGTGGCGAACCACGGCCGCTCGGCGTCCAGATCCGCCGCGACCAGCCGCGCGGTGCAGCCGCCCCGGATCCGCCGGGCCGCCGAGACCTCGCGCGCGAACCGCGACCGGAACTCCTGGTCCTCCGCGAGATCGGGCCGGATCACCTTCAGCGCGACCCGCTGCCCCTTCTTGTCGGAACCCAGGTAGACGACGCCCATCCCACCCGCGCCGAGCCGTCGGTGAAGCCTGAACGAGCCGACGACGCGCGGGTCCTCGCGCCTCAGGCGCATCATCGCCATGTTCATCCCCGCTGCCCGGTCCGTGTGACGTGGCACAGCTTACGTTTCCACGGCCGTTCGCGCGCAGAGGCCGCGCCCTCTCGTACCGATGGATTGTCGGTGCCCGGCGGCGAATGTGAAGGGTGCTCAGAGACCCGTCGGACAGGCCTGCCTTGGCCATCGCTCCGCCCCAACCACCCTTTCCGGACAGTGGATTGATCCAGTGACAGATGACCGCTCGCGAACCGGCGCCGACGCCGGCGACCGGAGCCGGACCCGGGGGGTGACGGCCCGCCGGGCGGCCCGGCGAGGGGTGGCGGCGGCACGGCGGAGGGCGGCGGAGTGAGCGAAGTCACGGCCCGGGGCCCTGCCCCACGCCCCGATGCGGAGCGGGTGTCCGGACCGGACCGGAGAGCCCCTCCGGGAAGACCCTGAGACCTAGGACCATCTCTCCACCCAGGGGAGTACTTCGCAGGTCATGGCTCATCCTCCGGGAGGCCCGGCAATCGGTACGAGGGCATGACGCCCGGCGGCCGTCCCGCGCCTAGATTTGAGGTCAAGCGGCGGGTGCAGCACTCGTCCCCCGAGGTCAGACACCCGCCGCTGCCAACGACAACTGATCAGGTCAGGAGAGGGACCATGGCTCTTACGGCACCGCGGACGATGATCCGCGCACAGGGACGCGGTACGCGCCCTCGTCGCACGGGCCGCCGCCACCCCCTGGTGGCGACGCTGATGGCCCTTCCCCTGGCGGTCCTGCTCCTCGTCGTCTTCGACGGCTGGGAGACGGTGGCCACACAGGCGTCGTCCGTGGGAGTGATGCTGGGGCGCTGAGCGGCGACCCCAGGCCCGGAAGAGCGGTCCGGGCGGGGACATCCACCCATGAAACCCCGTGGGGACGGGGGTGCGGCGGACGGCAAAAAATGCAGGCGCAGCTGGGGAGCTGCGCCTGCATTGCTTTTCCCGGCGCCCCGCGTCGCTTGCCCCGGTGCCCTGCGTCCCCTCTTCAGGCCGCCCGTGACCGAGATGCCCCTCGCCTCCGGTGCCTCCGGTGCTTTTCGACTTCGGCACCCCTCGCCTCCGGTGCTGCTCGCCTTCGGTGCTCCCCGCCTCCGGTGCCCCGCGACTCCGGTGACCCCGGCTGCGTACCCTCTCGGGAAGACCCGCACTCCGCCGCCCAGGGAGCCTCGTGACCGCCCACCCCCTGCTCACCGAGCTCTCCCGCCGAGCCGGAGCCAAGGCGCACGAGGGCACGCCGTCCTGTCCCTGCGGCGCGGCCACCCTCGCCGACCGCCCCGACGCCACCGTCGTCCGGCATGCCGACACCGTCGCGAAGGCGCACGCCCCCGACACCGACCCGGCCGGACTGGCCCCGCGCCTCACCCTCGCCGCCCGGCTCCCCGGCATCCTCCTCCCGCCGCTCGCACCGGCCCCGGCCGTGCTCCACGGCCGTCTGGTGACCTTCTGGCCGTACGGCACCCCGGTGGACCCGGACGATCCCGACCTGGCCCCCTGGGAGGCCGCGGGCACCCTGCTCGCCCGGCTGCATCGCACCCCCGCTCCGGCCGGGCTGCCGGAGATGCGCGGTCCCGCCAAGGCCGCCCACGCCGTGGCCCGCCTCCGGGCGGCCGGGCCCCACCCCGCCGTCGCCCCCGTCCTGGGCGCCTGGCACGCGCTGCCGGCCTGGGCCCGCGCCGAAGCCCCCATGCCCGACACCGCCACCCTCTGTCACGGCGACCTCCACCTCGGCCAGCTCGTCCGCCATCCGGCACCCGACGGGCCCTGGCGCCTGATCGACGTCGACGATGTCGGCGTCGGCGTACCGGCCTGGGATCTCGCCCGCCCCGCCGCCTGGTACGCCTGCGGTCTCCTCCCGCCCGAGGAGTGGACCCGCTTCCTCACCGCCTACCGCGCCCGGGGCGGGCCCGCCGTCCCCCTGGACGGCGACCCCTGGGCAGCCCTCGACGTCCCGGCACGCGCACTCACGGTGCAGACCGCGGCACGTTCTGTCACGAAGTCGCTCGCGGAGGGCCGGGCCCTCGACGAGGTCGAGCGGTGCCTTGTCGACGCCTGTGCCCGAATGGGTTCCGTCCCCCCGCAGTTGACGGCCGGCCGGGCGAAGTAGGGTGCAACCGACCGCAGCCGGACAGTGTCTGTCCTGGCGGTACGCGAAACAGCACCGACCGGCGAGGAGTTGAGCCGAACCATGCAGTGCCCGAAGTGTCACGCTCAGATGCACACGTACAACCGCAACGGCGTCCAGATCGAACAGTGCAGCAACTGCCGCGGGATCTTCCTCGACTACGGCGAGCTGGAGGCGCTGACCCGCCTGGAGTCCCAGTGGTCCCAGCCGGGCCCGCCGCCGCCGGCCGCCCCGCAGGCGTACCCCCAGGCCGCTCCGGCCGCGCCCGCCTGGGGTGCCCCGCAGGGCGGCGGTCACTACGGCGGCCACCACGGCGGGCACCACCGCCAGAAGGGCTTCGGCCGGATGCTGTTCTCCAGCTGAACCGGTAACGACAAGAAGCCCCCGACCGCGAAGGCGGCCGGGGGCTTCTTGATGTGTGGACGATACTGGGATTGAACCAGTGACCTCTTCCGTGTCAGGGAAGCGCTCTCCCGCTGAGCTAATCGTCCTCGGGACCACGACCCGAGGGGCGTGTGCGGTGCGTGCGCGATACTGGGATTGAACCAGTGACCTCTTCCGTGTCAGGGAAGCGCTCTCCCGCTGAGCTAATCGCGCGGGTTCGGATCTTCGAACAGATCCAGTGGACGATACTGGGATTGAACCAGTGACCTCTTCCGTGTCAGGGAAGCGCTCTCCCGCTGAGCTAATCGTCCTTGGAGGTGGAGACGGGATTTGAACCCGTGTAGACGGCTTTGCAGGCCGTTGCCTCGCCTCTCGGCCACTCCACCAGGAGTGAGGGGGTTCGGGATGATCCCCCTCTTCCTGTTTTCTGCGAGCGGACGACCAGGTTCGAACTGGCGACCTCAACCTTGGCAAGGTTGCGCTCTACCAACTGAGCTACGTCCGCATGTCGTTTCGGTCGGCTCTCGCGTCCCGGCGACGTGTTGAACTCTAGCGGATACCCGGGCCAGTACAAAAACGCGTTTGTGCAGCGTGCTGCGCTGTGTCCACTCCCCGACCTGGTCAGGGCCCCCGGCCGGGGCATGTGGGGCCTGCCCGGACCACCTCTCGGGTGACCCGCCATACACTCGACCACGTGCTCGACCTCCCTCCTCTCGCCCGTTTCGGCACCCGAGTCGCCACCGGCCTCCTCGATGTGACCAGCGATCCGGCCGCGCTCGAAGCCGCCGGTTTCTGGGCCGTGTGTGCCGACTTCGAGGGCCGTCCGGTCTGCGCGCGTTTCGCCGACGTGCGCGAGGAGCCGGTGCCCGCTCCCGTGCCCGGCGCATGGCGCGGGCCCTCGGCCGGTGACTGGACGTCGTCCCTCGACCGCGCCGCGTACACGGCGGGTGTGCGTCGCATCCGGGAGCACATCGCGGCCGGCCGGGTGTACCAGGCCAACCTGTGCCGGGTCCTGACGGCGCCGGTCGCGTCCGACGCCGACGTGGACGCGCTGACCGCCCTGCTGGCCCGGGGCAACCCGGCGCCGTACGCAGGAACGATTCGTCTCCCGGGGCACGGCATAGAGACGGCCACCGCGTCGCCCGAACTCTTCCTGCGCCGTGCCGGCCGGGTCGTCGAGTCCGGGCCCATCAAGGGCACCGGACGCACCGAGGCGGACCTCCTGGAGAAGGACTACGCCGAGAACGTGATGATCGTGGACCTCGTCCGCAACGACCTCGGTCAGGTCTGCGCCACCGGCAGCGTGAGCGTCCCCGACCTGTGCGCCGTGGAGAAGCACCCCGGTCTGGTCCACCTCGTGTCCACGGTCCGCGGCGAGCTGCGCGACGGCGCCGGCTGGCCGGAGCTGCTCGACGCGGCCTTCCCTCCCGGATCGGTCACCGGCGCCCCCAAGTCCAGCGCCCTGCGGATCATCGACGCGCTGGAGACGGCACCGCGCGGCCCGTACTGCGGCGGCATCGGCTGGGTCGACGCCGACCGGGGGACCGGCGAGCTGGCGGTCGGCATCCGCACCTTCTGGATCGACCGCGCCCCCGGGGGCGCGGCCGTACTGCGCTTCGGCACCGGCGCGGGCATCACCTGGGGCTCGGACCCCGAGGCCGAGTGGGAGGAGACCGAGCTGAAGGCCTCCCGGCTGCTCGCGGTAGCGTCGGGAACGTACGAGGCCGAAGGAGAGGGACTGACGTGAAGATCTGGCTCGACGGCGGGCTGCAGGACAGCGGGTCCGCCCGTGTCTCCGTCTTCGACCACGGACTGACCGTGGGCGACGGCATCTTCGAGACGGTGAAGGCGGTGGACGGCGTGACGTTCGCGCTGACCCGCCATCTCGACCGGCTGACCCGCTCCGCGCGCGGCCTCGGCCTGCCGGACCCCGACCACGACGAGGTCCGCCGCGCCTGCGCCGCCGTCCTCGAGGCCAACCCGATGCCGCTCGGCCGGCTGCGCATCACCTACACCGGCGGCCACGGCCCGCTCGGCTCCGACCGCGGCGAACACGGCCCCACCCTCGTCGTCGCCCTGGGGGAGACCACCCGCCGCGCCGATTCCACGGCCGTCGTCACGGTCCCCTGGACCCGCAACGAACGCGGCGCGCTCACCGGCCTGAAGACGACCTCGTACGCCGAGAACGTCGTCGCCCTGGCCCGCGCCCACCAACACGGTGCCACCGAGGCGCTGTTCGCCAACACGGTCGGGCAGCTCTGCGAGGGCACCGGGTCCAACGTGTTCGTCGTCCTGGACGGAGAGATCCACACCCCGCCGCTCGCCTCCGGCTGCCTCGCGGGCATCACGCGCGAGCTGACCGCCGAGTGGACCGGCGCCAAGGAGACCGACCTGCCGCTGGACGTGCTGGAGCGGGCCGAGGAGGTCTTCCTCACCTCCACGCTGCGGGACGTCCAGGCCGTTCACCGCGTCGACGACCGCGAACTGCCGGGCGCGCCGGGGCCGGTGACGGCCAAGGCGATGCGGATCTTCGCCGAGCGCGCCGCCGACGATCTCGATCCGTAGAGCCGCGTACCGCGTACGTCGTACCGAACCCGTGACCCCGCGGACCGCAGCCGCAAGGACCGGGAAAACAGGCTGACGTTGCTCGCCGGGGTTGGGTAGAAAGCCCCTGATGACCACGACCCTGCGGCCGACCGAGCCGCTTCAGCACGCCGCCGACGGGGCACTGTCACGCCACTACCAGGTGTGCGTGAACAGCCGTCCCGTCGGAGCGGTCCATCTCTCGACGTCCCCCGTGTTCGGCCCCCGCGTCGCCCGGATCGCCGACCTCCACATCGAGGAACCGGACCGCGGGCGCGGGCGGGGCACGGTGGCCGCGCTGGCCGCCGAAGAGGTGGCCCGGGGCTGGGGCTGCCGGCGGATCGAGCTCAGGGTGCCCGCCGACGCGGCGACGGCCCTGCGGATGGCGGTGGCCCTCGGCTACGTCCACCGCAACCGCGGCCTGGAGAAGGTTCTGGGTGCCACCGCTCCCCGGCTGCCCGAGGGCAGCCGGGGCAGGCCCATGACGGAGGCCGAGTACGTGCCCTGGTTCGAGCACGGCGTCGCGTCCTACGCCCAGGACTGGGCGGATCGCGGGGTGCCCGAGGACGAGGCGCGGGCCGGGTCGCGGCGGGACCACGAAATGCTGCTGCCGCAGGGCCGGGCGACGGAGAACATGCTGTTCAGCGTCCTGGAGCAGGAGGGCACCCGGGTCGGCACGCTCTGGGTGGCGATCGTCGGCGACAAGGCGTTCGTGTACGACGTCGAGACCGACGAGGCCTTCCGCGGCCGCGGCCACGGACGTTCGCTGATGCTGCTGGCCGAGGCCCAGGCGATCGCGGCGGACAAGCGCGTTCTCGGCCTCAACGTCTTCGCCGGCAACACCCCGGCCGAGCGGCTCTACGAGTCCCTCGGATATCTGCCCGTGGGTTACTCGATGTACAAGAACCTCGTCTGACGCGGCGCGGAGCCCGGCTCAGGCCTCTTCGGCCAGCAGCCGGTCGGCGATCTCCTCGATGCGCTCGCGCAGCCCGTCCTGGCTCTTGCCGCCGTCGAGACGTTCGCCGCCGATGACGTACGTCGGGGTGCCGGTGATGCCGATCGCCTTGCCCTCGGCCTGGTCCGCGTCCACGATCAGGATGTGCCGTCCGTCGATCAGGGCGGTGTCGAACTCCTCGGCGTCGAGACCGAGTTCACCGGCGACCTCGACCAGGAAGGGTTCTCCCCCACGGTCCAGCTCCTCGACCCGGGCCAGCACGGCCTCGACGTACGGCCATCCCTGCCCCTGTTCCAGGGCCTCCTCGGCGGCCTGCGCCGCGGCGAAGGCGTGCTTGTGCTTCTCCAGCGGGAAGTGCCGAAGCCGCAGCTCCAGCCGGTCGCCGTACCGCTCGCGCAGGGCGCGCAGGTCGTCGAGGGCGCCGCGGCAGTCCGGGCACTGGAGCTCGCACCAGACGTCGAGGACGACGGCGGGACGGGCGGCCGCAGGGCCGGAGGCGGAGGCGGAGGTCGGGGACGCGTCGTTCATGACGCCAGTCTTCCAGCCACTGCCCGGCCGCCCCAATCCGGACCTCCGCCCGCGGGGCACGGCGCTCCCCGCCGGACCGCGGGGGCTGGCCGGTGCGACACCTGCGGAGGAGCCGACCCGGAGATGTCCCTGATGTCCGGCCGGAACATGGCCCGCGAGCGGTGCGCAGGTGCAGGATGGAAGGGACGAGGCGCGGGGCCGCCGGCCCGCGGTGCCGAGTCGATGTGAACCTCTGCCCGAGCGATCCCACGCCTGGAGGACCGGATGATTGCCGAGACCGTCTGTTCCGCCGCCGCCGTGGCCGGCCTCGGCATCGCGGTGGTCACCGCGTACCGCAAGCGCTTCCTGGCGGCCGCCCGCATCGCCGCCTACGCCCTGGTGCCGCTGGGCCTCGTGATGACCGGCGTCGTCGAATGGGCCGCCGACACCGCCTTCAGCCCGACGGCCTGGGCGGGATTCGCCGTGCTCGGCGGGGCCTGGGCCCTGTTCGCCACCACTCGCACCGTGGAGCGCCGTCGCGGCGGCAGCCGCAAGGAGCGCAGAGCGGCGGCCCGCTCCGCGCAGGCCGAGGCGGTGGCCCCCGCCGCCTCCGCGCCCACCTTGGGCCAGGCCTCCCGGCCGGCGTCGCGTCCCGCGGCCGCACCCCGCGCGACCGGCGGCGCCGACGACTTCAGCGACATCGAGGCCATCCTGAAGAAGCACGGCATATGAGCCGAGGCCGATGAACCCCTGGCCACGGGGTGGCCCGGGTGCTTGAAACGACACAGTCGGCCTGCCTGTGCGCGGAAGTGATCACGGCAGGACATCGACGTCACGGAATACGGCGCACTCCCGCTCATTCCGGGCGCGTGATCGCGCGAGGGGCGTCACCTGCGTCATCATCGCCCGCGAGATGCTGGACACGACACAGAGCGACGCCGCGCCGCCGCAGGACGAGCCGCGCGGGTGCCTCTTCGCCCTTTCCCAGCCACCGCTGATGATCTTTCTAGCGGTGATCGGGTGTCTGCTGCTCATGGCTTCGCTGCATGATCTGCTGCTGCTCTGAGCCGTACCCGCGGTCCCCGGCGTCACCCGCCGGGGCCGCGTCGGCGTCGAACGACATCACGTGGCGTCGGGGGACATCAAGGGACGTCGTGGGGCATCGACGGCATCGACGGGCGTAGAGGAACCGCGAGAGGGATCGCGAGAGGGACCTGCCGCGCGGCGAGGCCGGCCGTCAGCCCGCCGCCTCCTTGCGGCGCGCCCGGTAGGCGGCCACGTGCAGGCGGTTGCCGCAGGTGCGGCTGTCGCAGTACCGGCGGGAGCGGTTGCGGGAGAGGTCGACGAAGGCGCGCCGGCAGTCCGGGGCCTCGCAGCGCCGGAGCCGCTCCTGCTCCCCGGCCACCACGAAGAACGCCAGGGCCATTCCGCAGTCGGCCGCCAGATGGTCGGCGACGGAGGCACCGGGCGCGAAGTAGTGCACATGCCAGTCGTAGCCGTCGTGATCCGTGAGGCGTGGCGTGGTGCCCGCGGCGGCGACCAGCTCGTTGATCAGCCCGGCGGCGGTCCGTGGGTCCGAAGCGGCGAAGATCCCGGCGAACCGCCCGCGGATCTTGCGTACCGCGGACAGGTCGAACTCGGACAGCACGCCGACGTCACTGATCTCGTGCTTTCGTACGAAATCCGCGAGGGCGGCGACATCCGGCAGCGCGTCCGGAGTCGAGTCGTCCTCCGGTGCGGTGTTCACCAGTTCCACCACGGCATCGAGCGCACACCGGGTGTCGTGGGTGATCAGCACATTTCGCTCCCTGGCCTGGGGGTCGGGCGAGCGCCCGCCGATGCTGGCCGATGGTAGCCGCACCGGGCCGTCGAGCGACGGTCACTCGGGGACCGGATCCCCGGGCGCCCGGCACCGGGAGGCCGGGGGAGTGCCGCCCGGACGCCGCGGGACATGCCGCGCGCACGCCGACGCCGCCCCACGGGAGACCCGTGGCACGGCGTCGGCGCATGCCCTATTCGGTTGTCCTGGCCCGAGCCGTCTCCCCGAGTGGACGGCGCCGGGCAGCTCGGTGTGAGCCTCGCCCTAGCTCTCCGCCAGGATGTGCGAGAGCTCCTGATCGAGATCGAAGTGCCGGTGTTCCGTGCCAGGGGGCACGGCGGCGTCAGTCCGCTTCAGGAAGGACTCCAGGGCCCTCGCAGGGGCCTCGAGCAGGGCTTCGCCCTCGGGAGAGCTCAGGGCGATGCAGACGACGCCCTGACCATGACTGCGCGACGGCCAGACACGGACGTCGCCGGTGCCCGTGGGCCGGTGCAGGCCCTCGGCGAGCAGGTCGCGGGCGAACACCCACTCGACGGTCTCCTCGGCACCGGTGTGGAAGGTGGCGTGCACGGCGTAGGGGTCGGCCGTGTCGTACCGCAGGCCTGCGGGGACAGGCAGGGAGGACTCGCTCGACACAACGAGGCGCAGGTGCAGCTCGCAGCTGACCGTGGTGTTCATAAGCGCCAGGGCCTTTCGCTCAGTGTGCGCTCGGGGATTCGCACGTCGGCGAAATCGACATGCCACCTACGGTGCCGTTGTAAACCCCTCTGAGTGTTTTGCGTGCCTTTACGTAACTCTTCCGGCCGACAGCGCGTTCGCCCAGTACCACCATTCCGGTGACCGGATTCTCTCGGGTAAGGTCGGGCTGTATGAACACGGGGAGTGACGGAGCGGGCGAGGCAGTCGTGGCGGTCGACGGGTCGAAGCCGGACGGAACGGCCGAGGATCAGCAGGGCCAGGGGCTCGGCTCCAGGGCGCCCGAATTCGTCAAGGCGCGCCGCATGCTGCATCTGAGCTGGCAGGTCGGGGTCTTCGTGATCGGCCTCGCCGTGGTGGCCGCCGGCGTGGTCATGCTGCCGCTGCCCGGTCCCGGCTGGGTGGTGATCTTCGGCGGCATGGCGATCTGGGCGACCGAGTTCGTCTGGGCACAGCTGGTGCTCCGCTGGACCAAGCGCAAGGTCACCGAGGCGGCCCAGCGCGCGCTCGATCCGAAGGTCCGCCGCCGCAACATCACCCTGACCGCGATCGGCCTCGTGATCATCGCCGTCCTGACGGGTGTCTACCTGTGGAAGTTCGGCTTCGAGATGCCCTGGAAGATCAAGGACCAGTGATCCGCCGCGGAGCCGCGGGGGAGGATCGGTCCTGGTCACAGCCACCCCCTGACATGGGGTAATGTTCTTCCTGCGTCCGGGCGATTAGCTCAGTGGGAGAGCGCTTCGTTCACACCGAAGAGGTCACTGGTTCGAACCCAGTATCGCCCACCCGGAACGTCGGCCCGCCTGCGAGAACGCAGGCGGGCCGACAGGCGGCAGGCGGCAGGCGGCAGGCGGCAGGCGGCAGGCGGCAGGCGGCAGGCGGCAGGCGGCAGGCGGCAGGCGCCGCCCCGCCCCGCCCCGCCCGTGCCCGCCTAGCCCCCTGGCCGCCAGTCCCGACCGCGTCGCGCCTCCGCCCCTCCGGTCCCCGGCGGCGTCACCCCTCCGCCCCTTCGGCCCGGGGGCGGTGCGTCTCCGCCGCCTCGGGCCCCAGAGGCGCCCCCTCTCCGCCGCTCGGGGCTGCTGCGCCGCTTTTCCGCCCCTTCTGGCCCGGCGGCAGTGCGTCTCCGCCCCTTCGGCCCCAGAGGTGCCCCCCTCTCCGCCGCCAATCAGGGCCGCGCCGCTTCTCCGCCCCTTCAGGCCCGGTGGCGGTGCCATTCCGCTCGGGACCGCCGCACCACCTCCCCGCCGCTTCGGGACCGCCACGTCCCCCTCCGGCCCTACTGGCCCGGCCGCGCGCCCGCCTCGGGGCCCTGCCGGCGACGAGCCCCCTACCGCCGCCCCCGCCCCCTGCGCCATCCCTCGCCTCACCCGCCCCGCCTCCGCCCCTGCGGGATTCCGCGTGAACGCCGGCGCGGGCTTCGACCCGCTCGTCCGCCCGTTCCCGCTCCCGCGTCAGCGTCAGGGAAGCGCCATCCCGCTCCCGTGCGGCTCGTTCGCCATCACGGCGCACGGCTCGTCGGCCGCCGGTGGTCGAGCGCGTTCCGGTCGAGGTGGACGGCAAGGAGGCGAGCCGGGTGCCGGGCGACCCGCTCGTCAACGCCCGCTCGTCATCGTCACGCCCCCTCGTCCCGCCAGGCTCCCGCTCCTCGGCCGACTCTCTTACCCGCAGGCGGATTTCAGCCCCTCGGCGTGATCTTTCGAGGACCGGTCGGCGGTTCGGTGCTCCGAACGGACGTCTCTCACCTGCGAGTTCGTCCGGTCGGCGAGCTCGCGCCCCTCGCCTGGGCGCGGTTCGCCGGCGAAGCCCCGTGCAAGAAATTCCTGTCCGAATCATTGACGCTCTCTCAACCCCCTCGTACCTTGTGCCAGCAAGCGCTTTCTTGAAACGATTCATGCAAGCGGCAACGACGCTGCGGGGAGGGCCCGACTGTGGGAACCAGCAGGAATGTTGAGAGGCGAACGATCCTGAAGGCCGCGGGAGCGACGGCGGCCACACTGGGCCTGGCCGCGACCACGGGGTGCGGGGGAGGCGACGGTGCGTCGGCCGACGGGACGGTCACGATCCGTTACGCGTGGTGGGGTGGCGAGCCGCGCACCATCGCCATCAAGAAGACGATCGCGCTCTTCGAGAAGAAGTACCCGAAGATCAAGATCAAGCCCGAATTCACCGACTACGAGGCGTTCTGGGAGAAGTTCCAGACGCAGGCCTCGGGCGGGAATCCGCCGGACGTTTTCCAGAATGCGGTCGGCTTTCTGCGCAAGTACGACAAGCGCGGAGTTCTGATGGATCTCAAGACCCAGGCGGACGCCGGGAACCTGAGCCTGGAGAACTTCCGCAACGGCGTACTGGCGAACGGTCAGGTCGACGGCAAGCAGATCGGTATTCCGGTCGGCGCCAACACCATGTCGCTGGTCATCGATCTCAAGGCCTTCCAGAAGGCGGGCGTCGAGGCGAAGTTCGGGTGGACCTGGGACGAGTACTTCGCCGCGCTGCAGAAGATCCAGGACAAGCTGAAGATCGCCGGTGACACCGGCTACTTCGCCATCATGTACCTCTACGACCTGTACCTGCGTCAGAACGGCAAGGCCTTCTTCACCGACAGCGATCTCGGTTTCACCGAGGCCGATGTGACGCAGTGGTGGGAGGACGGCTACAAGCGCGTGAAGTCCGGGCTGGTCGCCGACCCGAAGAAGATCGAGCAGGTCAAGCCGAAGTCCGGACTCTCGGCGGGCCTCGCCGCGTCCGAGTTCACCTGGGACAACTTCTCCATCCGCTACCAGGGCGAGGGCGAGTCGGACTACGGGCTCGCGCCGATCCCCACCACGGACGGCAAGGACACCGGCCAGTACCTCGGTTCGCTGATGCTGAGCGCCTTCTCCGGGACGAAGTACCCGAAGGAAGTGGCCCAGTTCATCGACTTCATGGTCCACGACCCCGAGGTCGGCAAGATCATGGGCTACGACCGCGGCATCCTCTCCACCACCGAGCAGTACGACGCCTTCAAGCCGACCGACCCCAACAACAAGGGCGTCGCGGCCTACGAGGACGAGGTCGCCAAGGCCGGTGTCCTCGGGAAGATCACCCCGCACCCGTCCGGTGCGGACGTCATCGAGGCGGCCTTCCTGCGGATCGGCGGTGAGGTCGCCCAGGGCAAGACCAAGCCGGCCGACGCCGCGAAGGCACTGTTCAGCGAGGCCAAGGCCGCGTTCGCGGGCTGAGGGGACGTACCACCATGACGCTCGTCAAGGAAGCGCCCGCGCGCCCGGCGAAGAAGCGGTCCGCCGCTCCTGTCGCCGGGCGGCGCGGGCGGCGCCGCGAGAACCTCGCCGGCTATCTCTTCATGTCGCCGTGGATCGCGGGTTTCCTGCTGCTCACGGCGGGGCCGATGATCGCGTCGCTCTACTACGCGTTCACCAGCTACAACCTGTTCACGCCGCCCCGGTGGGTGGGGCTCGACAACTTCACGACGATGTTCCAGGACCCGCGCTGGCAGAAGTCGGTCGAGGTCACCCTGAAGTACGTCGTCGTGGCCACACCGCTGAAGCTGCTCCTCGCGCTCGGCGTGGCGCTGCTGCTCGCGCAGAAGCGGCGCGGCCAGGCCCTGTACCGGGCCGCGTTCTACATGCCGTCGCTGATCGGCGCCAGCGTCTCCGTGGGCTTCGTGTGGCGGGCGCTGTTCTCGGACGACGCCGTCGTGGACCGTACGCAGAAGATCTTCGGGCTGGACGTCGGCGGCTGGATCGGCAACCCGGACTACGTCCTGTACTCCCTGGTGGCACTGAGCATCTGGCAGTTCGGGGCGCCGATGGTCATCTTCCTGGCGGGGCTCAAGCAGGTGCCGCAGGAACTGTACGAGGCCGCGGAGATGGACGGGGCCGGCCCCTTCCGGCGGTTCTGGAACATCACGCTGCCGATGATCTCCCCGGTGCTCTTCTTCAACGTGCTGCTGGAGTCCATCCACGCGTTCCAGGTGTTCGGCTCGGCGTACGTCGTCTCCGACACCCGGTGCGGACCCGCCGACGCCACCTTGGTCTACACCTGTTACCTGTATCAGAAGGGCTTCAAGGAGGCCCAGATGGGCTTCGCCTCCGCGATGGCCTGGACGCTGGTGATCGCGGTGGCGCTCGTCACGGCAGTCCTGTTCTGGTCGCAGAAGAAGTGGGTGCACTACGAGGAGGCCGCCAAGTGACCAGTGCCACCAGCCCCGCCGTGCGCCCCGCGCACGAGCGGCGGCGCATCGGATCCCTCGTCTGGCACGTGGGCGCGATCCTCGTGCTCGCGGTCGTGCTCTACCCGGTCGTCTGGGTGCTCGGCGCCTCGTTCAAGCCGAGCAAGGACATCATCGCCAGCCTCGACCTGCTGCCCACCGAACCGGTCTGGGCGAACTTCTCCGGGCTCGCCGACGGCATCTCCGGCATCTCCATCACCAGCTTCTTCACCAACTCGCTGATGTACGCGGGCCTGGCCGTGGTCGGTGTGGTGCTCTCCAGCTCGCTGACGGCGTACGCCTTCGCCAAGATCCGGTTCGCCGGGCGGAACCTGCTGTTCACCCTGATGATCGGCACCCTGCTGCTGCCGTACCATGTGCTGCTCATCCCGCAGTACGTGCTGTTCCGCAACCTCGGGTACATCGACACGCTCGTGCCGCTCGTCGCGGGCAAGTTCCTGGCCACGGAGGCGTTCTTCGTCTTCCTGATGGTGCAGTTCATGCGGGGGCTGCCGCGCGAGCTGGACGAGGCCGCCAAGCTCGACGGCTGCGGGCATCTGCGGACCTACTGGTCCATCGTGCTGCCGCTGAGCCGCCCGGCGATCATCACCAGCGCCATCTTCACGTTCATCAACGCGTGGAACGACTTCATGGGGCCGTTGATCTATCTCAACACCCCGTCCAAGTACACCGTGTCGCTCGGCCTGATGATGTTCCGCGACCAGGAGGGCATCTCCAACTACGGCAGCATGATCGCGATGTCGCTGGTGGCGCTGGTTCCGGTCATCGCCTTCTTCATGGCCTTCCAGCGCTATCTGATCGACGGCATGGCCACCTCCGGACTGAAGGGCTGAGGGGGCCACCATGGCGCAAGCACGGGTGAAGGCCCGCTCCGCGCGCAGGGAGTCGGTGTTCGGCGAGCGTTTCGCGGTCTTCGCCGAGTGTCTGCTCACCGGCGTGTGGATCGCCGTGGCCTGTCTCGGGGTCGTCACCTACCCCGCGGCCTTCGCGGCCGGCGCCCGGCACCTGCGGCGTCGTACGTCCCATGAGGTCGGTGGCGCGCGGGAGTTCGTCGCGGACTTCCGGGCGGCCGTGCGCGGCGGGTGGGCCGTCGGGCTCGCCGGATGGGCGGCGGCGGCCGCGGTCTGGGTGGACGTCCTGGCCGCACGGGCCGGGATTCCCGGTGGGCCGCTCGTCGGTGCCGTCGGCATCCTCGCGCTGATCGGGCTCGCCGTGGCTCTGCTGCGGGCGGCCGCCGTCTGGACTCCGGGCCGTGCCTGGCGGGCGCTGCTCGCGGAGGCCGGGCGCCGGACCGTACGCGATCCCGCCGGGTCCTTCCTGGTCGTCTGCGGGCTGGCCGTCGTGGTCCTGTCCGCCTGGGTCGTCGCGCCGCTGGCGGTCCCCGTCCTCGGGGCGGTCGCGGCGGCGGCCGTCGCCGTGGAGGAGCGGTACCGGCACCGCTGACGCGTGTGACCTCGCACCAGGCCGGCGCCCCGGGCGCCGCACCTCTCTCTGTCATGCCCCTGACCACCCCTGCACCCGCACGGAACCACCCCTGCACCCGCACGGAAAGGAAAGGCTGCATCCCATGTCTCCCATCCCCCGTAGGTCCCTCCTCAAGGCGGCTGCCGTCGCCGGAGCCGCCGCCCAGTTCAGCTGGGCCCTGGGCGCCAAGGACGCGCAGGCCGCGCCGAGAGCCGCCGCGGCCGACGCCGATCCGGTGACCCTGGACTGGCTGGAGGACGGCGGCCTCGGCGCCGCCCCCGGTTCCACGCTCGGCGTGCCCTGGCCCATGGGCACGTACCAGGAGGACCAGACCTTCGCGCTGACGGACGCCGACGGCAAGGACGTCCCCGTACAGTCCTGGCCGCTCGCCTACTGGCCGGACGGGTCGCTGAAGTGGACGGCCCACGCGGTCGGTTCGGGCTCCGGCAAGCTCACCCTCGCCGCGGGCACCCCGGCCGCGCCCGCCAGGAAGGTCACCGTCGACAAGAGCGGCGGCACCATCGACGTGTCGACGGGCGTCATCACCGCGAAGATCGGCAAGTCGGGCGCCACGCTCATCAAGTCCGTCACCCGCGGCTCCACCGAGATCGCCAAGAACGGCCGGCTGGTCCTGATCCGGCAGCCCGAGATCGAGGACGAGGACCAGGGCACCGTCAGGACCGAGCGCTTCGAGGGCGCCGTCGACGGCGTCACCGTCGAGCAGAGCGGCCCGGTCCGCGCGGTCGTCCGCATCGACGGCAAGCACCGCAAGGGCAGCCGCAGCTGGCTCCCCTTCTCCATCCGCCTGTACTTCTACGCGGGCGCCGACTCCTTCCGCATGGTGCACACCATCACCTACGACGGCAAACAGGAGCCCGGCAAGGCGAGCGGCGACTTCATCCGGGGGCTGGGCGTCCGCTTCACCGTCCCGATGCGCGACGAGTCCTACGACCGACACATCCGCATCGGCGGCGAGGGCACCGGTCTGCTGCGCGAGGCGGTCAAGGGCATCACCGGTCTGCGCCGGGACCCCGGCGCGGCGGTGCAGGCCGCCCAGTACGCCGGCCAGAAGCTCCCCGACCCCGCCACCTGGGACCAGCGGGTCACCACCCGCCTCCAGTACATCCCCGAGTGGGGCGACTACACCCTCTCCCAGCTGTCCGCGGACGGCTTCGCGCTGCGCAAGCGCACCAAGAAGGGCTACGGCTGGATCGGCGCGGGCGGCGGCAAGCGGGCCTCCGGCTTCGGATACGTCGGCGGGGTGAGCGGCGGCTTCTCCTTCGGCCTCAGGGACTTCTGGGAGAAGCACCCCGCCCAGCTCGACATCCGCGACGCGCACACCGACGAGGCCGAGGTCACCCTCTGGCTCTGGTCGCCCGAGGCGCAGCCCATGGACCTGCGCTTCTACCACGACGGCATGGGCCAGGACACCTTCCCCGAACAGCTCGAGGGCCTCAACATCACCTACGAGGACTACGAGCCCGGCTTCGGCACCCCCTACGGCATCGCCCGCACCTCCGAACTCCTCTTCTGGGCCAACGAGTCGACGCCGGCCCCGGAGGAACTCGCCGAGCAGGTCGAGGCCGTACGGCTGCTGCCCCAGCTCGCCGCCCCGCCCAAGCAGCTGATCAAGGCCAAGGTGTTCGGCCCCGGCCTCTACGCCGAGCCGGACCGCTCCACTCCCGCCAAGGCGAAGATCGAGGACCATCTCGACTTCCTCTTCACCTACTACAAGGACCAGGTGGAGCAGCGCCGTTGGTACGGCTTCTGGGACTACGGCGACATCATGCACACCTACGACACCGTCAGGCACCAGTGGCGGTACGACATCGGCGGCTACGCCTGGGACAACTCCGAGCTGTCACCGGACCTCTGGCTCTGGTTCGCCTATCTGCGCAGCGGCCGCGCGGACATCTTCCGCTTCGCCGAGGCGATGACCCGGCACACCGGCGAGGTCGACGTCTACCACCTCGGCCAGTGGGCGGGCCTGGGCACCCGGCACGGCGTACAGCACTACGCCGACAGCGCCAAGCAGCAGCGCATCGCCAACACCACCTACCGCCGCTACTACTACTTCCTCACCGCGGACGAACGCGTCGGCGACCTCATGCACGCCAACGTCGACTCCGACGAGACGTTCCTCGCCCTGGACCCACTGCGCAAGATCCGCACCGAGCCCTACACCCCCGACCGGCACGCCCTGTCGATCGGCTTCGGCACCGACTGGAGCGGCCTGGTCTCGGCGTGGCTGACCGAGTGG
Organism: Streptomyces sp. Root1310; assembly: GCF_001426425.1. Taxonomy (NCBI): domain Bacteria; kingdom Bacillati; phylum Actinomycetota; class Actinomycetes; order Kitasatosporales; family Streptomycetaceae; genus Streptomyces; species Streptomyces sp. Root1310. The sequence continues at coordinate 172,776 of NZ_LMEQ01000035.1, read as the reverse complement.
GAGCGCAAGGGGCCGAAGTGGGAGAAGGCGAAGGCCCGCGTCCTGTCCACCATGGAGACCATCGGCGCCCAGCCCAACGGCTTCGTGCAGGGCAGCGGCCTGTACGACCTCGACACCGGCAGGTTCGCGGTGGCCGCCACCCCGGTCGTCGGCGTCTCGCACCTGTCGGCCGTCTTCGGCCTCAACGAACTGTGCGCCGAACTCATCCACCTGGTCGACATCCCGAAGTTCAAGGAGGCGTACCTCGACTACTGCCGCTACTTCAACGCCACCAAGGCGGAACAGGCGGCGCGCTACGGCAGCAACTTCGGCACCCTGCTCCTCTTCCAGGGCCACTCGCGTCTCGACGCCTACGCCGCCGTCCAGACCGGGGACGAGGTGCTCGCCAAGCGGGCGTGGACGAAGTTCTACAGCTCCGACGGCTACACGGAGTCCTCGCCATGGAAGACGGAGCCGCTGAGCGGCCCCGCCACCCTGGTCGCGGGCGGCGAGGCCGCCTGGGTGTCCACCAACGACACCGCCCTCTACGGCCTCGCCGCCATCGAGAACCTGGCGCTGCTCGGCGACAAGATGCCGTGACGGACGGCTAGTTCATCCGCCCCAGGACCTCCCGCACCCGACGGACATCGCGCAGCCGCTGCTCGTACGTCGCACCGAGTGCGAGCAGCAGCAGCCCGGCGAGGGCGGGAGGCACCCAGCGGGGGAGCGCGTCGGTCACCTGGACCAGGTACGGGGCGAGCTCGTGCAGCGTGACCAGGGCGAGCACCGAGCCGCCCAGCACGAGCGGGGCCCGCAGCCGGTGCCGGGTGCCCAGCAGGGTGAGCAGCAGTCCGGCCGCGCCCAGCAGCAGCGGGCGCGTCCACTCGACGTCGCTCCAGGCGGTGGCGAGGCTCGGCAGGAGCGTCACGGCGAGACCGGGGCCGTAGGCCGTCCAGGACGACGCGGCCGGGTCGCGGCGCCGACGCAGCGCACCGACGAGCAGCGCCGGGACCGTGACCGGCAGCGTGTACGCCTCCGGGAGCTCCACCTGCCAGGCCGCCAGCCGGACCCACGCGGCCAGTACGAAGAGGGCGACGGCCGCGTAGCCGACGTCGCGGCGGTCCGGACGTACGGCCGTGCCGGCCACGATCACCCCGCACAGCGACAGCACCAGGGCCAGCAGGGGCGGGTCGGCCACCGCGAGACCGACGGCGACGAGCCCGGCGACGGCCCCCGTCACCTCGACCGTCACCGTCGTCACGGAGTCGTCCAGCCGCGCCGCGAGCAGCGCCGCCGCCACCGGGACGACGAGCACCAGCAGCGCGACGATCTCCGGGCGCCAGCCGGCGGACGCGCCCACGGCGCAGGCCAGGGCCGTGGCCCAGCCCAGGGCGGCCGCCGCGGACACCGGCGTCTGCCGGCCGCGCCACGCGGCGACCGCGAACACCACGGTCAGCGAGGCGAGAACGGCGAGGGTCGCCGGCTCGGTGGCCAGTGCCCGCAGGGCCAGACCGAGCGAGGTGAGCAGGGCGAGCCCGGCGGCCGTCCGCGCGGCCGTCCCCCGGAGCGCCGGCGCCAGGAGCGCCGGGACGGTGAGACCCGGGATCAACAGGCCGACGAGGTAGGGAAGCTCCAGCGCCGCGGGCGTGACGAGCGCCGCGGCCCAGGTCAGCGTCAGCGCGGCGATCAGCGCACGCGGGCGCCACTCCTGGCCGCGGACCGCCGTGGCCAGGACCGCGGCGACCGCGAGGAGGATCAGCGGCACCGTGACGGCGTACGGCGGCCAGAAGGCGTCGACCGTCACCGCGGTACGGGCGTCGGCCGGGGCCCCGGCCCAGATGTGCCGCAGCCACGCCACCGGTCCCAGCAGCGTGACGCCCACGGCGGGCACCGCCCACAGCACCGCACCCGCCTGGACGACAGCGGACGCCAGGACGACACCCCGGCGCACCGCCGCCGGGCCCCGCGCGGCGGCCAGCAGCGCGATCCCGCAGGCCAGACAGGACGGAACCACCCAGTCACCGGGTACCGACACCCGCAGGACACCGCTCAGACCCGCCACCCCGCACAGGGCCGCGGTCGTCGCCATACCCGTCGCGAGCTCCGGCCGCGGGGCGAACCGGGCCACCCCCAGGGCGATCACCGCCGCCAGGAGGAGGAGCGCCGCCGCACGGGCGGCGGCGCTCGGACCGGCCGCTCCCAGGGAGAGCAGACCGGCCGTCAGGACACCCCAGCCGCCCGTGCCGAACGCGCACACCAGGGCGACGAGCCGCACCGGCCGCCCGGACACCCGCAGCGCGACCGCCGCGTCGAACGCCGTCGTCAGCAGTACCGCGGCCGTGACCGTGAGCGGGCCGCCGCCGAGCGCGATCGCCCAGAGCACCAGGGGGAGTTGGGCGACCGCCAGGGCGGCGGGGTGCGGCGCTCGCAGCGCCGTCGAGCCCGGCAGCGCGGCGAGCGCCGTGCCGTACGCCGCCCACAGCGCCGCCAGCGCCGTCGAGGCCGCCGCCGCGTACGTCGTACCGTCCGCCGCCGTGAACACGACCTCGTGCAGGGCGTAGGCGTCCAGCACGGTCAGCGCGAGGCCGAGTCCGGCCACCGACTCGGCGGTCGAACGCAGCCCCTTGCGCAGCAGCGCCACGGGCGCGCCGAGCACCGCCAGCGTGACCGCGCCCAGCACCAGGGAGCGGCCGGCGATCCCCAGGTGCCCCCAGCTGACCAGCGTGAACACCATCGCCGCGATGGTGAGCAGGATCCCGCCGAGCAGGAGCAGGACGTTCTGCACACCCGGGGCGGTGGCCTCGGGGCGGGCGGAAGGGCCGGGCTGCGCCGGCCGGCTCGGCCACACCGGCGGAGCGGGCTGTACCGCCTGCTGAATCATCGTGATCAGCCAGGCGCGGCGGGCCAGCAACTGGGCCCGGCGGGCGTCCAGTTGCCGGAGCTCGCTGTCGAGGAAGCGCAGCTCCTCGGCCGGGGGCGGAAAATACGTCATGTGCCGCAGTGTGGTCGCCGTCACGCCCGAGGGCATGAGCGCAGGTACTCAGAACGTACTCAATCGGCGTCGGCCCGGCCGTCGTGCGGGCAGACTCGGCCCATGGACTGGACCCGTTACCGCTTCCGCAGCCTGTGGGCCCTGCCCGCGCCGCCCGCCCGCGTGTACGACGCGCTGGAGCGGGCCGAGGACTACCCGCGCTGGTGGCGCCAGGTGCGCGAGGTGAACCAGGTCGACGACGCGACCGGCGTGATCCGCGTCCGCTCGCTCCTGCCGTACGACCTGACCTTCACCGCGCGCGAGGTGCGGCGCGATCCGGCGGCCGGGATCCTGGAGATCGCGATGACGGGCGACATCGACGGCTGGGCGCGCTGGACGGTCACAGCCGACGGTTCCGGCACCCTCGCCCGCTACGACCAGGTGGTCCAGGTCAACAAGCCGCTGCTGCGCCGGTTCGCCGTCCCCGGCCGGCCGGTGTTCCGCCTCAACCACCGGCTGATGATGCGGGCCGGACGGCGCGGCCTGGCCGCGTACCTCGAAGCGGTTTGAAGGAAGCCCGCGAAGACCTGTATTGTTCGGTGCGTTCCCGGGCGATTAGCTCAGTGGGAGAGCGCTTCGTTCACACCGAAGAGGTCACTGGTTCGAACCCAGTATCGCCCACCGGGAAAGGCCGGTCCGCATCACGCGGACCGGCTTTTTTGTGTCGGCGGGCCGGTCAGGCCGCCGCCGGCAGCTCCGGGCGCAGCGGCCAGGAGGTGTCCACCGTCTCCGGTGTGCCGCTGCGCGCGAACCACGCCTGCAGGCCCCGCGCCTGCGCCGCGTGCCAGGTCGTCTGGAGCGCGTGCAGCTCGGCGGGGGACAGGCGTTCCAGCCGGGCCGCGAACCGTCGGCCCAGCGCCCGGACGACCTCCAGGGCGGCCAGCGCGTCCGCCGCCGCGTCATGCGCGTCGGCCAGCGTGACGCCGTAGTGCGCGCACAGGTCGGTGAGTGTGCGCCGGCCCTTGCGGTAGCGGTCCAGGTGCTTGTCGAGGACCCGTGGGTCCAGTACCCGCAGCGGCGTCGCGTCCAGCCAGTGCCCCAGCGCCGAGGCGCGGTGCCGACGCAGCTCGCGGTCGAGCAGCGTCAGGTCGAACGGCGCGTTCATCACCACCAACGGACGTCCCGCGGCGGCCTGTTCGGCGAGCAGCCCGGCTATCTCGAACATCACCGGCGACGGCCAGCGGCCGTTGCGCTGGAGGTGGTCGTCCGTCAGTCCGTGCACTTCCGTCGCCCCGGCCGGCACCGGCACACCCGGGTTCACCAGCCAGCGGCTCACCCTCGGCCGGGCCCCCGGCGCATCCTGGACGACGAGGGCGGCCGACACGATCCGGTCGGTCTCCACGTCGACGCCCGTCGTCTCCGTGTCAAAGGCGGCCAGAGGCCCCTCGTACCAGTACGTCATACCCACACAACCCCTCGTTCACCCACGGCAGCTGACGCCCCGTCTTCTGCCTGTTTGGTGATACCCGGGCTGTTTGCGCCGTACGCCGGAAGGACACAACACGAGTACGGGTCCTCCCAGTTCAGCGACCCGTCACGGGGACTGGCTTTGCGTGGAAGGCTGTTGGTCATGGCGATAGCGCAGCCCGAGCGGGGCGGGCTGCTGCCCGAGCGCGAGGGGCTTCATCGCGGCACGCTCGCCACCACCGCCTGCATGGAGACACTCCAGGTGGGCTACCTGCACGCCGTCGCGGCGGCGGCGGGGTGCTCACTGTCCCAGCCGTTCCCGGACAATGGCATCGACTGGCACGTCAGCCACAGCGCACCCGGGCACACCGTCGACGACGAGGTCACCATCAAGGTGCAGCTCAAGGCGACCTACCAGATCCGGCCCAACCCGCCCGGCCGCTTCTTCTCCTTCACGCTCGACAACGACCACCTGCGCAAACTCGCCCGCACCCCGGTGTCGGTGCACAAGATCCTCGTCGTGATGCTCGTCCCGCGGTCCCAGGACCAGTGGCTGCGCGCCGGTCACGACTGCCTCGAACTGCGGCACTGCTGCTACTGGGTCAATCTCGCCGGCCACCCGATCACCGGCCGGACCCGGACCACCGTGCGGATACCGACGACACGCATCTTCGACGACCGGGCGCTGTGCGAGATCATGACGCGGGCCGGGACGGGAGGCAGACCATGACCCACCGCCCCCTCGACGAGCCACTGCGGGCCGTACGGCCGCACCCCGAGGCCCACTGGAACCAGCCCCCCGAGCCCGGCGAGGTCGACCCGGCCGTCCTCGGCGCCCTGCTGCGCCGGCACGGCTGGCAGCGGCGCGGCGGTGCCGCAGGCCGCTACGGCCGCTGGACCCCGCCCGGGCCCGGCGGCGGGACCAGCCTGCTCGTACCGGAGAGCCGGGCCTTTCCCGACAGCGACGACCTGCTCGGCGAGGCGCTGCTCGCGCTGGCCCGCAGCGGCACGCCCTCCGCGCGCGAGGTGCTCGTCGGGCTCGCCGTGCCGAGCGACGAGATCCGCTGGTGGCGTGACACACCGGCCGGGCCCGCGGGGGCCGCGTCCTGGCCCGTCGAGGAACAGCTGCGCGCCGCCGCCCGCCAGATACTGCTGGCCGGCGCGCTCGCCACGCGCGGGCGGGCCGGCTACCACGGTGCCCGGCACCGCCGCGCGGCCTTCGCGATGCTGGAGAGCGTCCTCGTCGGCTCCGCGGCCGGTGGACGCCTTCTGACGGCCTTCGTGCCCGTCGCGGGCGCCCGCCCCCTGGCCGTCCGCCTCCACCAGGCCCTGTACGCGGTCCGTGAGGCCATCGACTACCAGCGGGCCACCGGGGGCATGGACGCCTTCGACGGCGCCGTGGAGGCCGGCGCCAGCCGCGAGCTCACCGAGGCGCTGATCACCCTCGTCCGGGGCACCGAGGGCGCCCGGATCGCCGTCGAGTGGGCGCCGACCGCCGGGGTCCCCGAGGCGTGTGCCGCGGGCGGTGAACCGGTCGAGTTCTCGCCCGGCGATCTGTCCGTACTGCGCGAGGCGGGCGCCCGCTATCTCCGTGCGGAGCCCTCCGTGCCCGTGCGGATCACCGGCGCGGTCGTCCGGATGCGCAGGTCGGGGCCGCGCGGCGAGGGCAGCGTACGGCTGCGGGTACTCGCCGGCGCCGACATCCCGCACGTCCGGCTCACCCTCGACGAGGAGGACTACCGCATCGCCGGGCAGGCCCACCTGGCCGGACTGCCGGTACGGGTGCAGGGCCGGCTGGAGAGCAGGGGCGGCTTCCGCAGGGTCACCGGCGCCTGCGGGGTGGTACCCGTGCAGGTCGACGAGGCCGAGCGGGACCGGCTGATGAAAGCGATGCAGGGGAACGCGGGCGGCGCGGACTACTTCGATGAGGCCTGCGGAGAGGAACAGCCGGGGGACTGATTTCGCGGTCGGCGGGTGCGGGTCGGTACGATCGCCTCTTGCGCGCGCCCAGCGTATGGCGCCGCACCCACCTTCAGTCAGGAGATACCGGTGTCAGACGTCCGTGTGATCATCCAACGCGATTCCGAGCGGGAAGAGCGCACGGTGACGACGGGCACCACGGCCGCCGACCTCTTCGCCGGCGAGCGCTCGATCATCGCCGCGCGCGTGGCCGGCGAGCTCAGGGACCTGTCGTACGTGCTCGTCGACGGCGAGGAGGTCGAACCCGTCGAGATCTCCTCCACCGACGGTCTGAACATCCTGCGCCACTCCACCGCGCACGTCATGGCCCAGGCCGTGCAGGAGCTCTTCCCCGAGGCCAAGCTGGGCATCGGCCCGCCGGTCAAGGACGGCTTCTACTACGACTTCGACGTCGAGAAGCCGTTCACGCCCGAGGATCTCAAGGCCGTCGAGAAGAAGATGCAGGAGATCCAGAAGCGCGGGCAGAGGTTCGCCCGCCGTGTGGTCACCGACGAGGCCGCCCGCGAGGAGCTCGCCGACGAGCCCTACAAGCTGGAGCTCATCGGCATCAAGGGCTCGGCCTCCACCGACGACGGCGCGGACGTCGAGGTCGGCGCCGGCGAGCTGACGATCTACGACAACCTGGACGCCAAGACCGGTGACCTGTGCTGGAAGGACCTCTGCCGCGGTCCCCACCTGCCCACCACCCGCAACATCCCGGCGTTCAAGCTGATGCGCAACGCGGCCGCCTACTGGCGCGGCAGCGAGAAGAACCCCATGCTCCAGCGCATCTACGGCACCGCCTGGCCCTCCAAGGAAGAGCTGAAGGCCCACCTCGAGTTCCTCGCCGAGGCCGAGAAGCGCGACCACCGCAAGCTGGGCAGCGAGCTGGACCTGTTCTCCATCCCGGAGCAGATCGGTTCCGGCCTCGCCGTCTTCCACCCCAAGGGCGGCGTCATCCGCCGGGTCATGGAGGACTACTCGCGCCGCCGCCACGAGGAGGAGGGCTACGAGTTCGTCTACACCCCGCACGCGACGAAGGGGAAGCTCTTCGAGACCTCGGGCCACCTGGACTGGTACGCCGACGGCATGTACCCGCCCATGCAGCTCGACGAGGGCGTGGACTACTACCTCAAGCCCATGAACTGCCCGATGCACAACCTGATCTTCGACGCGCGTGGCCGCTCCTACCGTGAGCTGCCGCTGCGCCTCTTCGAGTTCGGGACCGTGTACCGGTACGAGAAGTCGGGCGTCGTGCACGGCCTGACCCGCGCGCGCGGCTTCACCCAGGACGACGCGCACATCTACTGCACCCGCGAGCAGATGGCGGAGGAGCTCGACAAGACGCTCACCTTCGTCCTCGGCCTGCTGCGCGACTACGGCCTGGAGGACTTCTACCTGGAGCTGTCCACCAAGGACCCGGAGAAGTTCGTCGGCTCCGACGACGCCTGGGAGGAGGCCACCGAGACCCTCCGCCAGGTCGCCGAGAAGCAGAGCCTCCCGCTCGTGCCCGACCCGGGCGGCGCCGCCTTCTACGGCCCGAAGATCTCCGTCCAGACCAAGGACGCCATCGGCCGCACCTGGCAGATGTCGACCATCCAGCTCGACTTCAACCTGCCGGAGCGCTTCGACCTCGAGTACACCGGCCCGGACGGCTCGAAGCAGCGCCCGGTGATGATCCACCGTGCCCTCTTCGGCTCGATCGAGCGGTTCTTCGCGGTGCTCCTGGAGCACTACGCGGGCGCCTTCCCGGCGTGGCTGGCCCCCGTCCAGGCGATCGGCATCCCGATCGGCGACGGACACGTGGAGTACCTGGAGAAGTTCGCCGCGGCCGCGAAGAAGCGGGGCCTGCGGGTGGAGGTCGACTCCTCCTCCGACCGGATGCAGAAGAAGATCCGTAACGCCCAGAAGCAGAAGGTGCCCTTCATGGTCATCGCGGGCGACGAGGACATGTCGGGCGGCTCGGTCTCCTTCCGCTACCGCGACGGCTCGCAGGAGAACGGCATCCCGTTCGACGAGGCCATCGCCAAGATCGCGAAGGTCGTCGAGGAGCGGACGCAGGTCTGACCCCGTCGTGCGCGGGCCTCCGGGGAGTTCACCTCCCCGGGGGCCCTTCGCCGTCCGGGGCGTCGTCCTCCCGTGAGAAGACCTGGATCAGCCACGACGAGAAGGACCCGGTCACCGCGCCCAGCAGCGCCAGCCCGCACGCCATCATGCCGACCGCGATCAGCCGGCCGCCCCTGGTGACCGGGGTGATATCGCCGTAGCCGACCGTGGTGAGCGTCTCGCAGGTCCACCAGAGGGCGTCGCCGAAGGTCTTCATGGTCGCCCCCGGAGCCCCGCGTTCCTGGTCGTACACGGCGAGCGCGCCGGCGAAGCCGAGCAGTCCCGTGGACAGTCCGGCGTAGGTGATCACGCGCGCGTGCAGCGAGAACCGGGGTTCCCCGTGCCGGCGCTGCACGGCCTCGTAGAGTTTGACGATCCGCAGCGGGCGCAGCAGGGGGAGCAGGACGACCAGTCCGTCCAGCCAGTGGGTGCGCACGAAACGCAGCCGCTGTCCGCTGAGCCGCCAGCGCACCGCGTAGTCCACCCCGAACATCGCCCACGCGATCAGCATCACGGCGAGGCAGACGTCCCGCCAGCCGTCCGTGATGCCCTGGGCGAGGACATGGATGGCGTACCCGATGAGGAAGGCCAGGGAGGCCAGCGCGAGGGGGACCTCGGTGCTCTGCTCCCAGCGGGCCAGACGGCTGTCTTCGTCCATCGGCCAAGCTTGGCCCGCGAGGCTTTTCGCGCAGCCCCGCCGACACGCCGCGAATGGGCGAAGCAATATGCTGCCTTGCATGACGAGTGAGCCGGAACAGCAGATCGGAGTGGGCACGCAGGACGCGTTCCAGCGTCTGTGGACCCCCCACCGGATGGCGTACATCCAGGGTGAGAACAAGCCGACCGGTCCGGGTGCCGAAGACGGCTGTCCCTTCTGCTCGATCCCGGCCAAATCCGACGAGGACGGCCTGGTCGTCCGCCGCGGTGAGCACGTGTACGCGGTGCTGAACCTGTACCCCTACAACGGCGGCCACCTGATGACGGTCCCCTACCGGCATGTCGCCGACTACACCGACCTCACGGTGCAGGAGACGGCCGAGCTCGCCGAGCTGACGAAGCAGGCGATGACGGCCCTGCGCCTCGCGTCCGGCGCGCACGGCTTCAACATCGGCATGAACCAGGGGACCGTCGCGGGCGCCGGTATCGCCGCCCACCTGCACCAGCACATCGTGCCCCGCTGGGGCGGCGACACGAACTTCATGCCGGTGGTGGGCCACACGCGGGTGCTCCCGCAACTCCTGGCGGACACGAGAAAAATGCTGGCAGAGGCCTGGCCGACGCCGGCCTAGATCCTTTCCCGGGTCTCCCGGCCCGGCAGGGAACCATGCACCCCGGCCGCGCCCACGGCCCCGGCCGGGGCCCCGGCTCTCCGACCAGGCCCGCTGATTCCGGCTCGTCCGGTGGTGGCCCGCTCTCCGGCCAGGCCCGCTGATTCCGGCTTGTCCGGTGGTGGCCCGCCCTCCGGACCGGCCCGCTGATTCCAGCCCGTCCGGCGTTTGAGGACGAGGCCGATCGCGGGGGTCCGGGGGCGCAGCCCCCTGGGGGGACCGGCCCCCAGGGCACCCGCACGACCCGGCCGACCGCCGGAGGCCTACGCGTCGTAGCTGTCGGCCTTGCGCGGTGACACGTCCTGGACCGCACCGCTGAGAGCCGACGAGCGCGAGCTGAACTTGTCGATGTCCACGTCGTGCTCCTTGAGCACCTTGATCGCGGCCGTGTGCACCACCCGCAGCACCGGCGTGGCCGCACGCAGCGCATCGTCGGCCATGAAGCGGTGCCGCCACGGCTGGTCGGCCCAGGCGTGCCGCAGGCCGAAGGGCTCGGGCAGGCCGATGGAACCGCCGAGCCACTTCAGCAGCGGCGGGTACCAGCTGATCGTCGCCCGCGCGGCCAGCCGGACCACCTCGTCGGGGGTGACCAGCGGGAGCTTGACCGTGCGCGTCTCCCAGAACCGGACGCTCTTGGCGACCTCCTTGGTGGGAGCCTCGGACTTCGTGGTGAACAGGCCGTTCACGGGGCCCAGGGCGTGCCCGGTGACCTCGATGCGCAGCGTCTCGTGCAGCACGGTCACCGTGATCAGCATGGTGATGATCAACTGGCCGTCCCAGAGCGGCCACTGGACGCCCAGGTAGTGCCGGTCGCCGCCGCCGAACTGCTGGTTGTTGCAGATGTCCTCTATGGCCCGCGGCTTGACCTGGTACGCCTCGACGTCGGTGCCCTCCGGCCGGGCGACCGCCTTGGCGTTCTCACCGACCGGGGTGACGATCCAGTGCCGTACCGCGGGCGGCGGGAAGCCGCCGGTCTTCAGGCTCTGTCGGGGCAGCAGCTTCAGCTGGTCGTGGATGGCCCGCACCACCGTCCAGCTGCGGAACTCGTGGACGCCCTTCACGGGGTCGAGCGGGGTCAGTTCCTCGGCGAGGTGCCAGGCGCCCCAGCGCGTGCCCATGCCGAGTATGCCCTTGGGGCCGGCGTAGAAGACCGAGTTGGACTGCTGTTCGGCGCTGAGCCGGGCCAGGGACTGGCGCAGCTGCTCGGCCGCCGTCTGGTTCGGGCTGGTCGGCACGGCCTCGGGGACCTTGGCGCCGACACTGCTGCCGGCCAGCAGGCTGTCCCAGCGCTCGCGCAGGTCCGTCGCGGTGCCCTCGCAGATCCGCTTGGCCAGGAACCACCCGGCCACGGGCGCCACGACGCATCCGCGCGCGTACCAGCCCACGAGGCCGCCGAACGGCATCTTGACCAGGAAGAGCACCGCGAGAGCACCCACGGCGACGAGCAGGCCGGTGCCGATCCCGGAGACCCGCTTGTTGTCCAACTTCCCCATGGTCGCCCGCAGTTGGAAGACCAACAGCCACACCAGCAGCCCGGGCAGGAAGAGCACACCGCACAGCAGCATCACGCCGGTCAGCTTCTGGTCGCGCTCGCGGCGGATGCGGTTGGCCGCGAGGCAGTGCTCGACGACGGCCTGCGGCTCACTGCCGAAGGACTGGATGAGCGGCTTGCGGCCGACCCCCAGCATGCGGTCGATCACCGCCTGGGAGAACGCCTCGCCGAGGTTGGGCCGGAAGATCTTGGCCCAGCTGCGGCCGGGATTGACCGCCGTCTGGTGCCACTCGTTGTCGGCCTTCTTGATGTCCTCGACCGGGTTGTCCCGGTAGGCCGCCGAGGCCAGGGCGAAGGTCGGTGTCTGCCCGCCGTCGCCCGTCTGCGGCACCTGTGGTCCGAAGATGTCCGCGTAACCGCTGTCAACGGTCATTCCCGCCCCCGATCGCCGCCGCTCTCCCGCTTCTGCGGCTTTCCCGACTTCCGTACTTCGCACACCTGTTGATCAGGTCATCAGCGTATCCGCAGGCGGCGACATCCGTCGGCGGACGGCCGAAGCCGCCCGCCGAATCGGAGGGAAACGTTCCACTGCGGTGCCCCACCGGCCACTTGAGGGCCGGCGGGGATCAACCGTCAGCCGCTCTGCGCCTGTTGACGGACCTTCTCGGCGACCTGTGCAGGCATCGGCTCGTGCCGGGCGTACGCGCGCTGGAAACGCGCCGTGCCGTGGGAGAGGGACCGCAGGTCGACCGCGTACCGGCCGATCTCGATCTCGGGCACCTCGGCCCTGACGAGGGTGCGCCCGCCGCCGGTCTGCTCGGTGCCCAGCACCCGCCCGCGCCGCCCCGACAGATCGCTCATCACGGCGCCCACGTACGCGTCGCCGACCAGGACGGTCACCTCGGCCACCGGCTCCAGCAGATGGATCCGCGCCTCGGCCGCCGCCTCCCGCAACGCCAGCGCGCCGGCCGTCTGGAACGCGGCGTCGGAGGAGTCCACCGAGTGCGCCTTGCCGTCGAGCAGGGTGACCCGGATGTCGACCAGCGGATGCCCGGCCTCCACCCCCTTGGCCGCCTGCGCCCGGACGCCCTTCTCGACGGACGGGATGAACTGCCGGGGCACCGAGCCGCCGACGACCTTGTCCACGAACTCGATGCCCGTGCCGCCCGGCAGCGGTTCCACCTCGATCTCGCAGATGGCGTACTGCCCGTGTCCGCCGGACTGCTTGACGTGCCGTCCGCGCCCGCCGGACCTCGCCGCGAACGTCTCGCGGAGGGGGACCTTGTGCGGGACGACGTCGACCTGGACCCCGTAACGGGAGCGCAGCCGCTCCAGGGCCACGTCCGAGTGAGCCTCGCCCAGGCACCACAGGACCACCTGGTGGGTCTGCTGGTTCTGTTCCAGGCGCATCGTCGGGTCCTCGGCGACCAGCCGGCTCAGACCCTGCGAGAGCTTGTCCTCGTCGGCCTTGCTGTGCGCCTGGATGGCGAGCGGCAGCAGCGGGTCGGGCATCTGCCAGGGCTCCATGAGAAGCGGGTCGCCCTTCGCGGACAGTGTGTCGCCGGTCTCCGCGCGGCCGAGTTTCGCCACACACGCGAGGTCGCCCGCGATGCAGTGCGTCAGGTTCCGCTGCTGTTTGCCGAACGGCGCGGACAGGGCGCCGATGCGTTCGTCGACGTCGTGATCCTCGTGGCCGCGGTCGGCGAGGCCGTGCCCCGAGACATGGACGGTCTCGTCGGGGTGCAGGGTGCCGGAGAAGACCCGGACCAGCGAGACACGGCCCACATAGGGGTCGGACGAGGTCTTCACGACCTCCGCGACCAGGGGCCCGTCCGGATCGCACGCGGTCAGCTCGCGCGGCTCGCCGTCGATCGTCGTCACGCGGGGCGCCGGGCGCTCCAGGGGCGTCGGGAAGCCCCTGGTGACCAGTTCCAGCAGTTCCACCGTGCCGAGGCCCTGCCGGGCGCCCTCGGCGGCCGGGGCGGCCGCGAGGACGGGGAAGAACGTCCCGCGCGCGACGGCCCGCTCCAGGTCCTCGATCAGCGTCTTGACGTCGATCTGCTCGCCGCCGAGATAGCGGTCCATGAGGGTCTCGTCCTCGCTCTCGGCGATGATCCCCTCGATCAGCCGGTTGCGGGCCGTCTCGATGTCCGGCAGCTGGTCCTCGCCCGGCTCGGACTCCTTGCGCTCACCGGTGGAGTAGTCGAACAGCTTGCGGGACAGCAGCCCGGTCAGTCCGGTCACCGGCGCGTGCCCGTCGGGCCCCTCGGGCCCGCGCAGCGGCAGGTAGAGCGGGAGGACCGCGTCCGGGTCGTCGCCGCCGAAGGCCTCCGCGCAGATCCGCGTCATCTCCTCGAAGTCCGCGCGGGCGGCCTCCAGGTGCGTGACGACGATCGCGCGAGGCATGCCGACGGCCGCGCACTCCTCCCACACCATCCGGGTCGAGCCGTCCACGCCGTCCGACGCCGAGACGACGAAGAGGGCCGCGTCCGCGGCGCGCAGACCGGCCCTGAGTTCTCCGACGAAGTCGGCGTATCCGGGGGTGTCGAGGACGTTGACCTTGATGCCGTCCCATTCCACGGGCACCAGGGAGAGCTGTACCGAGCGCTGCTGCCGGTGCTCGATCTCGTCGTAGTCGGAGACGGTGCCGCCGTCCTCCACGCGGCCCGCCCGGTTCACCGCTCCCGCTGTCAGCGCGAGAGCCTCCACCAATGTCGTCTTGCCCGATCCGCAGTGGCCGACCAGCACCACATTCCGTACGGACGCGGGGTGGTCGGCCGCTGTAGCCCTGCCGGCGGCTCCGGGATGTGCATTCGCCTTGTCGCCCATTTTCTTGCCTCCCGAACACGGTGAGGTCACTGGGGGCGCGGGCACGGCGGCCCCGCGTGCGATGGCGGCTCCGGCGACGCCCGCGGTCCTTCGAGCTTTCCACTCCCGTCACGGCGCGTCCATACGGGGGACGGGACCCGGCCGTGACCCGGACGCCGCCTGGCCGGGACACGGCGGTCCGGGTGCAGGTGCCCGACCGTCGCACACACGCGCGCGTGGCTACGATGGGCCAGCCGGCGGCCAGCAGGGGCCGCGCGGCGACACCGACCCTCGGGAAGGCCATGCTGAACAAGTACGCGCGTGCATTCTTCACGCGTGTCCTCACACCGTTCGCCGCGTTTCTCATCCGCCGGGGTGTGAGCCCCGACACGGTCACGCTCCTCGGCACGGCCGGCGTGATCGCGGGCGCGCTGGTCTTCTATCCCAGGGGCGAGTTCTTCTGGGGCACGATCGTGATCACGCTCTTCGTCTTCTCCGACCTGGTCGACGGCAACATGGCCCGCCAGCTCGGCCGGACCAGCCGCTGGGGCGCCTTCCTGGACTCCACGCTCGACCGGGTCGCCGACGGCGCGATCTTCGGCGGCTTCGCGCTCTGGTACGCGGGCAACGGCGACGACAACGTCCTGTGCGCCGTCTCGATCTTCTGCCTGGCCAGTGGCCAGGTGGTGTCCTACACGAAGGCCCGGGGCGAGTCGATCGGCCTGCCGGTCGCCGTCAACGGGCTCGTGGAGCGCGCCGAGCGCCTGGTGATCTCCCTGGTCGCGGCCGGCCTGGCGGGTCTGCACACGTTCGGCGTGCCCGGCATCCAGGTGCTGCTGCCGATCGCGCTGTGGATCGTCGCCGTCGGCAGCCTCGTCACTCTGATCCAGCGGGTCGTCACGGTCCGGCGCGAGTCGGCCGAGGCGGAGGCCGCCGCGGCCCAGGAGACCCCGGAGTCCCCGGAGTCCCAGGCGACCCCGGAGTCCCGTGGACACGAGGCGCAGGGGAGCGAGGCCGCCAAGTGAGCGTCCAGGAGCGTCTGGCCGACGCGCTGTACGGCCTCGGCTGGAGCGCCGTCAAGAAGCTCCCGGAGCCCGTCGCCGTGCGCCTCGGCCGCACCGTGGCCGACCTCGCCTGGAAGCGGCGCGGCAAGGGAGTGCGACGGCTGGAGAGCAACTACGCGCGCGTGGTGCCCGACGCGGGTCCCGAGCGCCTGGCCGAGCTCTCACGCGCGGGGATGCGCTCCTATCTGCGGTACTGGATGGAGTCCTTCCGGCTGCCGGCCTGGAGCGCCGAGCGCATCACCGACGGCTTCACCGCCAAGGACCTCCACTATCTGACCGACGGGATCGCCTCCGGCCGGGGCGTCATCCTGGCCCTGCCGCACATGGCCAACTGGGACCTGGCCGGCGCCTGGGTCACCACCGCGCTCCGCACTCCCTTCACCACCGTCGCCGAGCGGCTCAAGCCGGAGACGCTGTACGACCGGTTCGTCGCCTACCGGGAGGGCCTCGGCATGGAGGTGCTGCCGCACAGCGGCGGCAGCGCCTTCGGCACCCTGGCGAGGCGCCTGCGCGACGGCGGGCTGGTCTGCCTGGTAGCCGAGCGCGACCTGTCCGCCTCCGGGGTCGAGGTGACCTTCTTCGGGGACACCGCCACGATGCCCGCAGGACCCGCGCTGCTCGCCCAGCAGACCGGCGCGCTGCTGCTCCCCGTCACCCTCTGGTACGACGACTCGCCCGTCATGAAGGGCCGGGTGCATCCCCCGGTCGAGGTACCCGAGTCAGGTACGCGGGCCGAGAAGACGTCTGTCATGACACAGTCGCTGGCAGACGCCTTCGCCACCGGCATCGCCGACCATCCGGAGGACTGGCACATGTTGCAGCGCTTGTGGCTCGCGGATCTGGAACCCCGCCCGTCGGACGGGGACCCCGCGTGAGAATCGGCATCGTCTGCCCGTACTCCTGGGATGTGCCGGGTGGCGTCCAGTTCCACATCCGAGACCTCGCCGAGTACTTCATCCGGCTCGGCCACGAGGTGTCCGTCCTGGCCCCGGCCGACGACGACACCCCGCTGCCGCCGTACGTCGTCTCGGCCGGCCGAGCGGTCCCGGTGCCGTACAACGGCTCGGTGGCGCGCCTCAACTTCGGTTTCCTGTCCGCCGCGCGCGTGCGGCGCTGGCTGCACGACGGAGCGTTCGACGTCGTCCACATCCACGAGCCGACCTCGCCGTCCCTCGGCCTGCTGACCTGCTGGGCTGCCTCGGGCCCGATCGTGGCCACCTTCCACACGTCCAATCCGCGCTCGCGCGCCATGATCGCCGCCTACTCCATCCTCCAGGCCGCCCTGGAGAAGATCAGCGCGCGGATCGCGGTGAGCGAGTACGCCCGGCGCACGCTGGTGGAACACCTCGGCGGGGACGCGGTCGTCATCCCCAACGGCGTCGACGTCGACTTCTTCGCCGGGGCCGAACCCAACCCCGAGTGGCAGGGCGGCACGATCGGCTTCGTCGGGCGCATCGACGAGCCCCGCAAGGGCCTGCCCGTGCTGATGCGCGCCCTGCCCAGGATCTTCGCCGAGCGCCCGGACGCCCGGCTGCTGGTCGCCGGCCGCGGCGACGAGAAGGAAGCGGTGGAGAGCCTGCCCAAGGAGCTCCACGCGCGCGTGGAGTTCCTCGGAATGATCAGCGACGAGGACAAGGCGCGCTTCCTGCGCAGCGTCGACCTGTACGTCGCCCCCAACACCGGTGGTGAGAGCTTCGGCATCATCCTCGTCGAGGCCATGTCGGCCGGTGCCCCGGTACTCGCCTCCGACCTGGACGCCTTCACCCAGGTCCTCGACCAGGGAGCGGCCGGTGAGCTGTTCGCCAACGAGGACGCGGACGCCCTGGCCGAGGCGGCGGTACGGCTCCTGGGCGACCCGGAGCGCCGAGGCGAGCTGCGGGAGCGGGGCAGCGCGCACGTACGGCGCTTCGACTGGTCGACCGTCGGCGCGGACATCCTGTCGGTGTACGAGACGGTGACGGCCGGCGCCGCGGCGGTGGCGGCAGACGACGACCGGGGATCGCCGGGTCTGCGGGCCCGGCTCGGGCTGGCGCGGGACTGACCCGCCCCGCCGACGTGAAGGTCACGGGTAGCCTTGCCGCCCGTGACCGCAACCCTGATCTGGACCCTGGTCGTCCTCGTGGCGATCGGCCTGTACCTGAGCTGGACGGCGGGACGGCTGGACCGGCTGCACGCCCGCATCGACGCCGCCCGCGCGGCGCTGGACGCACAGCTGCTGCGCCGGGCGTCCGTGGCCCAGGAACTGGCCACCTCCAAGGTGCTCGACCCCGCCGCCTCGATCGTCCTGTACGAGGCCGCGCACGCGGCGCGGCAGGCCGAGGAGGAGCAGCGGGAGGTCGCCGAGAGCGACCTCAGCCAGGCCCTGCGGGCCGTCTTCTCGGACGCGCGGCAACTGGACGTCGTACGCGAGGCGCCCGGGGGAGACGCGGCGGCCCGCGAGCTCACCGAGGCCGTCCGCCGGGTCCCCATGGCCCGCCGCTTCCACAACGACGCCGTGGGCGCGGTCCGCAGACTGCGCCAGCACCGCAAGGTCCGCTGGTTCCGGCTGGCCGGCCACGCCCCGTTCCCGATGGCGTTCGAGATGGACGACGAACCGCCGCCCGCCCTCGCGGACCGCGCCGCCTGAGCCGGTGGACGGCGGTGTGCGCCGGGCCCTCCTCGACCCGCAGGAGCCGGGTACGGGCTGGGTCCTCGTCGCCGCCGCCGCGCCCACCGGCGTGATCTACGAGGTGCAGGGCGGCGGCGAGGCGTGGGTGCCGCTGCTGACGCCCGACGGGCCCGCGGCGAGCGGCCGGAAAGGGCCGGCGGCGGGCCCTGCACGGCCTTCATGATCGACCAAAAGGATCCACGGGCTTTCCATTGGCCCTTGCTGTGGACTGGTCCACTCGCGTTTCCTCGGTGCTGCCCACCCCCCTTTTCCTACGAGTGAGGTCACTCCGTGTCCAGCACGATCTCCGAGAACCAGACCCCCGAGACCGGCACCGCGCGCGTGAAGCGCGGCATGGCCGAGCAGCTCAAGGGCGGCGTGATCATGGACGTGGTCAACGCCGAACAGGCGAAGATCGCCGAGGACGCCGGTGCCGTGGCCGTGATGGCGCTGGAGCGGGTCCCGGCCGACATCCGCAAGGACGGCGGCGTGGCCCGGATGTCGGACCCCAACATGATCGAGGAGATCATCGAGGCGGTCTCCATCCCGGTGATGGCCAAGTCCCGTATCGGCCACTTCGTCGAGGCCCAGGTACTCCAGTCGCTCGGCGTCGACTACATCGACGAGTCCGAGGTCCTCACCCCGGCCGACGAGGTCAACCACTCCGACAAGTGGGCGTTCACCACCCCCTTCGTCTGTGGCGCCACCAACCTGGGCGAGGCCCTGCGCCGCATCGCCGAGGGCGCCGCGATGATCCGCTCCAAGGGCGAGGCCGGCACCGGCAACGTCGTCGAGGCCGTCCGTCACCTGCGCCAGATCAAGAACGAGATCGCCCGGCTGCGCGGCTTCGACAACAACGAGCTGTACGCCGCCGCCAAGGACCTGCGCGCCCCGTACGAGCTGGTCAAGGAGGTCGCCGAGCTCGGCAAGCTCCCCGTCGTGCTGTTCTCCGCCGGTGGTGTCGCGACCCCGGCCGATGCCGCGCTGATGCGCCAGCTCGGCGCCGAGGGCGTGTTCGTCGGCTCCGGCATCTTCAAGTCCGGCGACCCCGCCAAGCGCGCCGCCGCCATCGTGAAGGCCACCACCTTCTACGACGACCCGAAGATCATCGCGGACGCCTCCCGCAACCTGGGCGAGGCCATGGTCGGCATCAACTGCGACACCCTGCCCGAGACCGAGCGCTACGCGAACCGCGGCTGGTAACCACTCCCATGAGCCACGAAGCCCCCGTCATAGGTGTCCTGGCACTCCAGGGCGACGTCCGGGAGCACCTCATCGCCCTGGCCGCGGCCGACGCCGTGGCCAGGCCGGTGCGGCGCCCCGAGGAGCTCGCCGAGGTCGACGGTCTCGTCATCCCCGGCGGTGAGTCGACCACCATCTCCAAGCTGGCCGTCCTCTTCGGCGTGATGGAGCCCCTCCGCGCGCGCGTGCGGGCCGGAATGCCCGTCTACGGAACCTGCGCGGGCATGATCCTGCTCGCCGACAAGATCCTCGACCCGCGCTCGGGCCAGGAGACCGTCGGCGGCATCGACATGATCGTGCGCCGCAACGCCTTCGGGCGGCAGAACGAGTCCTTCGAGGCCGCCCTCGACGTGAACGGCGTCGCGGGCGATCCGGTGGAGGGTGTGTTCATCCGCGCCCCCTGGGTCGAGTCCGTCGGTGCCGAGGCCGAGGTGCTCGCCGAGCACGAGGGTCACATCGTCGCCGTCCGCCAGGGCAACGCGCTCGCCACGTCGTTCCACCCGGAACTGACCGGTGACCACCGTGTGCACGCCCTGTTCGTCGACATGGTGCGCGCGAACCGGGCGGCGGCGTCCTTGTAGGATCTGGGGGTCCCCTCAGGCTCCGCAGGCCCGGGGAGTTCGTCCAGGTTGGGTTACGCGAAGGAGACAGGCAGATGTCCGGCCACTCTAAATGGGCTACGACGAAGCACAAGAAGGCCGTGATCGACGCCAAGCGCGGCAAGCTCTTCGCGAAGATGATCAAGAACATCGAAGTCGCGGCCCGTACCGGTGGCGCGGACGTGTCCGGCAACCCGACGCTGTTCGACGCCATCCAGAAGGCCAAGAAGAGCTCGGTCCCGAACAAGAACATCGACTCCGCGGTGAAGCGCGGCGCCGGTCTCGAGGCCGGCGGCGCCGACTACGAGACGATCATGTACGAGGGCTACGGGCCGAACGGCGTCGCGGTGCTCATCGAGTGCCTCACCGACAACCGCAACCGCGCCGCCTCCGACGTCCGCGTCGCCATGACCCGCAACGGCGGCTCCATGGCCGACCCGGGTTCGGTGTCGTACCTCTTCAACCGCAAGGGCGTCGTCATCGTCCCCAAGGGTGAGCTGGCCGAGGACGACGTCCTCGGTGCCGTGCTCGACGCGGGCGCCGAAGAGGTCAACGACCTCGGCGAGACCTTCGAGGTCCTCTCCGAGGCCACCGACCTGGTCGCGGTGCGCACCGCGCTCCAGGAGGCCGGCATCGACTACGACTCCGCCGAGGCCAACTTCGTCCCGACCATGCAGGTCGAGCTCGACGAGGAGGGCGCACGGAAGATCTTCAAGCTGATCGACGCGCTCGAGGACAGCGACGACGTCCAGAACGTCTTCGCCAACTTCGACGTCAGCGACGAGGTCATGGAGAAGGTCGACGCGTAGCGTCGCCGCGAGCTGAGCGGATCCGTCGGGCCGGTGGGACACGTCCTACCGGCCCGACGTCGTTGTCGGTGGCAGCGGATAGCCTGGCGGGCGTCAGAGATCACCGTCCACGGACCGCAGCGGCGGTCCGGCCGCGAAGAGGGGAAAGCGCGTGCGGGTATTGGGGGTGGACCCCGGACTGACGCGATGCGGTGTCGGTGTCGTCGAGGGCGTCGCGGGCCGGCCGCTCACCATGCTCGGCGTGGGTGTCGTACGGACGCCCGCGGACGCCGAGTTGGGGCAGCGCCTCGTCGGCATCGAACAGGGCATAGAGCGCTGGCTCGACGAGTACCGCCCCGAATTCGTCGCCGTGGAGCGGGTGTTCAGCCAGCACAACGTCCGCACGGTCATGGGCACCGCCCAGGCCAGCGCCGTAGCGATGCTGTGCGCGGCCCGCCGCGGCATCCCCGTCGCCCTGCACACCCCGAGCGAGGTCAAGGCCGCCGTCACCGGCAGCGGACGCGCGGACAAGGCCCAGATCGGCGCGATGGTCACGCGCCTGCTGCGGCTCGACGCGCCGCCCAAGCCCGCCGACGCCGCCGACGCCCTCGCGCTCGCCATCTGCCACATCTGGCGCGGCCCCGCGCAGAACCGGCTCCAGCGCGCCGTCGCCCTGCACACGGCCACAGCACAGACGACACCGAAAGGCCGTACGGCATGATCGCCTTCGTCAGCGGCACCGTCGCCGCCCTCGCTCCCGACACCGCCGTGGTCGAGGTGGGTGGCGTGGGCATGGCCATCCAGTGCTCCCCGAACACGCTGTCCACGCTCCGGCTCGGCCGGCCGGCCAAACTCGCCACCTCCCTCGTCGTACGGGAGGACTCGCTGACCCTGTACGGCTTCGTGGACGACGACGAGCGCCAGGTCTTCGAGCTGCTCCAGACGGCGAGCGGGGTCGGCCCCCGGCTGGCTCAGGCCATGCTGGCGGTGCACGCGCCGGACGCCCTGCGCCGCGCGGTGGCCACGGGTGACGAGAAGGCCCTCATCGCGGTGCCGGGCATCGGCAAGAAGGGCGCCCAGAAGCTGCTGCTGGAACTGAAGGACCGCCTGGGCGAGCCGCTCGGCGCCCCCGTGGTCGGCGCACCGGTCACCAGCGGCTGGCGCGACCAGCTGCACGCCGCCCTGATCGGCCTCGGCTACGCGACCCGCGAGGCCGACGAGGCTGTCGCCGCCGTGACCCCGCAGGCCGAGGCCGCGGACGGCACGCCCCAGGTGGGCCACCTCCTGAAGGCCGCCCTTCAGACCCTGAACCGCGCCCGCTAGGAGACGTCAGTGAACTGGGACGACACGACCGAAGAGACCGCCCCGGAGCGGTTGGTCGGCTCGGTCGCCGACCGTGAGGACCAGGCCGTCGAGGCCGCGCTGCGCCCCAAGGACCTGGGCGAGTTCATCGGCCAGGAGAAGGTCCGCGAACAGCTCGACCTCGTCCTGCGCGCCGCACGCGCGCGGGGCGCCACCGCCGACCATGTGCTGCTCTCCGGCGCCCCGGGCCTCGGCAAGACCACCCTCTCGATGATCATCGCCGCCGAGATGGGCGCCCCGATCCGCATCACCAGCGGCCCCGCCATCCAGCACGCGGGCGACCTCGCGGCGATCCTCTCCTCCCTCCAGGAGGGCGAGGTCCTCTTCCTCGACGAGATCCACCGGATGTCGCGGCCCGCCGAGGAGATGCTCTACATGGCGATGGAGGACTTCCGCGTCGACGTCATCGTCGGCAAGGGCCCCGGCGCCACCGCCATCCCGCTCGAACTGCCCCCGTTCACGCTGGTCGGCGCCACCACGCGCGCGGGCCTGCTGCCGCCCCCGCTGCGCGACCGCTTCGGTTTCACGGCGCACATGGAGTTCTACGAGCCCGCCGAACTCCAGCGCGTCATCCACCGCTCCGCGGACCTCCTGGACGTGGAGATCGACACCGAGGGCGCCGCCGAGATCGCCGGCCGCTCCCGCGGAACCCCCCGGATCGCCAACCGCCTGCTGCGCCGCGTCCGCGACTACGCGCAGGTCAAGGCCGACGGGAGGATCACCCGCGCGATCGCCGAGGCCGCGCTGAAGGTCTACGAGGTGGACGGCCGCGGCCTGGACCGTCTCGACCGCGGGGTCCTGGAGGCCCTGCTGAAGCTGTTCGGCGGCGGCCCGGTCGGTCTGTCCACGCTCGCCGTGGCGGTGGGGGAGGAGCGTGAGACCGTGGAGGAGGTGGCCGAGCCCTTCCTGGTGAGGGAGGGACTGCTCGCCCGCACCCCGCGAGGGCGGGTGGCGACCCCGGCCGCCTGGGCGCACCTCGGCCTCACCCCGGCTCAGGGAAGTGGACAACAGGACCTGTTCGGGGCGTGACGCGGAGGACCGCGGCGGAGGTGTTGGCCGGGTCAGGAACCCAGGTGCCATGCTGAGCGTTGTTCCATGCGCGCGGACTCGCTTAGACTCCGCCGATGCCGCCGTTGTCGGCAGCACACAACCCCCATCCAACAGGCCGCTCCACCATCGCGGTCGTCCGAAGGAAGTCCGTCCCGTGAGTCCTGTGACCCTCCTCCCGTTCATCGTGCTCATCGGGGCCATGTTCCTGATGACCCGGTCGGCCAAGAAGAAGCAGCAGCAGGCCGCCGCCATGCGAAACGACATGCAGCCCGGCAGTGGTGTGCGCACCATCGGGGGCATGTACGCGACGGTGAAGGAGGTCAACGAGGACACGGTCCTCCTCGACGCCGGTCCGGGCGTCGACCTGCTCTTCGCGAAGAACTCCATCGGTGCCGTCCTGACCGACGACGAGTACAACCGCATCGTCCACGGCATCGAGCACGACCTGAAGTCCGACTCCGACGTCGTCCCGGACGACGCCTCGTCCCTCACCGGGTCCACCGAGACCGACGACTCCGTCGACGACGCTGCCGCCGCCTCCGACGACAAGGCCGTCGACCTCGGCAAGAAGGACGCGACCGACGAGGTGCAGGAGAAGGCCGCCGACGCCGAGCAGGCCGAGGCCGCCGCCGAAGAGCCGAAGAAGACCGACGGCGACTCCGACGCGAAGAAGTAGCCCCGTCCCCGGCGCGCACGGGTCCGACCCGTCCGCGCCGGGGCGCGCGCATCTCGCCAGGGGATCCCGACACCATGTCATGGCCGCCGCCGCGCTGACCCGGCGCGAGGTGGCCCGAGAGGGAGTACGAGAAGGTGGCAGCACCTAAGAAGGGCCGGAGCGCGAGTGCCCAGAGCAAGCCAGGGCGCTCGCTGGCCCTGATCCTGATCGCCATCGTGGGGCTCACCGCAGGCATGTTCGCCTCCGGTCACACCACTCCGCGTCTCGGCATCGACCTTGCCGGCGGTACCAGCATCACGCTGGAGGCGAAGTCGGACCAGGGATCAGCGATCAACAAGGCCAACATGGACACCGCGGTCGAGATCATGAACCGCCGTGTCAACGGGCTGGGCGTCTCCGAGGCGGAGGTGCAGACCCAGGGCAGTCGCAACATCATCG
This sequence comes from Streptomyces sp. Root1310, assembly GCF_001426425.1. Lineage (NCBI taxonomy): Bacteria > Bacillati > Actinomycetota > Actinomycetes > Kitasatosporales > Streptomycetaceae > Streptomyces > Streptomyces sp. Root1310. The sequence continues at coordinate 148,800 of NZ_LMEQ01000035.1, read as the reverse complement.
TGAACATCCCCAAGGGCACCAACTCGGAGAAGGCCCGGGAGCAGGTCGGCACCACCGCCAAGCTGTACTTCCGTCCGGTCCTGGCCCAGGAGGCCACCGGCTCCGCCGCCGCCTCGCCGAGCGCGTCCCCGAGCGGCTCCTCCAGCGCCTCTCCGAGCCCCTCGGCGAGCGCCTCCGGCACCGGTGAGAAGGCGACCTCCTCGTCCTCCCCGTCGGCCTCCGCCACCTCGCAGGGCCGCGCCGTCACCGACGCGCTGAAGGCCGACGCGACCCCGTCGGCCTCCGCCGACGCCAAGGCGAGCTCCTCCGCCAGCCCGTCGGCCTCCGCGAGCAGCGGCGCCGCCGTCACCGCGGACGACGCCGCGCTCCAGGCCAAGTACGCCGCCCTGGACTGCTCCAAGGAGTCGGTCCGGGCCAAGGCCGGCGAGGGCGTCAAGCCCGAGGACACGACCGTGGCCTGCGGTGAGATCGACAAGGTCTGGTACAAGTACCTGCTCGGCCCGGCCGCCGTCGACGGCACCGAGGTCGACAAGGCCCAGGCCGTCTACGACACGCAGACCGCCGCCGGCTGGCAGGTCACGATGGACTTCAACAAGTCCGGCGCCAAGAAGTTCGCCACCATCACCGGCCAGCTCGCGCAGAACACCCAGCCGCAGAACGAGTTCGGCATCGTGCTCGACGGCAACGTCGTCTCCAGCCCGTACGTGAGCTCCTCCATCACCGGCGGCCAGGCCCAGATCTCGGGCAGCTTCACGCAGGAGGAGGCCCAGGGCCTCGCCAACATGCTGTCCTACGGTGCGCTCCCGCTCTCCTTCCAGGAACAGAGCGTGACCACGGTGACGGCGGCGCTCGGCGGTGACCAGCTGCACGCCGGTCTGCTGGCCGGCGCGATCGGCCTCCTGCTGGTCGTGATCTACCTGGTGGCCTACTACCGCGGCCTGGCGCTCATCGCGCTCGCCTCGCTGCTGGTCTCCGCGGCCCTCACCTACGTGCTCATGGCGCTGCTCGGCCCGGCCATCGGCTTCGCGCTGAACCTGCCCGCGGTCTGTGGCGCCATCGTCGCCATCGGCATCACGGCGGACTCGTTCATCGTGTACTTCGAACGCGTCCGGGACGAGATCCGCGAGGGCCGTACGCTGCGCCCCGCCGTCGAGCGGGCCTGGCCGCGTGCCCGGCGCACCATCCTGGTCTCCGACTTCGTGTCGTTCCTCGCCGCCGCGGTGCTCTTCATCGTCACGGTCGGCAAGGTCCAGGGTTTCGCCTTCACACTGGGCCTGACCACCGTCCTGGACGTGGTCGTGGTCTTCTTCTTCACCAAGCCGCTGATGACGCTCATCGCTCGGCGGAAGTTCTTCGCGAGCGGCCACAAGTGGTCCGGCCTCGACCCGAAGAGCCTGGGTGCCCAGCCGCCGCTGCGCCGCACCCGCCGTCCCGGTGGTCCCGCCGCCGGCCCCGTCGAGACGAAGGAGGCCTGAGCGATGTCGAAACTCGGTAACCTCGGCGCCCGGCTGCACCGTGGCGAGATCAGCTACGACTTCATCGGCCACCGCAAGCTCTGGTACAGCATCTCGATCCTGATCACCATCACGGCCATCGTCGGCCTGGCGGTGCGCGGCCTGAACATGGGCATCGACTTCCAGGGCGGGGCCGTCTTCACGACCGAGAAGACGAGCATCTCCGTCTCCCAGGCCGAGGAGTACGCGAAGTCGGCGTCCGGCCACGACGCGGTCGTGCAGAAGCTGGGCAACGGCACGCTGCGCATCCAGATCGCCGGCATGGACATCAAGCAGTCCAACGAGATCAAGACCGACCTGGCCAAGGACTTCAAGGCCGACCCGGAGTCGATCACCGCCGAACTGGTCGGTCCCAGCTGGGGCGACCAGATCGCCAGCAAGGCCTGGCAGGGCCTGGCGATCTTCATGGTGCTGGTCGTGATCTACCTGGCGATCGCCTTCGAGTGGCGCATGGCCATCGCGGCCCTCGTCGCCCTGATCCACGACATCACCATCACGGTCGGCATCTACGCCCTCGTCGGCTTCGAGGTGACGCCCGGCACGGTGATCGGTCTGCTGACGATCCTCGGTTACTCGCTGTACGACACCGTCGTCGTCTTCGACTCCCTCAAGGAACAGACGAAGGACCTCACCAAGCAGACCCGCTTCACCTACAGCGAGATCGCCAACCGCTCGATCAACGGCACCCTGGTCCGTTCCATCAACACCACGGTCGTCGCGCTGCTGCCGGTGGCGGGACTGCTGTTCATCGGCGGCGGCTTCCTCGGCGCGGGCACGCTCAACGACATCTCGCTGTCGCTGTTCGTCGGCCTCGCGGCCGGCGCGTACTCCTCGATCTTCATCGCCACGCCGCTGGTTGCCGACCTCAAGGAACGCGAGCCGCAGATCAAGGCGCTGAAGAAGCGGGTCCTGGCCAAGCGCGCCCAGGCGTCGGCCGAGGAGACACCCGCGCAGACCCGCGGCGACGACATCTACGGCGACGAGCCGGAGGACGCCGAAGCCGCGGTCGTCGGACCGCGCAACCAGCCCGCGTCCCGGGGCCGGGGCCGTGGCCGTCCGTCGGGGAAGCGCCGATGACGGAGCTCACCGACATCACGGCGCTGCTCCACAGCCGCATCCGTGACGTGGCCGACTACCCGGAGCCGGGGGTGATGTTCAAGGACATCACCCCGCTCCTGGCGGACCCGGTGGCGTTCACCGCGCTCACCGACGCGTTCGCCGGGATCGCCGAACGCACCGGCGCCACCAAGATCGTCGGCTTGGAGGCCCGGGGCTTCATCCTGGGTGCCCCGGTCGCCGTCCGGGCGGGCCTCGGCTTCATCCCCGTACGCAAGGCCGGCAAGCTCCCCGGAGCCACCCTCGGCCAGGCCTACGACCTGGAGTACGGCTCGGCCGAGATCGAGGTGCACGCCGAGGACCTGTCCGCCGACGACCGGGTACTGATCGTCGACGACGTCCTCGCCACCGGCGGCACCGCCGAGGCGTCGATCCAGCTCATCCACCGAGCGGGCGCCCGGGTCGCGGGCGTCGCCGTCCTGATGGAGCTGGGCTTCCTCGACGGCCGTCCCCGCCTGGAGGCGGCCCTCGGCGGAGCGCCGCTGGAGGCGTTGCTCACGATCTGAGCGCGGTCGCAGAAACCGTCGTAGGCCAAGTGGGCGGGCCCGGAGGAATCCGGAGCCCGCCCCTTGTGTTTCTCCGGTAGACGGCCCTCACATCGGCCTGAAGGCGATCCCGGAGCTCAGGATCGCTACGATGGGTGCTCCGGAGCCTGACCGGGGGACCCGGATCGCGCACGAGGAGTCCTCTTGCCAGACGAGGCCCAGCACCTGACCGCCGCCAAGCCCGAGTCCGCCTCGGGTCCCGCGGCCACGCCCGCGTCGCACGCGAAGGACGACAGCCGGGGGCCGGTCGAGCACGACCGATCCGCGCCCGTGGAGAAGCCGGCCGAGCAGCCCCGGCCCAAGCCGGCCCAGCCGGAGGGGGCCCCGGCCGTGCCCGCCGGTCGTCCCGCAGCCGCGCAGCCACCGGCCCGCTCCGGCTCCTCCAACCGCGTCCGCGCCCGTCTCGCCCGGCTCGGCGTCCAGCGCCAGAACCCGTACAACCCGGTCCTGGAACCGCTGCTGCGGATAGTGCGCAGCAACGACCCCAAGATCGAGACGGCGACGCTGCGCCAGATCGAGAAGTCCTACCAGGTCGCCGAGCGCTGGCACCGCGGTCAGAAGCGCAAGAGCGGCGACCCGTACATCACGCACCCGCTCGCGGTGACCACGATCCTCGCCGAGCTGGGCATGGATCCGGCCACGCTCATGGCGGGCCTGCTGCACGACACCGTCGAGGACACCGAGTACGGCCTGGAGGACCTGCGCCGCGACTTCGGCGACCAGGTCGCCCTGCTCGTCGACGGCGTCACCAAGCTGGACAAGGTCAAGTTCGGCGAGGCCGCGCAGGCCGAGACCGTGCGCAAGATGGTCGTGGCCATGGCCAAGGACCCGCGCGTCCTGGTCATCAAGCTCGCCGACCGGCTGCACAACATGCGCACCATGCGTTACCTCAAGCGCGAGAAGCAGGAGAAGAAGGCGCGCGAGACCCTCGAGATCTACGCGCCGCTCGCCCACCGGCTCGGCATGAACACCATCAAGTGGGAGCTGGAGGACCTCGCCTTCGCGATCCTCTACCCCAAGATGTACGACGAGATCGTACGGCTGGTGGCCGAGCGGGCTCCGAAGCGCGACGAGTACCTGGCCATAGTGACCGACGAGGTCCAGGCCGATCTGCGCGCCGCCCGGATCAAGGCGACCGTGACCGGCCGCCCGAAGCACTACTACAGCGTCTACCAGAAGATGATCGTCCGCGGCCGTGACTTCGCGGAGATCTACGACCTGGTGGGCATCCGTGTCCTCGTGGACACGGTCAGGGACTGCTACGCGGCCCTCGGCACGGTGCACGCGCGATGGAACCCGGTTCCCGGCCGGTTCAAGGACTACATCGCGATGCCCAAGTTCAACATGTACCAGTCGCTGCACACGACGGTCATCGGGCCCAACGGCAAGCCGGTCGAACTCCAGATCCGCACGTTCGACATGCACCGCCGCGCCGAGTACGGCATCGCCGCGCACTGGAAGTACAAGCAGGAGGCCGTCGCCGGCGCCTCCAAGGTGCGCTCGGACCAGCCGAGGACCACCGGCAAGGACGACCACCTCAACGACATGGCATGGCTGCGCCAGCTCCTCGACTGGCAGAAGGAGACCGAGGACCCGGGCGAGTTCCTCGAGTCCCTGCGCTTCGACCTGTCGCGCAACGAGGTCTTCGTCTTCACGCCGAAGGGTGACGTGATAGCGCTGCCGGCCGGCGCCACGCCCGTGGACTTCTCGTACGCGGTGCACACCGAGGTGGGCCACCGCACCATAGGAGCCCGCGTCAACGGACGCCTCGTCCCGCTGGAATCGACCCTGGACAACGGCGACCTGGTGGAGGTCTTCACCTCCAAGGCGGCCGGGGCCGGGCCGTCCCGGGACTGGCTGAACTTCGTGAAGTCGCCGAGGGCCCGCAACAAGATCAGGGCCTGGTTCTCCAAGGAGCGCCGCGACGAGGCCATCGAGCAGGGCAAGGACGCCATCGCGCGCGCCATGCGCAAGCAGAACCTGCCGATCCAGCGCATCCTCACCGGCGACTCGCTGGTCACGCTCGCGCACGAGATGCGCTACCCGGACATCTCCTCGCTGTACGCGGCGATCGGCGAGGGCCACGTGGCCGCGCAGAACGTCGTGCAGAAGCTGGTGCAGGCCCTCGGCGGCGAGGAGGCGGCCACCGAGGAGATCGACGAGACGGTCCCGTCCCGCAGCCGTGGCCGCAAGCGGCGCAGCAACCAGGACCCCGGCGTGGTCGTCAAGGGCGTCGACGACGTCTGGGTCAAGCTGGCCCGCTGCTGCACACCCGTCCCCGGCGACCCGATCATCGGCTTCGTCACCCGCGGTAGCGGTGTATCGGTTCACCGCAGCGACTGCGTCAACGTGGAGTCACTGTCCCGCGAGCCGGAGCGCATCCTCGAGGTCGAGTGGGCGCCCACCCAGTCCTCGGTCTTCCTGGTCGCCATCCAGGTCGAGGCCCTGGACCGGTCCCGCCTCCTCTCGGACGTCACGCGGGTGCTGTCGGACCAGCACGTCAACATCCTGTCCGCGGCCGTCCAGACCTCCCGCGACCGGGTGGCCACCTCCCGCTTCACCTTCGAGATGGGCGACCCCAAGCACCTGGGGCACGTCCTGAAGGCCGTACGCGGCGTGGAGGGCGTCTACGACGTGTACCGGGTGACATCGGCGCGCAGGCCGTAGCCGAGCACGCGAGAGGCCCCCGTACGCGATGTACGGGGGCCTCTTCGTCGAACGTCGACCGGACGGGTCGGGAGCCGGGATCAGCCGCCGAACTCCTGGAGGCCCTTCAGAGCCTGGTCCAGCAGCGCCTGACGGCCTTCCAGCTCACGCTCCAGCTTGTCGGCCCGCGCGGAGTTGCCCTGGGCACGCGCCTGGTCGATCTGCGTCCGCAGCTTGTCCACGGCGGCCTGGAGCTGACCGGTCAGACCCGCGGCACGCGCGCGTGCCTCCGGGTTCGTCCGGCGCCACTCGGCCTCCTCGGACTCCTGCATCGCCCGCTCCACGGCGTGCATCCGGCCCTCGACCTTGGGCCGGGCGTCGCGCGGCACATGGCCGATGGCCTCCCAGCGCTCGTTGATCGAGCGGAAAGCGGCACGGGCCGCCTTCAGGTCACCGATCGGCAGGAGCTTCTCGGCCTCCTCGGCCAGCTCCTCCTTGAGCTTCAGGTTCTCCGTCTGCTCCGCGTCCCGCTCGGCGAACACCGAGCTGCGGGCGGCGAAGAAGACGTCCTGAGCGCCGCGGAAGCGGTTCCAGAGGTCGTCCTCGTGCTCGCGCTGGGCGCGGCCCGCCGCCTTCCACTCCGCCATCAGCTCGCGGTAGCGGGCCGCCGTCGGACCCCAGTCCGACGAACCGGACAGCGCCTCGGCCTCGGAGACCAGCCGCTCCTTGGTCCGGCGGGCCTCCTCGCGCTGCGCGTCCAGCTGCGCGAAGTGCGCCTTGCGGCGCTTGGAGAACGCCGAGCGCGCGTGCGAGAACCGGTGCCACAGCTCGTCGTCCGACTTGCGGTCCAGACGCGGCAGACCCTTCCAGGTGTCCACCAGCGACCGCAGCCGCTCGCCGGCGGCCCGCCACTGGTCGGACTGGGCCAGCTGCTCCGCCTCGGTGACCAGGTCCTCCTTGGCCTTGCGGGCCTCGTCGGACTGCTTGGCCCGCTGCTGCTTGCGCTCCTCGCGCCGCGACTCGACGGTCGCCACCAGCTTGTCCAGCCGGTCCCGCAGTGCCTGAAGATCACCGACCGCGTGGTGCGCGTCGACCTGTTCCCGGATGTGGTCGATCGCGACCTGCGCGTCCTTCGTCGACAGGTCGGTGGTCTTCACCCGCTTCTCGAGGAGGCCGATCTCGACAACCAGGCCCTCGTACTTGCGCTCGAAATAGGCCAGCGCCTCCTCGGGGGAGCCTGCCTGCCAGGAACCGACCACCTGCTCGCCGTCGGCCGTACGCACGTACACGGTCCCCGTCTCGTCGACGCGGCCCCACGGGTCGCTGCTCACAGCGCCTCCTCCACATGATGCCTCCGAGGGGCTTCAGCGCCCCTGGGCATCGTCCACAGTTTCGTCACGGCCAACATAGGCGACCGGCGGGCCGCCTGTCCGCATCCAGCGCGACCGAAATTGCGCAGTTGACCGCCCGTTAGTCGTCGGATCGCCGTCAGGATTTCGTGACCGTCGCCTTGTTGATCACGACCGTCGCGTTCGGTGCTCCGTCACCCGCGCCCGTGTTCTCACCGGCGGCGGCGATCTTCGTCAGCACCTTCATGCCGTCGGCCGACACGGTACCGAAGGGCGTGTAGCTCGGCGGCAGCTGACTGTCCTGGTAGACGAGGAAGAACTGGCTGCCGCCGGTGTGCGCCTGACCGGTGTTGGCCATCGCGATCGTGCCCGCCGGGTAGGTGTTGTTCTTGAGGCTGGTGTCCTTCAGGTTCTCGTCCGGGATGGTGTAGCCGGGACCGCCGCTGCCGCTGCCCGTCGGGTCACCGCACTGCAGCACGTAGATGCCGTTGGTGGTGAGACGGTGGCACTTGGTGTGGTCGAAGTAGCCCTTGCCGGCGAGGAAGCTGAACGAGTTCACCGTGTGAGGCGCGGCCTTCGCCTTGAGCGCTATGTCGATGTCCCCGCACGTCGTCGCGAGGGTCATCGTGTACTTCGCCGACTTGTCGATCGTGACCGCCGGCTCCTTCTTCCAGGTCTGCGTCTTGACCGAGCCCGCGGCCGCCTTCTCGCACGGGTCCTTGGCGGCGCTGGGCGTCGCGGACGGCGTCGTCTCCGAGCTGGCGTTCGCCTTGTCGTCGTCCTTCATGACGCCGGTCGCGTACAGCGCCACGCTGCCGATGACGATCACGCCGAGCACCGACGCGATCACCGAGTTGCGCGCACGTGCCTTGCGTCGCGCGGAGGTGCGCCGCTGCTGCTGCCGCAAGAACTTCTCCCGGGCGAGCTGACGCTTCCGCTGTTCCTGGGTGACCACCGAGTTCTCTCCTCGTGCGTCTCGTACGTCGACTGGGACGCGTGCGTCTCGTGAGCCGACCGCCTGCGTGTGCCCCGTACCGTATATGGGTTCGCTGAGGAATCGGCAGCGCCGGTAGGCTCTGACCACTGGCGCAGCCGCCCAGAAGCCCACGCGTATCGACACAAACGAAGGACGATCGTGCTCATTGCCGGGTTCCCCGCCGGGGCCTGGGGGACGAACTGTTATCTCGTCGCCCCCGCCGCCGGTGAGGAGTGCGTGATCATCGACCCGGGCCACCAGGCGGCCCCGGGAGTCGAGGAAGCGATCAGGAAGCATCGGCTCAAGCCCGTCGCCGTCGTCCTCACCCACGGCCACATCGACCACGTGGCCTCGGTCGTCCCGGTGTGCGGAGCGCACGACGTGCCGGCCTGGATCCACCCCGAGGACCGCTACATGATGAGCGACCCCGAGAAGGCGCTCGGCCGGTCCATCGGGATGCCGCTGATGGGTGAACTGACCGTGGGGGAGCCGGACGACGTCCGTGAGCTGGCCGACGGCGTGGCACTGGACCTGGCCGGTCTGGAGTTCTCCGTCGCCCATGCGCCGGGCCATACCAGGGGGTCGGTGACCTTCCGGATGCCCGAGGCGGCCGACGTCCCGTCGGTCTTCTTCTCCGGGGATCTGCTGTTCGCCGGCTCCATCGGACGCACCGACCTGCCCGGCGGCGACATGGCCGAGATGCTCGACTCGCTGGCCCGCGTGTGCCTGCCGCTCGAGGACTCGACCGTGGTGCTGTCCGGCCACGGCCCCCAGACGACCATCGGCCAGGAGCGCGCCACCAACCCGTATCTGCGGCAGGTGGCGGCCGGCGGCCAGGGAGCGGGTACGCACGCCCCTCCCCGACGAGGAATGTGACGAGAGACCTTCCGTGAGTACCTTTCAGGCCCCCAAGGGCACGTACGACCTGATTCCGCCGCGCTCCGCGAAGTTCCTCGCGGTGCGCGAGGCGATCGCCGCCCCGCTGCGCAACTCCGGCTACGGCTATGTCGAGACGCCCGGCTTCGAGGACGTCAACCTGTTCGCGCGCGGTGTGGGTGAGTCCACCGACATCGTCAGCAAGGAGATGTACGCCTTCGAGACCAAGGGAGGCGACCGGCTGGCCCTGCGCCCCGAGGGCACGGCGTCCGTGCTGCGCGCCGCCCTGGAGGCGAACCTGCACAAGCAGGGCAACCTGCCGGTCAAGCTCTGGTACTCGGGCTCGTACTACCGGTACGAGAAGCCGCAGGCGGGCCGGTACCGGCACTTCTCCCAGGTCGGCGCCGAGGCGATCGGCGCGGAGGACCCGGCGCTGGACGCCGAGCTGATCATCCTGGCCGACCAGGCGTACCGCTCGCTGGGGCTGCGCGACTTCCGCATCCTCCTGAACAGCCTCGGCGACAAGGAGTGCCGCCCGGTGTACCGGGAGGCACTCCAGACCTTCCTGCGGGGCCTGGACCTCGACGAGGAGACGCTGCGCCGCGCGGAGATCAACCCGTTGCGGGTCCTGGACGACAAGCGTGAGGCGGTCCAGAAGCAGCTCGGGGGCGCGCCGTTGCTGCGCGACTACCTCTGCGACGCGTGCAAGGCGTACCACGAGGAGGTCCGGGAGCTGATCACGGCGGCGGGCGTGGTCTTCGAGGACGACCCGAAGCTGGTCCGCGGCCTCGACTACTACACCCGCACGACCTTCGAGTTCGTCCACGACGGACTGGGATCCCAGTCCGCGGTGGGCGGCGGCGGCCGCTACGACGGTCTCTCCGAGATGATCGGCGGCCCCGCGCTGCCGTCGGTGGGCTGGGCGCTGGGCGTCGACCGTACGGTCCTCGCGCTGGAGGCCGAGGGCGTGGAGCTGGAGCTGCCCGCGGCGACCTCCGTGTTCGCCGTCCCGCTCGGCGAGGAGGCCCGCCGGGTCCTCTTCGCGAAGGTCACCGAACTGCGCAAGCTCGGTGTCGCGGCGGACTTCTCCTACGGCTCCCGTGGGCTCAAGGGCGCCATGAAGAGCGCCAACCGCAGCGGCGCCCGCTACACGATCGTCGCCGGCGAACGCGACCTCGCCGAGGGCGTCGTCCAGCTCAAGGACATGGAGTCCGGCGAGCAGAGGGCGGTCGGCGTCAACGAGATCGTGGCGGAGCTGGAGTCGAAGCTGGGCTGACGGGCGCGAAAGCCCGAGGAAGGCGCCGGGTCGGGCGACCCGGCGCCTTCGTCATGCGCCGGACGTCAAGCGCCGCACGTCAACCTGGCGGCCGCCCGTTCGTCCTTCGGGAGGCGCCGTGGTCCGCGCGCCACGCGCGCGTGCCGGTGCGCCCCTGGCCTTGGCCGGAACCGAACGCAACGGGACCGCCGTACGTACTTCCTTATGCGCAGCGAACGGTGCGCACCCGGCCCGGTGCGGCACAATGGCCCCTGCCCGAAGATGGTCCAACTCTCAAGTGACGGATCGGCGTGATGAGCAAGACGACAGTCAAAGACGTCTCCACGGAGTCCGAGCCCGGGCGTGTCACCGCGACCGGAACCCGGACCGTGGGCGGCAGCCGTGCGTTCGCGATCCTGCTGCTGATCACCGGTGCCGCCGGTCTGCTGGCCGCCTGGGTCATCACGCTCGACAAGTTCAAGATCCTCGAGGCCAAGGTCGCCGGCGAGACCTTCACGCCCAGCTGCAGCATCAGCCCGATCATCAGCTGCGGCAGCGTCATGGAGAGCAAGCAGGCCGCCGCCTTCGGCTTCCCCAACCCGATGCTCGGTCTCGTCGCCTACGGCATCGTGATCTGTGTCGGCATGAGCCTGCTGACCCGGGTCGCGTTCCCGCGCTGGTACTGGCTGACCTTCAACTTCGGCACCCTCTTCGGCGTGGGGTTCTGCACCTGGCTCCAGTACCAGTCCCTGTACGAGATCAACGCCCTGTGCCTGTGGTGCTCGCTGGCCTGGGTCGCGACGATCACCATGTTCTGGTACGTCACCTCGTTCAACGTGCGCAACGACCTGCTGCCCGCCCCGGGCTGGCTGAAGCGCTTCCTCGGCGAGTTCACCTGGGTCCTGCCGGTCACCCACGTCGGCATCATCGCCATGCTGATCCTGACCCGCTGGGGCGCGGACCTCTGGGCCTGAGCCCGGCACCGGACAGGCGCCGGAGCAGGCCGCGCACCGGGCGCGGGACAGGACTGTCGGACCTCTGACGTAGGCTCCGACGTGTGGAGCCCGACCTGTTCACCGCCGCAGCGGAAGACCGCCAGGAGAAGGACCCCGCCGGGAGCCCCCTGGCGGTCCGGATGCGCCCGCGCACCCTCGACGAGGTGGTGGGCCAGCAGCACCTGTTGAAGCCGGGCTCGCCCCTGCGCCGCCTGGTCGGGGAGGGTGCCACGGGCCCGGCCGGGCCCTCCTCGGTGATCCTCTGGGGGCCGCCCGGCACCGGGAAGACGACCCTGGCGTACGTCGTCTCCAAGGCCACCAACAAGCGGTTCGTCGAGCTGTCGGCCATCACCGCGGGCGTCAAGGAGGTCCGCGCCGTCATCGACGGCGCCCGCCGCGCCATCGGCGGCTACGGCAAGGAGACCGTCCTCTTCCTCGACGAGATCCACCGCTTCAGCAAGGCCCAGCAGGACTCCCTCCTGCCGGCCGTCGAGAACCGCTGGGTGACGCTGATCGCGGCGACCACCGAGAACCCGTACTTCTCGATCATCTCGCCCCTGCTCTCCCGCTCGCTCCTGCTGACCCTCGAACCCCTCACGGACGACGACCTCCGCGACCTCGTCCGGCGCGCCCTGGCCGACGACCGCGGCCTCAAGGGCTCGCTCACCCTCCCCGAGGACACCGAGGCCCATCTGCTGCGCATCGCCGGCGGCGACGCCCGCCGTGCCCTCACCGCCCTGGAGGCCGCCGCCGGGGCCGCCCTGGACCAGGACGAGGCCGGGATCAGCCTCCAGACCCTGGAGCAGACCGTCGACCGCGCGGCCGTGAAGTACGACCGTGACGGCGACCAGCACTACGACGTCGCCAGCGCCCTCATCAAGTCCATCCGGGGTTCGGACGTCGACGCGGCCCTGCACTACCTGGCCCGCATGATCGAGGCCGGCGAGGACCCCCGCTTCATCGCCCGCCGCCTGATGATCTCCGCCAGCGAGGACATCGGCCTCGCCGATCCGGGCGCGCTGCCCCTCGCGGTCGCCGCCGCCCAGGCCGTCGCCATGATCGGCTTCCCCGAGGCCGCCCTCACGCTCAGCCACACCACCATCGCCCTCGCCCTGGCGCCCAAGTCCAACGCCGCGACGACCGCGATCGGTGCCGCCCTGGAGGACGTGCGCAAGGGGCTGGCCGGCCCGGTGCCGCCGCATCTGCGCGACGGGCACTACAAGGGCGCGGCCAAGCTGGGACACGCGCAGGGGTACGTGTATCCGCACGACCTGCCCGAGGGCATCGCCGCCCAGCAGTACGCGCCGGACGCCATCAAGGACCGCGAGTACTACGAGCCCACCCGGCACGGCGCCGAGGCCCGCTACGCGGACGCGGTCGAGTGGACCCGTCAGCACCTCGGTCGCAACGGGTCCTGAGCACCCTGTAGACTCGCCCGAAGTGCCGCGTCCCGTGCAGTCAGAACAGGACAGTCGGCCGGAGCGCCGGTCCTCGGACCTCGCTCCAGGAGCGTCGCGCACCGTCGAACGGTGTCGCGGGCAGCCCATCACCACCCGGAGTTCCGGGACCGGTCGGTGGGCAACTCGCGTGCTGCATGTATGTGCCCAGACCAGGGGAGCGGCTGCCCGACAGGTCCCATGCGGACCCGACGGGTTTCCCCGGCTGCGGATGCGACCTCCCTTAACCCTGACGAGCCGGAAATTCTGGAAAGAGAGAGATCGTGGCGAACCAGCCCCGTCCCAAGGTCAAGAAGTCGCGTGCCCTCGGCATCGCGCTGACCCCGAAGGCCGTCAAGTACTTCGAGGCCCGCCCCTACCCGCCGGGTGAGCACGGCCGTGGCCGCAAGCAGAACTCGGACTACAAGGTCCGTCTGCTCGAGAAGCAGCGTCTGCGCGCGCAGTACGACGTGTCCGAGCGCCAGCTCGTCCGCGCCTACGAGCGTGCCTCCAAGGTCCAGGGCAAGACCGGTGAGGCCCTGATCATCGAGCTCGAGCGCCGTCTCGACGCGCTGGTCCTGCGTTCGGGCATCGCCCGCACGATCTACCAGGCCCGCCAGATGGTCGTCCACGGCCACATCGAGGTCAACGGCCAGAAGGTCGACAAGCCGTCCTTCCGTGTCAAGCCGGACGACGTCGTCATGGTGCGCGAGCGCAGCCGTGAGAAGACGCTGTTCTCGATCTCCCGCGAGGGCGGCTTCGCCCCCGACGGCGAGACCCCGCGCTACCTCCAGGTGAACCTCCGCGCCCTGGCCTTCCGCCTGGACCGTGAGCCGAACCGCAAGGAGATCCCCGTGATCTGCGACGAGCAGCTCGTCGTCGAGTACTACGCCCGCTGATCCCCTTCCGGATCGGTCGGCGGCGGTCGTAGGACTTCTGCGCCAAGGCCCGTCGTCTCCCTGCCCTTCGGGGCAGGTGGGACGGCGGGCTTTCGCACGCCTAATCCGGTACGGAACGCCGGCGTCGGCGCGATAGGCTCGCCTCCAGAGATAGGTGTTCGTCAGACAGGGAGCGGGTGCGCAGTGTCCGGTGGAGAGGTGGCCGGCATCCTGGTGGCCGTGTTCTGGGCGATCCTGGTCTCCTTCCTCGCCGTCGCGCTGGCGAGGCTGGCCCAGACGCTCAGGGCGACCACCAGACTCGTCGCCGACGTGACCGAGCAGGCCGTGCCGCTGCTGGCCGACGCCTCGGCCGCGGTGCGTTCCGCGCAGACCCAGATCGACCGGGTCGACGCGATCGCCACCGACGTCCAGGAAGTCACGTCGAACGCCTCGGCACTGTCCACCACGGTCGCCTCCACCTTCGGCGGTCCCCTGGTGAAGGTCGCCGCCTTCGGCTACGGCGTCCGCCGGGCCCTCGGCGGCCGCAAGGACGACGTGCCCGCCGGGGAACCCCGGCGGACCGTGATCGTGGGCCGAACGGTCTCCCGGCGGGAGAAGCGCAAGCCCCGTGGAAAGAGGGACTGAGACCAGCGATGTTCCGCCGTACCTTCTGGTTCACCACGGGCGTCGCCGCCGGTGTCTGGGCCACCACCAAGGTCAATCGCAAGCTGAGGCAGCTGACCCCCGAGAGCCTTGCCGCGACCGCGGCCAACAAGGCGCTCGAGACGGGAGCGCGCCTCAAGGACCGCGCGGTGGGCTTCGCGCTCGACGTCCGCGACAACATGGCCCAGCGGGAGGCCGAGCTGGGGGAGGCGCTGGGGATCCACGCCGACCCCGAACTGCCCGCGCCGCGGCGGTACAACGCCATCGAGAGCAACCGCAGCACCCCCAAGTACCCCGAGCACATCGAGAACACGACGTACTCGCACAACCGGAATGAGGACCACTGATGGAGTCGGCCGAGATCCGCCGCCGCTGGCTGAGCTTCTACGAGGAGCGCGGGCACACCGTCGTCCCTTCGGCGTCGCTCATCGCGGACGACCCGACTCTGCTCCTGGTCCCCGCCGGCATGGTCCCCTTCAAGCCGTACTTCCTGGGCGACGTCAAGCCGCCGTGGTCGCGCGCCACGAGCGTGCAGAAGTGCGTGCGTACGCCCGACATCGAAGAGGTCGGCAAGACCACCCGCCACGGCACGTTCTTCCAGATGTGCGGCAACTTCTCCTTCGGCGACTACTTCAAGGAAGGCGCCATCAAGTACGCCTGGGAGCTGCTCACCACGCCCCAGGACAAGGGCGGTTACGGTCTGGACCCGGAGCGGCTCTGGATCACCGTCTACAAGGACGACGACGAGGCCGAGCGGCTGTGGCACGAGGTCGTCGGCGTGCCCAAGGAGCGCATCCAGCGCCTCGGCATGAAGGACAACTACTGGTCCATGGGCGTCCCCGGACCCTGTGGCCCGTGTTCTGAGATCAACTACGACCGCGGCCCCGAGTTCGGCGTCGAGGGCGGCCCCGCCGTCAACGACGAGCGGTACGTGGAGATCTGGAACCTCGTCTTCATGCAGTACGAGCGCGGCGAGGGCATCGGCAAGGACAACTTCGAGATTCTGGGCGACCTGCCGAGCAAGAACATCGACACGGGCCTCGGCCTGGAGCGCCTCGCCATGATTCTGCAGGGCGTGCAGAACATGTACGAGATCGACACCTCGATGGCCGTCATCAAGAAGGCCACCGAGCTGACCGGCGTCGAGTACGGCGAGGCCCACGGGTCGGACGTCTCGCTGCGCGTGGTCACCGACCACATGCGCACCTCCGTGATGCTCATCGGCGACGGCGTCACCCCCGGCAACGAGGGCCGCGGTTACGTCCTGCGCCGCATCATGCGCCGCGCCATCCGCAACATGCGCCTCCTCGGTGCCTCCGGCCCGGTCGTCAAGGACCTCATCGACACCGTCATCGAGATGATGGGCCAGCAGTACCCGGAGCTGGTCACCGACCGCGAGCGCATCGAGAAGGTCGCCCTCGCCGAGGAGAACGCCTTCCTCAAGACGCTCAAGGCCGGCACCAACATCCTCGACACCGCCGTCACCGAGACCAAGCAGTCCGGTGGCTCGGTTCTGGCCGGCGACAAGGCCTTCCTGCTCCACGACACCTGGGGCTTCCCGATCGACCTCACCCTCGAGATGGCCGCCGAGCAGGGGCTGTCCGTGGACGAGGACGGCTTCCGCCGCCTGATGAAGGAGCAGCGGGAACGCGCCAAGGCCGACGCCCAGGCCAAGAAGACCGGGCACGCCGGCGTGGGCGCCTACCGCGAGATCGCCGACCGGGCCGGTGCGACCGACTTCATCGGCTACTCCGACACCGAGGGCGAGTCGACGATCGTCGGCATCCTCGTCGACGGCGCCTCCTCGCCGGCCGCCACCGAGGGCGACGAGGTCGAGATCGTCCTCGACCGCACCCCGTTCTACGCCGAGGGCGGCGGCCAGATCGGCGACACCGGCCGTATCAAGGTGGACACCGGCGCCGTCATCGAGATCCGCGACACCCAGAAGCCGGTTCCCGGCGTGTACGTCCACAAGGGCGTCGTCCAGGTCGGCGAGGTCACGCTGGGCGCCAAGGCCCACGCCTCGATCGACCAGCGCCGCCGGACGGCCATCGCCCGCGCCCACTCGGCCACCCACCTCACGCACCAGGCGCTGCGCGACGCCCTCGGCCCGACGGCCGCCCAGGCCGGTTCCGAGAACCAGCCCGGCCGCTTCCGCTTCGACTTCGGTTCCCCGTCCGCCGTCCCGACGGCCGTGATGACCGACGTCGAGCAGAAGATCAACGAGATCCTCGCCCGCGACCTGGACGTCCGCGCCGATGTCATGGGCATCGACGAAGCCAGGAAGCAGGGCGCCATCGCCGAGTTCGGCGAGAAGTACGGCGAGCGCGTCCGGGTCGTGACCATCGGCGACTTCTCCAAGGAGCTGTGCGGTGGCACCCATGTGCACAACACCTCCCAGCTGGGCCTGGTGAAGCTGCTCGGCGAGTCGTCGATCGGCTCGGGTGTCCGTCGCATCGAGGCCCTCGTCGGCGTCGACGCCTACAACTTCCTGGCCCGTGAGCACACGGTCGTCGCCCAGCTCCAGGAGCTGATCAAGGGCCGTCCGGAGGAGCTCCCGGAGAAGGTCTCCGCCATGCTCGGCAAGCTGAAGGACGCCGAGAAGGAGATCGAGAAGTTCCGCGCGGAGAAGGTGCTGCAGGCCGCCGCCGGTCTCGTGGAGTCCGCCAAGGACGTCCGCGGTGTCGCCCTGGTCACCGGTCAGGTCCCGGACGGCACGACCACCGACGACCTGCGCAGGCTCGTCCTCGACGTGCGCGGCCGCATCCAGGGCGGCCGGGCCGCCGTGGTCGCCCTGTTCACGGTCAACAACGGCAAGCCGCTGACGGTCATCGCCACCAACGAGGCCGCCCGCGAGCGCGGTCTCAAGGCCGGCGACCTGGTCCGCACGGCCGCCAAGACCCTCGGTGGCGGCGGCGGTGGCAAGCCGGACGTCGCCCAGGGCGGCGGCCAGAACCCGGCCGCCGTCGGCGACGCCGTCGACGCCGTCGAGCGGCTCGTGGCGGAAACGGCCAAGTGAGCGAGCCGATGAGGAAGGGCCGTCGACTCGCGATCGACGTCGGGGACGCCCGGATCGGGGTCGCCTCGTGCGACCCCGACGGGATCCTCGCCACTCCGGTGGAGACGGTCCCCGGCCGGGACGTTCCGGCGGCCTACCGCCGGCTCGGACAACTGGTCGAGGAGTACGAGCCGATCGAGGTCGTCGTGGGTTTGCCCCGCTCCCTCAAGGGGGGCGAGGGCCCGGCCGCGGTCAAGGTCCGCGGCTTCGCGCAAGAGCTGGCGAACAGAATCGCGCCCGTATCCGTACGTCTGGTGGACGAGAGGATGACGACCGTGACGGCCAGTCAGGGACTGCGTGCCTCGGGCGTGAAGGCGAAGAAGGGCCGCTCGGTGATCGACCAGGCAGCCGCTGTGATCATCCTTCAGCAGGCCCTGGAATCCGAACGGGTGTCAGGTAAAGCGCCGGGCGAGGGCGTCGAAGTGGTCATCTGATCGCGATACGGTAACGTTCCGCGCGATGCGGCGGTGTTCGAACAGCTGCCGCACAGAGAGAGACGGAACGGTGACGGGCCGGAAAAAAGCCGCGTGATCGCCGCCTCGCGGCTCTAGGGGATCGATGACTGAGTATGGCCGGGGCCCTGGCTCCGAACCGTGGCATCCGGAGGACCCGTTGTACGGGGACGGCGGATGGGAAGGGCAGCAGGCCCCCACGGGCCATCAGCCTGCCTACGGCGGCCAGCCAGAGCACCACCACTACCCGCAGCAGCCCCAGCAGCAGGAGTACGGCGACTGGAGCCAGGGACAGGCGCAGCAGTACGACCAACAGCAGTACGGCCAGCAGCAGTACGACCCCCGGTACCAGGGCTACGACCAGCAGGAGTACGGCGCTCAGGACCAGCAGTACGCCCAGCAGAACCCGCAGGCCTACCACGAGGGGTACCAGGAGGGCGGCTGGGACGGCACGGGCACCCATGCCCACGTCCCCTTCGCCGCCGATCCCGGTGACCCCTACGGTCAGCAGGCCGCTGCCTACGGCGCCGAACAGCCCGACTTCTACGGCACTCCCGAGGCGTACCCGCCGCCGGAGCCGCCCGCCCGGCGCCGCGCGGAGCCCGAACCGGAGCCGGAGGCCGAGGCCGATCAGAAGCCCGACTGGGATCCTGGACCCGATCAGGGTGAGCACGCGTTCTTCGCGGGCGGCGGGGCCGAGGACGACGAGGACGACGACGAGCCGGAGGGCCGCGGCGACCGGCGGGGCCGGGGCGGCAAGGGCACCAAGAGCAAGAAGAGCAAGAAGGGCCGCAGCGGCTGCGCCTGTCTGGTCGTCGTGCTGGTGTTCGGCGGCGGTGTCGCAGGCGTCGGATATTTCGGCTACGACTACTACAAGAATCGTTACGCCGCGGCTCCGGACTACACGGGTAACGGCACGAAGCAGACCGTGAGCATCGAGGTGCCCAAGGGCTCCGGCGGCGCCGCCATCGGCCGGCTGCTCAAGGACGCCGGAGTCGTCAAGAGCGTGGACGCGTTCGTCTCCGCGGTCACGAACAACCCCGAGGCGGGCGGCATCCAGGCGGGCGCGTACATCCTGAAGAAGGAGATGTCCGCGAAGAGCGCCGTGGAGATGATGCTCGACCCGGCCAGCCAGGCCAATGTGATGGTCACCCCGGGCCAGCGGAACGTGTCCGTCTACAAGAACATCGACACGAAACTCGGACTTGCCTCCGGTGCCACCAGAAAAGTGGCGGAGAGCAAGTACAAGACGCTCGGCCTGCCCGCCTGGGCGAACGACAACGAGGACATCAAGGACCCGCTGGAGGGCTTCCTCTTCCCGGGCACGTACGGAGCGGCCAAGGGCATGAAGCCCGAGGCGGTACTGAAGTCGATGGTCGCGCACGCCAACGAGGTGTACGGCGAGTACGACCTCGAGGCCAAGGCGAAGACGCTCAAGCTGGAAAACCCGCTGCAGGTCATCACGGTCGCGAGCCTCGTCCAGGCCGAGGGCAAGACGCACGACGACTACCGCAAGATGGCGGAGGTCGTCTACAACCGGCTCAAGCCGACGAACGACCAGACCAACCAGTTGCTCCAGTTCGACTCGACCTTCAACTACCTGAAGGGCGAGAGCAAGATCCACATCAGCGAGTCCGAGATCAACAGCAACAAGGACCCGTACAACACGTACACCAACAAGGGCCTGACGCCGGGACCGATCGGCAACCCCGGTGAGGACGCGCTGAAGGCCACGATGAGTCCGACCACCGACGGCTGGATCTATTTCGTGGCGACCGACGGTGAGAGCAACACCGAATTCGCCAAGACCTACGCAGATTTCCAGAAACTCAAGGACAAGTTCGATGCCAGCACGGGCAACTGACGCCCGCCGGGCCGCGGTACTCGGCAGCCCCATCGTCCACTCCCTCTCCCCGGTGCTGCACCGCGCCGCGTACGAGGCACTGGAACTCACCGACTGGACGTACGACCGTTTCGACGTCGACGAGGAGGCCCTGCCGTCCTTCGTCGCCGGGCTCGGCGCCGAATGGGCCGGTCTCTCGCTGACCATGCCGCTGAAGCGCGCCGTCATCCCGCTGCTCGACGAGATCAGCGAGACGGCCGCCTCCGTCGAGGCGGTCAACACCCTCGTGTTCACCGAGGACGGCCGTCGTCTGGGCGACAACACGGACATCCCCGGCATGGTCGCCGCCCTGCGCGAGCGTGGTGTCGAACAGGTCGACTCGGCCGCGATCCTCGGCGCCGGAGCCACGGCGTCCTCCGCCCTGGCCGCCCTGCCGAGGGTCTGCACCGGCGAGATCGTCGCCTACGTCCGCAGCGCGGCCCGCGCCGCCGAGATGCGGCAGTGGGGGGAGCGGCTCGACGTCGAGGTCCGGATCGCCGACTGGGCGGACGCCGCCGACGCACTGCGTTTCCCGCTGGTCGTCGCGACCACCCCGGCCGGCGCCACGGACGCCCTCGCCGCCTCGGTGCCCGAGCGCCCCGCCACGCTGTTCGACGTGCTCTACGACCCGTGGCCGACCGAGCTGGCCGCCCGCTGGTCCATGTTCGGCGGCGCCGTCGTCAGCGGCCTCGACCTCCTGGTGCACCAGGCGGTCCTCCAGGTGGAGCAGATGACCGGCCGCGTCCCGGCGCCGGTCGAGGCCATGCGCAAGGCGGGCGAGCACGCCCTCGCCTCCCGCCGGGACACGCACCGCCCGTGACCCCGGCCCCGGATGTTCCACCGTCCGCAGGCTGGACCCTCGACCGTTTCCGGAGCGGGGACGTGGGAGGATCGGAGACGGCGGGCCAGGGCCGCGCACCCGGTCACGTCACCGACGTACGCGAAGGACGCGCGTGCGCAGAGCGCTAGCAGAGCGCGAGCACTGAGGAGCATCGTTGAGCAGGCTGCGTTGGCTGACCGCGGGGGAGTCCCACGGACCCGCACTTGTCGCGACGCTGGAGGGCCTTCCCGCCGGCGTGCCGATCACCACGGAGATGGTCGCCGACCACCTCGCGCGGCGACGGCTCGGCTATGGGCGTGGTGCGCGCATGAAGTTCGAGCGCGACGAGGTCACCTTCCTCGGGGGTGTCCGGCACGGCCTGACCATGGGCTCCCCGGTCGCCGTCATGGTGGGCAACACGGAGTGGCCGAAGTGGGAGCAGGTCATGTCGGCCGACCCGGTCGACCCGGAGATCCTCGCCGGCCTCGCCCGCAACGCCCCCCTCACCCGCCCGCGCCCCGGCCACGCCGACCTCGCCGGGATGCAGAAGTACGGCTTCGACGAGGCCCGGCCGATCCTGGAGCGCGCCTCCGCGCGGGAGACGGCCGCCCGGGTCGCGCTGGGCGCGGTGGCCCGGTCGTACCTGAAGGAGACGGCCGGCATCGAGATCGTCTCGCACGTCGTGGAGCTGGCCGCGGCGAAGGCGCCCTACGGCGTCCTGCCGACCCCCGCGGACGTCGAGAAGCTGGACGCGGACCCGGTCCGCTGCCTCGACGCGGACGCCTCGAAGGCGATGGTCGCGGAGATCGACCAGGCACACAAGGACGGCGACACCCTCGGCGGCGTCGTCGAGGTGCTGGCGTACGACGTACCGGTGGGCCTCGGCTCGCACGTGCACTGGGACCGGCGGCTCGACGCCCGCCTCGCCGCGGCCCTGATGGGCATCCAGGCGATCAAGGGCGTGGAGGTCGGCGACGGCTTCGGTCTCGCCCGCGTGCCGGGCTCGAAGGCGCACGACGAGATCGTCACCACGCCCGAGGGCATCCGGCGCACGAGCGGCCGGTCCGGCGGCACCGAGGGCGGACTCACCACCGGCGAGCTGCTGCGCGTGCGCGCCGCGATGAAGCCGATCGCGACCGTGCCGCGGGCCCTGAGGACGGTGGACGTCACCACGGGTGAGGCCACCCAGGCACACCACCAGCGCTCCGACGTGTGCGCGGTCCCGGCCGCGGGGATCGTGGCCGAGGCGATGGTCGCCCTGGTGCTCGCGGACGCGGTGGCGGAGAAGTTCGGCGGCGACAGCGTCACCGAGACCCGCCGCAACGTGCGGTCGTACCTCGACAGCCTGCACATCCGATGAGCGGGCCACTGGTCGTCCTCGTCGGCCCGATGGGCGTGGGCAAGTCCACCGTCGGGCAACTGCTCGCCGAGCGGCTCGGCGTCGCCTACCGGGACACCGACGACGACATCGTCGCCGAGGCGGGCCGCAGCATCGCGGAGATCTTCGTCGACGAGGGCGAGGAGAGCTTCCGCGCGATCGAGAAGCGGGCCGTACGGCGCGCGCTCGCCGAGCACGACGGCGTACTGGCGCTCGGCGGCGGCTCGATCCTGGACGCGGACACCCGCGCGCTGCTGGCCGGGCAGCGGGTGGTCTACCTGGCGATGGACGTCGAGGAAGCCGTCAAGCGCACCGGCCTGAACGCCGCGCGGCCGCTGCTCGCCGTCAATCCGCGCAAGCAGTGGCGCGAGCTGATGGAGGCCCGCCGTTCTCTCTACGAGGGTGTCGCCACCGCGGTCGTGACCACGGACGGCCGTACGCCCGAAGAGGTCAGCCAAGTGGCCTTGGACGCTTTGGAGTTGAAGGAAGCATGAGCAGCGAGTCCGTTACGCGGATCAGGGTCGGCGGCAGCGCGGGCTCGGAGCCGTACGAGGTCCTGGTCGGCCGTCAGCTGCTGGGCGAGCTCGGCGGGCTGATCGGCGACCGGGTCAAGCGGGTCGCCGTGATCCACCCCGAGGCGCTCGCCGACACCGGCGACGCCCTCCGCGCCGATCTGGCCGGGCAGGGCTACGAGGCCGTGGCCATCCAGGTGCCCAACGCGGAGGAGGCCAAGACCGCCGAGGTCGCCGCCTACTGCTGGAAGGCGCTCGGCCAGTCGGGGTTCACCCGCACCGACGTCGTCGTGGGCGTCGGCGGAGGCTCCACCACCGACCTGGCCGGGTTCGTCGCCGCGACCTGGCTGCGCGGGGTGCGCTGGATCGCCGTCCCGACCACCGTGCTGGCCATGGTCGACGCGGCGGTCGGCGGCAAGACCGGCATCAACACCGCCGAGGGCAAGAACCTCGTCGGCTCCTTCCACCCGCCGGCCGGCGTGCTGTGCGACCTGGCCGCGCTGGACTCCCTGCCGGTCAACGACTACGTCTCCGGGCTCGCCGAGATCATCAAGGCCGGCTTCATCGCCGACCCGGCGATCCTCGACCTGGTCGAGTCCGACCCCGAGGCCGCCCGTACCCCGGCCGGCCCGCACACCGCCGAGCTCATCGAGCGCTCCATCCGGGTCAAGGCGGACGTGGTGTCGTCCGACCTGAAGGAGTCGGGCCTGCGGGAGATCCTGAACTACGGGCACACCCTCGCGCACGCCATCGAGAAGAACGAGCGCTACCAGTGGCGGCACGGCGCGGCCGTGTCCGTGGGCATGCACTTCGCCGCCGAACTGGGCCGCCTGGCGGGCCGGCTGGACGACGCGACGGCCGACCGCCACCGCACGATCCTGGAGTCGGTGGGGTTGCCGCTGCACTACCGCTACGACCAGTGGCCCAAGCTGCTGGAGAACATGAAGGTCGACAAGAAGTCCCGCGGCGACCTGCTGCGGTTCATCGTCCTGGACGGCCTCGCCAAGCCGAACGTCCTCGAAGGCCCCGACCCGGCCGTCCTGCTGGCCGCGTACGGCGAGGTGGGCGAGTAGGAGCGCGGGACTGGCGAGCAGGTCCGCCCGCGTCCCGTTCGCCCGACTCGCTTTCCACACCGGGCACTTCGGACCGCCCCCGGCCGTTCACCAAAGGACGGTCGGGGGCGGTACCGTTCAGTAGCGAACAGGGGGTCCGCACCCCTCACAACCAGCGCCCATTGCCTGTACGAGACGGAGTGGCACCGGATGCAGCACGCAGTGGGTTCTCCGCTGCCGCCGCCCCACCAGC
This sequence comes from Streptomyces sp. Root1310, assembly GCF_001426425.1. Classification (NCBI taxonomy): domain Bacteria; kingdom Bacillati; phylum Actinomycetota; class Actinomycetes; order Kitasatosporales; family Streptomycetaceae; genus Streptomyces; species Streptomyces sp. Root1310. Next base: position 125,144 of record NZ_LMEQ01000035.1, on the reverse strand, counting down.
CGGGCGGCGCCCCCCAGCAGCAGCCGGGATACCTCGGCGCCCCCTCGGGTCCGGTCCCGCCCGCGCCCCAGCCGCCGGTGCCGCCCGTCCCGCCTCCGCCCGCCCCGCAGCACGCCCCGGTCCCGCAGGGCACCGAGACCACCGGGCATGTCCCGCTGCCGCCGGGCGGCCCCGTCCCCATGCCCAGCGCGCCGCCCGCCCCCGTCGTCCCCGACCCGACGGCCACGACGCTGGCGGTGCTGCTGATCGGCCCGGCGGGCGCCGGGAAGACGAGCGTCGCCAAGTACTGGGCCGACCACCGCCGGGTGCCCACGGCCCACGTCAGCCTCGACGACGTACGGGAATGGGTCCGCTCGGGCTTCGCCGACCCGCAGTCGGGGTGGAACGACCATTCCGAGGCCCAGTACCGCCTGGCCCGCCGCACCTGCGGCTTCGCCGCCCGCAACTTCCTGGCCAACGGCATCTCGTGCATCCTGGACGACGCGATCTTCCCCGACCGCCCGGCCGTGGGCCTCGGTGGCTGGAAACGGCATGTGGGCCCCGGGCTGCTGCCCGTCGTCCTCCTGCCCGGCCTGGAGGTCGTCCTGGAGCGCAACGCCGAACGGGCCGGCAACCGCCGCCTCACCGACGAGGAGGTGGCCCGTATCCACGGCCGCATGGCCGGCTGGTACGGCTCCGGCCTCCCCATCATCGACAATTCCCAGCTGGACGTCCCGACGACGGCGAGAGTCCTGGACGACGTGCTGGCGAGGGCGATCGCGAGCCCGCCCAAGTGGTAGAGCGCTCCCGAGCGCTCCGGTCCGAGCCGGACCGTTCCCCCGAACGCCCTCCCAACCGGCACAATCCGGCCACTCCTCCTACGCTCGTGTCATGTCAGAGGTCTACGCGTCCCGCCGCAACCGGCTGAGAGAACGCTGCAACGCGAGCGGCAGCGCCACCGCGCTGATCTCCCGCCCCGCCAACGTGAGATACCTCGCGGGTGCGGCCCCCCGTGGCGCCGTGCTGCTGCTGGGCAGACGTGAGGACGTTCTCGTCTGTGCGGACCCGCCCGACGACCGCCCGAGCGAGGGCCGGCCGGACGAGGCCCTGCGGGTCCACTGCCTGCGCCGCTCCGGAGGCGATCCGGCGGTCGCCGCCGTCGGTCTCGTCGTGGCCGAGGGCGGCGACTCCCTCGCGGTGGAGGAGCATCACCTCACGGTGGCGCGCCACCGGGAACTGCGTTCCGTCGCGCCGGGCCTGCGCCTCGCCGACCTGGCCGCAGCGGTCGAACAGCTGCGGGTGGTGAAGGACGAGGAGGAGATCTCCTGTCTGCGGATCGGCGCCGAGATCGCCGACCAGGCCCTGGGTGAGCTGCTGGAATCCATTCTGGTGGGCCGTACGGAACGGCATCTCGCCCTCGAACTGGAGCGGCGCCTGGTCGATCACGGCGCCGACGGCCCCGCCTTCGCCACCTCGGTCGCCACCGGCCCCAACTCCGGCCGGCGCGGTCACCGGCCCACCGACCGGCGGGTCGAGGAGGGCGACTTCCTTTCCGTCTGCCTGGGGGCGAGCTACCGCGGCTACCGCTGCGAGATCGGCCGCACCTTCGTGATCGGCACGTCGCCGGCCGACTGGCAGATCGAGCTGTACGACCTCGTCTTCGCTGCCCAGCGGGCCGGACGGGAGGCCCTGGCACCCGGCGCCGCCTTCCGCGACGTGGACCGCGCGGCCCGCCAGATCCTGGACTCCGCAGGGCACTCCGAGGGCCTTCCGGCGCTCACCGGGCACGGTGTCGGACTCGAAATCGAAGAGGACCCGCAGTTGTCTCCCGCGGCCATGGGTAAACTGGACGCTTGCGTGCCGGTCACCGTCGAACCGGGGGTCCACCTCCCGGGCCGGGGCGGTGTCCGGATCGATGACACGCTCGTCGTGCGCCCCGAGGCGGACGGCGGACCCGAGCTACTCACCATCACGACCAAGGAGCTGCTCGCCCTCTAGACAGGTGCGTGCACCGGGGTCGTCCACGTCAGTCCAGGAGATTCCGCAACCGTGGCTTCCACGAACGACCTCAAGAACGGCCTGGTGCTCAAGCTCGAAGGCGGCCAGCTCTGGTCCGTCGTCGAGTTCCAGCACGTCAAGCCCGGCAAGGGCCCGGCCTTCGTGCGCACCAAGCTGAAGAACGTGCTTTCCGGCAAGGTCGTCGACAAGACGTTCAACGCCGGCGTCAAGGTCGAGACGGCCACTGTCGACAAGCGCGACATGCAGTTCTCGTACATGGACGGCGAGTACTTCGTCTTCATGGACATGGAGACCTACGACCAGCTGATGGTCGACCGCAAGGCCGTCGGCGACGCCGCCAACTTCCTGATCGAGGGCTTCACGGCCACCGTGGCGCAGCACGAGGGCGAGGTGCTCTTCGTAGAGCTGCCGGCCGCCGTCGAGCTCGTCGTGCAGGAGACCGAGCCGGGCCTCCAGGGCGACCGCTCCACCGGTGGCACCAAGCCCGCCACCCTGGAGACCGGTCACCAGATCAACGTCCCGCTCTTCATCACCACCGGTGAGAAGATCAAGGTCGACACCCGCACCAGCGACTACCTCGGCCGGGTGAACAGCTAACCGTGGCTGCCCGCAACACGGCCCGCAAGCGCGCCTTCCAGATCCTCTTCGAGGGCGACCAGCGCGGAGTCGACGTCCTGACAGTCCTCGCGGACTGGATCCGGCTCTCCCGGGCCGACACCCGGCAGCCGCCGGTGAGCGAGTACACGATGCAGCTGGTCGAGGGCTACGCCGGGTACGCGCGTCGCATCGACGAGCTGATCTCGCAGTACTCGGTCGGCTGGACGCTGGACCGGATGCCGGTCGTCGACCGCAACATCCTGCGTCTCGGCGCCTACGAGCTGATCTGGGCCGACGAGACCCCGGACGCGGTCGTCCTCGACGAGATGGTGCAGCTGGCGAAGGAGTTCTCGACGGACGAGTCGCCGTCGTTCGTCAACGGCCTGCTCGGCCGGTTCAAGGAGCTCAAGCCGTCTCTGCGTCGCGAATAGCGAACGGTTCCGCAGGGAGAGCCGGGGAACGAGGGCCTCAGGAGGCCTGCGAGCCCCCTGTGGCTCGTCCGGCGGTTCCCGGCGCCCCTCGGGGCGCGCACACGCCGGAGGGCCCACAGCGCACGCTGTGGGCCCTCCGGCGTGTGACGACAAAAAGCCGGGGTGGCCGGAACCATCAGGTTCCGGCCACCCCGGCGGCACGTTTCTGCTGAGCTCTGGCGGGCCGCTGGGGCCTCAGCCCTCCTCGTGGGAGACGGCGCGACGCGCGTCCGCGTCCAGGACGCCCCAGCTGATCAGCTGCTCGGTCAGGACCGAGGGGGACTGGTCGTAGATGACGGCGAGCGTGCGCAGGTCGTCCTGGCGGATCGACAGCACCTTGCCGTTGTAGTCACCGCGCTGCGACTGGATGGTGGCCGCGTACCGCTGAAGGGGGCCCGCCTTCTCGACCGGCACGTGGGCCAGTCGCTCCAGGTCCAGGACCAGCTTCGGCGGCGGCTCGGCGGCGCCGCCCGGAGTGGTGCCCGGCAGCAGTTCCTGCACGGGAACGCCGTAGAAGTCCGCCAGCTCGGCAAGGCGCTGCACGGTCACGGCGCGGTCGCCGCGCTCGTACGAACCGACCACGACCGCCTTCCACCGTCCCTGGGACTTCTCCTCGACACCGTGGAGGGAAAGGCCCTGCTGGGTGCGGATCGCCCGGAGCTTGGCCCCGAGCTGTTTGGCGTATTCGCTGGACATATAGCTCCCCGGCACTGGGTCGACGCGGCACTGGCCGCGTGCTGGTAACTCACTGTGAGGTTACGCAGCGTGATTCTTCTGAGTCAAGCCGAATGGTCCACACCGACGCTTCCGTGGTATCGGTGGCCGGTTACGCCAGGGGGGTGATCAGGGCGGTCCTCCGGCCTGCTACCGTGGATGGCGCAAATCCGACGTCCTTTAAGGTCCGTCCCGTGAGGCGGAGAAGGAGGTCCGTTTCATATGGACAAGCAGGACATTCAGCAGGACTCCCGGCAAGCCGATGCGCGGCCCGTTCTCGAGGGCCCCGACATCGCGCGGGTACTGACCCGTATCGCCCACGAGATCGTCGAACGCGCCAAGGGCGCCGACGACGTGGTACTGCTAGGGATCCCGACCCGCGGCGTCTTCCTCGCCCAGCGGCTCGCCGCCAAGCTCGAGCAGATCACCGACCGCCGGATTCCGGTCGGCTCCCTCGACATCACCATGTACCGCGACGACCTGCGCATGCACCCGCCGCGTGCGCTGGCCCGCACCGAGATCCCCGGTGACGGCCTGGACGGCAAGCTGGTCGTCCTCGTAGACGACGTGCTCTTCTCCGGCCGTACCATCCGTGCCGCCCTCGACGCCCTGAACGACCTCGGGCGTCCGCGCGCGGTGCAGCTCGCGGTCCTCGTCGACCGCGGCCACCGGGAACTGCCCATCCGCGCCGACTACGTCGGCAAGAACCTCCCCACGTCGTTGCGGGAGACGGTCAAGGTCCAGCTCGCCGAGGAGGACGGTCGCGACACCGTGCTGCTCGGTGTGAAGCCGGCCCCCCAGCAGTAGCACGCGCGCGTACGGCCCTCGGTGCCGTGCGCCTCACAGCCGTGCCCTGCACGTCCGTGATCTCCCTTGTCTGAACTGCCTTACGGAGCCTGACAGATGCAGCGTCATCTCATCTCGGCCGCCGACCTCACCCGCGACGACGCCGTCCTGATCCTCGACACCGCCGAGGAGATGGCCCGGGTCGCGGACCGGCCCATCAAGAAACTGCCGACCCTGCGCGGCCGCACGATCGTCAACCTCTTCTTCGAGGACTCCACGCGCACGCGTATCTCCTTCGAGGCCGCCGAGAAGCGCCTCTCCGCGGACGTCATCAACTTCTCCGCCAAGGGGTCGTCGGTGTCGAAGGGCGAGTCCCTCAAGGACACCGCGCAGACGCTGGAGGCCATGGGCGTCGACGCCGTCGTCATCCGGCACGGTGCCTCCGGGGCGCCCTACCGCCTGGCCACCTCCGGCTGGATCGACGCGGTCGTCGTCAACGCGGGCGACGGCACCCACCAGCACCCCACCCAGGCACTCCTGGACGCCTTCACCATGCGCCGCCGGCTGGTCGGCCGGGACGCCGGGATCGGCCAGGACCTCGCCGGCAAGCGCATCACGATCGTCGGCGACGTGCTGCACAGCCGGGTCGCCCGCTCCAACGTCGACCTGCTGCACACGCTCGGCGCCGAGGTGACCCTGGTCGCCCCGCCCACCCTGGTGCCGGTCGGCATCGAGACCTGGCCGTGCGAGGTGTCGTACGACCTCGACAGCACGCTGCCCAAGTCCGACGCGGTGATGATGCTGCGGGTGCAGCGCGAGCGGATGAACGCCGCGTTCTTCCCCACCGAGCGCGAGTACTCGCGGCGCTACGGCCTCGACGGCGACCGCATGGCGCGGATGCCCGAGCACGCCATCGTGATGCACCCCGGCCCGATGGTCCGCGGCATGGAGATCACCGCCGAGGTCGCCGACTCCGAGCGCTGCACCGTCGTCGAACAGGTCGCCAACGGCGTGTCCATCCGGATGGCCGTCCTCTACCTGCTCCTGGGCGGCAACGAGCCCGCCGTCAGCCACGCCCGCACCACCGAGGAGAAGTAAGAACCATGAGCAAGATCCTGATCCGTGGTGCGAAGGTGCTCGGCGGAGAGCCGCAGGACGTCCTGATCGACGGCGCGGTCATCGAGGCCGTGGGCGCGGGGCTGTCCGCCGAGGGCGCCGAGGTCGTCGAGGCCGCAGGCAAGGTGCTGCTGCCGGGCCTGGTGGACCTGCACACCCATCTGCGCGAGCCGGGCCGCGAGGACTCCGAGACGGTGCTGACCGGCACCCGCGCCGCCGCCTCCGGCGGCTACACCGCCGTCTTCGCCATGGCCAACACCTTCCCCGTGGCCGACACCGCCGGTGTGGTCGAGCAGGTCTACCGGCTCGGCCAGGAGCACGGCTACTGCGACGTGCAGCCGATCGGCGCGGTCACGGTCGGCCTGGAGGGCCGCAAGCTCGCCGAGCTGGGCGCCATGCACGAGTCGGCGGCCGGCGTCACCGTCTTCTCCGACGACGGCAAGTGCGTCGACGACGCGGTGATCATGCGCAGGGCCCTGGAGTACGTGAAGGCCTTCGGCGGGGTCGTCGCCCAGCACGCGCAGGAGCCGCGGCTGACCGAGGGCGCCCAGATGAACGAGGGCGTCGTCTCCGCCGAGCTGGGGCTCGGGGGCTGGCCGGCGGTGGCCGAGGAGTCGATCATCGCCCGGGACGTCCTGCTCGCCGAGCACGTGGGCTCCCGCGTCCACATCTGCCACCTCTCCACCGCCGGGTCCGTCGAGATCGTCCGCTGGGCGAAGTCCCGCGGCATCGACGTGACCGCCGAGGTCACCCCGCACCACCTGCTGCTCACCGACGAGCTGGTGCGCAGCTACAACCCGGTCTACAAGGTGAACCCGCCGCTGCGCACCGAGAAGGACGTGCTCGCCCTGCGCGAGGCGCTCGCCGACGGCACCATCGACATCGTCGCCACCGACCACGCCCCGCACCCGCACGAGGACAAGGACTGCGAGTGGGCCGCCGCAGCCATGGGCATGGTCGGCCTGGAGACCGCGCTGTCGGTGGTCCAGGAGACGATGGTGGAGACGGGCCTGCTGGACTGGGCCGGGGTCGCGAGCCGGATGTCGTTCAAGCCCGCCCTGATCGGGCAGGCCAAGGGGCACGGGCGTCCCGTCTCGGCAGGTGAGCCCGCCAACCTCACGCTCGTCGACACGGAATACCGTGGGTCGGTGGACCCCGCGGGCTTCGCCTCGCGCAGCCGGAACACCCCGTACGCGGGGCGTGAGCTGCCGGGCCGTGTCACGCACACGTGGCTCCGGGGCAAGGCCACGCTCGTCGACGGGAAGCTCACGTGACATCTGCTGCACTACTGCTCGCGGCCGAGAGGGAATCGGCCGAAGTGACCGACTGGGCCGCGCGGATCGGCTGGGTGGTCGGCCTCGGTCTCTTCGTCGCGCTCGTCTACTGGCTGATGCGCGAGGGCTGGAAGTGGCGCGGCACCCTCCAGGGCGACCTTCCCGAGCTCCCCACCCGCCCGCCGTCCACCACCACCCTCGACCGAGGCGGCAAGCCGCCCCGGCCTGACATGCCGGACGACCCCGCTGCGGTGAGACTGGGCATGAGCGGCCGCTACCACGGCTCCACCACCGCAGGGCAGTGGCTCGACCGCATCGTGGCGCACGGTCTGGGCACCCGCAGCCGGGTCGAGCTCACCCTGACGGCCGCGGGACTGGATGTCGTACGCCCCGGCGCGACCGACTTCTTCGTCCCGGTCGCGGCACTGCGTGAGGCCCGGCTCGACAAGGGCATCGCCGGCAAGGTCCTCACCGAGGGCGGACTGCTGGTGGTGACCTGGGAACACGGCGACAGGCTGCTCGACTCCGGCTTCCGCTCGGACCACGCGGCCGAGCACGGCGCCTGGGTCGACGCCATCAACTCCATGATCGACAAGACGGAAAACCCGACGGAAACGGAAGGCGCACGATGACGACCTCCACCAGGGGAACCACCAGGGTTCCCGCCGTACTCGTCCTGGAGGACGGCCGGATCTTCCGCGGCCGTGCCTACGGGGCCGTGGGGGAGACCTTCGGCGAAGCGGTGTTCTCCACCGGCATGACCGGCTACCAGGAGACCCTGACCGACCCGTCGTACGACCGCCAGATCGTCGTCGCGACCGCCCCGCAGATCGGCAACACCGGCTGGAACGACGAGGACGACGAGTCGGACCGCATCTGGGTCTCCGGCTACGTCGTGCGCGACCCCGCGCGCGTGCCCTCCAACTGGCGCGCCCGGCGCTCCCTGGACGACGAGCTCGTCGCGCAGAGCGTCGTGGGCATCTCCGGCGTCGACACCCGCGCGCTCACCCGCCACCTCCGCGAGAGCGGCTCGATGCGCGCCGGCATCTTCTCCGGCGAGGCGGTCGGCCCGGAGACCGAGCTCCTCGCGCGCGTGCAGGCCCAGCCGCAGATGAAGGGTGCGAGCCTCTACGAGGAGGTCACCACCAAGGAGGCCTACGTCGTCCCGGCGGTCGGCGAGAAGCGGTTCACCGTGGCCGCCATCGACCTCGGCATCAAGGGCATGACCCCGCACCGCATGGCCGAGCGCGGCATCGAGGTGCACGTGCTCCCGGCGACGGCCTCGGCGGCGGAGGTGTACGCCGTCGACCCCGACGGCGTGTTCTTCTCCAACGGCCCGGGCGACCCGGCCACCGCCGAAGGCCCCGTCGCGCTGATGACCGAGGTGCTGGAGCGCAGGACGCCGCTCTTCGGTATCTGCTTCGGCAACCAGATCCTCGGCCGCGCCCTCGGCTTCGGCACCTACAAGCTGAAGTACGGCCACCGCGGCATCAACCAGCCGGTCCAGGACCGTACGACCGGCAAGGTCGAGGTCACCGCGCACAACCACGGGTTCGCCGTGGACGCGCCGCTCGACCGGGTCAGCGAGACGAAGTTCGGCCGCGCCGAGGTCTCGCACGTCTGCCTCAACGACGACGTCGTGGAGGGGCTCCAGCTGCTCGACCAGCCGGCCTTCTCCGTCCAGTACCACCCCGAAGCGGCAGCGGGCCCGCACGACGCCGCCTACCTGTTCGACCGCTTCGTTTCCCTGATGGAGGGCCAGCGTGCCTAAGCGCACCGATATCCAGTCCGTCCTGGTCATCGGCTCCGGCCCGATCGTCATCGGCCAGGCCGCCGAGTTCGACTACTCCGGCACCCAGGCGTGCCGCATCCTGCGCGCCGAGGGCCTGCGAGTCATCCTGGTCAACTCGAACCCGGCGACGATCATGACCGACCCGGAGATCGCCGACGCCACCTACGTCGAGCCGATCACCCCGGAGTTCGTCGAGAAGATCATCGCCAAGGAGCGCCCGGACGTCCTGCTGCCCACCCTGGGCGGCCAGACGGCCCTCAACACCGCGATCTCCATGCACGAGCAGGGTGTGCTGGAGAAGTACGGCGTCGAGCTGATCGGCGCCAACGTCGAGGCCATCAACAAGGGCGAGGACCGCGACCTCTTCAAGGGTGTCGTCGAGGCCGTCCGCGAGAAGATCGGGCACGGCGAGTCCGCCCGGTCCGTGATCTGCCACTCCATGGACGACGTGATCGCGGGCGTCGAGACGCTCGGCGGCTACCCCGTCGTCGTCCGACCCTCCTTCACCATGGGCGGCGCCGGCTCCGGCTTCGCCCACGACGAGGAGGAGCTGCGCCGCATCGCCGGCCAGGGCCTGACGCTCTCGCCGACCACCGAGGTGCTCCTGGAGGAGTCCATCCTCGGCTGGAAGGAGTACGAGCTGGAGCTGATGCGCGACAAGAACGACAACGTCGTGGTCGTCTGCTCCATCGAGAACTTCGACCCCATGGGCGTGCACACCGGTGACTCGATCACCGTCGCCCCGGCGATGACGCTGACCGACCGCGAGTACCAGCGGCTGCGCGACATCGGCATCGCGATCATCCGCGAGGTCGGCGTCGACACCGGCGGCTGCAACATCCAGTTCGCGGTGAACCCCGAGGACGGCCGGATCATCGTCATCGAGATGAACCCGCGCGTGTCACGGTCCTCGGCCCTGGCCTCCAAGGCCACCGGCTTCCCGATCGCCAAGATCGCGGCCAAGCTCGCCGTCGGCTACACCCTCGACGAGATCCCGAACGACATCACGCGGGAGACGCCGGCCTCCTTCGAGCCGACGCTCGACTACGTCGTCGTGAAGGCCCCGCGCTTCGCCTTCGAGAAGTTCCCGAGCGCCGACTCCACGCTGACCACGACCATGAAGTCGGTCGGCGAGGCCATGGCCATCGGCCGCAACTTCACCGAGGCCTTTCAGAAGGCGCTGCGCTCGCTGGAGAAGAAGGGCAGCCAGTTCACGTTCGTCGGCGAGCCCGGCGACAAGGACGAGCTGCTGCGCGAGGCCGTCCGGCCCACCGACGGCCGCATCAACACCGTCATGCAGGCCATCCGCGCGGGCGCCACCCCCGAGGAGGTCTTCGAGTTCACGAAGATCGACCCCTGGTTCGTCGACCAGCTCTTCCTCATCAAGGAGACCGCCGACGAGCTGGCCGCCTCCGACCGCCTCGACGTCGAGCTGCTCGCCGAGGCCAAGCGGCACGGCTTCTCCGACCAGCAGATCGCCGAGATCCGCGGGCTGCGCGAGGACGTCGTCCGTGAGGTCCGCCACACGCTGGGCATCCGCCCGGTCTACAAGACGGTCGACACCTGCGCCGCCGAGTTCGCCGCGAAGACGCCGTACTTCTACTCCTCCTACGACGAGGAGAGCGAGGTCGCGCCCCGCGAGAAGCCCGCGGTGATCATCCTGGGCTCCGGCCCGAACCGCATCGGCCAGGGCATCGAGTTCGACTACTCCTGCGTCCACGCCTCCTTCGCGCTCAGCGACGCGGGCTACGAGACCGTGATGGTCAACTGCAACCCGGAGACCGTCTCCACGGACTACGACACCTCCGACCGCCTGTACTTCGAGCCGCTGACGCTGGAAGACGTGCTGGAGATCGTGCACGCGGAGTCGCTGGCCGGCCCGATCGCCGGTGTCGTCGTCCAGCTCGGCGGCCAGACCCCGCTGGGCCTGGCGCAGGCGCTGAAGGACAACGGCGTACCGATCGTCGGCACCTCCCCCGAGGCCATCCACGCGGCCGAGGACCGGGGCGCCTTCGGGCGGGTGCTCGCCGAGGCCGGTCTGCCGGCCCCGAAGCACGGCACGGCCACCACCTTCGCCGAGGCCAAGGCCATCGCGGACGAGATCGGCTACCCGGTCCTGGTGCGGCCCTCGTACGTGCTCGGCGGCCGCGGCATGGAGATCGTCTACGACGAGACCCGGCTGTCCTCCTACATCGCCGAGTCGACCGAGATCAGCCCCACCCGGCCGGTCCTCGTCGACCGCTTCCTCGACGACGCCATCGAGATCGACGTCGACGCCCTCTACGACGGCGAGGAGCTGTACCTCGGCGGCGTCATGGAGCACATCGAGGAGGCCGGCATCCACTCCGGCGACTCGGCGTGCGCCCTGCCCCCGATCACCCTGGGCGGCTTCGACATCAAGCGCCTGCGCGCCTCCACCGAGGCGATCGCCAAGGGCGTCGGCGTGCGCGGCCTGATCAACATCCAGTTCGCGATGGCCGGCGACATCCTCTACGTCCTGGAGGCGAACCCGCGCGCGTCCCGCACGGTCCCCTTCACCTCGAAGGCGACCGCGGTGCCGCTGGCCAAGGCCGCCGCCCGGATCTCGCTGGGCGCGACCGTCGCCGAGCTGCGTGCCGAGGGGCTGCTCCCGGCGACCGGCGACGGCGGCGAGCTGCCGCTGGACGCGCCGATCTCCGTCAAGGAGGCCGTGATGCCGTGGACCCGCTTCCGGGACACCTCGGGCCGCGGCGTCGATACCGTCCTCGGCCCGGAGATGCGCTCCACCGGCGAGGTCATGGGCATCGACTCCGTCTTCGGCACGGCGTACGCCAAGTCGCAGGCCGGCGCGTACGGCCCGCTGCCCACCAAGGGCCGCGCGTTCATCTCGGTCGCCAACCGCGACAAGCGCTCGATGATCTTCCCGGCCCGTGAGCTGGTCGCGCACGGCTTCGAACTGCTCGCCACCTCCGGCACGGCCGAGGTGCTCAGGCGCAACGGCCTCACCGCGAAGGTCGTGCGCAAGCAGTCCGAGGGCACCGGCCCGAACGGCGAGAAGACCATCGTCCAGCTCATCCACGACGGCGAGGTCGACCTCATCGTCAACACCCCGTACGGCACCGGTGGCCGCCTCGACGGCTACGAGATCCGTACGGCGGCCGTGGCGCGGTCCGTGCCGTGCCTGACGACGGTCCAGGCGCTCGCTGCGGCCGTCCAGGGCATCGACGCCCTCAACCACGGGGACGTGGGCGTGCGCTCACTCCAAGAACACGCGGAACACCTGACCGCGGCCCGCGACTAGCAGCCCTCAGGGGGACACCGGAAACGGTGTCCCCCTCTTCATGACACCTCTTCGCGAGGCTCCTTGGAGGACATGATCATGTACAAGCAATTCTTCCGGCTGGTCTTCCGGCGGATGGACCCCGAGCGCGCCCACCACCTGGCCTTCCGCTGGATCCGGCTCGTCGTGCGGATCCCGGTGCTGCGCACGTTCGTCGCGGCCGCGCTGGCCCCCCGGTACGAGGAACTGCGCACCGAGGCCTTCGGGCTGCGCATGCACGGCCCCTTCGGCCTCGCCGCCGGCTTCGACAAGAACGCCGTCGCGATCGACGGGATGTCGATGCTGGGCTTCGACCACGTCGAGATCGGCACGGTCACCGGCGAGCCGCAGCCCGGCAACCCCGCCCAGCGGCTGTTCCGGCTCGTGCGGGACCGGGCGCTCATCAACCGGATGGGCTTCAACAACGAGGGCTCGCTGGCCGTCGCCGCGCGCCTGGCCTCCCGTACGCCCGTCTTCAAGCCGGTGGTGGGCGTCAACATCGGCAAGACCAAGGTCGTACCGGAGGAGGAGGCCGTCGGCGACTACGTGAAGTCGACCGAGCGGCTCGCGCCGTACGCCGACTACCTGGTCGTCAACGTGTCCTCGCCGAACACCCCGGGGCTGCGCAACCTCCAGGCCACCGAGGCGCTGCGACCGCTGCTGAGCGCCGTCCGCGAGGCCGCCGACCGGGTGGTGACCTCGCGGCGGGTCCCGCTGCTGGTCAAGATCGCGCCGGACCTGGCCGACGAGGACGTCGACGCGGTCGCCGACCTGGCCGTGGAACTCGGCCTGGACGGGATCATCGCCACCAACACCACCATCGCGCGCGAGGGCCTCGGACTGACCTCCGATCCCTCGCTGGTGAAGGAGACCGGCGGACTGTCCGGGGCGCCCCTCAAGGCGCGCTCCCTGGAGGTGCTGCGCCGCCTCTACGCGCGCGTGGGGGACCGCGTCACCCTGGTGGGCGTCGGCGGCGTGGAGGACGCCGAGGACGCCTGGCAGCGCATCCTGGCCGGTGCCACGCTGGTCCAGGGGTACAGCGCCTTCATCTACGAGGGGCCCTTCTGGGGCCGCGCGATCCACAAGGGCCTGGCCGCCCGCCTGCGGACGAGCCCCTACGCCACTCTCGCCGACGCGGTCGGCGCCGACGTGAGGAAGACGGCATGACCCTGGAGCCCTTCGGCGCGCGGCTGTGCCGGGCCATGGACGAGCGCGGCCCGCTCTGCGTCGGCATCGACCCGCACGCCTCCCTGCTCGCCGAGTGGGGCCTGAACGACGATGTCGCGGGGCTGGAGCGGTTCAGCCGCACGGTCGTCGAGGCGACGGCAGACCGGGTCGCCCTGCTGAAGCCGCAGAGCGCGTTCTTCGAGCGGTTCGGCTCGCGCGGCATCGCCGTCCTGGAGAAGACGGTTCAGGAGGCCCGGGCGGCGGGTGCCCTGGTCGTGATGGACGCCAAGCGCGGTGACATCGGCTCGACCATGGCCGCGTACGCCGAGTCCTTCCTGCACAAGGACGCCCCGCTGTTCTCCGACGCCCTGACCGTGTCGCCGTACCTCGGTTACGGATCCCTGTCCCCGGCGGTGGCGGCGGCGCGGGAGAGCGGCGCCGGGCTGTTCGTGCTGGCGCTGACCTCGAACCCGGAGGGCGGTGAGGTCCAGCACGCGGTACGGGCCGACGGACGGGACGTGGGCGCGACGATGCTGGCGCACCTGGCCGCGGAGAACGCGGGGGAGGAGCCGCTGGGTTCCTTCGGGGCGGTCGTCGGGGCGACCCTGGGCGACCTGTCGACGTACGACCTCGACATCAACGGTCCGCTCCTCGCGCCCGGCGTCGGCGCCCAGGGGGCGACCCCGGCCGACCTTCCGCGGGTCTTCGGATCCGCGGTGCGCAATGTCGTACCGAACGTGAGTCGGGGTGTGTTGCGTCACGGTCCCGGCATCGTCGCTCTGCGTGACGCGGTGGATCGATTCGCGCGAGAGGTCAGGGCGGCCGTGGACGCGGCCTGACGGGTGCCGGCCGCCCGACCGGGGGCTCGGTCGGGCGGCTCGGGGGCGACTTGAGTCTGGATACATCCTCAAATCCGGGGCACTATGTCTTAAATGTCCGGCCTGACGGAGGCTGACCAGGACTTTTCCTTGGTTCTCGCTGACTCTGGCGGAGTTGGCCGCTAGTCTCCGACGGAGAGTGAACGGGCAGCGCGTGTTGCACGTAACTCACCAGGTGTGGGGCGACTAGGTTCCTCACCGGTCCGTATCCGACAGTTCGACATCCGAGGTGACGTAGGCGTGGCTCTTCCGCCCCTTACCCCCGAACAGCGCGCAGCCGCGCTCGAAAAGGCCGCCGCGGCTCGCCGGGAGCGGGCCGAGGTCAAGAATCGACTCAAGCACTCCGGCGCCTCGCTTCACGAGGTCATCAAGCAGGGTCAGGAAAACGACGTCATCGGCAAGATGAAGGTCTCTGCCCTCCTGGAGTCGCTCCCGGGCGTGGGCAAGGTCCGCGCCAAGCAGATCATGGAGCGACTCGGCATCTCCGAGAGCCGCCGCGTGCGCGGCCTCGGTTCCAACCAGATCGCGTCCCTGGAGCGTGAGTTCGGCAGCACCGGCTCCTGATTCCCGGGTGCCGCGGGGAGGGAGTCCCGGGCACTCCGGGATTGCTGGAATAATCGCTGCATGGCAGTAAAACTCCGGGGGACGACCCCCGAAACCCCGGACGCACGTCCGCGGCTGACCGTGCTCTCCGGCCCCTCCGGGGTCGGTAAGAGCACGGTCGTCGCTCATATGCGCAAGGAACATCCCGAGGTCTGGCTCTCGGTGTCGGCGACAACCCGCAGGCCGCGGCCCGGCGAGAAGCACGGAGTCCACTACTTCTTCGTCACCGACGAGGAGATGGACAAGCTGATCGCCAACGGCGAGCTGCTGGAGTGGGCCGAGTTCGCGGGCAACCGATACGGCACTCCGCGCACCGCGGTGCTGGAGCGCCTGGAGTCGGGCGAGCCGGTCCTCCTGGAGATCGATCTCCAGGGTGCCCGGCAGGTCCGCGAGTCCATGTCCGACGCCCGGCTGGTGTTCCTGGCGCCTCCCTCCTGGGAGGAACTGGTGCGCAGGCTCACCGGGCGGGGCACCGAACCGCCCGAGGTGATCGAGCGCCGTCTGGCGGCCGCGAAGATCGAACTGGCGGCCGAGCCGGAGTTCGACGTGACCCTGGTCAACACCTCCGTCGAGGACGTCGCGCGTGAGCTGCTAGCCTTGGTCGATGTTGTGTGATTACGAGCCTGTGATCACGACCGGTCTTTTCCCATCCATCGGAAGGTAGAGCGTGTCCTCTTCCATCTCCGCGCCCGAGGGCATCATCAACCCGCCGATCGACGAGCTCCTCGAGGCCACCGACTCGAAGTACAGCCTCGTGATCTACGCGGCCAAGCGGGCCCGCCAGATCAACGCGTACTACTCGCAGCTCGGCGAGGGCCTCCTCGAGTACGTCGGTCCGCTCGTGGACACCCACGTCCACGAGAAGCCGCTCTCGATCGCCCTCCGCGAGATCAACGCCGGTCTGCTGACGTCCGAGGCCGTCGAGGGCCCCGCTCAGTAGTATTTTCGGCTCACAGTGGGTTTTTCCACAGGCCCGGCAGCACGGCTGCCGGGCCTGTGGTGTCTGATGGACTCGTACGCCGGGAGCCGCGGCGTACGTTTTCCGAGGTCCGGGGAGAGACGGTGGACAAGCCGAAGGTCGTTCTGGGGGTCACGGGGGGCATCGCCGCCTACAAGGCCTGTGAGCTGCTGCGCAGACTGACCGAGTCGGGCCATGACGTCCGGGTGGTCCCCACCGCGTCCGCGCTGCACTTCGTCGGCGCCGCCACCTGGTCCGCCCTCTCCGGCCACCCCGTCTCCACGGAGGTCTGGGACGACGTCCACGAGGTCCCGCACGTCCGCATCGGCCAGCACGCCGACCTGGTGGTCGTCGCCCCGGCCACGGCGGACATGCTCGCCAAGGCCGCCCACGGCCTCGCCGACGACCTGCTCACCAACACCCTCCTGACGGCCCGGTGCCCGGTCGTCTTCGCCCCCGCGATGCACACCGAGATGTGGGAACACCCGGCCACCCAGGAGAACGTGGCGACACTGCGCCGCCGGGGCGCCGTCGTGATCGAGCCCGCCGTCGGCCGGCTCACCGGTGTCGACACCGGCAAGGGGCGGCTGCCCGACCCGGCCGAGATCTTCGAGGTCTGCCGCCGGGTCCTGGCCAGGGGAGTGCGCGAACCCGACCTCGCCGGCCGGCATGTCGTGGTCAGCGCCGGCGGCACCCGCGAGCCCCTCGACCCGGTCCGCTTCCTCGGCAACCGCTCCTCGGGCAAGCAGGGCTACGCCCTCGCCCGCACCGCCGCCGCCCGGGGCGCCCGCGTCACGCTGATCGCGGCGAACACCGGCCTGCCCGACCCGGCCGGCGTCGACGTCGTCCAGGTCGGCACGGCCGTACAGCTGCGCGAGGCGGTCCTGAAGGCGGCCGCGGACGCCGACGTGGTCGTCATGGCGGCCGCCGTGGCCGATTTCCGGCCGGAGACGTACGCGGCCGGAAAGATCAAGAAGCAGGACGGCCGGGAACCGGACCCCATTGTTCTTGTACGAAATCCGGACATCCTCGCGGAGGTCTCCGCCGACCGGGCGCGCTCCAACCAGGTGGTTGTCGGCTTCGCAGCCGAGACCGACGAGGTCCTGGCCAACGGCCGGTCGAAGCTGCGGCGCAAGGGCTGCGATCTGCTGGTGGTGAACGAGGTGGGGGAGCGCAAGACCTTCGGCTCCGAGGAGAACGAAGCGGTCGTGCTCGGCGCCGACGGCACCGAAACCCCCGTGCCGTACGGGCCCAAGGAGGCCCTGGCCGAAACCGTGTGGGACCTGGTGACGCGGCGCCTGGCCTGACTGTTTGATGCGCTTCCCCGTCGTCCTCCCGCTCGGTCGATTCGGGTGTGGCGCCCCTGGCCAACGGTGCTCGGCATTCGGCAGAATGCCCGTGCCGCAGGTCACAGCGCTCCCGAGAGGCGAGACGGGTGGCCCGATGGAGGGGCACGACCGATAAACTGTTCACGGACGACGCCGGGCGCAGCTCCTGTCGCGTCCGCCAATGATCAGCCAGCAGCCGCTGCAACCCCAGGGAGCGTTGTGTCCCGTCGCCTGTTCACCTCGGAGTCTGTGACCGAGGGTCACCCCGACAAGATCGCTGACCAGATCAGCGACACCATTCTCGATGCCCTGCTGCGCGAGGACCCGGCCTCCCGGGTCGCCGTCGAGACCCTGATCACGACCGGTCTGGTGCATGTGGCCGGCGAGGTCACCACCAAGGCCTACGCGCCGATCCCCCAGCTCGTGCGCGACAAGATCCTCGAGATCGGCTACGACTCCTCGAAGAAGGGCTTCGACGGCGCCTCCTGCGGCGTCTCGGTGTCCATCGGCGCGCAGTCCCCGGACATCGCCCAGGGTGTCGACACGGCGTACGAGAACCGCGTCGAGGGCGACGAGGACGAGCTGGACCGCCAGGGCGCCGGTGACCAGGGCCTGATGTTCGGCTACGCGTCGGACGAGACGCCGACCCTGATGCCGCTGCCGATCTTCCTGGCGCACCGGCTGTCGAAGCGTCTGTCGGACGTCCGCAAGAACGGGACCATCCCCTACCTGCGTCCCGACGGCAAGACCCAGGTCACCATCGAGTACGACGGCGACAAGGCCCTGCGTCTCGACACGGTCGTCGTCTCCTCGCAGCACGCGAGCGACATCGACCTGGACTCCCTGCTGGCGCCGGACATCCGCGAGTTCGTGGTGGAGCCGGAGCTGAAGGCGCTCCTGGACGAGGGCATCAAGCTCGACACCGAGAACTACCGCCTGCTGGTCAACCCGACCGGCCGCTTCGAGATCGGCGGCCCGATGGGCGACGCCGGTCTCACCGGTCGCAAGATCATCATCGACACCTACGGCGGCTTCGCCCGGCACGGTGGCGGCGCCTTCTCGGGCAAGGACCCGTCCAAGGTCGACCGCTCGGCGGCGTACGCGATGCGCTGGGTCGCGAAGAACGTGGTGGCCGCGGGTCTCGCCGCGCGCTGCGAGGTCCAGGTCGCCTACGCGATCGGCAAGGCCGAGCCGGTGGGTCTCTTCGTGGAGACCTTCGGCACCGCCAAGGTCGACGCCGAGAAGATCGAGAAGGCCATCGACGAGGTCTTCGACCTCCGCCCGGCCGCGATCATCCGGGACCTGGACCTGCTGCGTCCGATCTACGCCCAGACCGCCGCGTACGGCCACTTCGGCCGTGAGCTGCCCGACTTCACGTGGGAGCGCACGGACCGCGTGGACGCGCTGCGCAAGGCCGCGGGACTGTAGGTCCTCACCGGCACCACGCCGAGGCCCGGCCTCCTCTCAGGGAGGCCGGGCCTCGGCGTTCGCGCAGGGGCACCGCCGCGGGTGGCCGGTCCGCTCCCGGCGGTGGTCGCCGAACTGAACCCCGGCTCGCCCCGACCGATCCGGCGACAGGCGGTGGCGACGGGCATCCCGTCCTCGTCGGTGAACGCCGGATCCTCGACGCAGGACCGGAACACCTCGGGGACGTCGTCCAGCACGCCCGGCCGCGGGCCGTCCTGCGCGTAGGGGCTCATGGGCGACTCGCGGGCGAAGCGGCGGGCGGCCCCCTCCGGGCTCAGGATCGCCTCCGGCACGGCCGGCGAACGGCAGAGGTCCCGCAGGAGAGCGACGGCGGGCAGCTTCCGGGCGACGTCTCGAACGGTCACGGACGTCTCGAACGGTCACGGTCGTATGCGACCGCCTGCGGGCGCCGGACGGGGAACAGAGCTTCGGCGGAAGGACCGTTGTCAGTGGCGTTTGGTAAAAATGCAAGCGTGAGCAGCGAGAACGGGCAGGGGGACGGGGGTGCGGCCGCGGAGGGCGCGCCGCCCGAGCAGCTCGCGCTGATCCGGGAGAGCGTACGGCGGGCCAAGACGCCGCGGGCCAAGCCCCGGACCTGGCGGGGTGCCGCGCTGGCCGAGGAGCTGCCGGTGGCGCGGGTGCTCGTCGACAAGGGTGTGCTGCACCTGGACCGGTACTTCGACTACGCGGTGCCGGCCGAGCTGGACGCCGACGCCCAGCCGGGGGTGCGGGTGCGGGTGCGGTTCGGGGCCGGGCGCGGTCGGGTGCGGGAAGGGCGGCGCGAGGGCGGGGGGCTCATCGACGGGTTCCTCGTCGAGCGGCTCGCCACGTCGGACTACTCCGGGCCGCTCGCGGCGCTCGCCCAGGTGGTGTCGCCCGAGCCGGTGCTGAGCGAGGAGCTGCTGGGACTGGCGCGGGCCGTCGCCGACCGGTACGCGGGGAGCCTGGCCGACGTCCTTCAGCTGGCCGTGCCGCCACGCAACGCGCGCGCCGAGCAGCGCCCCTCCCCGGCGCCGCTGCCGCCGCCGGGGGCTCCGGAGGCCGGGTCCTGGGGGCGGTACGAGCGGGGGGCCGCGTTCGTCGAGTCGCTGGCGTCCGGGGGCGCGCCCCGCGCGGTGTGGAACGCGCTGCCGGGGCCCCGGTGGAGCGAGGAGCTGGCGCGGGCCGTCGCCGCGACGCTCGCCTCGGGGCGCGGGGCACTGGTCGTCGTACCCGACGGACGGGCCGCCGCACGGGTCGACGCCGCGTTGACGGCGTTGCTGGGGGAGGGGCGGCATGCGCTGCTCACCGCGGACGCCGGCCCCGAGAAGCGGTACCGGGAATGGCTCGCCGTGCGGCGGGGCTCCGTGCGGGCGGTCGTCGGCACGCGTGCCGCGATGTTCGCCCCGGTCCGGAACCTCGGTCTGGTCGCGCTCTGGGACGACGGGGACGACAGCCACAGCGAGCTGCACGCGCCGCAGCCCCATGCGCGCGAGGTGCTGCTGCTGCGGGCCGCGCAGGACAAGTGCGGCTTCCTGATGGGGGGTTGGAGCTGCACGGTGGAGGGCGCGCAGCTCGTCGAGAGCGGATGGGCGCGGCCGTTGACCGCCGCACGGGAGCAGGTGCGGCACAGTGCTCCGCTGGTGCGCACCGTGGGCGACCAGGACCTCGCGCGGGACGAGGCCGCCCGGGCCGCCCGGCTGCCGACCCTCGCCTGGCAGGCGGCCCGGGAGGGGCTGCGGCACGGGCCGGTGCTCGTCCAGGTGCCCCGGCGGGGCTATGTGCCGCGGATGGCGTGTGCGCAGTGCCGGGCCGCCGCCCGCTGCCGGCACTGCTCCGGGCCCCTGGAAGCACGGGACGGGGGCGCGGTGTGGTGCGGCTGGTGCGGGCGGGAGGAGAGTGCCTGGCACTGTCCGGAGTGCGGCTCGTTCCGCTTGCGCGCACAGGTCGTGGGGGCCCGGCGGACCGCCGAGGAGCTGGGGCGGGCGTTCCCCGCCGTGCCGGTGCGGACGTCGGGGCGGGAGCAGGTCCTGGACACCGTGCCGGGGGCGCCCGCGCTCGTCGTGTCCACGCCCGGGGCCGAGCCGGTCGCCGAGGGCGGGTACGCGGCCGCGCTGCTGCTGGACGGCTGGGCCATGCTCGGGCGGCCCGACCTGAGGGCCGGGGAGGACGCGCTGCGCCGCTGGATCGCGGCCGCCGCTCTCGTACGGCCGTCGGAGGAGGGCGGAACCGTGGTCGTCGTCGCCGAGCCGACCCTGCGGCCCGTCCAGGCGCTGGTGCGGTGGGATCCGGTGGGGCACGCGGTGCGGGAGCTCTCCGAGCGGGCCGAGCTGGGTTTCCCGCCGGTGTCGCGGATGGCGGCGGTGTCGGGGACGGCGGAGGCCGTGGCCGCGTTCCTGGAGGCCGTCGAACTGCCGTCGGAGGCGGAGCTCCTGGGGCCGGTCCCGGTGCCGACGGCCCCGGCGGGGCGGCCTCGGCGGCCGGGGGCGCCGCCGCCCGGGGAGGAGTGGGAGCGGGCGCTGCTCCGGGTGCCGCCCGGGAGGGGGGCCGCACTGGCCGCCGCGCTGAAGGCGGCGCAGGCGGCCCGGATGGCGCGGGGCGGCGAGGAGGCCGTGCGGGTGCGGATCGATCCGCCGGACATCGGCTGAGGGACGACACGCAGCCGCAGCCGGAGCCGGTGCGGTAGGGGAAACCGGCTGCGCGGTGGCCAGGCGGTTTCCCGCTGCCGCTGGGGAGGCCCTGCTGCCCGGTGGGGAGGTCCGGGTGTGCGACTGCCCTCTCGGGCGCGGGCCGAGAGGGCAGGTGGGGAGGGGACGGGGTGGGGAGGTGCTCGGTGCGGGCTGCGGCTCCTCAGCCGTTGCGCGGGCTGGGGAAGGCGGTCGGCCTTGCCTCCTCGCGCAGGGCCGGGGCGCCGACCTCGCGCAGGGCCGGGGCGCCGGCCTCGCGCAGGGCCGGGGCGCCTACGTCGCGCAGGGCCGGGGCGCCGGTGTCGCGCAGGGCCGGGGCGCCGGTGTCGCGCAGGGCCGGGCTGCCGGCCGTCGGCTGGGTCGGCATGGAGCGGGCGGCGGGGACCGTCGGAACCGTCGGGATCCCCGTGTTCACGGTGACCGTGCGGGCGGCGGTGGGCTCGGCGGGTCGCTCGGCCTCGGCGGTGGCGGTGGCGGTGGCGGCCTGGGCCGCGGCCCGGCGTGCGCCGTAGCGGCGGTGTACGGCCTGCTTGGTGACCCCGAGGGCGGAGCCCACCGCGTCCCACGAGAAACCGAGCGAACGGTCGAAGTCCACCGCCGCGGTGACCAGGGTCTCGACGCTGTCCCGCAGCTCCTGGGCGAGGCGGACCGTGGGGGCGGGGGCGCGTCCGTAGACGACGAAGCCCGTGGACGGGCCGGAGCGTCGGGGGCGGTAGACGTTGCCCAGCTGGGCGGTGAGGGTGCGCAGTGCGTCCACCTGCCGTCGGACGCGCTCGATGTCCCGCACCAGCAAGTGCAGGCTGGCCCGGGCCTGGGCGTCGTGG
This sequence comes from Streptomyces sp. Root1310, assembly GCF_001426425.1. Taxonomy (NCBI): domain Bacteria; kingdom Bacillati; phylum Actinomycetota; class Actinomycetes; order Kitasatosporales; family Streptomycetaceae; genus Streptomyces; species Streptomyces sp. Root1310. The sequence continues at coordinate 103,208 of NZ_LMEQ01000035.1, read as the reverse complement.
GTTGCATGGTCGGCCATGAACAAGCCTCTCGAACCGGCGTTGAAGAAGGTGTGGTCAACTCTTTCTTGACCAACGCCGGTTCGCGCCGCTGGTCACGGTGTGGGGGCGTATGGGCATATGCGTACGCCCCCTGGAGGGCGTGGCTCGGGGGGCCTCCCGCCCGTCGGCGGCCTGCCCGGTCGGCGTCATAAACTTGTGCGTCGCCCGTCGTCCGTCCCGCCCGAGAGGCCCCGCCCACTCATGAAGCTCGTCTTCGCCGGTACCCCCGAGGTCGCCGTTCCCGCCCTGGACGCTCTGCTCGCCTCCGGGCGGCACGAGGTGGCCGCCGTCGTCACGCGGCCCGACGCGCCGGCCGGACGGGGGCGCAGGCTGATCGCCTCTCCCGTCGCCCAGCGCGCCGAGGAGGCGGGCATCGAAGTGCTGAGGCCCGCCAAGCCGCGCGATCCCGAGTTCCTGGAGCGGCTGCGGGAGATCGCGCCCGACTGCTGTCCCGTCGTCGCCTACGGGGCGCTGCTGCCCAGGGTGGCGCTGGACATCCCGGCCCATGGCTGGGTCAACCTGCACTTCTCGCTGCTGCCGGCCTGGCGCGGGGCGGCTCCCGTGCAGCACGCCGTCATGGCGGGGGACGAGATCACCGGCGCGTCCACCTTCCTCATCGAGGAGGGACTCGACTCGGGGCCGGTCTACGGGACGGTCACCGAGGAGATCCGGCCCACCGACACCAGCGGTGACCTGCTCACCCGGCTGGCCTTCGCGGGCAGCGGGCTGCTCGCCGCGACCATGGACGGGATCGAGGACGGCACACTGAAGGCCGTTCCGCAGCCGGGCGAGGGGATCACCCTCGCGCCGAAGATCACCGTCGAGGACGCCCAGGTCGACTGGGCCACTCCGGCGCTGCGGGTCGACCGAGTGGTGCGCGGCTGCACCCCCGCCCCCGGCGCCTGGACCACCTTCCGCGGGGAGCGGCTCAAGCTCATCCAGGTCCAGCCGGTTCCCGAGCGGACCGATCTCGCCCCGGGCGCGCTTCTCGTCGGCAAGAACAGCGTGCACGTCGGTACCGGCTCGTACGCGGTCGAGCTGCTGTGGGTGCAGGCGCAGGGCAAGAAGCCGATGCGGGCCGCCGACTGGGCCCGGGGCGCCCGGATCGGGGACGGGGAGGCCGTCGGGGCGTAACACTCCTGCGCGGGTCCCGCTCGCTCCGGGGGCCCCGCCCGTGGGTGAGCGCCGCCCCCGGTCCGTGGGCCCCCGTCGGCAAGTTCCGCCCGGCGTGCCCCCGAAGTACGCTTGACGGACCGTTCCCCCTTTCCTCGTTATCCCGTTTTCTCCCTTTCTGCTTTCCTCCTTTCCTCCTTACTTCTGCAATCCGGAGCACCTTTTCGTGAGCGACCAGCCCCACCGTTCCCGCAAGCCGGGCAAGCCCTACCGCCGGCCTCACAAGGACCCCGTCCGCATGCTCGCCTTCGAGGCGCTGCGGGCCGTGGACGAGCGGGACGCGTACGCCAACCTCGTGCTGCCGCCGCTGCTGCGCAAGGCGCGCGAGAAGGAGGGCCCCGACAAGTTCGACGCACGGGACGCGGCCCTCGCCACCGAGCTGGTCTACGGGACGCTGCGCCGGCAGGGGACGTACGACGCCGTCATCTCCGCGTGTGTCGACCGGCCGCTGCGCGAGGTCGATCCGCCGGTCCTCGACGTGCTGAGTCTCGGCGTGCACCAGCTGCTCGGGACACGTATCCCGACCCATGCGGCCGTGTCCGCCTCCGTCGACCTCGCCCGGGTCGTGCTCGGCGACGGACGCGCCAAGTTCGTCAACGCCGTGCTGCGCAAGGTCGCGGCGCACGATCTCGACGAGTGGCTCGACAAGGTCGCTCCGCCCTACGAGGACGATCCCGAGGACCACCTCGCCGTCGTGCACTCGCACCCGCGCTGGGTGGTCTCCGCGCTGTGGGACTCCCTCGGCGGCGGGCGGGCCGGCATCGAGGAACTGCTGGCGGCGGACAACGAGCGCCCCGAGGTCACGCTCGTCGCCCGGCCCGGACGGGCCACCACCGAGGAACTGCTCCAAGAGGACGCCTCGGTCGCCGGGCGCTGGTCGCCGTACGCCGTACGGCTCACCGAGGGCGGTGAGCCCGGGGCCATCGACGCCGTACGGGACGGGCGGGCGGGGGTGCAGGACGAAGGCAGCCAGCTCGTGGCGCTCGCGCTGGCCAACGCGCCGCTCGACGGGTCCGACGCGTTGTGGCTGGACGGATGCGCCGGACCCGGTGGCAAGGCGGCGTTGCTCGCCGCCCTCGCCGCCGAGCGGGGGGCCGCGCTGCTCGCCTCCGAGAAGCAGCCGCACCGCGCGGGGCTCGTCGCCAGGGCGCTGGCCGGCAACCCCGGGCCCTACCAGGTCATCGCCGCCGACGGGACCCGGCCGCCGTGGCGGCCCGGCTCCTTCGACCGGGTGCTGATGGACGTGCCGTGCACGGGCCTCGGCGCCCTGCGGCGGCGTCCCGAGGCACGCTGGCGGCGCAGGCCGGAGGACCTCGACGGGTTCGGGCCGCTCCAGCGCGGGCTGCTGCGGACCGCGCTGGAGTCGGTGCGGGTCGGGGGCGTCGTCGGGTACGCCACCTGTTCGCCGCACCTGGCCGAGACCCGGTCGGTCGTCTCCGACGTCCTCAAGCAGTACCCGGAGGCCGAGCTGATCGACGCGCGGCCGCTGCTGCCGGGCGTACCGGAGCTGGGGGACGGGCCGGACATCCAGCTGTGGCCGCATCTGCACGGGACCGACGCCATGTACCTGGCGTTGATCAGGAAGACGGGCTGAGGCCCGCCCGACGGACACGCGCGGAAGGCCGGCCCCACGCCGTCGGCGTGGGGCCGGCCTTCCGCGCGTGCGGGTGCCTTCGCGAGGGTCAGTCCGTGCCGAACTCCATCGCGGCGCGGTCCAGCAGCTGGTCGTCGTCGGAGACCTCGCCGCGGGAGGCGATGGCCTCGGCGCCGCCCTCCGGCAGTTCCGTCATGGTGCCGATGAGACCCGTCGCGGCCGCCTGATCGGCGCCGATCGCGGGGCTGCCGGTGCCGATCAGACCGAGCGTGGCGTACTGCTCCAGCTTGGCGCGCGAGTCGGCGATGTCGAGGTTGCGCATGGTGAGCTGGCCGATCCGGTCCACCGGGCCGAACGCGGAGTCCTCGGTGCGCTCCATGGACAGCTTGTCCGGGTGGTAGCTGAAGGCCGGGCCGACGGTGTTGAGGATCGAGTAGTCCTCACCGCGCCGCAGTCGCAGCGTCACCTCGCCGGTGACGGCCGCGCCGACCCAGCGCTGGAGCGACTCGCGCACCATCAGGGCCTGCGGGTCCAGCCAGCGGCCCTCGTACATCAGCCGGCCGAGACGCCGTCCCTCGTTGTAGTACTGGGCGAGGGTGTCCTCGTTGTGGATGGCGTTGACCAGACGCTCGTAGGCCGCGTGCAGCAGGGCCATGCCGGGCGCCTCGTAGATGCCGCGGCTCTTGGCCTCGATGATGCGGTTCTCGATCTGGTCCGACATGCCGAGGCCGTGGCGGCCGCCGATGGCGTTGGCCTCCATCACCAGATCGACGGGGGAGGCGAACTCCTTGCCGTTGATCGTCACGGGGCGGCCCTGGTCGAAGCCGATCGTCACGTCCTCGGTGGCGATGTCGACCGACGGGTCCCAGAACCGCACGCCCATGATGGGCTCGACGGTCTCGACGCCGGTGTCCAGGTGCTCCAGGGTCTTGGCCTCGTGGGTGGCGCCCCAGATGTTGGCGTCCGTGGAGTACGCCTTCTCCGTGCTGTCCCGGTAGGGCAGGTCGTGGGCGACGAGCCACTCCGACATTTCCTTGCGCCCGCCGAGCTCGGTCACGAAGTCCGCGTCCAGCCAGGGCTTGTAGATCCGCAGGTGCGGGTTGGCCAGCAGGCCGTAGCGGTAGAACCGCTCGATGTCGTTGCCCTTGAAGGTCGAGCCGTCGCCCCAGATCTGGACGTCGTCCTCGAGCATCGCCCGGACCAGCAGGGTGCCGGTGACGGCACGGCCGAGCGGCGTGGTGTTGAAGTACGAGCGCCCGCCCGAGCGGATGTGGAACGCCCCGCAGGTGAGCGCGGCAAGGCCCTCCTCGACCAGCGCGGCGCGGCAGTCGACCAGGCGCGCGATCTCGGCGCCGTAGGTCTTCGCGCGGCCGGGCACCGAGGCGATGTCGGGCTCGTCGTACTGGCCGATGTCGGCGGTGTAGGTGCACGGGACGGCACCCTTGTCGCGCATCCACGCGACCGCGACGGAGGTGTCGAGCCCGCCGGAGAAGGCGATGCCGACGCGCTCGCCGGCGGGAAGGGAGGTGAGGACCTTGGACATAGGAAGATTATGCATGAACTCGCATGGTCATGCAAAGGGTGGTCGGTTCTCGCTGCTCCCGACCGGTTGGGCGGGCTCCTTCGACGGGGTCGCGTGGCTCTCCAGGGCCAGCCGGTGCGGCCACCAGATCTTCGGTCCGATGTCCAGGAACAGCGAGGTGACGAGCACCGACCGGACGATGAAGGTGTCCAGGAGGACGCCCAGGGCCACCGCGAAGCCGATCTCCGCGAAGGCGACCATGGGCAGGGTGGCGAGGGCCGCGAAGGTGCCGGCCAGGACCAGGCCCGCCGAGGTGATCACCGAGCCGGTGGCCGCCAGACCGGTCACCACGCCCTGCCGGGTGCCCTGGCGGGCGGCCTCCTCGCGGATCCGGGTGGTCAGGAAGATGTTGTAGTCGATGCCCAGGGCCACCAGGAACACGAAGACGAACAGCGGGAAGTCCGTGGACTCGCCCGCGTAGTCGAAGAGGTGGCGGAAGGCCAGCGCGCTGAGGCCCAGCGCCGCCGCGAAAGACAGGATCACCGTCCCGACCAGCAGCAGCGGGGCGATCAGGGCGCGCAGCAGCGCGCAGAGGATGAGCAGGACCACGGCCAGGACCAATGGGATGATCAGCAGGTTGTCGTGGGTGGTCGCCTTGTCCATGTCGAGCAGGGCCGCCGTGCCGCCGCCCACCTTGGCGTCGGCGTCGGGTACCTCGTGCACCGCGTCCCGGACCCGTTCCACGGTCTGCTTGGCGGCCTCGCTGTCGGCCGGGTCGGTCATCGTCGCCTCGAACAGCACCTGGCCGTCGTGGACGGGTTTCGTGCCCGCGGGCACCGCGAGGGACGTGGGCACGACGCCCTCCGTCCCCGCGACCGCGCGTCTGACCTGCCCGGCCCGGCCCTGGTCGGCGATCACCACCAGCGGGTCGCCGCTGCCCGCCGGGAAGTACTTCGCCGACACCTTCTGGCCGGTGATGGAGTCCGGTGTGCCGGTGAACGCGTCCGCGTTGCCGATGCCCTCGGCGCGCAGCTGGATCAGGCCGAGCGAGCAGACCGCCAGGACCAGCGCCGTCACGGCCCAGACCATGCGCGGGCGGCGGGCGATGCCCCGGCCCGTGCGGGCCCAGACGCCGTGCTCGGTCGGGTCCGAGGAGCCGAAGTGCGGGATCGCCGGCCAGAAGATCCAGCGGCCGCAGATCACCAGCAGGGCGGGGAAGAGGGTCATCATCGCCAGCAGCGCGACCGCCACGCCGATGGCCGCGACCGGGCCCAGCCCGCGGGTGGAGTTCATCTCGGCGGCCAACAGCATCAGCATGCTCAGCACGACCGTGGCGCCGGACGCCAGGACGGCGGGGCCCGCCCGGTGCAGCGCCAGGGCCATCGCCTCGTGCCGGTCCTCGTGTCGGCGCAGCTCCTCCCGGTAACGGGCCACCAGCAGCAGGGCGTAGTCCGTGCCCGCGCCGAACACGAGCACCGTGAGAATGCCGGCGCTCTGACCGTTCACCGTCAAACCCGCGTACTCGGCCAGGAAGTAGATCAGCGCCTGGGCGGTGAACAGGGCGGCGACCACGGCGAGCACCGGGACGACGAGGAGGGTGGGACTGCGGTAGGTGATCAGGAGCATGATCACGACCACGCCCATCGCCGCCAGCAGCAGGGTCGAGTCGATGCCCTCGAAGGCCTCGGAGAAGTCCGCGGAGGTACCGCCGGGCCCGGTGATGTGCACGGCCAGACCCGCGCCGCCGTCGCCGACGACGTCACGGATCGAGTCGACGGCCGGGGCGATGCGCTCCCAGCCCTTCTCGTCCATGGTGATCGGCACGTAGATCTGGGCGGCGCGCGGGTCGGCCGGGCGGTCGTAGACCGGCCCGCGGGTCTCCGCGCCGCGGATGCCGTGGTCGGTGAGCTGCCTGAGCTGCGCCGCGTCCTCGGTGATCTGCGCCCGGTCCTCGGCCGTCAGGCCCTCGTCACGGGCGTAGACGACGACCGCGGGGATCTGCTCGGGCCTGAAGTCCTGCGAGATCTCCAGCACCTGGGTGGACTCCGCCGACCCCGGCAGCCAGGAGGCCGCGTCGTTGTCCTGGGCGTCGGTGAGCTTCTGCGCGAAGGGTGCCGTCAGAAACAGCACCACCAGCCACAACGCCAGCACCAGCCACTTGGCGCGCCGCCCGCAGACCAGGTGCGCGACACCGCGATTCTCGGCCATGACTACCCTCCGAGCCGTTCCGACGCCGGGGTGGGCGGCCGCCTCCGGTAAGGGGCGCGAGGGGCTGCGCGATCAGCCGCAGCCGGTCCGCGGGCGACGAACCACGCTCCCCCCACGGGACCGATGCCCGCAACCCCCGGAGGGCATGGCAGGCTTGGGTCATGGCCGTGCAGATCAACCCCAGCATCCTGTCCGCCGACTTCGCCCGCCTTGCGGACGAGGCGGAGGCGGTCGCCGGAGCCGACTGGCTCCACGTCGACGTCATGGACAACCATTTCGTCCCGAACCTCACGCTCGGTGTGCCGGTCGTAGAGTCACTGGCCCGTGCGACGGACACCCCGCTGGACTGCCATCTGATGATCGAAGCCCCCGATCGCTGGGCCCCGCAGTACGTCGAGGCGGGTGCCTCGTCCGTCACCTTCCACGTCGAGGCCGCCGCCGCACCCGTGCGGCTCGCCCGCGAGATCCGGGCGAAGGGCGCCCGTGCCTCCATGGCACTCAGGCCGGCGACGCCCATCGAGCCGTACGAGGACCTGCTGCCCGAACTCGACATGCTCCTGATCATGACGGTCGAGCCGGGCTTCGGGGGCCAGGCCTTCCTCGACATCATGCTCCCCAAGATCCGCCGCACTCGCGAGTTGATCAGCAAGCACGGCCTCGACCTGTGGCTCCAGATCGACGGCGGGGTCTCGGCCTCGACGATCGAGCGGTGCGCCGAGGCGGGCGCGGACGTGTTCGTGGCAGGCTCGGCCGTATACGGGGCGGACGACCCGGCGGAGGCGGTCCGTGGCCTGCGGGCTCAGGCGGAGGCGGCGACCGCCGGCGCCTCCTGGGCATGTGGACACTGAACCAACCACTTACCGACAGGTATGTGAACGGCTCCCAACAGAGCTGATCAACTGCGCCGGATCTGCGAGGATGAACGGCGTATCCAGAGTGTGAACAGCAGTGAGGAGAACGCCGTGTCGGGTATGTCGGCGGGCCGGTCAGCCATGCGGATGGGACCCGCTGAGCTGGTGCAGGCGGCGGCCATGGCCCGCCGCTTCTACCTTGAGGGAAAGTCCAAGATCCAGATCGCGGAGGAGTTCGGCGTCAGCCGCTTCAAAGTGGCCCGGGTCCTGGAGACCGCCCTCGAACGGGATCTCGTACGGATCGAGATCCGCGTGCCGGCCGAGCTGGACGCGGAGCGCTCGGACGCGCTCCGCGCCCGCTACGGCCTCAGGCACGCCGTCGTGGTCGAGTCCCCGGCCGAGGCCGAGGAGACCACGGACCCCGAGAACCTGGGGGAAGTGGCGGCGGACCTGCTCGGCGAACTGGTGGACGAGGGGGACGTGCTGGGGCTGGCCTGGGGCCGGTCCACCATTCACATGGCGGCGGCGCTGGACCGGCTGCCGCCCTGCACGGTCGTGCAGCTGACGGGTGTCTACGACGCCGGGACCGCGGAGCGCGGCTCGGTCGAGGCCGTCCGCCGTGCCGCCCAGGTGTCCGGCGGCGACGCGCATCCCATCTACGCGCCGATGCTGCTGCCGGACGCGGCCACCGCGGCCGCGCTGCGCCACCAGACCGGGATCGCCCGCGCCTTCGAGTACTTCGACAAGGTCACGGTCGCCTGTGTCTCCATCGGCTCCTGGGAGCCGGGCATCTCGACGGTGCACGACATGCTCAGCGACGAGGAGCGGGCGCACTACGCCTCGCTCGGGGTCGCCGCCGAGATGTCCGCGCACCTCTTCGACGCCGAGGGCCGCCGGGTCGGGCGGGACCTGGGCGAGCGGTGCATCACGGTCAAGACCGACCAGCTGCGCCGGGTCCCCGAGGTCGTCGCGATCGCGGGCGGGCAGCGCAAGGCGGCCGCGATCGACGCCGTGCTCCGCTCCGGGCTCGTCACCAGCCTGGTGACGGACACCTCGGCCGCCGACTTCCTGATGACGGCGGGGCCGACCCCGAAGCCCGCCCTGGGCCGGGCGGACCCGGACGGGATCTGACCCGCCCGCAAGCAGGCCACGAGGGGGACGGCCGTGACAGCATCGAACGCGTGCTGCTGCGGTTCGTCCCCCGCGTGCTGGTGTGCCTGCTCCTCCCGCTCGCCCTGCTCACCGGCTGCGCCTCGGGGCAGCCGGGGCCGCGGGACTCCACCCCGGCCGTCGCCACGGCCGCCGAGCCGTCCCGGGCCGGCGGTCCGGCCCCGGTCCGGCAGTCCGAGCTGCCCGCCGAGGCCCGCCGGACCCTCCGGCTCACCGACGCCGGCGGTCCCTTCCCCCACGCCAGGGACGGAGCCGTCTTCGGGAACTTCGAGGGGCTGCTGCCCGCGCACGAGCGGGGCCACTACCGCGAACACACCGTCGAGGCGCCGGGCTCCCGCGACCGCGGGGCCCGACGCGTTGTCACCGGGCGGGGCGGCGAGATCTACTACACCGATAATCACTACGACACGTTCCGGGCGGTGCTGAGATGACGCAGTTCGTGGTCACGCTGGATCTGGACGGAGTGACCGACAAGGACGCTCTGATGAACCGCTGCGCCGACGCCCTCGGCCTGCCCGACTGGTTCGGACGCAACTGGGACGCGCTCGCCGACAGCCTCACCGACCTCCAGGCCCCGCCCGGGGACGGCGGGCTCCAGATCGTCGTACGCAACTGGCGGCCGTACGCCGAGGCCCGGCCGCAGGAGTGGGCCATCGCCCAGGACGTGTTCGCCCAGGCGGTCGACCAGGTGCCGGCGCTGTCCGTGCTGCTCGCCCTCGGAGGATCCTCCTAAGACCCCCCTGAGCTGCTTGGATGTTCTGTCCGGGCATCGCATCGCGGCCGTCGTGGGAGAATGAAGTACGTGCTTCTCCCCCTGGCTGACCTGTCCGGGGGTCACCTCTGATCGACTGGGATGTGCAGCACGTGCGTTTCCTCAACGACATCCAGCCCGCGTACGACCTCACCTACGACGACGTCTTCATGGTGCCGAGCCGCAGCGCGGTCGGGTCGCGTCAGGCGGTCGACCTCGCCGCCCCGGACGGCACGGGCACCACGATCCCGCTGGTCGTCGCCAACATGACCGCCGTGGCCGGCCGCCGGATGGCCGAGACGATGGCCCGGCGCGGCGGGCTGGTGGTGATCCCGCAGGACATCCCGATCGACGTCGTCACCGACGTCATCACCTGGGTCAAGAGCCGCCACCTGGTGCTGGACACCCCCATCGTGCTCGCCCCGCACCAGACGGTCGCCGACGCCCTGGCCCTGCTGCCCAAGCGCGCGCACAACGCGGGCGTCGTCGTCGACGAGGAGTTCCGCCCGGTCGGTGTCGTCACCGACGCGGACCTGAGCGGGGTCGACCGCTTCACCCAGCTCGAGGTCGTCATGTCCCGGGACCTGCTGCTCCTGGACGCCGACATCGACCCGCGCGAGGCCTTCAACACCCTCGACTCGGCCAACCGGCGCTACGCCCCCGCGGTCGACCGGGAGGGCAAGCTCGCCGGCATCCTCACCCGCAAGGGCGCCCTCCGCGCCACCCTGTACACCCCGGCCGTCGACGCGGCGGGCAAGCTGTGCGTCGCCGCGGCCGTCGGTATCAACGGCGATGTCGCGGGCAAGGCCAAGCAGCTGCTCGACGCGGGCGTGGACACGCTGGTCATCGACACCGCGCACGGCCACCAGGAGTCGATGATCAGCGCGATCCGGACCGTGCGCGCGCTCGACCCGCGGGTCCCGATCGTCGCCGGGAACATCGTCTCCGCCGAGGGCGTCAAGGACCTGATCGACGCGGGCGCCGACATCATCAAGGTCGGGGTCGGACCCGGCGCCATGTGCACCACCCGCATGATGACCGGCGTGGGCCGGCCGCAGTTCTCGGCGGTCCTGGAGTGCGCGGCCGAGGCGAAGAAGTACGGCAAGCACGTGTGGGCCGACGGCGGTGTCCGGCACCCGCGCGATGTCGCCATGGCGCTGGCCGCCGGTGCGTCCAACGTGATGATCGGATCGTGGTTCGCGGGCACCTACGAGTCCCCGGGCGACCTCCAGCAGGACGCGGGCGGCCGGCTCTACAAGGAGTCGTTCGGCATGGCGTCCGCGCGCGCCGTCGCCAACCGCACCTCCGACGAGTCCGCGTACGACCGTGCCCGCAAGGCGCTGTTCGAGGAGGGCATCTCCACGTCGCGGATGTTCCTCGACCCGGCCCGCCCGGGTGTCGAGGACCTGATCGACTCGGTCATCGCGGGCGTCCGCTCCTCCTGCACCTACGCGGGCGCGGGCTCTCTGGAGGAGTTCGCCGAGAAGGCCGTGGTCGGCATCCAGAGCGCGGCCGGTTACGCGGAGGGCAAGCCGCTGCACGCCAGCTGGTAGCTCCGCGAGGCGCTCCGCCTGCCGGCGCGTGTGAACGGCGCTGATCACCGGCTTCCAGGTGCGGGTTCGCCCTGGCTGGTCGCGCCGTTCCCCGTGCCCCTCATGGGGCGCGTTCGGTCGAGCTGCAATGAATGTGCAGCTCGGCGCGATGAACGCAACGATCTTGCGTGTGTGCGCAAGGTTGCAGCATTACTAGCGCTACGGCCCTGCTCGTAGGGTCGTGCGCTGTACGTAGCGTGGCGGGGACCCCGCTCGGTGGGTTCCTGCTCGTGCAGGTGTGCCGCCGGTCCCCGTCACGCCGAGAGGCAGCGACGAAGGAGTCAGCGCGTGCTCGATCAAGGCGCACCCCCGCAACAACGCAGTACGACGGCCCCCGCGTCCCCGGGGCCCGTCGCGCGGCTGATGCGGCGCAAGCCCGTGGAACACCTGGTCGCCGAGGGCGGCCAGGGCGAGGGAGGCTCCCTCAGGCGCTCCCTCGGGCTCTGGCAGCTCACGATGATCAGCATCGGCGCCACCCTCGGCACCGGCATCTTCGTGGTCCTCGGCGAGGCCGTGCCCAAGGCCGGTCCCGCCGTCACGCTCTCCTTCGTGATCGCCGGACTCACCGCCCTCTTCTCGGCTCTGTCCTACGCCGAGCTGGCGGGCACCATCCCGGTCGCCGGCTCCTCGTACTCGTACGCGTACGCGACGATGGGCGAACTGATCGCCTGGATCTGCGGCTGGTGTCTGGTCCTCGAGTACGGCGTGTCGGTCGCCGCCGTGGCCGTCGGCTGGGGCGAGTACCTCAACGAGCTGCTCGACGGGACGATCGGCGTGACCATCCCGGACGCGCTGTCGGCGCCGCCCGGGGACGGCGGTCTCTTCAACCTGCCGGCCCTCATCGTCGTCCTGCTCGCCATGGCCTTTCTGCTCGGCGGCGCCCGTGAGTCGGCGCGCGCCAACACCGTCATGGTGGCCGTGAAGATCGCCGCGCTGGTGCTGTTCTGCGCCATCGGCGTCCAGGGTTTCCGCTCCGGCAACTACGAGCACTTCATGCCGCTGGGCATGGCGGGCGTCAGCGCGGCCGGTGCGACGCTGTTCTTCTCGTACATCGGCTTCGACGCCGCCTCCACCGCCGGCGAGGAGGCGAAGAACGCGCAGCGCGACCTGCCCCGCGCGATCATGCTGTCGCTCGTCATCGTGACGGCGCTGTACGTCCTCGTCGCGGCCGTCGCCGTGGGCGCCAAGCCCTGGCAGCGGTTCGGCGACTCCGAGGCCGCGCTCGCGCAGATCATGCGCGAGGTGACCGGCCAGTCCTTCTGGGGCACCCTCCTCGCGTTCTGCGCGGTCATCGCCATCGCGAGCGTCGTCCTGACCGTGCTGTACGGCCAGACCCGCATCCTCTTCGCGATGTCCCGGGACGGCCTCGTGCCCAAGGTGTTCTCCCGCGTCCACCCGAAGACCGGCACGCCCCGTACGAACACGGTGATCGTGTCGCTGTTCTGCGGTGTGCTGGCCGCCGCGATCCCGCTGGGCCAACTGGCGGACGCCACCAGCATCGGTACGCTGTTCGCGTTCGGGCTGGTCAACATCGCCGTCGTGGTGCTGCGCCGGACCCGTCCCGAGATGCCCCGGACCTTCCGGGTGCCGCTCTCGCCGGTACTGCCGGCCCTGGGGCTCGCCTTCTGCGTCTGGATGATGGGCAGCCTCTCGGCCGTCACCTGGGTGGTCTTCGGAGTCTGGATGGCGGTCGGGCTCGTGTTCTACTTCCTCTACGGCCACCGCCGCTCCCGTCTCGCAGCGCCCGCACCAGCTGAGAAGTGAACGACCCACTGTGCTGAACGATCTCGACGAACGCATCGTGCACGCCCTCGCCGAGGACGCCCGCCGCTCCTTCGCGGACATCGGGCAACTGGTCGGGCTGTCCGCGCCCGCCGTGAAGCGGCGCGTGGACCGGCTGCGCGCCACCGGGGCCATCACCGGCTTCACCGTGCGGGTCGACCCGGCGGCCCTCGGCTGGGAGACCGAGGGGTTCGTCGAGATCTACTGCCGGCGCAACACCTCCCCGGAGACCATCCAGCGGGGCCTGGAGCGCTACCAGGAGGTGGTGGCCGCCTCCACCGTCACCGGGGAGGCGGACGCCGTCGCCCAGGTCTTCGCCGCCGACATGCGTCACTTCGAGCGGGTGCTGGAGCGCATCGCGGGGGAGCCGTTCGTGGAACGGACGAAGTCCGTGCTGGTGCTGTCACCGCTCCTGCGCCGCTTCTCCGCGGGCGCGCCGACCTGAGCCGGGCAGGCCCGGGTCGCCCTGCGCCTACTCGGCGGTCTTGCGCGCCAGCGCGTTGTTGCCGATCGAGTTGTGCACGCTGAAGCTGACGGCGTCCGAGCGGTAGCGGTCGTCCGACCACTCCACCGGGCGGCCCTCGCGGGTCGTCGTGACCCGGCGGACGCGCAGCAGGGGGCTCGTGCGGCGGATGGCGAGCAGTTCGGCGTCCTGGGCGCCCGCCGCCACCGCGTCGATGACATGCTCGCCGTAGGCGAAGACCAGTCCGGTGTCGTCGAGGAGGCGCTGGGTCACCGAGGGGCAGTCCGGCTCGATCGACTCGACGGCCGGGGAGATCCAGTCCGCGTACACGGTCCGCTCCAGGAGTACCGGCTCGCCGTCCAGGCCGCGCAACCGCAGGACGTGCAACACCATGGTCCCTTCACGGAGTTGGAGACGTACGGCGTCCTGGGTGCCGGCCGGGCGGTACTCCTGGGCGACGACCCTGCCGGTCGCCTGGCGGCCCATCGCGCGCGCCCACTGGGCGAAGCTGCGCAGCTCGGCGAAGCTCTGGCTGCGGCGGCTGGCCAGGACCACGCGGCGGGCGCCCTGGCGGGAGCCGATGAGCCCCTCGGCGGTCAGTGCCGCGACGGCCTGGCGGACCGTGCCGCGCGAGACGCCGTACCGGGCGGCGAGGTCGGTTTCCGCGGGCAGCCGCGCGCCGACCGCGTACTCCTCGCGGTCGATCGCCCGGCGCAGTGCGTCGGCGATCTCCTCGTGTCGCGCGGCCATGCTTCCCCTCTGCGTCGACGGCTGTACACAGCTTGACCAGCCTAGTCGACCTGCGGAGCGGCTCCGCTCGCACCGCAACTGTGCGTGAATTCGGGGCTCAGGGTTTCGCCAGTGTTTACGAAGGGGACACCAGCGGCGTGCGTACTGAGGCCAACTTGTTCAGACAAGTTGCCCTCGTCTCCCGCATTCTCGCGCGTCCCCTGGAGAAGCCGTGACCGTGCCCCTGCCGAGATCAGCCGTCCGTGGCGGTGCCCTCGCCGCCGTCGCCGTACTCGCATTGAGCGCCTGTGGCGCCGCCCCCGACACCAGCACCTCCACCACCGCCGACGGCAAGAACGCCGCCACCGCCACCTCCGCCGCCGACTTCGGCGGCCTCGACGCCCTGGTGAAGGCGGCGAAGAAGGAGGGCACGCTGAACGCCATCGCGCTGCCCCGCGACTGGGCCAACTACGGCGCCCTCATCGACGGCTTCCAGAAGAAGTACGGCATCAAGGTCGCGGTCGAGAACCCCGACGGCTCCAGCCAGGACGAGATCAACGCCGTCACCTCCAGGAAGGGCCAGGGCCGCGCGCCGGACGTCCTCGACCTCGGCAGCTCCTTCGCGCTCAGCGCCGCCCAGCAGGGGCTGCTCGCGCCGTACGAGGTGGCGTCGTACGCCGACCTCCCCGAGGGGCAGAAGGACGCGAAGGCCCGCTGGTACAACGACTACGGCGGCTACATCTCCATCGGCTGCGACGCCAAGCGCGTCAAGGCCTGTCCGACCACCTTCGCGGATCTGCTCGAGCCCCGGTACAAGGGTCAGGTCGCCCTCAACGGCAACCCCACCAAGTCCGGCTCGGCCTTCGGCGGCGTCTACGCGGCCTCCCTCGCGAGCGGCGGCTCCTTCGACGACATCCAGCCCGGCCTCGACTTCTTCGCCAAGCTGAAGAAGAACGGCAACTACACGCCCGTCGAGTCGACCCCGGCCACCGTCGAGAAGGGCGAGACGCCCATCAGCATCGACTGGGACTACCTCAACGCCGGATACGCCGACGAGTTCAAGTCCAAGGGCGTCGACTGGAAGGTGGCGGTGCCCAGCGACGGTCAGTTCTCCCAGTACTACTCCCAGGCGATCAACAAGGACGCCCCGCACCCGGCGGCCGCCCGCCTGTGGCAGGAGTACCTCTACAGCGTCGAGGGCCAGAACCTGTGGCTCAAGGGCTACGCCCGCCCGGCCCTGATGACCGCCATGGAGAAGGCCGGCACCCTCGACAAGGCGGCCGCGGCCAAGCTGCCCGAGGTCTCCGGGACGCCCGCCTTCCCGACCGAGGACCAGCAGAGCAAGGCCAAGACGGTCCTCGGGCAGGGCTGGGCCAAGGCCGTCTCCGGATGACCTCCACCGCCGTACGGGCCGGCACGGCGGCCGCCGCTCCGGTGAAGCGGCGGCGCCGTGCCCTCGGCTGGCTCGCCGTCGTCCCGCTGCTCGCCTTCACCGCGCTCGCCTTCGGGCTGCCCGCCGTGGCGATGCTCGACGGCGCGTTCACCGTCAAGGACCCGGCCACGGGCGCCACCTCGTACACGGCCGACAACCTCACGGCCTCGCTGCGGGGCGCCTATCTGACCGCCCTGCTCGGCAGCGTGAAGCTGTCCGCCGTGTCGGCGGGGCTGGGGGCGCTGCTCGGACTGCCGCTGGCCCAGGCCGTCGTGACCTCCCGCTTCCGCGCGCTGCGCGAGGCGGTGCTCACCGCGTCCGGGGTGCTCGCCAACTTCGGCGGCGTCCCGCTGGCGTTCGCCTTCGTCGCCACGCTCGGCAACGCCGGTGTGCTGACCCTGCACTTCGGCCTCACCGACCACGGCTGGGACCTGTACAGCTTCTGGGGACTGGTGATCGTCTACCTGTACTTCCTGATCCCGCTGATGGTGCTCACCATCACCCCCGCCCTGGAGGGGCTGCGGTCCCAGTGGCGCGAGGCGGCGCAGAACAACGGCGCGACCTCCGCGCAGTACTGGCGGCACGTCGCCCTGCCCGTGCTGCTGCCCTCGCTGCTCGGCGGCCTGGTGCTGCTCTTCGGCAGCGCCTTCGCCGCGTACGCCACCGCCGCCGCCATGGTGGGCAGCTCCATCCCGCTGGTCACCCTCCAGATCGCCGACGCCATCTCCGGCAACGTGCTCGTCGGCCAGGAGAACGTGGCGCTCGCCCTCAGCCTCGACATGGTCCTGGTCGCGGGCCTGGTCATGGCGGTCTATCTGCCCCTGCAACGACGGAGCGCGCGATGGCTCGCCTGAACCTGTGGCGGTGGGGAGTCCTCGGCCTCGCCGGACTGTACTTCCTGGTCCCGCTGGCCGCGTCGGTCGTCTTCACCGTCGACGTGCCCGGGGAGGGCGTCACCTTCGACGCCTACACCCGGATCTTCTCCACGGCGGGCTTCGGATCCAGTCTGCTGCTCTCGATGGAGCTGGCCGTCGCCACCATCGCCGTCGTGCTGCTGCTGATGGTGCCGGCCATGGTGGCGCTGCGGCTGGGCGCGCCCCGGCTGCGGCCGGTCGTCGAGGTGGTGTGCTCCCTGCCGCTGGTCGTGCCGCCGATCGCGTTCGTCGCCGGTATCGGGACGGTGCTGAAATGGGGGCCCGAGCATCTCTCGCGCACGCCGCTGTTCCAGACCTTCGTGGCGATCCAGAACCCCGACTTCCCCGTGGTGCTCGTCCTGGCCTACGTCGTGATGGCGCTGCCGTTCGTGTACCGGGCCCTGGACGCCGGGCTGCGCTCCGTCGACGTGGGCACCCTCGTCGAGGCCGCCCGCAGCTGCGGGGCCGGCTGGCCACAGGCGCTGGTCCGGGCCGTGCTGCCCAACCTGCGCGGCGCGCTGCTCAACGCCTCCTTCCTCACCCTGGCCCTGGTGCTCGGCGAGTTCACCGTGGCGCAATTGCTCGGCTTCCAGCCCTTCGCCGTCTGGATCGTGAACGTCAGCGGCTCGCAGGCCCAGCTGTCCGTCGCCGTGTCCGTGCTCAGCCTGCTCGTGACCTGGGTGCTGCTCCTCGTCCTCGCCGGTTTCGGCGGGCGCACCCGTCCTACTTCCCGGGGATGAACCATGACCGTGCTCGACAAGACAGCGACGACGACCGAGCCGACGTCCAAGGCGGCGACCGTCGAATTCCGCGGCCTGCGCAGGGAGTTCGGGCCGACCGTCGCCCTCGACGGCCTCGACCTCACGGTCCGGCCGGGTGAACTCCTCGCCCTGCTGGGCCCCTCCGGCTGCGGGAAGACCACCGCGCTGCGGATGCTCGCCGGGTTCGAACACCCCGACGCCGGCGAGGTGCTGGTCGACGGCGAGGACGTCACCCGGGTGCCGGCCCACCGCCGGGACGCCGGGATGGTGTTCCAGTCGTACAGCCTCTTCCCGCACCTCGACGCGCTCGACAACGTCGCCTTCGGGCTGCGGATGCGCAAGGTGCGCACCGCCGAACGGCGTTCCCGGGCGGCCGAGTTGCTGGAGCTGGTGGGCCTCGCCGACAAGGGCGCACGGTTCCCGCACCAGCTCTCCGGCGGACAGCAGCAGCGCGTCGCCCTGGCCCGCGCCCTCGCCCTGCGCCCGCGTGTCCTGCTCCTGGACGAACCGCTCTCCGCGCTCGACGCCAAGGTGCGGCTGACCCTGCGCGAGGAGATCCGGCGGCTCCAGCAGGAGCTCGGCATCACCACCCTGTTCGTCACCCACGACCAGGAGGAGGCCCTGTCCATGGCGGACCGGGTCGCCGTGATGCGGGACGGACGGCTCGAACAGTGCGCCGCCCCGGCCGAGTTGTACGGCCGGCCCGCCACGGCCTTCGTCGCCGAGTTCGTGGGCACGACGAGCCGGATACCGGGACACCTCGACGGCGCGAGGGTCGAGGTGCTCGGGCGCCGGCTGCCCGTCGACGGCAGGATCCCGGCCGCGACCGAGGTGGACGTGCTGGTGCGGCCGGAGGCGGTGCGGGTGCGGGCCGAGGACGACGGGGACGCGCGCGTGGTCGCCACCTCGTTCCTCGGTGCGGCCGTCCGGGTCACCGTCCGGCTGGCCGACGGCACCGAGGTCAAGGCCGACCTGCCCGCCCACGAGGCCGCCGGGCTCGCCGCGGGCGCGGCGGTGGGCCTGTCGCTGCCCGACCGCCCGGTGCTCGTCGCCGAACGCACGTCCTGATCCCCCCACCGAAAGAGGCAACCGTGACGCAACTCCCTCTCCAGGCCGTCCTGTTCGACATGGACGGCACGCTCGTCGACACCGAGCGGCTGTGGTGGGAGGCGGTGGAAGGGGTGGCCGGCCGGCCACTGACCGAGGGGGACCGGCCGGAGGTGCTCGGCCGTCCCGTCGAGCACACCGCCCACTGGCTGGCCGTCACCACGGGCCGGCCGGCGCCGGGGCTCGCCGAGGCGCTCCACCGGGAGTTCGCGGACCGGGTCCGCGCCGACATCGTGCCGCGCCCCGGCGCACTCGCCCTGCTCGACGCCCTGGCCCGGGAGGGCGTGCCGACGGCGCTGGTGACCGCGTCACCGCGGGCGGTCGCCGACACGGTGCTCGACGCGCTCGGCGCGAGCCGCTTCGCCGTCACCGTCACCGCCGACGACACCGAGCACACCAAGCCCGCCCCCGACCCCTACCTCGCCGCCTGCCACGCCCTCGGCGTCGACCCGGCGGCCTGTGTGGCCGTAGAGGACACCGAGACCGGCGTGACCTCCGCCGAGGCTGCCGGGTGCACGGTGCTGGCGGTGCCGTCGCTCGCGCCGATCGGGACGGCGCCGGGCCGGACCGTCGTGCCCGGTCTGGAGGGCGTCACCCCCGGGCGGCTGCGCTCCCTGCTGCCGCACCGGCTCCGCGTCATGAGCTGGAATCTCTGGTACGGCGGCACGAAGGTCCGCGACCACCGGGCCAAGCAGCTCAAGGTCCTCACCGAGACCGACGTGGACGTGGTCGGCCTCCAGGAGACGTACGGCACCGCCGCCGAGGAGCTCGCCGAGGCCCTCGGCTGGTACCACCACCGCGCCGGGGAGAACCTCGGGATCATCAGCCGCCACCCGATCACGGCCGCCCTCGGCGACCCCGAGGTGGGCTTCTACGGCGCGGCGGGCGTCCGGATCGCCGTCGGCGTCGGCGTCGGCGTCGGCGCCGACGAGGGCGAGGGCGAGGGCGGGGGCGCCGTCGAGGTCGACGTGTGGACGGCCCACCTGGACTGTGCGCCGTACGGGCCCTACGAGGCCGCCTTCGACGGGCTCGCCGCGGACACCCTGGTCGCCCACGAGGGGGCGCGGCTCACGCGGCTGAGGGACGCACTGCGCAGGATCGGACCCGGCCCCGGCGGGCCCGTCGTCCTCGTCGGCGACTTCAACAGCCCCTCCCACCTGGACCGGCCGGACGTCGCGTGGCCGGTGACGAGGGCCGCCGAGGAGGCGGGCTTCGCCGACTCCTACCGCGAGGCGCACCCCGATCCGGTACGGGAACCCGGGCACACCTGGTCCCCGGTCCACGCCGAGCACGAGGACGGCGGCGGCCGCCCGGAACCGCAGGACCGGATCGACTTCGTGCTCCACCGGGGCCTCAGGGTGCTCGACTCCCGGACCCACGTCACCGGCAGCCCCCGGCCGTGGCCGGACGTCGAGGACAACGACTGGCCCTCCGACCACGCCGCGGTGATCACCACCTTCGCGGTCACCGTCCCCGAGGCCGCCCCCGTCGAGGCCGCCCCCGTCGAGGCCATCGCAAAACCGGTGGGCGGCGGCGGGTGAACTGACTACCATCGGTGACATGACCTGGCGACATTGATCCACGACCGGCCCCGACGTCCGTCGACTGACCGCCACGCTGTACGCGTACGCGTTCCTCGACGAGTTCGTGCTGCTCTACCCGGTGTACGCGCTGCTGTTCTCGGACAGCGGCCTGTCCGTCGGCCAGATCTCCTCCCTTTTCGTCCTGTGGTCGCTGACCGGCGTCCTGCTGGAGGTGCCCTCGGGCGCCTGGGCGGACGCCGTCTCCCGACGGCTGCTGCTGTGGATCGGCCCGCTGCTGGGCGCGGCCGGCTTCGCCCTGTGGGTGCTCTTCCCGTCGTACTGGGCCTTCGCGGCCGGCTTCGTCCTGTGGGGTGCGCGCGGCGCGCTGGGCTCCGGCGCGCTGGAGGCACTGGTCTACGAGGAGCTGGACCGGGCCGGCGCCGCGGACCGGTACGCCCGGCTCATGGGCCGCGCGCACGCGGTGGGCCAGCTGGCCGTGATGGCGGCGACGGGACTGGCCGGGCCGGTCTTCGCGGTCGGCGGATACCCGGCCGTCGGCGCGGCCAGCGTGCTGGCGTGTCTGCTCTGCGCCGCGACGGCGACCCGCTTCCGCGAGCACCGGCGGCCGGCGGACCACGGCGCCGGCGGGGCCGCGACCTTGCGGGCCGGAGCGGCCGGCGTCCGCCGCGACCGCTCCGTGCGCGGTGCCCTGCTGCTCGTCCCGGCCGTGACGGCGGTGTGGGGCGCCCTCGACGAGTACACACCCCTGCTGGTCAGGGAGACGGGCGTACCGGAGGCGAACGTCCCCCATCTGCTGGTGCTGATCTGGGCCGGCGTCACCGCCGGAAGCCTGCTGGCCGGACCCGCCGAGCGCCTGGGCCGCGGGGGATTCGCCGTGCTGCTCGCGCTCTCCGCGCTCGCCCTCGCCCTCGGAGGGATCAGCGGCACGCCGGCCGGCATCGCCCTCGTGGCCCTCGCCTTCGGCGGCTTCCAGCTGGCGACCGTGCTGGCCGACGTCCGGCTCCAGCAGCGCATCGAGGGCACCGGCCGGGCCACCCTCACCTCGGTCGCCGGCCTCGGCACCGAGGTGGTGACCATCGCGGTGTACGGCGCGTACGGCGCCCTCGGCTCGGCGTTCCCGCACGGCGTCGTCTTCGCCCTGTGCGCGGTGCCGTACCTGCTGACGGCGCTGACGATGTCGACGGCGGCCCGGGGGAGGGACGAGTGAGGGGCGGGGGCGAGCGGGGAGCGGGGAGGGGCGAGTGAGGACGCGCAACGAATCGCCGCCCGGCGGTCCGCGCACGCAACGTTCCGCTCCCCGGCGCGCAACGGCTCCTTCTTGTCCGGCCCGGGTGCGCGCCCGTACCGTCTAGATGGCCCCCACAACCACCCTTTCGCCCGGTGAGGATCACGCATGCGCACCGCCCTGCTCCAGAGCTCCGGCCGCCCCGGCTCCGTCGTCGAGAACCTGAAGGTCCTCGACGAGGCCGCGGACCGGGCCGCCGCCGCGGGCGCCGGGCTGCTCGTCGCGCCGGAGATGTTCCTCACCGGATACGCGATCGGCGACGACATCGCCCGCCTCGCCGAGCCCGCCGACGGGGACTCCGCGGACACCGTCGCCGAGATCGCCGGCCGGCACGGCCTCGCGATCGCGTACGGCTACCCGGAGCACGCCTCCGAGGCCGTGTACAACTCCGCGCAGCTGATCTCCGCCGACGGCACCCGGCTCGCGAACTACCGCAAGACCCACCTCTTCGGCTGCTTCGAGCGCGACCACTTCACACCGGGCGGGCAGCCGGTCGTCCAGGCCGAACTGAACGGCCTCACCGTCGGCCTCATGATCTGCTACGACGTCGAGTTCCCGGAGAACGTCCGCGCCCACGCCCTCGCCGGCACCGACCTCCTCGTCGTGCCCACCGCGCAGATGCACCCCTTCCAGTTCGTCGCCGAGTCGGTGATCCCGGTGCGCGCCTTCGAGAACCAGATGTACGTGGCGTACGTCAACCGGGTCGGCCAGGAGGGCGAGTTCGAGTTCGTCGGTCTCTCCACACTCGCCGGTCCCGACGGAGTCGCCCGCACCCGCGCCGGACGCGGCGAGGAGCTGGTGTTCGCCGACGCCGATCCGGTCGCCCTGGCCGCGTCCCGCGAGGCGAACCCGTACCTGAAGGACCGCCGCCCCGGCCTCTACGGGTCCCTGGTCTGAACCCGGACCGCACCCCCCGCACCCGTCACCCCCTGAGCCTCCCCCCGAGTCACCACGCGCAAGGAGTCCGTACCCCATGACGTCCACCGTGCCCAACGCCGTCGAGCACGCAGACGAGCAGCAGCCGCCGATCACCATGTTCGGCCCGGACTTCCCCTACGCGTACGACGACTTCCTCGCCCACCCGGCGGGCCTCGGCCAGATCCCCGCGACCGAGCACGGCACCGAGGTCGCCGTCATCGGCGGCGGACTGTCCGGCATCGTGGCCGCGTACGAGCTGATGAAGATGGGCCTCAAGCCGGTCGTCTACGAGGCCGACCGGATCGGTGGCCGACTGCGTACCGTCGGCTTCGACGGCTGCGACCCCTCCCTCACCGCCGAGATGGGCGCGATGCGCTTCCCGCCGTCCTCCACGGCGCTCCAGCACTACATCGACCTGGTGGGACTGGAGACCCGGCCCTTCCCCAACCCGCTCGCGGAGACGACCCCGTCGACGGTCGTCGACCTCAAGGGCGAGTCGCACTACGCCGAGACGGTCGAGGACCTGCCGCAGGTCTACCGCGATGTCGCGGCCGCCTGGAACAAGTGCCTCGAGGAGGGGGCCGACTTCTCCGACATGAACCAGGCCATGCGCGAGCGGGACGTGCCGCGCATCCGCGAGATCTGGGCGAAGCTGGTCGAGAAGCTCGACAACCAGACCTTCTACGGCTTCCTCTGCGACTCCGAGGCCTTCAGGTCCTTCCGGCACCGCGAGATCTTCGGCCAGGTCGGCTTCGGCACCGGCGGCTGGGACACGGACTTCCCGAACTCCATCCTGGAGATCCTGCGGGTCGTCTACACCGAGGCCGACGACCACCACCGCGGCATCGTCGGCGGCTCTCAGCAGCTGCCGCTGCGCCTCTGGGAGCGCGAGCCGGAGAAGACCGTCCACTGGGCGTACGGCACCTCGCTGGCGAGCCTGCACGAGGGCGGCGAGCCCCGCCCGGCCGTGACCCGGCTGCACCGCACCGCGGGCAACGGGATCACCGTGACGGACGCGAACGGCGACATCCGCACCTACCGGGCGGCGATCTTCACCGCGCAGTCCTGGATGCTGCTGTCGAAGATCGCCTGTGACGACTCGCTCTTCCCGATCGACCACTGGACGGCGATCGAGCGCACCCACTACATGGAGTCCAGCAAGCTGTTCGTGCCGGTCGACCGGCCGTTCTGGCTCGACAAGGCCGTCGACGACAAGGGAGTGCCGACCGGCCGGGACGTCATGTCGATGACGCTCACCGACCGTATGACGCGCGGCACCTACCTCCTCGACGACGGTCCGGACAAGCCCGCCGTCATCTGCCTCTCGTACACCTGGTGCGACGACAGCCTGAAGTGGCTGCCGCTGTCGGCGAACGAGCGGATGGAGGTCATGCTGAAGTCGCTCGGCGAGATCTACCCGAACGTCGACATCAGGAAGCACATCATCGGCAACCCGGTGACGGTCTCCTGGGAGAACGAGCCCTATTTCATGGGCGCGTTCAAGGCCAACCTGCCCGGCCACTACCGCTACCAGCGGCGCCTGTTCACCCACTTCATGCAGGACCGGCTGCCCGAGGACAAGCGGGGCGTCTTCCTCGCCGGCGACGACATCTCCTGGACCGCGGGCTGGGCCGAGGGCGCCGTGCAGACCGCGCTGAACGCGGTCTGGGGCGTCATGCACCACTTCGGCGGGACGACCGACACGAGCAACCCGGGCCCGGGTGACGTGTACGACGAGATCGCGCCGGTGGAACTCCCGGAGGACTGAGTCCGCGCGGCACGAGGTCTCACCGCACCAGGTCGCACCGCACGAGGACCCGCGGCGCGAGGTCTCACCGCAGGAGGCCCGACAGCGGTGTGCGGTCCGACAGCGGGGTGAGCATCATGCGGCCCGCGAATCCGACGGCCGTGTCGAGGCGCTCGGTGAACTCCTCGGCCACGCCCGGAAGCCGGCGCAGCGCCCACAGCGCCCGGGCCGCCGTCCAGGTGGCGTCCCGGGCGCGGTCCAGGCTCCAGGAGCCGAGCAGATGGGTGAGCGGGTCGGCGATCTGCAGCAGGTCGGGGCCCGGCATCAGCTCTTCGCGGATGCGTTCCTCCAGTGAGCCGAGTACCTCGCCCACGCGGTCGAACTCGTCCTCCAGCTCGGCCGGTTCGCAGCCGAGGCTACGACAGGCGTCCACCACGGCGAGCGCGAGGTCGTGCCCGATGTGCGCGTTGATGCCCGCGAGCGCGAACTGCAGCGGGCGTACGCCGGGATGGCGGCGGAACTGGATCAGCGGCCGCCAGCAGGCCGGTGGCCGCCGGTCGGCCGGCCCCGGGTCCACCGCGTCCAGGTAGCGCTTCGCGAACCGGACGTCCAGCGTGGTCGCGGCCCGTGCGTCCGGGAACCGGCCGGTGTCGATGCGCCGGTCGACCTCCTGAGTCACCGCGAGGTAGACGCGGTTGAAGACCGCGATGCCGTCCCCGGGGGGCAGGTCCGTGTCGAGGGCGCGCATCCGGGCGAGCACGTCGTCGACACCGGTGCGGTCCGTGTCGGGGCCTGTCCCGACGGAAGCGGTGAACTGTTCCAATTGCGGCATGGGGGCAGGGTGACAGTCCTAGGCTGGCCCGCGTGTCGGCGGGCCCGACGCTTCCCCGGAACGGGGGAACGAGCCCGTCGCACGGGAGGGGAACAGCACGGTGCGAGGCGTACGTGAGCGACGGTCCGGACGGCGCGGTGCCATGGTCGCCGCCGCCTCGGTGGTGGTGGCCCTGGGCACCGCGGCCGGGCTGTCGACCGCACTCGGCGACGGGGACGACGGCGACGGCCGACGCGGCACGGACCGGGCCCGTCCGAAGGTGAGCGCGACCCTCCTGGCCCCCTCGGACGCGATGCCGCCGTCCCCCTCCGGGTCCCCGACGGCCTCCGCCCCGACCGTGCGGCCGACGCCCTCGCCGAGCCGTACCGTGCGAAAGCCGCAGGGCGCCGCCGTGACCACGAGCCTCTACCGGCACCCCGAGTCCCAGGTTCTCGACTGGGTCCGCGCCCATCCGGCGGATCCGCGCACCTCCGTCATCGAGTCCCGGATCGCGAGCCGGCCGGCGGCCGTGTGGTTCACCGAGTACGCCCCCGGCACCATCGCCTCGCGGGTCCGCGCGGTGACGGCGGGCGCCGCCCGGCAGGGCCGGGTGCCCGTCCTCGTGGCCTACGCGATCCCGGACCGCGACTGCGGCGGCGCCTCCGAGGGCGGGGCGCCGGACCTCGACGCCTACGCGGGCTGGATCGACGCGTTCGCCGCCGGGCTCGGCTCCGGGGAGGTCGTCGTCGTCCTGGAGCCCGACTCGATAGCCCAGACCGACTGCCTCGACGAGACCGGGCGGGCCGGCCGTCTCGCGGCGCTGGCCCGCGCGGGACGCGTGCTGAAGGCGGCTAACCCGAAGGCGCGCGTCTACTACGACGCAGGGCACTCCGGCTGGAACGGCCCGGCCGAGCAGGCCGCGCTGCTGAAACAGGCCGGTGCCGCCTCGGCCGCCTCCTCCGACGGGATCTTCAGCAACGTCTCCAACTTCCACGGCACGGCGGACGAGGCGGCCTACGACCGCCGGGTCCTGGACGCCCTCGGCGGCCCGCCCGGCCTGGGCGCCGTCATCGACACCAGCCGCAACGGCAACGGCGCGCCCACCGACGGCGAGTGGTGCGACCCGGACGGCCGGAGCATCGGCCGGGCCCCCACCTTCCGGACCGGCGAGGCCCGGATCGACGCCTACCTGTGGGTGAAGCTGCCGGGGGAGTCGGACGGCTGCAAGGGCGCGGCCGGCGAGTTCAGCCCGTCGTACGCCTACGAACTGGCCTCGTCGTAGCTGCTGGTGCCCTCGTCCAGCAGGGGTTCCTGCGTCTTGAGATGCGCGGGCGCGAACGCGCGCAGCGCGTGGTAGCCCGTGATGACGACGACCGTGCCGAGCGCGATACCGCTCAGCGAGAAGGTGTCGGTGAACTCCAGCGTGACGTTGCCGATGCCGATGATGATGCCCGCCGCGGCCGGCACCAGGTTCAGCGGATTGCGCAGGTCTACACCGGCGTTGATCCAGATCTGCGCGCCGAGCAGGCCGATCATGCCGTAGAGGATGACGGTGATGCCGCCGAGGACGCCGCCGGGGATCGCGGCGACGATCGCGCCGAACTTCGGGCACAGGCCGAAGAGCAGGGCGAACCCGGCGGCGGCCCAGTAGGCGGCCGTCGAGTAGACCCGGGTCGCGGCCATCACGCCGATGTTCTCGGAGTAGGTGGTGTTGGGCGGGCCGCCCACCGCCGTGGACAGCATCGAGCCGACGCCGTCGGCGGCGATCGCCGTACCGAGCCGGTCGTCCAGGCTGTCGCCGGTCATCTCGCCGACCGCCTTGACGTGCCCGGCGTTCTCCGCGACCAGGGCGATGACGACGGGGAGTGCCACGAGGATCGCCGACCATTCGAAGGACGGGCCGTGGAAGGACGGCAGCCCGATCCAGTCGGCGTGACCGACCCCGGACAGGTCGAGCCGCCAGTGGTCGGTGACCTCGCCGCTCGCGTCCGCGGAGTGGATCCGGCCGAAGATCCGGTCGAACGCCCACGAGATGCCGTACCCGAAGACGAGGCCGAGGAAGATCGCGATGCGGGACCAGAAACCGCGCAGGCAGACCACCGCCATCCCGGTGAACGCCATGACCAGCAGCGCCGTCCACTGGTCCTGCGGCCAGTAGGTGGTGGCGGTGACCGGGGCGAGGTTGAAGCCGATGAGCATCACGACCGCGCCCGTCACGATCGGCGGCATCGCGGCGTGGATGATCCGGGCCCCGAACCGCTGTACGGCCAGTCCGACGAGGAACAGCGCGACCCCGACGACGAACACGGCGCCGGTGACCGTGGCGCTCGTCCCGCCCTGCGCGCGGATGACCGCGGCCACGCCCACGAAGGACAGCGAGCACCCGAGGTAGCTGGGCACCCGGCCACGGGTGGCGAGCAGGAAGATCACGGTCGCGACGCCGGACATCATGATGGCGAGGTTGGGGTCGAGACCCATGAGGACGGGTGCGACGAAAGAGGCCCCGAACATCGCCACCACGTGCTGGGCGCCGAGCCCCACCGTGCGGGGCCAGGAGAGCCGCTCGTCGGGTCGGACCACGGCGCCGGGCGCCGGGGTGCGTCCGTCGCCGTGCAGTTTCCAGCGGACGCCAAGATCCATGGTGCGGGTTCGCCTTCCTGGGGGTGCGGGTGTCCGGACCATTCTCACGTGAAACCGGAGGGTGAGCGACCGCTTAGTGACCCCGTACGATGAGGGTGCTTTCCTCGTACACGCACCTCGCACCCGCACAGGAGTCCCCGCCGTGACCGCCGAAGCCCCGAGCGCCCCCGTCGTGTCGTACGGCCGGCTCATCCCCGTGACCGTCCACTTCGACGACCTGGACGCACTGGGCATGCTGCACAACGCCCGCTACCCGCTGCTCGTCGAGCGGGCCTGGACCGAGTTCTGGCAGGACAACGGGGTCCGCTTCGAGGGCGACTGGGCCAGCGCCGGGGACGCCTGCAACGTGGTCAAGGAACTGCTGATCGGCTACGAGGCCCCGGTCACCCGAACCGGCACCTACGCCGTCCACCTCTGGCTGGACCGGCTCGGTACCACGGGACTGACCTACGGCTTCCGGTTCTGCTCGGCGGACGGGGTCACGACGTACGCGCGGGGCACCCGCGTCCTGGTGCGACTCGACGCGGCCACGATGCGGCCCACGCCGTGGAGCGACGCCTTCAGGGCCGGGGGCCGGGCACTGCTGCGGCCTGCGGACTGACCTTCGCACCGATCCGCTCGCCGCCCCGCAGCACACCCGCGAACAGCACGAGCCCGCACGCCAGGACCGTCACCACCACGAAGGACACCACCAGGCTGGTCGCCTGGGCCACCCCGCCGATCAGGCTCGGGGCGATCAGGCCCGAGGTGTAGGTGATCGTCGCGACGCCCGCGATGGCCTGGCTGGGGTTCGGTCCGCTGTGCCCGGCCGCCGCGAAGCACAGCGGTACGACGACCGCGATGCCCAGCCCCATCAGCCCGAACCCGCCCATCGCCACCGCCGGATGCCCCGCGACGACGATCAGCAGCCCGCCCAGCGCGGCGAGGACACCGCCCGCCCGGACGGTACGCACCGCGCCGAACCGGTTCACCACCGCGTCGCCCACGATCCGGGCCACCGCCATCGTGAACATGAAGCCGGTCGTACAGGCCGCCGCCGCCCCGGCCGACGAGCCGAGCTGGTCGCGCAGATAGACGGCCGACCAGTCCAGGCTGGCGCCCTCCGCGAACACCGCGCAGAAGCCGACCGCGCCGATCAGCAGCGCCGAGCGGGGCGGCAGCGTGAACCGCGGGGGCGGCTCCTCGTCCTCGGCGGGCCGCAGGTCCAGCACCCAGCGGCAGGCCAGCAGGCCGAGCAGGGTGAGGACGGCCGCCGCCAGCACATGGTGCACGCGCGCGTCCGCACCGAGGTGCGCGGCGAGCGTTCCGCCCGCCGAACCGATCAGGGCGCCCGCGCTCCACATGCCGTGCAGTCCCGACATGATCGATCTGTCGAGCAGCCGCTCCACCTCGACGCCCAGGGCGTTCATCGCGACGTCGGCCATGCCCGCGCTCGCGCCGTACGCGAACATCGCCAGACAGAGCGTCAGCAGGTTCGGGGCGAGGGCGGGCAGCGTCAGCGACAGCGTCCACAGCACGAGGAGCCCGCGCAGGGCCGCGCGGCTGCCGAAGCGATGGGTGATCGAGCCGGCCACCGGCATCGCGCAGGCGGCGCCGAACGCCGTGAAGGCGAGCGCGAACCCGAGCTGTCCGGTGGACACGTCGGCGTGGTCCTGGATCCACGGCACGCGGGTGGCGAACGAGCCGGTGACCGCGCCGTGCACGGCGAACACGGCCGCCACGGCGTACCGGGCGCGCCGGACCTCCGAGGGTGCGTGGATCACTTCGTCCACTCCGCTCATTCTCCCGTCCCTTCCGGATCCGCGCCGCGCCGTCGCGATGCCTGCGTAAACTATCAGGAACCCTGCCTGATAAATAGAGAGCAAGGGTCGGCGACCGCCGACCCAGGCCCCTCGGCCATGGGAGGATTCCCGCCATGCCCGCATCTCCGAGCACCGCCCGGGCCATCAACGACCGGCTCGCCCTCCGGCTGCTCCAGCACGAAGGCCCGTTGACGGCAGGGCAGTTGAAGCAGCTCACCGGCCTGTCCCGCCCGTCGGTCGCCGACCTGGTCGAACGCCTCACCGCCTCCGGTCTGATCGAGGTGGTCGGGGAGGCGGGCGAGCAGCGCCGCGGGCCGAACGCCAAGCTCTACGGCATCGTCGCCGACCTCGCCCACCTGGCCGCGCTGGACGTGCGCACCGAGGGGGTCACGGTGCTCGTCTCGGACCTGGTCGGCCGGGTGCTCGCCGAGGCGTCCGTGCCGATCGGCGGCGACACGGGTACCGGGACGGCCGTGGAACAGGCGGTCTCGCTGGTCGAGCGGGCGGCGAAGGAGGCCGAGGCCGCGGCGGCGCCCCCGCGCGAGGGCGAACGGGTGTGGGGGCGGCTGCACACCCTCGGCATCGGCGCACCCGGGCTGATCGACCCCGCCAGCGGCGAACTGCGCGACTCCAGCGGTCTGCCCGAGTGGCACCGCCGGCTGGTGGCCGCGCTGCAGGAACGCTTCCCGGCCGCGCACGCGCACGTCGAGAACGAGACCAACCTCGCCGCCCTGGCCGAACAGCGCGAGGGTGCCGCCCGGGACCGCGACACCTTCGTCCTGCTGTGGCTGGGACACGGCACCGGTGCGGCCGTCGTCCTGGACGGCGCACTGCGCCGCGGGGCCTCCGGCGGCACCGGCGAGATCGGCTTCCTGCCGGTGCCCGGCACCGACGGCCTGCCCTCGGCGACGGACTGCGAGGGCGGCTTCCACTCACTGGCCGGTTCGGCGGCGATCGCCGTCCTGGCGGGCCGGTACGGGCTGACGGCGCGCGCCCGGTCCGACGAGCCGGTGGCGGCGGCGCTGGTGCGAGCGGCGGTGGACGCGCCGGACACCGGGGCCACCGCCGGTTTCCTGGACGCCCTGGCCGACCGGCTCGCCCTCGGCGCCGCCTCGGTCGTCGCCGTCCTCGACCCCGGCTGTGTGGTCCTCGGCGGAGAGGTCGGACAGGCCGGCGGGGAGGTGCTCGCGAGCCGCGTGGCGCGCAGGCTCCGGCAGATGGCGCCGCTGCCCACGGAGGTGCGCGCCAGTGCCCTGGGCGGCGGGGCGGTGCTGCGCGGGGCCCTGCTGACGGCTCGTGACGCCGCCCAGGAGGAGTTGTTCGCGACGGCGCACAGGGCCGAGACGCACCAGGTCGTGTCCGGGGCCTAACGGCGGATGCGCGTCGCCAGGTAGTCCTCGAAGGTGCCCTTGCCCACCGCTCGTTCCGGGGCCAGGTGGCCGCCCTCGCGGAAGCCCCGGTAGGCCGCGCCCCACAGCGGTACGTTCACCACCGCGCACCGCCGGCCGCTCGCCTTCAGGAACGCGCGGGCCAGCGACTCGAAGGAGCGGACCTCGGGGCCGCCCATGTCGTCCACCCGGCCGGCCGGCGCGCCCGCGGCCAGCTCCGCGAGCCGGTCGGCGACCTCGGCGGCCTCCACCGGCTGGTCGCTCACCCCGGCCGGCAGCATCATCACCGGTACCTTGGCCAGCCCCTGGAAGAGCTGGACCAGCAGGTCGTGGAACTGGGTCGCCCGCAGCACCGTCCAGCCGAGCCCCGACTCCGCCAGCAGCTCCTCCACGGCGAGCTTGGCCTTGTAGTAGCCGAACGGCACCCGGTCGACGCCGACGATCGAGATGTAGACCAGGTGGGCCACCCCGGCCTGCCGGGCCGCGGCGATCAGGTTCGCGGCCGCCTGCACGTCGTCTCCGCGCGGCGTGGTCGCGCAGTGCACGATCGTGTCCACGCCCGCGACGGCCGCGTCCAGTTCCGGCCCGCCCGCGCGCAGGTCGACGGCGTACGGCTGGGCGTGCCGGCTCAGCACCCGCAGCTCGTGCCCGCCCGAGCGCAGCCGTTCGGTGACGAGCCGGCCCAGGGTTCCCGTGCCGCCGGTCACGAGGATCGTGGTCATACCGTTCCGTCCCTTCGGACACCGGGCGCTCCCCGCCGGAGCGCCCTCCGTCGGGTCAAGCTTGTCCGGGTCGGCCTCGGCTCGCATGTCCCGCGGCTCACGGCGGGGGACGGCCCGCCGCAACGCGAGGCGATCGGCCGGGGCGAGGGGACCCGGCGGCGGGCAAGGGCCGTCGTCACCGCCGCCGGGCCGTACTCCGCCGACCCTAGAAAGGACTAGACCAGTACGTCAATAGGTATGGACCAATCCCGGTCCGGGCCGGGACGGTCCTCGAATCGGGCCGGGCGCAACCCGAATTGACGACCTGTGAGCCACCCCACATCTTTCACCTGTATGGACGCCTACCCGGCGTGGCACACTGGCCCTGTAAACCAAAGCAGCGCACTCCGGGGTCGGTGAAAGTCCGAACCGGCGGTTACAGTCCGCGACCCGGTCGCTTCCAGCGGCCGGTTGACCAGGTGAAATTCCTGGACCGACGGTTAAAGTCCGGATGGGAGGCAGTGCGCGGCGGGCGGGCATTCGTGCGCGCCGCCGTATACGTACTCGTCCGCGGACGAGTCTGTCCGGCGTCGCCCCCGGTGTCGTTGCCCGTACCTTCTGTCGTCATCGACAGGCCCCGGAGTCCGTGCCCGAAGAGGCAGGAGGACCCGGGAAGTGTTCACCGGAATCGTCGAAGAGCTGGGTGAGGTCACCGCCGTCGAGAATCTCGGCGACGCCTCCCGCTTCCGGCTGCGCGGCCCCGTCGTGACCGACGGCGCGAAGCACGGCGACTCCATCGCCGTGAACGGGGTCTGTCTCACCGTCGTCGAGCACGAGGGCGACGAGTTCACCGCCGACGTCATGGCGGAGACCCTGAACCGCTCCAGCCTCGGAGCACTCGGCGTCGGCTCCCGCGTCAACCTCGAACGCCCCACCGCCGTCGGCGACCGCCTCGGCGGGCACATCGTGCAGGGTCATGTCGACGGCACCGGCGCGGTGTTGGAGCGCAAGCCCTCCGAGAACTGGGAGATCGTCAAGATCTCCCTCCCCGCCGACCTCGCCCGGTACGTCGTGGAGAAGGGCTCGATCACCGTCGACGGCATCAGCCTCACGGTCGTCGAGGCCGGCCCCGACTTCTTCACCGTCAGCCTCATCCCCACCACCCTCGCCCTGACCACGCTCGGCCTCAAGCAGGCCGGCGACCCGGTCAACCTCGAGGTGGACATCGTCGCCAAGTACGTCGAGCGCCTGCTCGCCACCACCCGGGGAGCGGCGCAGTGAACTCGCTGAACTCCGAGGCCTTCACCCTCCTCGACCAGCACATCCTCTGGTCGGACATGATCGGCAACATCCTCGGCCTGATCACCCTCGCCCTCGGCTGGCGCCGCTCGCTGTGGACCTGGCCGGTGCAGTTCCTCTCCGGGCTCGTCCTCTTCGGTGCCTTCTTCGGCCATCTGACCGGCAGCGCCGGCAAGCAGGTCGTCGTCATGGTCGTCGCCCTGTACGGCTGGTGGCAGTGGAACCGCAGCAAGGGGCGGTCCGAGGACGGCCAGATCACGCCCCGCTTCGCGACCTGGATCGAGCGCGCGGCCATGGTGGGCGCCGCCGCCGTCGGCACGGTCGCGGTGGCCCTGCTCTTCAAGGCCCACCCGTCCCTGTCCTGGGACCCCTGGCCGGACGCCTACATCTTCGTCGGCACCATCGTGGCCATGTACGCCCAGGCGCGCGGCATGGTCGAGTTCTGGATCGCCTGGCTCCTCGTCGACCTCGTCGGCGTCCCCCTGAACTTCGCCAACGGCTACGCCTTCTCCGGCTTCGTCTACGTCATCTACGGCGCGCTCGTCCTGTGGGGCATGCGCGACTGGTGGCTGCGCTCCCGCAAGGCCTCGCAACCCGCTCTGGAAGGAGCGCCGGCATGAGTACCGCACCGATCCTCTACAGCACGGACGGCATCGAGGACTTCGCGCTGGACCCCGTGGAGCGGGCCATCGCCGACATCGCCGCCGGCCGCCCCGTAGTGGTCGTCGACGACGAGGACCGCGAGAACGAGGGAGACCTCGTGATCGCCGCGGAGAAGGCCACCCCGGAGATCGTCGCCTTCATGATGAGCGAGTGCCGCGGCCTGATCTGCGCGCCCATGGAGGGCGACGAACTGGAGCGCCTGCAGCTCCCGCAGATGGTCGAGGACAACACCGAGTCGATGAAGACCGCGTTCACGGTCTCCGTCGACGCCTCCGCCGCCCACGGCGTGACCACCGGCATCTCCGCCGCCGACCGCGCCACCACGCTGCGGCTCCTGGCGAGCGGCACCACCGAGGCCGCCGACTTCGTCCGCCCGGGGCACATCTTCCCGCTCCGCGCCAAGCCCGGCGGCGTGCTGACCCGCGACGGCCACACCGAGGCGGCCGTCGACCTCGCCCGACTCGCGGGGCTGCGCCCGGCCGGCGCGATCGTCGAGATCGCCGGCGAGGACGGCCGGATGCTCCGCCTGCCCGAACTGATCCCGTTCGCCCGCAAGCACGGCCTGACGATCATCTCCATCGAGGACCTGATCGCCTACCGCCGCAGCGCCGAGCCCACCGTCCGCCGCGAGGCGCAGACCCGGCTGCCCACCGTCCACGGCACCTTCACCGCGTACGGCTACCGCTCCACCGTCGACGGGGTCGAACACGTCGCCCTGGTCCACGGCGAGATCGGCGACGGCGAGGACGTCCTCGTCCGGGTGCACTCCGAGTGCCTCACCGGCGACATCTTCGCCTCCCAGCGCTGCGACTGCGGCCCCCAGCTCGACACCTCCCTGGAGCGCATCCAGAGCGAGGGCCGGGGCGTGGTGGTCTATCTGCGCGGGCACGAGGGCCGGGGCATCGGTCTGCTGTCCAAGCTGAGGGCCTACGAGCTCCAGGAGCAGGGACACGACACCCTCGACGCCAACCTGGAGCTGGGCCTGCCCGCCGACGCCCGTGACTACGCGGCCGGCGCGCAGATCCTCGACGACCTCGGCGTGCGCAGTGTGCGCCTGATGACCAACAACCCCGAGAAGACCGACGCCCTCGTCCGGCACGGCATCGAGGTCACCCGGCGCGAGCCGATGCCCGTACAGGCGGGCGAGCACAACATCCGCTACCTGCGCACCAAGCGGGACCGGATGGGACACGACCTGCCCTGGCTGGACACGGCCCCCGTGTCCCCCTGCGGCAACCAGTAACGCACCACGCGAGTCGGCAAGGCACGAAAGGCAAGAGGAGAGACGTGAGCGGCAAGGGCGCACCGGAACTGTCCGTACGCAATGTGGGTGACCTGCGGGTCGCCGTCATCGCGGCACAGTGGCACGAGAAGGTGATGGACGGACTGGTCGACGGCGCGCTGCGCGCCCTGCACGACCTCGGCATCGACGAGCCGACCCTGCTGAGGGTCCCCGGCAGCTGGGAGCTCCCGGTCGTCGCCAAGGTGCTGGCCGGGCGGGGCTACGACGCGATCGTCGCCCTCGGCGTCGTCATCCGCGGCGGCACCCCGCACTTCGAGTACGTGTGCCAGGGCGTCACCCAGGGACTCACCCAGGTCTCCGTCGAGACCGGCGTGCCCGTGGGCATGGGCGTCCTCACCTGTGACACCGAGGAGCAGGCCCTGGACCGGGCCGGCCTCGAGGGCTCCAACGAGGACAAGGGACACGAGGCGGTGACGGCGGCGGTGGCCACCGCGGCCACCCTCCGCTCAGTATCCGAACCCTGGCGGTAGGCAGGCCGGCACAACGGCTAGGGTGGGATCACCATGTCCAAGAAGACGTTCGAGGAGCTCTTCACCGAGCTCCAGCAGAAGGCCGCCAGCGGCGACCCCGCCACTTCCCGCACCGCAGAACTGGTCGGGAAGGGCGTCCATGCCATCGGCAAGAAGGTCGTCGAAGAGGCCGCAGAGGTCTGGATGGCGGCCGAGTACGAAGGCAAGGAGGCAGCCGCCGAGGAGATCTCGCAGCTGCTCTACCACGTCCAGGTGATGATGGTCGCCCGCGGAATCTCGCTGGACGACGTGTACGCCCACCTGTAAACATCACTTTTCAGACACCACCGCACCCATCCGTCCCGATCGTCACGTTCCACGCGAAGGAAGCCGACCTCATGCTGCGCATCGCCGTCCCCAACAAGGGTTCCCTGTCAGGCCCCGCGGGGGAGATGCTGCATGAGGCCGGCTACCAGCAGCGCCGCGAGTCCAAGGAGCTGCGGATCGTCGACCCGGTCAACGACGTCGAGTTCTTCTACCTCCGCCCCCGGGACATCGCGATCTACGTCTCCTCCGGGCGCCTCGACATCGGCATCACCGGCCGCGACCTGCTGATCGACTCCGGCGCCAACGCCGAGGAGATCCTCCCGCTCGGCTTCGCCCGCTCCACCTTCCGCTTCGCCGCCAAGCCGGGCACGGCCGCCGGCCTCGAGGACCTCCAGGGCCGGACGGTCGCCACCTCCTACGAGGGCATCGTCGCCAAGCACCTGGCCGAGCAGGGCGTCGACGCCTCCGTCGTCCACCTCGACGGCGCCGTCGAGACCGCGATCGAACTGGGCGTCGCCGAGGTCATCGCCGACGTCGTCGAGACCGGCACCTCCCTGCGCAACGCGGGCCTCGAGGTGTTCGGCGAGCCCATCATGAAGTCCGAGGCCATCGTGATCCGGCGCACCGGCGCCGACGTCGAGGAGCCCAAGGTGCAGCAGTTCCTGCGCCGCCTCCAGGGCGTCCTGGTCGCCCGGACGTACGTGATGATGGACTACGACTGCCGGGTCGAGCAGCTCGAGAAGGCCGTCGCGCTGACCCCGGGTCTGGAGTCGCCGACCGTCTCCCCGCTGCACAACGAGGGCTGGGTCGCCGTCCGCGCCATGGTCCCGGCCAAGGAGGCCCAGCGGATCATGGACGACCTCTACGACATCGGCGCCCGCGCCATCCTGACCACGGCCATCCACGCCTGCCGACTCTGACCTCAGCCGGGAACATGTCCGACCTGCCGAACCTCCCCGTCACCTTCCGGCCAGGACGCACCCGCGTGGTGCTGCTCACGGCCGGAGTGGTGATCCTTCTCGTCATCTCCGCCGTGGCGATGCTGCTGGAGCAGCTCGGCCCGGGGGAGCGACTCAGCTTCATCCTCACCGGCGCCCTCATCTTCTGGGTGCTGGCGCAGCTCGCCCGGGTGCGGGTCGTCGCCGACGACTCCGGTGTCACCGTCGTGAACATCGCCAGCAGGCGGCGCCTGGACTGGGCCGAGATCGTCCAGGTGAACCTCCGTCCGGGCGATCCCTGGGTGTTCCTCAACCTCAGCGACGGCACCAGCCTGCCCGCCCTCGGTATCCAGCCGGGCATCGACAAGCAGCAGGCCATCGCCGACGCGCGCACCCTGCGGACCCTCGCGGAAGCCCGGTCCGTCCGGGACCCCGAGGAGTCCACAGAGCAAGATCAGGGCTGACTCGGGGCCGTCCACCCTGCCGCTGAAGCCCGTGTCTTGATTAATCTGGTGACGGAGGCGTCCCCCCGACGCCTCCGCCCCTGTGGCTCCCAGCCGGGTGCACAGGGGTTCCTGCTACCCGAGGAGTGACTCCCTCCGGCGATGGACGGTTCGTCCTGTAGTACCTGCGCCGCCCCTGTCCGACCTCTTTCGGAGGCGGCGGCATCATGACCACCCCGTTGCTGCTCCTGGCAGCCGCGTTCCTGCTCATCCTCGCCAACGGCTTCTTCGTCGCCGCCGAGTTCGGCCTCATCACGGTCGAGCGGCCGG
Source organism: Streptomyces sp. Root1310 (assembly GCF_001426425.1). Lineage (NCBI taxonomy): Bacteria > Bacillati > Actinomycetota > Actinomycetes > Kitasatosporales > Streptomycetaceae > Streptomyces > Streptomyces sp. Root1310. The sequence goes on along the minus strand of NZ_LMEQ01000035.1, from coordinate 66,532 downwards.
ACGCCGAGAAGGCCGCCGCCGAGGGCGACAGACGAGCCCGCACGGTCGTCGAGTCGCTGAAGGAACTGTCCTTCCAGCTCTCCGGCACCCAGCTCGGCATCACCATCACCTCCCTCGTCGTCGGCATGCTCGCCGAACCGGCGCTGGCCGAGCTGCTGCACGGCCCGTTCACCGTGATCGGCATCCCCGAGGGCGCCGTCTCCGGTGTCGCCGTGGTCGTCGGCATGCTGCTGGCCTCCGCCGTGCAGATGGTGATCGGCGAGCTCGTGCCCAAGAACTGGGCGGTGTCCAAGCCCCTCCAGGTCGCGCGCTTCGTCGCGGGCCCGCAGGCCGGCTTCTCCCGCCTCTTCCGGCCGGTGATCGCGGCGCTCAACACCGTCGCCAACCGGCTGGTGCGCGCCCTGGGCATCGAGCCCACCGCGGAGCTGGCCTCCGCGCGGACCCCCGGCGAACTCGTCTCGCTGGCCCGTCACTCGGCCCAGGCCGGGGCGCTCGAACAGGACACGGCCGACCTCTTCGTCCGGACCCTGTCGCTGGCCGAGCTGACCGCCCAGCACGTCATGACCCCGCGGGTGAAGGTGAGCGCCCTGCAGTCCTCGGCCACCGCCGAGGACGTGGTCAACCTGACCCGCGCCACCGGTCTGTCCCGGTTCCCCGTCTACCGCGAGAGGATCGACGAGATCGTCGGCATGGTCCATCTCAAGGACGCCCTGGCGATCCCCGTCCACGACCGGCTGCGTACCCCGCTCGGCCGTATCGCCCGTCCCGCGCTGCTGGTCCCGGAGACCCTGCCGGTCCAGCCCCTGCTGGCCCGCCTGCGCAGTGAGCAGCCCATCGCCGTCGTCGTCGACGAGTACGGCGGCACGGCCGGTGTGGTCACGCTCGAGGACATCGTCGAGGAGATCGTCGGCGAGGTCCGTGACGAGCACGACGGCCAGGACACGCCCGAACTCGCCGCGGCCCCGCCCGAGGAGGGCAGGCCGGCCTGGGACGTGGACGGCAGCTGCCGTGTCGACACCCTCCAGCGCATAGGCCTGACGGTCCCCGAGGGGCCCTACGAGACGGTCGCCGGGCTGGTCGCCGACCTGCTCGGCCGGATCCCGGCCGTCGGCGACCGCGCCGAACTGCCCGGCTGGCGGGTCTCCGTGCGCCGCGTGGGCCACTACCGCGCCGAACGGGTCCGCCTGGTGCGGACCGGCCAGGTCGTGGAGGTCGCCCGATGAGCGCCCTGCAGCTTCTCTTCGCCGCGCTGCTCGTGCTCGCCAACGGATTCTTCGTCGGCGCCGAGTTCGCGCTCGTCTCCGTCCGCCGCAGCCAGATCGAGCCACTGGGCACCGCACGGGCCCGTCAGGTCCTCTACGGTCTGGAACGCCTGCCCCAGATGATGGCGGCGGCCCAGTTCGGCATCACCGTCTGCTCCCTCACCCTGGGCGCGGTCGCCGAACCGACGGTCGCGCACCTGCTGGAGCCGGTCCTCGAGGCGGTCCACCTCCCGCACGGCATGATCCACCCGCTGGGCTATGTGGTGGCCCTCGCGGCCGTGGTCTTCTTCCACCTCGTCATCGGCGAGATGGTCCCGAAGAACCTCGCCATGGCCGCCCCCGAGAAGGCCGCGCTGTGGCTCGGTCCCGGCCTGGTCGCCTTCGCCCGGGTCTGCCGGCCGATCACGGTGGCCCTCGGCGCCTGCGCCCGCGGCATCCTGCGGCTCTTCCACGTCGAACCCAAGGACGAGGTCGAGGCCGTCGTCACCAGCGAGCAGCTGAACCGTCTGCTGGAGGACTCCGGCCAGGCCGGCCTTCTCGACCCCGAGGAGCAGGAACGGCTGGAGGACGCGCTGGAGCTGGGCTCCCGCCCGGTGACGGACGTACTGCTGAAGCGCGAGTCCCTCGTGACGGTCAGCCCGTCGGTCACCCCCGGGGAGATCGTCGGACTGACCGCCCGCACCGGCTACTCCCGCTTCCCGGTGGCCGCGGAGAACGGCGCCTTCATGGGCTATCTGCACGTGAAGGACGTCCTCGACCTGGAGGACTCCGAGCGGGCGGTGCCGCAGCAGGTGTGGCGGCCGATGACGACCCTCCGCTCCGAACTGCCGCTGGACGACGCGCTGACGGTGATGCGCCGGGCGGCGACCCACCTGGCGCAGGTGGCCGACGCGTCCGGCCGGGTGCTCGGCCTGGTCGCCCTGGAGGACGTACTGGAGCTGCTGGTGGGCGAGGTCACCGACCCCGCGCACCGGGAGGTCTCCGGGATCCGGCTGACGGAGCCGAGGGGGAGTTCGGGGAGTTCCCCCAAGGTGTCGGCTCCGCCGGAGCAGGGCGGACCCCCGTCCCCGGAGGAAGCGCTGGCGAGCTGAGCGGCGCCGCGGGATCCGTCACACCGCCGGATCCTGCGGCCCCCTCCCCGACAGCACCTCCCCGTACGCCTGCATCAGATCCGGCAGACGCAGGGTCGCGAGGTCGTCCCGGGTCAGCCCGCCCGGATAGGTCGACAGCCGAAGATCCCGGTAGGCGCAGCTCTTCTCGTACAGGGTGCGCAGGAACCGTCCGTTGCCCAGTTCGTCGATCCATCCCTGGTCCACGACGTGCCCGGCGATGGAGCGCAGCTCGTCCAGGGCCTCCTCGTCCCACACGTCGCCGTTCTCCGCGGCCAGCACCTCGCCGATGGAGGTGAGCTCGAGGGGCCGGTAGGACGGGAAGTCGACACGGGTCGTGAAGCGGGAGGACAGCCCCGGGTTCGCGGCCAGCAGGCGGTCCATGCCCTCCGGATAGCCGGCCAGGATCACCACCAGGTGGTCCCGGTTGTCCTCGGCCCGCTTCAGCAGCACCTGGAGCGCCTCGTCGCCGTACGCGTCGCCCTTGCCGTACCCGGAGTTCGAGAGCGAGTACGCCTCGTCGACGAAGAGCACGCCGCCGAGGGCGGAGTCGATCAGCTCGTTGGCCTTCACGGCCGTCTGGCCGAGGTACTCGCCGACGAGGTCGGCCCGCTGGGCCTCCACGAGATGGTCGCCGCCCAGCAGGCCGAGGGCGTAGAAGACCCGGCCGAGGATGCGGGCCACCGTGGTCTTGCCGGTGCCGGACGGACCCGAGAAGACGAAGTGGCGCTTCGGCGGCTGGACCGGAAGGCCCTGGCCGGTCCGCAGCCGCGCCATGTTGAGCTGCGCGGACAGGGCCTTGACCTGCCGTTTCACCGGCTCCAGGCCGACCATGCCCTCCAGTTCGGCGAGCGCCTCCTCGAGTAACACGGGATCGGTGGGCCCGGCCGGCAGCGACGAGGCGACGACGCTCCTCTCCCGCACGGCCGGGTCGGTCACCGACGGCAGCGGGCCGACGGGCGGCAGGTCGGAGGGCTCGGTGAGCCGCAGATCCCGGCCCTCGGTGCCGAACAGCGGGTCGAAGCCGTCGGGGCCGTCCACCATGTCCTGCCCGACCCCGGTGAGCGTGATCGCCGCGAAGTCGGCGGGGTCGTCGTATCCGTCGCCCTCGGCGATCGCGGCGAGCCGGGCGGAGGTGTCCATGAAGGCGGCGTCGACGCGGTGCACCGCCCGGTACAGGGGGAGAGCCGCCGCCGAACGGCCCGTTCCCTCGTGGGCCCGGGCCAGCCAGTACCGCAGCTCCTTGCGCTGCGGCTGCTCGCTGCGGCAGCGCATCAGGGCCGACGACAGCAGCGGCTCGGCCTGTCCGTACATCTCCAGGCGGACCCGGGCCATCCCGCCGAACAGACCGGCCTCGATACCCAGCAGGGGGTCGTCGAGCAGCGGGTCGGTGTGCCGGACCAGCTGCTCCCAGTCCTTGACCAGATAGGCGCGGCAGGCGTGCAGGAAGCGGACCTGGTGATCGGTGTCGACGGGCGGCAGCCCGGCGAGCGCCCGGTCCAGTTCGGGCACATGGCGGCCGTCCAGCCAGTGCGAGGCGTGCGCCAGCAGCAGGTCGCGCGGGCTCTCCAGCACCGGCTGCACCCACCATCCCAGCCAGTACCAGGAGTTGAGGGTGCGGCGGTGCCGGGTCCGCTGCTCGCCGAAGCGATCGCGGTGCCGGAACATCCTGAGCAGCGCGGTCGTCGTGTCGACGCGCAGAGCGTGCAGTCCGAGCCAGCCGTCGGCCATCCCGGGATCGATCCGCACCGCGGTGCGGAACTCCTCCTCCGCCTGCGGATAGGCGCCCATCGTGTAGGCGTCCACGCCTCGCAGCCAGGCGAGGTCGGCCGGGGCGTCGGGGCCCTGCGTGCCGAAGTCCATCACGTCCCCCACAAACCGTGCCCCCGTCGGTGTGCCGCCGGGCGTCGCCCTTCGGCTGCCTTGGTCGAACCGCTGTGCCGCGGACCGGAGTTGCAAGGTGCGCGAGGCAGTCGCCCAGGTCGCACCGAGGGCATCGTACCTGCGTGGGAGCCGCTCGCCGTAGGGTGCGCACAGGCCGTTCGGCGAGGTGGGAGCGGACGGGGCGCATCGCGCGCGGTGACCCTGGGTGAGCGAACGGCGCCGCGGCGCGCCCGGAAACCGGGCGTCGGGCGGGATGAGGACAGAACGAAGCCCCCGATCACGGGGGAACAACCGGGGGCTTCGCGTCCGAGGGCGGCTGTGATAGCCGCACATTCAGAACGTAAGTCCTGTACGGGCCGTCGGTCAAGCACAGTTGAAGCAGTTGGCGAAGTTCGAACGCGGGGCTCTTCACACGTTCACCACATCGCAGGTGGTCCGTCACGGTGGGTGATATCCGGGTGGGGTCCGAGGTCTCCCACGGGCCCCGGCAGCACCTCGTACCCCTGCTTCAACTGCCGTACCAGCAGGGTGGCATGGGGGCGCGAAGGGTCGTCGGCGAAGTGACGGATCTCGGCCGCGACCCACCCGTCCCAGAACTCCCGTTGCTCCTCCCCGTCCCGGGACCGTCCGCGCGCCCAGGCCTCCTCGGCGGCCATGTCCATCCACAGCAGACACGCCAGGAACGGCCGCAGGGCGCGGCGGCCCGCGCCGACCCCCTCCACCAGGACGACGGGGGCCGCGGGCAGCGGCCGCGGCGGGCCGAAGCGACGGGCGCGCCAGTCGTAGGGGGTGTAGTGCGCGGTCTCGCCACGGCCGAACGGCTCGATGACCTGGCTCCGCAGCCGCCCGGTCCAGCTGAACAGCTCCTCGTGGCTCGCCAGGTCGTCGAGACGCAGCACCGGCGCGCCATCCAGAGCCTCGGCGAGTCTTCCGGCCAGGGTGGACTTCCCCGAGCCCGCGTGTCCGTCGACACCGATCAGCCGGACCGGCCCACAGGACGGCGGCAGACGGCGCAGGCGGGAGGCGAGCTGATGGATGGCGGTTCCCGGGGCGAAGAGCGGGGCGAGGGGGACGTCCTACGGTGCCGAAGTCTACGACCGGCCGCCCGTGCCGCCCGTGCCGCCCGTGCCGCCCGTGGTGCCTGTGGCGCCCGTGGTGCCTGTGCCGCCCGTGGTGCCTGTGGCGCCCGTGCCGCGCGCGCACCGCTCGTGCCGCCGCTGCCCCATGCCGCGCGCACCGCCCCTGGGCGCGCCGTGCCGCGCGTGTCACCCGTGCCGTCCGTGCCGCTCGTGCCGCCGAGGCCGCTCGCACCGCCTGTGGCGTCCGTGCCGCCAGTGGCTCAGACCAATATTGGTGGCGTGGCACGGGCGGAAGTGCTGGAAGGCCGGGCCCGCTCCGTCCATAGTTGGCGCACAGTCGCGCAGACACCCTGGGGGTCTTCCGCACATGAGCAGAGCCGAACAGCCGTCCCGCAGAACGGTCCTCGCCGCCGCGGTCGCCGCCGCGGTGGCAGGGGGCTCGGCCCCGGCCGCCACGGCCGCCGACGCGGCGGACACCGGCGCCGCCGAGTCGGCCCCGGCCCGGACCGTCGACTACCGCTCCTGGACCACGTACGCCGACTGGCGCGCCGGCACGGCCAAGGGCACCCGTGCCGTGGCGGGCCCGCGCCCGGGCGTGGCCGTCGGCGCCCCGCTCGGCACCGTCGACTACACCGACCCGCACACCAAGACCACGGCCACCTGGGAGTACGCGACCTGGACGTCCCCGGTCCAGAAGCTCGCCGTCCCCGCTACGGAGGTGATCGCCTCCTGGAACGCGAGCACCCCGGCCGGCACCTGGCTCCAGGTCGAGCTGAAGGGCACGTACTCCGACGGCACGGACACCCCCTGGTACGTGATGGGCCGCTGGGCCTCCGGCGACCAGGACATCAAGCGCACCTCGGTCGACGACCAGAGCGACGGCCGGAGCACCGTCTGGACCGACACCTTCGCGATCGACGACGCCTCGACCGGCCTGCGTCTCGCCTCCTGCCGCCTCCGCCTCACGCTCTACCGCCGCCCCGGCACCAAGCTCACCCCGACCGTGTGGCGGCTGGGCGCGATGGGGTCCGACGTCCCGGACCGGTTCACCGTCCCGGCCTCCGTGCCCGGTCTCGCGCAGGAGCTGGCCGTCCCGCGCTACTCGCAGGAGATCCACCTGGGCCAGTACCCCGAGTACGACAGCGGCGGCGAGGCCTGGTGCAGCCCCACGTCCTCGCAGATGATCGTCGAGTACTGGGGCGGCCGGCTCACCGCCGAGCAGCTGGCGTGGGTCGACCCGTCCTACGCCGACCCGCAGGTCTGCCACGCCGCCAGGCACACGTACGACCACCAGTACGCCGGCTGCGGCAACTGGCCGTTCAACGCCGCCTACGCGGCCACCTTCAAGGATCTCCAGGGCGTGGTCACCCGGCTCGGCTCGCTCACCGACCTGGAGAAGCTGATCGCGGCGGGCATCCCGGCCATAACGTCCCAGTCCTTCCTCAAGGAGGAGCTCACGGGCGCGGGGTACGGCACCTCCGGGCACCTGATGACCGTGATCGGCTTCACGGCCGAGGGCGATGTGATCGCCAACGACCCGTTCTCGGCGGACGACACGGCGGTGCGGCGGGTCTACCGGCGGCGGGAGTTCGAGAACATCTGGCTCAGGACCAAGCGGTACAACGCGAGCGGCAAGGTCACGTCCGGCACCGGAGGCGTCTGCTACCTGTACTTCCCGGCGCGCCCGACGGCCCGCCAGTGCAGGGCCCTCACGGAGGTGGGGGTCCCCGTGTGAGCAAGGTCTCCGCCGCAAAAGCCCCGGCGGGTGGCAAGGTGGACGGATCGGTGGGGGAGCCGGTGGGGGGCCATCTGTACGCCGACCTCAGCGAGACACCATGACCGCACAGACAGCCACCGCCACCCGCACCCGCACCGGCGGCCCCGGGACCGACGGTCCGAAGATCCTCGAGCACCTCATGGGCTGGGTCCTCGTGGCGGTCGTCGCGATGCTGGTCACCCAACTCGGACTGCTGTGACGGGCGTGACCGGACTCCGGTGACGGGCGTGTCCTGACGCACGGTTGACCTGACATACTGCGGATGTCCCGCCGACCGCCCGAGACCAGGGTCGAAATTGAATATCAGTGATCAGCGCGAAGCTGCCCGTCCCCGGGCACGCGGCACCGAGCGCTCACTGGCGCGCCGCGCCGAACTCATCTCCATCGGGCGGAAGTTGTTCGCCGACACGTCCTACGACGCGCTCTCGATGGACGACATCGCCCGGCAGGCGCATGTCGCCAAGGGGCTGATCTACTACTACTTCCAGTCCAAGCGCGGCTACTACCTGGCGATCATCCAGGACTCCGTCGCCGATCTGGTCACCTTCGCGGCGAGCGGTCTCGAACTGCCCCAGGTGGACCGGGTGCACCGCACCATCGACAGCTATCTGCGCTACGCCGAGCACAACACGGCCGCCTACCGCACGATCGTCAGCGGCGGCGTCGGCTTCGACACCGAGGTGCACGCCATCCGGGACGGGGTGCGCGCGGCGATCGTGGCGACCATCGCCGAGGGCGCGTACGGCAGCAGCGACATCCCGGCACTGCCCCGCATGGGCCTGCTCGCCTGGGTGTGCAGCGTCGAGGGCGCCACCCTGGAGTGGATCGCCCGCCCCGAACTCTCCCGCGAGGTCATGGGCGACCTGCTGGTGAAGACCCTGGGCGGCTGCCTGCGCGCCATCGAGGAACTCGACCCCGCCTTCGCCGCGCCGAAGCCGGCCCGCCGCGAGGACTGACGCACGAGGCGTCGGGCGGGTCGTCGGACGAGGCGGGCACGCGAAGCGAGCACGCGAGGCGGGCGCACCGGGGGCGGGGGTGCCGGGGGCGGACCCACCGTTGGCGGACTTACTGTCGGTGGACACACCGGGGGCGGAGGCTCGTGGTCCTCCGCCCCAAGTGCCCCGTGAACCGGGCTATTTGATCGCGTGGATCAGCTCACCGTCGGCCGTGTCCCCGCTCAGCTCCCAGAAGAACGTGCCGCCCAGCCCCTGCCGGGACTTGTACTTCATCTTCGTCCCGATGGTCGCGGGGGTGTCGTAACTCCACCAGTCGTCACCGCACTTGGCATAGGCGGTGCCGCCGACCGTGCCGGTCGCCGGGCACTTGGCCTTGAGGACCTTGTAGTCCTCGTTGCCGGCCTCGTACGTCCCCGCCGCGGGACCGGTGGCCGTGCCGCCCGGCTTCGCCTGGGTGACGCCGGTCCAGCCGCGGCCGTAGAAGCCGATGCCGAGCAGCAGCTTCCGGGACGGGATGCCCAGGCTCTTGAGCTTGGCGATCGTGGTCGCGGTGTCGTAGCCCTGCTGCGGGATGCCCGGGTACGAGGTCAGCGGTGAATGCGGTGCCGTGGGGCCGGTCGCCGCCCAGGTGCCGAAGTAGTCGTACGTCATCGGGTTGTACCAGTCGACGTACCGTGCGGCGCCCCCGTAGTCCGCCGCGTCGATCCTGCCGCCGCTCGTCGCGTCCGCCGTGATCGCCGCCGTCACCAGTTCGCGCTTGCCGAACGTGGCGCGCAGTGCCTTCATGACGTCCCGGAAGGCCTCGCGACCGCTGGTGTCGCAGGTCAGGCCGCAGGCGTTCGGGTACTCCCAGTCGATGTCGATGCCGTCGAAGACGTCCGCCCACCGTGAGTTCTCGACCAGGTCGTGGCAGGACCTGGCGAAGGCCGCGGGGTCCTTGGCCGCCTCGCCGAATCCGCCGGACCAGCTCCAACCGCCGAACGACCAGATGACCTTGAGCCTCGGGTGCAGCTTCTTGAGCTTGCGCAGCTGGTTGAAGTTGCCGCCGAGGGGCTGGTCCGCCGTGTCGGCGACGCCGTCCACGGACTCCTCGGCGGTGAACGGCCGGTCGGTGTCCGCCCAGGAGTCACCCAGGGCGCACTTGCCGTCGGTGACGTTGCCGAACGCGTAGTTGATGTGGGTGAGGCGGTCCGCGGAGCCGGACGTCTCGATGTTCTTGACGTAGTAGCGGCGGTCGTAGATGCCCCAGTCGGTGAAGTAGCCCACGACCTTGGAGCCGTTCGCGCGGGCCTCGGCGGGACGGGGTTCGCCGGCGGTGGCGGTGCCCGCGCCGGCGAGCAGGGCGGCGCCGAGCGCGGCGCAGCAGACGGCGGACAGCAGCGTCCGGAACCGGGCGCGGGGGCGGAGCGGGGTGTGCATCGGGTGTCTCCTCGCAGGGACAGAGAGGGGATCGCACGCCGATTGGCATGAACGCGGGGAAGCGTTGGAGCGAAACGGTAGGAGGACTAGACCACTTCGGTCAATGGTTCGGACCAATCGGCCGACCGTCCGTATCGCGGCCCCTCCGGCGGTCCGCCCGTGCGGCGGCGGTGTCCCGCGGGCATACTCACAGCGCGAAGCCGCTGGTCAGTCCGGGAGGAGGAAGCCGCCATGCCCGACCGCGCCCCGTCCCCGGTGGACCGCTCCCTGCCCACGGCCGAGGCCCGGGAACTCATGGCGCTGGTGCGTGACATCGCCCGGCGCGAGATCGTGCCGGCCGCCGCCGAGGAGGAGGACGCCGGGATCTTCCCGCGCGAACTGTTCACCCTGCTGTCCGTATCGGGGCTGCTCGGTCTGCCGTACGACTCCGCGCACGGCGGCGGCGACCAGCCCTACGAGGTGTACCTCCAGGTCGTCGAGGAGCTCGCTGCGGCCCGCCTCACCGTGGGGCTGGGCGTCAGCGTCCACACACTGGCCTCCTACGCCCTCGCCGCGCACGGCACGGACGCGCAGCGGGCCGCGCACCTGCCCGGCATGCTCGGCGGCGGGCAGCTCGGCGCGTACTGCCTCTCCGAGCCGTCCTCCGGGTCGGACGCGGCCTCGCTGCGGACCAGGGCCGTGCGGGAGAGCGGCGGGGACTGGGTGATCACCGGCACGAAGGCCTGGATCACCCACGCCGGGCTCGCCGACTTCTACACCGTCCTGGCCAGGACCGGCGGCGCGGGCGCGTCGGGGATCACCGCGTTCCTGGTGCCCGGCGACGCCCCCGGACTGAGCGTCGCGGCCCCCGAGCGCAAGATGGGGCTGAAGGGGTCGCCCACCGCGCAGGTGCACCTCGACGGGGTGCGGATCCCCGACGCCCGGCGGATCGGCGACGAGGGCCAGGGCTTCGTGATCGCCCTGGCCGCGCTGGACTCGGGGCGGCTCGGCATCGCGGCCTGCGCGGTCGGCCTCGCCCAGGCGGCCCTCGACGAGGCCGTCGGCTGGGCGAGGCAGCGACGCCAGTTCGGGCACCCGATCGCCGACTTCCAGGGGCTGCGCTTCCTGCTCGCCGACATGGCGACCCGGATCGAGGCGGGCCGGGCGCTGTACCTGGCGGCCGCGCGGCAGAGGGACGCCGGACGGCCGTTCGGCCGGCAGGCGGCGATGGCCAAACTCCACTGCACCGACGCCGCCATGCAGGTCACCACCGACGCCGTCCAGGTCCTCGGCGGGTACGGCTACACCGCCGACTTCCCCGTGGAGCGCTACCTGCGCGAGGCCAAGGTCCTGCAGATCGTCGAGGGCACGAACCAGATCCAGCGCATGGTCATCGCCCGTCACCTGCTGGGTCCGGAAACCCGCTGAACTGCCCCGGCCGCACCTGCGGGGCCGCCAGCCGAACCCACTCGGGGTCGTGGCGCCCCGGCAGGGTGCGGCCCCGGTCGGCCCAGGTGCGCAGGAGGTCGCGGTAGATGGGCGGGTCCTGCGGGGGCGGAGGGGCCAGCGGAACCGATTCTGCCCGGACAGGTTCCGGGCGCGCGGGGACGAAGAGCTGGCGGTGACGCCCGGGCGCGACTGACTGGGTGGGGGTCATACCAGGGCAACGCGAAGCCGCCGGACAGGTCACCGGCAGGCACGGTCGAGCGTGAGTTCGGGGAGTGCCCCCGGTTCCGGCGCGACGCGTGTCCGGTCGGTCCGGTGAATCTGGCGGACCGTCACATGGCCTACGGGATGGCCCCGTTGCCGTTCGTCGCCACGCGACTTCCGTCGCCAGGCGCATTTCGCCCGCGCAGGCTTCCCGCGCGCAGGCTTCCTGCATGCCGGCTCCCCGGTCGCACCGGACGCGCGCGGTGAGCCGGTGCCACGCCCGCCGCCACGCCCGGCTTCGGTCCGGGCCGGCGGACGGGGGCGGCGGGCCGACGTCCGGTCCGCCGCGCTCCGGGCACGCTCCGGACACGCTGATCCCGCACCACGGCGACCTGCCGGCCGTGGTGCGGGGCAGCTACGGGAGTCGAGCCGGTGCGACGAGCGCGGAAGCGGCGCTCAGGCGGCCAGGCGGCGCATCGCCGGAACGCGCATCGGGCGCGAGCCCGGGCCGCCGACGTGCGAGAAGGGCTGGGTGCGCCAGTCCAGCCCCTGAGGGAGCGTCAACAGGAGCGCGGTGTCCTGCTCCTGGGGCTCCACGGACTCGTCCGCGGGCCGGGCCTCGGAGGCGCCCCGGCCCGTCCCGGCGCAGACCGTCAGCCCGAAGGGGTTCCACGGAGAGGCGCACAGCGCGTGCTCCGGCAGGACCTCCTCGTCCGCCAGCAGCGCGATGGGCTGCGCACAGTCAGGGCAGATCACCCGGTACATCTCGAAGGTGTCGTACGCGTCGAAGTGATCGGCGTCGTCGCCGTCGAAGCTGTCGGAGTAGTCCGCCTCGGGTTCGACGCCCTCCGGCTCGGGTTCGACGACGGACTGGAGCCGCTTGGGCGCGGTGCGACCAGGGCGCTTAAGACTCTGCATGGGATTCTCCCCCTCGGGCTGGGCCGTGAAGGCACTGCGGCCTCGACCACAGCAAGCACTTCCCGCCCTGTCTCGGCGGTAATCACGAGGACATCACGAAGAGTTGGCGAGTGCTGTGGCATTCGTCACATGCCGCTTGCAGGTGCCTCAAGGGTCGGTCGAGCCGCCGAACGACCCCCATCGGCCGCGTCGGCTCCCGGCCACATCACGAACCGGCTATGACCTGGGCTGCATAGGTATACGTGGAGATCGCACGCACGGTAAGTTCTTGCGTCATGGAGGAGCTGGACCGACAAATCGTGCAGCTGCTCGTCAAGGACGGGCGGATGAGTTACACCGATCTGGGCAAGGCCACGGGCCTGTCCACCTCGGCCGTGCACCAGCGGGTGCGCCGGCTGGAACAGCGCGGCGTCATCCGCGGATACGCGGCCGTGGTCGACTCCGAGGCCATCGGGCTGCCCCTGACCGCCTTCATCTCGGTGAAACCGTTCGACCCCAGCGCCCCCGACGACATCGCCGAGCGGCTGGCCGGCGTACCGGAGATCGAGGCCTGCCACAGCGTGGCCGGTGACGAGAACTACATCCTCAAGGTGCGCGTGGCCACCCCGCACGAGCTGGAGGAGCTGCTCGGGCGGCTCCGGGCGCTCGCCGGCGTCTCGACGCGCACGACGGTCGTGCTCTCCACCCCGTACGAGGCCCGGCCGCCCCGCATCTGAGGGATCCGAGCGGACCAGAGGGGTCCCCGTGCCCGAGCGGCCGGGGTGAGGCGCGAGACTGTTCCCCATGAGTGAGCGCACCGCCGAGCCGAAGACCGTACTGCTCCGCCGAGGAGAGGTACACAGCCCCGCCGATCCGTTCGCGACCGCGATGGTCGTCGAACGCGGCCAGGTCGCCTGGGTCGGCTCCGAGGGCGCCGCCGACGCCTTCGCGGACGGCGTCGACGAGGTGGTCGACCTGGACGGCGCCCTGGTCACCCCGGCCTTCACCGACGCCCATGTGCACGCCACGTCCACCGGCCTCGCGCTCACCGGTCTCGACCTCTCCGCCGCCCCCTCCCTGGCGGCCGCCCTCGCCCTCGTGCGGGCCTTCGCGGTGGCCCGTCCGCGGGACAAGGTGCTGCTCGGGCACGGTTGGGACGCCTCCCGCTGGCCGGAGGGCCGCCCGCCCCGGCGGGAGGAACTGGACGAGGCGACCGGCGGCCGACCGCTCTACCTCAGCCGGATCGACGTCCACTCCGCCGTGGTCACCACCGCCCTGCTGGAACTGGCGCGCGGGGCCCGCACCGCGCCCGGCTTCGCGGACGGCGCGCCCCTCACCCGCGACGCCCACCACGCCGTCCGCGCCGCCGCGTTCGCAGCCGTGACGCCCGCCCAGCGCGCCGAGGCCCAGCGGGCCGCCCTCGCGCACGCCGCCTCCCTCGGTATCGGCTCGGTCCACGAGTGCGGGGGACCCGAGATCTCCTCCGAGGACGACTTCACGGACCTGCTGCGGCTGGCCGCCGAGGAGCCCGGCCCCCGGGTCGTCGGCTACTGGGCCGAGCAGGACGTCGAGAAGGCCCGGCGGCTGGGCGCCCTCGGCGCCGCCGGAGACCTGTTCGTCGACGGCGCCCTCGGCTCCCACACCGCCTGTCTGCACGCCGCCTACACGGACGCCGACCACACCGGCACCGGCTACCTGGACGCCGCCGCGGTCGCCGCGCACGTGACGGACTGCACCGAGGCCGGCCTCCAGGCGGGTTTCCACGCCATCGGCGACGCCGCCGTGACCTCCGTCGTCGAGGGGGTGCGCGCCGCCGCGGAGAAGGTCGGCCTCGCCCGGATCCGCGCCGCCCGCCACCGCGTCGAGCACGCCGAGATGCTCACGCCCGAGACGATCGCCGCCTTCGCCGAACTCGGCCTCACCGCCTCCGTCCAGCCCGCCTTCGACGCCCTGTGGGGCGGCGAGGAGGGCATGTACGCCCAGCGTCTGGGCGTCGAGCGGGCCCGCACCCTGAACCCCTTCGCGGCCCTGCTGCGCGCGGGCGTCCCGCTCGCCTTCGGCTCGGACAGCCCGGTCACCCCCCTCGACCCCTGGGGCACGGTCCGCGCCGCCGCCTTCCACCGCACCCCCGAGCACCGGGTGTCCGCCCGCGCCGCGTTCACGGCCCACACGCGCGGCGGCTGGCGTGCCGTCGGCCGGGACGACGCGGGCGTCCTGGTCCCGGGTGCCCCCGCCGACTACGCGGTCTGGCGCACCGAGGAACTGGTCGTCCAGGCCCCCGACGACCGGGTCGCCCGCTGGTCCACCGACCCCCGCTCCGGCACCCCGGGCCTGCCGGACCTGACCCCCGGCACCGCACTCCCGGTGTGCCTGCGTACGGTGGTGGGCGGCCGGACGGTGTTCCTGCGGCCGAGCGAGTGATCTCCCGGGTCGGCCCGGTGAAGATCACCCGTCCGCCTGCCGACATACGACCGGTGTCTTCTCCGCGCTGACCTGGGCATTGACGAAAGATCCGCAGGTCAAGCCGCTGTTGACAGCCGATGGCTGGGGGCCGGTAGGTTCGGCGGAGTCCACCACCGGACGCCCCGCCCGGGGAACGCCCGCGCACTCGCCGCGGCGCCGCTGGGTCAGGGACGGTGAGCCGTACCGGCGCACCGCCACTGGCAGCCAGGCTCAGCGCCCGCGCCGCAGCGAGGGAACGTTCCGGCCGGTCGGGGAGGTGTGACCCGGATGGGGCCCGGGCGCTCAGTAGACAACGGCTTTCGGTCGACCCGCAGCCAGCGGGTCCCGGGCCGGCCCGAAGAGCGCCGGGCCCCCATCCGCAGCGGGCCCGTGCTCACCCGGGCCCGTGCCCATCCCGCTCGTGCCACCCCGCCCGTGCTCACCCCTGCGGGTCAGGTGCGTACATACAAGCCCAAACGTACGTTGTTACCCCGCTCTCGCCGCTTCGACACCACCGTTCGTACGTCCTGTCGCGTCACCGCAGGCGGCGGCCACTATGGTGGTCCTCTGCGTACGGACTTGAAGGGGCAGTAGTGAACGACGGCGACGGGACCCTCGCGGCACAGGACCGGGGGAGGCAGTTCGGTCCGCTCGGCACGGCCTTGGTGATCATCCCGACCTACAACGAGGCGGAGAACATCAAGACCATCGTCGGCCGGGTGCGCGAGGCCGTCCCCGAGGCCCACGTCCTCGTGGCCGACGACAACAGCCCCGACGGCACCGGCAAGCTCGCCGACGAGCTGGCCGTCGGCGACGACCACGTCCAGGTCCTGCACCGCAAGGGCAAGGAGGGCCTCGGCGCCGCCTACCTCGCGGGCTTCCGCTGGGGCCTGGCGAACGGCTACGGCGTGCTGATCGAGATGGACGCCGACGGCTCGCACCAGCCCGAGGAACTGCCCCGCCTGCTCACCGCGCTCAAGAGCGCCGATCTGGTTCTGGGCTCCCGCTGGGTGCCGGGCGGCCGGGTGGTCAACTGGCCCAAGTCCCGTGAGGTCATCTCCCGCGGCGGCAGCCTCTACTCCCGCCTCGCCCTCGACCTCCCGCTGCGTGACATCACCGGCGGCTACCGCGCCTTCCGGCGCGAGACCCTGGAGGGCCTCGGCCTGGAGCAGGTCGCCTCCCAGGGGTACTGCTTCCAGGTGGACCTCGCCCGCCGGGCCGTCAAGGCCGGCTACCACGTCATCGAGGTCCCCATCACCTTCGTCGAGCGTGAGCACGGCGACTCCAAGATGAGCCGGGACATCCTCGTCGAGGCCCTGTGGCGGGTCACGGCCTGGGGTGTGGGGGAGCGGGTCGGCAAGCTCACGGGCCGCAAAGCCGACCGTCCGGAGCGTCCGCAGGCGCCCGCGACGTCTCACAGCGACGGCTGATCGTCCCCTTATGCCGCTCTGAGCCTGCGCCGGGCACACTGGGAGCATGACGACTGGCTCTCCGACCCCCGCCTACCAGACACCCGCCCGCCCCCCGGCCCAGCCCCGCCGCTCCCGCCTGCGGACGTTTCTGCCGCTGGGGCTGGCCGCCTGGCTGGTGCTGGAGATCTGGCTGCTCACCGTGGTCGCGGGCGCGACGAGCGGGCTGGTGTTCCTCCTGCTCCTGGCCGCCGGGTTCGTCCTGGGCGCCGTGGTCATCAAGCGGGCGGGCCGCCGGGCCTTCCGAAACCTGAACGAGGCGCTCCAGCGCGGTACGGCCTCCTCCGACCGCAGCGGCGGCAACGGCCTCATGATGCTCGGCGGCCTGTTCCTGATGATCCCGGGGCTGGCCTCCGACGTGATCGGCCTGCTCCTGCTGCTCCCGCCGGTCCAGAAGGCGGTCGGCGGTTACGGGGAGCGCAAGCTGAGGGCGGCCTCGGGCACGCCCGGCACCCTGGGGGACGCCTTCCAGCAGGCCCGCATCCACCACCCGGACGGCAAGGTGGTGCAGGGCGAGGTCATCAGGGACGAGCGGTGAGCCACGGAATCTGATCGGCCGGTGAGTCACGCGCGGCCTGAGCGGCCCGGGGGGCAGCCCCCGGGCCGCTCAGGCCGCGTGACAGCGGGAAGCCGGTCGTCCTCACGCGCTCCCGGGCGGGTGGCACGCCATCGCATCGCCGCAGATCGCCGAGGGCGCAGATCGCCGCCCAGGGCACAGCTCGCCGCGGATCACCGAGGGCAGCACGACGACCGCGGGCGCCGTACGTAGGTCACGTACGGCGCCCGCGGTCGTTGTCGTGCGCTGTGAAGCGGGTCACAGCCCCTTGGGGCTATGCGCTTTTACGGCTGTCGCGGGGATGTACCGCAAGGTTCATCGCCCCGGACCGCAGAACGGCGAGCCGCTCCTCGAGGACCTCTTCGAGTTCCTCGCGGGTCCTCCGCTCCATCAGCATGTCCCAATGCGTACGCGCGGGCTTGGCCTTCTTCTCCTCAGGGCCGTCGCCGTCCACGAGGAGTGCAGGGGCTCCACAGACCTTGCACTCCCACTCCGGCGGAATCTCCGCCTCGACCGAGAAGGGCATCTCAAACCGGTGCCCCTTCTCGCATGCGTACTCCACGGCCTGGCGCGGGGCCAGGTCGATGCCGCGGTCCGTCTCGTAGCTGGTCACCACGAGGCGCGTGCCGCGAAGAGCTCGCTCACTCATGAATCGTGCCTCCCGGGCTTGTCGCCCACAGGACAGGTGTCGCTGTCGTCGTCATCCGGTCAACGTCCGGTCGGCGGTAAAGATTCCCGTTCGGAGTCCCGTTCCGGGTCATGCGTCGCCGTCGTAGCCGCGGTCTTGTCAACCAGTGCAGTACCCACCGGCGCCCGGTTTGTCACATCTGAAAGGAGATGTCACCCAGTGTTTCGGCATCTTTGACGCGCAGTAACGGTACGCCTGGCAGGCCAAACGCGTACACTACCGCCCTTTCGCCTTGAGCGCTAAATCTTCTCCGGCACCGGGTTCCCCGCGTCGCCGATCGCCCGCCGTACCGGCACCCGGGCGAGCAGCAGGAAGCCCACGACGAAGAAGACCACCAGCGAGATGATCGCGTCCCGGTAGCTCCCGGTCAGCTGGTAGGTGACCCCGAAGAGCAGCGGGCCGAGCCAGCTCATCCCGCGGTCGCTCATCTCGTACGCCGAGAAGTACTCGGCCTCCTTGCCGGGCGGGACCAGATGGGAGAAGAGGGAGCGGGACAGTGCCTGGCTGCCGCCGAGGACCAGACCGATCGCGGCCGCCAGCAGGAAGAAACCGACCGGCGCCCCGGCCGGGAGGAAGTAGCCGGCGCCCAGGGTGAGCGTCCAGGCCGCGAGTGAGCCGAGGATCGTGCGCTTCGCGCCGTAGGTCCGGGCCAGCCGGCCCATGCCCAGCGCGCCCGCCACCGCCAGCACCTGCACCAGCAGGACGGCCCCGATCAGCGTGGACTGGCCGAGGCCCAGCTCCTCGGAGCCGTAGACCGAGGCCTGGGAGATCACGGTCTGGATGCCGTCGTTGTAGATCAGGTACGCGAGGAGGAAGGAGAGGGTCAGCGGGTGGCGGCGCATGTCGCGGACCGTCGCCGCGAGCTGACGCAGTCCGGGAGCCGTGCGGGTCGTCCGGTCCGTCCGGTCCGTCGGATCCGGCCGAGCGGACGTCTCCCGGCCGGCGGCCGGCCGGTCGCGCAGCCGCAGCAGCGGGATCAGGGTGAAGCCGCCCCACCACAGGCCCGCCGAGGCCAGGCAGATCCGCACCGCCGTCGACTCCGAGACGCCGAAGGAGTCGTGGGCGAGGTAGAGCACCAGGTTGACGACCAGGACCAGGGAGCCCGCCGCATAGCCGAAGGCCCACCCCCGGGAGGAGACCGCGTCGCGTTCCTCGGGCGGGGCAATCTGCGGGAGATAGGAGTTGTAGAGCATCATCGCCACCGACTGGGCGGCGTTCGCCACGATCAGCAGGGCGCCCCCCAGCAGATAGCGGTCGCCGCCCAGGAAGAACATGCCGGTCGTGGCCGCGGCGCCCACGTACGCGGCGGCGCCCAGCAGGGGCTTCTTGCGGCCGCTGCGGTCGGCGGCCGCCCCCACCAGGGGCATCACCAGCACGGCCACGATCACCGACAGGGACACCGAGTAGGCGAAGAAGGAACCCGCCCGCACCGGGATGCCCAGCGGATGTACGTACCCGTCGGCGTCCGCCGCCCGCTTGGCGACCGATGTCAGGTATGGGCCGAGGAACACGGTGAGCACGCTCGTCGAGTAGACGGAGCACGCCCAGTCGTAGAAGTACCAGCCGCGCTGCTCGCGCCGCCGTTGGGCGGCCTCGTCGGACGCCGTCGTCCGCACGGTGTCGATGTCCACCCGTGCCCTCGCTTCCCGCTGCCGCAGTCGCGCGCGGGCGACGGGCCCGAGGTCAGACCCAGACGCCGCGGTCTTCCATGACCTCGCGCAACGTGTCGATGTGATCGGTCATGATGCCATCGACCCCGAGGTCCAGGAGCCGGTGCATCCGATCCGGATCGTTGATCGTCCACACGTGCACCTGCAGCCCGCGCGCGTGGGCGGTCCGCAGGAAGCGCCGGTCCACGACCTGGATGCCCGACTGGCTCTCGGGCACCTGCGCGGCGACCGCCGAGCGACGCAGCGCCGCGGGCAGGCCCCAGGACCGCAGCCGCAGGTTGAGCACGCCCCGGGTGCCGTACGAGGTCGCCAGGCGCGGCCCGGCCAGCCGCTGGGCCCGCACCACGCGCGCCTCCGAGAACGAGCCGACGCAGACCCGGTCCCAAGCGCCCGTGCGTGCGATCAGGTTGAGCAGCGGGTGCAGCGCGGGCTCCGCCTTGAGATCGACGTTCCACCGCACCTCGGGGAAGGTCTCCAGGAGTTCCTCGAAGAGCGGCACCGGCTCCCTGCCCGCCACGCGCGCGTGCCGGACGTCCGACCAGGGGAGGTCCGCTATGCGGCCCGCGCCGTCGGTCATCCGGTCCAGCGTCGCGTCGTGGAAGGCGACGAGCCTGCCGTCCCGTGTGGCGTGCACATCGGTCTCGACATAGCGGTAACCCGCCTCGACCGCGCGGCGGAACTGCGCGGTGGTGTTCTCCAGACCGTCCGCGGCCCCGCCGCGGTGGGCGAACGGGATGGGCCCCGGATGGTCGAGATACGGGTGGGTCATGAGGCTGGTCACGGACGCAGTATGGCTCCCTGTGGTGTCCCGGTGGCAACGACCGTGCTGCCGCGCGGTGCAGCGGGAACGGCGAACGTCCGCAGGAAGAGCTGGGCGAGCGGACCGATCGTCACCGCGTAGAGCACGGTGCCGACGCCGATGGTGCCGCCGAGGGCGAACCCGGTTACCACGACCGCCACCTCCACGGCCGTGCGCATCAGCCGGATCGAACGCCCGGTACGCCGGTGCAGCCCCGTCATCAGCCCGTCGCGCGGGCCGGGGCCGAAGCTGGCGGCGATGTAGAGGCCGGTGGCCACCCCGTTCAGGACGATCCCCGCCAGCAGCAGCGGCACCTGGACGGCGAGCCCGTGCGCTTCGGGGACGTACGCGAGCGTGCCGTCCATCGCGAGGCCGACGACGAAGACGTTGGAGACCGTGCCGAGGCCCGGGCGCTGGCGCAGCGGGATCCACAGCAGCAGTACCGCCGCGCCGACGACGATGGACACGACGCCGATGGTCAGGCCGGTGAGCTCGGACAGACCCTGGTGCAGCACGTTCCAGGGTTCGAGGCCGAGGCCCGCCCGCACGAGGAGCGCGGAGCTGGCGCCGTAGAGCGCGAGACCGGCGTACAGCTGGATCAGCCGGCGGGCGAGGTGGCCGTGCCCGTCCCGCGGGGCTGTTTCCTGCGGTGGCGGCTCGGGCGGCTCGGACAAGGGGTCCCCCTGGTGGTCGTAGTGGCCTGACCCGTGACACTCTGTGGCTTGGAAGCACAGGGCATCCATGGCCAATTCGGGGAAGGTGGACTGGTAATCATGGCGCAGTGGACCTCGGCGGTGGGGGCCGCGCAGCTCGCGCGGCTGCTCAAGTCCCAGCAGGACCGTCCGGCCGGCCCCGGTTCGCGTCGGCCGCCGGCCTACCGGGCGCTCGCGGACGGCATCCGGCTGCTGGTGCTGGAGGGCCGCGTCCCCGTCGCCGCGCGCCTGCCCGCGGAGCGCGAACTGGCGCTCTCCCTGTCCGTGAGCCGGACGACCGTCGCCGCCGCCTACGAGGCGCTGCGCGCCGAGGGATTCCTGGAGTCCCGGCGCGGCGCGGGCAGCTGGACCGCGGTCCCGGCCGGCAACCCGGTTCCGGCGCGCGGCCTGGAGCCCCTGCCGCCCGAGGCGCTCGGCTCGATCATCGACCTGGGCTGCGCGGCGCTGCCCGCGCCCGAGCCCTGGCTCACCCGGGCGGTGCGGGGCGCGCTGGAGGAGCTGCCCCCGTACGCCCACACGCACGGTGACTATCCGGCGGGCCTGCCCGCGCTGCGGTCGATGATCGCCGAGCGGTACACCGCGCGCGGGATCCCGACGATGCCCGAGCAGATCATGGTCACCACCGGCGCGATGGGCGCCATCGACGCCATCTGCCATCTGTTCGGCGGGCGCGGCGAGCGCATCGCCGTCGAGTCGCCCTCCTACGCCAACATCCTCCAGCTGATGCGTGAGGCGGGTGCGCGCCTGGTGCCCGTCGCGATGGCCGAGGGGCTCGCCGGGTGGGACATGGACCGCTGGCGCCAGGTGCTGCGCGAGGCCGCGCCGAGGATCGCTTATGTCGTCGCCGACTTCCACAACCCGACCGGCGCGCTCGCCGACGAGGACCAGCGGCGCCGGCTCGTGGAGGCGGCCCGCTCCGCCGGGACCGTGCTGGTCGCCGACGAGACGATGAGCGAACTGTGGCTCGACGACGATGTCGAGATGCCCAGGCCCGTGTGCGGCTTCGACCCCGCGGGGTCGACGGTGATCACGGTGGGGTCGGCGAGCAAGGCCTTCTGGGCCGGGATGCGCATCGGCTGGGTGCGGGCGGCCCCGGACGTCATCCGCAGCCTCGTCGCGGCGCGCGCCTACGCCGACCTGGGTACGCCGGTGCTGGAGCAGCTGGCGGTGAACTGGCTGTTCAGCACCGGCGGCTGGGCGCAGGCCGTCGAGCTGCGCCGCCTCCAGGCCCGGGAGAACCGGGACGACCTGGTCGCGGCGGTGCGCCGGGAGCTTCCGGAATGGGAGTTCGCGGTGCCCAAGGGCGGGCTGACGCTGTGGGTGCGGGCCGGGGGCCTCTCCGGGTCCCGGCTAGCCGAGGCGGGGGAGCGGGTGGGCCTGCGGGTGCCGTCCGGACCGCGGTTCGGCGTGGACGGTGCCTTCGAGGGCTATGTGCGGCTGCCGTTCACCGTGGGAGGCGCGGTGGCGGAGGAGGCGGCCGCCCGGCTGGCGGCCGCGGCCCGGATCGTGGAGAGCGGGGGGACGGTCGGAGCCGAGGGGCCGCGCACCTTCGTCGCCTAGGAGAACGCGCGGCGGGGGCGGTCACCCGCCCGCGCTGGACACCTGCTCCGCGCCCACGGCTTCGGCCGCCACGGCGTCGGCGCCCGTGGCCTTCGTGGCCTCGGCGTCCGCCTCCACGGCTTTGGTGAGCACGACCTCGGCCGGTACCGGGGGCAATGTCTCCGTGTCGGCCGGGGTGGAGCGCGGCGGAAGCAGGTCCAGCACCGCCTGCCGCTGCGCGTCGCTTGTCGCGTCGTCGTACGGGTCCGGCGTCGCCGGCACCTGGAGCCGGTGCACCGGCCCCGAACCGAGCCGGGCGTAACCGCGTCCCGGCGGTGTGTGGTCGACGGGCGTGGTGTGCGGGGGCGCGCCGAGGACCGCCTCCAGCTGCTCCCTCGACGCCGGACCGAGCGCGACCCGCGCGCGGGTGTGCTGCCGTACGGCGTCGCTCAGCGAGTCCAGGGCGTCGAACTGCTCGGCCACCACCACCGTGACCCCGACCGCGCGGCCGTGTCGCAGGGGGACCTGGAGGAGGGACTGCGGGTCCTTGTGGCCGTCCGTGTCGGCCAGGTGGGTGAAGGCGGTGGGGCGGTCCAGAAGGATCCACAGGGGGTGCTTGGTGTCCTCCGGCGGCGGGTCGCCCGCCTGCCGGGCGCGGTTGGCGGCGATGAGCCGGCGCTCCGCCTCGTGCACCGCCCACTCCAGGGCGGCCAGCGCCCCGGCCAGTCCGACCTCGACGCCCAGGACGCCGTCCCGGCCGGTGAGGCAGGCGTACTCGCCGGTGCTGCCGCCCTCGATCACCAGGACGTCGCCGTGCTGGAGTGCCTGGAGGGCGATGGAGCGCAGCAGGGTGGAGGTGCCGCTGCCGGGCTGGCCGACCGCCAGCAGGTGCGGCTCGGTGGAGCGGAGGCCGGTGCGCCAGACGACCGGCGGTACGTCGCGCCGGTCCTCACCGTGGGCGAGGGGGAGCGTGCGCTGGACCCGGGAGGGGTCGGTGAAGCCCAGCACCGTCTCGCCGGGCGCGGTGACGAAGCGCTGGGCGGCGAAGTCGGTGGGGAGCGGGGCGAGGACACTGAGGGTGAGTTCGTTGCCCTCCTCGTCCCAGACGAAGAGGTATTCGCGGCCACGGCCGGACTTCGCGGCGAGCAGCTGCTCGATCCGTGCGCGTGAGGCGGCCTCGCCGTCCGGGAAGAACGCGGGGTAGCGGATCACGAGGAGGGTCACGCGGCCCGAGTCGTCGAACTCCTGCGTCGGGAAGACGGTCTCCCAGTCGCCGCCGTGGGCGTAGAGGGGAGCGGGGTCGTCGGCCGTCGAGAAGTGCGGGACCAGGGCCTCGTACAGCACCTGGAGCCGCTGGATCTGCGACTCGTCGGGGCCTTCGGGAGCCGGTGGGGTGCGGTCCCTGCCCTGCCAGGCCGCTGCCGCCATCAGGGTGATGACGGCGAGCAGCGGGCCGTACGGCACCAGCACCACGACCAGGATCAGCGAGGCCACCAGGAACAGCAGCGGCCCGCGCTTGTCCCTGGGGGTCTCGGCCCACCTGCGCCGCCCGGCCGAGGCCAGCCGGCGCAGTCCGCGGGTGATCGTGATCAGCGGATGGAGAACATCGGTGGCGCTGTCGGCCGCCGTCCGGGCCAGCTCCCGGCTCCGGGCGATCTGCGCGCTGCCTGTGCTCAGGATGCTGGGAAGGGGGCGCCGGGCCACTGCTGTCTCCTGTGAGGTGCGTACGGACGGGACGTGCGGCGTCAGAACTTGATGCCGCCGAGGAGGCTCGCCAGGCTCTCGCCGCCTGCCTTGATGCTCGGGGCGATGGCCGTGCTGGCCATGTAGAACCCGAACAGGGCCGAGACCACGGCGTGCGACGCCTTGAGCCCGTCCTTGCGGAAGAAGAGGAAGACGATGATGCCGAGCAGGACTACGCCTGACATGGACAGGATCATTTGGGTTCTCCTGGTTCGCGGGGGACAGTCACCATGAGTACTTCCAGGATCACAGGATGTATCCATACTACAAAAGGTGCAACTAGGTGAAAAACGGCTGTTTTCCCCCAGCTGGCGGAAGGCCTGGTGGGCTGCCTGAGCAGGAGAGTTGCGTCGAACGGGTCTGCCCGTGATCTTTGCCGACGACGGGACCGGCCATGTTTCCGACGAGCCAGTACGCTGGCGATTCACCTGAACGGTTGAGTGGAGAGGCGGACCGGCCGATGAGCGAAGGCCCCGACCCCGAGGTCGTGGAGCTGGCGACCAAGATCTTCGATCTGGCCCGCGGGGGTCGGACCGAGGAGCTCGTGGCGTATGTCGACGCGGGCGTTCCGGCCAACCTCACCAATGACCGCGGCGACTCCCTGGTGATGCTCGCCGCGTATCACGGCCACGCCGACGCGGTCCGGGCCCTGCTGGCCCGCGGCGCCGAGGCCGACCGGATCAACGACCGAGGTCAGACCCCGCTCGCCGGGGCGGCCTTCAAGGGCGAGACGGACGTCATCAAGGTCCTGCTGGAGGCCGGCGCCGACCCCTCCCAGGGGACCCCGTCGGCCGTCGACACCGCTCGCATGTTCGGCAGGGCGGAGCTGCTCGAGCTGTTCGGCGTGCACTGAGCCGACGGTTGCGAGCAGGTCAACGAGAGTTCCTGACCAGGTAAATCGACGACCACGGGGGAGGCGGTACAAGGCCGCCGGAAATTTCGGTCGCGGCAGGTAGAACAGCCGGGTCATCATGACGTCGTGATTCACGGACGCGATGGCTGGGCAGGTGTTGCCGCACCGCGCGGGCCGTGACGCGGTCCGCATGGGCCACCGACGAGAGGCAGAGGAAAATGGTCTACAGCAAGCAGGAAACGGCGGGCGCCCCGACGTGTTGTCACGCGGCCAGGTAATGCACGTCCCCGGTTGCGTCGACGCTTGATGTGAGGCTGTTTCCCATGTTCGATCCGGTCATAGCGCCCAGCGGTACGCTGCTCGGCCTGCTCCAGAGGGGGCGCGGCGACGGCACGTTGCACGCGCTCACCGCTCCGCGAGCCGAGGCGCTCGCGGCGCTGAACCACTGTGTGCTGCGGGACCCCCGCCACGACTGGCAGGTGGAGAACCGCTCCCTCTACTACGCCCGTCTCTACCTCGATCTGCACGGCGAGCTGGACGAGATCGAGGCCCACCTCTTCGACGTCGAGGACTCCTTCGACACCGAGGAATCACGCACGGGCCTGGCCCTGGCCGTCCTCGGCCACCTCGCCTCCTATGGCAGGCGGGAGGCCCTGGCCCTGCTGCGCCGCTACGCGGCCTCAGGAGCCAACTGGGCCTGGGCCCTGGACGAACTCGCCCTGCGGGACGACGACGCCGGCCTGCGGGCCCTCGCGGAACCCGTGCTGGCACGGTTCGCCACCGATACCGAGGGCGAGGCCGAGCTCGCCGCCGCCGTACGGGACGCCTTCGAACCCCGGCCCTGGCGGCTGTGGGCCGAGGATCCCCGCGAGTACGTCTCCACGCGCGTGCGTGCCGCTCAGGAGGCCGGCTGTTTCGACCGCTGGCAACGGCAGCTCAGTCCGAGCGGGCCCCGCCCCGGCTGGAGCGTCCAGGCCGTCTTCGAATGGGCCCAGCAGGGCGTCGAACGCGGAGCCGCGCTCCACGTCCCCGCCGCACGCTGCCTGTCCGCCGTGGCCGGGCCCGAGGACCGCGCCGAGATCGTGCAGGCGGCCAAGGACGGCTCCGAGGGAGCCCGCTGCACCGCCCTGCGCTACCTCGCCGACTTCAACGACCCCGACGCCCTCCTCCTCATCGAACAGGCCGTGGCCACCGGCTCGACGCCCGTCGTCGAGGCCGCGGTCGACGCCTTCGAGCGCATGCGCAGCGTCGCCGCCGTGGACCGGGCCCGTGGCTGGGCCCACCGGCCCGACCCCCTGGGCGCCGCGGCCGGCCGCATGCTCGCCTGCCGGGGCGGCACCCAGGACAGCGACCTGGTCCTCGGCGCGCTGCGCGAGGCCGTACGCGGCGAGGGCTGCGACGCGCCGAGCCTGTGGACCCTCGTCGACGGCGCCGGACGGCTCGGCATCGTCTGCGCGGCACCCGTACTGCGCCATATCTACCGCGAGACGGCCTCGTCCCATCTGCGCGGGCGCTGCGCCCGCGCACTCGCCGCCACCGACCCCTCCTACGCCACCGGCTTCGCCGTCGAGTGCCTCTGGGACTGCGAGGAGGGCACCCGCGAGATCGCCGCCCGGCACGCCGAGACCGGTGACACCCGGGTCGTGGAACGCCTGCGCCGGCTCGCCGCCGATCCGGCCGAGGAGGCGGAGGTCCAGACGGCCGTGCGGAGCCGGATCGGACCGGACGCCGCGTCCGCGATGTGAAGGTCGGGACAGGCCGCCGCCCGAGGGGAGCCTGGCGGCGGCCGGCCCGGCACATGAACAACCGATGGCCCGCCGGGCGGACCGGCATGGACGCCGTCTGACCTGCGCGGTACGCGGCGGGCACGTACCGGGTGCGCAGCGCAACGCTCACGGGACGTTTGTCGTCCGGAAAGATCCACTTTGACGCGTCCACGTCCGGGGCGGCGACAACACGGGTATGCGTGTCGTCATCGTGACCGAATCCTTTCCCCCCGACGTGAACGGCGTGGCCCATTGCGCCTTCCAGACCGCCCGGCACCTCGTCGATCGCGGTCACACCCCCGTCGTCGTCGCCCCGGCCACCGCCGCCGGGACCGGGCCGGACGCCGGAGCGCCCTGCCCCGTCGTCCGGGTCCCCTCCCTTCCGCTCCCCGGCTACCCCCAGGTCCGCGTCGCCCTCCCCAGCCGACGCGTCGCCGCCGCCGTCGCCGAGCACCGGGCCGACATGGTCCACCTGGCCAGCCCGTTCATCCTCGGCGTCCGGGGCATGGCGGCCGCCGCCCGGCTCGGCATCCCCGCCGTCGCCGTCTACCAGACCGACCTGGGCGGCTACGCCCGCACCTACATGGGCGCCGGCGAGGCAGCCGCCTGGCGCCGGATACGGTCCGTCCACGCCGCCGCCGACCTCACCCTCGCCCCCTCCAGCGCGGCCCTGCACGACCTGGACACGCACGGGGTGCCCCGGGTGAAGCTGTGGCCGCGGGGCGTGGACACCCGGCGCTTCCGCCCCGACCGCCGCGACGAGGCACTGCGCCGCGCACTGGCCCCGAACGGCGAGCTGATCGTCGGCTACGTCGGACGGCTCGCCCCCGAGAAGCACGTCGAGCTGCTGTCCGGCGTCCGCGGGCTGCCGGGCGTCCGGATCGTGGTGGTGGGCGACGGGCCCAGCAGGCCCGGCCTGGAGGAGGCCCTGCCGGGCGCGGTCTTCCTCGGCAACCGCACCGGCGACGAACTCGCGCGGATCTTCGCCTCGCTGGACGTGTTCGTGCACACCGGCCCCTTCGAGACCTTCTGCCAGACCGTGCAGGAGGCCATGGCCAGCGGTGTGCCGGTGGTCGCCCCCGCCGCGGGCGGTCCGCTGGACCTGGTCGCCCACGGGCGTACCGGCCTGCTCGTCCCGCCCCGGGATGCCGCCGTCGTGCAGGACGCGGTGGCTGCGCTGGTGGCCGACCCCGCGCGACGGGCCGCCTACGGCGCCGCCGGCCGGGCCGCGGTCGAGGGGCGCACCTGGGCCGCCGTCGGCGACCGGCTCATCGGTCACTACGAGGACGTGCTCGCCGCGCGCCGACCGGCGGTGGCGGCGTGAGCGGCTCGAACGGCATGAACGGCGTGAGCGGCAGCGACGGCGAAATCGGCCCCGTCCGCCCCGCCTCCACGGCCGCGGGCGCCGGGCCGCTGCGGATCGTGCGGCTCGCCAACTTCGTGGCCCCCGCCTCGGGCGGCCTGCGCACGGCCCTGCGCGAACTCGGCAAGGGCTATCGCGCGGCCGGCCACGAGCCGGTCCTGATCGTGCCCGGCGAGCGGGAGAGCGACCGCCGGACCGAGCAGGGGCGGGTGATCACCCTGCCGGGGCCGCTGCTGCCCGGCACCGGCGGCTACCGCGTCCTCACCGACCGACGGCGGGTCGCCCGCCTGCTGGAGGAACTCGCCCCCGACCGCCTGGAGGTCTCCGACCGTACGACGTTGCGCTGGACCGGCAAGTGGGCGCGGCGGGCCCGGGTTCCCGCCGTGATGGTCTCCCACGAGACCGCCGACGGCGTCCTGCGCACCTGGCGGGTGCCGGAAGGCGCGGCCCGGCGCGCCGCCGACGCGCTCAACCTCCGTACGGCGCACACGTACGCGCGCGTGGTGTGCACCACCGAGTTTGCCGAGCGGGAGTTCGTGCGGATCGGGGCGCGCAACGTCGTGCGGGCGCCGCTGGGCGTCGACCTCGTCGAACGGCACCCCTCCCTGTACGACGCCGGGCTGCGGGCCCGTCACGCGCGCGAGGACCAGACCTTGGTGGTGATGTGCACCCGCCTGTCCGTGGAGAAGCGGCCCGGCACGGCGCTGGACGCCCTGGAGGCCTTGCTGCGGCGCGGTGCGCGGGCGGTGCTCGTCGTCGCGGGCGACGGACCGCTGCGGCCGCGGCTGGAGCAGCGGGCCCGCGAGCGCGGGCTGCCCGTGACGTTCCTGGGCCATGTCTCCGACCGTGGCGCGCTCGGGGCCCTGCAGGCCTCGGCCGACGTGTGTCTGGCCCCGGGACCCGCGGAGACGTTCGGGCTCGCCGCGCTGGAGGCCATGGCGTGCGGGACCCCCGTCGTCGCGAGCGCCTCCTCGGCGCTCCCCGAGGTGATCGGCGCCGCGGGGGCCACGGCGGCCGACCGGGGGGAGGCGTTCGCGGACGCCGTGCAGAACCTCCTGCGGCGCCCCCTCGCGGCCCGCCGGGAGGCCGCACGCGCGCGTGCGGAGTGCTTCGGCTGGCGTACTGCGGTCGACGCCTTCCTCAAGGCGCACGACGCGACGGCGTCGGTCCCGGCACCGGTGACCGCACCCGTGCCTCCTTTCGCGCCCGGAGGCCTCGCATGAGACGCATCCGCTTCGTCGCCCTCGGGGACTCGCTCACCGAGGGTGTGGGGGACCCCGTGGGCGAGGGATGGCGCGGCTGGGCCGCACTGCTCGCCCAGGGCCTGGTCGGCGAGAGCGAGGGATCCGGGCTGGGTGTCGCGCGGGGTGCCGTGCGTCCGGCCGGGATCGAGGGGCTCGCGGGGGCCATGGAGGAGGAGCGGCTCGCGGGAGCCGAGGGGCTTGTGGGGGCCGACGGGCCAGCGGGAACCAAGGCGCTGGCGGGAACAAAGGCGCTCGCACGCATCGAGGGGCCGGCGGGGACTGCGGGGCTCCCAGGAACCGTGAGGCTTGCGGGAACCGACGGGTTCGCGGGGGTCGAGGCTGGGGCCGAGGCTCTTGCGGGGGCCACCGAGGGCGAGGTGCTCCCGGGGACCGAGGGGCTTGCGGGAGTCGGGGCGTTCTCGGGGATCACGGAGCTCGAAGGGCCCGTGGGGACCGAGGCGTGGGTGGGGACCGGGGAGTCTGTGGGGACCGAGGCGTGGGTGGGGACCGGGGAGTCTGTGGGGACCGAGGCGTGGGTGGGGACCGGGGAGTCCGTGGCGCCTGGGCAGTCCGTCGAGTTCGTCAACCTCGCGGTAAGCGGCGCGCAAACGCGGGACGTGCTGGAGCGGCAGCTCCCGGCCGGGGCGGCACTGCGGCCCGACCTCGTCTCGGTGATCGTCGGCGTGAACGACACGCTGCGCTGCACCTTCGACATCCACGCCGTGGCCGCCCGGCTCGACACGGTCTACGGCGCCTTCGCCGAGCAGGGCGCGGTCCTGCTCACCGCGTGCCTGCCCGATCCCGGCGGCACCCTCGGGCTGCCCGGGGCCCTCGCCCGGCCGCTGGCCCGGCGGCAGCGCGCGGTCAACGCCGTCGTCCACGCGCTCTCCGAGCGTTACGGCGCCCTCCATCTGCACGCGGCGGAGGGCGCCTGGCTGACGGACCGGGCCATGTGGAGCGCGGACCGGCTCCACCCCGGGGAGCGCGGGCACCGGCAACTGGCCGTGCGTTTCCACGCGGTGCTGGCCGAGGCGGGCATCGCGACCGGCGCCGCGCCCTCGCCCGAGCCCGATTTCCCGGCGCCGACGACCTCGGCGAGCCTGTGGTGGCTGGCGACCGCGGGCACCGGCTGGGTGGCCCGGCGCTGCACCGACCTGCTCCCGCAACTGCTCACGCTGGCCGCCGACGAGCTGCGGCACCGCGCGCGGGGGACTAGCGCCCGCCTCGATCTGCGGGCCTCCGCGGCGGTGTCCGCGGCCCTCGCCGCGCTCTCCGTGGCGGAACGGCAGCCGGACGCCGCCTGAAGCCCGGAGCGGCCGAAGCCGTCGGCGTCACCTTCCGCGTCACCTTCGCCGTACGGCCACGAAGCGGACCGGCGTGCCGGGCACCGCCTGGGCCGCCGCCGCGAGATCGCCCGCGCGGACGACCCCGATCACCGGGTAGCCCCCGGTGGTCGGGTGATCGGCCAGGAAGACCACCGGCCGGCCGGCGGGCGGAACCTGTACGGCGCCCAGGACCATGCCCTCGCTCGCCAGTTCACCGCTCCGCGCCCGCTCCAGGGCGGGTCCCTCGGTGCGCAGCCCGATGCGATTGCTCGCGGAGGACACGAGGAACGTCCCCGAGGTGAAGGTGCGGAGCGCGTCCGGTGTGAACCAGTCGTCCCGTGGACCGAGCGTCACCCGGAGGACGAGTTCGGCCGGGGGCGCCGGCTGCGGGGCGACGTCCACGCGCGCGTCCGGGACGCGTTCGCGCCCCAGCGGCAGGACGGTGCCGTCCGTGAGCGGGGCGGGGCCGAGACCCGAGAGCAGGTCCGTGGACCGGCTGCCGAGGACCGGCTCGACGATGATGCCGCCGGCCAGGGCCACGTACGTGCGTACCCCGGAGACCGCCGGTCCGATGTCCAGCAGGGTCCCGGCGCGTACCCGCACGGGCGCTCCCCAGGCGAACGGCCGGCCGTCCACCGTGATCCGGCAGGGCGCGCCGCCGACCGCGACGGTCACGTCGGAACGCGGCCGGAGGGCACAGCCGCCCAGCGTCGTCTCCAGGACGGCCGCGTCGGGTGAGTTGCCCACCAGCCGGTTGACGAGGGCCGCCGCGGGCGCGTCGAGAGCGCCGGAACGGGGCACGCCGAGGTGCGCGTGTCCCGGGCGGCCCCGGTCCTGCACCGTGGTGAGCGCCCCGGCGCGGACGACGGAGACTGCGCGGTCGCTCACGAGCCGCCCTCCGGTCCCACCGGTCCCACAGGTCCGACCGGTCCCACAGGTCCGACCGGTCCCACAGGTCCGACCGGTCCCACAGGTCCGACCGGTTCCACAGGTCCGACCGGTTCCACCGGTCCTGCCGGTTCCACCGGGACGAAGCGCACGCGCGTGCCCGGCGACAGCAGCGCGGCCGGCACGCGCGCGTGGTCCCAGAGCACCGCGTCGGTGCTGCCGATCAGTTGCCAGCCGCCCGGCGAGGAACGGGGGTACACACCGGTGTACGGCCCCGCCAGCCCCACCGAACCGGCCGGCACGGCGGTGCGCGGGGTGGCCCGGCGCGGCACGTCGTAGCGCGGAGGCAGGCCGGTGAGATAGCCGAAGCCGGGTGCGAACCCGCAGAAGGCGACCCGGAACTCGGTGCCCGCGTGGATGCGGGCCACCTCCTCCTCGGGGACGCCCCAGTGGGCGGCGACCTCGGCCAGGTCCGGGCCGTCGTACCGGATCGGGATTTCGACGGCCGCCTGCTCACGCGGGGGAGCGGGCGGTACGTCGGACGCGGCCAGCTCGGACGCCAGCCGGCCGGGGTCGGTCAGACCGTCCAGGAGGACGGTGCGGGCCGCTGGGACGATCTCGCGGGCGCTGAGCAGGCCCGCCGCGCGGCGCCGCAGCAGTTCCGCGTGCAGAGCCTCGGCCTCCGCGCCCGACGCCAGCTCCACGAGCAGGGCGTCGTCGCCGACGGGCAGGACACGCACGCTCATGCGAAGGCCTCCACCGGTACGCCCGACTCCTCCAGCCCACGCCGGACCCGGCGCGCCAGTTCCACCGCGCCGGGCGTGTCGCCGTGCAGGCACAGCGAACGCGCGTGCACCTCGACGGACGACCCCGCGTGCGAGGTGACCTCCCCGAGGCGCGCCAGGCGCACCGACCGCTCCACGACGGCTTCCGGGTCGGTGACCACGGCGCCGGCCCGCCCACGCGGCACGAGAGTGCCCTCCTCGGTGTACGCGCGGTCCGCGAAGGCCTCCGGGACGGCAGGGAGCCCCGCGGCCCGCGCCCGCTCCAGCAGGCGTGAGCCGGGCAGCCCGAGCACGGGCAGCGCGGCGCCGGCGAGGAGCACCCCGTCGACCACCGCGGCGGCCTGCTCCTCGTCGTGCACGATCCGGTTGTAGAGCGCCCCGTGCGGCTTCACGTACGCCACGCGCGCGCCCGCCGCCCGGGCGAACACCTCCAGGGCGCCGATCTGGTACGCCACCTCGGCGGCCAGTTCGGCGGACGGCACGTCCATGGCGCGCCGCCCGAACCCCGCCAGGTCCCGGTAGGACACCTGCGCGCCGATCGTCACACCCCGCTCGGCCGCCAGCTCGCACACCCGGCGCATGGTGACCGCGTCCCCCGCGTGGAAGCCGCAGGCCACGTTGGCGCTGCTGACGACGGACAGCAGCCCCTCGTCGTCGGTCAGCTCCCAGCGGCCGAAGCCCTCGCCGAGGTCGGCGTTCAGATCGATCGCGGTCGTCGCGGTCATGGTTCCTTCGTATCTCGTTCTCAAGCCACGCGGTACTGCTCGTCGCGGGCGTCGGTGAGGAACATCTGTCCCGGGGCGTGGGTGAGCGCGAACGGCGGGCGCGAGGCCATCACCGCGGCCTGCGGGGTCACGCCGCAGGCCCAGAACACCGGGATGTCGTCCGGCGCGGCTTCCACCGGGTCGCCGAAGTCGGGCCGGCCGAGGTCGTCGATGCCCAGTCCCGACGGATCGCCGCAGTGTACGGGCCCGCCGTGCACCGCCGGGAGCAGGCTGCTCTCCCGGATGGCCGCCGCGAGGTGCTGCGGCGGCACCGGACGCATGGACACCACCATGGAGCCGTGCAGCCGCCCCGCGGGCCGGCACCGGCGGCTCGTCACGTACATCGGGACGTTGCGCCCCTGCTCGACGTGCCGGATCGGGACGCCCGCCCCGGACAGCGCCCACTCGAAGGTGAAGCTGCAGCCGATCAGGAACGACACCAGGTCGTCCCGCCAGTAGGCGCGCACGTCCGTCGGCTCGTCCACCAGTTCCCCGTCCGCCCAGACCCGGTAGCGCGGCAGATCGGTGCGCAGGTCGGCGCCCTCGGCGAGGACGGTCGTCCAGGAGCCGGCGTCCGTGACGTCGAGGACGGGACAGGGCTTCGGGTTGCGCTGGCAGAACAGGAGCATGTCGTACGCCCAGTCGGCGGGCACCGAGATCAGGTTGACCTGGGTGTGGCCGCCCGCGACCCCGGCCGTGGGGCCCGCCAGGCCCGCCCGGAACCGGGCCCGGGCGGTGGCGGGGCTCCACGCGTGCGCGTGCTCGTCGAGGACGGCGACTGGGCGGTCGTCGACGAGGGGCGGACGGCTGTCCGGCGTGAGGATCGGACGACGGCTGTCCTGCGTGAGGATCGGACGGTTCACTCCAGTTCCTTCCCGCGGGTCTCCGGCAGTCCCAGCAGCGCCAGGGCGGCGACGGCGTAGCCGATCGCGCCGAACACCAGGGCGCCGCCCACGCCCCAGCTGTCGGCGAGGAAGCCGACCGTGGTGGGGAAGACGGCGCCCACGGCGCGGCCGGTGTTGTAGGTGAAGCCCTGTCCCGTGCCGCGCAGGGCCGTCGGGTACAGCTCGCTCAGGTAGGAGCCGAAGCCGCTGAAGATCGCCGACATGCAGAACCCGAGCGGGAAGCCGAGCACCAGGAGCACGGTGTCCGCGCCGCTCGGGATGTTCGCGTACGCCAGGATGCACACCGCGGACAGCAGGGCGAACAGCCAGATGTTGCGGCGTCGGCCCAGCCGGTCGGTGAGGTAGCCCCCGGTGAGGTAGCCGAGGAAGGCGCCCGAGATCAGGAAGGTCAGGTAGCCGCCGGTGCCGACCACCGACAGACCGCGCTCCGACTTCAGATAGGTCGGTACCCAGGTCGCCAGGGTGTAGTAGCCGCCCTGCACACCGGTGGAGAGCAGGCCCGCGAAGAGCGTGGTCCGCAGCAGCGGTCCTTTGAAGATCGCCGGGAACGAGCCCTTCTCCGGGTTCTGTTCGCGGGCGGCGGTGGCCTCCGGCGCGTCCTGCACCCGGCGCCGCATCCACACCACGAGCAGCGCGGGCAGGGCGCCCGTCCAGAACATCACGCGCCAGGCGACGTCGTCGCCGAAGAACGAGAAGACCAGCGTGTACGCCACTGCCGCCAGGCCCCAGCCGACGGCCCACGAGCTCTGGATCGCGCCGAGCGTGCGGCCCCGGTGCTTCGGGCTCGCGTACTCGGCGACCAGGATCGCGCCGACGGCCCACTCGCCGCCGAAACCGAGGCCCTGGAGGGACCGGAAGACCAGCAGCGTCTCGTAGCTGGGCGCGAAGCCGCAGGCCACGGTGAAGACCGCGTACGTGATCACCGTGATCATCAGGGCCCTGACCCGGCCGATCCGGTCGGCCAGCACCCCCGCGACGGCGCCGCCGATCGCCGAGGCGACCAGGGTGACGGTGGTGAACAGGCCGGTCTGGCCGCTGTCCAGGCCGAAGTACGACGCCAGCGCGACCATGCTCAGCGGCAGCGTGAAGTAGTCGTAGGAGTCGAGGGCATAGCCACCGAACGCGCCGGCGAAGGCGCGGCGGCCGCGCGGACCGAGAGCCCGCAGCCAGGCCAGAGCGCCATCGTCGGGAGTGGTGCCGGGAGCGGGAGCGGCGTCGGCGGGGCGGGTGTCGGTGGCCGGGGTCCGGGGTGGAGGGGGCGTGCTCATGAGGCACCTCGCTGAGGGAGGAGGGAGGGTGCGGGGAGTGAGCTGTGCCGTGCGGAGGCGGTCGCCGCGGCGGGGACGGCGTCGCCATGAAAGGAAGGTAGAGGATCGTTGAACGATCCTTCAATACCCATGTTGTTTCGTTCTCGTGTCTGCGGTTGAATTCCGGGCATGGCAGAGCAGCTGGCGGGACTGGCCGACGATCGCGCCCTCCTGGGCCGCACGAGCACGGCCGAACGCGTTTCGGACATCCTCAGGAGCCGCATCGCCGAGGGCTATTTCCCGCCCGGGACGCGCCTGTCGGAGGACAGCATCGGCGGGGCGCTCGGCGTCTCCCGCAACACGCTGCGCGAGGCGTTCCGGCTGCTCACCCATGAGCGCCTGCTCGTCCACGAGCTGAACCGGGGCGTGTTCGTCCGGGTCCTGACCGTCGAGGACGTCGAGGACATCTACCGCACCCGCAGGCTCGTCGAGTGCGCCGTGGTGCGCGGTCTGGGGGAGCCGCCGTACCCGCTCGACGGCCTCCGGGCGAGCGTCACCGAGGGACAGCTCGCGTCCGTGGAGAGTGACTGGAAAGGACTGGGTACCGCCAACTTCCACTTCCACCGCGAACTGGTGGCCCTGGCCGGAAGCGTGCGCACCGACGAACTGATGCGCAGCGTCTTCGCCGAGCTGCGCCTCGCCTTCCATCTCGTCGACGAGCCGCGCCGCCTGCACGAGCCGTACCTCCAGCGCAACCGCCAGATCCTCCAGGCCCTGGAGGCGGGCGACAAGGCGGAGGCCGAGCGTCTGCTCACGGTCTACCTCGACGACTCTTCGTCAAGGGTGGTCGAGGTGTACCGGCGGCGGGTGGGGGAGGACCACGCCGTCTAGGCGCGCGGGGCCGTATCGATGTGCGGCCGTGTCGATATCGACGCGCGGCTGCGCCGCCCGGGCGCGACAGGCCCCCGCCGGCCCGCGGGCGAAACACGGCCGGTGGTCGCCCGCCCGGCGGCCGGAGGCGATCCGCGTCGTTTGGGTCGATGTCAGACCGAGGACCTAGTCTGTGCACCGTGACTTCGCCTGCGTCGACGGACCGTGTTCCGCCCCAGCTCAGCGTGGCACCGCGTCCCGCCCCGGGCCCGGCGGCCGACGAGGGGCTGGCGCGGCGGCTGCGCGCGCTCGCCTGCACCGCGCCGATCCACGACCTCGACGCCCGCAAGGCCAACCTCGCCGGTGAGTACTCGGTCTACGGCATGGCGGAGATCGCCCTCGCCGCCATCGACCTCGTCACACTCAACATGGACTTCGACACCGGCGCCGACCACGACCAGATAGTGGCCCGCCTCCTGCCGCGCATCGCCGCGCAGGCCCCGCGGCGCCCCGTAGCCGAGCACGAGCGGGTGGCCCGCTGGGTGCTGGAGAACCTGATCAACGTCGGCAGCGTCGACCGCGGCTTCCGCGCCGTGTACGGCACGTTCGCGCCGGACGGCACGTATGTGCGCCGCGACTACGACTTCAAGCTGATCGAGGAGGTCCCCGGCTACGGCGGCGCGGTCTACCTCCGCACGACCGACGAGGCGGTCAACGTCCTCGTCGGCGCCCTCGACACCGACGTCACCAGCGCGCAGATCGCCGCCGAGGTCAAGCTCGAGGTACTCATCCGGCGCGGTCGTCTCGCCGACGCCCAGCTGGCCGCCGAACAGGCCCGCTACCGCACCGTGCAGTACTCGGAGACGCTGCGCCGCGCCCTGGAGGCCACCCGGCGCAACGTGCGCGCGGTGGACTGGCTCAACGCCGTCCCCGACATGATCGCCGAGGCCCTCGACCACGTAGCCGACCGCTACCGCCACGAGAACGCGATCCTCACCAACATCCGCAAGGCACGCGACGAGATCGAGGACGCGGAGAACAAGCGGCGGGCCGCCGAGCTCGTCGACATCGTGAAGGACTGCATCCGCCGGCACACCCAGCTGCAGTCCCGGCTGCTGGAGGCCGGCCCGCTGTTCCGCGCCGAGCAGGACCGACAGGCCTTCGCCGCACCCATGACCTCGTCGGGCATCGACCTCTACGGACACCTGGTCACCCCCGTGCTGCCGCTGCCGCTGGAGCAGGCGGTCCGGGTCACCGACGCGTTCTTCGCCCACGGCACCGGATTGCGCACGCCGGTGTCGGTGCGGATGGGCGACCTCGTCGACCTGCTGCTGACGCCGCCGGTGGAGCGGGAGCACCTGGGCGCGGAGATGCCGGAGCCGGACCTCATCGCGACCCCGGACGACAGCCGGTTCAGCGAGGAACAGCTGACGATGGCCAAGGAACTGCTCGATCTGCCGGCGGACGCGCCACGACGGCTGTCGGGACTGCTCGAGGAGGCGCGGGCCAAGGACGGCGAGGAGCTGGCCTACCTGGTGGCTCTGCTGGCCGTGCACGCCGCCAGCCCGGCCGTGGGCACCGCCTACCGCCAGGGCGAGGAGAAACTGCTGTTCGCCGTGGACGACGGCAAGGAGCTGGACGACCCGGGGTTCGGCGGGGCCGATCTCATCGTCGGCACCGCCCTGCTGGACGCCGCGGGGATGGCGGCGGACCGCACGGAGGCGGCATGAGCCGGGCCGGGAACCGAGTGGACGAGCACGAGAACACCAAGGAGCCGAAGCTGTGAGCGAGCAGGCCGAGTGGGGCGACACGGAGGCCCCCGCCCCGGCGGCGAACGCCGCCGTCACCCCCGCCGACGCCGCCGACGCGGCACGGCTCGTGGCCTTCGGGCTGACGCCCAAGTTGCAGCCCGCGCGGGACCAGGAGTACGCCGAGCTGCTGCGGCGCTACCGGGAGGACCCGGCGTTCGCACGGCTCGCCGACGCCGTGGCCACCGGACTCGGGCTGATCGTGCTGGAAGTCTCCCCGCGCGCGGGGATGGCGGTGACCGCCGCCGAGGACTCGGTGTTCGCCGTGCGGATGGGGGACTACGCGCGTCGCACGTCCGCCGACGGCGGCGACCGGTTCCTGCACGGGCTCGCGCACCTGTCCGTCGCCGCGATGGCATTCCCCCGGCCCGAGGACCTGGCCGACGACGGTTACATCGGCCGGGTCAGCGTCAACGGAGTGGACGCCTTCGTACGCCAGGCCTGCCGCCGGCTGGAGGAGCGGGCGGACGAGCAGGGCGAGAACACCGACCCCGCCACCGACGCCCCCGGCCTGGAGGCCGCCTGGCGGATCTGGGCCAGACGCAGCTCGACCGGCGCCACCAAGGACGCGCGCAGACTCGCCGGCTCGACGACCGGCATCGTCGGCAAGGCCGTCGCGTTCCTCACCGACTCGGGCTTCCTCCAGCGGACCGGTGACGACAGCGGCGGCACCTACCGGACGACCGCCCGCTATCAGCTCCAGGTGCGTGACATGGCGGGCGGTGCCGCCATGGCCGAGCTGCTGGAACTGGGCGTCGTCCCGGTCACCGACGGCTCTCCGACGCTGCTGCCCCCCGAGGAGACCGACGACCTGGACCTGGTGGCCGACGCCGGACTGCCGTTCCACTCCTGAAGCCACCGAGCCACCGAGCCACCGAGCCACCGAGCCACCGAGCCACCGAGCCACCGAGCCACCGAGCTTCCGGGCTGACGGGCCTTCGGCCCCCGAGCACCTGAAGCGCCTCCCCCCGATCTGCCGAAGACTTACGAGAGTCCGCCATGTACGAGCTGTCCCGGGTCCGCCTCTACTCCATCGGGCCTGCCGGTGCGCGCTATGCCGACACCGTGCTTGACCTGCGGGGCGTGGGCGACATCGTGCCCGACCCCGCCCCCACCCAGGCGGAGTTCTTCGAGGAGGAGCCGGTCGGCCCGCCGCGCCGTCCGGCGCCCGCGGGCGTGCTCTTCCTGGAGAACGGCGGCGGCAAGTCCGTCCTGCTCAAGCTGATCTTCTCGGTGATGCTGCCGGGCCACCGCAACACGCTCGGCGGCGCCAGCTCCGGCGTGCTCCGGAAGTTCCTGCTCGCCGACGACTGCGGACACGTGGCGCTGGAGTGGCAGCACGTGCTCACCGGCGAGTGTGTCGTCGTCGGCAAGGCGAGCGAGTGGCGCGGGCGGCAGGTGTCCAACGATCCGCGGAAGTTCGCGGAGGCCTGGTACTCGTTCCGGCCCGGGCCCGGACTGAGCCTGGACAACCTGCCCGTCGCCGAGTCCACCGCCGTACGCCCGCCCGTCGAGGGCGCCTCCGGCGCGCGGGGGCGGCGGCGCACCATGAAGGGGTTCCGGGACGCCCTCACCGAGGCGGGCAAGGCGTATCCGCACCTCGAGGTGCACTGGGAGGAGATCCACGACCGGTGGATCGAGCACCTGGGCGAGCTGGGCCTGGACCCCGAACTCTTCCGCTACCAGCGGGAGATGAACGCCGACGAGGGTGAGGCCGCCGGCCTCTTCGCGGTCAAGAAGGACTCCGACTTCACCGACCTGCTGCTGCGCGCGGTGACCGACACCCGGGACACCGACGGGCTCGCCGACCTGGTCAGCGGCTTCGGCAACAAGCTGGGCCGACGCGCCGAGCTGATCGCCGAACGGGACTTCACCGCCGGTTCGGTGGACCTGCTCGGGCGGATCGTCGAGGCCGCCGACGCGCGGGCACGCGCGCGAGACGTCCACGCCGGCGCCGAGCGCCGCACCCGCGCGCTGGCCCGGCGGCTGTCCTCGCGCGGCCTGCGGGAGAAGGCGCGGGCCGGTGATCTCGCCCAGCGGGTCACTGCCGCCGCCTACGCCGTCACGCACTCCGAGAGCGCGCGGGAGCGCAGCGCGCTGATCGCCGCCGAACTCGCCTACCGGCATGCCTCACTGGCGCTGGCCGGCGCCGAGAAGTCCGCCGCCGCCCAGAAGCGTGAACTGGCCGACGCCCGCACCCTGCACTCCGCCTGGCAGGCCGCCGAGGCCGTGCTGCGCCACCGCGCCGCCGCCGACCGGGTCGCGCGCGTCTCCGCCGCCATCCAGGAAGCCGAACGCGACGCCGCCCCCGCGCTCGCCGCCCGCGCCAGGGCCGCCGTCGATCTCGTACGGGCCCTGCACGCGGCCGCCGAGAACGCCGAGGCACTCGCCAACGAGGAGGAGGAGCGCTCGGCGGCACTCCAGGAGGTCGGCGAGTCCGCGCACCGGGACTCGACGTCCGCCGCCACCGACGCCCAGCGCGCCCGCAGCGAGGTCGGCCACCTGCGCCAGCGCCTCTCCGAGGTCGAGCAGGAGACCGCCGAGGCCGTACGCGCGGGCTGGCTCGACGACAGCGCGCCCGACGCCGACCCCGCCCGCGCGGCCCTCGCCGCCAGCGACGCCGAGAAGACCGCCGTCGCCGCCTGGGACACGGCGCGTGACGCCTCCCGCAGGGCCGCCGAGCACGCGCGCGAGGCCGCCGCCGCGGAGTCCCGCGCCGAGCTCACCGCGGCCCGGGCCGCCGACGCGGCGACGGCCGCGCACCGCTCCCACGAGGCCGAGCTGCGGCTCGCCGAGTCCCTGGCCGGCGAGGAACGGCTCGCGGAGCTGCTCGGACTGACGGGCGGGGGTGCCCGCCCGCGGATCCCCCAGCCACGGCAGAACGGCGAACCGGACGACGACTCCCTGCTGGCCCCCGAGGACCTGGACCGCTGCGCCGACGAACTGCGCGATCTCCTCGAGGAGGCCGTCTCCTCCGCCGAACGGCAGCTGTTCGAGCTGCGGACGGCGGCCGCCGACGACTCCCGCATCCTCGGCGCGCTCGGTGACGGCGGACTGCTGCCGCCCGGCCCGGACGTGCTGGCCACGGTCGAGTTCCTCGGCGAGCACGGCATTCCCGCCCTGCCCGGCTGGCGCTACCTCGCGCAGGCCGTCGACCCCGCCGACCACGCGCGCGTGCTCGCCGCGCGGCCCGAACTGGTCGACGGCGTGATCATCACCGATCCCGCCTCGCACGCCCGCGCGCGTGAAGCGCTCGGTGAGGCCGCGTTGCTGCCCCGTTCGGCCGTGGCCGTCGGCACGGCCGCCGCCCTGCTGGCGCCGACCCCGGCAGCCGACGCGCAGTGCACCGACGTCTTCCTCGTCCCGCCGAACCCGGCCATGCACGACGAGCACGCCGCCGACGAGGAACGGCAGGCGCTGCGCGCGCGGGCGGCCGAGCGGGACGACGACATCCGCCGGCTCGCCGCGCGGCTCGGCAAGGACCGGGAGCTGGGCGCCCGGCTGGCCTCCTGGCGTACCGGCTGTCCCGCCGGACGGCTCACCGAACTGGCCCGGTCCGCCGGGGAAGCGCGCGCCTTCGCCGAGGAGTCCGAGGCCGAGCTGTCCGAGGCACGGACCGCGCGCGCGGAGGCCGACGAGATCGCCGCCGAAGCGGCCCAGGTGCGCGACGAGCGCCAGGAGGCCGCGCAGAAGGCCCGGCGGGCCGCCGACGCCCTGGCCGGCCTCGCCTTCCGGCTGCGCGAGCGCGCCGGCTGGCAGGTCAAGGTGCGTGAACTCGCCGACGAGGCCGCCGAGTCGGAGGCCCGCGCCCAGACCTGCCTGGAGCGCGCCCGCGCCGCCGACGAGGACCGGCGCGGCGCCCAGCGCGCCGCCGACGACGCCCGCCGCACCGCGCGTGCGCTGCGCGCCGAACGCGCCGAGATCGCCGGCGCCCCCGACGACGTACCGGAAGGCGGGGCGGACGCGTCCAAGGTGTCCCTGCCCGCCCTCCGCGAGGCCTACCGGGCCGCGTCGCAGCTGTACGAGAAGGTCGGCGTCGGCGCGGACCTGCGGGCCGAGCAGGCCCGCGCGGAGAGCGACGAGAGCGGTGCCCGCACCGAGCTGGACCGGCTCAGCAACAAGGTCCGCACGCGCGCCGAGCAGTTGCTCCAGTCGCCCGACGGCTCCGACGGGCCGTCCCGGCAGGCCGCAGCCGCGCGCGCGGAGGAACTGGTGCAGCTCCTGGAGACCCGTGTCTCCACCGCGAGCGAGCAGCTGGGGCGGCTGCGCGGCGAGACCGAGCGGCTTGCCCCGGAGGACGGTGAGACCCACACCGAGCTGCCCGAGGAGCTCCAGCCGCGCGACGCCGAGCACGCCCAGGCGCTGCTGCGCACCGCGACGACCGAACTCGCCTCCCGTACCGAGGCCTTGAGCCGCTCCCGCGAGGCCCACGCCGAACTCCTGGCCGACCACCGCGCCGCCGAGGACGCGGTCGGCGGCTTCGACGAGATCGCCGCGATGCTCCGGGACCTGCTGCGCGAACACACCCCCGAGGAGGAGCCGGAGGAGGCGGAGCCCTACCCCGGCACCCTGGAGGAGGCCCGTCAGTCGGCCGCCGAGGCCCGCCGCTCGCTGCGCGGCTGCGCCGCCGACCTGTCCGCCGCCGAGTCCGCCGTCCGCGAGGCCAGTGACATCCTCGTCCGGCACGCCAACTCCACGCGCTACGAGCAGGTCCGCACCCCGGCCCGCCAGCAGATCCGTGAGCTGCCCGCCTCCGCGCTGCCCGAGCACGCGCAGAAGTGGGCGAACGCCTTCGCGCCCCGCCTGCGGGTCCTGACCGACGAGCTGGAGCAGCTGGAGCGCAACAGGGATTCGATCGTGGACCGGCTGCGCGGGCTCGTCGAGTCCTCGCTCGCCACCCTGCGTTCGGCCCAGCGGCTCTCCCGGCTGCCCGAGGGGCTCGGCGAGTGGTCCGGCCAGGAGTTCCTGCGCATCCGCTTCGAGGAGCCTGACCAGAGCACCCTCACCGAGCGCCTCGGCGAGGTCATCGACGAGGCGACCCGGGCCGCCGTGAAGAAGAACTCCGACCTGCGGCGCGACGGCATGTCACTGCTGCTGCGCGGGGTCGGCGCGGCCCTGCAGCCCAAGGGCGTCGCCGTCGAGATCCTCAAGCCGGACGCCGTACTGCGGGCCGAGCGGGTCCCCGTCGGTCAGATGGGCGACGTCTTCTCCGGTGGGCAGCTGCTCACCGCGGCCATCGCCCTGTACTGCACGATGGCCGCGCTCAGGAGCAACGACCGGGGCCGGGACAAACACCGGTACGCCGGCACGCTGTTCCTCGACAACCCCATCGGACGCGCCAACGCGACCTATCTGCTGGAGCTCCAGCGAGCCGTCTCGGACGCCCTCGGCGTACAGCTCCTCTACACCACGGGTCTGTTCGACACGACGGCGCTGGCGGAGTTCCCGCTGGTCATCCGGCTGCGCAACGACGCCGACCTGCGGGCGGGCCTGAAGTACATCAGCGTCGAGGAACACCTGCGGCCGGGTCTGCCGGAGCAGGCCCCGGCCGGCGAAGGCGAAGCGGCGCAGGTGCGCAGCGAGATCACGGCGACCCGGATGTACAAACGGCCCGCGCCGAACGCCGGTTGATCAGCCCTTCGTCAGGCGGTGGTCCGCGAGGACACCGGTCCGGTGCCGCTGCACGAACCAGTAGTAGGCGAAGCCACCGCCCGCGATCACGGCGACGAACAGGACGGCGCCCCACCGGAGGTACCAGTGGAAGGGCGCCGCCGCGTTGTAGACCGAGGCACGCGGCCAGATCAGGTTGGTCGTCATCGCCGCGCCCCACACCACCGCGACGATGTTGACGGGCAGCCCCCAGCGGCCGAGCGAGAACTTCCCGTCGCTCGCCGGCCGCCACCTGCCGCGCAGCCGCGCCACCAGCATCGGGGCGGTCACGCCCAGATAGGCGAGGTAGATCATGATGATGCCGATACTGGTGACGACCGTGAA
This sequence comes from Streptomyces sp. Root1310, assembly GCF_001426425.1. Taxonomy (NCBI): domain Bacteria; kingdom Bacillati; phylum Actinomycetota; class Actinomycetes; order Kitasatosporales; family Streptomycetaceae; genus Streptomyces; species Streptomyces sp. Root1310. The sequence continues at coordinate 23,089 of NZ_LMEQ01000035.1, read as the reverse complement.
GATCTGCGGCTGGCGGATGTTGACCACGAGGATCGCCAGCGCCAGCACACCGATGATCACGGTCGGCAGCACCGGGGTCTGGAAGCGCGGGTGGCACTTGGCCAGCCGCGCGGACCCTGGCAGGTTGTTGTCGCGGGCCATCGCGAACGCCAGCCGGATCGCCGCCGTGTGCACGGCCAGGGCGCACACCGTGACGGCGATCAGCACACACCACAGCATCGCCTTGCCCGCCGTCGGGCCGAGCACGTCGAGCACCACGTACTGAAGCCCGTCCGTGGACAGCTCCTCGCCCCGCAGACTGGAAACGCTCATCAGCGCGAGCAGCAGGATCAGTCCGCCGAGCACGAAGGAGGCGACGATCGCCCGGATGATCGCCCGGGGCGCGTTGCGGGACGGGTCGATGGACTCCTCGCCGAGCGACGCGGCCGTGTCGAAGCCGTACATGACATACGCCGAGGCCAGCGAGGCCACGAGGAACGCGCCGAGATACCCGGTCCCGTAACCCGCTCCCGTGCCGTTGGTTTCCATGACCACCTGCGGGCCGCGGGTGATGTGGACGGCGAACAGGACGATCAGTACGACGGTCGCGATCAGCTCGATGAACACGCCGGCCGTGTTGATCGTCGCCATCAGTTTGACGCCGAACGCGTTGACCAACGTGGTGAACAGGATCAGCACGGTGGCCAGGACGACCGCGTTGGTCGCCACGTCGTACTTGCCGGTGCCGTCACCCACGAACTGGAAGGCGGAGGAGATCTGCGGCAGCGTCAACTGGTAGGCCAGCGCCACGGCCGCGATCGACACGATCGAGGCGATCAGCATCATCCAGCCGGCCAGCCAACCCAGATGCGGATTGCCGATCTTCTTCGACCAGTTGTAGACGGACCCCGCGACCGGATAGCGGGCGGCGAGCTCCGCGAAGCACAGGGCGACCGCGAACTGGCCGACGAACACCATCGGCCAGGACCACCAGTAGGCGGGGCCGCCGCTGCCGTAGCCGAAGTAGAAGAGCTGGAAAGTGCCGGTCAGGATCGAGATGTAGCTGATGCCCGCGGCGAAGGTGTGGAAGTTGCCCAAGGTTCGCTTGAGCTCGGGTCGGTAGCCGAACTCGGCGAGCTCGACGTCGTCCTGCTGAGGGCCTGGTGGATGCTCGGCTGTCGTCATGGGCGAACTCCCGCTGCTCGTAGGAGTCCAGCACACCACCAGGGCGATCAGCCCGCGAGATCATCGTCGGCCGGGTCCGTTCACATGCCTGGAAGGTCCGAGGGCGAGCTGTGAACGGACGCGGCCCGACCGGGGAAACCTGTCTGCTCCCCTGGCCGGTGCCGCGCGGACCGCCTCAGGAGTGGGACAGCTGCCCGGTGCCGCCCTGCCGGCGTATCCGCTCCTGCGCGCGCTCGGTGACCTGGGCCTGCCGACGCAGCCGGCGGCGCTCACGCCGCAGGGAACGCGCGGTGCTGCTCGGCGTCGACACCACGCCGTTGCGCTGGTTCCACACCTGCCGGGTCACCCAGACATCCAGCGCGCCCCAGGTGGCCAGCACCGTGCTGACCACGCTGCTGATCACCATCGGGAACGCCAGCCAGGAGCCGGCCAGGGTGCACAGGAAGGCGACCATCGCCTGTATCAGCGTCACGGCGATGACCAGCACCGCGCGCACCGCCGCCGTACGCACCGGGTCGGGCATCCGACGCCGCCGCGCGGGCTCCTCCACCCACAACGGGCGGTAGACCGCCCGCGCTTGTGCCGTGGTGGACGTGCCGCGGCTGTCGCCCCCTTCGGCTCGCCGGACCTCACGCGCCGCGTCCCCGGCGCCCGCGGGGGCGCCACGACCCGCCGAACCGCGCCGCTCCGCCCTGCTGCCGCTCCGCTCCGCCGCCACATGCCCGTTCGCCGGAATGTCGCGATCCGGTGCCTCGGGATCCCGCAACGCCGTACCGACCGCCGTCGCGCTCTCCTCGGGCGCCTCACGCCGCTCCGCCGTGCCCATCACTGTGTCACTCCCCACCGCCAGCAGACCGCTCGCCTCCGAGTCGAAGACCCGGCTCCCCAGTGGCTGCCCGGCTTGCGCTGTTTTACGCCGCCCAGGTGCGGCAAACGGCTCGTGTGGCCGATTCCGCCCCCAATTCCCAATGAGTAGGACGAACGACGTGCCCTGAAGATTCCCGAGTTGCGAAAAATTCTGGCCAACTCGTGTGCACGGCCGACCGGATCCAGTCGGGTCCGGAGGAGCCGATTCGGGGCGACAATCTCCCGCAATTACCGGACAACACGCCATGTCTCGCCCTCGGGGCGGAAGTTCAGCTTCCGGACAGCTCTTCGAGTTCACTGTGCGTCGGTAGTAGGCTCGCGCCGTTTGTTGACGCACATGCGTACCCCCTGCCGGAGGGGGTTCGAGCTGGGGGAGGCCATGCGCTTTCGCGGGAAGTCGATCCGCCGGAAGATCGTGGCGCTGCTTCTCGTGCCGCTGGTGTCCCTGACCGCCGTCTGGGGCTTCGCCACGGTACTCACGGGACGCGAGGCGAGCCGCCTGTTCACGGTGTCGTCCCTCGTCGAGAAGGTCGGCTACCCGATCGAGGACACCGTCCGCGTCGTCCAGCAGGAACGCCGCCAGGCCCTCGTCTACCTCGCCGACCCCCGGGCCTCCGAGGCGCTGTCCGCGCTGCGCCGCACCCGGACCGCCACCGACAAGGCACTCGCCGAGATCCGCGGGAACGCCCAGGACGCCGACGTGCGTGACGTCCTGGACCAGGACGACGGGGAAGGCCTGACCGCGGTGCTCGACGCCTTCGACGGCGTCGACTCACTGCGCCGCGGCGTCGAGGACGGCACCGTCACCCGAGCACAGGCCCTCGCCCTCTACACCCAGCTGATCGAACCCTGCTACACCCTGCTGGCCAAGCTGGACGTCGTCGACAGCGTGGAGATGGACAAGCAGTACCGAGCCCTCGTCAGCGTCGCCCGAGCCCGTGAACTCCTCTCCCAGGAGGACGCCCTGCTCGGCTCCGCCCTGGTCGTGGGCCGGCTCAGCCGCGAGGAGATCCGCGACGTCTCCGACCTCGAGGCCCAGCGGGAGGTGGTCTACGAAATCAGCCTCGCCCAGCTGCCCACCGCCGAGCGCGAGCGCTACGAGAGCTTCTGGAAGAACGCCACCACGGCCCCGCTGCGCACCGTCGAACAGGCCGTCGTCGGCGCCACGCCCGGTGCCATGCCCCGGGGCGTCAGCGCCAAGAACTGGGACACCGCGGCCGGAAACGTCCTCCTCGAACTCGGCACCCTGGACGAACAGGCCAACGACCGCTACCAGGACCGGGTCCGCCCGGTCGCGATCGAGGTCATCGTCAAGGCGGTCGTCGCCGGTGTCTTCGGACTCGTCGCCCTGCTGGTCTCCCTGGTCCTCTCCGTACGGATCGGCCGTGGCCTCATACGCGACCTGCGCAAGCTCCGGCTGGAGGCCCACGAGGCGTCCGGCGTGCGGCTGCCCAGCGTGATGCGCCGCCTGTCCGCGGGCGAACAGGTCGACGTGGAGACCGAGGTACCGCGGCTGGAGTACGACAAGAACGAGATGGGCGAGGTCGGCCAGGCCCTCAACACCCTCCAGCGCGCCGCCGTCGAGGCCGCCGTCAAACAGGCCGAACTGCGGTCCGGGGTCTCCGAGGTCTTCGTCAACCTGGCCCGCCGCAGCCAGGTCCTGCTGCACAAGCAGCTGACCCTGCTCGACACCATGGAACGACGCACCGAGGACACCGAGGAACTCGCCGACCTCTTCCGCCTCGACCACCTCACCACCCGCATGCGCCGGCACGCCGAGGGCCTGGTGATCCTCTCCGGCGCCGCCCCTTCCCGGCAGTGGCGCAGGCCCGTGCAGCTCATGGACATCGTGCGCGCCGCGGTCGCCGAGGTCGAGGACTACGAACGCATCGAGGTCCGCCGGCTGCCGCGCCTCGCCGTCACCGGTCCGGCCGTCGCCGACCTCACCCACCTGGTGGCCGAACTCCTCGAGAACGCGACGGTGTTCTCCCCGCCGCACACCGCGGTCCAGGTGTTCGGCGACCGGGTCGCCAACGGCTTCACCCTGGAGATCCACGACCGCGGCCTCGGCATGGCGCCCGAGGCTCTCCTGGAGGCCAACCTCCGGCTCGCCGAGACACCGGAGTTCGAGCTGTCCGACACGGACCGCCTCGGGCTGTTCGTGGTCAGCCGGCTCGCCCAGCGGCAGAACGTCCGCGTCTCCCTGCAGCCGTCACCGTACGGGGGGACGACGGCCATCGTCTTCATCCCCGACGCCCTGCTGACCGACGACGTCCCCGACACGAACGGCATCGGCTTCCGGCTCGACCGGCCTCGGCCCCCGAAGGAGACCGACTCCGCGCAACCCCGCAGGACCACCCTCTCCCCGGCCTCGGTGCAGCTTCCCGGAGTGCCGGCCTCGATGCTCGACGGTCCGGTCGAACTGGAGGCCCCCGTCGGTCTGGACGCCCTCGGTGACTTCCCGGCCACCCTGGACGAGGACGACGAGGGCGGCCTGTTCCGCCCGCGGCGCTCCCTCACCCGCGCCGAGGACGAGCCGGCCGCGGACACCGTCGACCAGCACCACAGGCTGCCCGACAGCCCCGGCGAGCCCCAGGGACCCCTCGAAGACGATCCGGGCGGCCGCCGCCTGCCCAAGCTGGTCAGCTCGCACGGCCGCCCGGTCCCGGAACAGCGACCCCGGCGTGCCGAGACCAACCCGGAGTCCCCGGCCAGGCCCGGCCCCCGCCGGGTGGACAACGACGGCCCGGCACCGCTGCCCTCCCGCCGCCGCGGCACGACGGCACAGATCCCCCGCAACGGTGGCAGCACCGAGCGCCCCGCGCCGCAGGAGCGCCCCGACCGCGGCGCTCCGGAGCCGAGCCGGCCGCCCGCCCTTCCCCAGCGCACGCGGCAGGCCCCGGCCCGGCCCGGCATCCCCGGCGGCACGGCCGACCGCGCGGACACCACGTCCGCCCGGTCCGGCGGTACCGCGCCCGGCGGGGCGGACGGCAGCGGGTCCGGCGCGGGTGCGCTGCCCCGGCGAGTACGGCAGGCGAACCTGGCCCCGCAACTGCGGCAGGGTCCGGCCCCGCGCACCGAGGACCGAGCCGACCCCGCGGACCGGGACGCCGACGAGGTACGCAGCCGGATGGCCTCGCTCCAGCGCGGCTGGCAGCGCGGCCGCGTAGAGAACGCCGCGGGCGACGACGCCCACAGCGGCGCAGCACCACAACGAACCACAAAGGGGGACGGTCGATGACCGCACCGAAGGCGACCGGCCACAGCACCACCAACAACGGCGAGCTGAACTGGCTCCTCGACGAACTCGTCGACCGCGTCGCCAGCATCCGCAAGGCCGTCGTCCTCTCCGGCGACGGCCTGCCGACGGGCGTGTCCAGGGACCTGAGCAGGGAGGACGGTGAGCATCTGGCCGCCGTGGCCTCCGGGTTCCACAGCCTCGCCAAGGGCGTCGGCCGTCACTTCGAGGCCGGCAGCGTCCGCCAGACCGTCGTCGAACTCGACGACGCCTTCCTGTTCGTCACGGCCGCGGGCGACGGCAGCTGCCTCGCCGTCCTCTCGGACGCCGACTCGGACGTGGGGCTCGTGGCGTACGAGATGACGCTCCTCGTCAAGCGGGTCGGCGTACATCTGGCCACCACCCCACGCACCGATCTGCCCTCGGGCGGGTAGTGGGATGGCATGAGCACAGACGGTCAGGGAAGCAGTCACTGGTTCGACGACGAGGCCGGACCGGTCGTCCGTCCGTACGCCATGACGCGTGGCCGTACCTCCAGTGCGGTCCAGCACCGTCTCGACCTGATCGCGCTGGTCGTCGCCGAGCCGCACGCCGAGGAAGCGGACACGGACCCGTCGCTGTCCCCGGAACACGTGGACATCGTGGACCTGTGCCGCGAAGCACCGCAGTCGGTCGCCGAACTCGCCGCCGAACTCAATCTGCCCATCGGGGTGGTACGGGTCCTCGTCGGCGATCTCGTGGACGCGGAGTTCGTCCACGTGAACCGGCCGGTACCGCCTGCCGAACTGCCGGACGAGAGTATTCTGCGCGACGTGATCGACGGTCTCCGAGCGCTGTGAGCAGCGCGGAAGCGAGGTGAGGGCGTGACCGGCCGGCGGTTTCCGGTGGGCCGGGACGCGCCCTCACCGACAGGGCCGAGCGTCGCCCGACGTCCGGCGGGCGACGCACGGACCGCTGTCGGAGCACCCCCAGTCAAGCATCCAGCAGGAGAAGAGATCGATGATCTTCGGGCGTTCTGAGCGCGGCAAGCCCCCGGTCGAACCCGTCACGCTCAAGATCCTGGTGGCCGGCGGCTTCGGCGTGGGCAAGACCACCCTCGTCGGGGCCGTCAGCGAGATCAAGCCGCTGCGTACCGAGGAGTACCTCACCGAAGCGGGCCGCCCGGTCGACGACATCACCGGCGTGGAGACCAAGCACACCACCACCGTCGCCATGGACTTCGGGCGCATCACCCTGCGCGAGGACCTGGTGCTCTACCTGTTCGGGACGCCGGGTCAGGAGCGGTTCTGGTTCATGTGGGACGAGCTCTCCGAGGGCGCGCTCGGTGCCGTCGTGCTCGCCGACACGCGTCGGCTGGAGGACTGCTTCGCCGCGGTCGACTACTTCGAACGGCGCTCCATACCCTTCCTCATCGCCGTCAACTGCTTCGAGGGCGCCGCCCGTTACCCGGAGGAGGACGTCCGCGGCGCGCTGGACCTCGACGAGGGCATACCCGTGGTGCTGTGCGACGCCCGCGACCGGAGATCGGTGAGGGACGTCCTGGTCGGCGTCGTGCAGCACGCGATGGACTTCGGGGCCGAACGCCGCCAGGCGGTCACCACCTGAGATCCCGCGCGGTGGCACGGCCCGTACCCCCGCCGACCGGGGTACGGGCCGTGGCTCACGGGGAGGTACGCGCGCGTACTAGCCCTCGCCGCCCTCCAGCCAGCCGAGGCTCTTCTCCACGGCCTTGCGCCAGTTGTGGTACTCGCGGTCACGTACGGACGCGTCCATCCTCGGGGTCCACTCGGCGTCCTTCTGCCAGTGCGCCTTGAGTTCGTCGAGGTCGTTCCACACACCGACGGCGAGCCCCGCGGCGTAGGCCGCTCCCAGGCAGGTCGTCTCGGAGACCCGGGGCCGGATCACCGGCACGCCGAGCACGTCCGCCTGATGCTGCATGAGCAGGTTGTTCCTGGTCATGCCCCCGTCCACCTTCAGGGTCGTGATCTGCACCCCGGAGTCCTGGAACATGGCGTCCACGACCTCGCGCGTCTGCCAGCTCGTCGCCTCGAGCACCGCCCGCGCGAGATGCCCCTTCGTGACGTAGCGGGTGAGGCCGGTGACGACCCCCCGCGCGTCGGAGCGCCAGTACGGCGCGAACAGCCCCGAGAAGGCGGGGACGATGTAGGCGCCGCCGTTGTCGTCGACGCTCGCCGCCAGGCTCTCGATCTCGTCCGCCGTACGGATGATGCCCAGCTGGTCCCGGAACCACTGCACGAGCGCACCTGTGATGGCGATCGAACCCTCCAGACAGTAGACCGGCGCCTCACCGCCGATCTTGTAGCCCATCGTCGTCAACAGCCCGCTCTTCGAAGGCACCGGCCGGTTACCGGTGTTGAGCAGCAGGAAACTGCCCGTCCCGTACGTGTTCTTCGCCGTGCCCACCTCGTAGCAGGCCTGGCCGAACACCGCCGCCTGCTGGTCGCCCAGCGCCGAGGCGACCGGTACGCCGCCGAGTTGGCCCACGGCGGTGCCGTACACCTCGGCGGAGGACCTGATCTCCGGCAGCACGGCCTCTGGCACGTCCATCGCGGACAGGATGGAGGGGTCCCACTGGAGGGTCTCCAGGTTCATCAGCAGGGTGCGCCCGGCGTTGGTGACGTCCGTGACGTGCCGGCCGCCGTCGACGCCGCCGGTGAGGTTCCAGATCAGCCAGGAGTCGATCGTGCCGAAGGCGATCTCCCCGCGCTCGGCGCGAGCCCTGAGGCCCGGCACATTGTCCAGCAGCCAGGCCGCCTTGGGCCCCGAGAAGTAGCTGGCCAACGGCAGCCCGGTCTGCTCGCGGAAACGGTCCTGCCCGTCGGATCCCCCCAGCCGGGCGCAGAGTCCCGCGGTGCGGGTGTCCTGCCACACGATCGCGTTGTGCACCGGCTTGCCGGTGGCGCGGTCCCACAGCACGGTCGTCTCGCGCTGGTTGGTGATCCCGAGGGCGCTGATCTGGTCGGCGCGCAGTCCGGCCTTGGCGATCGCCCCGGCGACCACGGCCTGCACCTTGGACCAGATCTCGGTGGCGTCGTGCTCCACCCAGCCGGGCTTGGGGAAGATCTGGCGGTGCTCGCGCTGGTCGACGGCGACGATCGCGCCGTTCCGGTCGAAGACGATGCAGCGGCTGGAGGTGGTGCCCTGGTCGATCGCGGCGACGTACTTCTCGGCGTTGTCCGTCATGGCTACCCCTTGGGCTCATTCGGAAGGCTGCGTGGATGACTGCGGCGGCGGTCGGACGGCGCTTCAGAAGGCCGCGTTGTACAGGAGACCCGCGAGCGCTCCGCCGACGAGCGGGCCGACGACCGGGATCCAGGCGTATCCCCAGTCCGAGGTGCCCTTGTTCGGGATCGGCAGGAAGGTGTGCACAATGCGGGGCCCGAGGTCGCGTGCCGGGTTGATGGCATAGCCGGTGGGCCCGCCGAGGGAGAGTCCGATGCCGACGACGAGGAGGGAGACGATCAGCACCGTGATTCCGGACTCGCCCAGGCCTTCGGTCAGACCGAAGGCGAGAACCGGCAGGACCAGGGCGATCGTCGCGATGATCTCGGTGATCAGGTTGGCGGCCGGATTCCGGATCTCGGGGATGGTGGAGAAGATGCCCAGGGTCGGCGTCGGCTCCTCGGCCGTGCCCTCGCCGGTGCCCTCACCAGGGCCCTCGGTGAGGCCCTCGCCCCGCACGTTCGCCTGGAACTGCGCGAGGTACACCAGGTACGCGAGGACCGCGCCGAGCATCGCACCGGCCATCTGCCCCAGCAGATACACCCACACCTTGCCCCACTCGCCCGTGTCGACGGCGATGCCGAGGGTCACGGCCGGATTGAGATGCCCGCCCGACAGCGGAGCTGCGGTGTAGGCGCCCGCCAGCACGCCGAACCCCCAGCCGAAGGCGATCACGATCCACCCCGAGGCCCGGGCCTTGGAGTGCCTGAGGCTGACGGCGGCGCACACTCCCGCCCCGAACAGGATGAGGATCGCGGTACCGATGACCTCGCCGACGAATATGTCTGCGTTGCTCATGGCGGCTCCTGGGCCCGGCCCGGGGCGGATCGGCCCCGGTGCTCCGTACAGGGTGCGGTTCCCGTGGCTGCCGGAGCCGAGGCAGGGAGATCCCTGTGCCCCGCCCGGCGTCCGTGACGAGCGTGCCGTCGTAGCCGAATCGCCCCCGGGGGAGTGGGCCTTGCATCGGGAGCCCGCGTGGCGCGTGCCTGGATACGCCGAGAATGTACGGCGATGTCGGCTGACACCGGGAAGTGTTCACCGGCGCCCAGGGAGCGTCAAGAAGGCCGACGGCAACGGTTGGAGACACGCGAGACGGCCCACGCCCCCCGACGTCCGGGGCACCGATCAACGGCCCGGCACCCCGGAGCGTGCCTCCCGTCCACCTGACGACGACCCCGGACCCCACACCCGACCTGGACCTGACCTCGCATCTGACCCTGGAGCGGACCCCGCACCTGACCCCGCATCTGCCCCGGACCCGACCCCGGACCCGACCCCGGACCCGACCCGAGGAGGGCGCACGGCCGTCGCCGAGCCCACCGGCGGTTCGTCGACTCTTCGGGGCAGCACCGGGGTTCGGCCGCCCGTCCGCTCGCTGACGTCAGGTCAGCCCGCCCGCCGGCTCCGTCGCCGGTGTCCCCGGCCCCGTCCCCGCGGGAGCCTTCGGCCGCGACCCGCGCCGGATCCGGTATCCGGCCAGCCCCGCGTGCCCGACCACCCAGCTCGCCCCTCGCAACGACTTCGCTGCCTTCTTCAAGGGCGCCAGATACGCGGCCGCCTGGCGGTGATCCGTCACACTGCCCGGCCGGCACAGAACGGTGGCCAGCGACAGCGTCACCGGGTGCCCGCCCGCCGACCACGGCACGTCCAGCACGGTGGAGACCAGCGGCTCCAGGCCCTCCGGATCGGCCAGCACCAGGAAGTCGTCGCCGCCGATGTGGCCCACCCGCGCGTTCCCCGACGCCGTCAGCTGGAGTGCCCGCCCCACCGACCGGATGAGCTCGTCACCCGCCGCGAACCCGGCCCCGTCGTTGACCTGCTTGAAGTGGTCGATGTCCAGCCAGCTCAGCGCGAAGATCCGCCCCTCGGCGATCCTCCGGTCCACCTCCTCGGTGATCGCGTCCGAACCGGGCAGCCGCGTCAGCGGATTCAGGCCGGCCGCCTCCTCGACCCGGCTCTCGGCCAGTGCCCGTACGAGGTCCGCGAGCCGGACGACACCCACGCACCGCCCGTCGCGGTCGACGACCGCCACGTCGTCCGAGGTACGGTCCCGGTCGCCGACCGCGACCACGTCCAGCACCTCCCACGCCGTCGCGTCGACGCCCACCGTCCGCGGCGGATCGCCGAGTTTCGCGGCGGGACGGTCCGCGTACAGGGCATGGCCGTAGCGCCCGGACATCGACAGCAGGAACCGTGACCGGTGCACCGACCGCACGAGAACCCCCGTACCGTCCACGAGCAGCACCCCGGACACGTCCGGCGAACCGGTCAGCAGCGCCCGTACCCGACCGGCGGAGGCGGTCGCGGGCAGCAGCGCGGCCGGCCGGACGAACTCCCGTACCGAAGGCCCCGACCGGAGCGCCGGCAGGACGGCGGGACCGAGCGGCGGAACGTACACGTCGGCGGCCGGCAACCGGCTCGGCGGCGCGAAGAGCGTGCCCTGGGCCAGCTGGGCCCCGGCCGACATCGCGGCCGCGCACTGGAGCTCGGTCTCCACCCCCTCGACGACCAGCAGCGCCCCCAACTCGTCGCACAGGGTCCGCATCGCCCTGACCCCGGCGGGCCGTGCCAGGAGCGAGGCGTCGAGCTTGACCAGGTCCGGCGCGATGTCGACGAGCAGCCGCAGCGGTACGTCCCCGTCCCCGACCCCGTCCGCGCTGATGCGGAAGCCCTGGTCCCGGAGGGCCGCCAGGGCCTCCAGCAGCGCGGGCTGCGGGACGTGTGTGTAGGGCGGAACGACGTCGAGCGTGACCTCCCAGGGCAACCGCCCCGCCTCGCGCACGGCGTCGTGCAGCGCGGTGAGCCCGCCGAGATCGGCCAGAGTGGCGGCGAACACGTTCACCTGGAGGGGCAGCAGGGTCTCGCTGCGGGCCGCCGTGCGAAACGCCGACACGGCCAGTCGGCCGTCGAGTTCGGGATCCCGGCGGGCCTGCGCCACGATGTCGCCGGCCTCCGGTCGGGCGAGTATCTCCAGCCCCGCCACTCCCGCGGTGGTCAGGTTGACCACGGGCTGGAAGGCGAAGCGGAGAGTGTCCGTCCAGGAGTGCACGGCAGCATGATTGCGCTGCGGGCGTGCCCCCAGGCGCAGTTCATGAGACGTTCACACAGGATTCCGAGGTGAACACGGAGGGTGAGGGAGGCCGGGCGGGACCGGTGACGCGGAGGCTCCGGGTCCTCCTCACCGCACCGCGACCACCGCCGAACCATGCCCGAACAGCCCCTGGTTCGCCGTGACGGCCACGCGCGCGTCCGGGATCTGGCGATCGCCCGCCTGCCCCCGCAGCTGCCAGGTGACCTCGCAGACCTGGGCGATGGCCTGCGCGGGCACCGCCTCGCCGAAGGAGGCGAGTCCACCGCTCGCGTTCACCGGTATACGGCCGCCCGGCGCCGTCACGCCCTCCCGCAGCAACTTGGCGGCCTCGCCCTCGCCGCACAGCCCCAGATCCTCGTACCACTGCAACTCCAGTGCGGTGGACAGGTCGTAGACCTCGGCGAGGGACAGGTCCTCGGGTCCCAGGCCGGCCTCTTCGTAGGCGGCTCGGGCGATCGAAGCCCGGAAGGCCTCCCCGCCCGGCTCCGCCCCCACCGCGGAATCGGTCGCGATGTCCGGCAGATCCAGCACCGTGCTGGGGTACCTGGGCGTCACGGTGGACACCGCCCTGATGCGTACCGGCTCCGCCGCCCCGTGCCGTCGGGCGAACTCCATGCTGGACAGCACCAGCGCGGCCCCGCCGTCCGACGTTGCGCAGATGTCCAGCAGCCGCAGCGGATCGGCGACCACCGCGGAGGCGGCGACCTCCTCCGCCGTCACGCGCTTGCGGTAGCGCGCGTTCGGGTTCAGTGCGCCCATGGCGGCGTTCTTCACCTTGACCTGCGCGAAGTCCTCCGGCGTGTCCCCGTGCACGGCCATGCGCCTGCGCGCGTACAGCCCGAAGTACGTCGGGTTGGTCGCGCCGAGCACCCGGAACCGCAGCCAGTCCGGGTCGTCCGGCCGGTCCCCGCCCGCGGGCCGGAAGAAGCCCTTGGGGGCGGCGTCGGCCCCCACCACGAGCACCACGTCCGCCAGGCCCGCGAGGATCTGGGCGCGGGCCGCGCTGATCGCCTGGGCGCCCGACGCGCAGGCCGCGTAGACGCTCGCGACGCGGGCGCCCTGCCACCCCAGCGCCCTGGCGAACGTAGCCCCGGCCACATATCCGGGATAGCCGCCACGCACCGTGTCCGCGCCCACGATCGAACCGACGTCCCGCCAGTCCACACCGGCGTCCGCGAGGGCCGCGCGCGCCGCCTTCACGCCGTACTCGACGAAGCCGCGCCCCCACTTGCCCCACGGATGCATCCCGGCGCCGAGCACCGCCACCTCTGCCGTCATCACGCCACCCCCGTCGGCCGCCATCGCCAGGTCGTCCAGGTCGTCTCCGCGTCCTCGTCGAGCACGCCCGGGACGACCTCCATCTCCATCCCCACCGCCAGATCGGCGACGGTGACCCCGGGAACCGCCTGCCCCAGCACCACGATCCGCTCGGACTCCAGCTCCACAGCGATCAACGCGTACGGCTCCCACGGAAGTTCCGGATCGCTCACATAGGGTGACGGAGGGCGGTACCGGCTGTCCGTGTACGACCAGACGCGCCCCCGCCGCGAGAGCGGCACCTCCGCCAGGTCGCCGCCCCCGCAGCCCGGGTTGCGACAGTGCGTGTCCTCGCGCGGGAAGAAGACCGACCGGCAGGCCGAGCAGCGCGTGCCGAGCAGCCTGAATTCGTCCCCGTCCCCTGCGAACCAGCCCGTGACCACGGGTGTGCGTGTGCGTGACATGGTCCCTCCCGGCAGCGTGTCTGACGGAACGTCAGAAGTGTGTCACGGGCGGGGTGAAATGGGCAGGGCAGGAGACATGACCCGACTCTCCGGCGCGGCACGCGGTGTCGTCGCCGTGCTCGTCGCCCTGCTGACCGTGACCGCCGCCTCCGCCACCGCGCGGGCCGACGCCGACCCCGCGGCCCCCGCGGACTTCGTGGCCCTGAGAACCGTGGACCCGACGATCCTTCAGGAGATGCGCTACTTCACGCCGCACAACTTCGTCGGGGAACGCATCGACGGATACCGGCAGCCGATCTGCATCCTCACCCGGCCGGCCGCCGAGGCCCTGCACCGGGCCCAGACGAACCTGCTGAGCCGGGGATACACGCTCAAGGTCTACGACTGCTACCGCCCCCAGCGCGCCGTGAACCACTTCGTCCGATGGGCCGAGGACCTGAACGACGAGACGACAAAGGGGGAGTTCTACCCGAACGTCGACAAGACCCGCCTGTTCGAGGACGGCTACATCGCCGCGAAGTCCGGGCACAGCCGGGGTTCGACCATGGACCTGACCATCGTGAAGCTCCCCGCCACCCCGACCAGGCCCTACGTGCCCGGTGAACCCCTCGTGCCCTGCTACGCGCCGCGACAGCAGCGCTTCCCCGACAACTCGGTCGACATGGGCACCGGCTTCGACTGCTTCGACACCCTGGCCCACACCCTGGACCCGCGCGTCCAGGGGCGGCAGCGCGCCAACCGGATCCTCCTGAAAACCACTCTGGAAGCCCTCGGCTTCGTGAATCTCGCCGAGGAGTGGTGGCACTACACCTTCAAGCCCGAGCCCTACCCCGACACCTACTTCGACTTCCCCGTGTCCGCCAGGTCGCTCGCCCAGAGGTATTGAGCCGCATCCGTACGACGCCCTCCCCAAGATCGGATACGCTCCGCCGCGTGTCCGAAAACCTGCACTCCACTTCGAACTCCGCGCGCGACTCCCACTGTTCGAGTTGCGGAGCGCCCTACGGGGAGGGCGCCACCGGCTGGCCCCGCACCTGCCCGGCCTGCGCCACCGTGGCCTACCGCAACCCGCTGCCGGTCGCCGTCGCGCTCCAGCCCGTGTACGACACGAAGGGCACCGCCCTGGTCGTCATCACCCGAACCATCGCCCCCGCGCGCGGGGGCATCGCACTGCCCGGCGGCTACATCGACGACCGCGAGGACTGGCGCCAGGCCGTCGTACGCGAACTCATGGAGGAGACCGGCATCGACGCGGCGCCCCGTGACGTGCGGCTGGCCGACGCCATGAGCTCTCCCGACGGCCACCTGCTGCTGTTCGGGCTGCTGCCGGAGCGCCCCGCGGACCGTCTCCCGGCGACCGCCCCCACGGACGAGACCGAGGGCTGGCACCTTCTGCGCGGGCAGGAGGAACTCGCCTTCCCCCTGCACACACTCGCTGTGCGGGCGTTCTTCGAGGGCCGCTACATCTGAGCTCAGCGCTCGTCGAGCCCGCGTACCCGCACCGGGTGGGACGGCCCCCGCACGCCGTCCGCACCCTCCCGCTCGACGACGACCCGCGGCCCCTCCCAGCGGGCGACGTACCGTTCGACCTCCGGCTCCTCCCAGCCGTCGCCCGCGTCCCGCACGACCACACCGCCACCCGTCCGCCCCCGCGCCGGCGCCCACACCTCCAACTCCAGCCGGCCGTCCTCGCCGCGCACCGGTATGACGGCACCCGCGCGCGCGAACACCGGGACACGCGACAAAGGGGCCTCCACGAGCACCTGCCCCGGCCCCTGGTACGCCCGCCCCGTCGCCGTGTCGTACCAGCGCCCCCGCGGCAACTGCACCGTTCGCCGGTCGGTCCCGGGGTCGAGCACCGGCGCCACCAGGAGGCAGTCACCCAGCAGGAAGGCGTCCTCGCAGTCCCGCAACGCCCGGTTGCCGGGCGCCCCCCACCACATCGGACGCACATAGGGGGCCCCGGTACGCCGGGCCAGATGCGCCAGCGTCACGAAGTACGGCAGCAGCCGCCGACGCCCGACGAGCGCCACACGCGCGTGCTCCAGCACCTCCGGACCGAAATCCCACGGCGCCCGCTGCCCCGCCCGCACGCTCACGTGCGTACGGAACAGCGGCAGGTACGCCCCCAGCTGGAGCCGGCGCACGTACAGCTCGGGCGACGGACCACCGTCGAAACCGCCCGTGTCCGGGCCCGCACAGGGCACGCCGCACAGCCCGAGACCCAGCACCAGCGACAGTGACGCCCGCAACCCCGGCCAGTCCGCGGCGGCGGCCCCGGACCAGATGCCGCCGTAGCGCTGCACGCCCGCCCAGCCGGACCGCGAGAAGACGAAGGGACGCTGGTCCGGAACCAGGTCCCGCACCCCCTCGTAGGCCGCCGAGGCCATGCACAGGCCGTACACGTTGTGGGCCTCGCGATGGTCACCCCCGCGTCCCTCCAGGGCGTGCCGGGCCGACCGGGGCAACGTCGACTCCCCGAAAGCGGCGAACACCGTCGGTTCGTCCATGTCATGCCAGAGGCCGGCGAACCCCTGCGCGATCCGCTCCGCGTGGAGCCCTCCCCACCACTGCCGCACGCGCGCGTGCGTGAAGTCCGGGAAAACGGCCTCCCCGGGCGACGCCACCGCCTTGACCACCCGGCCCGACGCGCCTCGCACGAACACGTCCTCGGCGGTCCCGCCGTCGTACACGGCGTTGCCCGGCGTGGCCCTGACCGCCGGGCCGACGGCCGACACCAGACGTATCCCGTCCCGACGCAGTTCCTCGGAGAGCACCGCCAGTTTCGGGAAGCGCTCCTGGTCGACTGTGAACACCTGGCGGTCGTTGTAGTGGTCGAAGCCCAGGTGGACGGCATCGAGCGGCAGACCGTGCTCCTGATGGCCCGCGACTGTCCGGCGCACCTCCTCCTCGCTCCCGAGGCCCCGGCCCGCGAGCTGATGACCCAGCGCCCACGCGGGCGGCAGCGCGGGCGCCCCGGTGAGCGCGACCCAGGCGAGCAGCACACGCGCGGGGGTGCCCACCACCACCCAGCAACGCAGCGGACCGCCCTCCATCCGCACCTCGCACGCCCCGGACCGGTCGTGCCCGGAGCCCGCCCCCTCCTTGCCCTCCCGCAGCGTGACCGTGCCGTCCCAGGAGGTGTCGTGAAACACCAGGTGAGTGCCCGCGTCGGCCACCACCAGCTGCAGCGGCATCGTGAGCGGGAGCGGATCGTCCCCACGCCCGTGAGGGTGTCCCGGATCCGTGTTCCACAGCCGGTAGGTGCCGTCGCGCAGCCGCGGACCGGACGCCCGCCCCCCGGGACCGAAGAAGCGCGCGTCGGCCGCAACCTCCGAACGCTGCATCCAGCGCGCCGGCCCACCCTCCTGCGGTTCCCACCACCGGGGCGGCAGCTCCCGCCGCAGCATCACGCCTCCGGGCGTGCACACGTCGATGGCACCGTGCCGTGAGACCACGACCGTCACCCGTTCGGCGATCACGCGCCACCCGCCGTCCTTGTCGGGCTCCAGAACCGCCCGGGGGTCCGGCTCCGGACAGCGGCCGGCCAGCGCGTACGACGGCTCGGGCTCGGCCCCGTCCCACCCCCAGAACACCGCGCCGCTCACGGCGACGCGGATCCTCAGCTCGGAGCGACTGAACCGGAGCGTCCCCCCACCGGGCCCCGGCTCCGCCTCCTGCACCGCACCCGGCACCCGCGCGCGCTCGGGACCCCGCACCGGCAGCCCGGCGGCGTCGGCACGGTTCCTGCGCCACGCGGCCCGTACCGTGCGCAGACCCTGGGCAGCTCCCGCCCGACCGACCGCCTTCATCGAACGCACCAGGTCACGACCGTCCATGCTGTTCACCCTGTCACTGACCGCGTCACGCGCGCGGGTCGTTCAACTGCCGTTCACCCGTGGTGAGGCCACATCTTCACGGGACGGACTGTGGGGAGCCCACCCTGGTGCAGAAGTCGATCACATGGCATCGTCCGTGTCAGCCGCGTCACGCGCACCACCCCAGCTCGTGCGCGGGCGACGCACACGACGCGCAGAGTCCGGGAGCCGCCCCATGTCGACCCTGAACCCCGAGCCGCTCTGGCGGCCTGATCCGCAGCGCATCGCGCGGGCCCAGGTCACCAGGTTCCAGACCTGGGCGGCCGAGCGCCACGGAGCCCCCTCCACAGGGGGCTATCCCGCGCTGCACCGCTGGTCCGTGGACGAGCTGGAGACGTTCTGGACAGCCGTCACGGAATGGTTCGACGTACGGTTCTCGACGCCCTACGCGCGCGTGCTGGGCGACCGCTCCATGCCCGGCGCCCAGTGGTTCGCCGGAGCCACGCTCAACTACGCCGAGCACGCCCTGCGCGCCGCCACCACCCGCGCGGACGAACCGGCCCTCCTGTATGTGGACGAGACCCACGAGCCGCAGCCGGTGACCTGGGGCGACCTGCGCCGCCAGGTCGGCTCCCTCGCGGCCGAACTGCGCGCCCTCGGCGTCCGCCCCGGCGACCGGGTCAGCGGCTACCTTCCGAACATCCCGCAGGCCGTCGTCGCGCTCCTCGCCACGGCCGCCGTCGGCGGCGTCTGGACCTCCTGCGCCCCCGACTTCGGCGCCCGCAGCGTCCTCGACCGCTTCCAGCAGGTCGAACCCGTCGTCCTGTTCACCGTCGACGGCTACCGCTACGGCGGCAAGGAGCACGACCGCCGCGACGTCGTCGCCGAACTGCGCCGCGAACTGCCCACCCTGCGCGCCGTCGTCCACATCCCGCTCCTGGGCACCGAGGCACCCGAGGGCGCCCTGGAATGGTCGGCCCTCACCACCGCGAACGAGGAACCCGTCTTCGAACCGGTCCCCTTCGACCATCCCCTGTGGGTGCTCTACTCCTCCGGCACGACCGGCCTGCCCAAAGCCATCGTCCAGTCCCAGGGCGGCATCCTCGTCGAACACCTCAAGCAGCTGGGCCTGCACTGCGACCTCGGCCCCGACGACCGCTTCTTCTGGTACACCTCGACCGGCTGGATGATGTGGAACTTCCTCGTCTCCGGCCTCCTGACCGGCACGACGATCGTCCTCTACGACGGCAGCCCCGGCTACCCCGACACCGCCGCCCAGTGGCGCATCGCCGAACGCACCGGAGCCACCCTCTACGGCACCTCGGCGGCCTACGTCATGGCGTGCCGCAAGGCGGGGGTGCACCCGTCCCGCGACTTCGACCTCTCCACGGTCCAGTGCGTCGCCACCACGGGGTCACCGCTCCCGCCCGACGGCTTCCGCTGGCTGCACGACGAGGTACGCGACGACCTGTGGATCGCGTCCGTCAGCGGCGGCACGGACGTCTGCTCCTGCTTCGCCGGGGCCGTCCCGACGCTTCCCGTCCACACCGGCGAACTCCAGGCCCCCGGCCTCGGCACCGACCTGCAGTCCTGGGACGCCGACGGCCACCCCGTGATCGACGAGGTGGGTGAACTCGTCGTCACCAACCCCATGCCGTCCATGCCGGTCCGGTTCTGGAACGACCCCGACGGCAGCCGCTACCACGACAGCTACTTCGACACCTACCCCGGCGTGTGGCGCCACGGCGACTGGATCACCGTCACCTCGCGCGGTTCGGTCGTCATCCACGGCCGTTCCGACTCCACACTCAACCGCCAGGGCGTACGCATGGGCTCCGCCGACATCTACGAGGTCGTCGAACGGCTCCCCGAGATCAAGGAATCCCTGGTCATCGGGATCGAGCAGCCCGACGGCGGCTACTGGATGCCGCTCTTCGTGCACCTCGCCCCGGGAGCCGCACTCGACGAGGCCCTCCTCGGCCGCATCAAGCAGGCCATCCGCGAACAGCTCTCGCCGCGCCACGTCCCCGACGAGGTCATCGAGGTACCCGGAGTCCCGCACACCCTCACCGGCAAACGCATCGAGGTCCCGGTCAAACGCCTCCTCCAGGGCACTCCGCTGGAGAAGGCGGTCAACCCGGGCTCCATCGACAACCTCGACCTCCTGCACTTCTACGAGGAGCTCGCCCGCAACCGGACCTGAGCCGTGACCTGCACGTTTCTGAACCACGGGCCCCTGACTCGATGAGACGGGGGCCCGTTGTCAGTGCCGCCGGTTACTGTGAGTGAGCATTGATCGACCGTGCGCACAGGGGGAAACATGACACACACCGACCACCGGACCATGCGACGCGTCCTGCGCCGTGAGATCGCCGGCACCATCGGCCTGCTCACCGACGAACACGACTTCCGTGCCATGCGGCGCTACCGCACCTTCACGTTCGACGATCACGCCGTCTACCTCCGACAGGTCGAAGACCTTCTGAAGACACGCGCCACACAAGGCACCCACACCACCGTGGCCCTCTTCGACCCCCGGGAATACGCCGAGTACTGCACGGGCAGGGGACTCGACCCCGACATCCCCGCCAACCGCACCCGCTTCACCGCCGAACTCGCGACCACGGGCCCCACCATCCCCTACGAGGGCCAGCCCCTCGCCGATCTCCTGCCCGCCCTCGTCGACGAAGCGGTACGCCAGGCGACCTGGGAATACGCGGCCACCCTGCTCGCCCGCCTCGGCGCCTGCGCCACCTGCGGCGAGGACATCGGCCGCGCCGCCTTCACCCGCGCATCGGACCTCGTCGCCCGCATCCTGGACACGGCACCACCCGGCAACCGGCACCTCGTGTGCAGCGTGACCGGCACACCCGAGACACTGGTCGCCGTCCTGCACGCGGACGAGGAGGCCGAGGGCGCCACCCGACTCGACGAGGCCGGAGCGCTCGAGTTCACCACCGTCCTCGCCCTCGGCCTCGCCACCCGGAGCCCCGGCGGGCTGGTCATGCGCACCACCGCCCACGACACCTCCGACCGTATCTACGGCTGGCGGCTGCGCGGCGACGGCCTCGAACCCCTGACCGCCGGCGAGGTCTTCGACGCCTACTGCACCGACGTGGAGTCCGGCGACCTCATCTCACCCGAGTCCAACGTGGACTACTGCTTCGCGCCGGAGCTCGGCCCGGAGGGGAAGACACCGGGCCACAGCCACTGAAGCAGGGGTGACCAGGACGCTCACACGCAGCAGGGGCGCTCCACCCGAAGGCGGAGCGCCCCTGCTCACCGGCCGACCGCCGGCCGGAACCGACTACTCGCCGGAGAGCACGGCCTGCGCCGCGCCGCGCGCTTCCTCGGCGCTGTCCGCCGCACGCGCGGCAGCCGCGGCACGCTCACACTGCGCCAGCGTGTACTTCGCCAGTGCGGTCCGGACGTAGGGGATCGACGCCGCCCCCATGGAAAGAGAGGTGACTCCCAGACCCGTCAGCACACACGCGAGCAGCGGATCGGACGCGGCCTCGCCACACACACCACAGCTCTTGCCTTCGGCCCGCGCCGCCTCGGCGGACAGCGCGACGAGGTCCAGCAGCGCGGGCTGCCACGGGTCCTGCAGCCGGGACACCGCACCCACCTGGCGGTCGGCGGCGAACGTGTACTGCGCGAGGTCGTTGGTACCCAGCGAAAGGAACTCCACCTCCTGCAGGATCGAACGAGCCCGCAGAGCGGCCGACGGGATCTCCACCATCGCGCCGAACTTCGCCCGCAGCCCCGCCTCACGGCAGGCGTCCGCGAACGCCTTCGCGTCGGCACGGTCCGCCACCATCGGCGCCATGACCTCGAGGTAGACAGGCAGCCCCTCGGCGGCCTTGGCCAACGCCGTCAGCTGGGTCCGCAGGACGTCGGGGTGGTCCAGCAGGGTCCGAAGCCCGCGCACGCCCAGAGCCGGGTTGGGCTCGTCGGCAGGAGTGAGGAAGTCCAGCGGCTTGTCGGCGCCCGCATCCAGCACGCGCACGACGACTCGTCCCTCGGGGAACGCCTCGAGCACCTGCCGGTAGGCCTCGACCTGCTTCTCCTCGGACGGCGCGCTCTTGCTGTCGTCGAGGAAAAGGAACTCGGTACGGAAGAGCCCCACCCCTTCCGCCCCGGCCGCCAGGGCAGCGGGCACGTCGGCAGGACCTCCGACGTTCGCCAGCAGCGGCACCTTGTGACCGTCGGCGGTGGCGCCCGGCCCGGTCGAGGCGGCCAGAGCCGCCTTGCGCTCGGCCGCCGCGGCCTCGAGCAGGGCCTTCTTCTCTGCGCTGGGGTTCACGAACACGTCGCCGGTGCTGCCGTCGACGGCGATCACCGTTCCCTCGGCGAGCTCACCGGCACCCGGCAGGGCCACTACGGCGGGCACCCCGAGCGCCCGCGCCAGGATGGCGCTGTGACTCGTCGGCCCGCCCTCCTCGGTGACGAAACCGAGCACGAGCGTCGGATCCAGCAGCGCGGTGTCGGCGGGTGCCAGGTCCCGCGCCACCAGCACATATGGCTCGTCACTGTCCGGGACACCGGGCATCGGGACGCCCAGCAGACGGGCGACGATACGATTCCGCACATCGTCGAGGTCGGCCACACGGCCGGCGAGGTACTCGCCGGCTCCCGCCAGCAACTCACGGTAGGCGGCGAACGCGTCGTACACGGCACGCTCGGCCGTGCTGCCGACGGCGATACGCCGGTCCACGTCGACCATCAGCTCGGGATCCTGGGCCATCATGGCCTGTGCCTCGAGCACCGCCTGGGCTTCGCCCCCCGCCAGATTGCCGCGCGCCATCAGATCGGCTGCCACAGCCTCCACGGCCTTGCGGGCGCGTCCCTGTTCGCGCCCCGCCTCTTCCGCCGGGATCTGCTTGGCGGGCGGTTCGAGCACCGCCGTTCCCATGTGCCGAACCTCGCCGATCGCCACACCGTGACTCACGCCGACGCCTCGCAGCGTTGTCTCCATCTCACCCGTCTCCGATAGTGCGGCGGGTCCCGCCGCCGCGGTGGTTGTCCTGTGTGCCGTCGGTACGACGGCGTCAGTACTACTGCCAGGAAAAGAGAGCGTCGCCGGCTTTGACGTCGCCGTCTTCACGGAGTTCGCCGAGCGCGTCGGCCGTGGCCTCCAGGGCGACGACCGGGCACACCGGGGACTTGCCGGCCTCCTCGACCGCGGCCGGGTTCCATCGCACGATGCTCTGCCCGCGCGTCACGGTGTCGCCCTTGTTCACGAGGAGTTCGAAGCCCTCGCCGTTGAGCTGCACGGTGTCGATCCCGAGATGGGTGAGTACCCCATGTCCCTCGGAGTCGACCACGACGAAGGCGTGCGGGTGGAGGGAGACGATGACTCCGTCCACGGGTGCGACGGCCTCGGAGGGCTCACGCACCGGGTCGATCGCCGTGCCCGGGCCGACCATGGCCCCGGAGAAGACGGGGTCCGGCACGGCCGCCAGCCCGATGGCGCGTCCTACTAGAGGGGACGTCACGGTGGTCATGGGAAGCCTCCCAGGGGTGGAGATGTATATGGGCCGTCACTGCTTGTCCAGGTCGGCGCACTGTGCAGCAGGGTATGTCATACGAAGTACCGGTTCCGCACGAGAACAGCCGATCCGTGGTCTAGACCACTAGCGTAGTCGATTTGCAGCGTCTCTGCGGCCCCGTGTACAGTCGTACTCCTGCTTGAGGGTGAGTGACGCGAACAAGCGCGCTTGCCGAGCAGCACCCAACTTGTCAGATCCTAATCTCTGGATCATCTTTCGCATGTCTGCGGAACGGTGGTCAGGAGGCCGGAAAAACCCTGATAGAGTTTGGAACGCAAGACCGAAGGGAAGCGCCCGGAGGAAAGCCTGAGAGAGTCTCTCGGGTGAGTACAAAGGAAGCGTCCGTTCCTTGAGAACTCAACAGCGTGCCAAAAATCAACGCCAGATATGTTGAT
>NZ_LMEQ01000034.1:0-357485 GCF_001426425.1 Streptomyces sp. Root1310 | reverse complement strand
GGGGTCGGGGAGTGCGTCGAAGAGATGGGCGTCGCTCGCGGAGAGCGTGCGGATGACCGGATCGGTCATGGATTCCTCCGGGATACAGGCTGCTTGGAGCGCTCCCGGTCAGAACTGACCAACCACGCCGGGATAGCGGAAGAGGGAGCGCTGGAAAGATGTGAACTGCACGGCACTCGCCTCCTTTCGTCCGTCTCAGGGCGTGAAACCACACCGTACGTGATCTTGTGTGGGTCCGTCCACGGATTTCCGCGCCCCGTGATGGAGGGGTTCGCGGGACGATGCAGAGCTCCCTCAAAGGCCCCGGGGCCCTACTAAGAGGTCGTTTTCTCCCGTTGTTTCATCCCGGAATTTGGTGGTGCCCATGGGCCGGATCGCCGACCGCTTCAGCCGCTGTGCTCAGTGGCTGTTATGAGGCGTCAGCGCAGGCGAGGTGGTGACGCAGACGGTGCAGCGGAAGTGCTCCATCTTGCCCCAGCCTTGGCCACCGAGGACTTGAAGCCGATGAGCCGGGTGACCAGAGTGGGTTGCTCCTGCGGGTCAAGGACCGCCGGGGTGGCGTGGTCGATGTAGCGGCGAACGTCGCAATTCCTCATGGCGTCGAGGGCGTCGGGTCTCGTGGTGGGCGTGAAGCAGGTGATGAGGCCCGCCGCGAGCGAGGCACCGGCTACGCCCCAGAAGTCGATCCTGGTCCCAGGTCTTGGGGCGAGGCCTGAACGCCGATCGGCCCCGCCGTGATCCCGGCGGCGGCTCGGTTTCGCGGATGCGGACAGCGGTCGTTCCCGCTCGGCAGCATGCATACCATTGCATGAACGGCATCCAGGCCAGGCTTCCAGGCCGCCCGCCAGTGGAGATGCCGCCCGGTCGCCCTGGTTCCGCGAGGACGCGGAGCCATCGGGTGCTGGGGAGGCACACAGAAACGGGGGTGCGGCATGCATCGGCGGGCGCTACTGGGTCGTGCTACCGAGCGTCGCACGCTGGCTGCCCTGGTCGAGCAGGGGGCCGCCGGTTCGGGCGGCGCGACGGTGATCACCGGCGCGCCGGGGATCGGCAAGTCGGCGCTGGTCGCGGAGGTCGCGGGCGCGGCAGCGCGCGGCGGGACCCGTGTGATCACCGCTGTGGGGGTCCAGTCGGAGGAAGACCTACCCTGTGCCGGCCTGCACCAGCTGGTTCACCAACTGCGGGACGGAATCGACGACTTGCCGGGACGTCAGCGCACCGCGCTGCTCGCGGCCGTCGGGCTCGTCGACGAGGCCGTACCCGATCTGTACCTCGTCGGCTTGGCCGCGCTGACCCTGCTGACGGACGCCGCGGCGAAGGCGCCACTGCTGGTGGTCGTCGAGGACGCCCACTGGATGGACCGTGCCAGCCTCGATGTGCTCGGGTTCGTGGCGCGGCGGATCGAGTCCGACCCCCTCGTTCTGATCGCCGTCACCCGGCGCCTCGACGACCGCCTCAGCAGTGCCGGCCTGCCTGTGCTGCACCTGGGCCCGCTGACGGACGAGGTGTCGGGTGAGGTGCTGGACGCGGTGGCCCCCGCACTGGGACAGCAGGTCAGACGGCGGCTGTTGGAGGAGGCCGCCGGGAACCCGCTGGCGCTGACCGAGCTGCCGGTCGCGCTGCAGTCGGTCGGCGGGGCGTACGCGCTCAACCCGGGTCCGCTGCCGCTGACCGCGCGGCTGGAGCGGACGTTCACGGCACGGGTCTCCCGCCTGCCGGCCGACACCCGTGCGGTCCTGCTCCTCTGGGCCCTCAACGGTGACGGGACGCTGGACGAATGCCTCGCCGCGGCGACCCGGATGCTCGGGACGGGGGTCGACGTCGGTGCTTTCGAGGCAGCGATCGACGCGGGCCTGGTGGAGGCCCAGGGGCCGGCCTTCAGGCACCCCCTCATCCGCTCCGCGATGCACCACGCCGCCACCGCCGCGGAACGCCAGGCTGCGCACGCCGCGCTGGCCGCCGCACTCCAGGGGCAGCCCGATCGGCAGGCATGGCACCGTGCCGCCGCCACCGCCGGTCTCGACGAACGAGTGGCACGGGATCTGGATTCCACTGCCGGCAGAGCCCTGCGGCGAGGCGGTGTCGCCGCAGCTCTTGCTGCGCTGAGGCGGGCGGCGGAGCTGACGAAGGACCCCTCCGCGCGGGCGGACCGGCTGCTCCGGGCGGCGGAGCTCGCACTGGAGTCGGGCCAAGGAGACGTCGCGACGCATCTGCTGACTCAGGCGCGCTCACTGGACCTTTCGGTCCGGGACCAAGGCCGCGTGGCCTGGGTCAGCATCGCTTTGGCCGAGGGGACGCGGGGCGAGGGCGCCGCGACCGCCGAGCTGGCCGAGCTGGCGGGCGAGATCGCCGCCGGCGGCGAGTCGACACTGGGGCTGCGCATGCTGTGGAGCGCGGTCCTGCAGTGCTTCTGGGGAGAGCCGGGCCCGGCCGCCCGCGAGCGGGTCGCCGCCGCTGCCGACCGGATGCCCGTGCCTGCCGACAACGCCGACCTGGTCGCTCTGCGGGCGTACTCGGCGCCGGTCGAGCGTGGGGAAGGGGTCATGGAGGGCCTGGCGGGTCAGCTGGAGCGCTCGTCGGAGAACGCGGAGGGGGACCAGCTCCTGGGGGCCGCCGCCGTGACGGTGGGCGCTCCCGCCCTGGCGAGCCGGTTGACGGCGAGATCGCTGGACGCCCTGCGAGCACAGGGCAGGCTGTCGATGCTGGCCCGCGCCCTCTGCGTCCAGGCGGGGAGCGCCGCACGGCTGGGTGACGTGCGCGCTGGTTCCCTCGCCGCGGAGGAGGCCGCGTCGCTTGCCCGCGAGACCGGTCAGCCTCTTGTGCACGCGATGGTGAGTGCCATCCGCGCGCAGCTGGCCGCCGTCAGCGGTGACCCGGCGGCAGAGGCATGGGCGGCGGAAGCCGAACGCGAGGCCCTTCCCAGTGGAGGGCGCCCGGTGCTGGCCATCATGCAGATGGCCCGCGGGCAGGCGGCACTCTGCCAGGGCCGCTACGGCGACGCGTTCGGCTACCTGCACCGCGTCTTCGACCCGGCCGACCCCGCCTTCCACTCCTGGCTGCGCTTCTACGCGGTCGGGGAACTGGTCGAGGCGGCGGTGCGCAGCGAATCCGCGGGGGTGGCACGCGACATCGTGCGGGAGCTGACCCCGCTCGGGGAATCGACGTCTTCGCCCGCCCTCCTCTGCGGGTTGCGACTGGGCCGGGCCCTGCTGAGCCCGCAGGATGCCGCCGAGCCGCTGTACAGGGCGGCCCTCGACGCCGTCCCCACGGACTGGCCGTTCGAGGGGGCGCGGGCGCGCCTCGCCCTGGGCGAGTGGCTGCGGCGTCACCGGCGGCCCGCGGAGTCCCGCGTCGCCCTGCAGGCCGCACGCGAAATCTTCGACGCCCTCGGCGCGTCGGCATGGGCGGAGCGGGCACGGCAGGAGCTGCGCGCCGCGGGCGCGTCGTCCCCGCGTCAGGATCCGGCCGCGGTCGACCGGCTGACCTCGACTGAGCTGCATGTCGCCCAGCTCGCCGCACGGGGTCTGACGAACCGGGAGATCGGCGAGCGGTTGTACGTCTCGCCCCGGACGGTGAGCACCCATCTCCAGCGGATGTTCCCCAAACTGGGGGTCACATCCCGCGGCGAACTCGCCGCGGTGCTCGGCGGCACGACGACGTACCCCGAAGGCGCAGCGTCATGACGTACGCGGAAGACGCAGCACCATGACGTACGTCGAAGCCGTAGTCCGACGGACGCGGTCCGACCTGCTTGATTCCTAGGTTTGTGCCATGCCCGGTGCGCACACGGCGGACGGGCGGGAAGGCACAAAATGGGAACCATCACCGTCGGCACCGAGGGCTCGACCGGCATCGATCTCTACTACGAGGACCACGGGTCGGGGCAGCCGGTCGTCCTGATCCACGGTTACCCGCTGGACGGGCAGTCGTGGGAGAAGCAGACCGATGCGCTGGTCAAGGCCGGCTACCGCGTCATCACCTACGACCGCCGTGGCTTCGGCCGGTCGAGCAAGACCATGACGGGCTACGACTACGACACCTTCGCCGCCGACCTGGACACCGTACTGACGCAGCTGGACCTGCGTGACGTGGTTCTTGTCGGGTTCTCGATGGGCTCGGGCGAGGTCGCCCGCTACCTCGGCGTCCACGGCTCGGAGCGGGTGGCGAAGGCGGCGTTCCTCGGTTCGCTCCAGCCGTTCCTGTTGCAGACGCCGGACAACCCCACCGGTGTGCCGCAGAGCGTCTTCGACGGCATCGCGGAGCAGGCGGAGGCCGACCGCTACGCCTGGTACGAGAGCTTCTTCGTCGACTTCTTCAACACCGACGAGACGCTCGGGTCGCGGCTCAGCGAAGCCGCGCTGCGGGCGAACTGGGCCACCGCCATCGACTCGGCGCCCATGGCGGCGTACGCGTGCGTCCCGGCGTGGCTGACGGACTTCCGGGCCGACGTGGAGCGCATCGACGTGCCGTCGCTGATCCTGCACGGGACCGCCGACCGCATCCTGCCGATCGACGCCACGGCCCGCGAGTTCCGCCGCCGCCTGCCCGACGCGCGGTACGTCGAGATCGACGGCGCTCCGCACGGGCTGCTGCTCACCCACGCGGCCGAGGTCAACGCCGCCCTGCTCGACTTCCTCGCCGCCTGAGAGCCGGCGCCTGTCACGAAAGGACCGCACTCCTGTGCCGGTTGTCAACAACCCTCTGCCCGAGCGCGACCGCGAGACCGCAGGTGCGGCGCTGCAGGCGACCCTGGCCGACCTTCTCGACCTGTCCCTGGTGGCCAAGCAGGCCCACTGGAATGTGTACGGCCCGCGCTTCCGCTCGGTTCACGTCCAGCTCGACGAGGCCGCCACCGTCGCCCGGAACCACGCCGACACGGTGGCCGAGCGCGCGGCCGCCCTGGGCGTCAGTCCGGACGGACGGGCCGGGACCGTTGCGGGAGCCAGTGGCGTGCCCGCCTTTCCGCCGGGCTGGACCAAGGACAGTGACGCCGTCGAGGCCTTGGTGTACGCGCTCTCTGCCGTGACCGAAAGGCTGCGTGAGCGCATCGTCGCGATGGGCCCGGTGGATGTCGTCACCGAGGATCTCCTCGTCGGACTGACGGCCGATCTCGAGAAGCAGAGCTGGATGTTCCAGGCGGAGAACCGGGCCTGATCAGGGGGCCAGAGCCTCACAGTTGTCGTCCGAAGGGGAGAAGAGCATGGGTGTCGAGGGAACGAGCACAGACCGATTCGAACCGGTACGAGCGGTGCTGGGGGCGCACCTCGAAGCCGGCGAGGAGTTGGGGGCGTCGATCGCCGTCGATGTGGACGGGGTCATGGAAGTCGATCTGTGGGGTGGCCACGCGGACGAAGCACGGACCGTTCCGTGGCACCGGGACACGTTGGTGAGTATGTGGTCGACCACGAAAACCCTCACCAATCTCGCGGCTCTCATCCTCGTCGACCGGGGCGCGCTGGATCTGTACCGCCCGGTCGCGCACTACTGGCCCGAGTTCGCCGCCCAGGGAAAGGAGAGCATCGAGGTGCGTCACGTCCTGGCTCACACCTCGGGACTCTCCGGCTGGGAGCAGCCCTTCTGCATAGAAGATCTCTACGATCGGCCTACCGCGAGTGCCCGGCTGGCCGCGCAGGCACCCTGGTGGGAGCCAGGCTCCGCTTCGGGCTACCACGTGCAGACCCAAGGGCAACTGGTGGGAGAGCTTGTCCGGCGGGCCAGTGGTCGTACCCTGACGGAGTTCGTCGCCACCGAGATCGCCGAACCGACGCAAGCTGATGTCCAGATCGGCGCGCGACGGGCCGACTGGCCCCGTATCGCCGATCTGGTGGTCCCCTCGCAGCTAGGTGGTGTACCCACGGGTCTTGATCCCGAGGGGATCTTCACCAGGACGCTGCTCGGAAGCCCCGCACGTGACGAGCACGTCGACACCCCGCAGTGGCGCTCCGCCGAACTCGGAGCCGTCAACGGACACGGCAACGCACGTGGCCTGGCCCGAGCGCTCTCCGTCATCTCGCGGCGGGGCCAGGTCCACGGCCGCCGGCTTCTCTTCGAGGAGACGGTGGACAAGGTGTTCGACGTACAGGCCGATGGAGTCGACCTGTTCCTGGGCGTTCCCGTCCGCTGGGGCATGGGCTACGCACTCGCCGATCCGAGGACGATGCCGCACATGCCCACCGGGAGGATCTGCTTCTGGGTCGGTCGGGGCGGTTCGATCGTCATGATGGACCTCGACCGGCGCGTCACGTTCTCGTACACGATGAACCGGGTGGGCGACGGGATCCTGGGCTCGGAGCGCACGCACAGCTACCTCAGGCATGTCTACGAAGTCCTGGAGCGTACCGGCTGAGGTGTAGCCGTAGGCTCCGCGCGCAGCGCTGTCGCACACCGTCGAACGTGCCGTCAACCGTCTCAAGAACTTTCGCGCCGTCGTCACACGCTCCGAGAAACGGCTCTATATCTACCTCGACACCGTCACACTCGCAGCACTCATGATCTGGCGCCGCACATGGACCATGTTCCGGGAAAACATTGCCCAGGAACGCGAGTGAGCGGCCGTCATCCGGCTGAAGGGGAGCTCGCTCCCTCATCCGGGTTGCAGCTTCCGCACCCACGGTGCGACGCGGCAATCGTCACGAAGAGTGAGGGCTAGGGCTACGGCACCACCTCGGCCATAGGCTCGATCGCCTCGGGAAGCCGCTGCCCCCGGCACGTCGCACCGCCATCCATGTCCGCGAACGAGCAGCCCCCCCGGCGGATGAACCGGTCCGGTCGCCCCCTCGTAGGACAGGACGACGGCGCTCCTCGCCCGGTGGACGGGCGAGGCCGAAGCCTCAGGATCACCCTCGGGCCGCAGCCCGGCAGCCGCTCTCCGGGCCGCTGTCGGCTGCCGCCCACCAGCGCTCCGATCCGCGCTGCTCACGCGGCGCAGACGGACGCACGTCAACCAGGTACCGGCGAAGCGACCCGGGCCCCGTTTCTCGACGTACCCAGCGGCATCGCCTTTCGGTCCGTCGAGCACCATCCATCGAATAAGAGGGATTTCACACATGCGCAACACCCGCCTCGTCCGTCCGGGCAGCAGATCCGCACTGCTCGGTGTCACCGCGGCCGTCGGACTGTCCGTCGCCGCCGTCACCCTGCCCGCTACGGCCGACGCCACGCCCCACCACCCCGTACGTCCTACGATCGTGCTGGAACACGGAGCGTTCGCCGACGCCACGAGCTGGGACGGTGTCGTCGCCCGGCTGCAGCGTGCGGGCTACCCGGTGGTGTCCGCCGCCAACCCGCTGCGTGGTCCGGCAACCGACGCCGCTTACCTGCGCAGCGTCCTCGACCACATCGACGGGCCCGTGGTCTTGGTCGGTCACTCCTACGGCGGCACCGTCATCAGCCAGGCCGCCGCGGGCCTCGAGGGCAAAGTGAAGGCACTGGTCTACATCGCGGCGTTCCTGCCGGACGAGGGCGAGAGCTCGATCGGACTGACGGACAAGTTCCCCGGCAGCACCCTTGGCCAAGCCGTCGAGTCCGTCAACTACGCCCTGCCCGACGGTGATCAGGGCGCGGACGTGTACATCAAGCCGGAGAAGTTCCGCGGCCAGTTCGCCGCAGACGTGCCGAAAGACAAGGCCAGCCTCATGGCTGCAGGGCAGCGTCCGATCGCTGCCGCCGCTCTGGAGGAGAAGTCCACCCAGGCCGCCTGGAAGACGATCCCCTCCTGGTCGCTGGTGACCACGGAGGATCGCAACATCCCAGTGGCTGCCCAGCGCTTCATGTCAGCCCGCGCCAATGCCCGCACGACGACCATCGACGCGTCACACGCGGTATCCGTATCCCGCCCCGAGGCCGTCACCCGCATCGTCGAGCAGGCGGCCCGCACGGTCCGATGACCGAGGGCCCCGCCCTGTCGCTCATCGCACATCACCGCACAGCCGTGAGCGCCCTCTGGGTTCGGTTGCGGGAGCTCCTTCAGGACCAGGGGCTTGACCCTGAGGCGACGGTCGTCGTTGGCCTCTTGCGGGAGGGCCCCGATCACGAGGATGGCCAAGTCTCCGGCGACGGCAGGGTCTTCAGGTCCAGCCTCTTCTATTGATCAGAAACGGCTCGGGTTCTCATCAACATGAGGGGTCTTCACCGGGGTCGCCTGATCCGCCTCGATGGTCCTGGCCGCCTCGGCTGCTTCCCGGAAGGTGACAACCGCCTCGCCGTTCTCCCGCGCCCATGCGGTGAGCATCCTGATGGGTTCCTCCAGGGTTCGCCCGAGATCGGTCAGGCCGTACTCCACGCGCGGTGGCGCCTCGGCGTACGCGTGCCGCTCGACGAGCCCGTTGGCTTGGAGCCGGCGCAACGTCTGGGTCAGTACCTTGCGTGAAATGCCACCG
Organism: Streptomyces sp. Root1310; assembly: GCF_001426425.1. Taxonomy (NCBI): domain Bacteria; kingdom Bacillati; phylum Actinomycetota; class Actinomycetes; order Kitasatosporales; family Streptomycetaceae; genus Streptomyces; species Streptomyces sp. Root1310. The sequence continues at coordinate 349,107 of NZ_LMEQ01000034.1, read as the reverse complement.
CTCAGCTCGACCAGCTCGCCGTGGCGCAACGGGCCGTCGGTCAGCGCGAAGAGCGTGACCATGGACCACTTGCTGGCGATGATCTCCATGGCCAGGAGAGCGGGACAGTCGGCGAGGAAGGCAATTCCGGGTCGCAGGCTCATGCCCCGAAGGTTACCTGGAGGTACCTGGTGGCCGCCTATCGTCGTCGAGGTGCGCACGCCCCCTTACTCGCATTTCGCACGATTGAGGTTTCAGCCATGTTCGTCTCCCTTGCCGTCGTCACCGTGTTCATGTCGGCGCTTCTCCTGGTATCGGCCGGGGCCAAGTCTCTGCGGACGCGGCACATCACCGAGCAGATGTCCACCCTCGGAGTGCCGCAGGGCATGATGGCTTTCCTGATCGGCGCTCAGATCGCGGGCGCGGCCGGTGTGATCGCCGGACTCTGGTGGGGACCCGTCGGAATCGCCGCCGCGATCGGCCTGACGCTCTATTTCGCTGGGGCGGTCGCCTTCCACCTGCGCGTTGGCGACCGCAAGGGCGCGTCTCCGGCGGTGGTCCTCACTGTGGCCTCCGTCGCCCTGATCGTGCTGCGTGCTGCCACCCTCTGACAGCGGACAGCCGGTCTGACGCTGGCCTTGATCGTGCTGAGTGAGGTTGGTCTCCGATGAGGACGGCCACCGTTGATCATCGTGAGTTGTGTCGACAAACGAAGATCAGCCGGTGGCCGTGGGCCACAGCGTAGATCCTGCTCGGTGGCAATCGGTATTCGAGGGCCTGATGGGCAAGGTGGCGGGCCGGTTCGCCCGGGTGGAACCCCGCCGCCGAGCAAGGGCGTTCGTGCTGGGGCTGCTCGCGGACCTGCCAAGGAAGAACTGCTGGACGATCGCCGAGCACGCCGGTAACGCCAGCCCGGCCGGCATGCAGCACCTGCTCAGCCGGGCCCGCTGGGATGCCGACCGAGTGCGTGACGACATACGGGACTTCGTAGTCGAGCACCTCGGCGACGAGGACGCCGTACTGGTCGCCGACGAGACCGGGGACCTGAAGAAGGGCACCGCGAGCGTCGGGGTCCAGCGCCAGTACACCGGAACCGCGGGCCGGATCGAGAACTCCCAGGTCGCGGTCTACCTCGTCTACGCGAGTGCGGCCGGGCACGCCGCCATCGACTGCCGCCTCTACATCCCACGGTCCTGGACCCAGGACCCGCAGCGGTGCCGCTCGGTCGGCATCCCCGACGACCTGAGGTTCGCGACCAAGCCCGCCCTGGCCACCGAGATGATCGCCCAGGCCCTGGACGCCGGAGTCCGGGCCAGGTGGGTCACCGGTGATGAGGTCTACGACGGCGACCTGCACCTGAGCGCCGACCTGGAACAGCGTCAGATCGGCTACGTCCTGGCCATCTCGCGCAAACGGTCCGTCCCCACCCACGCGAGCATCTTCCCGGCTGGCGTGCTGGCCCACGGCCTGCCGAAGAAAGCCTGGCAGCGGCTGTCGGCGGGAGCCGGAGCCAAGGGCCACCGCTTCCATGACTGGGCCCAGGTCGAGATCACCAGCCCGAGCGGCACCTCGGGGCATCGGTGGCTGCTCGTGCGACGCAACCGACGCACCGGCGAACTCGCCTACTACCGCTGCTACTCACCCCGCCCCGTCCCCCTGACCGCACTGGTCAAGGTGGTCGGCCGCCGCTGGACAGTCGAGGAGACCTTCCAAGCCGCGAAGAGCGTGGCCGGACTGGACGAGCACCAGGTCCGCCGCTGGGTCTCCTGGCACCGCTGGACCACCCTGGCCATGCTCGCACACGCTTTCCTCGCCGTCACAGCCGCCGTCGAACGGGCCACGACCACCACGACCCCCGAGCTCAGCCCGCTGACCTGCAACGAGATCCAAAGACTGTTCGCAGCCCTGCTCGCACCGGCCCGCGACCTCGCCCACCGCCTGCACTGGTCCGCATGGCGCCGCCAGCACCAAGCACGCTCGCGCACCAGCCACTACCAGCGACAAGCCACCCAACAACCATGAAGATCACGATCTACAGCCGGAGTACTAAGCTCCCTCCATGAGCACAGCGGAACCCCACAGACGCGTCGTCGACGGCCGTTTCGAGCTGGTCGGGCGACTTGGCGGCGGCGGCATGGGCCTGGTCTGGCGGGCCCACGACCTGGCACTGCGTCGGGACGTGGCCGTGAAGGAGGTGCGGCCCCCGGACCCGGATCTCGCCGAGTACGACCCCGAGGGCGCGCGGACACTGCGTGAGCGCGTCCTGCGGGAGGCCCGCGCGCTGGCCCGCGTCCACCACCCCAACGTCGTGACGATCCACCACATCGTCGACGGCGGCGAGAACACGTATCCGTGGATCGTCATGGAACTGGTCGAGGGCGGCTCCCTCCAGGACCGGCTCGACCGGGGTGTGCTGACGCCGGCCGAGGCCGCGAGCCTGGGCCGCGAGGTGTTGTCCGCGCTGCGCGCCGCGCACGCCGTCGGCATCGAGCACCGCGACGTGAAGCCCGCCAACGTCCTGCTCCGCCCCGACGGGCGGCCCGTGCTCACCGACTTCGGTATCGCCGCCGTCCGCGAGTCCGCCAGTCTCACCGCCACCGGCGCCGTCATCGGCTCGCCCGACTTCATGGCGCCCGAACGCGTCAGCGGCAAGGAGGGCGGTCCCGCCGCCGACCTCTGGTCGCTGGGGATGCTGCTGTACGTCGCCGTGGAGGGTCACCATCCGCTGCGCCGGGCGAGCACGCTCGCCACGCTGGCCGCCGTGCTCGGCGAGGACGTGCCCGAACCGCGCCGCGCCGGGCCGCTGACCGGTGTCCTCAAGGCGCTGCTGGTCCGGGACCCGCAGGCCCGCCCCGACGCGGCGCAGGTCGAGCGGATGCTCGCGGCCGTGACCGGGGAAGCGGCCGGGGCCGCGACCGGTCCGTCGCAGTCCGCACCGGCGTCGGCACCGGTGTCGGCACCGGCGTTGGTCCCGTACGCCGCGCCGACCTCCTACCCCCTCGCCCCACCCGCGCCCCCGCCCSCCGGCGTCACCCCCGCCCCGCCGCACACCACCGCCCCGGCCCGGGCCCGCCGTTCCCGTGCCGCGGCCGTCACCGGAGCCGTCCTCGGTACGGCCCTGACGGGCGTACTGGTGTGGACGCTGCTCCCGAACACCGACGACGGCGGCACCGGAGGCGCGGCCACGCCGAAGCCGTCGGTGTCGCAGAGCGCCCGGCAGACGTCCTCGGGCGGGTCGTCCGGTGTTTCCGGTGGCTCGTCAGGTGGCTCGTCAGGCGGGGTCGCCGCCGCGGAGAAGGTCGACCTGCTCGGCGAGAAGGGCCTCAAGACGGCCGTGGCGAAGCTGACCGCCGCCATGGGCGGGACGAAGGTCACCAGCCTTGTGGTGTACGGGGAGTACGCCATCGCCGACGCCCCCGTCGCCGGTCACCCGAAGCTTTACGACCGGTACATGTACCGGGGTGGCGACGTGGCGGTGAAGGACGGGCCGGGCGGCACCGTCATGACCGGCGCGATCCCCGTCGACCTGGACGTCTACGACTGGGACGCCGTGCCCGCGTTGCTCGCCAGGGCCACCGAGGTGCTGGGCGTCGCCGAGCCGACGAGCCGTTACCTGGTGATCAACCCGGGATCCAGCATCTTCGACACCGGGCCGACGATGAGCGTCTATCTGTCCGACGACTACGGCAGCGCCTACCTCAGGGCCGATGTGCGGGCCCGGGTGATCGAGACCCACCCGCGCGACGACGGCTGACTCCCGGCCGCCGACTCGCGCTGTCCGCGCCTGTCCGCGCTATTTGCGGGTGAAGGTGCCCAGGCCGGTCTCGTCGAACGCCTCCACGGTCACCCGGGTCGCCTTGCCGTCGCGGTCGCCGTGGAAGGTGACACCGGACAGCCCGACGGCGTTCTCGCCGACCGTCCGGAAGCTGAACGTGTCCCCGTCGTAATGGGTCAGCCGGAACGTCGTCGGCTTCGGGCCCAGCCGCATGGTCAGTTCGCCGCCGGACGCGGAGACGGTCAGCGGACCGTAGAAGCTGTTGGCGTACGTCCCGGTGTAGGCGGCGTCGGGGCGTGCGGGGGCCGCGTCGGCGGGCGGGGTGGAGTAGTCCGTGGGCGAGACCTCCGCCTGTTCCTGCTGGGCGTAGACCTTCCCGATCAGGTCGAGCCAGTCGGCCGTGGCCTTCCCGTGCCGGGCGGTGTCGAAGAAGCTCTCCGCGATGGCGTCGGGAAGCCCGAGCGGCTTGCCGTTGGTGAGGACCACGATGCCGAGTTGCTCCGCGGGAAGCATGGTGACGTTGGTGTTCGCACCGAGGGCGAAGGCACCCGAGTGGCTCAGGCGCAGGCGGCCCAGGTCGTCGTAGCCGACGTTCCAGCCGAGGCCGTAGAAGCCCGCGCGGCCGGCCGGCGTCTGCGGGGGGTTGGCGACGATCGCGGGGACGTGGGTGCGCTCGAGCTGCTCGGCCGGGATGATCTGCTCGCCGTCGAGCTTGCCGTTCGCCAGCTGGAGGCGCAGCCAGCGGGACATGTCCCGGGCGGTGGAACTGGCGCCGCCCGCCGGGGACTGGGCGTCGGCGTCGCGCACGAACTGGGCCCGCCAGGTGCCGTCGGGGGCCTTCACATGCAGGTCGGCCCGGTTCTTCGCGGCCTGGTAGTCGGCGAAGAGCGAGCTGGTGGAGTCCATCCCGGCAGGCTTGTACAGGGTGTCCTCGGAGAGCTTCTCCCAGGTGGTGCCCTCGGCTTCCGCCACCGCCTGACCGGCGGCCGTCGGGCCGTAGTTGGTGTAGGCGTAGGAGGCGCGGAACGGGGTGAGGGGCTCGTACCGGAGGTGGCCGAGGATGTAGTCGCGGTCGTAGCCGAGGTCCTCCAGCAGATCGCCCGCGTGGTCGGGCAGGCCGCTGCGGTGGGCGAACAGATCGGCCACGGTGACGTTGCGCGTCACCCACGGGTCCTTGAGGGCGAAGCCGGGCAGATGGGCGGCCACGGGGTCGTCCCAGCCGATCTTCTCGTCGCCCTCGCCGACCGCTCCGGCGACGACGGTCGACGCCAGCGGCTTGGACAGTGACGCCAGCTCGAACACCGTGTCGGGGTCGATCCGGGCGGACCGGCCCTCGTGGCGGACCCCGAAGCCCTTCAGGTACACGACCCGGTCCTTGTACACGACGGCGACCGCGACCCCGGGTACACCGGTCCGCCGCATCCCGTCCCGCACGATCCCGTCGAGTTTGCCCACGGCCGCGTTCACCTCCGCCGCCGTCAGCTGCGCGGGCGGCGGGGGCGGGGGAGCGGCGGCCAGCACACCGGGGACGAGCAGGAGCACGGCCACCGCAAGGGCGGCCGGGGCCTTCGCCCGGTGGCGTGTCGTCGTCTGCCGAACACCCATGCAGACCATTGAACGCCTCGCCGGGAACCGTGTCCTGCCGAGGCGGGTGTGTGACTCCGTGTTCCGTCGGGCGGAATATATCGGCGGCCGATATATTCCGTCTCGTGGCAGCGAAGAGCATGACCCGGGCCGCCTTCCTCGTGCTGACGGCCCTCGCCGACCAGCCCCGGCACGGATACGGCATCCTGCGCGAGACGGAGGAACTCTCCGACGGCGAGGTGCGGTTGGGGGTCGGCACGCTGTACGGCGTGCTCGACCGGCTCACCGCCGACGGACTGATCGCCCTGGACCGCGAGGAGGTCCTGCAGGGCCGGCTCAGGCGCTACCACCGCATCACCGACGAGGGGGCCGACGCCCTCGTCGCCGAGGCCGACCGCATGGCGGCCGGAGCCGGTGCGGCCAGGCGCCGCCTCGCCCAGCGCCGCCGCGCCCCCGGAAGCGTCACCCCGCCCGCCACCGGGCCCGGACTCGCCGCAGGTCCGGCATGACGACCGGAACGCCGCCCCTGCTCGAAGGGCGCCACCGCACCGCCGCCCGCATCGGGGGGCGGCCGCCCCTCAGTGCGGGAAGGCGCGGGGCTGCCGCAGCAGCGGGAGTCCGTCGCGGAACTCCTCTATGCGGGAGCTGATCTGCCGCATCAGGACGGTGTCGGCGAGGCGGTCCAGATAGAGGTTGTGGCGGGCCAGGCCGGGCGCGTCGACGCAGAAGTACAGCGCCATCAGCGGATTGACGAACAGTTCGCTGTCCTTGGTCCGCTCGGTGAACCGCACGTTGCCGAAGGCACCGCGTACGGCGGCGGCGACGGAGCCGTTGACGATGCTCGGGTGGCCCGGGGTGCAGGCCTGCGCGTCGGCCACGGCGTCCAGGTAGAGGGCTCCCTCGGGGCTCTGGTGCGACAGGGAGAACGCGCCGAGGTAGGCGCCCTCGCGGTCCAGCGCGGCCAGGTTCTCCAGGACGAGGGAGTGGTTCACCCCGTGGTGGGCGTCCACGCCGAAGCCGAGACAGGCCACCAGCCGGTGGGGGACGTCGTCGAGGCTCTGGACGGCGGCGAGGCTGGCCATGTCCTCCTCGGGCGTACCCAGTCCGTGCTCGTCGCCGCGCATCAGGATGTCGGTCCCGCCGTCCACCAGCACGACGGCGTCCACCCCTCCCAGGTGGTCGAGGAGCGCCCGGTAGGCGGCTCGCAGGGGTTCCACGCCGGTGCGCGGAAAGGCGTACACCGTGGACGGGAGGCCGTTGCGGTCGAGCCAGCGGGCCAGGGTGCGTTCGGGGAAGTAGTCGCCGCGGGTGGGGATGTCGGGGCGGACGGCCGCCACGTCCGGCTGGAGCCAGACCTCGGAGGGCAGTCCGTACAGGTCGGCAAAGGAGAGGTTGGCCAGATGGACCTCCTTGCCCGCCGAGCGCAGGGCGAGCGCCAGCGGCAGTCCCGCGTACACGTCGAAACCGCCGCCCGCACCGGCGATCAGCACCCGGCGCGCGTCGCGCAGCCGGGTGAAGAGGGGAGGCTCGTGGAGGGTGAACACCCCGGGACGCTAACAGGCGTGGATCGGGCGGCCCAACAGCATTACGTCAACCACCCCTGACCGGGGGCGGGTCGGGGTTCGGCCGGCCGTGGCCAGAGCGGCCCGACGCCGCGGCCGAACCCCGCGCCCAGGACTACGCGCCGCTCTCCCGCAGCATGTCCTCACGCTCGACGATCTTCACGCGCTCGCGGCCCTGCGGCTCGCCCAGCGCCTTCTCGGCGGCGTCCAGCTTGTACCAGCCCTCCCAGGTGGTGAAGCGGACGTCGCGCTCGGCGAGGAACGTGTCGACGGCCTCCGGCTCGGGCGAGGCCGGCGTGTGCAGACGGCCGTTCGCGTGGTCGTCCAGCAGGTTCGACACCGTCTCGTTGGCGTCGCCCTTGGTGTGGCCGATGAGGCCGACCGGACCGCGGCGGATCCAGCCCGTGACGTACGTCGACTGCAGGTGCTCGCCGGACTCCTGTATGACGCGGCCGCCCTCGTCCGGGACCGTGCCCGAGTCGAGGTCCCAGGGCAGCTTCGGGAGCTTGTCGGAGAGGTAGCCGACGGCGCGGTAGATCGCCGTGACGTCCCAGTCCTTGAACTCGCCGGTGCCCTTGACGTTGCCGGTGCCGTCGAGGGCGGTGCGCTCGGTGCGCAGACCGACGACCTTGCCGTCCTCGCCGAGGATCTCGGCCGGCGACTCGAAGAAGTGCAGGAACAGCTTGTGCGGGCGGTCGCCGACGTCGCGGATCGCCCAGTTCTCCAGCGTCTTGGCGACCATGTCGGCCTGCTTGTTGCCGCGCCGCGTGGCGATCGAGCCGTCGTCGTAGTCGATGTCCTCGGGGTCGACGATGACCTCGATGGTGGGGGAGTGGTCGAGCTCCCGCAGCTCCATCGGGGAGAACTTCGCCTGCGCCGGGCCACGGCGGCCGAAGACGTGGATCTCCAGCGCCTTGTTGGCCTTCAGGCCCTCGTAGACGTTGGCCGGGATCTCCGTGGGCAGCAGCTCGTCCGCCGTCTTGGCCAGGACGCGGGCCACGTCGAGGGCGACGTTGCCGACTCCCAGGACCGCGACCTTCTCGGCATCGAGGGGCCAGGTGCGCGGCACGTCCGGGTGGCCGTCGTACCAGGAGACGAAGTCCGCGGCGCCGTAGGAGCCGTCGAGCTCGATGCCGGGGATCGACATGTCGCGGTCGGCCGTCGCGCCGGTCGAGAAGATCACCGCGTCGTAGAAGGCGCGCAGGTCGTCCAGGCTGATGTCGGTGGGGTAGTCGACGTTGCCGAAGAGACGGATCTGCGGCTTGTCGAGGACCTGGTGCAGGGCGTTGACGATGCCCTTGATGCGGGGGTGGTCCGGGGCGACGCCGTAGCGGATCAGGCCGAACGGGGCAGGCATGCGCTCGAAGAGGTCGATGGAGACACCCGGGTCGGCGGCCACATCGGACTTGAGCAGCGCGTCGGCGGCGTAGATCCCGGCGGGGCCGGCTCCGACAATGGCTACCCGCAGGGGGCGGGGCATGATCAGGTTCCCTTCGAGTGGCGACAGATCGACTCGGGGGAAGCCTAAACTAAGGCAAACCTTACCCGGTACGCGGGTCCGGTCTATGGACTCATAAGCCGCATTTATGAGTAGTGTGTGCGGCCGACTCGCCTCACGGCAGCGGCTGTTCGGCCCAGATCACCTTGCCCTTGGCGGTGTAACGGGTCCCCCAGCGGTCGGTGAGCTGCGCCACCAGGAACAGCCCGCGGCCGCCCTCGTCGGTCATGGCCGCGTACCGCAGGTGCGGTGAGGTGCTGCTGCTGTCGGCGACCTCGCAGATCAGGGTGCGGTCGCGCAGCAGCCGGACGCGCACCGGGGCGCTGCCGTAGCGGATCGCGTTGGTGACCAGTTCGCTCAGGATCAGTTCCGTCGTGAAGGACAGGTCCTCCAGGTTCCAGCGCGCCAGCTGCCGCACCACGGCCGCCCGCACCTCGCCGACCGCCGCCGGGTCCACCGGCACGTCCCACTCGGCTACCCGGTCGGCGCCCAGCGCCCGGGTGCGCGCGACGATCAGCGCGATGTCGTCGCCCGGGCGGGGCGGCAGAAGGGCGTCCAGGACGGCCTGGCAGGTCCCCTCCGGCTCACCGCCGGAGCCCCGCTCCAGGGCGGTGCGCAGCAGCTCGAGACCGGTGTCGATGTCCCGTTCCCGGTCCTCCACCAGCCCGTCGGTGTACAGCACCAGCGAGCTGCCCTCGGCCAGCTCCAGCTCGACCGTCTCGAACGGCAGCCCGCCCAGTCCGAGCGGGAGTCCGGCGGGCACCTCGAGGTACTCGACCCGGCCGTCGGGGTGCACCAGCGCCGGCGGCGGATGGCCGGCCCGGGCGATCGTGCAGCGCCGGGAGACCGGGTCGTAGATGGCGTACAGACAGGTCGCCCCGGAGACGGCCGCGTCGGTGCTGTCGTCCGCCTCGTCCTGGTCGATACGGGCCACCAGCTCGTCCAGCAGGCCGAGGAGTTCCTCCGGGGCCAGATCCAGGGCGGAGAAGTTGTGCACCGCGGTCCGCAGTCTGCCCATGGTGGCCGCCGCGTGCAGCCCGTGACCCACCACGTCACCGACGACGAGGGCCACCCGGGCCCCGGACAGCGGCAGCACGTCGAACCAGTCGCCGCCCACACCCGCCTGCGCGGGCAGATAGCGGTAGGCGATGTCCAGGGCGTTCTGCTCCGGCAGGGTGCGCGGCAGCAGACTGCGCTGGAGGGTGACCGCCATGCCGTGCTCGCGGGTGAACCGGCGCGCGTTGTCGATGGAGATCGCGGCCCGCGCCACCAGCTCCTCCGCGAGCACCACCTCGTCCGGGTCGAACGGGTCGGGCCGTTCCGAACGCCAGAAACTCACCACGCCCAGGATCAGCGACCCCGCCCGCACGGGCACGGTGATCAGCGAGTGGATACCGAACTCCACGACCTGCTCGGTCCGTTCGAGGTCCTGGGCGCGCCAGCCCGGCGCCTGGGCGAGCCGGGCCTCCAGAACCGCCCGTGCCTGGCCGAGACTGCGGGCCTGCGGTGCGGAGTCCACGAACCGGATCCGCTCGCCCACCGCGTACAGCGGCGCGCCCTTGCGGATCGCGCTGACCGCCGTGCGGCGCAACGTGCCCCGGACCCCCGGCTCCTCGCCCTCCAGGACGGCGTCGAACAGATCCACCGACGCGAAGTCCGCGAACCTCGGCACGGCCAGCTCCGTCAGCTCCTCGGCCGTCCTGGTGACGTCCAGGCTGGTCCCGATGGCCACCCCGGCCGCGTACAGCATGTCGAGGCGCTCGCGGGTCGCCTCGGCCCGGCCCGACAGGGCGCGCAGCTCCGTGGAGTCGCGCACGGTGGCGACGCTGCCCGCCGGTCCGCCCGCCAGGTCGGTGGGCCGCTGGTTGATCGCCAGCAGCCGCTCCCCGACCAGGTGCACCTCGTCGCTGACCATCCGCCCGGAGGCCAGCAGTTCGGCGGTGTCCCGGTCGAGTCCCAGATCGAGGACCTGGCGCCGTTCGGCGTCCGGGGGCAGGTCGAGCAGGCGTTGCGCCTCGTCGTTGGCGAGCAGCAGGTCGCCGTCGCCGCCGACGATGATCACACCCTCCCGGACGGAGTGCAGAACGGCGTCGTGGTGCTCGTACATCCGGGTCATCTCGCGCGGGCCCAGGCCGTGGGTCTGGCGCAGCAGGCGGCGGCTGACCAGCGCCGTGCTCGCCGTGGCCAGGGCGAGGGCGACCGCGGCGCTGCCGAGGACGAGCGGCAGCTGCCGGTCGGCGTTGCCGCCGACGTGCGCGGTGGTGATACCGGACGACACGAGCCCGACCACGGTCCCGTCGGCCGTCTTCACCGGCACCACCGCCTGGACCAGCCGGCCGATGGTCCCGTTGACCTCCTCGACGACGATCCCGCCGTCCAGCGCCGGCTGGATGTTCCCGACGAACTTCTTGCCGATGCGGTCCGGTTTGGGGTGCGTGTAACGGATGCCGTCGGTGTTCATGACGACGAGGAAGTCCATGTCGGACGCCTTGCGGGCGGCCTCGGCCTTGGGCTGGAGCACGGCCGTCGGATGGGGTGAGTTCAGCGCCTCGACGATGCCCGGCGAGTTGGCGAAGGTCTGCGCGACCGCGACGGAACGGTTGCGGGCCTCCTGGGTGGTGTCGTGACGCACCTGGAGCAGCAGCGCCACCACCGCGGCCACGACCAGCAGCAGCACGATGACCACTTGGAGAACGAACACCTGCGCGGCGAGACTGCGCCCGCCCAGTGCGGACTCAGGCGTACGCCGGACCCGCGAGCCCCGGGGACGACGGGCCGGCCGGGCATCCGAGCGCCCCAGGAGTCGGACCATGTGCCATGTCTACACTGCCGGGCCGCGCGAGGCGAGAGTCGTCACGCACGGTCACGCGCCGTGTCCCGCACGCTTGCCGTGGGTGACTTCCGCCGCCTGCCGGGTGGCCAGCAGCAGCGCGATGTCGTCCGCCCGGTCCGCGGCCTGCCGGGCCGTCGCGGTGAGCAGGTCGGCGACGTCCGCGAGGGAACGGCCGGAACGGGCGTCGGCGGCGGGCCCGGTGGCGCCGGTGTCGGCCGGAGGTCGCGAGAACCCTGCCCCGGCCAGGGCCCGGCGCAGATCCGTGATGCCGTCGTCGATGTCGTGGCCGGGCCGCTCGACCAGCCCGTCCGTGTAGAGGGCGAGGATCGCGCCCGGCTCCAGCCGCAGCTCCGTCACCGGGTAGTGGGCGCGTGGGTCCACCCCGAGCACCACGCCGCCGGGCAGCTCGACGACCTCGGTTCGGCCGTCGGGGTGGCGCAGCAGCGGCGGCAGGTGCCCGGCGCGGGCCGCCCGGGCCAGACCGGTGGCCGGGTCGAGCCGGACGTAGCAGCAGCTGGCGAACTGGCCGGGGTCCAGGTCGATGAGGAGATGGTTCGTGCCGCCCATGACCTCCTCGGGCGGCCGGTCGCCCAGGGCGAACGCCCGCACCGCGCTGCGCAGCTGTCCCATGGTGGCCGCCGCCTGCACGCCGTGCCCCTGCACGTCGCCGATGACCAGGGCGAGCCCGTCCCCGGCCTCCACGACGTCGTACCAGTCGCCGCCCACGTCCATGCCCTCGGTGCCCGGCAGATAGCGTCCCGCGGTCTCCACGCGCGCGTGCTGCGACAGCCGCCGGGGGAGGAGGGCCTGCTGGAGCCCCCGGGCGAGGGCGGCCTCGGTGTCGTAGCGCTGCGCCTTCTCCATCGCGTGGGCGATCAGCCCGGCGAGCGCGGTCAGCACCGTGCGCTCCTCGGAACCGAAGCTGCGTGAGCGGTCGAAGCCGAGGATGCACGAGCCGACCGGGCGGCCCGAGGCGATCAGCGGCAGGAAGGCGCGAGCGCCCTCCGACGCGTCGAGGTCGATGCCCGGATAGGCGTCCGCCAGCTGCTGCATCGAGTCGAAGAACAGCGGCCGGCCCGTGGTGAGGGTTTCCACGCCCGGCAGCCGGGTGTCCAGCCCCACCCCTTCGAAGGGGGCCAGGAAGCCTTCGGGGAAACCGGACTCCCACGCCAGGTACAGGTGCCGCTCCTGGAGCAGGTAGATGGCGAGCCGACGTCCGCCGAACGCCGGCAGCAGCTCCTGCATCACCACCGCCGACACCTGGCGGGCGGTCACCGCCTCCGTCAGCGCGATGGCGAGGACGATGGGCCGGTAGAGCGAGGCGCCGGTGCCGGGAGCGGGGGTGTCCGTCTCCACGGGGTCGTGGGCCGTCTCGTCGGGCACGCGGTTCGCCGGGACCGCCTTGCAGGTGACGAGATCCGCGCCCGGATACAGGGACACGCGCAGCCAGTCGCCCTCGTACGGCCGGGGCACGGGGGAGGTGTCGGCGGTGACGGGAAGCCGCACATGGAAGTGCGCGGGCTCCGGCGACAGCAGGGCGCCGCGCAGATGCTCCTCGCACGTGGGCTGGATCAGCCACGGCACGGCGTCCCACAGGGACCGGCCGACCAGCCGGTCCCGCGGCACGCCGAGGAGATGCCCGGCGCGCGCGTTGGCGTAGACGACCAGCCCCAGCCGGTCGAGGCAGAACACCCCCTCCGGGAGGAGGTCGGCCGCCCCGTCGGCCAGGGCGCCGGGGCCCGGATCCAGGAGGACGCCGGCGATGGGGCGGGGCGCGGTGGAAGGGGCGTCGTCCGGCAGGGGCGCCACACCCGACGCGTCCCACAGTTCGAGGAGTCGCAGCCCGCCCTCCGTGGTGCGCACCTGCAGCGGCAGCGGCGGCGGCCGGCCGCGGGCCGTCCGGTGCAGCAGGCCCGGCAGCCGGTGGGCGTCCGTCGGGTCGACGGCCCGGGCCAGGGCGTCCAGGGTGCCCGGGAAGTCGTCCGGGGGCAGACCGAGCAGCGTGCGTGCCTGTTCGTCGAGCGTGACGACGTCGGTCGCCGGGTCCCAGGAGAACCGCCCCACGCGCCCCGGGGCCGGTCCGGCGGCCGGCGGCCGTACGCACAGCGGCTCGTCGTCCCAGGTGACGTCCCCGCCGTCCGCCGCGAGCCGCAGCAGGTCCGCGCCCAGGGCGTCCGCCACCGCCGTCAGCCGCTCCCGCTCCGCCTGCACCTCCGCCGCGCCGGCCGCCGCACGGCGCAGCACGGCCAGCACTCCGAAGGACCGTCCGTCCGCGACGACGGGCACGTAGAGCGAACCGAACTGGAAGGGCAGGCCCGCGGCGAGCTGGGCGTAGCGGCGCATCATCTCGGTGGCGTTGGCCAGCACCACCGGCGCACCCGTCCGGTAGACGTCGGCCACCGGGAACGGCCGGTCCATGTGCACCCGCCACCAGGGGCGGAACAGCGGACCGGGCAGCCCCGAGAGGACCGCGAGGCGCAGCAGCCGGGACGTGGCCGAGCACAGATACACGCCCCCGGTGCGGCCGTCCGTCGCCCGCAGCGCGTCCGCCACGGCCGCGGTCAGCAGCGCGGGCGGTGGCCCGGACGGCTTCCGCTCGTTTCCGGCGCTCCCAGTCATTCGGCCCTACCTCGTCCGTGCGCCGCCGCTTGGGCGACACAGCAAGAATGCGCCACACCTGGCCGGATGTGCATCCGCGCGACCCCGGGGAGAACGGTTCAGGGCGGGGTAACCGGCACGCCATGAGTGAGATTCTGGTGGGCGCCTGCTCCTGGACGGACCGGGCACTGGTCTCCAGCGGCTGGTATCCGGCCGGGCGGCGCGACGCGGAGGGACGGCTGCGCCACTACGCCGAACGCTTCCCGGTCGTAGAGGTCGACGCGACCTACTACGCGCTGCCCGGGGAACGCAACGCCCGGCTGTGGACGGAGCGCACCCCCGACGGCTTCGTGTTCGACGTGAAGGCCTTCTCGCTGCTGACCGGGCATCCCACCCGGTCGGCCGTGCTGCCGCCGGGCCTGCCCGCCGACGTCCGTGGCCCGAAGGCCCTGGACGAGGTGTGGCGGAGGTTCACGGACGGGATCCGGCCGTTGCGTGACGCGGGGCGGCTGGGCGCCGTCCTCTTCCAGTTCCCGCCGTGGTTCCGTCCCGGCGCGCGGGCCCACGCGTTCCTCGCCCAGTGCGCCGAGCGCACCGCCGGGTGGCCCGTCTGCGTCGAGTTCCGGCATCCGGACTGGTGGCGGGGCGAACGGGAGCACAGGACGGCCGGTCTGCTGCGGTCGTACGGCTTCGCCACCGCCGCCGTCGACATGGAGCAGTCCCTGCCGTCCGCCGTGCCGCCCGTCACGCCCGTCACCTGCGGGCGGCTGGCGGTCGTCCGCCTGCACGGCCGCAGCCCGGCCTGGGGGAGCGGCAGCAAGGAGGACCGCTTCCGGCACGAGTACACCGACGGCGAGCTCCGCGAGTGGGTGCCGAGGGTGCGCGCGCTCGCCCGGCGGGCGGAGCGGGTCCACGTCCTCTTCAACACCTGCTGCGGCGACTCCGCGGTCCGCGCCGCCGAGCGCATGCGAACACTGCTCGCCCCCTGACCGCCTGGCCTGGCCTGCTTGGCCGGCCCGGCCCGGCCCGGCCCGGCCGGTCAGGCCCGCCCCGGTCAGGCCCGGCCTGACCGCCCCGGCCCGCCCCGGCCCGCCCGGCCTGCCCTGGCCTGACTGGCCCGGCTCGGCCCGACCGGCCCCCGCCCGACCGCCCTGCCGCGGCCCGACCGGCCTGGCTCGACCGACCGATTCGGCTCGGATCGACGGACCGGCTCGGCTCGGACCGACTCGGCTCGGCTCGGACCGACTCGGCTCGGCTCGGACCGACCGACTCGGCTCGGCTTGGACCAACCAACCAACCAACCAACCGACCGACCGGCCCGGCCCGGAACGACCGACCCGGCGCGGATCACCCGCCTCGACGGGCCCTCCGCCGACAGGCCGCTGTCCGGCCCGGATCGGCCTGGTCGGCCGGGTGGGGTGGGCTGTGTGACGGCGGGTGGTTGGCCGGGGCGCCGTTCGGCCGTCGGGGCTGCTTCCGGGTGTGGTCCAGCCGGGCTCGGCCGGCCGGGGCGATCGGGTGCCGTGTCGGCGGGCCGCTCACCGGGGCTCGCCGGTACGGGTTCTGCCCGACGGGGGCGACCGGGGCCGGGCCCCTGTTCGGTCAGCTGGTGGTGTGCAGGGTGCTCTTGGCCAGTTCGTACGCCGGGAGCATCGCTTCGTGTTCCGCGGTGTCCATGCCGCCCAGATGCAGGACGACGGGGCCCTCGGGCGTGGTGACGGCGAGCGCGTGCTCCTTCTTCGTCTCCTCGAGGAGTTCGCTCGTGGTGACGTACTCGACCTCGGTGCCGGTGATGTCGCCCGCCTTCACCGTGCTGTACCGCGCCCCGCTCGCCCCCTGCTCGGCGGCCACGAAGTCCTCCAGCACGGCACGCGCGTCGGTGTCGCCCGGTTCACCCGTCCACACCCGCAGGAATCCGATCTTCCCCGCGGGCTTGGCGTCGACCTCACAGGCCATGGTGACCGGGCCCTGGCGCAGGAGGGCGTCGGCGAGGTCGGCGAGATCGCCCGTGGCGCCGGCCGACCCCTCGTCGCCGACGGCCTCGGCCTTCCAGAACTCGGCGATGTCGAAGGTGACCGGGAGTTCACAGGCGGAACCGGAGGCCCCGATGGACCCGCCGCGTTGCGCGACCTTCGAGGTCGCCTTCGCCGACACCGACGCCGATGCCCCCGAGGCGCCGTCGGGTTCGGCCTCCTCGGCCGCGCATCCCGTCATCAGCCCCGTCAAGAGGGCCGCCAGTGTCAGCCCCTGCCCCACGTTCCCCACGGTCCCCGCCCCAAAGCGCACTGCTGTGTCTCCTCTCGGCGCCGGCGCGACACCGGCGGAGCACTGTAACCGAGGGGGTCATGGCCCCCGCCACCGAGATTCGCCGCGGGGACGGATGCGGCCGGGGAATGTCCCGGTCCCACCCCCTGTTGTACCGCGTGACTGACATGCACCGATCAGCAGGTGCGAGTCGGTGTGAGAGGAGTTCCCCATGGCCCGCAGCACGGCGCGCCCCGTCATCACCCTCAGGTCCACCGCCGGTACCGGTGTCACCTACGTGACGCGCAAGAACCGCCGCAACGACGCCGACCGGCTGGTCCTGCGCAAGTACGACCCCATCGCCGGACGGCACGTCTCCTTCCGAGAGGCGCGATGAGGTCGGCGCCGGCCCGGCAGGGCTGAACGGCGCCGACCCGGAACAGCAGAGCGGCCGGGGCCTCGGGAGGGGGCCCCGGCCGCTCTCTCGCGCGGACGTCGCGCGGACGAGTGACGTGCCGTCATATTCACGCTCTCCCGGGAACCCATGGAGGCATGAGCAAGACCGCGCTGATCGTCATCGACATGATCAACACCTATGACCACCCCGATGCCGACCTGCTCCTGCCGTCGGCCCGCAAGGCGGTCCCGGTGGCCGCCGGTCTCCTCGACCGGGCCCGCCGCGCCGGCGAAGCCGTCGTCTACGTCAACGACAACTTCGGCCAGTGGCGCTCCCACCACGGCGAACTCCTCGACGCGGCCCTGTCCGGCCCGCACGCCGGACTCGTCGAGCCGCTGGCGCCCGACGCGGACTCGCTCTTCGTCGTCAAGGCACGGCACTCGATCTTCTTCGAGACCCCGCTGTCGTACCTGCTCCGGCAGGAGGGCATCGACCACCTCGTCCTGTGCGGACAGGTCACCGAGCAGTGCGTCCTGTACTCGGCCCTCGACGCCCACATCCGCCACTTCGACGTGACCGTCCCCCGGGACGCCGTCGCCCACATCCACGCCGATCTCGCGGACGCGGCGCTGGTGATGATGGAGCGCAACATGGGGGCACGCGTATGCGACAGCGGTGAGCTGTGGCCCTGAACGGCCCTGAACGGCCCTTCGTGACGTGACCTGCGTGCCCAGCGGTCTGACGGTCTGACGGTCGGTCCGTTCCCTTCTCCGCTTCCCCTGCTTCACCTTCCGGCTTCCCCGGTTCCTTCCTCCTCCTCCGCTCAGCAAGGGGCACACCACACATGGCCGAGTTGACCCGTCGCAGGCTCCTGGGCTCGACCGCGGGCGTACTGGGCGCCGCCGCGGCGCTCTCGCTGCTCCCGCCGAGCGTGCAGAAGGCCGTCGCGGCCGGACCGTCCCGCCGGGGCTCACTCGCCGACGTCGAACACGTCGTCCTGCTGATGCAGGAGAACCGCTCCTTCGACCACTACTTCGGCACCCTGTCCGGCGTGCGCGGCTTCGCCGACCCCGACGCGCTCACCCTCGACACCGGACGCTCCGTCTTCCACCAGCCCGACGCCGAGAACCCCGCGGGCTACCTGCTGCCCTTCCACCTCGACACCCGCACCTCCAGCGCCCAGGCCATCCCGTCCACGAGTCACGCCTGGTCGGTGCAGCACGAGGCGTGGAACGGCGGCCGCATGGACCGCTGGATGTCGGCCCACCGCACGGCCGACGGCGCCAACGCCCCCTACGTCATGGGTTACCACACCCGCGAGGACATCCCGTTCCAGTTCGCCCTCGCCGAGACCTTCACCGTCTGCGACCACTACTTCTGCTCGGTCCTCGGCCCGACCTGGCCGAACCGCCTGATGTGGATGACCGGCACCATCGACCCCGACGGCGCCCGGGGCGGGCCCGCCGTCCGCAACTCCGCCCCGACACCGTTCAGCTGGACGACCTACGCGGAACGGCTCCAGGCGGCCGGGGTCGACTGGAAGGTGTACCAGCAGGAGGACGACTACGGCTGCAACATGCTGGAGCAGTTCGACACCTTCAGGAACGCGCGACCGGGCTCCGAGCTGTACGAGCGGGGCGTCCGGCCGCAGCCGGAGGGCACCTTCGAGGACGACGCCCGGGCCGACCGGCTGCCGACGGTGTCCTGGCTGGTGCCACCGGGACACCAGTCGGAGCACCCCGACCACCTGCCCGCGGCGGGCGCGGCCTTCGTCGCCTCGAAGCTCGAGGCCATCGCGGACAACCCCGAGGTCTGGCGCAAGACGGCCTTCATCCTCAACTACGACGAGAACGACGGCCTGTTCGACCATGTGCCCCCGCCGACCCCGCCCGTGGGCACGTCCGGCGAGTTCGTCGGCGGGCTGCCGATCGGCGGCGGCTTCCGGGTCCCGGCCGTCGTCGTCTCGCCCTGGACCGTCGGCGGCTGGGTGGCCTCGGAGCCCTTCGACCACACCTCGACCCTGCGGTTCCTGGAGAGACTCACGGGGGTCATGGAGCCGAACATCAGCGACTGGCGGCGCAGCGCCTTCGGTGACCTCACCTCCGCCTTCCGCTTCGCGTCCACCAGCCCGCTCGCGCCGGCCCTGCCCGACGACACGGCGGAGCAGCTGCTGAAGGCGAAGGAGGAGGTCGCCACCCTGCCCAGGCCCACCCTGCCGGGCGCCGAGCAGTCGTTCCCGGTCCAGGAGACGGGTCCCCGGCCGCGGCGGTGATCCGGACGAGCGGGCCCCGCGTCAGCGGTGGACGACCCGGTCGGGCGGGTCTGCGCGCGTAGACAACGGGCTGTCCCGCGGAAGGAAGAAGAGGGCGCAGATGCGCAGGGGCTCCAGCTCGCGGTTCTCCGCCATGTGCACGCCCTGCGGACCCACCGGTTCGACGATGCATCCGCCGGTGGGTGTGACGCACTCGGATCCGTCCGCCAGGGTCCGGGTCAGGACGCCCGCCGTCACCACGGCGACGACCCGGCCCTCGTGGTAGTGCCAGGGCAGCGAGTGGCCCGGCGGGATCTCGTAGTCGGCGACCACGACCCTGCTGTTCTCCGGTGCGGCCAGGGCGAGCCGTTCGGTGAGCAGGCCGTCGGCGAGCAGGGTCGGCGCGGGTTCGGTGGGGGATACGGCAGTGGTGCGGGCCTCGACGGGCGACGATCGGTTCACGCGGCGGTCGTCCGGGGCGGGCGGGGGCCGGGGGCGCCGGGGCCGGTCGGGCCCGCTGTGCGACGTAACCCGGCCGGGGTCATGTTCCGCTGGTCAGTGCGTTCCACAGCAGTGACATTAACCCACCTGAGTCACGGAGAGGTGACCGGGTGTCATCGAGCGCACGGGTGCCCGTCACCCCACGTGCCTCACCCGAATCTCGCGTGGCCCCCCGGCCGCACCCCCGACCGAAGCCCGGCCGGCATGTGAGCCAGACGGCTTCCGCGGGAGTGATCCTCGTGGGCCTCCCCTGCGTCCTTCAAGGCGTGAATCGTATGAGACATCATGCGACGAGTGTTTGGGGGAGACCTTGAGCATCCTGCGTCCGGACGTTGAGCGGCCTCGCGGAAGCCGTGCCGGGGACGAGCCGCGTGCCGAGGGTGCGCCGCGTGCCGGCCGTGCCGAGGGTGGGCCGCGCGCCGCCCGTTCGGTCGGCGGGGCGCTGGGTGGTGCGCTCGGCGGGCCGCTCGGTGGTGCGCCCGCCCGTATCGCGGGCTTCGTCGGCCGGACGCTGCGGGGCGAGTGGTACGGCATCGTCGTCGACCCGCTGCGGCAGTTGCGCCGGCGCGGCCCCGCGGCGCTGCTGCTCGCGTTCGTGGCCTGCGCGGGCGTCATCTTCTTCCACGCCATCGCCCAGCACCCCACGGGCGGGACGGTGGTGAGGATCCTGGGCGGGGTCCAGGGCGACCTGCCGCTGTGGCTCGCCCTGCTGCGCACGCCGGTCTCCCTGTACGTCCCGGCCCTCGATCTGCCGGTGTGGGCCGGCATCACCCAGCTGTTCCTCGCCTTCGCCCTGGCCGAACTCGCCCTCGGCCGCCGCCGGACCCTGCTGATCGCCTACGCGGCGACCCTGGCCGGCACCCTCACCGCGCGGGTCATGATGGCGATGGGGCCGGGGTGGTGGGGCCTCGGACTGCCGCCCGAGGTGGGCCAGGTCCTCGACACCGGCCCGTCCGCCGCGGTCGTCGGCCTGTTCACCTACCTCTCGGTCGTCCGCCACGCGCCCGTCGTGTTCCTCCTCACCGGCGGCTCGATGGTGCTCGAGTCGATCGCCAAGCCCAACCTCGCCGGCCGCGAACACCTCATCGCGGTGGCCGCCGCCGTCGTCCTCGGTCTGGTGCACGAGCGGGGCCGCCACCGTCGGCGGGCCGCCACGAACGCGCAGGACACGGCGTCCGCCTGAGATCTTGCTATGAATTCGTGGTGCGGTTGAACACTCCTGCGTCCGCTTGCGTATAGGGCCGGGGGATCTCATGCCCAAGGCCGCCGACGACGACGTGTAGGAGCACTCCTTGGTACAGAACAGGCGCAGACGCCAGACGGGCGGGCGACGAGCGACTTTCGCGGCGCTGGCGCTCATCATCGGCGGCGGTGGA
Source organism: Streptomyces sp. Root1310 (assembly GCF_001426425.1). Classification (NCBI taxonomy): domain Bacteria; kingdom Bacillati; phylum Actinomycetota; class Actinomycetes; order Kitasatosporales; family Streptomycetaceae; genus Streptomyces; species Streptomyces sp. Root1310. The sequence continues at coordinate 328,509 of NZ_LMEQ01000034.1, read as the reverse complement.
CTGATGGGGGTGAACGTCTACGCATCGGCCACCGAAGACGGTTCCGACGGCTCGGGACAGGGCGGCAACAGCGCCGTCACCATCGACTGCCCGGACGTCGGCAGCAAGCTGACCGACGTCCCGGAGCAGGCCTCGCCCGAGGTCGCCCGCGAACTCGCCCTGCTGGACGAGCAGATCGCCGAGGCCTACCGCCGGCTCCAGGAGTCGGCGGAATCGGTGCGGCAGGACGCGGACTTCGCCGACAACGCGGTCATGGACCCGTTGAAGGAGAAGCGCGGGGCGACGATCCAGCGCATCGCCGAGGCCATCGACCGGGCCGGGGACCGCCCCGAGGGCCTGGACGACCTCGCCGCCTGCACCCTGCGGGCCAACGACGACCAGGCCGACGAAGGCGCCGACGGCAACGGCGACGAGAACCAGAACGGCGACCAGGCGGGCGACGACCAGAACGGCGACGGCGACCAGAACGGCGGCTCGGACCAGCAGGGCAACGGTCAGCAGGGCAACGGCGGCCAGGCCGGAAACGGCCCCGTCGCCGCGGACTACGCCGACATCAACGCCGTCCAGCCGACGCGGCAGACCCCGGATCCCAGCTCCGGCCCCTCCCGCGGCACCTTCGCCACCAGCTGCGGAGTGAACGCGAACGGCGTGTTCAACTCCGACAACGTGATCGTGGCCCCGGGCGTCACCAACGGCGCACACCACTTCCACGACTACGTCGGCAACCAGTCCAACGACGCCTTCGCCTCCGACGACGACCTGGCGAACGCCGGCACGAGCTGTGTCGACCAGGGCGACAAGTCCACCTACTACTGGCCCGTGCTGCGCCTGCAGAACGGCAACCAGGAGCAGGACGCGCAGAAGCCCGGCGGCGGCATCGAGGGCAACGCCGGCGAGATCGTGACCCCCAAGGAGGTCACCCTCACCTTCGTCGGCAACCCGCGCGAGAAGGTCACCGCCATGCCCCGGCTGCTCCGGGTCATCACCGGCGACGCCAAGGCCTTCGTCAACGGCACGGCCAACGCCAACGCGTCCTGGAGCTGCACCGGCTTCGAGGACCGGCAGCTGAAGGACAAGTACCCGCTCTGCCCGTCCGGCAGCGACGTGGTGCGCACCTTCCGTTTCCAGAGCTGCTGGGACGGCAGCAACATCGACAGCGCCAACCACCGCACCCACGTGGCCTTCGCCGCCGCCGACGGCACCTGCCCGAACGGCTTCAAGGCCGTTCCGCAGCTGGTGCAGCGCATCGTGTACGACGTCGACGCGCCGAGCCTTCAGGACGGCGGCAAGACGACTCCGCTGTTCGCGGTGGACTCCTTCCCGGAGCAGCTGCACAAGCCGGTGACCGACCACGGTGACTTCATCAACGTCTTCGACGAGGACCTGATGGGCGAGATGGTCGGCTGCATCAACGACGGCCGCACCTGCGGCGCCGGCACCGACCCGGGCTCCGACGACGGCAACGGCGGTGACAACGGAAACGGCGGCGACAACGGTTCCGGCGACAACGGCGGTGCCGGCAACGGCGACGACGACGGTTCCGGCGACAACGGAAACGCCGGAAACGGCGACGGAAACGCCGGCGGAAACGGCGGCAACGGAAACGGTTCCGACGAGGGCACGCAGGAGCCGTCGCAGGCCCCCGAGAAGCCCGCGACCACCGAGCCCGCCGACACCGAGCCCGGAGCGGGCGGCAACGGTGGCGGAGACGCCTCCGCGCCCGCCTCCCCCCGCGTCTACACGAAGCCGTCGGCCAAGGCGGCCACCTCCGCACCCGCCGCCGGCTCGGGCGGCGAGATCGGCTCCCCGGCGACCGCCGCCCCCGCGGCCACGCCCGGGCAGTCGCAGACCCCGGCCGGTACGGGCGCCGACACGACCGTCCCGGGCGGGACCGAACCCCAGGCGGTCCAGGGCGGCCTGGCCGAGACCGGCGCCAATCTCTGGCCCGCGGCCGCCGGAGGGCTGCTGGTGATCGCCGGCTTCGGCGTTCTGTTCCGCAACGCACGCCGCAAGTACTGAGTCGCAGCACCGAGTCCCAGCACCGCGTCCCAGTACCGCGTCCCAGCACCGAGTCCCAGCACCGCGTCTCCGCTCTGAGGTGCAGCACTGGGACTCGGCAGGGGGATGCAGCCGTTCCACCGAGGGCCCGTCGGACCGCCGACGGGCCCTCGGCGCGATCCGTCGGCGCCCGCGCCCCCGTACGGGTGCTCCCGCACACGCGCCGTCGCCGCCGCGCCGGACCGCACGGTATACGTCGTTCGAAGCGCGCGCGACGATGGGAGACCCATGGAGCACACGACGTCCGGGGAGTACTACGACCTCGGTACCCACGGCCGGTCCGTGACGACCTCGTCCGCCGAGGCCCAGCTGTGGTTCGACCGCGGACTGGTCTGGTCGTACGCCTTTCACCACGAGGAAGCCATCGCCTGTTTCGAGGCCGCGGTCCGTGCCGACCCCGACTGCGCCATGGCCCACTGGGGCATCGCCTACGCGCTCGGCCCCAACTACAACAAGCCGTGGGAGTTCTTCGACGACCAGGACCTCGCGCGGACCGTCGCCCGTACCCACGAGGCCGTCGAACTCGCCCACCGCAAGGCCGGGACCGCCACCCCCGTCGAGCGGGCTCTGATCGGCGCGCTGCGCGCCCGCTACCCGCGGAACCGCCCCGCCGAGGACTGCTCGGTGTGGAACGAGCCCTATGCCGACGCCATGCGGGCCGTCCACGAACTGGCGCCCGACGACCTCGACGTGGCCGCCCTGTACGCCGACGCCCTGATGAACCTCACCCCCTGGCAGCTGTGGGACCTGCGCACGGGCCGGCCGGCCCAGGGCGCCCGCACACGGGAGGCGAAGGCGGTGCTCGACCGCGCGCTGGCGCAGCCGGCCGCGGCCGCGCACCCGGGCGTCCTGCACTTCTACGTCCACCTCATGGAGATGTCGGCCACCCCCGAGGCCGCCCTCCGGGTCGCCGACCGGCTGCGCGGCCTGGTCCCCGACGCCGGGCACCTCCAGCACATGCCCTCGCACCTCGACGTGCTGTGCGGCGACTACCGGCGCGTCGTCACGGACAACACCGCCGCGATCACCGCCGACGAGAAGTACCGGACGCGCTCCGGCGCGATGAACTTCTACACGCTGTACCGCTCGCACAACTACCACTTCAAGATCTACGGCGCGATGTTCCTGGGGCAGTACCGGACCGCGCTGGAGACCGCGGAACGGCTGGAGGCCTCCATCCCGGAGGAACTGCTGCGCGTGCAGAGCCCGCCCATGGCCGACTGGCTGGAGGCGTTCCGCAGCATGCGGTTCCATGTGCTGATCCGCTTCGGCCGCTGGCAGGACGTCCTCGACGTGCCGCCGCCCGCCGACCCGGTCCTGCACAGCGTGACCACCGCGCTGCGCCACTACGCCCGCGGTGTCGCGCTCTCCGCCACCGGCCGGATCCCCGAGGCCGAGGACGAGCGCTCGCTGTTCCGCTCGGCGGCCGAGCGGGTGCCCGAGACCCGGATGCTGTTCAACAACACCTGCCGGGACATCCTCGCGATCGCGTCCGCGATGCTCGACGGCGAACTGGAGTACCGCAAGGGCAACCACGACCTCGCCTTTGCCGCGCTGGAGCGGTCCGTCGAACTGGACGACGGCCTCCCCTACGACGAACCCTGGGGCTGGATGCAGCCCGCCCGGCACGCGTACGGCGCCCTGCTGCTCGAGCAGGGGCGGATCGAGGAGGCCGAGGCGGTCTACCGCGCCGACCTCGGACTGGACGACACACTGCCCCGGCCGTCCCAGCACCCCGGCAACGTGTGGTCCCTGCACGGCTACCACGAGTGCCTGGTCGGGCTGGGCAAGGAGGCGGAGGCGCGGATCGTGGCCCACCAGCTGAAGTTCGCCACCGCCCTGGCCGACGTGCCCGTCCGGGCGTCCTGCTTCTGCCGTCTCGACACCGGCACGGACACCGGCGCCGACACGGGCAGGGACGCCGACACGGAGACCGGCCCCGGGGCCTCGGTCACATCCGGGTGCTGCGCCATGGACAATTGATCGAGATCGTCGGCGCGGTCGACGCACAAGAGGGGGCCTCGGAGCATGGCGGGCGCACGATGAACGAGACACGTGGGAAGAAATGGTCGCTGCCGCACATCGGCCCGGCGCAGCGGGACGCCGTCGCCCGCGCCCGAGGCTGGGCGCGGCTCGCCCTGGTGCTGGTCGCCGCCTGTATCGCGGTGGTGATGGCGGGCGCGGGGTCCGGCGGCTGGCTGGTCCTGTTCGTCGGCTTCGTCCTCCTCGCGCTGGCGGGGGCGGGCGTGTGGTGGATGCTGGCGCACCGGGGCGGCGCCCGGCTGCTCGGCGGGCTGGTGGCCGTCACCGCGCCGGTGGGCGTCGTGGTGCTGTACGCCCTGTCCGGTCTGTGGCCGGTGGCGGTGGGCGCGCTCGCGCTGTGGGCGGGGGCCCTGGGTTCGGCGCGGGCCTCGCTGCGCAGCGTGCGCCGTCCCAAGGGCATGCACGGCCGGAGGACCCCGCCGCCGCGCCGGCCGGTCCTGATCATGAACGTGCGCTCGGGCGGCGGCAAGGTCGTCAAGCACGGCCTCGTCGAGCGGGCCGAGGCGCTCGGCGCGCGGGTGGTCGTCCTCGGCGCCGACGAGACCTACACCGATCCGGAGGCGGAGGCCCGGCAGGCCGTCGCGGAGGGCGCGGACCTGCTCGGTGTCGCGGGCGGTGACGGCACCCAGGCACTCGTCGCGGCCGTCGCCGCCGAACACGACGTGCCGTTCCTGGTGATCGCCGCCGGTACCCGCAATCACTTCGCCATGGACCTCGGCCTCGACCGCACCGACCCCACACGCAGCCTCGACGCCCTCACCAACGGCGTCGAACTCCGCGTGGACCTCGGCGATGTCGGCGGACGGGCCTTCGTCAACACCGTCTCCTTCGGGGCGTACGCGGAGATAGTGCAGAGCCCCGACTACCGCGACGCCAAGGCCGCCACCGCGCTCGACCATCTGCCCGACCTGCTCCAGGGCGAGGCCGGTCCGACCCTGGACGTCCAGACGGACGACACCCATGTGCACGCGCCGCAGGCCCTGCTGGTCAGCAACAACGCCTACGCCCGTGCCGACCCGCTCGGCGGCGGACGCCGGCCCCGGCTGGACGCCGGACTGCTCGGCGTGATCGGAGTCCGGGTGGAGGGCGCGGCCCAGGCTGCCGAACTGGCGCTGCTCGGCGAGCGCGCGGGCAGCATCACCTCGGTGTCGTCCCGGCGCGTCGTCGTCGAGGCGGACCGTGAGCGCATCGCGGTGGCCGTCGACGGCGAGGCGCTCGAACTGGCCACCCCTGTCGTGTGCACGGTACGGCCCTCCGTGCTGCGGGTCCGGGTGCCCCGGCACCGCCCCGGCGCGGCCTACGCGCCCCCCACGGTCGACTGGCGGCGCATCGTCCGCCTCGCGCTCGGCCACACCGACTCCCGTACGATCAAGGAGGCCTACGATGTCTGAGTCCGACCGTCTGCCGAAGCTTCCCACCTCGCATCTGGTCCGCGACCTCGCGACCATGGACCAGGCCCTGTACGAGACGGTCACGGTGACCAGGACGCCCACCCTGGACAGCGCGCTGCGCCGGCTGTCCGCGGCCGCCGACCACTCGAAGCTGTCCTTCGGCGTCGCCGCCGGGCTCGCCCTGTGCGGCCGCCGCCCACGCCGTGCGGCCGTGCTCGGGGTCGCGGCGATCGGGGTCGCCTCGGCCACGGCCAACCTGCTCGGCAAGAAGCTCGTGCGCCGGCCGCGACCGCACCGCGCCGAGGACTCGCCGTTCCCGGGGCGGCACGTGCCGATGCCGCAGTCGGCGTCCTTCCCGTCCGGGCACACCGCCTCGGCCGTGGCCTTCGCGGCCGCGGTCGGCCCGAGCCTGCCGGTCTCCGCGGTGCCGCTGGGCCTGCTCGCCTGCGCGGTCGGCTACTCGCGGGTCCACACCGGGGTGCACTATCCGGGCGACGTCGTGGCCGGAGCGTTGCTGGGCACGGGCTCGGCGGCGCTGGTGCTGGCGCTCACCGCGCGTAAGGACGGCTGAGCGGGCCGGGAGGCCCGAGGGGGCCTACTCCCGGCCGCAGTGGAGGAAGAGGTGGGGTTCCGGCACGGCCTCGGGATGGTCGGGGGTGAACAGCACGTTCTCCTCGGCCAGTACGGTCAGACCGGCGCCGGTGACGACGTCGACGAGGGCCTCGCCGGCGAAGCTGGTCACCCGTACGGGCTGCCCCATGAACACGGCGTCGACACCCGCCACGTCCAGCGGCACGGTGGCGAGCGCGAGACTGCCTCCCGGGCGGAGCGCCCGGGCCAGTCGGCCGATCAGTTCGGACTGCTGCGCCCGGTCCAGCTGAAGCAGCGAGAAGTACACGCACACGGCGTCCAACGAGCTTTCTTCCAGGGGAAGTTCACGCACGTCGAGGCATCGGAACTCGGCCTCGGGCACCTGCCGGGCGGCCAGCTCCACCATGACGGGGGAGACGTCGACGCCGAGCACGTGGTGGCCCGCCCGGGCGAGGGTCTCGGCCGTCGGCCGCCCCGTCCCGCTGCCGACGTCCAGCACCCGGCCGCCCGGGGCGAGCCGCCCCAGCAGCCACTCCAGGGATCTGCGGTGCGCCTCCGAGTGCGCGAACGCCTTCTCGTACACGGGCCCCAGCGCGTCGAACACCCGCGCCGCACGCTGCCCGCCGTCCTCGCCGACCAAGCCGGTTCCCTTCGTGGTGGTGTGTGAGTCCCGCGCCGCCATGGTGCACCGGTGAGGACCTCGCGTTCCGGAAAACGGCCGGAATCGCATTTTCCACTACCGTAAGTAACATGGTCCAATCCTCTGGACGCGGGCCCTACTGGTGAGTAGTCAAGCCCCCGGGTAACCGTCGCTTCGTTCGGAGGACCCCCATGCCCTCGCTTGAGGACGCTCTGCAAGAGTCCCGTACCGCCTATGAGGAGCACGTACGCACCTGCCGCCAGTGCCACTTCGACATGTCGCCCTGTGCCGTCTCGAAACACCTCCTGCGCGCCTACAACAACGCCAGGCGGGCGCAGGCGCGCCCGAACTCCGCGATGCGCTGAGGGCGGAGCGGCTCACTCCGCCGACCTCGGTACGGTCACCGTCAGTTCCCGGATCTCGTAGCCGCCGATCTCGTCCTTGAACGACACCCGCGGCCGGCCGGTCATCCTCAGACCGTCCAGCGCGAAGAGCCTGCTGAGCAGGACGTCCGCCTCCAGGACGGCGACCGCGGCGCCCGGACAGCGGTGGGGGCCGTCACCGAAGGCGAGCCCCGCCGGGCCCGGTCCCAGGTCCCGCAGCCGCCCCGGCCGCAGCAGATCCGGGTCGCGGCCCACGGCATCCGGGTCCGCGTTGGCCTCGTCGACGAGGACGGTGAGCAGCTCACCGGCTCCGATCGACGCCTCACCGACCCGCATCGGCGCGGTGGTCCGGCGGGCCAGGCGCCCCACGGCCGGTTCGAGACGAAGGATCTCCCGGAGCAGATCCAGCCGCTCCGGCTCCCCGGCCGCGCGGTACCGGCCGAGCAGCTCCGGGTCGTCGAACAGGTGCCAGGCGGCGACGCAGATGAACTCACGCGTGGTGACCATGCCCGCCGCCGCGTACGTCAGGCACTCGCCGAGTATCTCCGCGCCCGAGCATCCCTCGGCGAGCAGATGGGAGATCAGGTCGTCCCGCTCCCGCCTGCGGTGCGCGCGGATCGCCGGGCGGACGTCGGCGAGATGGATGCGCAGCCAGTTCGTGTTCTGGCGCAGCAGCCAGTAAAGACCCCGCAGGCTGGTCAGCCCCGGCTGCCCGAACTCCTCGGGAAAGAAGCGCTCCAGCCTGGATTTGAGTCCCGGGCGGCTGTGGGTGAGCCCGATGATGTCGCCCACCACCTCGATCGCCATGGTGAAGCTCAGATCGGACAGCTGCGCCGTACCGGCGGCCCGGAGCGCGGCCGTCTGTTCCTCGGCGACCCGGGTCATCAGCTCGCGGTAGTGCTCGTCCACCCGCCGGGGGGTGAAGAAGCGGGCGGTCTGCCGCCGCTGTTCACGGTGTCCGGGACCGTCCTGGTAGAGCACGGGACGGCGGACGCGCGCCGGCAGCTTCTCCACGGTCTCGATGCCGAGGCCGGCCTGCACCGTGTCCGTGGCGCGCAGCACCTCACGGGCGGCCGCGTAGCCACGGACCTCCCACGTGCCGTCCGCGCCACGGGCCACCGGGCAGCCCGGCCGGCCGGGCTCGTGCTCCCGCTCGACCTTGCGCACACTCTCCCGCGCGTCCCCCATCGGGTCCCCGTTCGTCGCACCGGACGCCAGTGTCGCCGCGCCGGCCGTCCCGGCGATGCCCCATTACCGGCCACGCACGCACCGCCGGACGGTCGGCGACGGACAGGCATCAGCGGAGCCGGACCGGAAGGCAGGCGCAGGCGGGCGCACGCCCCTCTCGCCGGGCCGGGCCGGCCGGACCTCAGGCGGGTCGGACGGCGCCGCGCAGAGCGCCCTCCCCGAACGGCAGGATCGCCTCCTCGCGGATGAACGTGCCCGGACCCGGGGCGTGGATCATCATGCCGTTGCCCGTGCACAGGCCGGTGTGGCTGAGGTCGTCGAAGAAGAAGACGAGGTCACCGGGCCGGAGTTCGGCCAGGCTGATCCGCGTGAAGGCCTTCGCCTGGTCGATTGCGGAGCGCGGCAGCGTCACCCCGGCGGCCCGCCACGCGGCCTGCGTGAGGCTGGAGCAGTCGTAGGACTCGGGGCCCGTCGCCCCCCACAGGCACGGTCGGCCGATCTGTGCCCGGGCGAAGGCGAGAGCCTTGTCCGCCTTGCGCAGGTATGCCGTCCCGGTGGTGGTGACCGTGACATCGGCGGGGGCGGCCGCCGGGGGGAGGGCTTCGGGGAGCGGAGCGGCGGGGGCCGCGAGACCGGCCGAGGCCGGATGACCGGCACCGGCGGTCAGTACGTCAGCGGTGGGGGCCTGGTAGCTCGGCATGGGCGTGGAGGGCGCGAGACCGGCTGCCGCGAAGTCCGACGGCGGTACGGAGAGCGGAAGTCCGGCCGCCGCGAAGTCCGACGGCGGTACGGAGAGCGGAAGTCCGGCCGCCGCGAAGTCCGACGGCGGTGTGGTGAAGGCGAGTTCCGGCGTCGGGTAGCCGGACGCGGGCGCGGCCGGGGCGGCAGTACCGGAAGCCATGAAGCCCGACCCTGTGGCGGGCAGGTCGAGTTCGGACACCGGATAGCCGAACGGCGGTGTGGTGAAGCCGAGTTCCGAGGCCGGGTAGTCCGGCATGGGGGCGGGCGCGGGCACGGGGAAGGCGGTTTCGGGTGTCGTGAAGCCCGGCATCGGTGCGGCGAATGCGGGTTCACCGGTCGGGAGAGGCGCGTCCGTGCCGATCGGTGCCGCCGTGCCGGGAGTGGCGGCGGGCCGTCCCGCCCACGCGGCGGTGATCTCCGCGCGGAACGCCTGCTGCTCCGCGGTGTCCCAGGGCTGCTGCACCGGCTGCGCCTCGGACGGCTGCGTCCCGGTCGTGGGCAGCACGGACGTGGGCAGGGACGACGTGTCCGGCGCGGAGGAGGGCAGGGCGGGTGCGATGGCGGCGGCGGGGGCGGGCAGGGACGGCATGGGCTGGGCGAGTGCCCGCGCCAGCACCTCCCGGGCCGTGGCGAGCTTGCGCCCGATCTGCTCCTTGGTGTTCTTGAGCGAGGCCTGCCGGTCCGTGGGAGCGGAGGCGGCGTCGGCCTGGGCGGGGGCGTCGGCCTGAGCGGGCACGGCGGGCAGCAGGGCCCTGGGCTCCTGGCGCGGCTCGGGTGCCGCGGGGAGGGCGGCGGCGGGGCGCGCGGTCAGTTCCGGGACGCGCCGGGTGGCCGCTTCCAACTCCCGTACGACGGGGCTCTCGGCGGGCCGCTCCGGGGCGCTCGCCGGGCGCGCGGCGCGGGCCGGAGGGGCGGGCCGGCGGTCGGCCGGCAGTACGGCGGGCGTCACCGGGCCGACCCTGCCGCGGGCCACGTCGAACCACTGCTTGGCCACCGCTTCTAGCGACGGATCCGTCGACCCGCGCCCGCTGTTGGCGACGGACGTCACCCTCCCGCGGGTCCTGCTCGACTGGGCGCGCGTGATGTTGTAGCTGCCGGTGTCGCTCTCGGCCCGGTCGTAGAGCGAGTTGACCCGCTGCTGGATCTCCGCCCGACTCGGCTCGTCGGTGTTGCCGCCTGGGGAGCGCGGGCTGCGATCCGTCGCCATGGAAGACGTACTCCTTCCGTCCTCCGCCTGCCGTTCGGCGGCGGAATCCGGGCGACCCTTGTTGCCAGGTGCCCCCAAGCCCCCTGCCCTGACGGGCAGTCGTACGGCCTGGGCGTCAACTTAGCCAACTTGTGTGGCTGGCGTGAAGATTGAAGAGCCAAATGTCCGATACGTATTCGTGACCTTCGTCTCTCGTGGCCGCCAAGAGGTTTGCTCGCTGCACGGACCGTCGCGGACCGGTCACGAACGGGGGTCGGCCGCCTCGGGCTCCGGGGACCGGACGCGGCCCGCGTCGTCCTGGGCCAGCACGGAGAGCAGGGCCGCCACGCTCAGCCCCGCCTCGGCGGGGTGGCGCAGCACCTTGCCGGGCTCGACCCGGTAGGTGTTGCCCCGTCCTTCCCTCGTGTGGGACAGATAGCCGTCCTGTTCCAGGTCCGCGATGATTTTCTGGACCGCGCGTTCGGTGAGCCGGCAGTGCGCGGCGAGGTCCCGGATGCGGGCGCTGTGGTTGTCGGCGATGGCCGCCAGCACGCGGGCGTGGTTGGTGAGAAACGTCCATCCGCTGTGTGACTCGGGCACTCCGTCCATGGGGCGATTGTACGGCTGGACATTCACGTATTCAAAGGCCGGAACTTTATTTCGTGTATCTGTTGACGTGTGACGGGCGGTGGGCGAATCTGGAGGTGACCAGTGGACTGACCGGGGAGGCGGTCATGTCGGAACCAGCTCCTGACGCGAACACCGGAGGCGGCGAGGCCTGTGTCGGCGCGGAGACGAACGGCGCGCGTCCCGTTCGCCGGGGCCCCGAGCCCAGGATCGGTGTCCGTCCCGAGGGCGACCGTGTCGTCGTGGCGGTGCGGGGCGAACTCGACCTCGACTCGGCCGAGCAGCTGGCACACACCCTGCGCGCGGCGCTCGGTGCCGCGGTGGGCGGCGTGGACCTGGAACTCGGCGGCGTCGAGTTCTGCGACTGCTCCGCACTGAACGTACTGATCGGCCTGCACGAGCAGGGCCTGAAGCAGGGGAAGACGGTCACCCTGCGCACGGTCGGCCCCGCGGTCGAGCGGCTGCTGACCCTCACCGGCACCCGGATGCTGTTCGACGTCCCCGGCCAGACCCCCTGCCCCGCCGGGTCCGGCGACGGGGCCCGCGCGGGGGCGGCGGGCCGTGGCGACGCGCGGGCCGCAGTTCCGGGCACCGGCGCCCCGGAGGACAGCACCCTGGACGCCGAGGCCCTGGAGGACCTGCGCATCGAGGTCGTCCAGCTGCGGCGCGCCATGCAGACCCGGCCGGTGATCGACCTGGCCCGCGGCATCCTCATGGCGTCCTTCGGACTGAGCGTCGAGGAGGCCTGGCGGGTCCTGGTCCTTGCCTCCCAGAACACCAACACGAAGCTGTACCACCTCGCCCGCGACCTGGTCGCCGCCGTACGGGGCGAACCGCCCGCGGACGCCGTACAGGAGCAGGTGGCCGCGGCGGTGGCCCAGGTCAGGTCGGAGGCCGCCCCGGCCTGACCGGACGACGCGAGCCGGGCGGGCCGGCCGTGCCTCGCGGGCACGCCGGTGCCCGCGGCAGCAGGCGGACCGACGGCCCGATTCCGCTTGCGGGGGGCGGGTCGGGTAGAACTGGCCGACATGCGCGTTGACTACGATCCCGGATCCCTGGGCGCGGGAGCCTTCTACCGGCTGCTCACCGCCGTCGTCGTACCCCGGCCGATCGCCTGGGTGTCGACCTTGGCGGCGGACGGCACGACCGCCAACCTCGCCCCGCACTCCTTTTTCACCGTCGCCTGTACCGACCCGCCGATCGTCCAGTTCACCTCCGTCGGGCGCAAGGACTCGCTGCGCAACGTCGAGGCCACCGGCGAGTTCGTGGTCAACTTCGCGTCCGAGCCGCTCTTCGGGCAGATCAACGCCACCGGCACCGACTTCCCCGCGCACGAGGGCGAGTTCGACGCGGTGGGCATCGAGCGGGAGCCCTCGCTGCGGGTGAAGCCGCCCCGCGTGGCCGCCTCTCCGGTGGCTCTGGAGTGCCGGCTGCACTCCACGCTCGGCATCGGCAACTCCACACTGGTCCTCGGCGAGGTCGTGCACGCGGCCGTGCACGAGGACGTCGTGGTCGACGGGCATCCCGACATCCGGCTGCTGCGGCCCCTGTCCCGGCTGGGCCGCAACGAGTGGGGCACCGTCGGTGAGATCCACGACCGGGCCCGTATCGCCTACCGCGACTGGCCGCCCTCCTGAGCCGTCCGCTCCTATGATCGAAGCATGACCAGATCCAGCACGAGATCCGGGACGAGATCCGCGACGAGATCCGCGGCGCGGGGCCTGACAAGAGCCGTGACAAGGGCCGTGATCAAGAGTGCCGGCGCCGAAGGGTCCTGGCGTTCGCTGTGGTCGAAGAACTCGGCGCTGTCGATCGGCTCCGTCGACTCGTTCCTCTCCATCGGCTCCGTGGGCAGCTCCCTGTCCGTCGCCTCGGTCGGCAGTTTCCTGTCCGTGGGTTCGGTGGGCTCCGCCGTGTCCTTCGTCTCCGCGGGCTCCTGGCTGAGCGCGGGTTCGGTGCTGTCCGCCCGCTCGACCGGCTCGGTACTGTCCTGGCGCTCCCGCGGCGGCCTGTGCGCCATCGGCACGGCGGCGGCCACGGTCGCCGGGACGGCGCTGCTGTACACGTGGACGACCGGCCGCAGCCGTGCCCCGAGGTGAGGTGAGCCGTTCCCGATCGTGCGCGAGGACGGCCGCTCAGCCGGTCGGCAGCAGTTCGTCCCGCGCCCCGCGCCACTCACGCGGGGAACGCCCGTAGGCGGCGCGGAACACCCGGCTGAAGTGGGCCGGGTTGGCGAAACCCCAGCGCTGGGCGACCGCCGAGACCGGAGCCGTCGCGTCGGGCCGGTGCAGCTCCCGGGCGCACCTCTCCAGACGACGCCGCTGGATCAGCCGGGCCACCGTGATGCCCTCGCCCTCGAACAGCCGGTGCAGATAGCGCACGGAGATGTGGTGCGCCGCCGCGACGGTCTGCGGGGACAGGCCCGGATCCCCGAGGTGGCGGTCGATGTGGTCGCGGACCCGCAGGACGAGATGCTCTCCCGGGTTCCCGTCCGGCGTCGGGTGGTCCTGGGTCCGCTCCTCGACCAGGGTGGCGAAGAGGTCGACGACGCCCGTGGCCAGCCTGGTGGCGACGGCCGGGGCACAGGGCGGGACCGAGGCGGTCAGCGAGGTCAGGAAGTTCACCAGCAGGGCGCCGAAGCCCGTCGTCCCGTCGATCGCGGTCCCGGTGACCCGGCGCAGGTCCTCCTCCGGCAGACCGAGCGCCCGCCGCGGCAGGTGGACGACATGGGTGGTGAAGCGCCCCGGGAAGTCCAGGGAGTACGGCCGGCCCGTGTCGTAGACCATGAGGTCGCCCTCGCCCGCGAAGGCCCGCCGGCCGTCCTGGATCAGGGTCGCCGTACCCGCCGTCTGGACCCCGACCGCCACACAGGCGACGGCCGGGCCCGTGTCGGTGAGGTGTGCCGCAGTGCGGCTCAGGCGCTGCGCGTCGGCCTCGACCGTGGCGAGGCGCAGGTATCCCAGCCGCTCGGAGGAGACCAGGCCCTCGAACGGGCCGTCGTGCCGCGCGGTGACGGCCGTCGGCACCAGCGCCGCGCCCAGCGCGTCCCGCCAGTACGCGAGCCGCTCCCCGTCGGGAACCGCAGCGGTCGTCAGCACCAGGGCCACCTGGCTCTCCTCTCCACCTGTGCGAAACGGGCGGGGAGGGCGCGGACGGCGGTCCGTCCTCCCCGCTGTCACCAGCCAACCAGTGGTTCCCGGCGGGCTCCAGGCAGGAAGCAGGCAGAAACCGCGTGCGTCGGTGCGGCCGTCCCGGTGCGCGCAGAGAACAGCGCGGTGCGCTCCGGGACAAGACACGGGGAGCCCGCGGCGGCAGGATGGGCGGCGCGGCGAGAGGCCTCGCCCGTCGACGGCGTGCGTCGCCCCCGCCCCCGCCCCCGTCCCCGTGTCGCGGCGGACCGGGGACGGGGGCGGGGCGCTGGTTCAGGGCGCGTCGAGACGGGCGAGGAGCTCGCGGGCCTCGGCGACCGGCCGTGGGTCGGCATGGACACCCAGGGAGACACAGCGCGCGAAGGCCGCGCGTGCCTGCGCCTGCTGTCCGGCGGACAGCAGCGCGTTGCCGAGGTGGACCAGCTGACGGCTCTCCAGGGCGGTGTTGCCGCTGGCCCGGCAGATCGCGACGGCGGTGGTCAGCTGGTCCACGGCCTCCGGCCAGCGCTCCAGCACGCCGAAGCAGCTGCCCAGGCCCGCGTGCAGCCCGACCCGGGTGATGTCGGCGATGTGCGGTTCCAGCCGGTCGCTGACCTGTTCCAGCAGGGCGAGCGTGTCCCGGTAGAACGCGTGCGCCTCCTCGGTCAGACCCTGTTTCGCCAGGACGATGGCACGCCCGTGCCGGGCCTGCAGGCCACCGTGCAGGTCACCGACGGTTTCGAAGAGATGGGCGGCGCGCTGCATGTGGTCGGCGGCGGGACCGAGGTCGTCGATCTGCTGCAGCGCCCAGCCCTGGTACATGTGGGCCCAGGCCTGCTGGCCCGCGTCGCCCGCCCGCTCCGCGGCGGCCAGGGCCTCGGCGGAGCGCAGCAGACTGTCCCGGTGACGGCGCTCGCACACGAGGAGCGCCCAGGCGTGGTAGTTGAGCTGGGTGGCTTCCAGCGCAGGATCGCCCAGGGCCCGCGCGCAGCGGGCGGCCGTGCCGAACACCTCGGGCCAGTGTCCCCAGAAGATCCACTGGTCGGAGAACCAGTGCAGGGCCTCGGCCACCTCCACCACGGTCGCGTGCGCACCGGTGGCCTCGGCCGCGCGCAGAGCGGCCAGCCAGTTGTCTCCCTCCGCCTGGAGCCAGGCGCGGGCCAGGCCCGCGGTCGACAGGTCGACCGTTCCCCGCCAGGTGGGCGGCGGAGCCCCGTGGCCCGGCTCGAACCAGCGGCCCGCGACGACCGCGGTCTCCAGCAGCCAGCGGAAGAGCTCCGCGCGTGCCCGGTCCACGTCCCGCGGGCTCTCCTCGGCCTCCAGACAGGTGCGGGCGTACAGCCGCAGCAGGTCGTGCAGGCGGTAGCGGTCCCCGTCCGTTCCCAGCAGCCCGGTCTCGACCAGCTCCTCCAGGGTGTCCTCGGCGTCGAACACCGGCTGACCCGTGAGCCGCGCGGCGCCGGGTGCCGCCGTGTCCTGGCCGGGGACCAGCGCCAGACGCCGGAACAGCCGGGCGGCCGCGGGAGTCAGCTGCCGGTAGGACAGGTCGAAGGCGGCGGCCACCCGTACGTCCCCGGCGGCCAGCGCGTCCAGCCGCCGCTCCTCGACGGCGAGACGGTCCGCCAGTCGGCGAACGCTCCAACCGGTGCGGGTGGCCAGCCAGTTGCCCGCCACCCGCAGAGCGAGCGGCAGGTGTCCACAGCGCTCGGCGACCGCTCGCAGGGCGGCCGGATCGGCGTCCGCCCGATCGGCTCCGACGAGGGAGGTCAGAAGCTCGGCGGCCGCCCCGGGCGCCAGTTCGCCGAGCGGCAGCCGGTGCACGCTGTCCAGCCCGGTCAGCATGCGACGGCTCGTCACCAGCACCATGCCCGCCCCCGCGGCCGGCAGCAGCGGACGCACCTGTCCCTCGTCGCGCGCGTTGTCCAGGACCAGCAGGCAGCGCCGCTCCGCCAACAACCGCCGGTACAAATCCGGGTGGCCCTGCGGTCCGGCCTGGGAGAGGTCCCGGTCGGACACCTGAAGGGCCTTCAGCACCCGCAGCACCAGTTCGGCGGGACCGGGCGGATCGTCGTCCGTGCCGCGCAGATCCAGGACCAGCTGACCGTGCGGAAACCGGTCGGCGAGACCGCGGGCCGCGTGCAGCGCCAGCGTCGTCTTGCCCGTGCCCGGCGGCCCGGACACCGCCACCACCACCGGCTGGCCGACCGTTTCGCGCTCCGCGAGCGCCGCCAGCCGCGCCAACTCGCCCTCCCGGCCGACGAAGTCGTCGACGCCGCGCGGGAACGCCCGCACCCCCACCGGACGGTAGCCCCCGTCGCGTCCGGCCCGCGCGGCCGTGAGCAGCCGCTCCCGCGGCGCCTCGGCCAGGCCCAAGCCGTCCGCGAGCGCGGCGACCGTCCGCCGCTGCGGAGCGGCCCGCCGCCCGCGCTCCAGGTCCCCGATGCCCCGCACGCTCACGCCCGACGCCTCCGCCAGGCCCTCGATGGTCTGCGACGCGGCCAGCCGAAACTCCCGCAGCAGCGCTCCGAACGCCGCCTGCTCCCCGCTCAACCCCGCCCCTTCGTGCCCATCCGTACTCATCCGCACCGACATGCCCCCGCCGTCGCCCCCCGGGCATGATCACCGGAATTCTAGAAGAGCCGCGCCGCCCGGGCCCGCGACGACCGCCATACGGACGGGGTCCCGCCGCGGTCACGCACGGCCGTCCCGCCGTCCTCCCGCAGACGCGGACGGCGTTGTCAGTGGCCGCCGGTAAGTTCGTCGTTGTCGCACCGATCCGGCGCGACAACCCCCCTGTGCTGCGCCGATTCGGCGTGCGGAGCCCTGTGCCGCAAAGGAGCTGGTGCGTTGTCCGACTGGGAGAATTCGAGTACGGCCCGGGTGGTGCCGCCCGCACGGCCCCGCAAGCTCGCCAAGGTCCCCTTCGTCGAACTGGCCGACGGACGCCTCCAGGGCGTCGTCTCCAGCGGCTCGGACATCGAGCGGGTGTACGTCTCGTCGGTGGCCGCCGGCACCTACGCCTTCGCGTGCAGCACCAACAACAACCGACCCTGCGGCGGCGCGCGGGGCTCGTTCTGCAACCACATCCGTGCGCTGGTCACCGAGGCCGTGCTCCAGTACGGCGCCGTCCGCGTCGCCCGCTACCTGCGCGTCGAGCCCACGGGCGCCGAGCCCGACGCCGCCGCCCTCACCGCCGCGATGACCGGCACCCACCCACCCCAGGCGGACGGCAAGTCGGCCGCCGCACCCGTCTTCAGCCGGTTCCTGCGCCACCTGGCCTACCTGGATCTGCCCGCGGTCACCGCCCCCGTCCCGGAACTCCAGTGGTTCCCGCCGACCCGGTCGACGGACGCCGCGCAGGCACCCCGCGACGAGCGCGACACGACCGCGCGGGAGCACGCGGGCCCGCTCACCGCGCCCGTCGAGGGACTCGGGGAGGCCCTGGCGGCGGTCGACGCCTTCGACCGGACCCTGGTCGCCGGCCTGCTGCGCCCCCGGCCCGAGCAGGTGGACGGTCTTGCCGTGCTCGCCCGCGCCGTCTCCGGCAGCCCACTGGCCGCCGGGGTCGCCGAGGCCGCCGGGAAGGCCGCCGCCGGAGCCGCGAGCGAGGACCAGTTCGTCACCCTCGCGGCCGCCCGCACCGCCCTGTTCGGTGCCGTGCACGACGCCCTCACGGTCGGCGTCGACGAGGTGACCGGCCGCACACGCGAGGAGCGGCCGGTCGAGGCGTCCGCCGCACGGCCGACGGCGAACCTGCCGGCGGCCGCCCGCACCTGGCTGTCGGACCTGGCCCGCACCGGCTGGCAGGGCATCGACCACGAGCTGGCCGGCGGAGCCGCGCCCATCGTCTCCGCGATGCTGCCCGACCCGGGACTGCGACGCCTCGCCACCCTGCTCGACGGATTCGCCGCCGAACTCGCCGCCTCCTGCCCCGGATCGGCCCTGGACAGGATCCCCGCGCGCCGCTGGGGCGACCTGTGGTCCCGCGCCCTGCTGCTGACCATGCCCGGCGCCGCCGACCGGCCCGCTGTCACGGCCGCCACCGGCCGTCTGCTGCCACTCGGCCTCGATCTGCACGAACACGCCACCGCCGCGCAGGCCCAGGTCCACGCGGTGTTCGAACCCGCCGACGGCACCGCGCCCCGGCTGGTCCGTGCGAGCGTCTCGGTGCCCAAGCCGGACACCGTCGTCGCGGCGGGCGTCTGGCAGCTGCTGCGGCCGCACCTGTCGCTGCTCACCGCCCTCGGCGAGGGCCGGGCGATGGACCTCGACGCCATGCCCCTCACCGACGAGGGCGACCTCGTCTGGGACGACGCCCGGGCCCGTGCGGGCGAGCCCGCCGACGCCCTGGCCACCGCACGGGTCGTCCTGCCGACAGCCACCGTCCTGCCCACCGCACCCCTGGACCGCCACCCGGCGCGCCTGGCCGAGCCGGTGTTCCTGGAGGGCTACGACAGCGGACAGGACGGCGACACGCTCACCTTCACCGTCGCCGGACAGGCGCTCCCCGTCGACACCGACCGCATCCCGACCGCGAGCCCGCTCACGCCCGAGGCCGTCGCGGCATCCCGTGCCTGCGTGGGCCTGCTGCGCTGGGACGGCGGCGGCTTCCGACTCCAGCCGCTCGCGGTGGAGACCACGGTGCGCAGGAAGGCCGTCGCCCTGCACGCGGGAGCGTGGGCCGGCGGCACCACCGACAAGAACGGCGTCCGGGCCGAGAAGGCGGCGACCGACGCCGTGACCGTCCTGCGCGAGCGAGCGGGAAGGCTGCTGCGGAAATGAGCGACCCGATGCCGGAAGCCTTTCCCGACGACAACCGCCGTCAGGTCCTCTACTGGCGGCTGCTGGCCCGCCTCTTCGACCCCGAGGAGCAGGCCGGCCTGGAATCGGCGAGCCTCGCCGTCGTCGAGGACATCGGCCTGCCGCCCGCGCTGCTGGACCCGCAGGCCTCCGTCGACTCGATCGTCCAGCGCCACCCCGAACTCGCCTCGGAATTCGACGGGTTGATGGTCCCCACGCCCGTCCCCGCCTCAGACCCGGCCCCCGACCCTCGCTCCGGCTCCGACCCGGCCCCTGCTGGCGATGCCGAGATCGAGGCTGTGGCCGACGAGGACGGGCGTGACCGTGCGGCGGAGGTGCGGCGCGCGGCACTCGTGTCCAAGGTGCTGCTGAACGTCTTCTCCACCGGTTCGGGGGCTGTCGGCGCCGCGCAGCTGTCCCGCTGGCAGAGCGACGCCGGCTGGCTGGAGCGCGCCCTCGGCGGCCGGCCGGGGGAGTTGCGCGGCGGTCGCGGCACGACCCCCGACACCGGCGGGCTCGTCCCCGGTCTCGGCCCGGAACTCGGCGCCATAGAAGCGGACCTCGTCCGGCGCATGCATCTGCGTGAAGTGCTCGCCGACCCCGCGCTCGCCGCGCGGCTCACCCCGAGCATGTCGCTGATCGAGCAGTTGCTGCGCGACAAGGGCAACCTCTCCGGGGTCGCCCTCGCCAACGCCAAGTCGCTGATCCGCCGCTTCGTCGACGAGGTCGCCGAAGTGCTGCGTACCCAGGTGGAGAAGACAACGGTCGGCGCGCTCGACCGCTCGGTCCCGCCCAAACGGGTGTACCGCAACCTCGACCTCGACCGCACGATCTGGAAGAACCTCACCAACTACAGCCCCGAGGAGGAACGCCTCTACGTCGACCGCCTCTACTACCGCCACACCGCCCGCAGGACGACCCCGCAGCGGCTCGTCGTGGTCGTGGACCAGTCGGGCTCGATGGTCGACTCCATGGTCAACTGCACCATCCTGGCGTCGATCTTCGCCGGGCTGCCGAAGGTGGACGTACACCTCATCGCGTACGACACCCGCGCCATCGACCTCACTCCCTGGGTGAACGAGCCGTTCGAGGTGCTGCTGCGGACCAAGCTGGGCGGCGGCAACGACGGCCCCGTGGCCATGGCCATGGCCCGCCCGAAGATCACCGAGCCCAAGAACACCGTGCTGGTGTGGATCTCGGACTTCTACGAGTTCGACCGCTCCCAGCCGCTGTTCGAGGGCATCGAGGAAGTCCACCGCTCCGGCGTCAAGTTCATCCCCGTCGGATCGGTGACCAGCTCCGGGCGGCAGGAGGTCAACCCCTGGTTCCGGGAGCGGTTCAAGACCCTCGGCACACCGGTGATCTCCGGCCACATCGACAAGCTCGTCCACGAACTCAAGACGTTCCTCACGTGACCCGCCCGTCCCTCGACACACGTACCTCCTGGAAAGGCCCTCGATGACCGACCTGCTGCGCGCCCCCGCCGAGCTCAAGTACGCCGAGGAACTCGACTGGCTGGAGTCGATCGACGACAACCCCAAACCGTTCTCCTGGCGGCTGTCCCCGAAGATGGTCCGCCTGTTCGTCCTGGGCTCCGAGCGCGCCGACGGCCTCGACCGGGAGATCGCCCCGAAGTGGTTCGGCGACCGCAGCTTCGTCGAGCGCTCCATCGTCACCCTCGCCTCCGACCGGGGCCTGCTCCTCATCGGCGACCCCGGCACCGGTAAGAGCTGGCTGGCCGAGCTGCTGTCCGCCGCGATCTCCCGAAACTCCACGCTGGTCGTGCAGGGCACGGCGGGCACCACCGAGGACCACATCAAGTACTCGTGGAACGTCTCGATGGTCATCGCCAAGGGCCAGTCACGCGAGTCGATGATCCCCTCGCCGATCATGACCGCGATGGAGACCGGCGCGATCGGCCGCTTCGAGGAGCTCACCCGCTCCACCAGCGACGTCCAGGACGCGCTGATCTCGATCCTCTCCGAGAAGTACATCTCGGTCCCGGAACTGGGCAGCGACCGGGACAGCGACAACATCGTGTTCGCCAAGCCCGGCTTCTCGGTCATCGCCACCGCCAACAGCCGGGACCGGGGCGTCAACGACCTCTCCTCGGCGCTCAAGCGCCGCTTCAACTTCGTGCGGATCCCCGTGGTGACGAACAAGAAGAGCGAGGCGGAGATCGTCCGCTTCCGCACCGAGGAACTGCTGCGCCGCCACCGGATCGAACTCGACGTCCCGCCGACCCTGCTGGACGTCCTGCTGCGCAGCTTCGCCGACCTGCGGGCCTCGTCGGCCGCCGCCGGCAGCGACGACGAGAAGCTGGAGTCCGCCCTGTCCACGGCCGAGCAGATCGGGGTCCTCGAGGACGCCATCCTGCACAGCAACTTCTTCGGCGAACGCGCCCTCACCGCCCACACCCTCGCCTCCTCCCTCGTCGGTTCCCTGGCCCGGCGCGCACCGGAGGACCTCGCCATCCTCAACAAGTACCTGCACGGCGTCGTCGAACCGCGCAGCAAGGAGGAAGGGGGCTCCTGGCCGGAGTTCCTCGAGGGCGGCCGCCACGCGATCGCGACCCTGTCGTGACCGCGGCCCCCGAGGGCACGTTCACCGCCCTGCGCACCCAGCTCCAGGACGCCGCGACCACGTTCGCCGACGGTCCCGCGGCGCTGGAGGGCATCCTGCGGGGCATCGTCGACGACGTCGAGCGCGCGGTGAGCGAACCCCTGGAGATCTTCCCCGTCTGCCACCACTCGCCGGCCTCGGCCATCGCCATGGCCAGCCGGCTGCGCGAGAAGCAGCCGAGGACCATCTACCTCGAGCTGTGCGAGGACATGGCCCCCCTGCTCACCGAGCTGCGCAACTGCCGTCTGCCGGTGGCCGTCCAGTCCTTCGCGAGCGAGATCGAGGGCTTCCCCGCCGACTGGGCGCCGCTCTCGGTGGTCGCCCCGGTCACCGAGGCCTCCGCCGAGTACCAGGCCATCGCCTACGCGCTCGACACCCCGGGCGTCGAACTCGTCCTCGTCGACCGCTCCTCGGACCACGTCTTCCAGTGGGAGACCGGACCCGACGCCGAAGATGACGGCGCAGGCGAAGGCGACGGCGATCCCGACGCGCCGGAGGCGGCGGAGCAGACCGCCCTGCACGGCGACGCCGTCGGCGTGGAGATCGGCGACCTGCGCCCGCGCTTCGCCGAGCTGGAGGAGCACCTGCTGCGCCACGGCCGGGTACGGCACTGGTCGGAGTGGTGGCACCAGTACGTCGAACTGCCCCTCGGCGACAGCGATCACGACACCTACCGTCAGGTGATGCTGCTGATCGGCAGCCTCTTCCGGCGCCTCGCCCCGGGCGACCCCCGCAAGATGCGGGTCGACGAGGACCGCGAGCGCCACATGTGGACGCGGATGCGCGAGCACCTGGCCGCCACCGGCACCGACCCCGCCGACTGCCTCTACGTCTGCGGTGCCTTCCACGCGGCCAGCCGTGTCGCGGAGTTCGGCGTGCACGGCAGCGACACCTTCACCATCAGCCCTCCGAGCGGCACCACGTGGCGGCACGGTCTGATCCCGTCCAGCCACGGCGCGATCGAAGCGCAGTTCGGGCTGGCCGCGGGCTCGGTGTCCATCGCCGCGACGGAATGGGCGAAGAACGTCAGGCGCACCGGCGTCCGCCCGTTCCGCCTGGAGGGCCAGGCAGGCGCGAGGAAGAGCACGAGGCCGGGGAAGGCCCTCGCCCCGACGGCCCCCGGACCGGCCGGCCCGGCCGCCGACCGGCTCACGGGATTCCTCCAGCGGCCGCCCGCCCTCGACGCCCTGGACGAGGCCGAACTGCTCGGCTGGTCCGTGGAGATCGTGCGCGCCGCCCGCCGCCACGGGTACCTCGCCTCCACCGCCGACGCCATCGCCGTCTTCGAGACGTCCATCCTGCTGGCCGGAATGCGCGACCGCGCCAAGCCGACGCCGTACGACTTCCAGGACGCGGCCGTCACCTGCATCGAGAAGGACGCCGTGCCGGGCCGGCGGGACGTGGGCCGGCTGGTCGAGATCATGATGGGCGGCGACCGCGTCGGCCAGGTCGGCTACGACGCGCTGCCGCCGCTGGCCCGCGACGTGCACGACCGGCTCGCCCCGCTGGACCTCAAGCTCCAGCAGCGCGGAGTGCAGCGCGCGCTGCTGGACATCGCCTCGCGGCCGGAACTGGCGCGCTGCTCCGACCTGCTGTGGATGCTGCGCCGGCTGCTGCCGCAGGGCGCGGCCCGGCCGATCATGGGCGAACGCCGTCTCGGCGAACACTCCATCCAGGAGTCCTGGGACCTGGCCCTGGGCACCCACCAGCGGGCACTCATCGAGCTGGGCTACGAGGGTGTCAGCATCGAGCAGGTTCTCGAACAGCGGCTGCGGCGCGCCGCGTACGCCCCCCGGGCGACGGCGGCGCAGGTCCTGGAGGCCGTCGAGGACGCCACGCTCTACCTGCGCAGCCGCCGTCTCGCCGACGAGCTCGGCACCCGGGCCCTGGAGGTCCTGGCGAGCGAGCGCAGCGTCGACGGCGCGCCGGAGGTGCTGCGCCGTGTGCGCCGGCTGCTGGCCCACTACCGGACCGCCGAGCCGGTGCTCCCGCCCTGGATCGAGGCCTTCGTCAAGGCGGGTTACGCGCACTACTGCACCCTGCTGCCGACGGCGTTCACCGACGACGACGCGACCGTCCGCCAGGTCGCGGCGATGCTGGGTTTCCTGTTCGGCATGGAGGGTCTGGCGCTGTCCCTGGGCTGCGACCGCACCCAGCTGGAACTCGCCCTCGCCCAGTCCCACCCGACCGAGCCGTCCCGGACCGCACTGCTGTGGGCCGCACAGACCCACCTGGGGACGCTGTCGAGGACGGCTCTGCGGGAGCGCTGTGCGGAGCTGCTCGGGAACCCGCTGGTGGTGCCCGCCTATCCCCGCTATCTCAGCGGGTTCGTGCACGCCCTGGAACCGGTGCCGGGCCTGGCCGACTTCGTCGTCGAGGCCGTGTCGAACGCGTTCGCGGGGCTTCCGGACTCGGTGCTGCTGCCCTGGCTGCCGACCCTCATCGGCACCCTGCGGGCCGACGGGGCCGAACAGGCCCCGCCGCTGATCCGCGAGGCGGGCCGGCTTTTCCCCGCCCGGCTCACCGAGCTGGACACCTGGGTACCGCCGTGGCGCGTCCCGCAGGAACCCCCACGCGTGCCGGTGGACTCGGCGGCGAGCACCGCGGGCGGCCTGCCGCTCCTCGCCGCGCACCCGGCGACCTGCGACGCGTTGGCGGCTCTGCTGGGCTGCGACGGGACGTGGGAGAGCCCCGCCGCCGGGTCGTCCGGAGCGGTCCTTCTCGCCCGGTATCCGCAGACCGCGCGGGCGTTGGAGGCGCTGCGGGCCGTCAGCTGACCGGCAGCTCCCTCACCAGGGCACGGAGGGTGTCCTCGGTCAGGGCCGGGTTGGCGGCGGCGTGGTGGGCGAGTTCCTCGTCGTCGAGGAGCTCCGTCAGCAGGGCGGGCGGCAGGTTCGGGTGACGGGCGAACGCCGCCCGGACGGCGGGTTCGGGGTCCCGGGCGAGCCGTGCCACGGTGGCCGGCGGTGTCCCGGGGTCGCGGGCGGCGAGGGCGCGGACGGCGGGGTCCTCGTCGTCGGCGTGGGCGGCCAGCCCGTGTGTCGGGAAGCGGGGCCGGGTGACGAGGTGGGCACGCTCGGGCCCGGTGTACTCCAGGAAGCTGCGCAGCAGGAGGGCCGGCGGGGCGTCCGGTTGGTTCTGGGCGAGCAGCACGCGGACGCCGAGGTCGTCGTCGGCGGCCAGCCGGGCCACGAGGTCCGGCGGCAGGGCGCGCTCCCGGGCCGCGTTGCGGCGCAGCATCGGGTGGCCGGAGAGCGCGTCCCGGCGGACGGCCTCGGGGTCCCGGGGGAGCAGCAGCTCGGGGTAGTGGCAGAACGGCTCGTCCAGGGGGACCTCGTAGTCGATCGCGGCTCGCTCCTCCTCCGTCCAGGTGGGGTGGAGGGACACGGACAGCCGCACGCTCGGATCGGGATCGGCCGCGAGGATCCGGAGCTCGTCGTGGTCGAGGTCCGGGTGGCGGGCGACCGTCCGGCGTACCTCGGGGTCGGGATCCGTGACCAGCGCGCGGCGCTCGACGGAACCGAGGTCCGCGCGGCGCGCGATGTGCCACCGGACCTCCGCGTCCGGATCGGCGGCCAGCAGGACCACGACGTCGGGAGGGATGCTGGGGTTGCCCGCGATCATCCGTCGGTCCTCGGGGCCGGCCGGAGCGGTGAGGACGCTCTCCACGACGGCCCTGCTGAGGGCGTCGTGGAGCAACGCGTCGGTGCGGGCGTGGCAGGACCGGTCGGGCAGCACGCTCTCCACCCACACCGGATCCTCGTGGCGCAGCAGGTCCTGTGCCCGCCTGCGCACCTCGTCGTCGGGGTCGCTCAGCAGCGCGGCCCGGATCTCCGTGTCGTGCCACCCCCACATGCCGACTCCCCAGGCGCGGACCTTCGCGTCCGGATGTGTCGCCATGGAGCGGCGCAGCGCGAGGGAGAACTGCCGGTAGAAGGTTCCGCCCAGGTGCTCCGGGTCGTAGGTGTTCATCATGTGGACGACGGCGTCGTCGGGCAGCGGCCGGGGCTCGGCGGGGGCGGTCACCCGGGGGGCCTCGGCGAGGTGGGCGCGGACGAACCAGTGGGGATCGTCCACCAGCCGCACCCGCTGGGCCGGGTCGGCGTGCGGATTGCGGGCGAAGAAGCTACGGGTGCGGTGGTCGGGATGTTCGACGACGGCGTCGACGACCGCCTCGGGCAGCACCCGGTCCCGGCACAGCACCATCCGTACGGCGAGCGGCGCCTTCGCCAGCAGGTGCAGCAGGACGTCCTGCGGAGCCGACGGGTTCAGGGCGACTCCGGCCAGGCGCCGGGTGGCGTGATCGGCGTCCTCCCAGATCTGCTCGGGTGTCGGCATGCGTCGGATCCCCCCAGGTCACGATCGGGCCCCCTGCCGAGGACAGGGGGCCCATGACCTTAACCGCCCGGCCGGATCGACGGCCAGGCGTCGGGGCTACCGGCGCCGGTAGCCGACCGTGACGACGCCGTTGACCTTCGCCGGGGTGCCACTGCCGTAGACCACCTCCCCGCCGGACTTCTTCCAGATCTTCACGAGGAACGTGTCGGGGCTGTCCGTGATCGTGAGGCGGAAGCCGTAACCACTCTTGCCGTTGACCGTGCCCGAGCCCTGGAGGACGGCCGTGGAGCCGGTGACGACGAGCCAGTCGAGGCCGGTGGAGCGGAACTTCACGTGGGCCTGCTTGGAGTCGAACGTGACCCCGCCCGCCGGAGCGGTGGCCCCCGGCAGATAGCCGGCCGTGAGCGAGAAGAACGCCCGGCCCGTCAGTTTCGGCCCGACCCTGGAGTCGACGGTGCCCGCGCCCACCACCGGTCCGGCGGCCCGGTCGTACACGATCAGCTCGGGGAGGGTCGTGGCCGCCGAGGCGCCGTCGTCGTCGGTGACGGTGATCACCGGACGGCGGATGCCCGCCGAGGTGTAGGTGTGCTCGGCACGGCAGCCGGACGAGGTGACCGTGCCGGTGGTCGGCTTGCCGCCGTCCTTCCAGTCGACCACACAGGTGTGGGTGTCACCGGTGCCCGGGTCGCCGAACCGGACGGTGACGGCCGTGCCGCGGCCGGCCGGCACCGGGCCCGACGGGCCGGTGGCGGACGTGATGGCGGGGGCCGCGTTCGTCACGGTCACCTCGGCCGCGTCGGTGCTGCGGCCGCCGGTGAGGGTGACGGTGTAGGTGCCGTTGTCGGTGCAGGTGACCGTGGTGCGGGCGGCGGCGGCGTCCTCGACCGTGCAGGGCGCGCCCTTCTGGAGGGTCCACCGTGCGCCGCCCGCTCCGGAGACCGTGCCGGTCAGGGCGATCGGGGCGCCCTCGACGCCCTGGGCGTCCGGACCGGCGTGGACGACGGTGACCGGGTCGATGCCCGTAAGGGTGGGCACGACCTTCCGGATCAGGCCGTCGGCGTCGAACTCCAGCTTGTCGACGGTGGTTTCGCGGTGGGTGCCGTCACCGCCGGGGATGGCGAAGCGGTGGTAGGCGATGTACCAGTCGTCCGTACCCGGCACCTGGACGACCGAGTGGTGGCCGGGGCCCTTGATGCCGAGGGAGAGGTCCTTCTCCAGGATCACGCCGCGCTTGGTCCACGGGCCGGTGGGCGAGGGACCGGTGGCGTAGGCGACGCGGTAGTTATCGTCGCGGGTGTCGTTCTCCGACCACATGAAGTAGTAGGTGCCCTTGCGCTTGACGACGAAGCTGCCCTCGTTGTACCCGCTCGGGGTGATGTCGGTGATCTGCGAGGCGTCGAAGGAGACCATGTCGTCGCCGAGCGGCACGACATAGGCGTGGCCGTTGCCCCAGTAGAGGTAGGACCGGCCGTCGTCGTCCGTGAAGACCGCCGGGTCGATCATCTGGCCGCTGTACTGTCCGGCCTTGAGCAGAGGCTTGCCCAGGGCGTCCGTGAACGGGCCGGTGGGCGAATCGGAGACGGCGACACCGATGTTGGCGTCGGCGCAGAAGTAGAAGTAGTACTTCCCGTTCTTCTCGGCGATCGCCGGTGCCCATGCCCTGCTGTCCGCCCAGCTCACGTCCGGCCCCAGGTCGAGGATGACCCCGTGGTCCGTCCAGTGCACCAGGTCGGTCGACGAGTACGCCTTGAACTGCGTACCGCTCCAGCCCTCGAAGCCGTCGGTCGTCGGGTACATGTAGAAGGTGTCACCGAAGCGCACGATGTTCGGGTCGGCGTTGAGACCCGGCAGCACCGGGCTCTTCATGACGAGCGCAGACACGGTCCAGGTGCGCTTGGTGCCGTCCGAACCGGTCACCTCGTACGTCACCGGCGTGCTGAAGTCGTGCACGCTGCCCGAGGCGGGGCTGATCGCCGCGCCGTGGGCGAGGGTGAACTCCGGTGCCAGCGCGGTGAGGTCGGTGCCCTCCTTCAGCGGGAGGGTGATCTTGCCGGTCGCGTTGTCGAGGAGGGCGTCGACCTTCAGCGCCGGGTGCGTCGCCTTGGCGATGCCCGCGGTGTTGCCGCTGAGCTCCATGACCTCCGCGGCCGACAGCGCGCGGTCGTAGACGCGGAAGTCGTCGACCTCGCCGCCGAAGTACGGGTCGGCCGAGTACAGCGACCTGCCGATGTAGCCGCTGTAGTCCTTGGCGGAGTCGTACAGCTCGGACGGCTTCACGGTGGTCGTCGTGCGGGCCGCCTCGACCCCGTCGACGTAGAGCACCATCGTGCCGGTGGCGCCGTCGAGGGTGACCGTGACATGCCGCCACTCGCCGGGGGTGAGTTGCGATCCGGCCGTCAGCTTCGACTCCGCCGACCAACTGGCCTTCGTGATGGCCGAGTACAGGCTGGAGCCGCCGTTGGAGGGGGTGGCGAAGAGGTACTTGTCGCTGTCGGGTCCGAGCCCGAACAGCCACTGGAAGGAGGAGCCGCCCTTCCACTTGGCGTACGTGGACACGGTGACGCTGTCGGCGCCCTTCAGCACGCCGTTCGGGATCCTGACGTAGGGCGAGGTCGCGGAGTCGCCGGACATCTTGAACGAGCCGCCGTCCACGCCGGTCCCGAACCCGGGAGTGCGGACGTAGGTGCCGTGGTTGCCGTGTCCGCTGGAGTCGACGGCGATGTTGCCGGACGTCTCGTCGAAGCCGTAGTGCAGCAGCAGGTCGGCGGGCACGTCGGCGCCCTCCTCGGAGACCGTCACCCGGGCCCGGACGGGAAGCGCGGCGCCGTCGGGCAGGCTCCCGGTCACGGTGAACGTGCCGGCCTGCGCGTAGGCCGTGGCCGGGACGTCGTCCCAGGCCACAGCCACCGGGCGCGCGACACCGTCGGCGTAGGCGGCGATCACGGTCGCGGGCAGAACCGGGGCCTGGCCGATCCGTGTCTTCACGGACACGTCCTCGACGCTCTCGACCAGCTGGTCCGGCTGGTAGGCGCGCAGCAGCCGGTCGTACTCGGCCTGGGTGACCGGCAGGACGGTGCCGTGGCGGGGCTTGGCCGGCAGGTCGTAGCCGGTGGACGGGGTCCAGACGCCGGAGGCGAGGTCCCTGGTCTCGAACGGCAGGTAGCCGCGGCCGCCGAACTCGTCGAGGAAGGCGTACCACTTCTCCTCGGTGTTGGACTTGAACACCAGCGGTCCTTCGGCCGCGTTCATCGCGCCCTTGCCGATGCCCTCGGCGACCGCGTCCCAGGAGAGGTTCAGCAGCGAGTCGCTCTTCTCCTCGAAGATGAACTTGCTGTTGGGGGTGGAGGAGGAGTTGTTGCGCTCGTCCTTCGACAGCCGGAAGTAGGTGCCGTCGTGCTGGATCACCGTGGAGTCGATGACCGAGTAGCCGCGGTCGATCCACACCTTGGGCTCGCTGAACGTGTAGAAGTCGCGGGTCGTGGCGTACATCATCCGGTTGTACGTGTCGCCTGAGTGCGCCGCGTTGTCGTACAGCTTCGACGCCCAGAAGACCACGTACTCGCCGAGGCCGGCGTCGTAGTACGCCTCGGGCGCCCAGGTGTTGCCGGCGCTGTCGGGGGAGACCTTCACCAGGCGCTGGTCCGTCCAGTGGACGAGGTCGGTGGACTCCCAGACCATGACGGACTTGCTGCCGGTGCGCTGGGCGGCGTCCCAGTCGCCGTTGCCGTAGATCCTGAGGTCGGTGGCGATCTGGTAGAACTTGTCGCCCTCGGGGGAGCGGATGATGAACGGGTCGCGCAGGCCCCGCTCACCGAGGGTCGAGGTCAGCACCGGCTGCTCGTCGTTCAGCTCCCGCCACTTCAGCGGGTCGTTGCCCTTGCTGAGCGCGGCGTACAACTGCTCGCCGTCGGAGGTGCCCTCACCGGTGAAGTAGCTGAACATGTAGCCCTTGAGGGCTTCCTTCACGGGGAGTTCGGGGACCTTCGCGGTGAACACGCGGGTCGCCTTCGCCTCCCCCTTGGTGACGGTCGCGGTCAGGTCGACGGTGGTGGCGCCCGTGCCGTGCGCGGGACGGTGGACCACGCCGTCGGCCGAGACGACGTCGGCTCGCGCGGAGGCCCAGGTGACGTCCGTGCCGTAGGAACCGGTCGCCGGGAGGCCGAGGTTGCCGCGTACGTCGTCGAGGTTGTGGACCGTGAGGGCGTCGGCGGCCTGCCGGGCGGCGGTCGCGTCGTCGAACGCGGCGAGGACCGTGACGTCGAACGACTTGGTCGCGGTGACCGTCCCCTTCCTGAGGGTGGCGGTGAGCGTGGCGTGGCCGTCCGGCTCGCCCGCGGCGGGACGCGTCACCTTGCCCGTGTCCGACACCAGGGCGGTGTTGTCGCTCGCCCAGCCGATGGTGGCGCCCCCGGCCGTGCCCGTCTTCGGCAGGTCCAGGTCGGAGATGACGGCACCGGTGTCCCCGAGGCTCAGTGCGGCCTTGTCGTCGGCGACGCCCTGGGTGGCCACGGGGAGGGCGAGTTGTTCGACGTCGGATGCGGCCAGCGCGTGGTCGTACACCCGGAAGTCACGGATGTCGCCCTTGAAGAGCTTGTCGCCCGAGTACACCGACTTGCCGAGGTAGCTGGCGGTGGTGACGCCGGAGCCGATGGCGCCGGGGGTGATGGTGACCGACGTGTTGCGGGCGACCTCGACGCCGTCCTCGTACAGCACACCGGTGGTGCCGGACTGCGTGTAGGTGAGGTGCTTCCACACCGAGCGGGTCAGATTGTGGGAGTCGGCGGGCTTGGTGGTCTGCTCCGTCGACCAGTTGCCGGTGGCTATCGAGGTGCGCAGGGAGTTGCCCGTGGTGAACAGGTAGCCGTTGCCGTTGCTGCCGCTGGAGTTGCCGAAGCCGTACAGGAAGTACGGCGTGGACTGGGTGGCGTCGATCCGCACGTCCATGGCGACGCTGATCGCGTCCATGCCCTTCAGCACGTCGTTCGGCACCTTGACGTAGGTGTCCGAGCCGTTGAAGGCGAGGCCCTGGCCGGTGGACGACCAGCCGGCGGTGCCGGCCACCGTGCCGTCGCGGCCGTGGCCGGAGGCGTCGGCGACCGTGGTGCCGGACGTGGCGTCGAGCTTGTACCAGAGGGCCAGGCCGTCGGTGATGTCGGCGGCCTCGTCCGCCTGGACGGGGGTCGCTGCCCCGACGAGGCCGACGAGCAGCGACACGGCGGTCAGTGCGGCCAGTCGCCCCGCCCCCCGTTTCGCACGGTCGCCGGGTCGATGTCTGTGCGTCATGGGGGACCGCCGTTTCAACCGTGTGACGTGATGTTGCGAGAGTGTCAAACGGTGTTCATGGCCGCGTCAAGAGTTCTCGAACAATGTCCGACAGGTCGAACAGTCGGGAGCGGCCCGCAAGGTCCGTGGCTCAGCGCCGTGTTGACGACTCCAGCCATGCGGTGAGGGCCCACCACCAGTGCAGGGCTGCCAGCGGGCCGTCACCGTCCGCGAGGGAGGTGGAGGTGATCTGCCTGAGCCGGCCGAGTCGGTAGCGGACGGTGTTGGGATGGGTGAACAGCGCCGCCGCGGTCTGGTCGAGCCGGCGTCCGTTGTTCAGGAACGCCAGCGCGGTGAGGGCGAGTTGACGATGAAAGGTGTCCGACGGGTCGAGTGGGCCCAGAAGCCGCCGGCTCAGCAGGACGCCCAGGGAGGACTGCTCGGCCAGCGCGATCCTGGCGGCGAAGTCCGTGACGTCGTACAGCCCGTGCAGACCGTGCTGCCGGCCGAGATCCACGGCGCGCACGCACAGCCGGTACAGCGCGGGCAGCTCCGGCAGGGGAGCGGCGGGCGCGACCACGACCAGCGCCTCGGGATCGACCTCGTCGGCCTCCGGCGGCCGCGGGCACAGTCCGGCCGCGCGGCCGTCGAGCGGCACGGTCACCGCGTGCGGCGAGCGCACCGCCCGCGCGGGCACGGGAGCGGCGACCAGGCAGTGGTAATGCCCGGCAGTGTCCGACCGGACCCCGGCGCGCGACAACTCCTCCTGGAGCGGCGGGACTTCGCCGACCAGCGCCTGGTGCAGCAGCCGGGTGCGGACGGCGCCCGGCGCGCGGGGCGACTCGTGCTCGGCGGCTCGGTAGCCGTGGATCACCTGCCGTTCCATCGCCGCGCCGTACTCCTGGAGCCGCAGCACGACCGACAGCAGCGCCCGGTCCGAGACCCCCGCCGAACGGCACCGGTCCACGACGAGCTCCGCCGCGCGGCCGAGCGCCGCCTGCACGCCCCGCAGCACGACCGTCATCGGCACGCCCTGCACGGCGCGGTCGGCGCCCAGCAGGAGGGCGGCCGTGAAGTCCTGGTCGTCGACCGAGCCGGTCCCTTCCGGCGCGGTGAACCAGGGGTCGGCCGCGCGGAGCATCGCCGTCACATGCGACCGGGTCGCCTCCTCGGTCAGCCGGGACAGTTCGGGGGAGCGGCTGCGGGCGGCGCGCACGAGCTCGACGCACACATCGACGTCGGCGGCCATGTCCCGCAGGACCCTGGCGACCGGCTCCGGTCCGTGGACGACGGTCATGGTCCCCCTTCGCCCGGTCGCTGTCGCCGAGCCACAAGCGAGCGGTGTCCACGTTGACGTCCGCGCACTACCGGAGCCGTGTGACGACCTGGTTTCCTGTTGGGCTACCGACGGTAACAGCGCAGCTGTCGCAGGAACACCCCTCAGTCACGCCACCCATGGACCGACCAGGGCCCACCCAGCACGGTCCAGGCACCGCCCCCGCGAAGCCTCCAGGAGGGCCGCTCATGGACACCCCCGAAGCCGACGGAATCACCCGCCGCCACGCCCTGACCGCGGCGGGCGGAGTCCTCGCGGGCGCGACCCTCGCCGCGCAGGCCTTCCCCGCGTACGGCGCGACGCAGGACGCCGACGCGATCGTCGTCGGCCACGGCCTGGCAGGCCTCGTCGCCACCGCCGAACTCGCCGCAGCCGGACGCAAGGTGCTCCTCCTCGACCAGGAACCCGAGGCGAGCATCGGCGGCCAGGCGTTCTGGTCCTTCGGCGGACTCTTCTTCGTCAACTCCGACGAACAGCGGCTGATGGGCGTCAAGGACACCTACGACCTGGCCTGGCAGGACTGGCAGGGCACGGCCGGCTTCGACCGGGGCGTCGACGACCCCCGGGGCCAGGACCACTGGGCGTACCAGTGGGCCAAGGCGTACGTCGAGTTCGCGTCCGGCGAGAAGCGGTCCTGGCTCTCCGGACTGGGCGTCCAGTGGTTCCCGATCGTCGGCTGGGCGGAGCGCGGCGGAGGTCTCGCCACCGGACACGGCAACTCGGTGCCGCGCTTCCACGTCACCTGGGGCACCGGACCGGCGGTCGTCGAGCCCTTCGAGAAGAAGGTGCGGGCCGCGGTCGCCGACAACAAGGTCAGCTTCAGGTTCCGGCACCGCGTGGACGAGATCGTCACCACCGGGGGAGTCGTCACGGGCGTCCGCGGGGCCGTCCTGGAGCCCAGCGGCGTGGCCCGCGGCAAGCCCAGCTCCCGCACCGTCGTCGGCGACTTCGAGCTGCACGCCCCGGTCGTCGTCGTCACCTCCGGCGGCATCGGCGCCAACCACGACCTGGTCCGGCAGAACTGGCCCGCCCGGATGGGCACCCCTCCGAAGTTCATGGTCACGGGCGTGCCCGCGCACGTCGACGGCCGCATGCTCGGCATCACCGAGAAGGCGGGCGGGCGCATCGTCAACCCCGACCGCATGTGGCACTACACCGAGGGCCTGCGCAACTACGACCCGATCTGGCCCGGCCACGGCATCCGCATCCTCCCCGGCCCGTCCTCGATGTGGTTCGACGCCACGGGCAAGCGGTTCGACACGCCCGACATCCCGGGCTACGACACCCTGCACACCCTCAGGACCATCACCGACTCGGGCTACGACTACTCCTGGTTCGTCACCACCCAGAAGATCATCGCCAAGGAGTTCGCGCTCTCCGGCTCCGAACAGAACCCCGACCTCACCGACAAGAACGTCTGGCAGCTGCTGTCCCGGATCTGGCAGACCCCGGAGCCGATCGAGAAGTTCAAGAACAAGGGCGAGGACTTCGTCGTCGCCTCGACGCTCACCGACCTCGTCGCCGGCATGAACAAGCTGACCGGCACCTCGCTCATCGACCTCGCGGGCCTCAAGCGGCAGATCGAGGCCCGGGACCGCGAGATCGACAACGCGTACACCAAGGACGTCCAGGTCATGGGCATCCGCAACGCCCTGAACTACACCGGCGACTCACTCAGCCGCACGGCCGCCGTCCACCGGATCCTCGACTCGAGCGCGGGGCCGCTGATCGCCGTACGCCTCAACGTCCTCACCCGCAAGACCCTCGGCGGTCTCCAGACCGACCTCTCCGGCCGGGTCCTGAACGCGGCCGGGAACCCCGTACCCGGTCTGTACGCGGCCGGAGAGGTCGCCGGCTTCGGCGGCGGCGGGATCCACGGCTACCGCTCCCTCGAGGGCACGTTCCTCGGCGGCTGTCTGTTCTCCGGGCGCCAGGCGGGACGTGCCGCCGCGGCGGCGACCGCGACCTGACCGGGCGTCGAACGCAGTCGAACGCCGTCAAATGTAGTCGGGCACGGTCCGATCGAGCGAGACATGCGCCGAGTGGCCCGACTCACATGGCCAACCAGGTCGGGCACCGACACGATGGTCCTCGTCACCGCCAGGCTGAAGGGGTCCCGGATGTTCCGCAAGGTGCTGGTCGCCAACCGTGGTGAGATCGCGATCCGTGCGTTTCGCGCCGGCTATGAGCTGGGCGCGCGCACGGTCGCGGTCTTCCCGCACGAGGACCGCAACTCACTCCACCGGCAGAAGGCCGACGAGGCCTACGAGATCGGCGAGCAAGGGCACCCGGTGCGCGCCTACCTCTCCGTCGAGGAGATCGTCGGCGCCGCGCGCCGGGCGGGCGCCGACGCCGTCTACCCGGGCTACGGGTTCCTCTCCGAGAACCCCGAACTCGCCCGTGCCTGCGAGGAGGCGGGCATCACGTTCGTCGGCCCCGACGCGCGCACCCTCGAACTGACCGGGAACAAGGCGAGCGCCGTCGCGGCGGCCCGCGCGGCGGGCGTGCCCGTGCTCGGTTCGTCCGCGCCCTCCAACGACATCGACGAACTGGTCGGGGCCGCGCAGGAGATCGGCTTCCCCCTGTTCGTCAAGGCCGTCGCCGGAGGCGGCGGCCGGGGCATGCGCCGCGTCGAGGACCCGGCCGTGCTGCGCGAGTCCATCGAGGCGGCCTCCCGCGAGGCCGCTTCCGCCTTCGGCGACCCGACCGTCTTCCTGGAGAAGGCCGTCGTCGACCCGCGCCACATCGAGGTGCAGATCCTCGCCGACGGCGAGGGCAACGTCATCCACCTCTTCGAGCGCGACTGCTCGGTCCAGCGCCGTCACCAGAAGGTGATCGAGCTGGCCCCCGCGCCCAACCTCGCCCCGGAGCTGCGCGACCGCATCTGCGCCGACGCCGTGCGCTTCGCCCGGCAGATCGGCTACCGCAACGCCGGTACCGTCGAGTTCCTCCTCGACCCCGCGGGCAACCACGTCTTCATCGAGATGAACCCGCGCATCCAGGTCGAGCACACGGTGACCGAGGAGGTTACCGACGTCGACCTCGTCCAGGCCCAGCTGCGCATCGCCGCCGGCGAGACCCTGGCCGACCTCGGCCTGTCCCAGGAGACCGTCACCCTGCACGGCGCGGCCCTGCAGTGCCGGATCACCACCGAGGACCCCGCCAACGGCTTCCGCCCCGACACCGGCCGCATCAGCGCCTACCGCTCACCCGGCGGATCCGGTATCCGTCTCGACGGCGGCACCACCCACGCGGGTACCGAGATCAGCGCGCACTTCGACTCGATGCTGGTCAAACTGACCTGCCGAGGACGGGACTTCGAGACCGCGATCAAGCGGGCCCGGCGTGCCGTCGCCGAGTTCCGGATCCGCGGCGTGTCCACCAACATCCCGTTCCTCCAGGCCGTCCTGGACGACCCGGACTTCCAGGGCGGACGCGTCACGACGTCGTTCATCGAAGAGCGCCCGCACCTGCTCACCGCACGCTCCTCGGCCGACCGCGGCACCAAGCTGCTGACCTACCTCGCCGACGTCACGGTGAACAAGCCGCACGGTGAACGGCCCGAGCTGATCGACCCGGTCACCAAGCTGCCGCCGCTGCCCGGCACCGAGCCGCCCGCGGGCTCCCGTCAGCGCCTCGTCCGGCTCGGCCCCGAGGGCTTCGCCCGCCATCTGCGCGAGTCGCCGACCATCGGCGTCACCGACACCACCTTCCGCGACGCCCACCAGTCCCTGCTGGCCACCCGCGTCCGTACCAAGGACCTCCTCGCCTCGGCCCCGCTGGTCGCCCGGACCCTGCCCCAGCTGCTGTCCCTGGAGTGCTGGGGCGGCGCCACCTACGACGTCGCCCTGCGCTTCCTCGCCGAGGATCCCTGGGAGCGGCTGGCGGCCCTGCGCGAGGCCGTCCCCAACATCTGCCTCCAGATGCTGCTGCGCGGCCGCAACACCGTCGGCTACACGCCCTACCCGACCGAGGTGACCGACGCCTTCGTGCAGGAGGCGGCCGCCACCGGCATCGACATCTTCCGCATCTTCGACGCGCTCAACGACGTCGGCCAGATGCGGCCCGCCATCGACGCCGTACGGGAGACGGGGACGGCCGTCGCCGAGGTCGCCCTCTGCTACACCTCCGACCTGTCCGACCCGAACGAGCGGCTCTACACCCTCGACTACTACCTCCGCCTGGCCGAGCAGATCGTCGAGGCGGGCGCCCATGTGCTGGCCGTCAAGGACATGGCGGGCCTGCTGCGCGCCCCGGCCGCCGCGAAGCTCGTGTCGGCGCTGCGCCGTGAGTTCGACCTGCCGGTGCACCT
Source organism: Streptomyces sp. Root1310 (assembly GCF_001426425.1). Taxonomy (NCBI): domain Bacteria; kingdom Bacillati; phylum Actinomycetota; class Actinomycetes; order Kitasatosporales; family Streptomycetaceae; genus Streptomyces; species Streptomyces sp. Root1310. The sequence goes on along the minus strand of NZ_LMEQ01000034.1, from coordinate 291,863 downwards.
GCACACCCACGACACCGCGGGCGGCCAGCTCGCCACCTACCTGGCCGCGATCCAGGCCGGCGCGGACGCCGTCGACGGCGCCGTGGCCTCCATGGCGGGCACGACCTCGCAGCCCTCGCTGTCCGCGATCGTCGCCGCGACCGACCACTCCGAGCGGCCCACCGGCCTCGACCTCCAGGCCGTCGGCGACCTGGAACCGTACTGGGAGGGCGTCCGCAGGATCTACGCCCCCTTCGAGGCCGGGCTGGCCTCCCCGACGGGACGCGTCTACCACCACGAGATCCCCGGCGGGCAGCTCTCCAACCTGCGCACCCAGGCCGTCGCGCTCGGCCTCGGCGACCGCTTCGAGGACATCGAGGCGATGTACGCCGCCGCCGACCGCATCCTCGGCCACCTGGTGAAGGTCACCCCGTCCTCCAAGGTGGTCGGCGACCTCGCCCTGCACCTGGTCGGTGCCGGAGTGTCCCCCGCGGACTTCGAGGCGTCGCCCGACCGCTACGACATCCCCGACTCGGTCATCGGCTTCCTGCGCGGCGAACTCGGCACCCCGCCCGGCGGCTGGCCCGAGCCGTTCCGCAGCAAGGCGCTGCGGGGCCGCACCGAGGCCAAGCCCGTCCAGGAACTCACCACCGAGGACCGTGAAGGCCTGGAGAAGACCCGCCGCAGCACCCTCAACCGGCTGCTCTTCCCCGGCCCGACCCGCGACTTCGAGGCCCACCGCCACGCCTACGGCGACACCAGCGTGCTCGACAGCAAGGACTTCTTCTACGGTCTGCGTCCGAGCACGGAGTACGCCGTCGACCTCGAGCCGGGCGTCCGGCTCCTGATCGAGCTCCAGGCCGTCGGTGAGGCCGACGAGCGCGGCCTGCGCACGGTCATGTCCTCCCTGAACGGCCAACTGCGGCCCATCCAGGTGCGGGACAAGGCGGCGGCCTCCGACGTGCCGGTGACCGAGAAGGCCGACCGCGCCAATCCCGGGCACGTCGCCGCGCCGTTCGCGGGCGTGGTCACCCTCGCGGTCGCCGAGGGCGACGAGGTGGAGGCAGGCGCGACCGTCGCCACCATCGAGGCGATGAAGATGGAGGCCACCATCACGGCCCCGAAGGCGGGCACGGTGTCGCGGCTGGCCATCAACCGGATCCAGCAGGTGGAAGGCGGCGACCTGCTGGTCGAGGTGGGCTGAGGTCAGGGGCCGCGGACGGTCACTCGCCCGCGGCCACGTACCGCTCGCCCGGGTCGTCCGCGTCCTCGCGGCCCGACAGGTCCACCTTCACGCCGTAGGGCTCCAGGGCCTGCCGTATGCGCTCGGCCATGGCGTCGGACAGGTAGTGGTGGTGAAGGTCCAGCTCCTGGAGATGCACCAGGGGCCGGACGCCCAGCAGAGCCGCGGCACCCTCGTCGGACAGCGTGCCGCGGCCCAGGTGCAGGGCGGTGAGCTCTGCGACGACCGGGGCGGAGGCGACGGCGGCCGCCACCTCGTCCTCGTTGTCGGCGTTCCGCAGGCCCAGCCGGCGCAGGGCGGGCAGCCGGGAGCCGTCCAGGATCGGTTCGAGGTCGGCCACGGTGGTGGTGCGGCCGTACGACTCCGTGCCCAGCCACAGGTCCAGGTGCTCCAGCGCGGGCAGTTCCGAGGCGGCGAGCCCGTGCACCACCTCGGCCGGCAGTCCGCCGTTCTCGAAGCGGAGGATCCGCAGACCCTCGTGGCGCAACGGTGTGAACTCCAGCCCCGGACCGCCGCCGAAGCCGCCGCCCGAACCGCGTACGGCGAGCTCCTCCAGCCCCGGGTAGGCGGCGAGGAACGGGCTGACGTCGCCCTGGACGATCCAGGAGAGCTCGCACTCCTCGAATTCGAGGTCCGCGAGGTAGAGGGCCCGAAGGCCGGTCAGCCGGTCCGCCGCCCCCGCGAGGCGCTCCACCACCTCGTGGCAGGAGTCGCCGGCGGCTTCCACGCCACGGACTCCGCTTCGGGGAGGTCCCGCGAGGTCTCCCCGGGCAGCCGGAAGACGTACACCGGCAGGCCGTGCAGGTGCGAGACGTGCGCCGGCGTCATGGGCGGATACCTCCGTGAGCGGACGGCGGCCGGAACTGCGCGCCCCGGCCCCTGCGGCGTACTTTCCACCAACTCCCAACGGCAGTTCCCCGAGGCGCGCTGCCCGTGCGGGCAGCAGGTCTGCCCCCGCGTCCGGTGACGTGGGCCGGGTCACCGGCTAACGTCCGTCCGTGAACAACCGCACTGTGCCGCAGCGGCCGTCGACCCGTCGTCCGGAGTCCGCCGCGTGAGCGACGAGCCCGCCGTCGAGATCCCCGCGTACGAGGCCGTCGCAGCCCGGGAGGCCCCCGCTCAGGAGGCCCCCGCCTCGGTGACCCCGGCTCCGGTGACCCCGGCTCCGGTGACCCCGGCCCCGGAAGCACCCGCCCCGCGCCCCCGTCGGCGCGGCCCGGGCCCCTTCACCCTCCTGGTCCTGCCGGGCCTGGTCACCCTCACCACGGTCGCCGGGTTCCTCGCCCTGACCGGTGGGCTCCCGGACGACTGGAGTCCCGGGGAGGGCACCGCGCAGGACGCCGCCCCCGGCGGTGTCGACGCGAGCTACGGACCCTGGCTGCGCAAGTCCGCCGACGCCTGCACGGTCGTCACCGCGTCCGTCCTCGCCGCGCAGATCGACCAGCTCACCGGCTGGAGCGACGCCGGTGCGACCGGCTCCGGCCCGCAGGGCATCGCCGCCTTCACCGCCGCCGACTGGAAGACCTGGGGCAAGGACGACGACGGCAACGGGCGGTCCTCACCGGGCGATCCGGCCGACGCCATCATGGCGCTCGGGCGCCAGGACTGCTCCCTGGCCGGGCAGGTCACCGGACTCAGAACCGACGGCACCGTCAACGGGGACCTCGTCGACCTCACCCTCGCCGCCTACGCGGTCGGCACGGACGCCGTGACGAAGGCGGGCGGTGTCCCCGCCTCGGCGCGGACCTACCTCGGCGAGGTCAAGGCCCTGTTCGCCAAGTACGAGGCCTTCGACCGGGAGGACACCAGCGGCGGTGGCCTCCTGGCCGACGCGATCCTGGCACCGCCCGTCACCACCCTCACCATCACCTCGCCCTACGGCTCCCGCCAGCACCCACTCACCGGCGTCACCAAACTCCACACCGGCGTGGACTTCGGCGCACCCCAGGGAGCCCAGGTCTCCGCCGCCCGCGCGGGCACGGTCGTCTTCGCGGCCATGACCACGGCCTACGGCAACCGGGTGGTCGTCGACCACGGCACGATCGAGGGCAAACGGCTCCAGACCACGTACAGCCACCTGTCCGCCATCGACGTCACCGCGGGACAGACCGTGCAGACCGGGACCCCGCTCGGGCGGGTCGGTTCCACCGGCCTGTCCACCGGCCCCCATCTGCACTTCGAGGTGATCTACGACGGCTACTACGCCGATCCCCGGCCCTGGCTGGCGCTGAACGGCTGACGGCACCTCACGAGGGCGGGTGCCACCACCGGTTCAGAGCGCGAGGCGGCTGCCGACCGACCGGGCGACCTCGGTGTGGGAGAGGTACTCCACCATGCTGTGGGCCCGGTCGCGGGCGTTGATGACGGCGAGGTCGGTCAGGCCGTCCGCCCAGTCGTCGGCCAGTGGGCATCCGATGGCGACCGCGTCGTTGGGGCACCAGACATTGCCCCAGTCCGCGACCAGGTCGGGACGCTTGGGCCCGCCCACGAGGAGCCTGCTGTACACACTGTCCAGGCCGAGGGGGCTGCCGGCCGTGGTCAGATGGACGGCGCTCACCCCGGGGGACAGCCGTGTGGTGAGGTCCAGGCCGACGACCGTGCCCAGGCTGTGGCTGACGAGGACCACCTCGCCCGAGTCCGGCATCGCCTCGAGCACGGAGTTCAGGACCTCGTCACGGACGGGCCGGGCGTCGTCGAGGTAGGCGGCCACGTCACGGAAGATCAGGGCGATGGCCCACGCGTCGAGGTCGCTCCTGGCGGCCAGCCAGCTCAGCCTCTTCTGCAGGACACCGACGATGTCGCCCAGACCGAAGCCCTCGGTGGCCAGTTGCCGTTCCTGCGGCATGTTCCACTTCAGGGCCGCCTCGCCGATGATCTCCTCGTACACCGCGCGGGCGGACGGAGCGGAGGGCGCGACCACCTCCGCCGCCATGGCGGTCGGCGCCTCGACCACGCGGGGGACGGCTTCGTGCGCGGTGAGGGCCTGCGCCAGCCTGTCGCCGTAGAAGGGGAACCAGACGTCCGCCGGGTCGACGGGAGGCAGCCCGGCCCGCACGAGTCCCTGGTTGAGCCCGGCCGCCCATGCGCGGCGCAGTTTCTCGGGGTCCTTGCCCTCCTGGGAACGACCGTGCAGGAAGACCAGGTGCCGGTCGCCGCCGAACGCTCCGTCCCGGGCGCGCAGGCCCGCCCGAGCGGCGGCCCGCTCGGCGGCCCGCTCGGGCGCCGGTGGCGATGCGGCGACGATCACGGGTGCGGGTGCGGGTGCGGGTGCGGGTGCGGGTGCGGGTGCGGCGGCGGCCCGCGTCCGGGCCAGCCCCGCCTCGGGGCCCAGGTCGTCCAGCGGGGACGGCCGCGGGGAGGTGCGGGGGAGCGCGGCGAGGTGTCTGAGGATCGAGCTGATGCGCACGCCCTCGTTGGCCACCCAGTCGATGGCGTCCTCGCCGTCCCCGGGGCGCCAGACCTGCCCGTCCCGGCGCAGGACGCGGCCCTTGTCGTCCGTCATGGGTACCCCGCTGTGATGGAGCGCGACGACCTCCCACTGGTCGTTGAAGACCGGGGATCCGGAGTTTCCGGGCTCGGTGTCGGTGCGGTAGTGGAGGAAGTCGTCGAGGCGGGTCTGGAGCATGTTGTCGCGTACGGCGATCTCCTTCAGGCGGCCCATCGGGTGGCCGATGACGTTGACGGGCTCGCCGATCACCAGTTTCCCGGTCTGGGCGCTGAGCCGGTTCCAGCCGAACGTCTCGCCGGGTGGCCTGCCGTCCGGGCCGGCGGCGACGAACACCAGCGCGAAGTCGAGGCGTTCGTCCGCCGCGAAGAAGGCGTCGGGGTCGAGGCCCAGCCGTGTCGGCGCCTGAGGAGTGTTGTCGACGGTGACCTGGGCGTCGAACTCCACGAAGCACGCCCGGGAGGCCTCCGCGTCGGTGAGGACGTGATGGTTGGTCATCAGCAGGCTCGGCGAGACGAGGAAGCCGGTGCCGAGCGGCAGTTCACGGCCGTTCTCCCGGACCGAGATCCGGGCGACGGTGCGTGCGGCCCGGCTGCCGCGCGGCAGGAAGCTCCATGCCTGGAGCTCCTTGGACACCCCGAGGATGCGTTCGTACGCGGCGGTCGCGGCAAGCGGCTCCGCGCGGACGGCCTCCACCACCATGGCGGAAGGCACCGCGTGCCGTTCGAGCAGACGGGCCGCGCGGGCCGCGAGCGCCTCCTCGGAGTCGGGGAAGGCGATCCCGGCGTCCTGTTGCCGCTCGACCGCGCGGCGCGCGTCGCCGGCCGCGCCGTACCGTGCGGCGGCCGCCGCCACCTGGCGCTCCCGCTCGCCGCGGGACGTGTCCGTCGCAGCCATGTCAGTCCACCGTCCTTCCGGCGGTGTGCCACGGCACGAACGCGTTCGTCAGGCCCGCGAGCGCCGAACGCAGTTCCGGGTGGTGGCGCAGCAGCACCGTGATCATGCTGTTGTCGTCGATCCAGGCCATACCGGCCTTGGAGTACACCTCGGGCGTGTAGTACTCGGTGAAGAAGCGGTCGCTGTTCAGCCGGCGCGAGGCCATCAGGACGAAGATGCGGAACGCCGTGTCGCTGAAGGCGAATCCGGCCGGCAGCCGTTCCGCGTACAGCCCGACCATGAGATCGACCTTCTCGACATCCCCGTCGTAGAGCCGTTCGATCTGCTCCGCCCACCGCGGGTTCTCCGTCAGCTCCGCGAAGGTCTTCGCCGGCTTCAGCCGCAGCAGACGCCGGAACTCGTTGTAGCGAGGGACGCCCAGCTCACGGGAGCGCAGGATGTCGGTGGCGGCGAGGTCCTGAACGCGGCCGTCGGGACGCTCGAACTCCTGCAGGAACCGGGGGAAGTTGTGCAGGGTGACCAGTCCGGGGTGCAGGGTGCCGAAGCTGTAGAGCAGATCGGCCGTCCCGGTGGTGTCCAGGACCTTCAGCGCACCGGGGCCCGAGATGTCACGGAGGGTGCAGTGCCGCAGGGTGGCGTCGTCGGCGGCGGAGCGCAGGTGCCATTCGTCACGGATCAGCGGGTGCATGCGGTAGACGGCGACGAACTCCTCGGTGAGCGCGTACGGGACGCCGTAGTGGTCCGTCCTGCCCCCGGGGATACCGCTGACGACCTCGCTGCCGCTGTTCCGGCCGAACAGGTTGTGGACGCGCTCGCCCGCGAGGCCCCACCAGTTGGCGCGCAGGGCCGTGACGGTGGTGGGGTGGCTGATCACCGCCGGGGTCCACTCCACGGTGTGGATCTTGGCGAGCAGCGCGGCGTTGATCAGACGGGCGCGCTGGAACAACTCCTCGTCGCCCCAGGACGGGTAGGCGCCGTGCAGGTGGTCGCAGATCGCGTTGTGCTCCCGGGCGAACAGGTGCTGCATCATCGCCAGACCCAGCCAGAAGCCGGGCACCCGCGAGGGATCGCGGGAGGGGTCCGAGCGGAACGGTGACTGCTCGTCGTCCCACAGGTGCACCCTGCCCCGCTCGCCGGTGCGTATCAGGCGCTGCTCGGACTCGTTCGATCCGTAGAGCTGCGAGGCGTCCCACCAGTGGGAGGAGACGTTCACGCGGGTGTCGGGCGTCCCGGCCGGTGCGGCGGGGTCGCGCGTCGGGTCGTCCGGCGTCCGCATGATCCGCATGGGATGTTCCGGCCACGGGTCGTCGTCCGCGACGGGGAGTTCCCAGGGCCGCTCCGTGGGGCTCGTACCGTGGCTGAACCAGTCGCGGACCATGAACTGGAGCCAGGCGGCGACCAGGGAGTTGACCGACTCCGCCGGGGTCAGTCCGTCCCGCGTGAGCAGCGCGCGGCTGACTTCGCGAGGGCTCGGCCGCGACAGGACGTCCTCGGGCGCGGCCGGGGCGATCCGGTCCAGCGGGATGTTCCGGCCGAAGCGCGTGCCCGCCATGCCCATCCGAGGCTCGCCGAGGTCGTTGTGGCTGCCGTCGGCGGTCCGGTTGACCTTGTGGCCCTCGGACGGGGGCGCCGCACCGGCGAGACCGACCGAGGGCAGCTGCCCGGTGTCGTGGAGGTTCTTCTGCCGGAGCCTGACGCGCAGCCCGAGGAGTGTCAGCAGACCGGGCAGGACGGGCAGTCTGTCCCAGCCGAAGCGCCGGTCGATGTACTCGGCGCCTCGGGTGACGATCCGCCAGGGCAAGGACGTACGGTATCCGCCCGAGGGACGCCGTGCGGCGCGTCGTCGGTCGCTCATCACGTTGCTCCTGTCCTGCGCGAATGCGTGAATGTGTGAATGCATTAATGCGTGAATCCGACACGGAAACGGCGCACGCCCTCGTGGGCGACGGCCGCGGAACGAAGGAGCGGGAGAAGCGAGGGAGCCGAAGCAGTCGGAGGCTGCCGCAACCGCTTGTCCTGGCCGATGGGACGGCGTCGGCCAGGGGCGCCGTCGGCGGCCGGCCGAGCCCGCATCGGACACCGGCGCGCAAATACCCTCAAAACACTCCGAATACCATGCTATGAGAGCCGCCGCTCACCCGCACCTCAAGGACCCGCGCCGGCGCCGCGTCACCGGTGCGACTCGACACCCGTCTCGACACCCGTCCCCACCTCGACGCGTAACGCACCCGTTCGTGCGTGCGCCGCGCCCTCGGCTCGGAGGCGGCCTCGCCCCGGTCCGCCTGTCCCCGTACGACCCGGACAACTCCGCCTGATTCCGGTCCCTGTTGAACCTGAAACAGCTCGCGTCCTCGTCACTCGATCACCCGAGACGGGGCGGGTCGTCGACGCGCACGCCCCACCCTGTCGGCCTAGTGTGGGGAGAGGGGTGACTCTTCGTCCGGGCCGACATGGAGGACCACCGTGATGAGCAAGGTCGCCACCAACACCTTCCAGACGTATCGAGCGGTCGCCAGTTTCGAGCGGGCCAGAGAAGTAGCCCGCACGACGTCACCGTTCACCATCGAGATCCGCTTCCTCGGCGGGCTGACGGGCAATCAGCAGGACGCCTTCGCCGCGGCGGCCGACCGCTGGGCGAAGGTCATCGTCGGGGACCTGGACACCGCGCTCGTCAACGGCGACGTCATCGACGATCTGCTCATCGAGGCCGAAGGGGTCACCATCGACGGCCCCGGCCGCGTACTGGGGATGGCCGGCCCCACCGACTTCCGTGACGAGGCCGCGCAGTTCGGGGCGCTTCTGCCGGCGAAGGGCGTGATGAGGTTCGACTCCGGCGATCTCACCAAGATGGAAGCGGACGGCACGCTCGTCGACGTGATCACCCATGAGATGGGACACGTCCTGGGCATCGGCACCCTGTGGACGGCGTTCGGCCTCCTCAAGGGTGCCGGAACCCAGAACCCCACCTTCGTCGGCCCCGGGGCGATGGCCGAGTTCGCCGCACTGCTCGGGGAGGAGGACCCGGTCCCGGTACCGGTCGCCAACTTCGGCGGGCCCGGCACTCGGGACAGCCACTGGCGTGAGGCGGTCTTCGTCAACGAACTCATGTCGCCGTTCATCTCCGGAGCCGGCAACCCGCTGAGCCGGATGACGGCGGCGAGCCTCGGCGACCTCGGCTACCAGGTCGACCTCGACGGCGCCGAACCCTACACACTGCCGAATCTGCTCCAGATCGCCAGGGAGGGCGCCCTCGTGCCGCACACGGCGCCACTCGGTGACGGCATGATGCTTCCGGTGGTGCCGACGCGGCTTCCCGCCGCGACACCGTAGGCGGTCCCGCCCCTGAGGAGGCCGTCCGGGTGCGGACCGAACGCGCGGTCAGCGCAGGACGGCCTCCCAGGTGTCCACGGCGTAGTGCAGGACCATGCCGTGGCGCGCGTACAGCCCGGGCGCGCCGGTTGCGTTGGAGGTGTCCACGCCCAGCCCGACGGTGTCCCGGCCCCGGGCGGCGAAGGCCGCGAAGGCATGCCGCAGCAGCATTCCGGCCAGCCCGCCTCCCCGGGCCGCGCGCAGCACGCCGATACTGCGGATCCACCCCATCGCCTCGCGGTCGTCGCGGGCCATCAGGAACCCGGCGTCCCCGGACTCGTCCGTGCCGGCGATCCACACGAGCGACCAGTCGAGCCCCGCCGCGTCCACGTCGTGCAGCCACTGCCCGTAGCCGCGCGGCTGGAAGTCGAAGTGCTCCGCGAAAGCCGACTGGTAGAGCGCGTGGACACGGACCCGGTCCGCCTCGGTGACGCAGGACCGCAGCCGGACCCCCGCGGGCAGCGCCGGCGGCTGGTCCCCGGCCCGGTCCAGGGGGCGGCGCAGCACGTGATACCGCCGTACGACCGACCAGCCGCGGGCCCGGAGCAGTCCGGTGTCGAGCGTGGGCGCCGCGTTGAGATGCAGATGCACCACGGCCCGCCCGGCGCCGTTCTCCCGAGCCTTCCCCAGCGCCCGGCTCTCCATCGCCGCCAGGACGAGCCGGCCGGCCTCCTGGTCGTCGGGCAGGACGTAGTGGTCGATGTCGACGCGTTCGCCGCCCGACTCGTCCCACAGCAGCCCGTAGCCGACCAGCCGCTCCCCGTCGAAGGCGAGCCAGGAGTCACGCTCCAGATCCGTCTGCGGATGCTTCAGATCGGCCTCGACGGTGTGCAGGTCCGTCTCGGGCCGGCCGATCTCGATGGAGTCGATCTCGTTGAGGAGAGCGGTGACGGCAGGGGCGTCGGAGAGCGCGGCGGGACGCAGGACGTAGGCCATGGCGCCAGGGTCCGGGGGAGGGGAGTCGGCCGCAACGCAATTTCATGTTGCGCAAGGTGCGGCCATGAGCCCTGTATGCGCCCCCGTGTGCCTGGGCAGAATCCGTTCTGCCATTGATCATGCGGGCGGGTGAACACGGGGACACACGATGACACCGTGTCGCTCGCCACGAACTTCCAGGGAAGGCAGGTCGGTTGTCGTGCAGTTGCGTCTTCCCTCCTCCATATCCGAAGCCCAGCGGTGTCTGGCCGAGGGAGCGGTGCCGGTAGGAGGTGCCACGCTCGTGTGGGCCGGCTGGCAGCGGGACGGCTTCCCCGAGCAGGCCGTGTCGCTGCGCAACGTGCCGGAGGCAGGCACCGTCGGCCCCGAGGAACTCGGTGGTGCCGTGCTGCTGAACCGGGTCGACGCGACCGTGCCCGAGGCGCTGCACCGGGCGGCTTCCGGCGTGGGCACCGGCGCGGTGCGCCGGGCCGCCACGGTCGGCGGCAACATCGTCGGCAGCACCCTGCGCTGTCTGCTCCCGGCGGCCCTCGTCCTGGACGCCCGGGCCACCGTCCTGGAACCCGGCAGCGTCTACGAGACCGATCTGACCGAGCTGCTGGCGAAGCGTCACGTACTCCTCGCCCTGCGCTGGCGCACACCCCTGGTCAGCGGCTACCGCAAGCTGGAGGGCGAGGCGGGCGGCCCGCCACCCCTCGTCGTGGCCGCAGCGGTGCACGGCGACGGCGGCAGCCCCCGTGAACTCCGGGTGGCGGTACGCGACGGCTACGAGGTGTTCAGCGAGAGCACGCCGTACGACCCGGACCCCGAACAGGTCCTGCACGCCCTGGCGGGCACCGACCTGGGGGCACTTCCCGCCGTCGCCCGGGACGCGGTCCGCGCCCGGGTCACCGACGTACTGGCCCGCGTCGCGCGAGGCTGAGGCCGGACCGGAAGACGCGCCGCCTCGGCCGCTGCCCACCGCGTCGGCGCCGGTCGTTGAGGGCGGGCCGCCGAGGCGGACTGCCACGTCGATGCGCCGCCCGCCGGTCGCCCTCCGTGCAGCCGATGAACCGTGAGGCGGCCAAGCGCCGTCGACAGGACTGCCGCGGGCACCGAGCCGGGACGCGTGCTGATACGGGCGCCGTCACATCCGGCTCGGTGCCGGTGGTTCGACCCAGCCGTGTCGGGTTGCGTGGGCGCCGAGTTGCATGCGGGTGCGCACTCCGGCCATGTCCATGAGTAGGCGCAGGCGGCGGTGGAGCGTGCGGGGCGACAGGCCCAGCTGGGTCGCGGTCGTCTGGTCGGTCAGGCCGGCCAGCAGGAGCGCGAGGATCTTTCGGTCGAGGTCGGTCGGGCCTTCCGCGCCGAGTTCCACCGTGGTTTCGGCTTCTCCGCCGGGGCCCGACAGTTCGAGGGGGTGAGCGGTGCGCCATACCGTCTCGAACAGCGCGTCCAGCGCGTCCAGCAGGCCGCTGCGGTGCAGCAGCACAGCGCCGGGCTCCCCGGCCGGTGTGACCGCGAGCGGGACCAGGCCCAGGTCGGCGTCGGCCAGCACGAGCTTCATGGGCAGTTGGTCGGCGACGCGCAGCTGCACGCCGTTGCGCAGTGAGTCGACCGCGTCGGCGACGATTCCCGGCTCCGCCAGCACGTCCCGGTCCAGTACCGCCCGGAAGTGCACGCCGCGGCGGATGGCCACGGGTTCGGCGGTGTTCTCGTCGGGCGGTACGGCGAGGAACGGTGCCGTGATGAAGCTGCGGACCTGCGTGCGGGCCGCCTGCTGCACCTGGAGGAAGCGATGGCGGATGGCGTCGACGCCCGTGACGACCTCGATCAGATCGTCGATGCTGCTCCCGGTCATCGCCGCCCGGTGTTCCTCGGCGAAGGTCACCAGCGCCTGCTCGGCCTGGCGCAGTCCGTCCCGGCGCTGGCTGATGAGCGCGCCGAGCGCCATGGCCGGCGGCGCGGTGGTGAACCGCTCGTCCGCCGACCGGATCACCAGTCCCCACTCGACCAGCCGGGACAGGGCCTTGTCGACGTGGGCCCGCGGTACGACGAACAGATCCGCCAGCGCGGCCGCGGTGGAGTTCGGCCTTCCGAGCAGCGCCCGGTAGACGCGCTCGTCGTCGGGTTCGAGGCCCAGAACGTCCAGCATCGGTGATCGACCCTCTCCCGCTTGCCGCAGCGGGGAGAGTATCCGCCATGGCGGCGGACCCTGAACAGTCCCTGCGGGGAGGGGGTGCAGCGGGTGCGAGGGGAAGGGCCCCGAGGAGTCGCCTCCCCGGGGCCCTTCCGTGTGGCTCATCGCCGGTTCATCCTCCTCGTCGGTTCATCGCAGGCCGTACGCCCGGATGATGTCGTTGCTCACGCTGAAGCCGCGGTCCGTCCTGGCGCTCGCGCGGACCGAGAGGAAGCCGCCGGGCTTCTTCGCCGTCCTGAACGAGCTCTCCCAGTAGCCGCCGGCGCCCTTGCTCAGGGGCACCTTCTGCCAGGTGGCGCCGTCGTCGTACGAGACGTCCAGCTTCACCGTGGTGACCTTGCCCGGCACGGTGCCGAGGTCCATCGACACCGGCTTGAGCGCGATCCGCTGGGTCGCGTCGGCCTTGACGTCGCCGTGCAGGTCCGACTCCAGCCTGTAGTCCAGGTTCAGCACCGAGAACGGCACGAAGTCGTCCGAGTCGACGGTGCCGGACAGGAACGTCCACTCGGTGTGGGTGCGCGTCGACAGCCGGAAGACGTCACCGGGCCGCTCCACGTCGAGGACGGCGCGGTAGGGCAGGTTGCCCGCCGGTACCTCCTGCCACTGCATGTCCCCGCTGACCGGGTTGTCGTGGATCAGTGTGTCGCCCTGGAAGATCTGCAGGTGGGACGGTGTCTCGCCCCACGGCAGGTAGCCGCCCAGCCGCATGGTGCCGCTGGCGGACGCCCACGCCTGCACGTTCCAGGTCATGTAGTTCTGCCAGCGGGAGTTGTAGACGCCGAAGGACTCGCTCTGGCCCGGCCGCGTCGCCGGAGCGAACCAATCCAGACGGGTGCTGCTGCCCTTGGTGTACGTGTTGTCGCCCGACACCATCGTCCACGGCAGGGGGCCGTCGGTGCCCTGGGCGTGGAACTCCCGCCAGACCTGACCCGGGGTCACCCATTCGGTCCGGGTGCCCGGGTGCCGCTCGAGCTCAGGGAGGTTGAACGACGGGCTGAGGGTGAAGTCGGACCGGTAGCCTTCCGCCGACCTGCCGCCCGCGGCCGAGTAGTAGCGGGCGTCGATCCGGGCGAGGTCACGCTGGGTCGGCTTGTAGACGAGGGCCCGGTCCGGTACCTGACCGGGGTAGTCCCGGGTCAGGTCGTACACGTACGGCGTGTACTCGGTCTGCTTCGCGGTCAGCTGGAAGCGGCCGGTCCTTGCCATCGAGACAAGGTCCCGGCCCGCGTCGCGGTGCACGGTGGCGACCGGGATGCTCGATTCGCCGACGTACTCCACCAGGGCACCGACACCGTCGTTGACCACGATCAGCGCCTTCGCCCCGGCCGCCACCGCGGCCTCGGCGCGCTCCTGCGGCGAGACCTCGTCGCTGCGCTCGACGACGACGGCTCTGCCCTTGGCCCTGACCTTCTGGTAGGCGGCCGCAGAGCCGTTGCCCGCGTAGACGGCCTCCAGCCTGTCTGTGGCGGTGCCCAGGGAGCTGCCCGCCTGCACCACCGCGTCGAAGCGGAGTCGCCCGCCCAAGGCGCTCAGGCCGAGCTGCGGCTCGCCCTTGCGCCAGCGGGTGGTGAGGAGGAAATCGCCCTGCTTCATCGGTTGCGTCGGCGCGACGTACACGTCGTCGTACGTCGGCGGCAGCACGTACGCGCTGCGGTAGTCCAGGTACGGGTCCAGGCCCTTGTAGTGGACGTTGAAGTCGACCTTGCGCTGACGGTCCTCGGTGCGCTGCGGTGCCTCGGTCTCCAGCAGGCGTGCCTTGCCGGCGTCCAGCACCACGTCCACGGAGCCGTCCTCGATCACGGTCTCCGGGTCGACCAGCACGGCCAGACCCGAGCGGTCCGCCTTCTCGCCGGCCACGTCGAGGTACCCGGCGACGGTGTACAGGCCGGGTGCCATGCGCAGGGTGGTCGAGCCGTCGACGTAGACGTTCCACGGCCAGACGTCACCGGCCAGGTTGATGCCCACCCAGCCCGCGGCGGGCTTGCCGTCCCGGCCGACCAGCTTGATGTTCAGGTCGTAGCGCTCCTCCTCCTTCAGGAGTGCCACGGACGTGCGGGTCACCGGCTTGCCGGTGGCCGTGTCGGTGGCTGTCACGTAGCCGACGTGCCGGCCTGCCGGTGCGGTTCGCGGGTCAGCCGTCACCGGGACGGCGGCGGTGCCGCCCGCCGGGACGGTCACCGTGCCGGCTCCCAGCGCGAACGGGCCGCCGTCGTCGGTCAGCGCCAGGTCCAGCGTGACATCGGCGGGACCGGTGTTGGTGAAGGTCAGGTCCTTCGTGACGGCGACGTCGCTCGGCTCGTGCGGCCAGGTGTGGTTGCCGAAGAAGAGCGATCCGGTGCCGCGGACCGTGGTGCGCACGGCGGCGGCCACGTCGAGGCGGCCGGTGCCGACCTCGTACGGCGAGTACCCGCCGTCCAGGCCCTTCGCGGTGCTCATCAGGTGTTCCTTGAGCTGTGCGCCGGTCCAGTCCGGATGCTGCTGGGCCAGGATCGCCGCCGCGCCGACCACGTGCGGGGTGGCCATGGAGGTGCCGCTGATGGTGCGGTACAGGCCCTCGCCGCCGTCGGTCATGTCCTGCGAACGGGCCGCGGTGATGTCCACGCCGGGCGCCGCGATGTCCGGCTTCATGCCGCCCGAGTAGGCCAGCGGGCCGGTGCTGGAGAAGGACGCCAGCCGGTCCTGCTTGTCCGTGGCCGCCACGGTCAGCGCGGAGGCGGCCGCGCCCGGGGCGGAAATGCTCTCCGGGCCCGCGTTGCCGGCGGCGATGACGAACAGCGTGCCGTACCGCGCGGACAGTGCGTCGACCGTCTGCGACATCGGGTCGCTGCCGTCCGTCGGGTAGGAGTCACCGAGGCTCATATTGACGACGTCCGCACCGGACTCGGCGGCCCACTGCATGCCGGCCATGACCCAGGAGTCCTGGCCGTAGCCCTCCGCGCCGCCGAGCACCTTGCCGACGAACAGGTCGGCGCCGGGGGCGACACCCTTGTTGTCGCCGCCTGACGCGGCGCCGGAACCGACGATCGTGCCGGCCACATGCGTGCCGTGCCCGTTGACGTCGGTGACGCCCTCACCCGGCACGAAGCTGGTGGTGCCGTCGATCAGCCCGGCGAAGTCGGGGTGGTTCACGTCGATGCCGGTGTCGAGCACCGCGACCTTGACGCCCTTGCCGGTGTAGCCGGCCGCCCAGGCCTCGGGCGCGCCGATCAGCGGCACGCTCTCCTTCAGACCTGCCGTCACCCGACCGTCGAGCCACAGCTTCGACACACCGGCGCCCAGTGTCGCGCTGCCCTGCGGCGCGACGGTGGTCCAGAAGGTGCGGGCCTGCCGCTTCTCGGTGCTCAGCGCGGCACCGCGGATGCCCTCGAGCTTGCGCGTCAGCCTGCTGCCCCGGGGGGCCGTCGGCTCGGGCCCGGCGGCGGAGCGGGACTTCGGCCGGGCGTAGGACGCGATCAGCGGTACCGCGGGCGACTTCGCGTCGTCGTAGCCCATCTCGATCAGGTCAGTGACGTTGAACAGCCGGCGGTCCAGCTTGCCGGTGCCCAGCAGCGGAGCCGCCTCGTCCGGGATGACGAACAGGTCACCCTTGATCTCCTGGATCCTTACGCCTCCGACGGAGCTGTCCGGACGGTCGACGCCGGCGGTCTGCTTGCCGTCGGCCATCGTGGTGACGGTGACGATGTCGCCGGTGACCAGGGTGACCTTGTGGGTCGCCGAGGACCGTGGGGGAACGGTGGGTTCGCTCGGAGCGGCTTGTGCGGGCGCTTGCAGAACCGCGAGCCCCGACGCCAGCAGCGGCAGTGCGGTGGCCGCGCGGATGAGCCGTCGGCGTCTGCGCCGGAAGGCGGAAGAGTGAGAGGGGGAGGACATGCCATGGGTCTATCGGCCGGTTCACGCCGCCGTGAAGGCCGGACGACGGCAAGTCCTCGCCATGGCAAGGACTTGCCGACCGCAAACGGCGTACGCCCGGGCAAGGCAGCACTTTTCAGAGCAGTCGCACTCTTCCGAGCAGCGGCACTTCGTGGCCGCGCCGTGTGACGATCGGCGTCGAGCCGGCGGGCCCGCAGCACCGCTGTCGGCTGCTTGCCTTGTTCGTGTCAACTACGTGACCCGCACGATGAGGTTGCGCTGAGGAAGCTGTGCGTCCGTGTCTGCACCGTTGTCGTCCCTGCCGGGTTGGCCCAGCATGAGGCGACTCGTTCGCAGGTGGTCCGGTCGTGGCGTCACGGCTCCGCTCGACCTGCCCTGCCCAGGAAGAGAGCCCTCTTTGACTCCCCAGCGAAATCCGTCTTCCCCGCACCACTCCACCGCGCTTGGTCGCCGACGCCTCCTCGGCGGGGCTGCTGGTGCCGCCGCCGGAGCCGCACTTCTGAATGGCGTGGGCGTCAGCCCGGCCGCAGCCGCAGCCGCGTCCGGACGGACAGGCATGTCCGCCGAGCCGGTCAGAACGGAAGCCGGTCTGGTGAGCGGTGTTCCCGCTCCTCTCCACGGCGTCACGGTCTTCAAAGGCATTCCCTACGCGGCCTCCACCACAGGACGCAACCGGTGGAGGGCACCGCAGCCCGCGGCCTCCTGGAAGGGGGTCCGCAAGGCGGACACCTGGGGCGCGGCCTGCCCGCAGCCGGTCGACGGCATTCCCGCCCGCCAGGTGCCAGAACTGAGCGAGGACTGCCTCAACCTCAACATCTGGACCGCCGCCTCCTCCGGCAAGGAACGCCGCCCGGTCGTGGTCTGGATCTACGGCGGACGCAACTCGGCGATGTGGGCCTCGCAGCCGATCTACGACGGCGCAGCCCTCGCCGCGAAGGGCGCGGTGGTGGTCACCTTCAACCACCGGGTCGGCCCGTTCGGTGGACTGGCGCTGCCCGAGCTGAGCGCGGAGAGCGGGCACGGAGCTTCCGGTAACTGGGGGGCCCAGGACACGGTCGCCTGCCTTCGCTGGATACGGCACAACATCAGCGCATTCGGCGGCGACCCGGACCGGGTGACCCTGGCGGGATGGTCGCACGGCTCGTCCTTCGTCAACATCCTCATGATCTCGCGGCTTGCCCGCGGTCTGTTCCACCGTGCCGCGCTGTGGGCCGGCGTGCAGTACACCAAGGATCCCGCACTCGGTCATGTCGCCGGCGGCTACAACCCGCTGGCGCGGGCCGAGGCGGTGGGCGCCGCCTACCAGAAATACCTGGGTGTCTCCTCGCTGGCCGCGCTTCGCGCGATCAGCGCCCCAGAGCTGGTCGCGAAGACCTACGCCCCCTCGGCACCGGCGGACGCGACCGACTTCGGCAACGTCCTCGACGGGTACGTCCTGCCCACCACCTACACCGGTGCGATGACATCCGGCGCCGAGACCGACATCCCGGTCTTCACCGGCAACAACAAGGACGAGAACGGGGCCTCCCCGACCCTCACCCTGAGCGTCGACGCATATCAAGAATTCGCCGCCGAGACCTTCGGAGAGCGGGCCGCGGCCTTCCTCAAGCTGTACTCCGCGACCACCGACATCGAGGCCGCCGAGCAGTACAACGCCTACTGCCGTGACGAGGAGCGGGTCTCCACCTTCCTGTGGGGTACCCAGTTCAAGGCAGTCGCGCACAACCGCAGCCCGGTCTTCACCTACTGGTTCACCCAGGCCCCGCCCGGAACCGACACCACCAATCCGATCGTGGGCACGAACACCGCGGGCGCCTACCACGGCGCAGAGATCTCCTACATGTTCGGCAACCTGCGCACCACCGACCGCCCCTGGACCTCGGCCGACCACCAGATCGCCGACACCGCCTCCTCCTACCTGGTGAACTTCGCCGCCCACGGAGACCCCAACGGCAAGGGCCTGCCCGTCTGGCCGGCTCTCCGCACCGGCAAGCCGGTCACCCTCGCACTGGGCGCGTCCACCAAGGTGATCGACTCCGCCGACACGACAGGCAAGTTCGCTTTCCTGCGGACGTACCTGGAGTCCCGAACGACCCCCTACTGACCTCGCGGTTTCACGGGACAGTGCATCCAGCGGTCGAAGCCACGAAAGATGATCCCGACTCTGCGACGACGGGGCCCTGTGTTCAGGTGACGGACACAGGGACTCAGTCCTGGCAGCGAGATCGGCTGCAGCCGTCGGTGAATTGGCATCAACGGGCAGCCGAAGGTGTGGACAGGCAGGGCCTCCCACTCGGACCCCGCATCGTCCCCGCCGTGCTGCCCGGAGCACTGGGCGGCCCCACTGGACACGCTCGACGCACCGAGACGGCAGCTACGACGGGACGTGGCGATCCGCCTCGTCCAGATGGTCAACGGCCGGTCCCGCCGCTCCGCCGCCCTCCACCCTGGAGTCCCCTCGGTCTCGCTGCTCTCCGGCAGATCCAGGCCCGGAGGAGTACGCCTGATGGGAGACGAAGGCCGGCGGGAGTCGACCTTCGTGGGCGCGAGCCGAGCCTTCGAGTATGCCCGGGCCTGAGAGCCCTGTTGACAGGACGAGGCCGACTCGCGCCCAGCAGTTCGGCTCGCGGCCCCACGACAAGGAACCAGCGCTGGCAACGGGCCTGAACCGACGACCCGCCGACGGGTGTTGTCAGTGCCTGTTGGTAGAACTGCGGACACATCACGGACCGCGCATCGTCTTTTCTCCCGGGAGCAGCCGCATGACCGTCACCGACCACCTGCACGCGCTGTACCGGCTGCCGGCCCACACCTTCCCGGGCCCCGGCGGCAGGACGGACGACCTGCCCGACCCCGAGACGGTCGCCTGGCGCGTCACCAGCGACGTGTACGACGCCGACGAGGACTGGACGAAGGCGTTCGCGCGCTTCTGTTCCGCCGTCGACACCACCCGCGTGCGAGCCCTGATCGTCGGCGCCTGGCAGGAGGCCTACGACACGGACCCCTCCGACGTCATCGAGGCGCTGGTGGCCGCCCGGGACCGGTTCCCCGCGCTGCGGGCGGTGTTCCTCGGGGACATGGTGGGGGAGGAGTGCGAGATCTCCTGGATCAACCAGACCGACGTCACCCCGGTGCTCGCCGCGTACCCCGCGCTGGAGGAGTTCGGCGTGCGCGGCGGGTCCGGGCTGCGTTTCCCCGCCGTGAGCCACCGCGCGCTGCGCGGGCTCGTGATCGAGACGGGCGGGCTGCCCGCGGAGGTCGTGCGCGGGATCGGCGGCAGCGACCTGCCCGCGCTGGTCCACCTCGACCTGTGGCTCGGCACCCCCGAGTACGGCGGCGACAGCGAGGTCGCCGACCTGGAGCCGATCCTGTCCGGCGCCCGGCTGCCGGGCCTGCGTCACCTCGCCCTGCGCAACAGCGAGATCCAGGACGCCGTGGCCGCGGCCGTCGCGTCCGCGCCCGTGGTCGCCCGGCTGGAGGTGCTGGACCTCTCCATGGGCGTGCTGACCGACGAGGGCGCGGCCGCCCTGCTCGGCGGCCAGCCGCTCACCCACCTCAAGAAGCTCGACCTGCACCATCACTACCTGAGCGAGTCCCTCCAGGAGCGCGTCCGGCGAACCGTGGAGACCGCGGGCGTCGAGGTGGACCTCGACCGCGACGACGCCGAGGAGGACGCGGACGACGACGGCACGACGTGGCGCTACGTCGCCGTCGGGGAGTGAGCACCCCACCCATGGGTCACCGTCCCTCCTCCCCCGGCGGGTTCCGCCCGGAGCGCGCGCCCGAGCCGCGTCTGGCGGTCGTCGGCAACCCGGAGAACCGCCGGGTCGCCCTCTTCGAGGACGCGGTACGCGCGGCCGGCCTGCCGGCCCCGCGGGTCGTGCCGTGGGCGGAGGTACTGAGCGACGGCGGCGCCGACTTCGCCGCCGAGGAGATCGTCCGCCTGGACTCGCCCGGCGAGAACCCCGAGGTCGACCGGCTGCTGCGCGGAGCCGCCGATCCGACGCGGGTCGAGGGCTCGGCCCGCTGGTACACCCGTTTCACCGCCGCGGTACGCAGCCTGCGCGGCGGCGTCCGCCTCGACGATACGGACGAGATCGCGGTGCTGTTCGACAAGCGGCTCTGCCACGCCGTCCTGGACGCGGCGGGCGTTCCGGTGCCCGCGTCACCCACCTCGGGCCCGCGGGGCGCGCCGGTGCGCGGCTGGGACGACGTACGCGCGTCCATGCGTGAGCACCGGATGGCCCGGCTCTTCGTGAAGCCCGCGCACGGATCGTCCGCCTCGGGCGTCCTCGCCGTCGAGTCGGGCGGCGGCGGCCGCGTCAGGGCCACCACCTCCGTGGAACTCGCCGCCGACGGCGGCCTGTACAACTCCCTCCGGGTACGCCGTTACGAACGCGAGCAGGACATCGCGGCCATCGTCGACGCGCTCGCCCCGGACGGACTGCACCTGGAGCGCTGGCTGCCGAAGGCCTCCCAGGACGGCCGGGCCGCCGACCTCAGGGTGGTCGTCGTGGCCGGTCGCGCCACCCACGCGGTGGTGCGCACCAGCCGCTCGCCGATGACCAACCTCCATCTCGGCGGCCGCCGGGGCGACCTGGACGCCGTCCGGGAGAACGTCGAGGCGGCGGGCGCCCGCTGGACCGACCTGCTGGGTGTGTGCGAGCAGGCCGCGGCCTGCTTCCCGGGCACCCTGTGCGTCGGAGTCGACCTGCTGCCGGCCGTGGGCTGGCGCAGGGCCGCGGTCGGCGAGGTCAACGCCTTCGGCGACCTGCTGCCCCGGCTCACCGGTCTGCCCGGCAGCGGTGCGGAGGGCCTCGACACCCACGCCGCCCAAGTGGCCGCCGTCCTGGGTGACCTCGCCCGGTACAGAACAGGAACACCGCATGCCTGAGCCCGATATGAACGAGGTGGTGGGCAGCCACGACCTCCTGCTCGTCACCCTCGACACCCTCCGCCACGACGTCGCCGCCGAGCTGGCGGCCGCGGGCCGCATCCCGCACCTGGCCCGCCATCTCCCCGGCGGCCGCTGGGAGGAGCGGCACGCGCCGGGCAGCTTCACCTACGCCTCCCACCAGGCGATCTTCGCGGGCTTCCTGCCGACCCCGGCCGCCCCCGGACCGCATCCGCGTCTGTTCGCGGCGAGCTTCGCGGGCAGCGAGACCACCGCGGGCGGCACCTACGTCTACGACACCCCCGACCTCGTCTCGGGCCTCGCCGAGGACGGCTACCACACCGTCTGCATCGGGGGAGTCGGCTTCTTCAACAAGCAGGGCCCGCTGGGCTCGGTGCTGCCCGGCCTGTTCCACGAATCCCACTGGGCACCGGAGTTCGGCGTCACCTCACCCGAGTCCTTCGAGAACCAGGTCGCCCACGCCGAGCGCGTCGTACGCCGGCTCCCGCACGAGCAGCGGCTGTTCCTCTTCGTCAACGTGTCCGCCCTGCACCAGCCGAACTGGTTCCACCTGCCCGGCGCGACCCGCGAGACCGGCGACAGCCGGGAGACGCACGCCGCCGCGCTGGAGTACGTGGACCGGCACATCGGGCGCCTGTTCGCCGCCGCGAGCAGCAGGCGCCGCTGCTTCGCGATCGTCTGCTCCGACCACGGCACCGCCTACGGCGACGACGGCTACACCGGCCACCGCCTCGGCCACGAGTCCGTGTGGACCGTTCCGTACGCCCACTTCTTCCTCGACCCCGCACCCCGTCCGACGGAGGCCGGCCGATGACCACCGCCGAACCGGCCACCCGCGTCAGCCCGTACCAGCACTACGTCTACGCCTACCCGCACAAGACCGCCTACCGCGAGCTCCCCGACCGCCCGTCCCTGAAAGCCCTCTGGGCGGCCGAGCCCAAGGACGCGCTCTCCCTCTACCTGCACATACCGTTCTGTGAGGTCCGCTGCGGCTTCTGCAACCTCTTCACCCGCATCGGCGCCCCCGACGGACTGACCGGCGCCTATCTGGACGCCCTCGAACGGCAGGCGATCGCCGTACGGGAGGCACTGGGGGAGACGGAAGAGGTCCGCTTCGCCACGGCCGCCTTCGGCGGCGGCACCCCCACCTTCCTCACCGCCGCCGAGCTGGACCGGCTCTGTGACATCGCCGAGCACCGCATGGGCGCCGACCTCCGCGCGGTCCCGCTCTCGGTCGAGGCCTCGCCCGCCACGGCCACCGCCGACCGCCTCGCCGTCCTGGCCGGCCGGGGCGCCACCCGACTGAGCCTGGGCGTCCAGAGCTTCGTCGACGCCGAGGCCAGGGCCGCCGTCCGACCGCAGCGCCGCGCCGAGGTCGAGGCGGCCCTGGCCCGCGTCCGCGACACCACCGTCCCGGTCCTCAACATCGACCTGATCTACGGCATCGACGGCCAGACCGAGCAGACCTGGCGGCACTCCCTGGACGCGGCCCTCGCCTGGCGGCCCGAGGAGCTCTACCTCTACCCGCTCTACGTCCGTCCCCTGACCGGCCTCGACCGCCGTGGCCCCGGACCGGGAGCGGCGCCGGGCCCCGACCCGGCCTGGGACGAGCAGCGGCTGCGCCTGTACCGGGCGGGCCGCGACCACCTCCTCGCGCACGGCTACACCCAGCAGTCCATGCGCATGTTCCGCCGCGCCGACGCCCCGCCGCAGGGCGCGGACGACTACGCCTGCCAGACCGACGGCATGATCGGCCTCGGCTGCGGAGCGCGCTCCTACACGGCCGGCCTGCACTACTCCTTCGACTACGCCGTCGGCATGCACCAGATCCGGGGCATCATCGACGACTACGTGGCCGCCGACCCGTCCGACTTCGCCCACGCCGAGGTCGGCCACCCCATGAATTCCGGGGAGGCGCGCCGCCGCCACCTGCTCCAGTCGCTGCTCCAGGCCGAGGGCCTGCGTCTCGACGACTACCGGGCCCGCTTCGGGGGCGCGCCCGCCGACGACTTCGGCCCCGAACTCGAACGCTTCGCCGACCGCGGCTGGCTGACCGACACGGACCCGACGGCCCTCAGGCTCACCCCCGAAGGCCTCGCCCACTCCGACGCCATCGGCCCCGAGCTGTTCTCCCCGGCCGTGCGGGCCGCCATGACCGCGTACGAGCGGAAGTGATCCGGCCGCCATGGACCTGACCCTGCTCTACCGCGGCCCGCTCGCCTCCTGCGACTACGACTGCCCCTACTGCCCGTTCGCCAAGCGGCGCGACAGCACGGATCAACTGCGCGCCGACCGGGCCGCCCTCGAACGGTTCGCGCAGTGGGCGGCGGCCCGCACCGACGACCGGCTCTCGCTCCTGTTCACCCCGTGGGGCGAGGGGCTGGTCCGCTCCTGGTACCGGCGCACCCTCGCCGACCTCTCCCGCCTCCCGCACATCCGGCGGGTCGCCATCCAGACCAACCTCAGCTGCCGCACCGACTGGCTCGCCGAGGCCGACCCCGGCACCCTGGCCCTGTGGTGCACCTACCACCCCGGCCAGACGCCGTACGACCGGTTCCTCGGCAAGTGCCGCGAACTGTCGGAGCGGGGCATCCGCTTCAGCGTCGGCGTCGTCGGACTGCCCGAGCACCTCGACGCGGCCCGCCGGCTGCGCGCCGACCTGCCCGCGCACGTCTATCTGTGGATCAACGCCGCCGAGGGACACACCTACGAGGACGCCGAGGCCGACCGCTGGACCGCCCTCGACCCGCTCTTCCCGTACAGCCGCCATCCGCACACCAGCGCCGGCCTGCCCTGCCGCACCGGCGACTCGGTGATCTCGGTCGACGGCGAGGGCACCGTCCGGCGCTGCCACTTCGTCCCCGCCGAACTCGGCAACCTCTACGACGGCTCGTACCGCGCCGCCCTGCGCCCCCGCCCCTGCCCGCTCGCCGTCTGCGACTGCCACATCGGCTATGTGCACCTCGAGACGCTGCCGCTGTACGACGTCTTCGCGGGCGGGGTCCTGGAGCGGATCCCGGCGGCCGCCCCCGCGCAGCACTCCGCCCGCATCGCGACGATCGCGATGCGGGCGGAGAAGCGGGAGGTGACACGGGCGGGGACGACGGACCCGCAGGACGTGGACTGACCGGGGCTAGGGGGTCACGTCCGTGACCCGCCAGCGCTGGTTGGAACCGGAGTTGGCCTGCCAGGTCGTGACGGCCGCGCCCTCGTTCGTCGCCTGGCCGCCGACCTCGAGGAGGCGTCCGGTGGCCACGTTGACGAGGGTCCATGTCCCGTCACCGGTGGTCGACATGATCCACTCGGTCGCCGGGTCCCGCTCGCCGGTGTCGGGTTCGACCACCGGCACGTTGTCGCGGACGGCGAGGCGCTCGCCCTCCGCCGGGTTGGCGAAGACGTAGTGTTGGCGGGCGCCGGTCTTGCCGTACCGGGCGTCCAGCTGCCACTGTTGCGCGGTGCTGCCGTTGGCCGAGCCGATGACCAGGTTCGTGCCGTTGGCCGCGACGGTCACCGCCTTGCCGCTCTGCACGCCGGTCAGCGTGTAGGAGTGGCCCTTGCTGAACAGACCCGCGTTCTTCGCCACGCCGGAGACGCCCTTGACGGCGAAGGAGGTCACGGACTGGGCGGGGACGGTGTAGGTGGCCCTGCCGTCGACGACCTTGACCGGTGCCTGTTGCTTGAGCTTGCCGTCGGCGCTGGTCACCGTGGGTGTCACGGTCGCGCTGCCCTTGACGGTGCGGAACCTGGACAGGTCGATGGTGACCGTGCGGGCCTCGGTGGTGCTGTTGACGTGGACGACCGACGCGCCCTTGCCGTCCTTGGTCACGGCGGCGGCGCTGGAGGTGTCGTCCACCTTGATCAGCTTGTCGCCGGGCTTGATGAAGTGCGTGAAGTTCCTGGCGGTGTCGAACTTGGTGTTGGTGTAGATCGGGCAGGACTGGAGGGTGTCCGTGCTGGTGCAGCTGAACGGGAGCTGGATGGAGCCCCAGTTGCCGCCCTTGGCGGACTCGCCGCCCGGCTTCATGTTGTCGTAGTCCTCGACCGGCTGCCAGAACACCCAGGCGGTGGGCTCCAGTTCCCGCAGGTCGTTCACCATCTGCTGGGCGAGCCCGAGGCCCGGACGCATGTCCGTGAAGCTCTGCCCGTCGCCCCAGTCGCCCTCGACCTCGCTCATCCACAGCGGCTTGTCGGCGGCCTTGGCGAGATCACGCACGGTGGTGCGCTGCCCGGTCCCGTAGGTGTGGACGTTCATCTGGTCGACGAGGTCCTTGGAGGCCTGCGAGTAGGCGTTCCAGTTCGTCGCGAAGAGGGACGGGTTGGTCTCGTCCATCGCCGATATCCGCGCCTTCGTCTTCGCCTTCTTCAGCGCGGGCGCCAGCGCCGCGAGCACCTTCTGCTGGAGCTCGGGGCCGATGTGGGCGCCCTCCTGGCGGCCGCCGACGGGCCGGCCGCTCGCGTCAAGACGGGTGCCCCAGTACCCGGTGTTGGGCTCGTTGAACGGGTCGACGGTGTCGACCTTGATGCCTTCGGCCTTCTCCAGCCGCTTGGTCGCGCCCGCCACGTAGGCGGCGAAGTCGTCGACGGAGTCGGCCTTGAGCTGGTCGGTGTTGGCGTTGAAGCCGCCGGACACGTACCCGCTCTCGGTCATGAACCACGGAGGGGAGTTGCTGAACGTCTCCCAGTGGGTGATGTCCTTCTTGATGCGGTCCACCCACCAGCGCTGGGTGGCGTCGGCGTCCTTGTTCCAGTCCGCCGGGTCGTCCGCGCTCCACCAGTCGGTGTCCTCGCGGGTGGTGCCCTCGGGCGCCTTCCACCAGCCCTCGACGGCACCGCCGGCCCGCAGATAGTCCGTGACGTCCGGGGCGTTGCCGCCGCCGATGTTGTACCGGGCGATGTTCAGCGCGAGGCCGTCGTCGCCGAAGAGCAACGTGGCCAGCTTCTCGCGGATCGCCGGGGGATAGTCCCCGGTGGCGTTGGCGAACCAGACCAGGCTGGTGCCCCAGCCCTCGAACTTCTGCTGCTGGTACGACGGGTCCGGCGTCACGGTGACGGCGGCCTCGGCGTGCGCCTGCACGGGGACGCTGAGGAGGGCGGCCCCGGTGGCCAGCGCGGTGAGTGCGGCGGCCCCGAGGTTCCGTCTGCTGCGGGTACGGCGTGCCATCTGTGCTCCCAACTGCGGTGCGGTCGCTGTGGTGGGCCCCTCCTGCCGCGCGGACAGGAGGGGATGGCCCTCGGCGCGGCTGCGTGCCGCGCCGAGGAGTCGTGGGGGGGGCTTCGGGTGTGCGGGTGTGGGGCGTCAGTCGCAGGGCCGGCGCAGTACGGCGACCTCCCGCGGTCCGAGGACGAGAGCGCCCTCCGTGCCTCCGGTGCCGATCAGGACCTCTCCGGCCATCCCGGTCACCGGCACCGTGCCGTCGGTCCGGTTGACCAGGAACAGGAACCGTTCCCCGGCGCCGCGCCGGACGGTCAGCTCGACCGCCCCCCGGACGTCCGCCGGGAGCTCACTGGCCACGCCGGCCGGCTCGAGCAGCCGGGGCAGCAGCGAGGTGAGCCCGTCGACCCCGAGCCGGGTGGAGACGTACGAGGCGGAACCGTCGCCGGTCGGGCGCCGGGTGACGGCGGGACGTCCGGCGTGCACCCCGGTGCGGTAGTGCGCCAGCACCTCGGTGTCGCCGTCGGTGACGGTGATCCGGTCGGTCCACAGGCTGCCCGAGGTGGCGTCGTCCAGTTCCACGGACTCCCCGGCGAGCAGCGGACCGAACTCCTCGATGCGGATGCCGAGCAGGTCGCGCAGGGCGCCCGGGTATCCGCCGAGCCAGACGTGGTCGTTCTGGTCGACGATCCCGGAGAAGTACGTGGCGACGAGGTGGCCGCCCCGCTCGGCGTAGCGCGTGAGGTCCTTGGCCAGTTCGGCCGGCACCATGTGCAGCACGGGCGCGATCAGCACCTGGTGCCGGGAGAGGTCGGCGCGGGTGGTGACGAGGTCGGCGCGGACACCGAGGGCGAGCAGCGCCGAGTACCAGTCGAGCGCCTCCTGCCGGTAGTCCAGCAGGGCGGTGGGGTGGGAGTCCTGCTCACTGGCCCACCACGACTCCCAGTCGTAGAGGATGCCGACGGCCGCCGGCTCCCGCTCCGAACCGGCCACCGGGGCGAGGGCCTTCAGCGTGGCGCCGAGTTCGGCCACCGCTCGGAACAGATCGCTGTCCTCGCCGGCGTGCGGGACCATCGCCGAGTGGTACTTCTCGGCGCCGGCCGCCGACTGCCGCCACTGGAAGAAGCACACCGCGTCCGCGCCGTGCGCCACGTGCAGCAGCGAGTCACGGGCCAGGTCGCCGGGCCGCTTCGCCACGTTCACGGGCTGCCAGTTGACGGCGCTGGTGGAGTGCTCCATCAGGAACCAGGGCCGGCCGGCCGCGATACCGCTGGTGAGGTTCGCCGAGAAGGACAGCTCGTCGCGGTCCTGCGGGCCGGGATGGACGTAGTGGTCGTTGGAGACGAAGTCGATCTCGCTCGCCCAGTCCGGGTAGTTCATGCCCTTGGTGTTGCCCATCACCATGAAGTTCGTGGTGACCGGAACGTCGGGCGTGATCTCCTTGAGGATCTCCCGCTCGGCGATCAGGTGGTCCTTCAGGGCGTCCGAGGAGAACCGCTTGAAGTCCAGCTGCTGGGTCGGGTTGGGGTGCGAGGCGGCCAGCCGGGGCGGCAGGATCTGCTCCCAGTCGCTGTAGCGCTGCGACCAGAAGGCGGTGCCCCAGGCGTGGTTGAGGGCGTCGAGCGAGCCGTAGCGGGCCCGCAGCCAGACCCGGAAGGCGCGGGCCGCGTCGTCCGAGTAGTCGTAGACGTTGTGGCAGCCCAGCTCGTTGGAGACGTGCCAGGCGACGAGCGCCGGGTGGTCCCGGTAGCGGTCGGCGATCTTCCGGACCAGGCGCAGGGCGTACTCACGGAAGACGGGGGAGGTGGGCCGCCAGTGCTGGCGGGCGCCCGGCCACAGCGTCTCGCCGTTCGCCGTGACCGGCAGTATCTCCGGGTGGGCGGTGGTGAGCCAGGGCGGCGGGGAGGCGGTGGCGGTGGCCAGGTCGACGCCGATCCCGCCCGCGTGCAGCAGGTCCATGACCTCGTCGAGCCAGCCGAAGTCCCAGGTGTCCGGACCCGGCTGGATCCGGGCCCAGGAGAAGATCCCCACGGAGACGACGGTGACGCCGGCCTCCCGCATCAGCCGTACGTCCTCCTCCCACACGTCCCGGGGCCACTGCTCGGGGTTGTAGTCGGCGCCGTACGCGAGACGCGGAGCGGGGTCACCGTCCGCCCCGCGCAGCATGCGGGACTGGAGGGTGGAGATCATGGCGGTCCTTCCGAAAGTGGTGCACGGGGGCGGCGCGGCCCGGGTGCCGCGCCGCCCGGCGTTTTGTGCTTCTCGGCTGCCTGCCGAGTGCGTGTCGGCTGCTCGCCGACTGCTTGCCGGCTGCTCGCCGACTGCTTGCCGGCTGCTCGCCGACTGCCTCTCGATTACTTCTCGATGGTGAAGCCCTGCTCCTCGCCGTACTTGATCGAGGCGTCCTGCCAGGCCTTCAGGCCGTCAGCCAGCTTGGTGCCGGAGACATAGGCCTTGCCGACGGTGTCGTTGAAGATCGAGTTCGCGTACGGCTGGAACGGGAGGTACGACCAGTCGCTCGCCACGTTGGCCGCGGACTCGGCGAAGATCTTGTTCGCTTCCTGGCCGTCGAAGTAGTCGAACTTCTTGCTCTGGAACGCGGGCGACTCCAGCTCCGCCTTGGTGGCGGGGAAGGCACCCTCGCTGACGCGGGTGGCGACACCGGCGCCGGAGTTGGCGTACTCGGTGAAGGCGTAGGCGAGTTCCTTGTTCTTGGCCAGCGCCGGGACCGCCAGCGAGCTGCCGCCGTTCTCCGCGCTCGCCTTGTCGCCCTTGGTCCAGGCCGGCATCGCGGCCGCGCGCCACTGGCCCTTGGCGTTCGGGACGCCGGTGACGAAGTTGGCGGGCATCCAGGCGCCGGTGGCCAGGGTGGCGATGGTGCCGTCGCCCAGACCCTTGTACCAGTCGTCGGTCCAGCCGGTGACCGGGGCGAGCAGCTTCTCGTCGATCAGCTGCTGCCAGACCGTCTCGAACTTCTTGGCGCCGGCGTCGTCGAAGTTGATGGCGACCTTGGTGCCGTCGACCTTGTAGGGGCGCGAACCGGCCTGCCACAGCAGGGAGGTGGTCAGGCCCGCGTCACCGGTGTCGTTGGCGATGTAGGCCTTCGGGTCGGCCTTGTGGAGCTTGCGGGCCGCGTCCAGGTACTCGTCCCAGGTGGTCGGGACGGCGATCTTGTACTTGTCGAAGACCTTCTTGTTGTAGAACAGCGCCATCGGGCCCGAGTCCATCGGCAGGCCGTAGACCTTGTCGCCGTCGCTGACCGCGTTCCACGGGCCGGGCGTGTACTTCGAGGCGAGCTTGTCGGCGCCGTAGGGGGCCAGGTCGGTCAGGCCCTTGGTCAGGGAGTACTGGCCGAGCGCGAAGTACTCGACCTGGGCGACGTCCGGGACGCCCTTGCCGGCCGAGATCGCGTTGGACAGCGCGGTGTAGTGCTTGTCGCCGGAGCGCTCGCCGACCAGGTTGATCTTGACCTTCGGGTACTTCTTCTGGAAGTCGGCGGCCACGGTCTTCAGGGTGGGCTCCCAGGCCCAGACCGTGATGTCGCCGCCCTTGTCCAGGGCAGCCTGGATGTCGCCGGCGGAGACGGCCTTCGTGTCGGAGTCGTCGTCCGAGCCGCCACAGGCGGTGACGCCCAGGGCGAGGGTGGAGACGAGGGCGATGCCGCGCAGGATGCGGCTCGTTGTTCTGCGCATGGGGCTGCTTCCACTTCTTCGTGGGTGGGACAGGTGAGGGTGGGGGTGGTGCAGGTGGTGCTCAAATGTGGGGCTTGGGGGCGCGGCCCGCGTCACTCCTTGACACTTCCGGCGGCGAGGCCGGACTGCCAGTACTTCTGGAGGAACAGGAAGGCGGCGATCAGCGGGAGGATGGTGAGCAGGGAACCCGTGATCACCAGGTTGAAGATCACGTCGCCGCCGATGGTCTGTGCCTGGGAGCTCCAGGCGCTCAGCCCCAGCGTCAGCGGGTACCAGTCCGGGTCCTTCAGCATGATCAGCGGAAGGAAGTAGTTGTTCCAGGTGGCGACCGTGGTGAACAGCAGCACGGTCACGATCCCGGGGGCCAGCAGCGGCAGCGCGACCTGGAAGAAGGTCCGCACCTCGCCCGCCCCGTCCATCCGGGCCGCCTCCAGCAGCTCGGTCGGGATCGCCTCGGCGGCGAACACCCACATGAGGTAGAGGCCGAACGGCGACACGAGCGAAGGGATGATGACCGCCCACGGGGTGTCGGTCAGCCCCATCTTGCTGAACATCAGGAAGGTCGGCACGGCCAGCGCCGTGGCGGGTACGGCGACCGCGCCGATCACCACGGCGAAGATCGCACGCTTGCCGGGGAACTGGAACTTCGCCAGCGCGTAGCCGCCCAGCACGGCCAGCAGCGTCGCGCCGCCCGCCCCGAGCACCACGTACAGCAGGGTGTTCAGCAGCCAGCGGCCGAAGATTCCGTCGTGGTAGGTGAAGGTGGTCCGGATGTTGTCCCACAGGGCGAAGTCGTGGGCGAACCACAGGCCGTTGGAGTCGGCCAGGCCCGACTGGGTCTTCGTGGCGTTGATGACCAGCCAGATCAGCGGCACCACGGTGTAGAGGACCATCAGGGCCATCAGCACCGTCAGCAGCACATTGCGCTTCGGCTTGCCCGGGGTGTGCTTCTTGCGGGGGGTCCGCAGCTTCGGGGCGGTGTTCTTCACGGGGGAGGCGGTGACAGAGGTGCTCACGGGTCACGCTCCCTTGCGCATGCCGCGCAGCTGGACGGCGTAGGCGACGATCATCGTGATGACGCCCATGATGATGGCCACCGTCGCGGAGTAGTTGTGCTGCTGGCCGTTGAAGGACAGCGAGTACGTGTAGAAGTTCGGCGTGTAGTCCGTGGTGATGGCGTTCAGCGCCAGCGGACGCAGGATGCTCGGCTCGTTGAAGAGCTGGAAGCTGCCGATGATCGAGAAGATCGTCGCGATGACGAGCGCGCCCCGGATCGCGGGCAGCTTGATCGAGCTGATGATCCGCCACTGACCGGCGCCGTCGATCTCCGCCGCCTCGTACAGCGAGGTCGGGATGACCCGCAGCGCCGAGTAGAAGATCAGCATGTTGTACCCGACGAACTCCCAGGTCACGATGTTGCCGATGGAGGCCAGCACCCAGCCGGGGGAGAGCAGGTCGGGGAGGGTGACACCGAACGCCGAGTTGATGTCGCCCACCAGGCCGTACTTGGTGCCGTACATGAAGCCCCACATCAGGGTGGCGACCACGGCGGGCACGGCGTACGGCAGGAAGATCGTGATCCGGAAGAAGCTCTTGCCGTAGAGCCGGCCGCTGTCCAGTGCCAGCGCCACCAGCAGGGCGATGCCCAGCATGATCGGCACCTGGATCACCAGGAACAGCGCCACCCGGCCCACCGCCGACCAGAACGCGTCGTCCTGCAGGGCCCGCGTGTAGTTGTCCAGCCCGACGAACTGGTTGCCGCCGATCAGCTGGTCCCGGAAGAGGCTCAGGTAGATCGAGTAGATGATCGGGGCCAGGAAGACCAGGGCGAAAACGGCCACGAAGGGACCGATGAAACCCCACCCCGTCCAGGAGCGGCGGTCCCGTTTCGCCGGAGGAGGTGCCGGCCGCGGCTCGGCGGCCACCGGCGGTTGCAGCGTCGTCATGTCGTTCCTCGCTCGTCCAGTCCTGGAACCGGGGCGGCGTTGCGCGGAGATTTCCGAACGCCCCACCGCCACCATGATGTTTACGTAAACATCAGCCACGCAAGAGGCTCGGCAAGCTGTTATGTTTACGTAAACATCTGATGGCGGCATGTCTACACTGCCCCGATAACGATGGTCAAGGGTCCTCCGGGGAGACCGTGGCACCTGCGCCGACAGAGAGGTGGGCACACCGAGTGGACATGGCTGAAAGAACACCGGCCCAAGGGCAGGGGCGCGCCCGGGCCACCGCCTCCATGGCGGACGTCGCACGGCTCGCCGGGGTCTCCTCGCAGACCGTCTCGCGGGTCTCCAACGGTTACGCGGGTGTGAACGAGGAGACCCGGCAGCAGGTCCTCGAGGCCATGAAGGAACTCGGCTACCGGCCCAACAGCGCTGCCCGCGCCCTCAAGCGCGGTGAGTTCCGCACGATCGGCGTCATCACGTTCACGCTGTCCACGACCGGCAACGTGCGCACCCTGGAGGCGATCGCGACCTCGGCGGCCGCCGAGGGCTACGCGGTGACCCTGCTCCCGGTGGCCGTCCCCACCAGCGACGAGGTGCGCGGCGCGTTCTCCCGGCTGGAGGAACTGGCCGTCGACGCGGTGATCGTGATCATGGAGGTCCACCTGCTGGACGCGGCCACCGTGAAACTCCCGCCGCACGTCCAGGTCGTGGTCGTGGACTCCGACGCCGGCGACCACTACACCGTCGTGGACACCGACCAGGCCGGCGGCACCATGACCGCCGTCCAGCATCTCCTCGACCTGGGCCATCGGACCGTCTGGCATCTCGGCGGCCCCGAGGGTTCGTTCGCGGCGCAGCGCCGCGCGGACGCCTGGCGGGCCGCCCTCACCGAGGCGGGCCGCACCGCGCCGCCCCTGGTCAGGGGCGACTGGTCGGCGGAGTCCGGCTACCTGGCCGGCCTCGAGCTGGCCGCCCGCGAGGAATGCACCGCCGTCTTCGCGGCCAACGATCAGATGGCCCTGGGCCTGCTGCGCGCCCTGCACGAACGCGGGCGGCGGGTGCCCGAGGACGTCAGCGTCATCGGCTTCGACGACATCCCCGAGGCGGGCTCCTTCCTGCCCCCGCTCACCACCCTGCACCAGGACTTCGCCGAGGTCGGCAGGCTCTGCGTCCAGGCCGTGCTGCGCAAGATGCGTCCGGACGGTTCGGAACACGGAACGACGCTCGTACCGACGCGGCTGGTGCTGCGGCAGAGCACGGCGCCTCCGCCCGCCGAGCGGTGACAGACCGCGTTCGCCGCGGGTGCCGTGGGCTCGCCGGTGGCTACCTCGGGTGTTCGCCCACCGCGCGGGCCGCCGTCCGCCAGGCCGCGGTGACGGCGAGCCGGGCGGCCGCCGTGCCGCGCTCCGTCTCCGCGGGCAGCCGCAACGGGGCCCCGAGGTGGACATGGCAGTGCGGACGCCGGACGGGCGCCGTCAACGTGCCCGCCAGCTGCTTCGCGGCCGACCCCGAGGCGATCCGCCGGGCGCCCGCGTGGCCCACCGGCACCACCAGCGCGCCGGTCGCCTGTGCCAGACGGGCGAGCCCGGTGCGGAACGGCTCGGGCGCGGTGGCCGCCGCGTCCCTGCGGCGCGGCAGCCGGCCCTCGCCGTAGAGGAGTACGTGCCGGCCGCCCGCCAGTGCCTCGGCGGCCGCGTCGAGAGCCAGCGCCGCGTGCGCCGTACGGCGGTGGACCGGGATGTGACCGTCACGGCTCAGCGCCCTGCCGAGCAGCGGTATGCGCCACAGCCCCGCGGTCGCCATCACCACCGGCTCGAGCTCGAGCCGCCGCAGCGCGGCCATGACGACGGCGGGGTCGGCCATGGAGTCGTGATTGGCCACGAAGAGGGTCCCCGCGGGCAGGCGCAGCTTGATCTCACTGGTGACGGTGAGCCGCCCGAAGAACGGTGTCAGGGCGATGACGGCACGGCTGAACACG
Organism: Streptomyces sp. Root1310; assembly: GCF_001426425.1. Taxonomy (NCBI): domain Bacteria; kingdom Bacillati; phylum Actinomycetota; class Actinomycetes; order Kitasatosporales; family Streptomycetaceae; genus Streptomyces; species Streptomyces sp. Root1310. The sequence goes on along the minus strand of NZ_LMEQ01000034.1, from coordinate 258,259 downwards.
AGGGAACCTCCGGTAAGGGCGATCGGAGCCTCAGTGTCGTGCCGCGGGGGAGGGGAGCGCCTGAGTACGGATACTCAACGAGCACGTCCGAACCCCGCTGTCGCCGGAACCCGCTGTGCGCGGTCGTGGCGCGGGCCTTCGTGGACCTCGCGGTACTCGGCCCGGGGCCGGCCCGGACCGCGCCGTTCCCGCGCGGTCCGAGCGCCGAAGGCGTCCCTCTTCCGGGCCCTCGTACCTCTGGCGCCTGCATCGCAGGGGGTTCACCCGTCCGAGGCCGTGCCCACCGGCTCCACGGATCAGCCGGGGTGTTGTCGACGCTCCCCGTCGGGCGACTGCTCCTCCTGCGCCGCCCGCGCCCCCGCCTTGAGGATGCGCGCCGACTTGCCGGCCGAACGCGCCAGTTCGGGCAGCTTCCTGGCGGCGAGGACGGCGATGACGACGACGAGGAGGATGGCGAATTCGCTCAGTCCGAACATGTCGAGGCCGCCCCGTCAGACGTTGACGCCGAAGTCGGCGGCGATCCCGGCCAACCCGGAGGCGTAACCCTGGCCCACGGCACGGAACTTCCACTCCGCGCCGTTGCGGTACAGCTCGCCGAAGACCATCGCGGTCTCGGTGGAGGCGTCCTCGCTCAGGTCGTACCGGGCGATCTCCTGGCCGCCCGCCTGGTTGACGACACGGATGAACGCGTTCCGGACCTGACCGAAGCTCTGGCCACGGCTCTCCGCGTCGTGGATGGAGACCGGGAAGACGATCTTGTCGATCTCGGCGGGTACGGCGGCGAGGTTCACCTTGACCGACTCGTCGTCGCCCTCGCCCTCACCGGTGAGGTTGTCGCCGGTGTGCTCGACCGAACCGTCCGGGCTCTTCAGGTTGTTGTAGAAGACGAAGTGCTGGTCGGACAGCACCTTGCCGGACGCGTCCAGGAGCAGGGCCGAGGCGTCGAGGTCGTAGTCGGTGCCCGTGGTCGTCCGCACGTCCCAGCCCAGGCCGACCAGGACCGCGGTCAGGCCCGGCGCCGCCTTGCTCAGGGATACGTTGCCACCCTTGGACAGGGAAACTCCCACTGTCTTCCTCCTGGTTGAGACTGGTCGAGGCCGATCGAGACCGGTCGGGACCGGCCGAGATGTCCTGCGCGGTTGCGCCCGAATCGAATCTACAGCACTGTAGAAATGATGGGGAGGTGGCGCTTGTCGGGAAGTATGACTCGTATCATCGCCGACATCTCGGAGCAGAGCCGCCGGTTCTCCACAACCGCAGCCACTACGACAGCCGCAACCCTGCCGGGCAGACGTGCGGCGGGCCTCAGGCGGCTTCCCTCCGCGCCTCCGGGCCGACCCGCAGGCGCGGAGCGGAGGGTGTCATGCGTCGGCCGGCGCGGGCTGTTCCTCGGACGGTGCGGTCGCGGCGGACCCGGAAGGCTCGGCGGCGGTGTAGAAGACGGATGAGCCCTGCTTGGAGCGCTGTGCCTGGGCCTTGGCCACGAGACCCTCGAGGGTCGTACGCACCACGGTGGTCTTGACGCCGCGTTCAGGGTGGGCCTGGCCGAGGGCGGTGGCGATCTCCGCTGCCGAGCGGGGTTCGCTCTGCTCGGTCAGATGGCGGCGGACCAGGTCCACCAGGGTCGTCTGCGCCGTCTGCGCCGTCGGCGCGACGTCGGCCTTGCCCGCACCCGGCTTCCCGGCTGACTTCCCGGCCGTCTTCCCGGCCGTCTTCCCGGTCGGCCGGGCGGGCTGGGCGGCGGTCTTCCTGCTCGGCCGGGTCCGCTTGGCCGTGCCGGACGGGGCGGCCTTCTTGCGCGGGGCGGGCACCGGGACGTTGCCGGACGGCGGTGCCGTCGTGTCGGTCGCCGGCACCGCGTCGATGGCCTGCTGGATGTTGACGAGCACCGTGTGATCCCGCTGGAGGGATGCCAACTGCTCCTGCAGGGCGGCGATCTCCGCGCCGACACGGTCCTGCTCCTTGGTGTTGCGTTCCAGGTCGGCGGTCACCTGAGCGGTGTACTGCGAGGTGAGTTCGGTGGCGGAGGCGTTCTCGGACATGAAGCGCACAACCTTTCCTCGGTGTGAGGCGGCAGTCGACGGACCTGCCGGGCCCGCCCTCCGGGCGGGTCGATACCTGCCGGGCATACAACTGCAAAGCCTTGTGCAAGCCCTGTGCACAGCACTGATGGAGAGATAGTACGGACAAGCGGAGGAGATGGTTCTCCTCATGTGTCCGTCGGGCCGGGCCCACCCGGGCACAGCGGCGATACGTGTACGCACCCGACGTCGTCGCCCCCGTCGCCCGCGTCAACCGCGTGGCGTCGGAGCCCCGTCGCGCCCGGCCGCGTCGTCGGGCGCCCCGGTGTTCCGAGGCTCATACTGCCCGGATCGAGTCCAACCGGCCCCTGGAAATGGACAATTGCTCGATGGAGCAGCGCGGACGGCACTACGCTGCCATGTCGTGCAGCAGACGCGCCTCGACACCGCTCGTATCCGGGCGGCTCGCCGGGTGATCGATCCGGTGTTCCTCGACACTCCGCTGTACCGCTGCGAGGCGCTGGAGCCCCGGCTCGGGTGCGCCGTGAGCGTCAAGCTCGAAACGGCGAACCCCGTCCGCAGCTTCAAGGCGCGCGGCACCGAGGTCGTCGCGAGTCTGCTCGCCCAGCACGGCCCCCGTGCCGCGGTGTGCGCCAGCGCGGGCAACCTCGGCCAGGCCCTCGCCTGGTCCGGCCGCTCCCGCGGTCTCGAGGTCACCGTCGTGGCATCCCGCTTCGCGTCCAAGGCCAAGCTCGATCGCATCCGCGCGTCGGAGGCCAGACTGGAGCTGGTGGACGGGGACTTCGACCTGGCCCGCGAGCGGGCGGCGGCGGTCGCGCGGTACGACGGCATCCGGCTGGTCGAGGACAGTCTGGACATCGAGACCTGCGAGGGCGCGGCGACCATCGGCCTGGAACTGGTGGACACGGTGCCCTCGTTCGACACGGTCCTGATCGCGCTCGGCGGCGGGGCGCTGGCCACCGGCGTGGGCCATGTGGTGAAGGCCTTGGCGCCCGCGGTCGAGGTGGTCTGCGTCCAGCCGCTGGGCGCACCGGCGATGACACACTCGTGGCGCCGGCGCAGCATCGTCACCACCGGCGCGACCGACACCATCGCCGACGGTGTCGCCGGCCGGCGCCCCATCCGGGCCGTCCTGGACGACCTCCTCCTGGTCGCCGACGACGCCGTCCTGGTCGAGGAGGCGTCGATCATCGCCGGTATGCGGATGCTCCTCGACCACGCCGGCCTCGTCGTCGAACCGTCGGCCGCGCTCGGTATCGCCGCGATCCTCGAAGACCGTGACCGCTTCGCCGGGCGGCACGTGGTCACCATCGTATGCGGCAGCAATGTCGACGGGGACGCCTATCGCCGCTGGATCAACACGCCTTTCCCCCAACGGACTTGACGCGTCCGCGGCCGAACGCCCGCCTTCGGGCCGCCGGCTCGGCGTGGCGTGGCAGCGCCCGGCGGGCCGGCCGTGGCCGGGCGTCAGCGCACGGTGGGAATCGCCCCGCCCTCGACACGTGACACGTCGACGCCCGGCAGACCGGTGCCCCACCGGCCCGCGATGTCCGCGAGCCGTTCCGCGTCGAGCGGTGTGTGCCCCAGCCCGATGGCGTAGCGCGCGCTCGCCGGTCCTCCGGGGGAGGTGGGCCCGGCGGGCAGGAGCTGCGGCCAGGCGTGCGCGTCCCGCACCCCCGCCTCCTGCAACGCCCTGAGCAGCGCACGCATCCGTCCGCGTACGCGCCCGTTGAGTTCGTCGAAGACGTCTTCCCGCCGGCGCGGGACCGTCACGACGGCCCAGGCCGCGTGTCGTCGGTGCAGGGGCGGTGGGCAGAGCAGCTCGGGCCAGGGATCGGTGCCGGACCCGGCCGCGGCCTCCACCGTCTCCCAGGCCCTGTAGAGCTCCTGGCTCAGCAGGTCCAGGCCGTGCGGGCCGACCTGTTCGGTGCACGAGCGCACGGGGCCGCTGGGCGTCAGCACGGTCACGGCCGCGCCCGTCCCACGACCTTCCGGGGTGAGACCGACGGGCTCGCGCCAGTCCCACGCGGCCCAGGTGCCGAAGAACCGCCGCAGCAGACCGGCGGAGTCCACGAGGTCCGGGGACCGGCGGACCGTGAGAGCCGCGAGCACCGCCCAGGCCACTCCGGGCAGGCCGCCGAACGGCGCCCCGTCCAGGCCGCGCGCCCGCGCCCACGCCTTCACCCCGCGTGCCAGCACCACGAACTGCTCCCTGCGGTGGACTCCCACCGCCGTCAGGACGGCCTCCGCGTCCGAGACCGAGCTGAGCGCGATCGCCGCGTCCTCCCCCAGTTCGGCCCGTCGGTCCGACGCCTCCCGCGCCGGTATCGACCCCGTGGCCACGACCACCAGATCCACGTCGAGCCCGCCGTGGCGCAGCCGCAGACCCGGTACCCGCGCGCCGACGACCTCGCGCATCCGTTCGGCGCCCGGCAGGGCCGCCGTGACCCGCTCCCGCACGGCCGCGAGGTCCACATCGCCGGGCAGCGCGGCGACGAGGTCCACATCGGATCCGGCGAGCGCGCAGCCCATGCGCCGCGACCCCGCGAGGTGGACGGCGCCCTCGCCGAGTGCGTCCGTCAGGCGCCGCACGACCCGCTGGGCCGCCGCGTCGTCCGTGGCGGGCCGGACGGCCGCGCCGGCGGCGGGCGCGGCCCAGTCCTCCCACCCGCGGTCGGGCCTGCCGACGGCGGGCTCGGGAAGCCACCGCAGCTCGCCGGTGCCGAGGGTGACCGTGGCCCGCGGCCGCATCGGTTCGTCGCCCCGCCGGGACAGCAGGACCAGTTCGCCGACCTTCGCGGTCATCGGGGAGAGACGGGCCGCGCAGTCGACGGCGACGGCCTGCGGGTCGCGGCTCCGGCCGAGGCTCAGGTGCGGGGTGAAGCCGTCGTGGCGCCCACGGCAGCGCGGGAAGCGCCGGGCGAACGCCTGCCACAGCTCCGCCCACGGCGTGTCGTCCTCGGCCGCGGGGTCCAGCCACACCGTGGCGCCGTCCCGGTGGCCGAAGGTGTGGACTCCCTCCAGCCGTGCCGTGAACGGCGCGACGTGCGCGGCCGCCGTGGCGAGCAGCGGGGCCGCCCGCTCGAAGTCCGACTCGGGGACGAACCCGAACAGCACGTTGACATGCGGCGGCCAGCGCCGGATCTGCACGTCGTGGTCGCGGCGCAGGTCCTGGAGCGCCGGCCACAGTTCGCGCGGAGGGACCCACGCCAGTGCCGTACGGGGTGTCGGCGCGACGTCGAGCACGTCGACGGGCGCGTCGGCACCGCAGTGCAGGTCGGCGGCGACGCCGTAGTGGTCGGAGGCGTACAGCCCCGCCGGGGTGGGCGTGTCGCCCAGCAGCGCCGCCCCTGTGACGCGCGGGCCGTCGCCGGGGCGGACGAAGACGCGGTCGAGCCGGGAGGCGCGGCCCGACAGGGACGAGACCGCGGCCAGCGGATTGACGCCGGGATCGAAGGTGGGCGTGTGATCGTGCGGCCCGTGCGTCTCGGTCCAGGCGTCGCGCATGCCGAGCGTGCGCGCCGGGCCGGGGCCGCCGTCGTTGAAGTCGCCGACCAGGACGAGGCCACCCGCCACACCGGCCAGCCCCTCGGCGAGCCGGGTCAGTTCGGCGCCGCGCCGGGCCGGCCCGTCCTCGGAGTGGTCGCTCGTCAGATGGGTGGCGGCCACCGTCAGCGGTCCGGACACGGTGTCCACGACGACGGCGGTGACGGCCTTGTGGTGCCCCAGGACATGCAGGGCGGCCTCCCGCACCGGCAGCCGGCTGAGCAGCAGGAGACCGCAGTCGTCGACGTCCTTGCCGTCGGGGTCGGCGCCGAGGGTGTAGCGGGCCCGCACCCACGCGGCGTCCAGCAGCATGGCCAGCAGCCCCGTCTCGACCTCCTGGAGGGCGATGACGTCCGCGTCGGCGCGTTCCAGCGCCTCCAGCAGCAGCGGTCGGCGCAGGGCGGTGTCGATGCGGTCGCTGTCGTAGCGGTCCCACAGGGTGTTCCAGGTCAGCACCCGTACCCGGTCGCGCCCCGCCTCTTCCCGGTCGGACGACGCGGGCAGCCACCGCCCGGCGGACGCGTCCCACGCGTGCGGCGGACGGGCCGTGAAGAAGGGCGCCCGCAGCCGCCGGGCCTCGCGCACCCGGCCGGCGCCGGACGCGTCGATGCGGTCCACGCCCGTGGCGCGGTCCCACACGACCTCGCCGTCCGCCTCCACGAACAGCACCCGGTGCCACGGGATCTCGCCGCCCGGCACGAACGTCGGCAGCGGCACCCGCTTCGGCGCCGCACCGCGCTGGTTGATGCCCAGCACGAACCGCGCGGGGTCGAAGCGGGGGTCCCAGCGCACGCGGTGGTAGATCTCCTCGCTGGTACGCATCAGACGTCCTCCCCGTCCAGTGTGCCGTCGCGGTCCTGCACGGTCCCGTTCGCGTCCACGTACCAGGTGCGGTGCGCCTGACCGGGATACGGCGGCACGAACCGGCGCAGCTGGCCCGCGAGCACGTCCGCCGGCACCGGGTGCGCGCGCGTGGCGTTGCGGCGCAGCAGCTCGTCCTCGTCGGCGAGCACCACGGCGTGCGTGACCAGTGCGTCGCGGCGACGTGCCACGGCGTGCACCAGGGACCGCTGGTGCGCGTTGAGCGACGTGGCGTCCCAGACCACCGTGCCACCGGCGCCGAGCGCTCGGTCCAGCCGCTCCAGCCCCTCACGCAGCACCTCCCCGTTGGCCCTCTGGTCGGCCCGCGCGCCGCGCGCCGCCCGCAGTCCGTCCAGTTCGACGCGCGCCGAGACGTCCTTCAGCCGCGCCGCGAAGGCGCTCTTGCCGCTGCCCGACGGCCCCACGAGGTGCACCAGCCGGGGGAAGTCCCCGCTCCGCCACCGCCATGTCGCCGCGACGGCCCCCTCCACCGTGGAGATCCGCCCCTGCGCGTACAGCTCCCGTGCCTCCGCCCAGCAGCGGTCCCCGGCGGCACCGCCGATCGCCTCCTCCGCCAGCGCCCGGCGCAGCCCGGACCGCAACGGCCCGAGCGGCGTCCCGCCGAGCAGCCCGGCCTCCTCGGCGTGCAGAGCCGACCACTGCGCCTGCTCCCGCGCCTGCCCGTCCTGCGCGACCGCCGCCGCCACGGCGTGCAGCACCCCCAGGTCGGCCGCGAACGACATCCGCACGAGCCCGGCCCGGCGCTCCGCGTCCGGGTACGGCCGGTGCACGGCGGTGTGCAGTCCCACCAGGTCGGCGACCCGCCTCGCGAGCGGCACGCCCAGAGATCCGGCGGCGCGGCTCATCAGCCACGGCCGTCGCGTGCGGTGCAGCAGCGCGGCGAGCACCCCCGCGAGCCGCGCCTCGCCGCTCCGCCCCAGCGCGTCCAGCCGCGCAGCCACCTCGGCGGCGGCGTCCGCGTCGCCGTCCGCCAGGCCCATGTGCCCGGCCAGCGCCTCCGCGTCCGGCGCCGCCCCGGACCGTACGGCCCACAGCGCGGCCGCGGGTCCGAGCCCGTTGGGGACGACCGCCGTGTGCATCCAGTGCGTCCCCGTCGTGACGTGCCCGGGCCGCACCCACTTGGCGACCCGCCCGGCGAAGTCCTCCCGCGCGAAGCCCTCGACGGTGCGCAGGACGTAGCCCTCCCGCCGCCCGGTCTCCACCCGCAGCCGCCGCAGCGCCCGCTCGTCGAACGTCCCGCGCCACACCACCGGCGGTGTCGGCACGCCCAGCCCCCGCAGGAACCGCACGGTCTCGTCCCAGCCGAGGCACCGGTCGCGCTCGTCCCACACGGAGAACCCGTAGAAATAGCTGTCCAGGGCGTCGTACGGGATCGAGTGGCGCGCGTACAGGTTCTCTCCGCACACCCGCCATCCCTCGGGTATCCGCGCCCCCACCCGCCCCTGCAGGGCCTTGACCCACGCCCGCGACGGGTGGTGCGCGGAATCCAGCGAGCGGGCATGCAGCCCGTCCGCGTACAGCGTCGTGTTCTCCCCGTCGAGCTTCTCGGTGACGACGATCTCCCGCCCGGTGAACCCGCCCAGACCACCGGCCCGCACATCGTCCGCGGAGCTGCCCGGTGACCAGGGCACATGGGGGGTTCGAGGGTAGGGGGCACGCATGGCCGCCACTATAGGAGCGCGGAAACGGCGTGCTCCAACGGAATACCGGCCGGCGGCGACGGCTCAGCGGGTGAACCGGCCGCCGCCCCCGCCCGCCCGGGGGAGTGCGGCGCCGGAGTGGCGGGCCTGCGCCGGCCCGCGCGAGCGCTCCCTCAGGTCTCCTCTCCGCCGAACACCTTCAGGATGCGCTCGGCGGCCAGCGTGGCCGTCAACTCACCGTCCCTGACCTGTTGTTCGAGGGCGGGTGCCAGGGACCGCACCGCCGGGGCCGCGTGCAGGCGGCCGAGGAGTTCGTCGCGGACCATGGACCAGGTCCAGTCGACCTGCTGCTCGCGGCGCTTGGCGGCGAGTCGGCCGGTGGAGTCGAGCAGGGTGCGGTGCTGTTCGAGGCGCTCCCAGACGGCGTCCAGGCCGGCCGCCTCGCGGGCGCTGCAACTGAGGACCGGCGGGGTCCAGGCGGCGTCCCTGCCGTGCATGAGCCGCAGGGCGCCCGCCAGTTCACGGGCCGCGGCGCGGGCGTCGCGTTCGTGCGGGCCGTCGGCCTTGTTGACGGCGATGACGTCGGCCAGTTCCAGGACGCCCTTCTTGATGCCCTGGAGCTGGTCGCCGGTGCGGGCGAGGGTGAGCAGCAGGAAGGAGTCGACCATGTTGGCGACCGCGGTCTCCGACTGGCCGACACCGACGGTCTCCACCAGGACGACGTCGTAGCCCGCGGCCTCCATCACCACGATCGACTCGCGCGTCGCCTTGGCCACCCCGCCCAGCGTGCCCGAGGTCGGAGAGGGACGGACGAAGGCCGCCGGGTCGACGGCCAGGCGTTCCATCCGCGTCTTGTCGCCGAGGATGGAGCCGCCGGTCCGGCTGGAGGACGGGTCCACGGCGAGCACCGCGACCCGGTGGCCCAGTGCGGTCAGCATGGTGCCGAACGCGTCGATGAACGTCGACTTGCCCACACCCGGCACCCCGCTGACGCCGATCCGCCGCGCCCGCCCGCTGTGCGGGAGCAGCTCGGTCAGCAGCCCCTGGGCCAGCGCGCGGTGAGCGGGCCTGGTGGACTCGACCAGCGTGATCGCACGGGCCACCAGGGCCCGCTTGCCGTCGAGTACACCCTTCACATACGTGTCGAGGTCGATGGCCATGGGGCTTACAGTTCGTGCCCGAGGCCGGCCGACAGGCGTTCGACCAGGTCGTACGCCGCGTCGGGGATCACCGTGCCGGGCGGGAAGACGGCCGCCGCGCCCATCTCCAGGAGCGTCGGCACGTCCTGGGGCGGGATCACCCCGCCGACCACGATCATGATGTCCTCGCGACCCTCCTCGGCGAGCTGCTCGCGCAGCGCCGGTACGAGGGTGAGGTGTCCGGCGGCCAGCGACGAGACGCCGACGATGTGCACGTCCGCCTCGACGGCCTGACGGGCCACTTCGCCCGGGGTCTGGAAGAGCGGGCCGACGTCGACGTCGAAGCCGAGATCGGCGAAGGCGGTGGCGATCACCTTCTGGCCGCGGTCGTGGCCGTCCTGGCCCATCTTCGCGACCAGGATGCGCGGGCGGCGGCCTTCGGCCTCCTCGAAGGCGTCCACCAGGGTGCGGGTGCGTTCCACGGACGGCGACTCCCCGGCTTCGTTGCGGTACACGCCCGAGATGGTACGGATCTGGCTCGCGTGGCGCCCGTACACCTTCTCCAGGGCGTCGGAGATCTCCCCGACGGTGGCCATCGCGCGGGCCGCGTTCACCGCCAGTTCCAGCAGGTTGCCTTCGCCGGCGGCGGCGCGGGTGAGCGCGTCCAGCGAGTCCTGGCAGGCGGTCTCGTCGCGTTCCGCGCGCAGACGCCGCAGCTTGGCGATCTGCTGGGCGCGCACCGAGGAGTTGTCGACCTTGAGGACGTCGATCTGTTCGTCGGTCTCGACGCGGTACTTGTTGACACCGATCACCGGCTGGCGTCCGGAGTCGATGCGGGCCTGGGTGCGGGCGGCCGCCTCCTCGATGCGCAGCTTGGGGATACCGGCGTCGATCGCCTTGGCCATGCCCCCGGCCGCCTCCACCTCCTGGATGTGCTGCCAGGCGCGGCGGGCGAGGTCGTACGTCAGCTTCTCGACGTACGCGCTGCCGCCCCACGGGTCGATCACCCGGGTCGTGCCGGACTCCTGCTGGATCAGCAGCTGGGTGTTGCGGGCGATGCGCGCCGAGAAGTCGGTGGGCAGCGCGAGCGCCTCGTCCAGGGCGTTGGTGTGCAGCGACTGCGTGTGGCCCTGCGTCGCGGCCATGGCCTCCACGGCCGTACGCGTCACGTTGTTGAACACGTCCTGCGCGGTCAGGGACCAGCCGGAGGTCTGTGAATGGGTACGCAGGGAAAGCGACTTGGGGTTCTGCGGGTCGAACTGCCGCACCAGCTTCGCCCACAGCAGGCGGGCCGCGCGCAGCTTGGCGATCTCCATGAAGAAGTTCATGCCGATCGCCCAGAAGAACGACAGCCGCGGCGCGAACGCGTCCACGTCCAGGCCCACTTCACGACCCGCCCGGATGTACTCCACGCCGTCCGCGAGCGTGTACGCCAGCTCCAGATCGGCCGTCGCACCCGCCTCCTGGATGTGATAGCCGGAGATCGAGATGGAGTTGTAGCGGGGCATCCGCTGCGAGGTGTAGGCGAAGATGTCGGAGATGATCCGCATCGACGGCTTCGGCGGGTAGATGTAGGTGTTGCGGACCATGAACTCTTTGAGGATGTCGTTCTGGATGGTCCCGGCCAGCTTCTCGGCCGGCACACCCTGTTCCTCGGCGGCCACGATGTAGAGCGCGAGGACCGGCAGCACGGCGCCGTTCATCGTCATCGACACGGTCATCTTGTCGAGCGGGATGCCGTCGAAGAGCTGGCGCATGTCGAGGATGGAGTCGATGGCCACGCCTGCCATGCCGACGTCGCCGGTCACGCGCGGGTGGTCGCTGTCGTAGCCGCGGTGGGTGGGCAGGTCGAAGGCGACCGACAGGCCCTTCTGGCCGGCCGCCAGGTTGCGCCGGTAGAAGGCGTTGGACTCCTCGGCGGTCGAGAAACCCGCGTACTGGCGGATCGTCCAGGGCTGGTTGACGTACATCGTCGGGTACGGGCCGCGCAGATACGGGGCGATGCCCGGGTAGGTGCCCAGGAAGTCCAGGCCCTCCAGGTCGCGGCCCGTGTACAGCGGCTTGACCGCGATGCCCTCCGGTGTCTCCCAGAGCGGCTCGTCACCGCCGGTGGCCTGCTTGACGGCCGTACGCCACTCGTCGGCGCCGCCGTCGGCGGCCGGGGTCCCCAGTTCGATCCCGGAGAAGTCGGGGATTCCCATCAGGACACTCCCATGCGGTCGAGGGCGGCGGAGAGCACGGCGACGGCGTCGCAGCCCGCGAAGACGTACGCGTCGACTCCCGGGTACTGCCCCGGGCGGCCCGCCAGGAACACGTGCGAGGCACCCGCGTCCTTGAGCTCGCGGGCCAGGGTCGCCGCCTGCTCCTCGTACAGGGCGTCGCTGGAGCAGAGGACGGCCTCGGTGGCGCCACTGTCCGCGAAGGAGCCTTCCGTGACGGGCTCGATGCCGCCGGCCCGGAACAGGTTCGCCGCGAAGCCGAGGCGGGCGGTGTGCGCGGCGGCGGGGCCGAGGGCGGCCAGATAGACCCGCGGGCGGGATCCGGTCGCCGCCAGGTGGGCGTCGGACCGGGCGCGCAGCCTCTCGTACGACTCGTCACGCCGTACCCGGGGCAGTCCGCCGGAGCGGGGCGCGGGCGCGGGCGTCCGCTCCACCGGGCGCTCGCCGAGGTCCGGGAACTCGCTGACACCGGTGACGGGCTCGCGCCGCTTGGCCAGCTTCGCGCTGCGGGCCTCCCAGGTCGCCGCCAGGTCCTGGCCGATCCGGCCCGAGCGCAGCGCGGCCGCCTGGCCGCCCGTCCGCTCGATCTCCTGGAAGAACTCCCAGCCCGCATGGGCGAGTTCGTCGGTGAGCCGCTCCACGTACCAGGAGCCGCCGGCCGGATCGACGACCCGGGACAGGTACGACTCCTCGATGAGGATCGTGGACGTGTTGCGGGCGATGCGCCGCGCGAAGGCGTCGGGCAGGCCGAGCGCGTGGTCGAAGGGCAGCACGGTCACCGCGTCGGCGCCGCCCACCCCGGCCGCCAGCGTGGCGACGGTCGTGCGGAGCATGTTCACCCAGGGGTCGCGCCGGGCCATCATCACCGGCGAGGTCACGGCGTGCTGCACCTGTCCGACCGCGGTCCCGCAGACCTCGGTGACCCGCGCCCACAGCCGGCGCGCCGCCCGCAGCTTGGCCACGGTCAGGAACTGGTCGGCGGTGGCCGCGTACCGGAACTCCAGCTGGGCGCAGGCGTGTTCCACCGGCAGGCCCGACTCGGTGAGCTCCCGCAGATACGCCACCGCGGTCGCCATCGAACAGCCCAGCTCCTGCGCGGCCGAACCCCCGGCCTCGTGATACGGCAGTGCGTCCACCGTCAACGCCCGCAGCCCCGGATAGGCCTCGGCGCACCGGCGCGCGAGACCGGCCACGGGCGCGAAGTCGTGAGCCCGGCCGGTACGGGCCTCGTGGCCCAGCGGGTCGGCACCGAGGTTGCCGCGCGCCGCCTCCCTGGCGACGCCCCGCTCCTCGTAGAGCCGCAGCAACTCCTGCGCGGCGGACTCGACGTCACTTCCGGCGTCCAGGACGACGGGCGCCAGGTCGAGATAGACGCCGTCGAGGACCCGGCCGAGCGAGGCGACCGGGATGCCGCCCTCGCCGAGGACCAGCCACAGCGACGTGACGCCGTTCTCCAGATCGGCGAGGACCGCGCCGTCGGCCGTGTGCTGCTGTCGCACGTCCCAGCCGCCGACGGAGTTCCCCTCCGCCCGGCCGCCGCGGACGAACGGCGCGAAACCGGGCAGGCCGGGGTCGGGTGCGGAGTCGTGCGCGCTGTACAGGGGCCGGAGGTGGAGCCCGTCCTCCAGCGCGGTGGACAGGGCCTCCTCGGCTGCCGCGTCCGAGACGTCCCTGCCCGACTTGCGCAGCACACCCGCCACGAGGCGTTGCCACTGCTCATGGGTCGCGTCAGGGAACTCGGCGGCCAGCGAAAGCCCGTCGTCGGGCAGGACCGTCATGCTCGGATGCTAGGCCAGACGGGCCGAGCGGCAGCAGAGGGCAGGGCTGTGACCTTGGCCGCTTGCCCCCTGTGACCTCGGCCTCTCCAGGCCGTACGGGTTCCTGCGGCAGCGCGGACACCTGGGCTTCGTACACCGTTCGCCGCCCGTTCGCACCCGCTTGCGCCGGGATCACGTCGATCCCCGGGGGCGATGGCACGACCCGAACACCGCCGTGCGTCCGCCCCACCCGGGGCGGGACGGACGCCGACGGCTGTGACTTCTCCCACCTGCTCTTGTCCCGGCGAGGAAGGCTTACCTACGTTCGGTCACATGTCCCCCCATGATCGCGCCCTTCCTGACGAGCCGGACGAATCCGGCGCGGCGGGCCGGCCCACCGCGGACCGGCCCGACGCCCACCCCTCGGCCGAGCTGACCATCGACCTGACCGCCCACGAAATGCTCCGGCGCGCCCATGTCCTGGACGCTCTCGGCCCCGAATGGGACCCGGTCACCGCGCTGCGCGACGAGGAGGCGGCGTACGCGCTGCTGTACTCCGGCCTCGACGCGGAGCAGCAGCGTATGTACGAGGAGCTGGTCGCGGCCGGCGTGCTGCCGCGCCGAGGGGGTGGCCATGCTGCCGCTTGACCCCCAGGCCGACATCGGGCGCCGGGCCTGGGTGCCCTGCCCCAACTGCGACGACCGTCGTGGCTGCGCCACCTGCGAGCAGGGCCGCTCCTGCTCCGAGCACTGGCGCTACCTGCTCTCCAACGCGGGCAGTCTGCTCCATCTCCAGTGCCGGTCGTGCACCCACATCTGGGCGCACGAGACCCATTTCGGCGCCACCCGCTCTCCGTGGGAACGCATCACCAGCGGCCTGCGGCGACGGTGATCCCCTCCGGCGGCCGACCCGGGACGCCGGGGTACCGGCACCGCCGGGTGGGGCAGGGCCGTGTGTGGGATGAGGGCCGGCGGGAGGCGCCGGACGGCGGATGCGTGCCCGCTTTCGGATGATTTGGGATGATCCGACCGCCTGTCGTCGAGGGCGGCGGGCCGCCCGGGCCGAGGATCGCGGCGGCGGCCATTTCTGCCTGCCGTTCGTCCCGCCCGGAGGCAGCCGTGCACATCCTGCTCCTAGCCAGCGCGTTCAACAGTCTCACCCAGCGTGTCCATGCCGAGCTGCGCGACCGCGGCCACCGGGTGGCGGTGGAACTCGCCCTGCCGGGAGGCTCGCTGCCGGACGCCGTACGACGGCACACACCGCAGCTCGTCGTGGCGCCGATGCTGAAGTCGGTGATCCCCGAGGAGGTCTGGGCGGCGTACCCGTGTCTCGTCGTCCACCCGGGGCCCGTGGGCGACCGTGGACCGTCCTCCCTGGACTGGGCGATCCACGAGGGGATCGACGAGTGGGGTGTCACCGTCCTCCAGGCCGACGGGGAGATGGACGCCGGTGATGTGTGGGCCTGTGTGCCCTGTCGGCTGCCCGAGGTGCCGAAGAGCGAGCTGTACCGGGGCGAGGTCGCCGACGCCGCGCTCGAGGCGGTCCTGCTGGCCGTGGAGCGCTTCGCCGGGGGAACCCATGTGCCGTTCAGACAGGACACGGCCGGCGCCGCCGACGCCCGCCTGCGCCCGCGGCCCTACCTCGACCAGAGCGTCCGGCGGATCGACTGGGCCGAGGACACGACCGCGACCGTCCTGCGCAAGCTGCGGGCGGCGGACTCGCAGCCCGGTGTGCTGGACACGCTGCTCGGCGGTGAGTGGTATCTGCACGGCGGCCACCCCGAGACCGTGTTGCGCGGCCGTCCGGGCGAACTGCTGGCGACCCGGGCCGGAGCGGTCTGCCGGGCCACCAGGGACGGCGCCGTGTGGATCCCCGAGCTGCGCCCCCGGCGGCTCCCCGGGCAGCCGCCGACCTACAAGCTGCCCGCCGTCCCGGCCCTCGGCGATCTGCTGCCGACCCTGCCCGAGGCGCCGGAGGCGACCTGGACGGACATCCGCTACCGGGAGAGCGGCGACGTCGGCTTCCTCTCGTTCTCCTTCCCCGGCGGCGCCATGAGCACCGGGCAGTGCCGCCGGCTGCTGGACGCCTACCGGGAGGCGTGCGCGCGGCCCACGTCGGTGCTGGTGCTGGGCGGCGAGCGGGACTTCTTCTCCAACGGGATCCACCTCAACGTCATCGAGGCCGCCGACGACCCCGCGGCCGAGTCCTGGGCGAACATCAACGCCATCGACGACCTGGTCGAGGCGGTCCTGACGACGACCGGCCGGCTGGTGGTCGCGGCGGTCGCCGGCAACGCCGCGGCGGGCGGGGTGATGCTCGCCCTGGCGGCGGACGAGGTGTGGTGCCGCTCGGGCGCCGTGCTGAACCCGCACTACCGCCTGATGGGCCTGTACGGCTCGGAGTACTGGACCTACACCCTGCCCCGCAGGGTGGGCCCGGCGGTGGCCCAACGCCTCGTACGGGAGGCGCTGCCGGTGAGCGCGGCGAGCGCCCAGGACCTCGGGCTCGTCGACCGGGTGGTGGACGCCGGCCCGGGAGCCTTCGCGGCGGAGGTCGGCCACCTGGCCGCGCACCTGGCCGCCCTGCCGTCGACGGGGACCCGGATCGCCGCGAAGAAGACGGAGCGGGAGCGGCGGGAGAGCGAGACCCTGCCCGCCTACCGGGAGCGGGAGCTCGCCCGGATGCGGCGGACCTTCGACGACCCGGAGGCCCCGTACCACGCGCTGCGCCGGGCGTTCGTCCACAAGGAACGCCCCGCGGGCACCCCGGCGCACCTCGCCGCTTCTCAAACCGGTCCGGGCCCGTCTGCCGCCGAATTCACCGGAACGGCCCCCCATGGCATCCCGTCGCGGCCCGTCGGCTGATACCAAGAATTCGATGAACGCGGAAAGTCCCGAAACGGGGCTTTCATTCCTCACCTCCCCAGGAGGCGGTCCCATGACTGAGGCGACGACGAAGACGGTCGGCGCTGCACCCGCCGACGAGACACCCACGATCCACATTCTCTGGATCAACGCGGGGCTGAGCTGCGACGGCGACTCGGTCGCCCTGACGGCGGCGATGCAGCCCAGCATCGAGGAGATCGTGCTCGGCGCGCTGCCGGGGCTGCCGAAGATCGCCGTCCACTGGCCGCTGATCGACTTCGAGTGCGGTCCGGTCGGCGGCGCGGACACGTTCATCGAGTGGTTCTTCAAGGGCGAGCGGGGCGAGATCGACCCGTTCGTGCTGGTCGTCGAGGGCTCCATCCCCAACGAGGCGATCAAGCCCGAGGGCTACTGGTGCGGCTTCGGCGACAACCCCGAGACCGGCCAGCCGATCACCACCAGCGAGTGGATCGACCGGCTCGCCCCCAAGGCGCTGGCGGTCGTCGCCATCGGCACCTGCGCCACCTACGGCGGTATCCACGCCATGGCGGGCAACCCGACCGGCGCCATGGGCCTGCCGGACTATCTCGGCTGGGACTGGAAGTCCCAGGCCGGCATCCCCATCGTGTGCGTCCCCGGCTGTCCGATCCAGCCCGACAACTTCTCCGAGACGCTCACGTACCTGCTCTACCAGGCGACCGGCGCCGCCCCGATGATCCCGCTGGACGACAAGCTGCGCCCCACCTGGCTGTTCGGGGCCACCGTCCACGAGGGCTGCGACCGGGCGGGCTACTACGAGCAGGGTGAGTTCGCCCTGTCGTACGACTCGCCGAAGTGCCTGGTCAAGCTGGGCTGCTGGGGTCCGGTGGTCAAGTGCAACGTGCCCAAGCGCGGGTGGATGAACGGCATCGGCGGCTGTCCGAACGTCGGCGGCATCTGCATCGCCTGCACCATGCCCGGGTTCCCCGACAAGTTCATGCCGTTCATGGACGAGCCGCCCGGAGCCAAGCTCTCCAGCACGGCCAGCGGCGCCTACGGAGCCGTCGTCCGCAAGCTGCGCTCGATCACGGCGAGGACGGTGGACCAGGAGCCCAAGTGGCGCCGCACCGGAGAGAAGATCACCACCGGCTACCGGCCTCCCTGGTGACGCCCCACCACGAGTGACCCGCTTCTGCTTCGCGCACCCCCCACCCGAACCCCGCGCAACGAAGGGCACGGCAAAGACGATGGCAAGGACGAAGGCGGCCGGAGACGGCAGCGGCCTGGTGGAGATGGCCTGGGACCCGATCACCCGGATCGTGGGCTCCCTCGGCATCCACACGAAGATCGACTTCAAGCAGAAGCGGGTCGCGGAGTGCTACAGCACCTCGTCGGTCTTCCGCGGCTACAGCGTCTTCATGCGCGGCAAGGACCCCCGCGACGCGCACTTCATCACCAGCCGCATCTGCGGGATCTGCGGCGACAACCACGCCACCTGCTCGGTGTACGCGCAGAACATGGCGTACGGCGTGAAGCCCCCGCACCTCGGTGAGTGGATCATCAACCTCGGCGAGTCCGCGGAGTACATGTTCGACCACAACATCTTCCAGGAGAACCTGGTGGGGGTCGACTACTGCGAGAAGATGGTCAAGGAGACCAACCCGGGCGTCCTCGAACTCGCCGAACGCACCGAGGCCCCGCACGCGGCCGAGCACGGCTACCGCACCATCGCCGACATCATGCGCTCGCTGAACCCCCTCGAAGGGGAGTTCTACCGCGAAGCCCTCCAGGTCAGCCGGTACACGCGCGAGATGTTCTGCCTGATGGAGGGCCGCCATGTGCACCCCTCCACGCTCTACCCGGGCGGTGTCGGCACCATCGCCTCCGTGCAGCTCTTCACGGACTACCTCAGCCGCCTGATGCGCTACGTCGAGTTCATGAAGCGGGTCGTGCCGCTGCACGACGACCTCTTCGACTTCTTCTACGAGGCGCTGCCGGGCTACGAGGAAGTGGGCCGCCGCCGGGTGCTGCTCGGCTGCTGGGGCGCGCTCAACGACCCCGAGTACTGCGACTTCACCTACGCCAACATGTCCGACTGGGGCCGGCGGATGTTCGTCACGCCCGGTGTCGTCGTGGACGGCAAGCTCGTCACCAACGACCTCACCGACATCAACCTCGGCATCCGCATCCTGCTGGGCAGCTCCTACTACGAGGACTGGCAGGGCCAGGAGCAGTTCGTCACCCACGACCCGCTCGGCAACCCGGTGGACCCGCGCCACCCGTGGAACCAGCACACCATCCCCGCCCCGCAGAAGCGGGACTTCGACGACAAGTACAGCTGGGTCATGTCCCCGCGCTGGTTCGACGGCAAGGACCACCTCGCCCTGGACACCGGCGGCGGCCCCATCGCCCGCCTGTGGTCCACGGCGCTCTCCGGGCTCGTCGACATCGGGTACGTCAAGGCCACCGGGCACAGCGTGGTCATCAACCTGCCGCGCACCATGACCAAGCCGGAGACCAGCTTCGAGTGGAAGATCCCGAAGTGGTCCAACGCGCTGGAGCGCAACCGCGCGCGCACCTACTTCCAGGCGTACGCCGCCGCCGTCGCCCTGCACTGCGCGGAGAAGGGCCTTGAGGAGGTCCGTGCCGGACGCACCCAGACCTGGGAGAAGTTCGAGGTCCCGGACGAGGGTCTCGGCGTCGGCTTCACCGAGGCGGTCCGCGGCGTCCTCTCCCACCACATGGTGATCCGCGACGGCAAGATCGCCAACTACCACCCGTACCCGCCCACCCCGTGGAACGCCAGCACCAGGGACACCTTCGGCACCCCCGGCCCGTACGAGGACGCCGTGCAGAACACCCCCATCTTCGAGGAGAACACCCCGGAGAACTTCAAGGGCATCGACATCATGCGCGCCGTCCGCAGCTTCGACCCCTGTCTGCCCTGCGGTGTCCACATGTACGTCGGTGGCGGCAAGACGGTGAAGTCCATGCACGTGCCCACCGGCCTGAGCGGACTGGGCGGATGAGCGCGCCCACGGCGGCGCGGCCCGTCGACGCGGAACAGACCGGCCGCCGGGTCGAGGAAGTGCTGGACCGGCTGGCCGCGAGCGGCGACCCGGCCGCCGCCGAGGCGGCCGAGGAACTCGTCCGCTCCCTCATGGACTTCTACGGCTCCGGTCTGGCCCGCGTCCTGCAGCTGCTGTCCGCCGCCCCGGGCGGCGACCCGCTGGTGGGTCTGCTCGGCGACGAACTCGTCGCGAGCCTTCTCGTCCTGCACGACCTGCACCCCGAGGACCGCGACACCCGCATCGCCCGGGCCCTCGACAGCGTCCGGGAACACGCCCTGGACTTCGTGGACTTCGACGAGGAGAGCGGCGCCCTGACGCTGCGGGCCCGGGAGGCCGGCGGCTGCGGGTGTGGGTCCGGCGACAGCGCCCGGGAGGCCGCGCGCGCCGCCCTCGCCTGCTTCGCGCCGGAGGTCGGCTCGGTCGACGTACAGACCGCGCCGCCGGGGCCCACGCTCCTCCAGATCGGCACGGCACCGACGGGCGCCCGATGACGGCGTCCCCGGCGACGCGCACACCCGGCCTGCGCAGGTTCCTCACCGAGCGACCTCCGCGGCCCGAACGGTGCGAACTGTGCGCCGTGCCGGTCGAGGCGGACCACCGCCATCTGGTCGACACCGAGAAACGCGCCCTCGTCTGCGCCTGTGCCGCCTGCGCCCTGCTGATGCAGCAGCAGGGCGCCGCCGCGGGCCGCTTCCGCACGGTCCCGGCCCGCTACCTCACCGACCCCGGACATCGTCTCGACGAGAGCGCGTGGGAGGCGTTGCAGATCCCGGTCGGCGTCGCCTTCCTCTTCCGCAACGCGGCGCTCGACCGGCTGGTCGCCCTCTACCCGAGCCCGGCCGGAGCCACCGAGAGCGAACTCGAACCGGCCACCTGGACGGCGGTCCTGGGCGGCAGCCGCCTCGCCGCACTGCTCGAACCCGACGTGGAGGCACTGCTGCTGCGCCGCACCGAAGGCCGCTTCGAGTGCCACCTCGTACCGATCGACATCTGCTACGAACTGGTAGGCCGTATGCGCCTGTTGTGGCAGGGCTTCGACGGCGGGGCCGAGGCCCGGGCGGCACTGGACGCGTTCTTCGCGGACGTCGCGCGACGCGCCCGGCCGGTGGACGAGGAGCCGCGGCCATGACGGAGTTCTCCTTCGCCTGCACCGGCGTCCGCGCCGACCGCTACGCCGCCGGACCCACCCTCGTCTTCCGGCTGCGCGTCACCGCCGCCGACGCGGCGCGGGTGCACGCCCTCGCGCTGCGCTGCCAGATCCGCATCGAACCCGCCCGCCGCGGCTACGAGTCCGCCGAGGCCGACGGGCTGGCCGATCTCTTCGGCGAGCGCTCCCGCTGGGGCAGCACCCTCCAGCCGGTGCAGTTCGCGCAGATCTCGCACATGGTCCCCGGCTTCACCGGAGAGACCGAGACCGACCTCGTCGTCCCGTGCACCTACGACATGGACATCGCGGCGACCCGCTACCTGGACGCCCTCACCACCGGCGAGGTCCCGCTGCTGATGCTGTTCTCCGGAACGGCGTTCACCGGCGAAGGCGGTTTCCGGGTCGAGCCGGTGCCGTGGGACCGGGAGGCGGCCTTCCGGATGCCGGTCGCGACCTGGCGGGAGATGGTCGAGCAGCACTTCCCCGGATGCGGCTGGCTCCGGCTGCCGCGCGACACCATGGCCGCCCTCCTCGCCTACCGGTCCCGGCACGCGCTGCCCTCCTGGGACGCCACCCTCAAGGCCCTGCTCGACGACAGCGGCGACGCGGACCCGCCCCGGCGCGACCCGCTGCGCGCGCTCACCGGCACCACCGGAAGGACGGATCCGTGACCGTGACCGCGTTCGCCTCCGAGACGGAGGAGCGGTTCGCCCTCGCCCGGCAGGTGGCCGACGCCGTCCTCTTCGAGGGCTATGTGCTCTACCCGTACCGTGCCTCGGCGGCCAAGAACCGGCTGCGCTGGCAGTTCGGGGTGCTGGTGCCGCCCGGCTGGGGCGCCGAGTGCGAGGAGCACGACTTCCAGCACACCGAATGCCTGATGGAACCGAAGGCGGGCGCGACCCTCTCCGTCGAGGTGCGCTTCCTGCACGCCCGACGGCGCACCGTGCAGCGGGCACGTCCGGACGGCGGCTTCGAGACGGTCGCCGAACTCCGCCTCGACGACCGGGTGCTGGTGCCCTGGGACGAGGGCGGCGAGGAGCGGGTCGAGGTGGTCGCCCCGGTGGACGAACTCCTCGGCGACGGCGTCACCCATCCCTTCCGGCGCCCCGCCCGCGAGGACGTCGAGCCCGTCCTCGACGCGGACGGCCGCACCGTCGGCCGGCTCCTGCGGCGGTGCGAGGAGATCAGCGGGACGATCCGGCTGTCCGCCCGCGAGCTCGACGGCCCCTACCGGGCCCTGCGGCTGACCGCCGTCGTCGAGAACACCAGTGACTGGACACCGTCCGAGGCCCGCGACGCCGGCCGGGACGCGGCACTGCCGCACTCCCTGGTGGCCACCCACCTCCTCATGGCCCTCAGCGCCGGCTCGTTCCTGTCGATGACCGATCCCCCCGAGTGGGCGAAGGGCGCGGTCGCCGCCTGCCGCAACCTGCACACCTGGCCCGTGCTCGCCGGCGAGGCGGGCACGGCCGACCTCGTGCTGTCCTCCCCGATCATCCTGGAGGACCATCCGGCCATCGCGCCGGAGAGCCCCGGCGCGCTCTACGACGCCACCGAGATCGACGAGATCCTCGCGCTGCGCACCGCGGCTCTCACCGACGAGGAGAAACGCGAGGCCCGCGGCACCGACGAGCGGGCGGCCGCCGTGATCGAGCTGGCGGACTCGATGCCGGCCGAGGTCCGGGAGCGGCTGCACGGGGCGGTGCGCAGTCTGCGCGAGGCGACCGGCCCGCCCCCCGTCGCCGCGGACGGCGGCTTTCCCGACGAGTACGGGGTGCAGCGCCCGGACACCCCCTGGTGGGACCCCGCGAGCGAGGCGGGCTTCGACCCGACGCAGGACCAGGTGCTCGTGGACGGCCGCCCGGTGGCCAAGGGCAGCCGCGTCGAGCTGCGCCCCGGCCTGCGGCGCACCGACGCGCAGGACATCTTCCTGCGCGGGCGCACCGCGACGGTCGAGGCGGTGCTGCACGACGTCGACGGCGGCGTGCACCTGGCGGTCACGGTCGACGGTGACCCGGGCGCCGACATCCGCCGCGAGCAGGGCCGGTTCCTGTACTTCCAGCCCGACGAGGTCACCGTGGCGGAGGACGACGCATGAACCTTCCCGCGCCGGCAGCTCCGCGGACGCTCGTGGCGGGCATCGGCAACATCTTCCTCACGGACGACGGTTTCGGCGTGGAGACCGCCCGCCGGCTCGCCGAGCGCGAGCTGCCCGGACACGTCGAGGTCGTGGACATCGGAGTGCGCGGGGTGCATCTCGCCTACCAGCTCCTGGACGGCTACGACACCCTCGTCCTGGTGGACGCCACCGCGCGCGGCGAAGCCCCCGGCACGCTGTACGTGATCGAACACGACGCCGGTGGCGCGGACCCGCCGCCCGGCACGCCCGCCCTGGACGGCCACCGGATGACCCCCGACACCGTCCTGGCGCTGCTGGGCACCCTGTGCGCCGGGACCGGCGGCGAGCCGCCGCGGCGCGTCCTGGTCGTCGGTTGCGAACCGGCCACGGTGGACGAGGGGATCGGCCTCAGCCCGCCGGTGTCCGACGCCGTACCGGAGGCCGTCCGGCTGATCGAAGAGCTGCTGGGGAACGGGAAGCCGGGAGAGTCCGCGCCGCGGGCCACGGCCGACGGGATCTCGACATGAGGAGAGACGGGATGAAGAAGATGATCATCGGCGGAGCGGCCTTCGCGGCCCTGGTCGCCATCGGCGCCGAGGTCTTTCCCGACGTGCGGCGCTACCTGCGCATCCGACGTATGTGAACCACGGCCGCCGCCGGTGCGCCGCGCGGTTGCGTCGAACGGCGTACCCGGCGGCCGGTGACGGCGTGCCGGGCCGCGCGGCCCGGTGCGCGCGCCTCTAATGAAGGCCGACCGCAGGCAGGCCGCGACAAGGACGGAGACCCATGCACGAGATGTCCGTCGCGCTGGCCGTCGTCGACCAGGTGGCCGAGGCCGCCGAGCGGGCCGGCGATGTCACGGCGGTGCGATCGGTACGGCTCCAGGTCGGCGAACTGGCCGGCGTCGTACCCGACTCGCTCGCCTTCTGCTTCGAACTGGTCTGCGCCGGAACCCTTCTGGAAGGCGCCGAACTGGTCACCGAGGCCGTGCCGGGGCTGGCCCGCTGCACACCGTGCGCCCACGAGTGGGCCGTCGGCATGCCGCCCCGCCTGACCTGCCCCGTCTGCGACGGGACGACCACCGATCTGCTCGCGGGCCGGGAACTGCGGATCGCCGCCGTGCAGTGGGAGACCGGCGACCCCACGCCCACCCGTGAACCGATCTCCGAGGAGTGCTGAACCATGTGCCGTGTCGTCGACCTGCGCCAGGCCGTGCTCGCGAAGAACGACGCGAGCGCCCACACGCTGCGCACCCGCCTCGCGGCGCACGGCACCACGGTCGTCAACCTGCTGTCCAGTCCGGGCAGCGGCAAGACCGCCCTGCTGGAGAGCGAACTGCTGCGGGCACGCGAGCGGGCCGTGCCGGTCGCGGCGCTGACCGCCGATCTCGCCACCGAGAACGACGCGATCCGGCTGGCACGGTCGGGGGCCCCGGTCAAGCAGGTCCTCACCGACGGACTGTGCCATCTGGAGGCGGGGATGCTCGCCGGGCACCTGGACGGGTGGCTACCCGACGGCACCCGGCTGCTGTTCGTGGAGAACGTCGGCAATCTGGTCTGCCCCGCCGGCTACGACCTGGGGGAGACCCTGCGGGTCGTCCTCGCCTCGGTGACGGAGGGCGAGGACAAGCCGCTCAAGTACCCCACCGCGTTCGGCCTCGCCCACCTGGTCGTCGTCACCAAGATCGACCTCGCGGAGGCCGTGGAGTTCGACGAGATCGCCTTCCGCGCGAACGTGCAGCAGGTCAACCCGGGCGTCGAGGTGGTCCTGACCTCGGCGCGCCGCGGGAAGGGCGTGGGCGCGCTGCTCGACCGGGCGCTGGCCGCCGCGGAGGGCGCGCCCCCGCACACACCGGTGATGGCCGGCCGACCCCACCCCGGTCACGGCCACGCGCACCCCCATCCCCACCCGCACACCCACGCCGACGAGGCCGACGGCGACCTCGCCCCCACCCCCGCATGAGCGCTCCGCCTCCGCCGGGCGTCACCGCGGACGAACCGCCGCTGCGCCGCCGGGTCACCGTGCGGGGAGTGGTGCAGGGCGTGGGTTTCCGGCCCTACCTGTACGGCCTCGCCACCGAACTCGCCCTGGCCGGACACGTGACCAACACGCCGGAGGGCGTCGTCGTGGAGGTCGAGGGCGCCGCCTCGGCCGTGGCCCGGTTCTGCGACCGGATCGCCGTCCAGGCGCCCCCGCTGGCCCGCGTCGAGTCCGTCCGCCACCGCGAGATGGCGCCCGTGGGCGGCACCGCGTTCACCATCCTCACCTCCCGGACGGGCGGACCGGCCCGCACCCTGGTCTCCCCGGACTGCGCCACCTGCGCCGACTGCCTCGCCGAGCTGGCCGACCCGGCGGACCGGCGCTACCGCCACCCCTTCGTCAACTGCACGCACTGCGGCCCGCGTTTCACGATCGTCACCGGCGTGCCGTACGACCGGGCCCACACCACCATGTCGGGCTTCGCCATGTGCCCCGACTGCGCCCGGGAGTACGCCGATCCGGCCGACCGCCGCTTCCACGCGCAGCCGGTCGCCTGCCCGGCCTGCGGACCGCGGCTGCGGCTGTTCGACCCGTCGTCCGACGACCTCCCGGGGACGGACCCGGTCACCGAGGCGCGCGCCCTGCTGTCGGGCGGCGCGATCCTCGCCGTCAAGGGACTCGGCGGCTATCACCTGGCCTGTGACGCCACGAACGAGGAGGCCGTCGCCCGGCTGCGCCGTCGCAAGGCGCGGGGGGACAAGCCGTTCGCCGTCATGGCCCGGCGCACGGCGGACGTCGAGCACCTCGTCCGGGCGGCCCCCGAGGAGCGGGAGCTGCTGGAGGGCGGTGCCCGGCCCGTCGTGCTGCTGCGCCGGCGCCCGGACCCGGTGTACGCGGACGGTGCCCCGCGGCCCGCCGGGTCCGTCGCGCCCGGCAGCCCCGACCTCGGCGTGATGCTGCCGTACACCCCCCTGCACCATCTCCTGCTCGGCCTGCCCGGCGACCCGGAGGGTCCCCGACTGCTCGTCATGACCAGCGGCAACGTGTCCGGCGAACCGATCGTCACCGACGACACCGAGGCGCTGGAGCGGCTCGCCCCGCTGGCCGACGCATGGCTCACCCACGACCGGCCGATCCACGTCCCCTGCGACGACTCGGTGGTCCGCGTCTGCGACGGGGAGCCGCTGGTGATCCGCCGCTCCCGCGGCTACGCCCCGCTGCCGGTCGCCCTCCCGCTGCCCGTCCGCCCCGCCCTCGCCGTCGGCGGCGACCTGAAGAACGCCTTCTGCCTGGGGGCGGGCCGGCGCGCCTGGCTGTCCGCGCACATCGGCGACATGGACGACCTCGCCACCCAGCGCGCCTTCAAGGGCGCGGTGGCGCAACTGGAGTCCATCACCGGCGTACGGCCCGCCATCCTGGTGGCCGACCGGCATCCCGGCTACCGCTCCGCCCGGTGGGCCGACCGCCACGCGGCGGCACGGCCCGTCGTACGCGTCCAGCACCATCACGCGCACGTGGCCGCCGCGATGGCCGAGCACGGGCTGGACGGCACCCGGCCGGTGATCGGCGTCGCCTTCGACGGCACGGGCCACGGCGACGACGGTGCCGTCTGGGGCGGCGAGTTCCTGCTCGCGGACTACGACGGCTTCAGCCGGTTCGGGCACCTCGCGTACGTGCCGCTGCCCGGTGGCGACGCCACGGTGCGCAGGCCGTACCGCATGGCGCTGGCCCATCTGAGGGCGGCCGGCATCGACCGGTCGGACGACCTCGCCTGCACGGCCGTCTGCCCTCCCGACGAACTACGCCTGCTGGAGACACAGTTGGAGCGCGGCCTGCACTGTGTCCCCACCTCCAGCATGGGGCGGCTCTTCGACGCCGTGTCCTCCCTGGCCGGGGTGTGTCACCGCACCGGATACGAGGCACAGGCCGCCGTGGAACTGGAGGGGGCGGCGCTCGGCGCGCCCCCCGACGACCGGGCCGCCTACGCCTTCGACCTGTGCGCGCCCGGGCACGCGCGCGAGGGCGACGCGGTACGGGCCGACCCGGCGCCCGTCCTCGCCGCGATCGTCGCCGACCTGCGGGCGGGCGTCGAACCCGCGCTGGTCGCGGCCCGTTTCCACCGGGCGGTGACCGGCCTGGTGCACCGGATCTGCGTGCGGGCCCGAGAGCGGCACGGCCTGGACACGGTCGCCCTGACGGGAGGCGTGTTCGCCAACACGCTGCTGTCCTCGGCCTGCGCCGCAGTCCTGCGCGAGGACGGCTTCACGGTCCTGCGGCACCGGCTGGTGCCGCCGGGCGACGGCGGTCTGGCACTGGGCCAGCTGATGGTGGCCGCCCGGACGACTCCCACCGACTGACCAACGCGTGATCCACAGCGAGGAGAGGCTCATGTGCCTGGCGGTACCCGGCAGAGTGCTGGACATCGAGGACCGGGACGGCACCCGGATGGCCACCGTCGACTTCGGCGGTGTGGTCAAGGAGGTGTGCCTGGAGTATCTGCCCGACCTCCAGGTCGGCGAGTACGCCATCGTCCACGTCGGCTTCGCCCTTCAGCGGCTGGACGAGGAGTCGGCGCGCCAGACGCTCGAACTCTTCGCCGAACTCGGCATGCTGCAGGAGGAGTTCGGCGACGCCTGGGAGATGGCCGCCGCGGAGGCGGGCACGGACCCGGTGGAAGGGGTGCACAACCGGTGAAGTACATCGACGAGTTCCAGGATCCGGAGCTGGCCCGTCGGCTGCTCGACGACATCCACGCCACGGTGACGAGGCCGTGGGCGCTGATGGAGGTCTGCGGCGGCCAGACGCACAGCATCATCCGGCACGGCATCGACCAACTACTGCCGGAGCAGCTGGAGTTGATCCACGGTCCGGGCTGTCCGGTGTGCGTGACCCCGCTGGAGGTCATCGACAAGGCGCTGGAGATCGCCTCCCGGCCGGAGGTGATCTTCTGCTCCTTCGGGGACATGCTGCGGGTGCCGGGCACCGGACGGGACCTGTTCCAGGTCCGCGGGGAGGGCGGCGACGTGCGGGTCGTCTACTCGCCGCTCGACGCGCTGCGGATCGCCCGGCAGAACCCCGACCGCGAGGTGGTGTTCTTCGGCATCGGCTTCGAGACGACGGCTCCTCCCAACGCCATGACGGTCCACCAGGCCCGGAAGCTGGGCATCCGGAACTTCAGCATGCTGGTGTCCCATGTCCGGGTGCCACCGGCCATCGAGGCGATCATGTCGTCGCCGAGCTGCCGGGTGCAGGGCTTCCTCGCGGCCGGGCATGTCTGCAGCGTGATGGGCGTGGAGGAGTATCCGGAACTGGCGGAGCGCTTCCGCGTCCCGATCGTCGTGACGGGCTTCGAGCCGCTGGACATCCTCGAGGGCGTGCGCCGGGCCGTCCGCCAGCTGGAACGCGGCGAGCACACCGTCGACAACGCCTACGCCCGTGCCGTCCGCCCGGAGGGCAACCCGGCCGCCCGGGCCATGCTGGAGGACGTCTTCGAGGTCACCGACCGGGCCTGGCGCGGAATCGGCGTGATCCCCGGCAGCGGCTGGCGGTTGTCGGCGAAGTACCGCGACCACGACGCCGAGCACCGCTTCGCGGTCGAGGGGATCCGGACACAGGAGCCGGCCGAGTGCCGCAGCGGCGAGGTCCTGCAGGGGCTGCTCAAGCCGCACGAGTGCGAGGCCTTCGGCACCCTGTGCACCCCCCGCACCCCCCTGGGCGCCACCATGGTCTCCAGCGAGGGCGCCTGCGCCGCGTACTACCTGTACCGGCGGCTGGACATGCCGGCCGCCAAGACCCGGGAGGCGAGCCCCGTTGTCTGACATCACCGAGCTGCCCGCCGCCGGCCCCGCCCTCGACGTCGAGGGCTGGACCTGTCCGGCGCCGCTGCGGGAGAGGCCCCGGGTCGTCATGGGCCACGGCGGCGGGGGAGTGCTCTCCGCCGAACTGGTCCAGCAGATCTTCGCGCCCGCCTTCGGCGGTGACGTGCTCGCTCAGCTGGGCGACTCCGCCGTCCTGACCGTGGGCGGGGCCAGGCTGGCGTTCTCCACCGACTCCTACGTGGTGCGGCCGCTGTTCTTCCCCGGCGGCAGCATCGGCGACCTGGCGGTCAACGGCACCGTCAACGACCTCGCCATGAGCGGCGCCCGCGCCGCCTACCTCTCCTGCGGATTCATCCTGGAGGAGGGCGTCGAGCTGGACGTGGTCCGGCGGGTGTCCGAGGCGCTGGGCGCGGCCGCGCGTGCCGCCGGGGTGGAGGTGGCCACCGGGGACACCAAGGTGGTGGAGGCCGGACACGGCGACGGGATCTACCTCAACACCGCGGGGATCGGTGTCCTCCCCGCGGGTGTGGACCTGCGGCCGCAACGGGTCGTCCCCGGCGACGTGGTGATCGTCAGTGGCGCCATCGGCGTCCACGGGGTGGCGGTCATGAGCGTGCGCGAGGGCCTGGAGTTCGGGGTCGAGATCAAGAGCGACTGTGCGGCGCTCGGCGGCCTGGTCGACGCCATGCTCGCCGTCACCCCGGATCTGCACGTGCTGCGCGATCCCACCCGAGGCGGTCTGGCGGCCGCGCTGAACGAGATCGCGGCGGCCTCCGGCGCGGGGGTGGTCATCCGGGAACGCGACGTCCCGGTCCCGCCGGCCGTGGCCAACGCGTGCGCCATCCTGGGCCTGGACCCCATGTACATCGCCAACGAGGGCAAGCTGGTGGCCTTCGTGCCGCGCGAACACGCCGAGGCCGTTCTCGGGGCGATGCGGGCCCATCCGCTGGGCACGGACTCCGTGGTCATCGGTGAGGCCGTGGAGGAGCATCCCGGGATGGTCGTGGCCAGGACCGGGCTGGGCGGAACGCGGGTGGTCGATCTGCCGATCGGGGAGCAGCTGCCGCGGATCTGCTGACGCGGATCTGCTGACACGGATCCCGCGCAGTCGCGCGCGCCGCCGGGATCCGTGACGCGATCGCCGGGGGCGTGGAGGAGCCGGCCGTCCACGCCCCGAGCGGGCCGTCAGCCCGATCGCCGTCCGGACGGCGGGTCCTGCGGGTCCACGCCGGTGGTGGCGGACGCGTTCCTGGTGCCGCTGGGGCGCTGGGAGCGACCCTTGGGGCCGGTGTCCCGCCGGCCCTTCTCGTCCGCGTCGGCGTACCCCTCGCCGCGTCCACCATGACTCTTGACCGTGTCCCCCGGAACGGACTTCGTCTCCTCCGCGGACCTGGTCCGGCCACGTCCCTTCGCGTCGGCGTGCTCGGCGGCGTGGAAGGAGCGGTGGGCGCTCGGGTTGTCCTGCTGACGTGTCTCGTCCACATCGGGCGACCAGCCGTGCTGCCCGGTGCCCTCGTGCCGGCTCGGCCCCTTGCCGTGGGGCGGCTCGGACGAACGTGGTTTCTTCGACATGGTCCGACCTGCCTGTTCCTGGTCAGTGGAGGACGCCGGTCGAGCGCCACCGTGCTCATTGAATTATCCCCTCTTGTGATATTTCGAGCACATCGTGCCTCCGCGTCCCCCGCCGGTTCGGCACGGGCGGCGGCAGCGATGGCGAGCGATGGCGAGTGGCTGATTGTTGTCGAAATTGTTGACGATCCCCTCGGTGTGGGTCACGCTGACCGCTCGGTGGCCGTCGACCGTGGCGCGCCCGCACCGAGAGGGGAACCCCATGCGTTGGTCCTTCGCCCGAGGTCGAAGGAGACCGGCCGCTGTCGCCGCCCGGGTGGCGGTGGTGGCCATGCTCGCCGCCGTCCTGGTGCCGGTCACGAGCGCGAGCGGCGCGCAGGCGTCGCACCGCGCCGTCACGGCCGACGGCCTGGCGGATCTGCCCGCGGTGCGGCCCGTGATGGACTGCGCCGGTCTGACCGGCCTCGATCTGGACGGCGTCACCGACGCGCCCGTCACGATCTCCTCGGCGACCGTCGTGACGACCGGCGCGGCCCCCTACTGCGAGGTGCGGGGGACCGTCGCCCCCGCGAACACCATTGTCATGCGCCTGCCGGTCGACGGATGGACGCAGCGCTACGTCCAGACCGGCTGCGGTGGTCTGTGCGGTAGCGCCACCATCAACTACGGCCAGGCGGCGGCCTGTCCGGTCGTCCGGGACGGCACGGTCGCGAGTGCCACGACCGACATGGGCCACCAGGGCCGCAACGACGGCTCATGGGCGCTGGACAACCCGCAGGCGCAGATCGACTTCGCCTACCGGGGCGTGCACGTCACGTCGCAGGTGGCCAAGGCGGTCATCACGAGGTTCTACGGCAAGCGTCCCGCCTACGCGTACTTCACCGGCTGCTCCGACGGCGGCCGTGAGGCGCTCATGGAGGCGCAGCGCTACCCGGACGACTTCGACGGCGTCGCCGCCGGCGCGCCCGCGAACAACATGGTCGTCCAGAACACCTTCCACCACGCCTGGAACGTGCTGACGAACAGGGACGCCGACGGCGACTACATCCTCCTCGCCGACAGGCTGCCCCTGATCCACCGGGCCGTGCTGGCGGCCTGCGACGCGCTGGACGGACTGACGGACGGGCTGCTCGACGACCCGCGGCGCTGCGACTTCGACCCGGGGACGCTGGTGTGCGTGTCCGGTCAGGACCCGTCGACGTGCCTGACCCCGGCGCAGGCCGCCGTGGTCCAGCGGCTGCACGACGGCGCCACCGACGCGCAGGGCCACCGGCTGGAGCTCGCGATCTCCCACGAGTGGGGCTCGGAACTCGAGTGGACCCTGTTCGTGCCGAAGGCGCAGGGTGAGACGGTGGCGAGCGAGAACTTCGTGACGTCCTTCGCCCGCTACCTCGCGTACCCGAACGCCCCCGACCCGGACTTCCGGCTCTCGGACCTCGACTTCACCGTCGAGTCCTTCTGGAAGACCGTCCAGTCCTCCGGCTATCTGGCGGCCCTGGACCCCGACCTCGGCGCCTTCGAGAAGAGCGGCGGCAAGCTGCTCCTGTGGCACGGCTGGAACGACCAGCACATCTCACCGCAGGGCACGCTGGCCTACTACGACGCCCTGCGCGACACGATGGGGGCGAGGACCGCCGACCGGTTCGCCAAGCTGTACATGTTCCCGGGAGTGGCCCACTGCGGGGGCGGTGACGGACCGAACACCTTCGACGTCCTCACCCCGGTGATGGCCTGGGCGGAGAGCGCCACCGCGCCCGGCCGGATCGTCGCGTCCCAGAGCACCGGCGGCACCGTGACGCGTACCCGGCCCGTCTACCCGTACCCCGAGGTCGCCCGCTACGACGGCACCGGCAGCGTCGACGACGCCGCCAACTTCGTGCCCCGGACCCCGTCGGCCCGCCCGGACGGCGACGCCTACGACTGGCTGGGCGAGCGCCTGTACTCCTCCGACTACCAGACGTGGTGCAGGGCCGTGGACGGCAAGCTCGTGTGCCGACCCGCCCGGACCTGGCTGACGGAACGGGAGCGGGCCGCGTAGCCGCGGAGCCGGCGCCCCGCTCGGGGCGCCGGCCTTCCCGCCGGTGCTTCCCGCGCCGCTGCTCCTCGCGTCGGTGTTTCCCACGGCGGCGCCTCCCGTGCCGGTGGAGACTGGTCCGAGGACCAGCCCGTCGGCCAGGAAGCCCCGAACCGCTAGGAATGAGCATGGACTTCACCGTCGAGACCGCCACCGAAGCGGTCGTGGACAGCTTCCGCGGCACCGAGGACCCCCGGCTGCGGGAGGTGCTGAAGAGCCTGACCCGCCACCTCCACGCCTTCGTGCGGGACGTCGGGCCCACCGTGGGGGAGTGGGAGGCGGCGATCGACTTCCTCACCGCCGTAGGGCAGAAGTGCGACGACACCCGGCAGGAGTTCGTCCTGCTCTCCGACGTCCTCGGCGTCTCCACGCTCGTGGAGACGCTCGACGGAGCCCAGGAGGGCACGGAGAGCACCGTCCTCGGCCCCTTCCACATGACCGAGTCGCCCCGCAGGGACCTCGGCGACAGCATCGACCTCCTCGGCACCGGCCACCCCTGCGTGGTCTCCGGCCGGGTGCTCGCCACCGACGGCACCCCGCTGCCGGGTGCCGAACTCGACGTGTGGCAGTGCGACGAGGAGGGCTTCTACGACGTGCAGCGGCCGGACGTCCAGCCGCCGGGCAACGGACGCGGGCTGTTCCGCACCGACGGCGAGGGCCGCTTCTGGTTCCGCACCGTCGTCCCGTCCCCCTACCCGATCCCCACGGACGGGCCGGTGGGCACCCTGCTGCGCGCCACCGGCAGACACCCCTACCGGCCCGCCCACGTGCACTTCATCGCGCGTGCCGAGGGCCACCGGCCGGTCACCACCCACATCTTCGTCGCCGACGGCCCCTACCTCGACTCCGACGCCGTCTTCGCCGTCAAGCAGGGCCTGATCACCGACTTCGCGGAGTCGCACGACCAGCGCGCGGCCGAGCGCTTCGGGGTGGCCGCGCCCTTCACCCATGCCGCCTTCGACATCGTCCTGGCGCCGGAAGCCGGGACGTCCTGACGGCGTTCACGTACGAGGCGTTGCCCATGCGGGTGCTCTTCGGCGCCGGAACTCTCGGTCAACTGCCTCAGGAGGCCGAGCGGTTGGGTCTGCGGCGGCTGCTGGTGCTGTCCACTCCCGGTCAGCGGGCCCTCGCCGAGCGGGCCGCCGGGCTGCTGGGCCCCACCTGCGCCGGACTGTTCGGCGAGGCACGGACGCAGGTGCCGGTCGGGACCGCCGACGCGGCCCGCGCGGCCGCCCGGGACGCCGGCGCGGACGGCTGCCTGGCCATCGGCGGAGGCTCCACCGTCGGCCTCGGCAAGGCGATCGCCCGGGACACCGGCCTGCCCGTGATCTGCGTGCCGACCACCTACGCGGGCTCGGAGATGACCCCGGTGTGGGGCCTCACCGAGCAGGGCCGTAAACGCACCGGCCGCGACCGGACCGTCCTGCCGCGCAGCGTGATCTACGACCCCGAACTCACCCTCCGCCTCCCCGTCGAGGTGTCGGTCACCAGCGGCTTCAACGCCATGGCCCACGCGGTGGAGGCCCTGTACGCGCCCGACGCCTCGCCGATCGTGTCCCTGATGGCGGAGGAAGGGGTGCGCTCGCTCGCCGCCGCCCTGCCCGACGTCGCCGCCGACCCGGGGGCCATCGGCGCCCGCACGGACGCGCTCCGGGGGGCATGGCTCTGCGGGGCCTGCCTGGGCGTCACGACCATGTCCCTGCACCACAAGCTCTGCCACGTCCTCGGCGGCACCTTCGACCTGCCGCACGCCGCCACCCACACCGTCCTGCTCCCGTACGTCGCCGCCTTCAACCTCCCCGCGGCGCCCGCGGCCGACGGGGTACTGCGTCGCGCCCTGGCCACCGACGACGTGCCCGGGCACCTCGCGCGCACGGCCACCGGCCTCGGCGCCCCGCGCTCCCTCGCCGAACTCGGGCTCGGCGAGCGCGACATCGACGAGATCACCGCCCAGGCTCTGGACCGTCCCTACGCCAACCCCCGCCCGGTGACCGAAGAAGCCCTCCGCGCGCTCCTGGCCGATGCCCTGAACGGAAGCCTCGCAGCCTGAGTAAGGCAAGGCAAGCCTAACTTCAGATAATGTTCCCCGTGCAACTATCTGCCGGGGGCGCGCACATGGGGAGTCGGCCTTGCCGCACACGATCGATACCGCCGGGGCCGGACTGGACGCCGGGACCGGGAGGGGCTGGGTGGCGCTGGAGTCACCGGCCGAACTGCGCGCCCTGCTGGGCGAGCCCTGGCCCGTGGTGATCGAGAAGGTCCACGACCGGCTGACCGGCCAGGACCTGGACATCGTCGCCCGCTCGCCGTTCTGTCTGCTCGCCACCTCCGACGCGCACGGCAACTGCGACGTCTCCCCGCGCGGGGACGCCCCGGGTTTCACCCACGTCGTCGACTCCGGCACGATCGCCCTGCCCGACCGGCCGGGGAACCGCCGGGGAGACAGCTTCCATAACATCCTCGACAACCCGCACGCCGGCCTGCTGTATCTGATCCCCGGCGCCAAGGAGGTCCTGCGCGTCAACGGCCGGGCCCGCATCCTCACCGACGCGCCGTTCTTCGACTCTATGACGCTCGACGGCCGGCGGCCCCAGCTCGCCCTGGTCCTGGAGATCGACGAGGTCTATCTGCACTGCCCGCAGTCGCTGCGCCGCTCGGGCGTCTGGGATCCGGCGTCGTGGCGGACCGGCTGAGCCGGGTGCCGGGCACCTCTGATCCACTTCAATTTAGGTTAGGCTAACCTTCGTCGTGTGAGATCTGGTGAAGAAGCAGCCGCCACCCCGCGGCTACGCGGTCATGAACTGTCCGCCTCGGGTGTGACCGTGTCGTACGACGGCGTCGACGTCGTGCACGACGCCTCGGTCGCGCTCCGGCCCGGCGAGGTGACCGCGCTGGTCGGCCCCAACGGCAGCGGCAAGTCGACGCTCCTGCGGACCATCTCCCGTCTGCAGCCGGCCCGCCACGCCACGCTCAGGATCGACGCCGACACCGACGGCCTCACCCTGACCACCCGTGAGTTCGCGCGGCACGTCGCCCTGCTGACCCAGGGTCGCCCCACGCCCAGCGGGCTGACCGTGCGGGACGTCGTCGAGTTCGGCCGCTACCCCTACCGGGGCCGCTTCGGCCGGCCCGATCCGGACGCGTCGGCCGCGGTCGAACGGGCACTCGCGCTGACCGGTGTCACGGACCTCGCCGAGCGGGGCGCCGACCACCTGTCAGGCGGGCAGCTGCAGCGGGTGTGGCTGGCCGGCTGCCTCGCGCAGGAGACCGGCGTGCTGCTGCTGGACGAGCCGACGACCTATCTCGACCTCCGCTACCAGATCGAACTCCTCGACCTCATCCGCGACCTGGCGGACGACCACGGGATCGCCGTCGGCGTCGTCCTGCACGACCTCGACCAGGCGGCGGCCGTCGCGGACCGGATCACGCTGCTCCAAGCGGGCCGGATCGTCGCCGACGGCCCGCCCGAGGACGTCCTCACCCCGGAACGCCTGACCGCTGTCTACGGCATCCGGATCGACGTCGACACCGACCCCCTGACCGGCCGACTGCGCACCCGCCCGATCGGCCGCCACCACACTCGACACCCACGGACCGAAAGGCTCGGCACCACCTCATGAGACGCCTCCTGCTCACCGCGGCCACCACCACCGCCGCGGCGCTCACCCTCACCGCGTGCGGCACCACCGAGCCTGCCGCCGACAGTTCCACGAAGCCCTCGCAGGCCATCAGCCTCACCGACGCCACCGGCGCCAAGCTCAAGCTCGACGGCCCGGCCACCAAGGTCGTCGCCACCGAGTGGAACGTCGTCGAGAGCCTCCTCACGCTCGGCGTGGACCCCGTCGGCGTCGCCGACGTCAAGGGCTACAAGACCTGGGACACCGCCGTCCCGCTGAAGAACGAGCCGAAGGACATCGGCACGCGCGGCGAGCCGAGCATGGACGCCATCGCCTCGCTCGCGCCCGACCTCATCGTGACCACCACCGACCTGACCCCCGCCGCGGTGAAGCAACTGCGCAAGGTCGCCCCGGTGCTGGAGGTGACGTCCGCCGACTCCGGCGACCAGATCGGGCAGATGCTGGAGAACCTCGACCTCATCGCCAAGGCCACCGGCACCACCGCCAAGGCCGAGACGGCCCGTACGGCCTTCGAGGCCAAGGTCGCCGAGGGCAGGAAGGCCCTCGCGGACGCCGGTCTCGCGGGTGCGGACTTCGCCTTCTCCGACGGTTACATCGCCTCCAACCAGGTCTCCCTGCGCCCGTACACCAGCGGCTCGCTCATCGGGGCCGTCAACGAGGCGGTCGGTCTGAAGAACGCCTGGACGGTCAAGGGCGACGCGGCCTACGGCCTCGGCACCACCGACGTCGAGGGCCTCACCGCCCTGCCGAAGGGCACCCGGTTCGCCTACATAGCCAACGACGACGACGCGAGCAGCACGCCGTTCACCGGTGCGCTGGCGAAGAACGCCGTATGGACGTCCCTGCCGTTCGTGAAGGCCGGCGAGGTGCACCGACTGCCCGACGGCATCTGGATGTTCGGCGGTCCCGAGTCGATGGAGGCGTACATCGACGCCGTCGTCGACGCGCTGACGAAGTAGCGCCGGCCATGGCCGTCACCGCAACGCCTCCCGCGCTCCGTCCGCCGGCGGCCGCGTCCCGGACGGGCGCGGCCGCGGTGACGGCCGCGCTCGTCCTCCTGGTCGCGGCCCTCGCCGTCGTCGACATCACCCAGGGCACCGCCTCCGTCGGACCGGCCGAGGTGTTCAAGGCCCTGACCGGACGGTCCGATCCGGCCGACGCCTCCGTCGTGATCGCCTCCCGGCTGCCGAGGATGACCGCCGGCATCATGGTCGGCGTCGTCCTCGGCGCGGCCGGCGCCGTGCTCCAGGCCGTCAGCCGCAACGTGCTCGCCGCTCCCGACACCCTCGCGGTGAACGCCGGTTCGTACCTGGCGCTCGGGCTGGTCGGCGTCACCGGCGTCTCGCTGCCGGTGATCGCCTCCTCCGGGGTCGCCTTCGTCGGCGGACTCCTCGCCGCGACCGTCGTGCTCGCCCTGTCCGGCCTCGGCACGGGCACCGTACGACTGGTCCTCGCCGGCACCGCGCTGGCGCTGGGGCTGACCTCCGTGACGGAAGGCCTGCTCCTGCTGTTCCCCCAGGAGACCGAGGGCCTCTACCAGTGGAACCAGGGCAGCATCAGCCAGAACGGCTTCGACGGCGTCCTTCAGATGCTGCCCGTCGTCCTGGTCGGGCTGGCCGGCCTGCTGCTGACCGCCCGTCGGGTCGACGCGCTGGCCCTCGGCGACGACGCGGCGCGCGGGCTGGGCGTCCCGGTCCGCGCCACCCGTCTGACGGTCGTCGTCCTGGCCACGCTGCTGTCCGCGGCGGCCGTCACCCTCGCCGGGCCCATCGGCTTCGTCGGCCTGTGCGCCCCGGCCCTGGTGCGACCGCTGGCTCGCCGGTGCCGGGGCTTCGTCCGGGCCCGGACGACCCTGTCGGTGGCCGGCCTGGTCGGCGCGGGCCTGGTCCTCGGAGCGGACGTGCTGCTGCGGGCGCTCGTGCCCGCGGACACGGCGGTCGCCGTGCCCACCGGTGTCGTCACCAGCCTGGTCGGCGCCGTCTTCCTGGTGGTGATGGCCCTGCGGCTGCGGGACACGGCCGGTGCGGACGCGCCGGACCGGTTGCGCGTCCCCAGCCGGGCCGCGTTCCTGACCACGCTGGCCGTACTCGTCGTCGTGGTCGTCGGGGTGACGATCGCCGGCGTCCTGCTCGGCGACAGCAAGCTGCTGCTCGGCGATGTCGCGAACTGGGCGCAGGGGCGGGCCGGCCGGGCGGTGTCCTTCGTCCTCGACACCCGGGTGCCCCGCGTCCTCGCGGCGCTGTGCGCGGGCGCGGCGCTCGCCCTGGCCGGCACACTGGTGCAGGCCGTGACCCGCAACCCGCTCGCGGAGCCCGGCGTCCTGGGCGTGTCCGGCGGAGCCGCGCTGGGCGCCGTGCTCCTGGTCACCACCGTTCCCGTCGCCGGGACCTGGGGGGTGGCGGGTGCCGCGTTCGCGGGCGCCGCCGTGACCTCCGTCGTCGTCTTCGGGCTCGCCGCCCGGGGCGGCTACCAGCAGAACCGGCTGGTCCTCGTCGGCATCGGCACGGCCGCCGGTACGACGGCACTGATCAGCCTGCTCATCGTGCTCACCGACCCGTTCAACGCGACGAAGGCGCTGACCTGGCTGTCCGGTTCGACGTACGGCCGCACCATGCCGGACGTCCTGCCCGTCGCGCTCGTGCTGACGGTGGGCCTCGTCGTCGCGGTCGCCCGGCGCACCGAGCTGGACCTCGTCTCGCTGGACCCGGACACGCCCCGGCTGCTCGGCCTGCGGCTGTCCCGGGCCAGGCTCGGGTTCCTGGTGGTGAGCGTCCTGCTCAGCGCCACGGCGGTCGCGTCGGCCGGCACCATCGGCTTCGTCGGCCTGGTGGCGCCGCACGCGGCGCGTGCCCTCGTGGGCCGACGGCACGCGCGGGTGGTGCCGGTCGCGGTCCTCCTCGGCGCCGCACTCGTCTGCACGGCCGACCTGCTGGGCCGTACGGTCATCGCCCCCGCCCAGCTGGGTGCCGGCCTGATGACGGCGGTGATCGGCACGCCGTACTTCCTCTATCTGCTGGTGCGTGGCAGGCGGGGGCGCTAGGGCGTGTCCGACAATTCGCGTCGCGCGCCCGGCGGGAATTGTCAGACGCTCCCTGGGCGCCGAGCCGCTCGGGGCGGACCGGCCTGCGGGCCGGGGCGGCGGCGAGGTCACCGTCCGCCCCCACCGTGGTCAGGGCGGCCGGGGCGCCGGTGCGGAAGCCGCCCCGTGCCTGCCCGCTGTCCCGGTTCGGAGGCGAACACCCCTGCGACGGGGCGTGGTTCCAGGTGTCCTCCCCTGGTGAGGGCCGGCGGGCGGGTGGCCTCGCAACGCGTGCGGCCTTGCAGCGCGTGCGGCCACGGGAGATCATGGGCGCGTCCCGCGGAGTCCGCGTGGGCACCGCGCAGCAGGGCACCGTCCGGTGCGCAGTCGTCAGGACCGAGGGGGGCCATGGTGGGGACAGCGCCCGTCCGGCCGTTCCGCACCCCGGCCCTGGCTCCCGCCCGGACGAAGCGTCGGCACGTCGACCTGTGCCGGACCCACACCGCGCTCTGTCGCTGACCTGACCTCCGGCATTTCCCTGGCGGGCCCGCGTGTGCCCGCCCTGCCCGAGCACGAGTGGCCGCGCAGGCGCGGGTCCTCACCCCGCCGCCGGAGCATCACGTCAGGCACCCCCCGCACAGTCGGGTGTCCGCCCCACCCGTGGAGCCCTGTCCGGGTGCGAACCGTACCCGTGGAACTCCGTCCCCCGAGACGACACCGACGCCGGTGAGAAATGGACGAGTCGTGAGCGTGCAGCAGCCCAGGACGCTGAAAACCGTGACCGGAGCCGGCGGTACGTCGGAGACCTACGATCTGGCGGTCGATCCGACCCGGTCCACACTGGACACGGCCGTGCGGGTGGCGAAGCTCGCCGAGGCGGCACGGATCGACGCCCTGTTCACCGCCGACCTGCTGCGCTTCGACGCGCAGGGCCCGATCGGATCGCAGGAGCCCCTGGTCTTCGTCTCTGCGCTGAGCCAGGTGACCTCGCGGATCGGCCTGATCGCCACGGTCTCGACGACGTTCAACCACCCTTTCAACCTGGCCCGGTTGTTCGGAACGCTCGACCACGTGAGCGAGGGGAGGGCGGCCTGGAACCTGGTGACCTCCTCGGTCGGCGAGGAGAACTTCGGGTCCGGTGAACTGCCCAGTCCCGAGGAGTGCTACGCACGCGCCGCGGAGACGCTGGAGGTGGTCAACGCGCTGTGGGACAGCTGGCAGCCCGACGCCCTGACCGTCGGCGCGGACGGGAAGGCGGTGCTGCATCGCGACCGGGTGCACCCGATCCACCACTCCGGCCGGTTCTTCGACGTGGCCGGCCCGCTCAACATCCCGCCGCTGCCGCAGCGCAGGCCGGTGCAGATCCAGGCCGGCCAGTCCGCGGCGGGCACGACACTGGGCGCTCGATTCGCCGAGATCGTCTTCACCTCGCTGCCGACCCTCGACCACGCGCTGGACTTCACCCGGAGGATCCGGGGCCAGGCCCGCCGGTTCGGCCGCGCCGACGGACTGCCGCTGATCTTCAGTTCGTTCCACGCCACCTTCGGCGCGACCGAGGAAGAGGCGCGGCGACTCGTACGCGAGCGGCGCGAGGCGATCGACTTCGAGCGCGGCCGCGCCCAGGTCGCCGACATGCTCGGCGGCGGCGTCGACCTGTCCGACCTGCCCCTGGACGCACCATTGCCGCAGAGCGTGCTGCCGGAGATCGCCTCGGTCAACCGCCGCCGCGGGCGGGTCGACATCTTCGCCGGGTACGTCCGCCAGGGCTACACCCTGCGCGAACTCGTCGTCGCCGCGCAGGACACG
This sequence comes from Streptomyces sp. Root1310, assembly GCF_001426425.1. Classification (NCBI taxonomy): domain Bacteria; kingdom Bacillati; phylum Actinomycetota; class Actinomycetes; order Kitasatosporales; family Streptomycetaceae; genus Streptomyces; species Streptomyces sp. Root1310. Next base: position 217,949 of record NZ_LMEQ01000034.1, on the reverse strand, counting down.
GGTCACTGGGCCGCCGCCGGAACTCCCGGCCAACTCGCCGACGCGGTGGAGGAACGCTTCCGGGCGGGCGTGCTGGACGTGATCTCCCTGAGCGGTCTCGCCGACCCGCGGCAGCACGACTTCGTCGTCAACGGTCTGCTGCACGAACTGCGCCGGCGCAAGATCGTCGCCGCCGACTACACCGGTACGACACTGCGGGAGAACCTGGGACTCGAGTTGCCGGCCCGGAAGACTCCGGCCCGCCGAAGCTGACCGGCGCGGTGCCCGGGAGTCACCGGACCGTTCGGGCGTCACACCTGGTCGGTGTTCCTGCGGCCCCGGCGGTCGGCGCCGAGCCGGACGAAGTGGGCGATGAGCTCGGGGGCGTCCACCGCGGCGGGGTTGACGACCCGCTCGGCGGGCGCGCCCTGGAGGAGACGCTTCACCGGGACTTCGAGCTTCTTGCCGGTGCGGGTGTGCGGAATGGCCGGGACTTCCAGGATCTCGTCGGGGACATGCCGGGGCGAGGCGCCCGTGCGGATGGCGTCGCGGATGCGTTCGCGCAGGTCGTCGTCCAGTTCCGTACCGGCCGCGAGGACGACGAACAGCGGCATCCAGTAGCCGCCGTCGGGTTCCTCGGCGCCGATGACGAGGGCTTCGGTGATCTCGGGCAGCCGCTCGACGACGTCGTGGATGTCGGCGCTGCCCAGCCGGACGCCGTTGCGGTTCAGAGTGGAGTCGGAGCGGCCGTGGACGATCACCGAGCCGTGGGAGGTGAGCGTGATCCAGTCGCCGTGCCGCCACACACCGGGGTAGGAGGAGAAGTAGGCGTCGCGGTAGCAGGTGCCGTCGGGGTCGTTCCAGAAGTACAGCGGCATCGACGGGAGCGGCCGGGTGACGACCAGTTCGCCGACCTTGTCCACCACCGGGACGCCCTCGGGGTCGTACGCCACGAGCGCCACACCCAGGTGCGGGGCGGACAGTTCACCCGCCCAGACCGGCAGGTTGGGCGCGCTGCCGGCGAATCCGGAGACGATGTCGGTGCCGCCGCTGATGGACGCGAGCAGGACATGACCGCCGACGTGGTCGCGGACCCACGGATAGGCGGAGGCCGGCAGGGCGGAGCCGGTGCAGCCGACGACACGGATCGACGACAGGTCGTGCACGGACGGGTCGATGCCGAACTTGGCCATGCCCAGCAGGTACTGGGGACTGGTGCCGAAGACGGTGACGCGATGGCGGGCCGCCAGCTCCCACAGGATGTCGGGGCGGCTGAACGGGGCGGGGCTCCCGTCGTACGTACATGGGGTGGCGCCGGTCAGCAGCGTGGAGGCGACCAGGTTCCACATCATCCAGTGGGTGGTGGTGTACCACAGGAGGCGGTCGCCGGGCCCGAGGTCGGAGTGCAGGCCGAGTGTCTTGAGGTGTTCGAGCAGGACCCCGCCGTGACCGTGCACGATGCCCTTGGGCAGGCCGGTGGTGCCGGAGGAGAAGACGACCCACAGGGGATGGTCGAACGGCACGGCGGTGCAGACGAGTTGTTCCGTACGGGTGACGGCGTCCTCCCACGGGACGACCGACGACGGGTAGGTGTGCGAGGGCCGGGGCAGGCCGACATGGCCGACCAGCAGGGTTGCCTTCAACGTCGGCAGCGCGGTGGCCAGTTCGTGGACGGCGTCGCGACGGTCGTGGGTGGCACCGTTGAAGAGGTAGCCGTCCGCCGCGATCAGCACGGTGGGTTCGAGCTGGGCGAAGCGGTCGGCCGCCGCCCTGGGCGCGTAGTCCTGCCCGCACACCGACCACACCGCGCCCAGACTGGCGGCGGCGAGGAACGCGATGATCGCGTGCGGGGTGTTGGGCAGATAGCCGACGACCCGGTCGCCCCTGCCCACGCCCAGGTCGCGCAGGGTGGCCGCGACCGAGGCGACCTGGGCGCGCAGCCGCCCCCCGCTCACCTCGTACCCGGCGCCGGTCTCGTCGAGCGCGACGATCGCCGTGTCGTCGTCCCCGAGGTTGCGCAGGGCGTGGTGGGCGTAGTTGAGGGTGGCGCCGGGGAACCAGACGGCGCCGGGCATCCGCTCCTCCCCGAGCACCCGCTCGTACGGGGTGTCCGCGTCGACGTCGAAGTACGCCCACACCGCGCTCCAGAAGCCCTCCAGGTCGGTGACCGACCAGAGGTGCAGGGAGGCGTAGTCCGCGTCCACGGCCACCCCGCGGTGCCGGGCGGCCCAGCGGGCGAAGTCCACGACGCGGCTGGCGTCGGCGGCCCGCGGATCGGGCGTGAAGAAGGGGTCCGGGTAGGGCGTGTTCATCGTGTGGCGCTCCTCGACGGGCTTTCCCCGACCGACGGTCGGGACGGCAGGGGGCTTCGGGTGGTGTGCAGCAGGGACGCCCAGTCGGCCGTACCGGTGAGGTCGTCGGCGCCGGCCGGCACGACGTCCATGACGACGCGGTCCGGCCGCAGCAGCACGGCGTCCGCTCTTCCCGCACGCAGCCAGGCGGCGAGCCGGCCGTCGTCGCCGAGGCCGGCCACCGCGACGGTCCGGGCGCCGAGACCGTCCGCGACCGCCCGGAGCGAGGGCGCCGGCGGTATGGCGGTCAGCAGGGCGAAGGAGTCGCCGAGCAGCTCGTCGAGACGCACGCGCCGGCCGTCGACGGCCACCCACGGCTGCGGGCAGAAGCCGCCCACGAGACCACGGCCGCCCCGGCGGGCCCGACGGTGCACGAGCGGTCCCGCGCCGAGCACCGGACCGAGGTCACGCACGGCCGCCGTGGACAGGCCGGGGATCCGCACCGCCGCACTCAGGACGCCGCGGCGGAGGGCGGCGGCGCCGTCCTGGCCGCCGGTCATGGCCCAGCCCATCGCGACCGCGAGCCGGATCACATGGCGGGCGTGCGGCTTGCGTTCACTCTCGTACGTGTCCAACAGCCTTTCGTCCGCGCCCTGTCGAAGGACACGGGCCAGCTTCCAGGTCAGGTTGTGGGCGTCGCGCAGGCCCGCGCAGAGTCCCTGTCCGATGAACGGCGGGGTGAGGTGCGCGGCGTCGCCGAGGAGGAAGACCCGGCCCCGGCGCCAGCGGTCGGCGATGCGCGCCCGGAAGGTGTACCGCGCCTGCCGCAGAACCGTGAAGTCGGCTCCGGGCGCGAGGTCCACCCACGGGGCGACGAGGTCCCGCAGCCGCTCGTCATCGAGTGCGGAGTCCTCCCGCAGCCGGAACTCCCAGCGGTAGCGGTCCTCGCCGACCCGCATGAACGTCGCGGGACGCCGCGGGTCGCAGATCTGCTCGACGCCTTCCCAGCAGCGGACCGGGAGGCTGGTGCGCACGTCGACGACCGTCCAGCGTTCCTCGAAGCGCAGGTCCTCCCAGACGGCGCCGACGGCGTCGCGGGTGAGGCTGCCCGCGCCGTCGCAGCCGAGGACGGCGTCCGCCCACAGCAGGTGTTCGCCCGTCGCGTCACGGTAGGCCACGCGGACCGGCCCCCCGCCGTCCGCCCCTTCGCCGTCCGCCCCTTCGCCGTCCGCCCCTTCGCCGTTCAGCCTTTCGCCGACCGGCCCTTCGTCGTCCTGGTCGACGCCGACGACCTCCACGCCGCCGCGCAGTTCGCACTCCGGTCTGCGGGCGAGGGCGTCGCGCAGCAGCCGTTCCAGCTCAGGCTGGTCGAACATGCCGGTCTGCGGGAAGCCGTGGGCGCCCTGCGCGGCGCGCGGGAACTCGGCCATCACCCGGTGCCGGGCGTCCAGCAGGCGCAGTCCGCGTGCGGGGCGGGCGATCGCGGCGAACTCTTCCGCGACGCCCGCTGCCTGGAGGATGCGGCGCACCTCGTCGTCGGTGGCGACGGCGCGGGGCAGCGGGTAGACGTCGTGGTGGCGTTCGAGGACGACGGTCCTCACGCCACGCCGGGCCAGCAGCAGGGCGGCGGTCACGCCCACGGGCCCGGCTCCGACGATCACCACGGGTACGTGTGCCGGCCGGGGCGCGGGGTCCCGTGGTCCGGCGGCCTGGTCTACGGTCATGTGCGGCTCACTTCGGGTCTCAGGTCGCCTCGGTCATTTCGCGTCGGTGACGGCGGTGCTCGCGTCGGTGACGGTGGTGCGCTGCTCACCGAGGTCGATCCGCCCGTCCGGCGTGGCGATCGTCGCGGTGATCAGGTCGCCCCGGCCGAGGTAGCGCGGGTTGCGGGCCTGGCTCTTGAAGAAGGCCTTCCACTTCACCGCCGGCGGCAGCAGAGCGCCGATCTTCTCGACGGCCTTGGGCGGTGCCTTGAGGGCGGTGCCGCCGGGCGTGCCGGTGAGCAGCAGGTCACCCGGGTCGAGCGCCTGGAAGCGCGTCAGCAGGGTCAGTGCCTGCGCGGGGCGCACGATCATGTCGGCCAGGGTGCGGTCCTGGCGCGGCTCGCCGTTGACGGACAGCTTCAGCCGCAGGTCGGGAAGGTGCGCGAAGTCCTCCGGTTCCATGAGGGAGAGGTACGGCCCTGCCGGGGTGAAGGTGGGGTAGGACTTGCTCTCGTAGAACTGTGTCTTCGTCAGCTGTACGTCACGTGCGCTGACGTCGTTCGTGATCACGAGTCCGGCGACGTAGGCGGGCAGGTCCCCTTCCGCGACGACCGTGCCGACCGGCAGCGGCGCCCCCATGACCAGGCCGAGTTCGATCTCGTAGTCCAGGAACCGCACATGGGACGGTCGGACGATGTCGTCGTGCGGGCCGCTCACCAGCCGGACGCCTTGCGGAAGAAGGCGGGCGGGATGTCCCCGGTGAATCCCGAATCGCGGGCGTGGCTGCGGTAGTTGACCATCTGTGCGACGACCCGGCAGGGGGTGGTGACCGGGGAGAGCACGACCAGGTCGGCCACGGGCGTGCCCGTCCCGCCGGAGACGGCGGCCTCCCGGACGGCGGCCCGGTCGGCCAGCAGTCCGGCGGTGGTGACCGCTTCGGTGTCGATACGGACGGCGCGCGCGTCGCGCACCACCCACCAGCCGTCGGCGGTGCGCAGGACGTTGGTGCTCATGTCGTTGCCTTTGGTGAGGGGGCGAGGGGAGGAAGAGGCGGAGGGGGTCAGGAGTTCGCGGCCTTGAGCAGGCCCAGGAGGCGCGCGGGGTCCATCTCGTTGTCGCCGCGCAGGGCCCGGAACACCTCGCGGATCCTGGCGGGGGAGGGACTCGCGCCGAGGAAGTCGCGGGTGGCCGGCGGCCCCCACTGGGCGAGGCCGCTCGTGGACATGGGCGCCCAGCCGGGATCGAGGTCGCGGGAGAAGAGGTCGCCGTCGGCGAAGTGCTCGAGCATGAGGCGGTCGGGGTCGCGCCAGTAGTCGAAGAGCTGGCTGCCCTGGATGTGCCGGCCGATGCCCCAACTGCGCTGGTAGCCACGTTCGTCGAGGTACTCGCCCCCTGCGGCGATGGAGTCGAGGTCGGTCACCTGATAGGCGGAGTGGACATAGCCGTTGCCCGGTCCGAGGTGCATCGCGAGGGTGTGGTGGTCGACGGCCACACCACCCTGGTCGCAGCGGATGAACGCCATCGTCGGACCGCGGTCGCGCTGCCCGTCCAGGAACAGGAAGTCGGACACGATCATCCCGAGGGTGTCCAGGTACCAGTCCAGGGCTCGGGCGAACACCCGGGTCTCCAGCACCAGATGGCCGAGGCGCTGGATACGGGACGGTTCACGGGGCGGGCGCTGCGCGAGGTTGATGCGGCGCTGGTCCGTGCCGGAGTTGAGGAGCAGCGGTCGCTGTCCGGGCAGCGCCGGCAGCCGCTCCTCGCAGTGCACGACCCGGACCGGGAAGCCCGAGGGGTCGAGCAGGTCGACGACCTTGCCGCCCCCGGGCACGTCCGCGTCCCGTACGTCTCGTACATCCCGTACGCGCGAGCCGGTGGCGCGGGCCAGCCGGTCCAGGTCGGCGCGCTCGGCCGCGCGGAACGCCGGGCCGATGAAGCTGCTGGTGCGTCCCTTGCGGATCACCATGCACGGGGTGCCCGCGAAGGTGCCGCGCAGCCACAGCTCACGCTCGGTGCGGGCGGCGATGCCGAATCCGAAATCGCGGGCGAAGACCTCGGCCCGGTCCAGATCGGGCTTCTCGAACTCCAGCCAGGCCAGGTCGGCGACCTTGACGACGGGGTTCCGGGAGCGCCCGGGATGTTCGCCGCGCAGGGCGCCCCGCTCGCTGTGGAGGTCCTGGTGGGCCGTCCTGACGCCGGTGACGCCGACCGCGTTGACGTGAGTTCCGGACATGGTGTCCTCCAAGCGACAGTGCCGTGATGAGGAAATCATCAGCATTGACAGTTCGATCGTCAAGAGTCGCTCGATGGCGAGTGATGATTTCCTCAGATGTGAGCTCGATGCGAGCTGAGCGATTCATCAGAACTGTGACCTGGCACACCCGGTGGGTAGACTCGCGCCCATGTCGACGTCAGCCCCGCCCCTCAACCGTTTCGAACGGCGCCGTGCCGAGACCCGTCAGGCGCTGGTCCGCGCGGCCCGGCAGATCCTCGCCGAGACCGGGGACACCAGCGCGAGCATCCAGGCCATCGCGGAGCGCGCCGATGTCGGCTTCGGCTCGTTCTACAACCACTTCGAATCGAAGACGGCCCTGTTCGACGCGGCGGTCAAGGACGCCCTCGAAGAGCTCGGCCAGGCCTTCGACGAGCATCTCCAGGGCATCGACGACCCGGCGGAGCTCGTCGCGGCGGGCTTCCGCCTCAGCGCGCGTCTGGCCGATGCCCGGCCCGAGCTGATGCAGGTCCTGCGCCACCGCGGACTCGGTCACCTCCACTCCGACACCGGACTGGCCCCGCGTGCCGTACGCGACCTGGAGGTCGGCATCGCCTCCGGCAGGTTCACCGTCGGCGACCCGACCGTCGCCCTGACCGCCCTGGGCGGCTCCCTGCTGGCGCTGCTGGAGCTGCGGTTCGCCCGCCCGGACCTCGACGGGGACGAAGCGGCCTCGAACCTGGCCGAGATGCTGCTGCGCATGCTCGGTCTCCCGCCGCGGGACGCCCGTGAGGTCGCCCGGCGTCCGCTGCCCGACCTCGGCTGACGCGCACCGCCGCACCGCCCGGCGTCGGAGCGGCGCGCCCCGAACCGTCCGACGGCCGAAGGCCTCGAACTCCGTCCGCCCTGGCACTCCGTCCCCCAGGGCCGAATGCGTGGTGTTCATGGCCCGGTCGGGGGCATCCGCTGAGCAACGAACCGCAAGAGAGCAACGACACCGCACGAGCGCCACCACCGAACCGGCCGAACCACGAACCGGCCGGCACCACGAACCGGCCACACCCCGAAGGGACGGACCCCTTGCTCGCCATCATCTCGGCAGTGCTGTTCTTCATCGCCTTTCTGATCAACGCGGCGGAGATCTCCACCAACGACACCTTCACCTCGACCAACCTCATGCTCCTCGGCCTGACCGTGCTCGCCCTGCACGTCGCGGGCATAGGCAGCGGCTGGTCGGTGCGGGGCCGCCGGCGCTGAGCGCTCCGGGCGCAAACCGACCCGTACTCGCGGACAGCCGCCCCCACAAGGGAAGATGGAAGGCGCAAGCCTTGATCGACCGATGCGGAGGAGCGGGCACATGCAGCACGAGCGAGCGGGCACGAAGGCCGGCCCCGAGGATCTCGTCGACGTCGCCCGGCTGGTCACGGCGTACTACGCGCTGCACCCGGACCCGGCCGATCCGGGGCAGCGCGTGGCGTTCGGCACCTCGGGGCACCGGGGATCGTCGCTGAACACGGCGTTCAACGAGGACCACATCGCCGCGACCAGCCAGGCCATCTGCGAGTACCGGACCGCCCAGGGCACCGACGGCCCCCTCTTCCTCGGCGCCGACAGTCACGCCCTGTCCGAGCCCGCCCGGGTCACCGCCCTGGAGGTGTTCGCGGCCAACGGCGTGACGGTGCTCGTCGACAGCGCCGACGGCTACACGCCGACACCCGCCGTCTCGCACGCGATCCTCGCCCACAACCGGGGCCGCACCGCCGCCCTCGCCGACGGCGTGGTCGTCACCCCGTCGCACAACCCGCCCGCCGACGGCGGCTTCAAGTACAACCCGCCGAGCGGTGGCCCGGCCGGCTCCGACGCCACCTCCTGGATCCAGGACCGGGCCAACGAGATCATCGTGTCCGGCCTGAAGGACGTACGGCGCATCCCCTACGCCCGGGCCCTCGCCGCGTCCACGACCGGCCGCTACGACTTCCTCGGCACCTATGTCGCCGACCTCCCGAACGTCCTCGACCTGGACGCGATCCGCGCCGCCGGTGTCCGCATCGGCGCCGATCCGCTGGGCGGTGCGTCCGTGGCGTACTGGGGACGGATCGCCGAACAGCACCGGCTCGACCTGACCGTCGTCAATCCGCTCACCGACCCGACCTGGCGTTTCATGACGCTCGACTGGGACGGCAAGATCCGCATGGACTGCTCGTCGCCGTACGCGATGGCCTCGCTGATCGAGCAGCGCGACCGCTTCCAGATCGCGACCGGCAACGACGCCGACGCCGACCGGCACGGCATCGTCACGCCGGACGCCGGTCTGATGAACCCCAACCACTACCTGGCCGCGGCCATCGCCTACCTCTACGCGCACCGGCAGCAGTGGCCGGCCGACGCGGGGATCGGCAAGACGCTCGTGTCGTCCTCGATGATCGACCGGGTCGCCGCCGACCTCGGGCGCCGCCTCGTCGAGGTGCCCGTCGGCTTCAAGTGGTTCGTGGACGGGCTGGTCGACGGCTCGCTCGGCTTCGGCGGGGAGGAGTCGGCCGGTGCCTCCTTCCTGCGCCGCGACGGCTCCGTCTGGACCACGGACAAGGACGGCGTCATCCTGGCGCTGCTGGCCTCCGAGATCACGGCGGTCACCGGGAAGACCCCGTCCGAGCACTACGCCGTGCTGACGGACCGCTTCGGCTCGCCCGCCTACGCGCGCATCGACGCCCCGGCCACCCGGGAGGAGAAGGCGCTGCTCGGCAAGCTCTCACCCGCGCAGGTCACCGCCGACACCCTGGCCGGTGAGCCGGTCACCGGCGTGCTCACCGAGGCCCCGGGCAACGGCGCGTCCATCGGCGGCATCAAGGTGACCACCGCCAACGCCTGGTTCGCGGCCCGCCCCTCGGGCACCGAGGACGTCTACAAGATCTACGCCGAGTCCTTCCTCGGACCCGACCACCTCGGCCGGGTCCAGGAGGAGGCGAGGGACGTGGTCGACGCCGCACTGGGCGCCTGAGCCGCCCGAGGCGGACCACTTGGCCGGCTCGCATGCCGGCGGTGTTTTCCGTACCGCTGTGAGCGGTACGGAAAACACCGCCGGACGTTCTGCGCAGGTCGGCCGGGACCATCCTGCCAACTTGCGGGGCCGGTCAGTTGACGGTCAGGGCCGCGGTGTTGTTCGTGAGGTCCGGGTCGAAGTCGAAGGGGTACTGGCCGAACTCGCCGAACGACGGGTGGAGGCTCACGGCGCCGGTCGCGCCGGGCACCACGGTGTCGATGCGCACCGAGAACGTGAACGTGCGCTGGGTGTCCTCCAGCACCCAGTACGGCAGGTAGCAGTCGTAGCGCGGGGCGCCCGTCGGCCTCGGGTAGGAGCCGCCGGCGAGGGTGTGCGGGACGCAGCCGGTCGGCACGCCGGTGACCTTGGCGCCCGTGGGCACGATCAGCCGGACCGCGGCGACCGGGTCGCCGGAGCCGAGGTGGCCGAACCAGGCCGGGCCGTTGTTCTTGAACGTGAGCTCGGCCGTGGCCGTCTGTCCCGCCGCGCCGGAGATGGCGTCACCGGTCACGGAGAAGTCCGCGGTGTTCTCCGCGCCGATCTGGAGCGCCGTGTAGTCGTTCTGGGGGTCGATGTCCTGGGCGCCGCCGACCGGTTCGACATCGATGTCGAACCGCTCGTTCAGCGCGTGCGGGGCGAGTCGCACCGTCAGCGGCTCGGGCAGTTCGAAGGAGTCGCCCGGTGCCAGCACCTGGTCGAACGTGCACAGGGCCGTGGCCGTCGGCGGATAGTCGTTGTCGACCGCCGCGGTGTAGGCGCAGGCGTCGTACCGGGTCAGGTCCGTCAGGCCGTACGAGGTATACAGCTTGACGGTGAACCCGTTCGCGCTCTCGTTGCCCTCGTTGGTGATCTTGAACGGGATCGTCCGCTCGTCGCCGGGCCGAGCGTTCTCGATGTCGGCGAGGGGGGCGATGGCGAGGTCGGGACCGGAGCCGACGGTGAGCGTGGTGGCGAAGCTGTCGTGCGGCGCCGTGAGCGTGCCCTGGGGACCGCCGGTGGCCGTCGCCTCGTAGGTGATCCGGCCCTGCGCGCCGACCGCGGCGCCGTCGGCCGCGCGCACCGTCAGGGATACCTGGCGGTCTCCCGTCGTGGGAACCACGGGGATGTCGCACACGGCGCTCGTGCCGCTCGGCGTGCAGTTGTCCGGCCAGGCCACCTCGGCGACTCCCGCGAGGCCGGAGACATCGACGCTGAGCCTGCCGTCGGTCACCGTGAAGTTCTCGTTGTCGTGGTAGATGCCGACGTCGAGGACGAGGGACTGCGGCTGACCGCCGTCGGTGCCGAGCGGCAGCGTTCGCTCGGTCGGCTCGTTGATCCACAACTGGTCGGTCTGCGGCGGATCGTCGGCGGCGAACACGGGCGCGGCGAGACCGGCAGTCAGCAGACCGGCCACCACCACGGCCGCGCCGGATCTGAGACCTAACGGGCGTCCGGCGAAGAACAGTCTCATTGCTCCCCCAAGGGTGTGACAGCGCGTCGGCAGTCCCGGCGCATCGGCAGGATCATGACATGGCAGCACAGCCCGCCGCGCCCAGGTTTTCGACCCTGCCGGAGAGCACCCGGCTGCAGGTGAGCCCGCTCGCGTCTCCCGAGGACCTGGCCGCCGACGACTTCGCCGCCCTGAACACGATCTCGACGATCGACTCCTCTGTCCCAGGCCTGCCGATGACCGTCTCCGGTCGGAACTCTCCATGTGACGCGCGCCACACTCGCGCTCCGGAACCCGGTCGGCGGCCGCTCCGACTACTGAAGCGGTACGGCGCGATCCCGGCGACGTCGTACGACGTCACCTGGAGACGCGGCTGATGGACGTATCCCGGAATTCCTCCCTGTCCGGCGTGGGCGCGGCCTTACGGAAGGCGGGGCCCCCGCCCGCCCTCTGCGGCTTCCTCCTGCTCATGGCGCTGATCTTCGCGGTCTCGTACGCGGTCGGCACCGCCTCCGGCCCCGTGGCCCCCGGCATGCACGGCACCGGGACCGGGACGGGCGGCGGCGGTGGCGGCGGGGGAGTGGAGGACGCCGATGACATGGGTGACATGGGCGGCATGACCGACCCGCACGGGGGCGGCCACTGATGAGTACGGAACCGGTGACCGCCCTGGTCATCACCGATCTGGCCGTCGGCGGCATGACCTGCGCGGCCTGCGTGACCCGGGTCGAGAAGAAGCTCGGCAGGCTGGACGGCGTCACGGCGAGCGTCAATCTGGCCACCGGGCGGGCTCGGGTGAGCCACCCGGCGGACATCGGCCCGGCCGAACTCGTCGCGACCGTCGAGAAGGCCGGCTACACGGCCGCCCTGCCCGAACCGCCCAGGAGCAGGCAACCCACGGACGGCGGCGACGCGTCCGAGGGGACCGGGCGGGAACGGCACCGGCTGGTCGTCACCGCCCTGCTCGCGCTCCCCGTGCTCGTCCTGTCGATGGTGCCCGCCCTCCAGTTCCGCAACTGGCAGTGGCTGTGCTTCGTGCTCGCCGCACCGGTCGCCGTGTGGGGGGCCCTGCCCTTCCACGAGCGTGCCGTGCGGGGACTGCGGCACTCCGCCGCGACCATGGACACGCTGGTGTCGCTGGGCGTGGTGGCCTCCTTCCTCTGGTCGGCGTACGCGCTGTTCCTCGGCGGCGCCGGCGACCCCGGTATGCGGATGCCGTTCACCCTCGTGCCGACCGCCTCGGACGGCGTCGCGCACATCTATCTCGAAGCGGCCGTCGGCGTACCGCTGTTCGTGCTGGCCGGACGGTTCCTGGAGGCGCGGGCCCGGCACGGAACCGGGGCGGCACTGCGCTCGCTGGCCCGGCTCGCCGCGAAGGAGGTGTCCGTCCGCGCCGCCGACGGATCCGAATCGCTCATTCCCATCGAGGAGTTGCGGGTCGGTCAGGTCTTCGTCGTGCGGCCGGGGGAGCGGGCGGCCACCGACGGCGAGGTGCTGGAAGGCAGTTCGGCCGTCGATCTCTCCCTCGTCACCGGCGAGAGCGAGCCCGTCGAGGTGGGGCCGGGGTCCGCGGTGGTCGGCGGGGCCGTCAACGCCGGCGGGCTGCTGCTCGTACGGGCCGAGGCGGTCGGGTCCGACACCCAACTCGCCCGCATCACCCGGCTGGTCACCGAGGCGCAGGCCGGGAAGGCGCGGGCGCAACGGCTGGCCGACTCGGTGGCCGGCGTCTTCGTGCCCGTCGTGCTGGCGCTGGCCGTCACCACCCTCGGGTTCTGGCTGGGCGCCGGGGCCGATCCCCAGGCGGCGGTCACCGCGTCCGTGGCCGTGCTGGTCGTGGCCTGCCCGTGCGCGCTGGGCCTCGCGACCCCGACCGCGTTGATGGCGGCGACGGGCCGGGGCGCCCAGCTGGGCATCCTGGTCACCGGACCGCAGGCGTTGGAGGGGCTTCGGCACCTCGACGTGGTCGTGCTGGACAAGACCGGCACGCTGACCTCCGGACACATGAGCGTCGCCCGGGTCACCGCGGTACCGGACGGGCTCGGCCGCGACGCGGCACTGCGGCTGGCGGGAGCCGTCGAGCAGGGTTCGGAGCATCCGCTGGGCCGCGCCCTCCGCGCGTACGCCCGACGGGAGCCGGACGGGCGGCGGCTGCCGGAGGTGAGCGACTTCGGCGCGCTGCCCGGGCGGGGAGTACGCGGCCGGGTCGAGGGGCGGCTCGTCGAAGTCCTCGCACCGGACGAGGAGTTGCCCGACGCCCTCGGGGCCGCCCTGGCCGCGGCGGAATCCGCCGCTCGTACCCCCGTACTGGTCCGCGTCGACGGCAGGGCCGAAGCGCTGATCGAGATCGGGGACGTCGTGCGCCCCGGCAGCTGTCGCGCCGTGGACCGGCTGCGGCGGCTCGGTGTGCGTCCCGTGCTCGCCACCGGCGACCGGGAGGCGCCCGCCCGTGCCGTCGCCCGGGCACTCGGCATCGAGGAGGTGCACGCCCGCCGCAGTCCCGAGGGGAAGGCCGCCCTCGTGGGTGGGTTGAGGGAGCAGGGCTACCGGGTCGCGGTCGTCGGGGACGGTGTGAACGACGCCGCCGCGCTGGCCGGCGCCGATCTCGGGATCGCCATGGGCGGCGGCACGGACGTGGCCATCGGGGCCGCCGACGTCACCCTCGTCCGCGGCGACATCGAGGACCTCGCGGACGCGGTCCGGCTCGCCCGGCGCACGCTGGGCACGATCCGCGTCAACCTGGTGTGGGCCTTCGGCTACAACGTCGTCACCGTCCCGCCGGCCATGGTCGGCCTGCTCAACCCGATGGTCGCGGCGGCCGCCATGTCGGCGAGCTCGGTGCTGGTCGTCGCCAACAGCCTGCGGCTGCGCGCCTGGCAGCCCTCGGCCCGGTCCGTTGCCGCGCGGAAAGGCACCCCATGAACGAACGAGCAACCCGGCGGCCTTCCCGTCGCCGGCTCACCGACACGCTGCTCGCCGCGCTCGCGCCCGTCGCCGTGTGCGGTCTCGCCCTCGGCGGCCTGAGCACCTGGACCGCCTACGGCAACGCCGGCAGCCCGGCCCGGATCAGGGTCACCGACGGCAAGGTCTTCCTGCCCTCCGTCGGCGTCCCGGAGACGGCCGCGTTCTTCCGGGTCGCCAACAGCGGGGGCTCGGCGGACCGGCTGCTGAAGGTGACCACCGCCGAGGCCGGCGCGGGGTCGCCCCGTCTCAGCCGCCACCTGATGACCGGCACCGGTTCGGCCTCCGCGCGGACGGTCGCCTCCGTCACCGTGCCGCCCGGCGAGACCCTCGCCATGTCACCGGGCGGCCTCGACGTGATACTGCCGGCGAAGTCGGGCTGGCAGTCCGGTGATCTCGTCGCGTTCACCCTGCACTTCGAGCACGGCGGGACGGTGAAGACACTCGCGGTGGTGGTCCGGCCGGGCCAGGACGGCATCTGACTCCGGCCGCGGAAATCGATCCGGAAACACGGAGAGACGGAGACGCGGAAGCAGCACGGAGACGCGGGAACACGGAAACACGGAAGCAGCACGGAGACGCGGGAACGCGGGACCGTCCGTGGCCGGCCCGTTGCTTCGGAACGCCCCCATAGGCCAAGCCGAAAGGAGGAGGCGGTAATTCGTTGATGCGCGGGGAGAAATCCCCGGTATTCCCTGCCCGACAGTTTCCGACTGTCGGTCCCTCGGGCTGCCCGGAAATATCGGGAAGCGGTTTCGGTGCGGAAATGCGGGGGGCGGGAAAACGACCGTTCCCATTCCGGATTCCGACTGCTACGGTGACGGAAATTGATCGACCGGCCGGAATTCGGGTCCATGGAATTCCGCATACTGCGCTTCTGAGGGGGTGATGGATGATGTCCCTGTTCGTTCTGGCGGCGGGGCAGCTCGTCATCTCGCTCGACTACAACATCGTGTACGTCGCCCTGCCGGACATCGGCGCGGGCCTGGGTTTCTCCGACCGTGACCTGCAGTGGGTGGTCAGCGCCTACGTCGTGGCCACCGGAGGCTTCCTGCTGCTGGGCGGCCGGGCCGCCGACCTGCTGGGCCGACGCCGGATGTTCGTCCTCGCGGCGTTGCTCTACGCGGGGTCGTCGCTCGTGGGCGGTCTGTCGGAGTCGGCCGGTGTCCTGGTCGCCGTCAGGGCGGTCCAGGGCCTGGGCGGGTCCCTGCTCTTCCCGGCGACGCTGTCCCTGATCAACACCCTGTACGCGGAAGGGCCGAGGCGGAACCGGGCCCTCGCCGTGTGGGGCGCGGCGGGAGCCGGCGGGCTCTGCTTCGGGTCGTTGCTGGGCGGGGTTCTGGTGGAGGTGTTCGGCTGGCCGTCGGTGTTCTTCGTCAACGTGCCGATCGCGGGAGCGCTCGCGGTCGCCGGGTGGCGTCTCTTCCCGGCGGACGGGCCGTGGGACCGCTCGCGGCGCTTCGACGTCGCGGGGGCGCTGACCGCGACGGGCGGGGTCACGCTCCTGGTGTTCCTGCTGGTGCGCGTCCCGGCGCGGGGCTGGGGCCCGGCCGCCGTCCTGACCGGCGGGGCGCTCTCGGCCGGCCTGCTGACGCTGTTCGCCGTCGTGGAGCGGCGCTCGCGTGAACCGCTCGTCCCGGCACGGTTGTTCGCCCGTCGCGGCCTGGCGGTCGCCATGGGAGTGACCGCCCTGTTCAGCGCCACGTTCAGCTCGGTGCCGTACTTCCTCACCCTGTACTTCCAGACCGTCCACGGGTACAGCGCCGTCGCGACCGGTCTCGCGTTCCTGGTGCCCGCCCTGGTGATCGCGGCGGGGACCCAGGCCGGGGAACGGGCCGTGACCGCCTTCGGTGTGCACCGGGCGCTGGTCGGCGGCATGGCGCTGGGGGCGGTCGGGGCGGCGGTGCTCGGCCTGGGGCTCACCTCGGACGGCTCGTATCCACGACTGCTGCCCGGGATCGTGCTCCTGGGGCTCGGCCAGGGTGCCGCGTGGACGGGGATGTGGATCGCCGCGTCCGCCGGAGTGGCCGCCGACGACCAGGGTGTGGCCTCCGGACTGGCGTCGACGACCCTCCAGGTGGGCGGCGCGGTGGGCCTGGCCCTCCTGGTCGCGATCGCCGGCGGTGTCGGGTGGAACGCCCCGGGCCCCGGGCTCCTGGACGGCATCCGGACCGCCGTCTTCGCGACGGCGGGCGCCCTCGCCCTCGGCGCGCTCGCGCTGCTCGCCCTCCGCCGGGGCACCGGAAGCACCGTGGGCACCGGAAGCACCGTGAGCGCCGGGAGCAGCGCCGGTCCCGCCGCAGTCCTCGCGGAGGGCGGCGATCCCGGCGGGACCGGCCGGCCCGGCGGCAACGCCGACGACCCCCGGGCTCCGGGGAGCACGAGTGCCTAGGCGCCCATGGCCCCGGGGAGCAACGGTGCCCGACCGCCCGTTCCCGCCCCCTGTTCCCGTCCCGCCTGCCGACCCCGGCCGCCGGCCCACCCGGCAGTCCCACCCCTGATTCCCCCTTTTCCCCCTTCCTCCCCGGGCCGCCCGGCCCGTCCTTCGTCATGCCAGGAGCAGACCCATGTCCCCGATAGCCGGCGGTTCCTCCGCGCCCCCGGCCGCCGTACTGTGCGGGCTGGCCGGATCGGTGCCGTCCCACGTGGTGACCAACGAGCACCTCGCGCGACGGCTCGACACCGACGACACCTGGATCCGCACCCGGACCGGGATCCGCCGACGGCACGTCGTCGGACCCGGGCAGGCGACCTCCGACCTTGCCGTCGAGGCCGGCCGCCGGGCCCTCGCCTCCTCCGGTACCGGCACGGTGGACGCCCTCGTCGTCGCCACGGCCACCCCGGACCGCAGCTGCCCGGCCACCGCCCCCGCGGTCGCCGCGCGGCTCGGCCTCACGGGGGTGGCGGCCTTCGACGTCGGTGCCGCGTGCACCGGATTCGTCTACGGACTGGCCGCCGCCGCCGGGCTGATCGCGGCGGGCGCGGCCGAACGGGTCCTGCTCATCGGGGCGGACACCTACTCCACCATCGTGGACCCGCTGGACCGGGCCAACGCGATCATCTTCGGCGACGGCGCCGGAGCCGTCGTCCTGCGCTCCGGACGTCCCGACGAGCCCGGCGCGGTCGGCCACTTCGACCTCGGCAGCGACGGCGCCCACGAGGAGCTGATCATGGTCGCCGCCGGTGGCTCCCGGCAGCGCTCCCGGCCCGCCGAACCCAGCCACGAGGACCGGCACTTCGCGATGCGGGGCAAGGAGGTCTACCGCCACGCGGTGACCCGGATGGCCGCGTCCGCGCGGGCCGCGCTGTCCCGGGCCGGTCTGCGGATCGACGAGGTCGACCACTTCGTACCGCACCAGGCCAACCTGCGGATCCTGCACGCCGTCGCCGACGACCTCGGTCTGCCCCGGGAGCGGTGTGCGACCCACGTGGAGACCGTCGGCAACACCGGCGCCGCGTCCATCCCGCTCGCCCTCGCCGACGCGGCCGCCCGTCGCACCGTCCGGTCCGGCGACCGGCTTCTGCTGACCGCTTTCGGCGGCGGTCTCACCTGGGGTTCCTGCCTCCTGACCTGGCCCGTGCTCCATCGACAAGAACGGACGACGCCATGAGCACCACCTACGAGCAGCTCGTCGACCTCCTCACGAGAGTCCACGACGCCCCCGCCGACCGCATCCGCCCCGAGGCGACCCTCGGCGAACTGGACGTCGACTCGCTGACCACGGTCGAGATCAGCATCCGCATCGAACGCGACCTCGGCGTGACGGTCGGCGACGACGAACTCGGACCCGACCGCACCCTCGGCGACATCGCCGGACTCGTGGACGCCCGGCAGCCGGCCGTCTGATCCCCTGGAAGGAACCACCGCGATGCAGATCGAGGAACAGCCCGGCACCGCGATCGGCGCCACGGTCGAGGGCTTCGACCACACCACCGCCTCGGACGCCGCCATCGAGGCACTCAAGAACACCGTCTACACGAGGAAGATCGCCGTCCTGAAGGGACAGCACCTCTCCCCGGCGGAGTTCCTCGCGCTCGGCAGGCGGCTGGGCCGCCCCGAGACCTACTACGAGCCGATGTACCGGCACCCGGAGGTCCCGGAGATATTCGTCTCCTCCAACGTGCCGGAGAACGGCAGGCAGATCGGCGTTCCGAAGACCGGCAAGTTCTGGCACGCCGACTACCAGTTCATGCCGGACCCCTTCGGCGTCACCCTCATCCACCCCCAGGTCGTGCCGGAGACGAATCGCGGGACGTACTTCATCGACATGGGACGGGCCTACGAGAAGCTGCCCGAGGAGCTGAAGGAGGAGATCGCCGGCACCCGCTGCACCCACTCGGTGCGCAAGTACTTCAAGATCCGGCCGCACGACGTCTACCGCCCGCTCTCCGAGATCATCGACGAGGTCGAGCGCAAGACCCCGGCCGTCGTCCAGCCGACCACGTTCACCCACCCGATGACCGGCGAGACGGTCCTCTACATCAGCGAGGGCTTCACCGTCGGCATCCAGGACCGGGACGGCGACCCGCTCGACGAGGAACTGCTCAAGCGGCTGTTCGAGGCGACCGGCCAGCTCGACGAGACGTTCACCCACGACGGCATCCACCTCCAGGGCTTCGAGCGGGGCGACCTGCTGATCTGGGACAACCGCAGCCTCGTCCACCGCGCCCGGCACACGGACACGCCGGAGCCCACCGTCTCCTACCGCGTCACCGTGCACGACGAGCGCCGGCTGCACGACGGGATCGAGGCGGCATGACGGACGAAGCCCTGCTGGCGCACGTGCTGACGCCGTACAAGGAGCACTGCAGATACCTGCGCTCGGCCGTCGTGACGGAGATCGACGGGCGCGCCTCGGCCCGCTGCGAGTTCGAGATCCCCGCGTCGTGCTACATCGACGACACCGGCCATCTGAATTCCGTGGAGGTGAACATCTGCTACAACCAGATGATGTATTACCTCGTGGCCAAGTCCGTGCAGGAGGGACTGGGGACGGGATTCGAGTCCTGGACGCTGGACGACTTCTTCGAGCGCCAGCTCCCGGACATTCTCATCGCCCGCTTCGCCGCCAGTTTCCGGCGCCCGATCGATTCCCGCGCGTTCTCGGGGGAGCTGGAATTCAATTCCGTCACCCGGCGCGTTCCGGCCGCCGGTCACCCGTTCCTCCACGCCGAGACCGCCTACCGCTACCGGGACGCCGGCTCGGGCCGGTGCGACGGAGTGGCGACCCTGGCGTTCGTCAACCTCCCCTGACCCGAGGCGAGAGAAGAAACCATGAGCACGGAAAGCCTCCACCACCCGGAGCTCCGGACGCTCGTCCGGACCACGGGCTTCCACGCGCGGCACCGGCCCGACACCCCCGCGATCCTGTGCGAGGGGCGCACGCTGACGTACGGGCAACTGCACCGCGAGAGCAACCGCATCGCCCACGGACTCCGGGCCGCCGGACTCACCCCGGGCGACCGGGTCGCCTACCTCGGAAAGGAGTCCGAGCACTACTACGAGATCCTCTTCGGCTGTGCCAAGAGCGGCGCGGTGCTCGTCCCCGTCAACTGGCGGCTCACCGGGCCCGAGGTCGGCCACATCCTCCAGGACTCCGGCACCCGACTCCTCTTCCTGGAGGACGAGTTCGCCACCGTCGTCGACAGCATGCCGACCGCGCCGCCCGAGACGGTCGTCGCGCTCGGCGAGCGCCTCGCCGCCTGGAAGGCGCCCCACCCCGACACCGAGCCGCCGGACACCGCCACTCCCGACACCCCGGTGGCCCAGCTCTACACCAGCGGCACGACCGGCCTGCCCAAGGGCGTGGTCCTCGCCCACCGCAGCTTCTTCGCGATCCGGGACGCCCTGGCGAGCGAGGGGCTGGACTGGATCGACTGGCGCGCCGGGGACATCGCGCTGATCGGCATCCCCGGCTTCCACGTCGGAGGCCTGTGGTGGGCCGCGCAGAACCTCAACGCCGGCACCACGGTCGTCGCCATGCGCGCCTTCGACGCCCGCCGGGCCGTCGACCTCATCCGCGACCTCGGCGTCACCACCGCCTGCGTCGTCCCGGCGATGCTCCGCATGATGCTGACCGAACCCGGCGTCCGCGCCGAGGACTTCACCACCCTGCGCAAGACGGTCTACGGCGGTTCCCCGATCTCCGAGGCCCTGCTGGAGGAGAGCCTCGCCGTCCTCGACTGCGAGTTCGCCCAGATCTACGGGCTCACCGAGACCGGCAACACCGCCGTCTGCCTGCCTCCGGCCGCCCATGTCCCGGGCGGCCCGCTCATGCAGGCGGCGGGGCGGCCGTACCCGGGCGTACGCGGCAAGGTGATCGACGGGGAGGGCCGGGAGCTGCCGCCGGGCGCGGTGGGGGAGGTCTGTCTGGCCACGCCCGCCCGCATGGTCGAGTACTGGGGACTGCCCGGGAAGACCGCCGAGACCCTCGTCGACGGCTGGGTCCACACCGGGGACGCCGGCTTCGTCGACGAGGACGGCTACCTCTTCATCCGCGACCGCATCAAGGACGCGATCCTCGTCGCGGGCGAGAACGTCTACCCGGCCGAGATCGAGAACGCGCTGGAAGCCCATCCCGGCGTGGCCGAGGCCGTCGTCGTCGGCGCCCCCGACGAACGGTGGGGCGAGTACGTGCACGCCTTCGTCGTCCCGGCCCCCGCCCAGCCGCCCAGCCCCCGGGACCTGCACACCTTCCTCGTCCCACGGCTCGCGAGCTTCAAGCTGCCCGCCCGCTACGAGTTCATCGACGCCGTACCGCGCAATCCCAGCGGAAAGATCCTGCGCCGCACACTGCGCGACCGTTTCTGGCGCGACTCCGCACGCAAGGTCAACTAGCCCCTCAGCGGGGCCGGATCGAGAGAGAACGACATGCCTGCTCCCCTCACCCTGGACGTCTTCCGCGCGGACCTCGCGGAGTACCTGTACCAGCGTCCCGACGAAGTCGACCTCGACGAGCACCCCCTCCACGCGGGCCTGGACTCCCTGCGCATCGTCACCCTCCTCGAACGGTGGCGGGAGACCGGCGTGGACGTCACCTTCGTCGACCTCGCCGAATGCACCTCGTTCGCCCAGTGGTGGGAGCTGCTCCGCGCCCGCCGGGGAGGAACGACGTGACCCCGCGCCGTCCGCTGCCGCCCGCCCGGGAAGGCGTGTGGACCGGACAGCGGCTCGACCCGGACAGCCCCGCGTACAACACGGCCGAGTACGTGCACATCCACGGTCCGGTGGACGAGGCCCTCTTCGACGAGGCCCTGCACCTCGTGGTCGCGGAGACGGAGGCCCTGCACGTCCGCTACGGGGCCGACGACCAGGGCCGCCCCTGGGAAACGGACGCCCCGGCAGGCGACTGGCGCCTGCACACGGCGTCCCTCACCGGCGAACCCGACCCGCACGCCGCGGCCCTGGCCTGGATGGGCGAGGACGTGGCCCGACCCGTCGACCTCACCCGCGGCCCCGTCTTCGGCCACGCCCTGTTGCGGATCGCGGGGGAGGAGCACCTCTGGTACCACCGCGTCCACCACATCGCCCTCGACGGCTTCGGCCTGGCGCTGGTGGCCCGGCGGGTCGCCGAGGTGTACACCGCCCTGGCCGCCGGGGAGCCGGTGCGGGACAGCGGCTTCGGCACGCCGGCCTCGGTGCGGGAGGAGGAGCGCGCCTACCGCGAGTCGCCCCGCTTCGCCGAGGACCGCGCGTACTGGACGGACCGGTTCGCGGACCGGCCGCCCGTGGTGACCCAGGCCGGCCGGGCGGCGCTGCCCGGGCACACCTTCCACCGGCGGGTCGTCGACCTGGACGCGGCGCGGACGGAGGTCCTGCGTGCCGTCGCCCGCGACCTGAAGGTCACCTGGTCCGAGCTGCTGCTGGCCGTCACGGTGGCCCGGCTGCACCACACGACCGGCGCCCCCGAGATCATTCTCGGCCTGCCGGTGATGGGCCGCCTCGGCTCGGTCTCCCTCCGCGTCCCCTGCATGGTCCGCAACATCCTGCCCCTGCGGGTGCCTGTGTCCGGCTCGGACAGTCCGCGCGGCCTCGCCGTCCGCATCGCGCGCGAACTGCGGGCCGCACTGCCGCACCAGCGCTACCGCTACGAACAGCTGCGGCGCGACCTCGGACTCCTCGGCGGACAGCGGCGACTGTCCGGTCCGGGCGTCAACATCATGCCCTTCGCCTACGATCTCCGGTTCGCCGGATACCGCAGCACGGTCCACAACGTCTCCGCCGGTCCCGTCGACGACCTGTCCGTCAACGTCTACGACCGCTCCGAGGGCGGCGGCCTGCGCATCGCCGTGGACGCCCACCCCGACCTCTACGACGCGGCGGACGTCGTCGCGTTCCAGGAAGGGCTGCTCGCCCTGCTCGCGGCGGCCGTCGCCGCACCCGACCGGACGCTGGACGAACTGCGCGCCCGTGAGACCGCCGTGGTCCTGGACGGGGGGCCGCTGCCCGGCCCGGCCCGCCCGGTGCTCGGCCTGATCGCCGGACACGCGGCCCGGAGCGGCGGAGCGGTGGCCGTCGAGCACGACGGCCGCGGCGTGACGTACGCGGAACTCCTCGGCTGCGCGCACGACCTCGCCCGCGGGCTGGCCGTCCGGGGAGTGGGCCCCGGGGACCTCGTGGCCATCACCCTGCCGCGCGGGATCGACGCCGTCGTCGCCGTCCTCGGCGTCCTGCTCCACGGGGCCGCCTACTGCCCGTTCGACCCGGCCGCACCACAGGCGCGTGGGGCCGGGCTGCTGGACGAGGCCCGGCCCGCGCTGGTCCTGACCGCCGCGACGTACGCCGACATGATGGCCGCCGGCCGTCCGGACCCCGGCACGGTCCCACCGGCGCCACCGGCGGCACCGGCGGCACCGGCGGCACCGGCGGCACCGGCCGCACCGGGACCCGACGACCTCGCCTATGTGCTGCACACCTCCGGTTCCACCGGCCGCCCCAAGGGCGTCGAGGTCGGCCACGGGGCCCTCGCCCGCTTCGTCGCCGGCGCCTCGCACCGCTACGGGCCGCGCCCCGGCGACCGGGTGCTCGGGTTCGCCCCCCTGCACTTCGACACCAGCGTCGAGGAAATCTTCCTCACCCTGTGCGCGGGCGCCACCCTCGTGATCCGCACCGACGACATGACCGACTCGGTCCCCGCCTTCCTGGACGCCTGCGCCCGGCTGCGGATCAGCTTCCTCGACCTGCCCACCGCCTACTGGCACGAGCTGGCGCACGCCGTCTCGACCGGGGCCGCCACCCTCCCCACCGAGGTGCGGACCGTCGTCATCGGCGGCGAGACCGCCCTGCCCGAAAGGGTCGACCGCTGGCGCGCGGCCGTCGGCCCGTCCGTACGGCTGCTCAACACCTACGGCCCGACCGAGGCCACCGTGGTCGCCACCGTCGCCGACCTCCACGACCCCCGCCTCGCCCCCGGGGACGTACCCATCGGGCTTCCGCTGCCCGGCACAGGCGCTGCGGTCGTCGACGGCGAACTCCACCTCCTGGGTGGCAATCTGGCCCTCGGCTACCGGGGCGACCGGCCTCCGGACGCCGCCCGCTTCGCGCCCCTGCACGCCCTGCCCGGAGCGCCCCGCGCCTATCGCACCGGCGACCTGGTCCGGGTCGGTGACGACGGGCAGCTGCGCCATCTGGGCCGCTCGGACAGCGAGTTCAAGATCAGCGGACACCGGGTGCATCCCGCCGAGGTGGAGAGCGCCCTGCTGGGCCACCCGGGAGTGCGCGCCGCCGCCGTCGTGGGACAGGTGCTGCCGGGCGGGACACGGCGCCTCGTGGCGTACGTCGTGCCGGAGGGGCCCGCCCCGGCGGCGGCCGCGATCAGGGAGCACCTGCGCAGCGCGCTGCCCGCGGCGATGGTCCCGTCGGCGGTCGAGTTCCTGGACGAGCTGCCCCGGACGGGCTCGGGGAAGACCGACCGCCACGCTCTCGCGACACAACTCCCCGTCACCCGGACCGCGGTGTCCGGCACGCTGGAACACGCCGTCACCGCCGTCTGGCGACAGGTGCTCGGGTCGGCGGGCCTGTCCGCGCGGGACGACGTGTTCGAACGGGGCGCCCAGTCCCTCCAGGCCATCCAGGCCGCCAACCGCCTCGGCGTCGCACTCGGCCGGGAGGTGAAGGTCGCCTGGCTCTTCCAGCATCCGACCGCCGCCGAGCTGGCCCGCTTCCTGGAGCAGCGCGGGCGGCCGGCCACGGTCGGCCTGCCGGAGAGCCTGCTCGCCGACGCGGTCCTCGATCCCGGCATCCGTCCCGGCGACGGCCCCCGGGCGGGCGGCACACCGGATCGGATCCTGCTCACCGGCGCCACCGGGTTCGTCGGCGTGCACCTGCTGGCGGAACTCCTCACGAGCACCGGAGCCGAGATCGTCTGCACGGTCCGCGCCCCGAGCCCCGCAGCGGCCACCGAGCGCGTCCGACGGGCCCTGGACACCCACCGGATCCAGTTGACGGACGCGGCACGCGACCGGGTCACGGCGATCCCCGCGGACCTCGCCCGCCCCCGACTCGGCCTGGACGAGAAGGAGTTCACCGCACTCGCCCGCACCTGCGACGCGATCCTCCACAACGCGGCGAACGTCAGCATCCTGCGCGAGTACGCCGGCCTCCGCGCCGCCAACACCGAATCGACCAGGGAACTGTCGCGCCTCGCGGCCCCACGTTCGATCCCCCTGCACTTCGTGTCGACACTCTCCGTCGCCCCGCCACTCGCCCTCGCCGCCGAGGTGCCCGAGGCGTTCCTCCCACCCCACCCCGGGCTGCGCCACGGCTACCAGCAGTCGAAATGGGCGGCCGAACAGCTGCTGCGCCAGGCCGCGGAGCGGGGCCTGCCGGTCACCGTGCACCGGCTCGGCCGGATCGTCGGCCCGGCCGCCACCGGTCACGTGAACGAACGCGACTTCCTCTGGAGCGTGCTGCGCGCCGGGATCCCCGCCGGCATCGTCCCCGACCTCTTCGAGGAGGAGATCTGGACACCGGCCGACCATCTCGCCGAGGCGCTGGTGCGGGTCTGTCTCGGACCTCCGGGCCCGGCGACCGTGTTCCACCACGCCGTCACGCCCCCGGTGCGGCTCAGCGACGTCTACGACTGGATGGAGGAGTACGGCTACCCGCTGCGGCGCCTGCCCCTGGACCGGTGGCGTGCCGAGTTGCCGCGTTCCTCCGGAGCCGCGGCGACCACGCTCGCCTTCTTCGACGCCCGGGACGCGGACGCGGGCGATGCCACGGGCGCGGACCTGCGCCTGGGACGGGTCCGCGCCGACAACGTCGTGAACGCACTGCGCGCCGGCGGCGTCACCTGCCCGCCCGTCGGCAGGGAACTCGTCCACCGCTACCTCGACCACTGCGTCACCACGGGCAAGCTGCCCGCTCCCGCCGGACGGCGGAGCCGTCCGGCAACTCCCGCGAAGTAAGGGGGGATTGCCGGGAACTCAAGGCCACCGCCCCCCGACTACTGCAACAGAACCCGTCGTGTCACGAGCCCCCCGCTGCAAGGAGCCCGCATGTCGAAGAAACGGCCGGTCGCCGTCGCCCTGGCCGGCGCCCTCTGTCTGGTCACCACGGCGTGCGGCGCCGACTCCTCGACCGGCACGGCCGGCAGCGGCGACAAGGCGTCTGCGGCCGCCGCCGGATCCGGCTACCCCGTGACGCTCGAGAACTGCGGGGTCGCCCAGAAGTTCGGCGAGGCGCCGAGCAGGGTCGTCGTCATGAACGGCGCCTCGGTCGCCGAGGTCTCCACGCTGCTCGCCCTCGGCCTCCAGGACAGGATCGTGGCCAACCAGCAGAGCTACGGCATGTCCGAGGTCGCGGGACGAGCCGCGGCCATCAAGGCGCTGCCCACCGGTGACGTCAAGCTCAACGACGCCTACGACATCCCGCGCGAGGCGATGATCGCACTGCGTCCGGACCTGGTGCTGTCCACGACCTCGTACGGCTTCGACGAGAAGAACGGCTTCGCCACCCGGGAGCAGTTGACGCAGATCGGCGCCCGCACCTATGTCTCGCCGCAGGGTTGCGACCAGGACACCACGAAGATGACGATCGCCGACAGCTACACGCTGCTGCGTGACCTGGGCAAGGTCTTCGGCGTCGGCGACCGGGCCGAGAAGATCGTCGCCGCTTCGGAGAAGCGCATCGCCGACATCGCCGCGAAGGTCGAGGGCGAGCGGCAGCCCAAGGTGATGGTGCTGTTCTCCAACATGGCGATGGGCGGCAACGACTTCAGCTCGGTCGTCGCCAAGGGCATCTACAACGACATCCTGGACAAGGCCGGCGGCTCCAACGCCTTCGAGTCCGCCTCCGAGACCTCCTTCGCCGACCTGAGCAAGGAGAAGGTGGCCGCCACCGACGTCGACGCCCTCGTCGTCATCGGCTACAACGACCCCGACCCGGCGGCCTACGCCGAGAAACTGCTGAAGGAGTTCCCCCAGTGGCCGGCCGCGAAGAACAAGACGTACGTGGCGCTGTCGGATTCGATGTACCTCGGCCCGAGCAACGACCTGGCGGTCGCGAAGATCGCCGGGATGCTGCACCCCGACAAGGTCTGAACGGGCCGAGGCTTCCCCTCGCCGCCGGCGGCCTGCTGGTGGTGCTCGTCGCCGTCATGGTGGCGGCGGTGAGCATCGGCGCGGTCACCATTCCGGTCGGCGACGTGTGGGGGATTCTCCTGCACCACCTCACCGGGCAGGGAACCACCGGCGATCCGGCCCTGGACCAGATCGTGTGGACCTTCCGGGCCCCTCGCGTCGCCCTGGCCGCCCTGGTCGGCGCGGGTCTGGCCGTCGCCGGGGCGGTGCTCCAGACCCTGGTCTCCAACCCGCTCGCCGACCCCGTCGTCCTCGGCTTCTCCTACGGCGCCTCGCTCGGCGCCGTGCTGGTCATCACCCTCGGCGGGGCGGCGCTCGGCGGGCTGGGCGGACTCGGTGTGTCGGGCGCGGCGTTCGTCGGCGCGCTGGCGGCGGGCGCCCTGGTGTTCGCCCTCGGGCAGCGGCAGGGACGGCTCGCCCCCACCCGGCTGGTGCTGGCGGGGGTCGCGGTCGGCTACGTCCTGCTGTCCGTGACCAGCTTCGTCCAGCTGCTCGCGACACCCACCGAACTGCGCACGGTCATGTTCTGGATGCTCGGCAGCGTCGCCGGCGCCCAGTGGAGCCAACTGCCCACCGTCACGGTGGTGGTCCTGACCAGCACGGCCCTGCTGACCCTGTTCGGGCGGCGGCTCAACGCCCTGCTCGCCGGAGACGAGTCCGCCACCGCGCTCGGCGTGGACGTCAACCGGCTGCGTGCCGTCCTGCTGGTCATCAGCGCGCTCCTGACCGGCACGGTCATCGCCGTCGCGGGCGGGGTCGGCTTCGTCGGCCTGATGATCCCCCACCTGGTCCGCCTCACCGTCGGCGCCGACCACCGTCGGCTGCTGCCGCTGAGCGCCCTGCTCGGCGCCGTCTACCTGGTGCTCGTGGACCTGCTCTCCCGTACCGTCAACCGCCCCAACGAACTGCCGCTGGGCATCCTCACCGCCCTGCTCGGCGCCCCCTTCTTCCTGTGGCTGCTGCGCCGCAACAAGGGCCTGGACACCGTATGAAACTGACCGTGGACCAGCTCCACATCACTCTGGAGAACAAGGCGATCCTCCGCGAGGTGAACCTGGAGGCGGCGGGGGGCGACATCGTCGGACTGGTGGGACCCAACGGCAGCGGCAAGTCCACCCTGCTGCGCACGGTCTACCGCTCGCTGCGCCCGGCCGACGGGGTCGTGCGGGTGGGGGGTGACGACGTGTGGGAACTGTCGGCGCGCGCCGCGGCCCGTCGCACGGCGGCGGTCCTCCAGGACGCCGGCACCACCACCGGCCTGACCGTGACGGAGATCGTCGCGCTCGGCCGCACCCCCCATCACGGCCTCCTCGGCCGCGACGGCGCCGAGGACCGCGAGGCGGTGGCCGAAGCGGTCGCCCGCTGCGGAGTCGCCCCCTTCGCGCACCGCGACTACGCCACCCTGTCCGGCGGCGAACGCCAACGCGTCCTGCTGGCCCGCGCCCTCGCCCAGCGACCGCGCCTGCTGGTCCTGGACGAACTCACCAACCACCTCGACATCCGCGCCCGGTTCGAACTGCTCCACCTCATCCGCAGCACCGGCATCACCACCCTCGCCGTCCTGCACGACCTCGACCTGGCAGCCCGCCTCTGCGACCACCTCGTGGTGCTCCACGGGGGCGCGGTGGTGGCGGCGGGTCCCGTACTGGACGTCCTCACCCCGGACCTTCTGCGTGAGGTGTTCGGCGTACGGGGCGCCACGGAACGGCATGCCGACGGCGTCGTGCGCATCACCTACGCGGCCGAGCCCCTCGACCTGGACCGGGAGGCCGAGCCCGCCGAGCCGTGACGTACACGATCACTCCCTGTCGGGCCGGTTCGGGAAGCCGGTCCGGGTGAGCGGTCACCGGTGGCGAGGCGGGTCGTCCCGCTCCGGTGCCCGCTAGGCGTCACTGCCGCCGACGGCCGCCGCACCTGCCCGGGCGGGGACGCGGGCCTGCCGGAGCGGCGCCCCGGCCCGGTGGAGACTGGCGAGGGCCTGCCGGTAGGACGCGATGAGCCCGGTCTCCAGGTAGTCCAGGCCCAGTTCCTCGCAGTGGCGGCGGACGATGGTCCGGGCCTTGCGCAGGTTGGGGCTGGGCATGCTGGGGAACAGGTGATGCTCGATCTGATGGTTCAGCCCGCCGAGGGCGATGTCGGTGAGGCGGCCGCCGCGCACGTTGCGCGAGGTGAGCACCTGGCGGCGCAGGAAGTCCGGGCGGTCCTCGCCCGTAAGGATCGGCATGCCCTTGTGGTTGGGCGCGAAGAGGGAGCCGAGGTAGACGCCGAACAGGCACTGGTGGACGGCGAGGAAGGCGATCGCCATGCCGGGGGGCAACAGCCAGAGCAGGACGGTCAGATAGACCGCGAAGTGCGCGAACAGCAGGGTGCCGTCGAGTGCCCGGTGCTTGAGGGAGCGGTTGGCCAGCGCCCGCACGCTCGACACGTGCAGGTTGAACCCCTCCAGCGTGAGGAGCGGGAAGAACAGGAACGCCTGCCAGCGGCCGATCAGCCGGGGGAGCCCCTTGGCGACCCGGGCCTGGTCCTCGGACCACACCAGCAGATCGGGGTCGAGGTCGGGGTCGAGTCCCTCGTGGTTGGGATGGGCGTGGTGACGGGTGTGCTTGTCCTGCCACCACCCGTAGCCCATCCCGACGCCGGCGCCGGCGATCCGTCCGGACGCCTCGCTGGCCCGGCGCCGGCTGAACACCTGGCGGTGGGCCGCGTCGTGCGCGAGCAGGGCGACCTGGCCGAAGACGACGGCCAGGAAGGCGGCGACCGCCAGCGTCCACCAGCTGGCGCCGATGAGTGCGACGGCGGCCCAGCCGCCGACGTAGAGTCCCGCGACCACGGTGATCCGCAGTGCGTAGTAGCCGGGACGGCGCCCCAGCAGGCCGGCATCGGCGATCTTTCTCGACAGCCTGGCGAAGTCACTGCCGGAGGTCTCCGAGGGCGGGGGGCGGACCGGGGTGTTTGCGGTCATGACGATGTGACTCTCTCCGAAGGAGGCAGATGGCTCGGCGCCGCCTCGGGAGTTGCTGAGACCGGGCCACACGTGGGGATGGGCTTCCGTCGTTGCGCGATGCGTGTGGCGCGACCGCGGAGCAAGGACGAGGTCTGCGTCGTCTGCCACGGCAGCGCAGGCCCTCTGTCCGCTTGCGGGTTCCCCGGCAGCGAGGTTTCACACTCCGTCGTCCCGACGACTGGTGACCAGCCAGGAGCGTGCGGGTTCCGCCGCGCGGGTGGTGTCCACCGTGAGGTGGAGACGGGTTCCGCCGGCCACCCTGCCGACGGGATAGCTGCGCTGCTCGGAGGAGGCGAAGCAGCTACGGAGGATCTCCGCGATCATGCGGGCGGCCTCGGGGGACGAGGCGACGAGACGCACGTCGACCTTCCCGGCAGCGGGCGGTTCCGGCGCCTCCACGGGGCGGTGCCGTCCTCCCGGCCCGCCCACCGTTCCCGCCGGGGAAGGGGGCAGGTCGTCCGCGGTGCCGGCCGGGGCGGCCTCGTGGAGAGCGGGTGACGCGTCAGCGGGTGCCGGGGAAGGCTTCGCCGCTCGTCGGTTCCTCGCCCGCAGGCGGCCGAATCCCGGCAGCGCGCGGCCGTAGCGGGAAGGCGTGGTCCCCATGTGCGGCTGCCCGTCGGGGTGAAGGGCCAGCGCGGGTCTCATGGCGACCCTCAGGGCGATCACGGCGATGATCAGTGCCGCGGTGACGACGATTTCCACGTCCTCACCCCCTCGGGCGGAGCGCACGCGACAGCACGGGAGAGGTCGTGCTCGGTGAGGGTGGTACGTCTGCCGGTCGCGGTCATGGCGCGAACCTGTCCCCGGGCTCGTCTTCGACGTTCCGGTCATGTTTGCTCACCGCGAACGGCACCGGCATCTGATCCGGTGTGCGAAGTGTTCCCGGCGCTTGGAGCCTACTCCGGTCCCTGGGAGGGGGACCTGCGACCGAGTCCTCTCCCCACACCTCTCCCCGGCTGTGTGCCGCGTGGGGACCGCGCTTGTCACGGGCACGGTGAGAGCCCTCGGCCCGACGATCGTCGTCCTCTTGCGTGCGGTCCCCACGCCTCGGCCGAGGACTACGCCGAGGGCGCGAACGTACGGGAGGACTGCGCTGCCTCGGCCGGACGGCTTTCCGCCGGCACCGGTCTCACGGCTGCCGACGCTGCCGAGCACGTTGCACGCAGGCGGGGGACCCCGCCCGGCGATCCCCGCCGTCGGAAGAGCACCTCAAGAATCGGAAGAGCACCTCAAGAAAGGGTCTCGATCCGGGCCGCCGCTTGGGCTGCGGGAGCGGTGCGGCAATCATGGGGCCATGCACCGGCCCGTCCGCCTCCGTACCCACGAGTGGTTCACGGTCGACGACTCGACCCTGAACGTCGCGCTCGTGTACCCGATGCAGGGGCCCGCCGGAATGTTCGGGCCCACCTGCGAGACCTGCGCCCGGCTGGCCGCGGAGGAGATCAACAAGGCGGGCGGAGTGCTCGGCAGGGAGCTGCGGCTCATCGAGGTCGACGGGGGCGCCGAGCCGCGCCGGGTCGCGGAGGACGTGGAGGCCCTGGTGGCCACCGGGGCGGTGCAGGGGGTCACGGGCTGGCACATCTCCTCGGTGCGGCAGGCGATGGCCCCGCGGATCGCGCACCGGGTGCCGTACGTCTACACCGCGCTGTACGAGGGCGGCGAGCGCACCGACGGCGTCTACCTGACCAGCGAGACCCCCGCCCGGCAACTGCTGCCCGCCATGCGGCTGCTCAACGAGGCCCGGGGTGTACGCCGTTGGTTCGTCGTCGGCAACAACTACGTCTGGCCCCGGCACACCGCCCGGGCCGCCCGCCGCTACGCGCGCGACTCCCGCGGCCGGGTGTGCGGCGAGGCGTATCTCCCGCTGGGGGCCGACGACTTCGACGACGTGCTGGGCCGGATCGAGCGGGCCGACGCCGACGCCGTACTGATGCTGCTGGTCGGCAGTGACGCGGTCCGCTTCAACCGGGCCTTCGCCGCCGCCGGGCTCGACCAGCGCTGTCTGCGGTTGAGCACGCTGATGGACGAGAACATGCTGCTGGGCAGCGGCCCCGAGGCCACCGTCGACCTCTTCAGCACGGCCGGATTCTTCGCCTCGCTCGCCGACCGGAACACCATGGACTTCCACGGCCGGTACGCCGACCGCTTCGGGGCGGCGGCCCCGACCCCGGGCAGTCTCGGCGAGTCCTGCTACGAGGGAGTGCTGCTGCTCGCCGCGCTCATCGAACGGGCCCGCACCCTGGACGTCGCCGCCATCGGGGCCGCCGCCGACACCGTTTCGTACGAGGGTCCGCGGGGTCTGATCGGCCTGGAGGGCCGGCATGTGCGCCAGCGCATCTATCTGGCGCAGGCGGACGGTCTCGACTTCAACGTCCTCGCTCAACTGCGCGCTCCGCACGAGCTGTCGTAACCCCGCCGTCCTCCTCGAGCACCTCCGCCAGGCGGTCCAGCAGGACTTCGAGCCGTTCGCCCCGCTCTTCCCCCAGCAGCGGTTCCCAGGCCGCCCGGTCGGCCCGCACCGCGCGGACCAGCTGCTGCCGGCGCTCCACGCCCCTCGGAGTGAGGCAGGCCAGGACACGACGCCGGTCGGCGGGGTCGACCCTGCGGAACACCAGGTTCTGGTCGACGAGTTGGTCGATCAGCTTGGTGGCGCTCGGGGCGGGCATGAAGGCGTGGTCGGCGAGGGCCGTCATAGGGTGCCCCTGCCCGTCGGAGAGCAGGTCCAGCACCCACCACGCCTCCACCGAGCAGTCGAACTCCTCCAGCACGCACTGGAGTCGGCGTGCGGCGAGACGCTCGGCCCGCGTCAGCAGACGGAGCAGTTCCTGGGGCCGCCTCGCCATCGCACTCCTCCGCTCGAAGCCGGGGTTCCCCGTGCGGGGTTGGGCGGGAGCCTACCGCAAATGGTCCTTTCCCCGGGAAGTATCAATGCGCGCTTTATTGCTTCCAGCAGAAACTGTTCATCAATTGCGCGGAAACGCGGCGGAAACAGTTTCCTCGCAGGCTGTGCGCCAACGCCGCGGCCACCGAGGCGCGTTGGATCCCCTTTCTCCCCAGAGTCCTTCCGCTCCCTTCGCACCGCCCTTCGGGGCATGGAGGTTTTGTATGTCCGGGCTCAGCATCAGCAGGCGTGGCCTGCTGGCCGGTATCTCGGCGGTCGGCGCCTCCGCCGCCCTCAGCGCCTGTGGCGCCAAGACGGGTGAAGGCTCCTCGACGGACGCGCCCGGCGCCTCCGCCGACACCTCCGGCAGCACGGTCAAGGTCGGTCTGCTGAACTCCCTGTCGGGCACCATGGCCATCAGTGAAGTCACCGTCCACAACGCCCTGTTGCTCGCCGTCAAGGAGATCAACGCGGCCGGTGGCGTGCTCGGCAAGAAGCTCAAGGCCGTCAGCCAGGACGGCGCCTCCGACTGGCCCACCTTCGCGGAGAAGGCCGAGGCCCTGATCAAGGACGACAAGGTCGCGGCCACCTTCGGCTGCTGGACCTCGGCCAGCCGCAAGGCCGTCAAACCGGTCTTCGAACGGTACAAGTCGCCGCTGTTCTATCCCGTGCAGTACGAGGGCCTGGAGGAGTCGCCGTACATCTTCTACATCGGCGCGACCACCAACCAGCAGATCGTCCCGGCCCTCGACTATCTCAAGAAGCAGGGCCTGACCAAGCTTTACCTGGTCGGCAGCGACTATGTGTTCCCGCGCACCGCCAACAAGATCATCAAGGCCTATGCGAAGGCCAAGGGAATGAGCGTGGTCGGCGAGGACTACGCGCCGCTCGGGTCCACGGAATTCGGCACCATCGTCAACAAGGTCAAGGACTCCGGCGCGGACGCCGTGTTCAACACCCTCAACGGCGACAGCAACGTGGCCTTCTTCAAGGAGTACAAGTCCTCCGGGCTGACGGCGAAGAGCATGCCGGTGCTGTCGGTCTCCATCGCCGAGGAAGAGGTGAAGAGCATCGGCACCCAGTACCTCCAGGACCAGCTGACCGCGTGGAACTACTACGAGACGACACCCGGCGCGGCCAACACGAAGTTCGTGGCGGCCTACCAGGCCGAGTACGGCAAGGACAAGCCGACCAGTGACCCGATGGAGGCCGCCTACATCTCCGTGTACCTCTGGAAGGCGATGGTGGAGAAGGCCGGCTCCTTCGACGTCGCCAAGGTCAAGGCGGCCTCGGACGGCATCACGTTCGACGCCCCCGAGGGCAAGGTCACGGTCGACGGCGCGAGCCAGCACGTCCACAAGACGGCCCGGATCGGCAAGGTCGGCGCGGACGGCCTGATCACCGAGGTCTGGAACTCGGGCGGTCCGATCAAGCCGGACCCGTACCTCAAGGGCTACGACTGGGCCTCCGGCCTGTCCTGATCCCCGCCCGGTCCCGACGCCCGGCCGGGCCGGTCCCGCCCCCTGATCCGGCCCACTCCCGCTCCCGCGGTGGGACCCGGCCCCATCCAGGGGCCGGGTCACGCCCCCCGGCCCCGCCCGCACCCCCGTCCCGACCAGGAGCCGCTTCATGACGGTCATCCTCAACCAGTCCTTCACCGGCATCAGCATCGGTGCGGTCCTGCTGCTCATCGCGCTCGGTCTGACCCTGACCTTCGGTCAGATGGGCGTGATCAACATGGCGCACGGCGAGTTCATCATGACCGGCGCCTACACCACCTACGTTCTCCAGAAGTCCGTCAGCGGCGCGGGTGTCTCGCTGCTCGTCGCCCTGCCGGTGGCCTTCCTGGTGGCCGGCGCCATGGGCGCGCTGCTGGAGTGGCTGCTCATCCGGCGCCTCTACACCCGCCCGCTGGACACCCTGCTGGTCACCTGGGGCGTCTCCCTGATGCTCCAGCAGCTCGCCCGGGACGTCTTCGGCGCCCCCAACGTGCAGACCCACGCCCCGGACCTGCTCACCGGCAACCTGTCGATGGGCGGCGGCATCACCTTCGCCAGCAGTCGCCTGTTCATCCTCGGCCTGGCACTGCTCAGCGTCCTCGTCCTCACGATCGTCCTGCGGCTCACCCCGCTCGGCCGCCGGATCCGGGCCGTCGTGCAGAACCGCGACCTCGCCGAGGTGTCCGGCATCGCCACCGGCCGGGTCGACCGTGTGACCTTCTTCGTCGGCTCGGGCCTCGCGGGCGTGGCCGGCGTCGCGCTCACCCTGGTCGGTCCGATCGGCCCGACGATGGGCACCAACTACATCGTCGACGCCTTCCTGGTCGTCGTCGTGGGCGGGATCGGGCAGCTCAAGGGGAGTGTCATCACCGCCTTCGCGCTCGGCGTCCTCCAGTCGGTCCTGGAGTACTCGACGACCGTCAGCGTCGCCAAGGTCGTCGTGCTCGTGGCGATCGTCGCCTTCCTCCAGTGGCGACCCCAGGGCCTGTACACACTGCGCACCCGGAGCCTGGCATGACGACGATCACCGAGACCCCGCCCGCACCGCTGACGGCACGTCTGCGTGTCCCCGGCGCCTTCGCCCTCGGCGCCGTCCTCCTGCTCGGTGTGGCCCCGCTCGCCCTCTCCGACTTCCGCCTCTCGCTCCTCGCCAAGTACCTGTGTTACGCGATCGTGGCCGTGGGAGTGAGCCTCGCCTGGGGCCGCGGCGGGCTCATGGTGCTCGGCCAGGGTGTCTTCTTCGGCCTCGGCGGCTACGCCATGGCCATGCACCTCAAACTCGCCGACGCGGCCGCGACCGGCGAGACACTGCCCGACTTCATGCAGCTGTACGGCACCGGCGACGCCCTGCCCTGGTGGTGGAAGCCGTTCGGCAACCCGGTCTTCGCGCTCGCCATGACCGTACTGCTGCCCATGGCGGTCGCCGCACCGCTCGGCTTCCTCGTCTTCCGACGCCGGGTCAAGGGCGCCTACTTCGCGATCCTCAGCCAGGCCCTGGCGGCAGCCCTGTCCATCTGGCTGATCGGCCAACAGGCCACCACCGGCGGCACCAACGGACTCACCGACATCCAGGGCTTCTTCGGCTATTCGCTGGACGACCCCGTCAACCAGCGGATGGTGTACCTCGTCACCGCCGCCGTGCTGCTCCTGCTGATGGCGGCCGCCCGCCAGTTGTTCGTCAGCCGCTACGGCGAACTCCTCGTCGCCGTACGCGACTCCGAGGAGCGGGTCCGCTTCCTCGGCTACGACCCGGCCAACGTCAAACTCGTCGCGTACGTCGTCGCCGCCGGCATGGCGGGCCTGGCCGGGGCTCTTTTCGTCCCGGCGGTGGGGATCATCTCGCCGGCGCTGATCGGGATCGTGCCGTCCATCGGCTTCGTGATCGGCGCAGCGGTCGGCGGCCGGGCCTCGCTGGTGGGCGCGGTGCTCGGCGCGATCGCCGTCGCCTGGGCGCAGAGCACGCTCTCCGACGCCTTCCCCGGCGCGTGGACGTACCTCCAGGGTCTGCTCTTCGTCCTCGCGGTCGGCTTCCTGCCCGGCGGCCTCGCCTCCCTCGGCGTCGTCCTGCGGCGGCGCCGCACCCGTACCCCTGCGACTGGAGAGACAGCATGAGCGGCGAGGGACTGACCGTGCGCGACCTGCGGGTGACGTTCGACGGGTTCACCGCCGTCGACGGCGTCGACCTGGACATCCGCCCCGGCGACCTGCGTTTCCTCATCGGCCCGAACGGCGCGGGCAAGACCACTCTCGTGGACGCGGTCACCGGGCTGGTCAAGGCGACCGGGGCGGTCCGTTTCGGCGACCAGGACCTGCTGGGCAAGCCCGTGCAGAAGATCGCCCGGCTGGGGATCGGGCGTACGTTCCAGACGGCGACGGTCTTCGAGGAGCTGACCGTCGTGCAGAACCTGGACATCGCCGCCGGCGCCGGCCGCGGATTCCGGACCATGCTGCGGCGCCGCAAGGACGTGCCCGAGCCGGTCGCCAGGGCCCTGGAGACCATCGGCCTCGGCCACCTGGGCGACCGCCCCGCCGGGGTGCTCGCCCACGGGCAGAAACAGTGGCTGGAGATCGGCATGCTGCTCGTCCAGGACGTACGGCTGCTCCTGCTGGACGAGCCCGTCG
Source organism: Streptomyces sp. Root1310 (assembly GCF_001426425.1). NCBI lineage: Bacteria > Bacillati > Actinomycetota > Actinomycetes > Kitasatosporales > Streptomycetaceae > Streptomyces > Streptomyces sp. Root1310. Next base: position 181,752 of record NZ_LMEQ01000034.1, on the reverse strand, counting down.
CCGGCATGAGCCACGACGAACGCGAGGCCACCGGCGAGCTGCTGCGGCGGGTGAGCGAGGACCGCACGGTCGTCGTCATCGAGCACGACATGGACTTCATGCGCGCCTACGCCCGCAGCGTCAGCGTCCTGCACGCCGGCAAGGTGCTCAGCGAGGGCTCCGTCGCCGAGGTCCAGGCCGACGCCAAGGTCCAGGAGGTCTACCTCGGGCGCGCCTCCGAACCCGAGCCCGCCTCCCTGCCCGCACCCGCCCCCGCAGCCCCGCCAGCCCCTGCTGCCGCGTCCGTCGCCGAGGAGGCGTGAAGCCCATGCTGGAGATCGACACCGTCCGGGCGGGCTACGACCGCACCACCGTGCTGCACGGCGTGACCGTCACCGTCCCCGATGACGGCGTCGCGGCCGTGCTCGGGCACAACGGGGCCGGCAAGAGCACCCTGCTGCGCGCCGCCATGGGCCTGATCAAGCCGGCCGGCGGGACCGTCCTGCTCGACGGCGAGGACATCACCCGGCTCGCCCCGCACCAGCGGGTCGCCCGCGGTATGGCGTACGTCCCGCAGGGCCAGCAGTCCTTCCCGCACCTCACCACCGCCGAGAACCTCCAACTGGTCGCGGACGGCCGTCCGAGGACCGCGCCGGGCCGGCCGGGCGGCGGGGGCGGGAAGGAGGCGATCGCCGAGGCACTGGATCTGTTCCCCGTCCTGCGCGAGCTGTCCGGCCGCCGGGCCGGCCTGCTCTCCGGCGGCCAGCGTCAGCAGCTCGCCATCGCCCGCGCCCTGGTCACCCGGCCGAGGCTGCTCCTGCTCGACGAACCGACCGAGGGCATCCAGCCCTCCGTCGTGGCCGAGATCGAGGAGACGATCCTGGCGCTCGCCCGGCGTGGCGGACTCTCCGTCCTCCTCGTCGAACAGCACGTGGGCTTCGCCATGCGGGCCGCCCAGCGCTACTACGTGCTGGAGGCGGGCCGGGTGACCTCCTCGGGCGAGGGTGGAACGGGCGCCGAGCAGACCGTACGGGCGGCGCTCAGCGTGTGAGCCCGCAGGACCCGTGCCGGTGCCGCACGTGAGGCGGCCCGGCGCGGGCTCCCAGGCCCGCGGGGGCGAGGTCCGGTGCATCTCGGCGCGGGGGTTCCGCGGAGGTCGTCGACGGACTGTGCGACCCGTCCCGCGGCGGGCGTCGAAGAACTGTGCGACCGCGTCCCCGTCGGGCCGCGCCTCAGGGCCGGTATCATCCTCTAAAGGTAAAATATGAGGTTTGCCCGATGGGGCTGCCCTCCCGACGAGCTGCCGTCCCGCCGGAGTGATCAATGTCCCGCAAGCGCCCCACGGACGACGGCGACGAGCTGCTGGCCAGACTCGGTTCGCTGACCGCCCAGGCGCGCGAGCGCGCGGAGCTGCAACGCTCCCGCGTAGAGCTGGCTCTCGCCCTCCAGCGCGGCATGCTGCCCAGGGACCTGCCCGCGGCACCCGGCTTCCGCCTGGCCGTGCAGTACGCCCCCGCCTGCTACGGCCTCAACGTGGGCGGCGACTGGTACGACGCCTTCGCGATGCCGGACGGGCGCATCGGCCTGTCCATCGGCGACGTCCAGGGCCACAACATAGAGGCGACCGCGTTCATGGGTCAGGTGCGGGTCGGTCTACGGGCCCTCGCCTCCGTCACCGGCGAGCCCGGCGAGCTCCTCGCCCGCACCAACGACCTGCTCCTCTCCCTCGGCAGTGATCTCTTCGCCACCTGCACCTTCATGCGGCTCGACCCCGCCACGGGGGTCCTGGAGAGCGCCAGGGCCGGGCACATCCCATGTGTCTGGGCCACGGCGGACGGCAAGTCCGGCGTAGCCGAGGACGAGTGCGGCCCGCCTCTGGGGGTCCAGGAGGGCATGGACTACCCGGTCACCCGTTACCGGCTCACCAAGGGCGGAGTGTTCGTCCTGCTCACGGACGGCGTGGTGGAGGGGCCGACCCTGAACGTCGACGAGGGCCTCGACCAGGTCGTACGGCTCGCCGGCATCGCCGCCGTCGCGGGCATGTCGGCGGACTCCCTCGCCGCCGCGGTGATCAAGGGCGCCGAGCGCGTCGGACACGAGGACGACGCGGCCGTGCTGGTGGTCGGACACGACGGACTGACGGCGCCGGACGTCCCCCTGGTTCAGCCATAGGGCCGGACACCGCGCGTCTCGCCTCGCCGACAGCGTCGCGCAGGTGTCTGATGGCTGCTGTGGTGGGTACCCCGGATCTGCGTCGGTCAGCCGTCTTCGCCTTGCAGACGCTGGCCGTAGCCCTGGGCTACTACGCCGCCGGGCGGCTGGGGCTCATGCGGGAGCTCGTCGTGGAGGGCGCGGTCTTCACCCCGATCTGGCCGCCCACGGGCGTGGCGGTCGCCTGTCTGCTGCTCCTCGGGATCCGCGCCTGGCCGGGCATCGCCCTCGGCGCCCTCTTCGTCATCATGTCCCTGACCTCGTTGCGGCCCGTGGTGATCGGCAACCTGATCGGCAACACCGCCGCCCCCGTCTGCGCGTACCTCATGCTCCGCAAGGTGGGCTTCCGCAACGACCTCGTCCGATTGCGCGACGGCCTCGCGCTGGTCTTCCTGGGCGCCCTCACCGCGACCCTGCTGAGCTCGACCATCGGCGTAGGTCTCCTCGTCCTCACCGACAAGCTCGCCGCGCACAGCTTCTGGCCGGTCTGGCTGGCCTGGTGGGTCGGTGACGCGATGGGCGTACTGATCGTCACACCGGTCCTGCTCGTGCTGCACACGATCACCCGGCCGCTGCGGTTGTCCCGCTGGAAGGAGGCCGTAGGACTCGCCCTCATCGCCGGCGCCCTCGTCCCACTGGCCACCCACAGTCGCGTCAGCCTGCTCTTCCTCGTCTACCCCATGCTGATCTGGGCGGCCCTGCGCTTCCAGCTCGCCGGCAGCATGCTGTGCGCCCTCTTCACCTCGGTCATGGCCACCGTCGCCGCGACGGACAACGTCGGGCCCTTCGAACGGCTGAGCCGCGTCGAGGTGATGATCAAGCTTCAGGCCTTCAACGGCACGATGGCCCTGACCGCCCTGCTGCTCTCCGCGGTGATCACCGAACAGCACCACACCAGACGCTCCGTGGAACGCGCCTGCCAGGAACTGGTCGAGGTCCTGGAACACCTCACCGCGGGCGAACCCCCACCAGGCCGACCGACGAAGGACATCGAGTACGGGACGGGCCCGCCGGACGCCGAGGACCACCCGAAGCACACGACGAGCACGAAGGACACGACGAGCGCGAAGGACACGACGGGCGCGAAGCACGAGAGGGACCAGGGGCACGAAGGACACGAACCGCAGATGTGACGATCACCTACGGCGCCGGGCCGGCTCACGGGACGAGGGCCGCAGCACGCGGGTCGGCCGGGCACCGGCCGACGTGATTGTCAGTGCCAGCGCCTACGGTTCAGGGAGTGGGACTCGCCGGAACGGCCGCGGGTCCACCCTGGGGAGGGTTTTGTCATGGCTACCGGGTCCAGCACCGTGTCGACGACGTATCTGGAGCTGTCGCAGGACGGCGGCGGCGCCCACAAGTTCTACGAAGTGGCCGTCGACGGCGTGGTGGTGACGGTGCGGTACGGGCGGATCGGCGCCACCGGGCAGCTGCAGACGACGACGTTCCCCACCGCCGAGAAGGCCCGCGCCGCCGCCGCGCGGAAGGTCGGCGAGAAGGTCCGCAAGGGGTACGCCCCGGCCGTCGCGGGCGGGCGTGCCCCGCGTTCGGTGACCCGCCGTCAGGTGACCTCGACGCCGTCCACCGCGCGCGCCGTGGCCCCGGTGCTGTGGCGGTTCCGCACCGGTTCCTCGGCGTTCGGCATCCACGTGGACGACGACCGCTGCTGGGTCGGCAACCAGTCCGGTGATGTCTACACCCTGGACCACGAGGGCGGCGTGCTGGCCCGCTTCAGCCTGCCCGACGGGGTGAAGTGCCTGGTCGCCGACGACTTCTGGATCTACGCGGGCTGCGACGACGGCAAGGTCTACGACCTGTCCTCGAAGCTGCCGTTCGCGGCGTACGACATCGCGGCGGACGTCGACATCTTCTGGCTGGACATCCACGAAGGCCTGCTGAACGTCTCGGACCGCGACGGCCGGCTCACCGTCATCGACCACGAGGACGAACACCAGTGGGCCCGCCGCAGCCAGGGCGAGCACGCCTGGATGGTCCGCGCGGACGACCGCGCCGTCTACCACGGTCACCACCGGGGCGTCACCGCCTACGCGCCCGACGGCGGCGGCGAACTCTGGCACACGCCCACCCGCGGCGGCGTCCTGTTCGGCTGGCAGGAGGAACACGCCCTGTTCGCGGGGACCGCGCACAAGGTGGTGCAGCGGCTGTCGAAGGCCACCGGCGCGGTCGAGGCCACCTACGGCTGCGACAGCGCGGTGTACTCCTGCGCCACCTCGCCCAACGGGCGCTTCGTGTTCGCCGGCGACGCGTCGTCGTCCGTCTACTGCTTCGACCGGGACGGCACGCGCCTGTGGAAGCTCGGCACGGGCGGCGGCTCGGCGCTGTCGATGCAGTACCGCGACGAACGGCTGTACCTGGTGACCACCGACGGCTCGCTGGTGTGCGTGGACGCGAGCGAGGCGGCCGTCACCGCGGCCGAGCAGGGCACGGTGCCGGTGGCGCGGGACGTCAAGCTCGCCGCGGCCCTGCCGACGTACGCCCCCGCCACGGCCGCGGCCACGGTGGCCACCGTGGCCCAGGCCCCCTCCGGGTCGATCGTCGTCGAATGCGTCCGGGAATCGGGCCGGGTCCGGGTGCACGTGGTGTCCGACGGCTACGACACGTCCTGGAACGTCCAGTTCCCGCGCGAGATACGCGAGCCCGGGGCACGCTACGTCGTGGACGCCCTGCACACGGCGGCCGGCGGCTTCTACCGGGTCCGCGGTGACATCCGGCGGCTGCTCTGACCGTATGGTTCCCGCCCGGGCTCGCTCACCGACCGGTGCCGCCCCGGGCGGCAACGGGCGGTGCGGCCGGTGGTACGGCCGACAGTGCGGGCGGGGTGGCCGGGGTGGCGACACCGGCGGGTCGCCACCCCAGCTCCGGCGCGATCAGGTGCCGGACGTCGTGCAGGATCTGCTCGTAGTCGCCCCGATGGAACTCGTACGGCAGTTCCAGGCGCAGCTCCGACACGGCCGACACCACGGGATCCGCGGCCAGCTGCTCCAGGATCTGCTCCGCCGTCCCGACCACGTCCGGCGCGAACAGGGTCCGCTTCCCGCCCTGCGGCGCCAGGGTGCGCGCGTGCCGGGCCGCCGCGTACTCCCGGTACCGGGCCCGGGTGGTGGCGTCGGCGCTGTCGAACGGCACGATCACCCGGCCCAGCGCCACCCGCGCCGGACGAGCGGCGGAGACCGTGCGCCGGTACTCGGCGAGCAGGGTGAGCTGGGCCGTGGTGAAGTCGTCGGTGCCCTCACCGGTGACGATGTTGCCGCTCAGCAGGTTCAGGCCGTGTTCTGCGGCCCAGCGGATCGAACGCAGGCTGCCGCCGCCGTACCAGACACGGTCCAGCAGGCCCGGGTCGTGCGGCTGCAGCCGCGGCCGTTGGGTGTTGCCCGGCGACCGGATCACGGTGTCCGGACCCCCGAGGTAGTCCCCGCGCAGGTTGTCGACGACGCGGGCGATCCTGCCGTACGACAGGTCGAAGCCGCGCCAGTCCCCGTCGTACACCAGATCGCCGAGCAGTTCGGCGTGCGGCATGCCGGTGCTGAACCCCGCCTGAAGCCTGCCCCGGGACAGCACGTCGGCCAGGGCCAGGTCCTCGGCCAGCCGGAACGGGCTCTCGTACCCGATCGGGATGACCGCGGTACCCAGCTCGACCCGCTCGGTCCGCTGGCCCGCCGCGGCGAGGAACACCGCGGCCGAACCCACCCCGTGTTCGAGATGCCGCTGCCGCACCCAGGCCCCGTCGAAACCGATCCGCTCGCCGTATTCGAACAGCTGAAGCGTCTCCTCCAGACCGGTGTAGGGATCGTCGTCGGCGAAGTTGCCCGGGGTGAGAAAGGCCAACGAGGTGAGGGAGGGGATGCTCATACGGTGCCAGTCCTCAGGGTCGGGGGCGGCTCATCGGTGCTCGGTGCTCGGTGCTGGATGGTCAGGACCCGCCCCGCTCGTGGGGGATCTTCTCGCCGGCCTCGACCGGCACGGGCAGCCGGTTCTCCGCGGGCGGCAGCGGGCAGGTGGCCAGATCGGTGTAGGCGCACGGCAGGTTCGCCGCCCGGTTGAAGTCCACAACGACCGTGCCGTCGGCGGCGGGCGCGTCCAGCGCGAGGGCCCGGTTGGCCGCGTAGGTGGTGACCCCGGAGGTCGCGTCGGTGAACAGCACGAGCAGACTTCCCGGGCCGTGCCCGGGGAACGCGGTCAGCGACAGCGATCGCCCGTCCAGCTCGAACTCGACCCGGCCCGGCGCGTCGTACACATGCTCCAGCCCCTCGACCGCCGCACCCACGGTGGTCGGCCTGGGCTCGTCGAACGCCGTGTAACGGCCGGTCACCACCCAGCGCGGGTGCGGGGCGTAGGCCGGTGTGCCGGTGAAGCCGGTGCGCAGCGGGGCATCCGGATGCCGGGGGCGGATGATGTCCTGCCCGCCGCGCTTGGCCACCTCGATGACGGCGTCGCCCCACACGGCGTCGACCCCGCCGCGCTCCGGGATCACTCCGAAGCGGTGCTCGCCGCGGACGGCGGTTCCGTCGACGACCAGTTCCTCGCCCTCGTCGAGGACCACGACGATCCCGTCGGCGCCGGTGGACCACGAGCCCGGCGCGTCCGGGAAGCGTTCCGGCCGATCGCTCAGCCAGTGCAGGCCGGTGATCGCCAGGAATCCGTGCGGGTCGGCGAGTCGCGCCTCCTGCCGCTGATGCCACTCCTGCCAGTCGTGGACGAAGGTTTCGAGTTCCGCCGACGTGTCCTGAACGGTCACAGGTGCTCCTTCGGTTGGTGCGGCCGGTCCCCTGACGACGCGTGGCGGCCGCCGGGGATCGCCGCGAGCAGTTCGCGGGTGTAGTCGTGCCTGGGATGGGTGAAAAGGTCCTCGGCGGTGCCCGTCTCGACGACGCGTCCGGACCGCATGACGGCCACCCGGTGCGCGATCTGACGTACGACGGCCAGGTCGTGCGAGATGAACAGGTAGGCCACTCCCGTGTCGGCCTGGAGTTCGGCGAGCAGCTCGAGCACCTGCGCCTGGACCGACACGTCGAGCGCGGACACCGGTTCGTCGCACACCACCAGGTCGGGCGAGAGCGCGAGGGCGCGGGCGATCGCGACACGCTGCCGCTGCCCGCCGGACAGTTCCGCCGGGCGACGGTCCAGCACCGCGCCGGGCAACGCTACCCGGTCGAGCAGCTCCCGGGCCCGGGCGAGCCGGGAGACACGGTCGCCGACCCGGAACGCGCGCAGCGGCTCCGTGATCACCTCGCCGATCGAGAACCGGGGATCCAGCGAGGCGTACGGGTTCTGGTAGACGAGCTGGGCCCGCCGGCGCAGCTGCCGGGCCTCCGCCCCGCGGGCGGTCGTGACATCGGCGCCGTCGAACAGGACGCTCCCGGAGGTCGGATCGACGAGCCGCAGCACCAGACGGGCGGTGGTGGACTTTCCCGAGCCGGATTCGCCGACCAGGGCCAGCGTCCGGCCGCGGTGCACGGTGAGACTGACGTCGTCGACCGCGCGCAGGGTGCGGGCCGCGCCCGCGGCGGCGGGCAGCCGGAACTCCTTGACCAGGTTGCGGGCCTCGACCAGCGGTGCCTGGTCGGGAGCCGGCGCGGTGACCGCGGCCGTGGCGCGCGGCCGGGCCGTGGTGAGGCTGGGCGCGCTGGCCAGCAGCCGCCGGGTGTACGCGTGCCGCGGGTTTTCCAGGACGTCCCGGGTGGGCCCGGCTTCGACGACCCGGCCCTCGGACATGACCACGATCCGCTGCGCCCGGTCGGCGGCCACGCCGAGATCGTGCGTCACCAGCAGCACGGCGGTGCCGGACTCCTCGGTGAGCTGCTGGAGGTGGTCGAGGATGACGCGCTGCACGGTGACGTCGAGGGCGCTGGTCGGCTCGTCGGCGATGATCAGCTGCGGTTTCGCGGCGATGGCGACCGCGATCAGGGCCCGTTGACGCATGCCGCCGGACAGTTCGTGCGGGTACTGCCGGGCACGGGTGGCCGCGTCGGGCAGTCCCGCCTGGTCCAGGATCGCGACCGCGGCCGACGCGGCGGAGCGGCGGGTCGCCAGCCCGTGGATGCGCAGCACCTCGGCGACCTGCTCACCGATGCGTTTGACGGGGTTGAGCGACACCGTCGGGTCCTGCGGCACCAGCCCGATCCCCGCGCCGCGTACGGTGCGCAACTCCCGTTCCGACAGCGTGGTGAGGTCGTGCCGGCCGAAGCGGACGGTGCCCGCGTCGATGCCGCCGTTGGCCGCCAGCAGCCGGGTGATCGCGTGCGCGGTCGTGCTCTTCCCGGAACCCGACTCGCCGACCACCGCGGTGACCTGCCCCGGCCAGACGTCGAGGTCCACGCCCCGCACCGCGCGCACGGTGCCGCCACGCGTGCGATACGACACGGACAGGCCGCGCACTTCCAGCAGCGCGGGCTCGTCCGCTGAAGCGGCGTCGGGTGCGGCGTTGGTTGCGGCGTTGCCGGTGGCGAGCCTGCCCGTGGGGGGCGCGTAAGCGGCGGGCGGGTCGGTGGCGGCGGCAGCGTCGGTGGAGGCCGCGTCGGTGGCGGGCCGGTCCGTCGTGGCGTGGTCGGTGGCGACCTCGTCGCCTGCCGCCTCCGCCGTCGCGGCCCTGTCCGTCGCGGTTCCGTCGGCTGCGGCCCTCTCCGCCGCGGTTCCGTCGGTCGCGGCCTCGGCCGAGGCCGCGACCGACGCGGCCCGGTTCGTCGTGGCCGTGTCGGTCCTGGGGCGACCGGTCGGGCTGTGGCCGTACACGCCCTGGTCGGACACGGTCTGGTCGGCCGTGGTGTGGTCGGCCGCGGACTCGTGGGTCACGGTCTCGTGGGTCACGGCTTCTTCCGTCACGGGTACGTCCGTCTCGGGCTCGTTCGTCGTGGGGCCGGTCATCGCTGTCGGGACCATTCGCCGTCCAGCGCCCGCGCGAGGCGGTTGGTGGCGAGGCCCGTGGCCGCGATCGCCAGTCCGGGCAGTGCGGTGAGCCACCAGGCGTTGGCCAGGTAGTTGCGCCCGTCGGAGATCAACGTGCCCCATTCCGGCGCCGGTGGGGGCGCCCCGTAGCCGAGGAAGCTCAGCGACGACACGGCGAGGATGGCGGCGCCGAACTCGAGGGTGGCGAGCACGATCACCGGGCCCGCCGCGTTGGGCAGGACGTGCCGGCCCAGCACCGAGTACCAGCGGGCGCCGCAGGAGCGAGAGGCCTCGACGAAGACCGCCTGCCGCACCCGCAGCACCTCCGCGCGGGTCACCCGGGCGAAGCCGGCCACGCTGGCGATGCCGACCGCGACGGCCACCTTCACCGTTCCGTAGCCCAGCGCGGTGACCAGAGCCAGGGACAGGAACAGCGACGGGATCGACAGCAGTACGTCGACGAAGCGCATCAGCACGTCCTCCACCCAGCGGCCGACGAACCCGGCGACCAGGCCGATGAGGCCGCCGACCACGAACGCGAACCCCACCGCGATCAGGGTCGCCTTCAGCGACAGCTGGGCACCGTGCACCACACGCGAGAACACGTCGCGTCCCAGCTCGTCGGTGCCGAACCAGTGACCGCCGCCGGGACTCCGGAAGTTCTCCGTGGGCACCCCGTGCAGCGGGTCCTGCGAGGTGAACAGCCCTGGCCAGAACGCGGCCAGGATCACCAAAACCAGCACCAGGACGGAGGCCAGCAGCCCGGGCCGGCGCAACAGGAACAGCAGGAACCGCCGCGGTCCGACACCACGTCCGGCATGCGCGGGGCCCGGGTCGGCCCCTGGATCCACGGTCAGGGCCAGGCCGGCCACGGCATCGACCGGTCCGACCGCTTCGGCCGTTCCTGCGGCGCCCGCCGTTCCGGCGGTTCCGGCAGTTCCGGCGGTGACACCGTCGGCAAGGGTCCGGCTCATGCGGGACGCACCTTCCTGCTCGCCGCCACCACGATCCGCGGGTCGAGCAGCGGGTAGACGAGATCGACGATCAGATTGGCCGCCACGAAGATCAGCGCCCCGAACACCACGACCCCCTGGACCAGCGGGATGTCCTGGACCGTGACCGCGGCTGCCGTCACCCGGCCCAGACCGTCGCGGGAGAACACCGTCTCGACGACGACCGAACCGGCGATCAGCTGGCCGGCCAGCAGTCCGACGACCGTCAGGGCCGGCAGCGAGGCGTTGCGCAGCGCGTGCCGCAGATGGATGCGCAGCCGACCGGCGCCCTTGGCCCGGGCGGTCTCCACATAGGCCTGGTCCAGCGCGGTGAGCAGGCTCTTGGCCAGCACCTGTGCCACCAGCGCGCCGGTCGGGACCGCCAGCGTCACCGCAGGCAGCACCAGGCCCCGCAGCCCGTCGTTGCCGAACGCCGGGAACAGTCTCGTCCGGAAGGAGAACAGCTCCACGAGGACCAGCCCGACCCAGAACGTGGGCACCGACACCCCCAGCGGCGGCAGCGACAGCAGCAGTTGCCGCAACCAGCGCCGGCTGGTGTAGGTGGCCAGCACCGCAAGCCCGCCGCCGAGGAACACCGCGAGGAGCAGCGCCGCCCCGGTCAGCTGGAGGGTCTGCGGCAGCGCGTCGGCCAGCGTCGAGGTCACCGGCCGGCCGGTGGACACCGAGTCGCCGAAGTCGCCGCGCACCGCCCTGCCGAGATAGTCGGCGTACTGCGCGAGAATCGGTTTGTCGAAGCCGTACTCGTGCCGCAGCGCGGCGAGTTGGGCCGGATCGACCTGGCCCGTGTCCGCTCCCGCGCCGGCCATCGCCGAGACGGGGTCACCGGGCAGGTAGTCCAGGACGAGGAAGGACACCGTGTAGGCCGCCCAGAGCACCCCGAGGGCCTGCGCGAGTCGCTTGACCACATAGAGACGCATGCCGACCGCTATCCGATCCAGGTGTCGTGCAGCTGGATCCGGCTGGAGGCCTCGAAGTCGAGGTGGTGCACCTTCTTCGCCACCCCCAGCTGGGTCTGAAGCTCCACCACGGGTACGACGTAGGCGTTCTGCACGATCAACTGCTGTGCCTGGGTGACGAGTTGTTTGCGCTTCGCCGCGTCGGTCGTCGCCGCCTGCCGGGTCAGCGCGGTGTCCAGCGGGCCGGCCGGCAGGTGGTAGAAGTTGGCCAGCTGGGTGGAGTACGAGCTGCGCAGGATGTCCGGGTCGGCGCGGGTCACGTTGCCCCACACCGCGTCGAAGTCACCGGACTGCAGGGTGGGGGAGAACTGGGCGATCTGGAGCTGCTTGAGCACCACCTCGACGCCGACGGCCTTGAGTTGCTGCTGGATCAGTTCCAGCGCGGGCTGGTTGGTGGCCGCGTTGGCGAACCACTTGACGGTCAGGCTCAGCTTCTTGCCGTCCTTGACCCGGACGCCGTCGCCGCCCGCCTGCCAACCGGCGGATTCCAGCAGTGACTTGGCCTTGGCGGCGTCGAAGGTCAGGTCGGAGCCGAGATCGGTGTAGTCGGGTGTCGTGTGCGCCAGGATACTGGTCGCGGGCTCGGTGCCGGTCGGGAAGACGGCGTCGACGATCTGCTGCCTGTCGATGGCGAACAGGATCGCCTGCCGTACCTTCGCGTCCTTGAAGAGCGGACGGGAGTTGTTGAGGCCCAGGTTGAACACCACGCCCGGGTTGGCCCGTGCCTGGAGGTTCACCGCGCCGCCCTTGAGCGCCGCCTCGTTGGCCCGACCGACGCTGCCGATCGCGTCCACCTGGCCGGACTGGAGGCTGCCGGTGCGCACGCCCGCCTCGGGCACCACCTTGAACACCAGCTTGTCCAGGTAGGCCTCGCCCTGCTTGGTCCACAGGGAGGAACCCCAGGCGTACTTGGCACGCTTGGCCAGGGTGATCGACTGATTCTGCACATATCCGTTCAGCACGAACGGCCCGGAGCCGACCACTCCCTTGCTGCACTTCTCCTGCGGGCTTCTGTGGACGCTCGCCGACGACTCGATCCCCAGCGAGTGCGTGGCCGTGGCCTGCAGGAACTGGGCGTTGGGCTGCTTGAACCTCACCCGCACGGTGAGCGGGTCGACGGCGGTGGTGCTCTCCACGCCGCTCAGGTACCCCTGGGCGAGTGTGCCGAGGGCGCCGAGCTTGGGCACCGCGTCGAAGTTGTCCTTGACCACCTGCGCGGTGAGCGGTGTCCCGTCGCTGAAGGTCACCCCTGATCTCAGGTGGAACGTGAACGTCGTCGTGTCCGAGCTGATGTCCCAGCTCTTCGCGAGCCACGGCACGATCTTGCCGGTCTTGGGGTCCTGGTCGGTCAGGGAGTCCACGACCTGGCGCAGTGAGTAGATGGTGTCGTTGCTGCCCACCTGCTGCGGATCCACGCAGCCGGCGTCGGAACCCACCGCGAAGGTGAGGGTGCCACCCGACCTCGGGCTGCCGCCCGCGCCGCTCGCGCTGCCGCTGCCGCTGGATGAGCAGGCGCTGAGCAGAAGGCTGCCGGTCACGAGTGCGGCGAGCGCCGCCCACCGGGGGGTACGGGAATCCGGATGCGCTGTCACGGGATGGTTCTCCTACTCCAAGGTCACCGCGCACATGCCGGCGCGACACGCGGCCATGGCGATGCGCGGAGGGTGCCGGCCCCGCACGGGGCGGCACTGCTCAGAACTGTTCAGGGGGAGGGGGGCGCCGACGAGGGTGTCGACGGCGACGTCGATGACGGCGTGACCGCGCCGTGGGCGGGGGTCAGCCTGCGGTGTGGGGCGTGATCAGCCCTGACACAGACAGCTGGCGGAACGCCGCAGGTCGATGTGGCGGCGGCGGGAGAATCCGGAGAACAGAGCCGCGGTCGCGATCGAGGCGCTCAGGTTGCCGCTGTGCCGCACGCTGGTCCTCCCCATCTCAGGCCCCTGAACAGGGCCACGCGCTTGCAGAGTCGGTGACCCTGCCGGGCTTTCACCTGGAGCACCCCACCGCGGAGGAGGGTTGCCGGTCAGCTAGCCAGGGCTTGACGCTGACACTCAATGCCGGGGTCGATCTTACGGAGTACTGACATTATCCGTCAATATCGGTAGGAGAGTTGAACGGCTCCGCCGCACCCGCCGTCACCGCCGGTGCGGCGGTGACGGCGGGTGCGGCGGAGCCGTGTCCGTGCGTGCCGCCCGCCCGTCCGGTGGGGAGGGCGGCGCGGGCGGTTACGGCTTGCGGGCGAGGCCGCCGTGCTCGCCGATGACGACGGGGGCGGGGGAGGTGGACTCCGGGCGCCAGAGGGGGACCGAGACGACTCCGGGCTCGAGGAGCTCCAGGCCGTCGAAGTACGCCGTGATCTCGTCGACGGAGCGCAGGTTGTACGGGACGGCGCCGCTTTCGTTGTAGGCGTCCTGGGCCTCTTCGAAGACCGGGTCGATGCCCCGCGAACCGTCGTTGACGGAGAGGTAGCTGCCGGACGGCAGCGCCGCCATCAGCGTGGTGACGATGGACCGGGCCTGGTCGTGGTCGGCGACGTGACCCAGGATGTTGCTGAGGATGAGCGCGGTGGGGCGGCTGAAGTCCAGCGTCTCCGCGGCGCGCGCCAGGATGCGCTCCGGGTCCAGCACGTTGGCGTCGACGTAGGAGGTCGCGCCCTCCGGGGTGGAGTAGAGCAGGGCGCGGGCGTGGGCCAGGACCAGCGGGTCGTTGTCGACGTAGACGATCCTGGTCTCGGGGGCGAGACGCTGGGCTACCTCGTGGGTGTTGTCCGCGGTCGGCAGGCCGGTTCCGACGTCGAGGAACTGCCGTATGCCCGCCTCGGAGACCAGGAACGTGATGTTGCGGCGCAGGAACGCGCGGCTGCTGCGCGCGATGGTGACGATGCCGGGGAACACGGCGGTGTAGGCGTCACCGGCCTGCTCGTCGACGGGGTAGTTGTCCTTCCCGCCCAGCCAGTAGTTCCAGATGCGTGCCGAGTGCGGCACCGAGGTGTCGATCTTCTGAGGTGCCGCTGAACCGGGCGTGGTCACATGGTCGGTCATGAGGGGCGTCCGTCTTTCGGCCGAGGCGTGGGCAGTTCGAGCCACAACTTACGTCCCAACGACCCCGGCACGTACACCCGTTCACATTTTCGGTCGATTCGAACAGTGCTCTGGCGGAGGCCTCCGGGTCCACGTGCCCCTGCCGGGTGGACCGGCCGTACCGTCGGGCACGCCGTCCGCGCGGTGAAGTCGGCCGGGCCGGTAGCGTGGGCCGCGTGATGGTGGGCACCCCAGAGACCCGGCTGGTCGTCCTGCGCGGCAACAGCGCCTCGGGCAAGTCGGCGGTGGCGGCCGGTCTCCGCGAGAGGTTCGGCCGGGGCCTGGCCCTGGTCGGGCAGGACAACCTCCGCCGGGTCGTGCTGCGCGAGCACGACCGGCCCGGCGCGGCGAACATCGGGCTCATCGAGGCCGTCGCCCGCTATGCCCTGGACGCCGGTTACCACGTCGTCCTGGAGGGCATCCTCCACGCCGACCGGTACGGGCCCATGCTCGAACGACTGCGCAGGGAGCACCGCGGCCCGACCCACTGCTACTACCTTCATGTGCCGCTCGCCGAGACCCTGGTGCGTCACGCCACGAAGCCCATCGCCCACGAGGTCGCCGAGGCGGACCTGCGCGCCTGGTACCGAGAGCTCGATCTGCTGCCGGGCGGTGTCGAGACAGTCATCGGCGCCGACAGCACGCTCCCGTGGACCGTAGACCGCATCATGCTCGACACAGGCCTCGACCGGCTTCCCGCCCGGGAAAACTCCTGAGGCAACGTCACCGACGCGCACCCGACGGCGACTTACGCGAGCAACCGGAGGGATGCCGGGCGCTGGAATTATCAGGCAGTCGGTTGCAGCTTGAACTTCGTTGCGAGCATGATTACTTGTGTGAAGCGTGCTGCCGGACTCGAGCGTTCCCCCGCCAACCCCCTGACACCCACACAGGAGTTGGTCCGCTCGGGCGATCGCGGCACCGGGACCCTACGGAGCACCCCCTCCCCGTAGGTCCGTCGCTCACCGTTCCCCGCCTCAGGCTGCTGCCGCCCCCCACGGAAGGCGACCATCGTGTCCCCCCACACGACGTCCTCACCCCGGTCCTTGGACACCTGGAGTCCCGACCGGACGCACTGGATCGAACTCCCGGCACACCGCTCCAGCGTCTCGGTGGCCCGCCGCGCCATGAGCGCGCGGCTGACCGCCTGGCGGCTGCCGGGCGAGCTGTGCGCGGACACCGTGCTGCTCGTGTCCGAGCTGGCCACCAACGCCGTACGGCACACACTCGGCGCCCGTTTCCTGTGCGGCGTAGGACTCGTCACGGACGGGCGGCTGCGCCTGGAGGTGCACGATCACGACCGTACGGGACGGGGCCTGCCCCGCTGCGAGCCCGGACCGGACGACGAGGGCGGCCGCGGCCTCTTCCTCGTGGAGCAGCTCGCCGAGAACTGGGGAGTCGCCCGGTCGAGGCTCACCGGCGGCAACGCGGTGTGGGCGACCATGACGGACTGAGCGGCCCCGGGAACCCGGCACGCGCCGCCCGGGACCGGCGACTCAGCACCCGGCCGGGGTCAGTTCGGCCAGCAGCAGGGTGCGGTCGTCGGCTCCGGCCGCGCCGGACGGGGCGTGCAGGAGCCGACGGCACAGGGACGGCAGCGCGTCCTGACCGTCGCCGTCCACGGGCTCGACGGCGGCCGCCGCGTCCACGGTGCGCGCGAGGCGGCTGATCTCCTGGTCGATGTCGGCGTCGCGGGACTCCACCAGACCGTCGCTGTAGAGCACCAGCAGGGCCGGATCCGGCACGCTCAGCACGGTCTCCTCGTAGCTGCCCGCCCCGAGCCCGAGGGGCAGCCCCGCCCCGGTCAGCCTGACCGGAGCGGTGCGGCCGTCCGGGCCGCGCAACAGCGGGGGAGGGTGGCCCGCCCCCACCAGGGTGCAGGTGCGCCGCCGGGCATCCCACTCGGCGTATATGCAGGTCGCGAAGGACACGCCGGGTGAGTCGCCGGCGAGCGTGTCGAGCCGTCCTATGAGGTCGGCCGCGGGGATGTCGAGCGCCGCCAGGGTACGGACGGCGGTGCGCAGCTGGATCATCGCGACGGCGGACTCGGGACCGTGCCCCATGGCGTCCCCGACGATCAGACTGACCCGGTCGCCCGGCCGCTTCAGCACGTCGAACCAGTCACCGCCGACGAGGTTGCCCTGCCCGGCGGGCAGACAGCCGTGCGCCGTGCGGCAACCGCCGAACTCCTGCTCCGTGCCCGGCGGCAGACTGTTGCGGATCGCCAGGGAGGTCCGGCGCTCGCGCTCGTAGCGGCGCGCGTTGTCGAGGGCCACGGCGGCCCGCGCGGCCAGTGCCTCCACGGCGGCCACGTCCGCCGGGCCGAACGGCGCACGGCCCGGTCCCCGGGTGCACGTGACGAAGCCGATCGACAGGTCCCGCAGCCGCAGCGGGACGACGAGGAAGGCCGCCACGTTCAGGAGGTCGCAGACGCGGGCCTCGCCGTCCCCTGAGGCGATGAGCCGCTCGGACGTGTGCGGGTCCACCGCGTCCAGCATCTGCGCGTGCCCCGCGGTGAGCGCGCGGGCGTACGGCGTGTCCCGGGGGAAGGCGATCACCTCGCCGACCGGCAGCATGCCCTCCCAGTCCTCCCGCGCGCCGGGCCCGACACGCAGTGCCATCCGGCGTGCCTCGATCCGGGGCGCGTCCACACCGACGTGCGCGTTCTCCTCGACACGCCACCTCTCCAGCAGGTAGAGGGACGCCGCGTCGCAGAATCCGGGAGTCAGCGCGTGCACGACATGGCTGCCGGTCATCAGCAGATCCAGTTCCGAGCCGATGACGTCGGCGGCGGGGGAGAACACCGACCGACGGGGCGAGGACAGAGCGGCGCGGACGTCGTCGGTGTCGCTGCGCGGTTGGTTCCGCAGGGTGGTGCCTTTCCAGTGGGGGCCGGCCGCGCGGCGGGGGACAGGGGAGCACCGCGTGCCGTCGCAACTATATGATGGCGCGTCAAGTTACCGGGCCCGAAGCACAGTTGCCGGACCCGTTCCCCGGCCGTGGCGACGGCCCGGCCGCTCGGGGCCGACCGTTCGGGGCCGACGGGCGACTTCGCACCGCTGGGGGAGCGTCATCGCGGGCCGGCCGGGCCACCGCGAACGGGCGCCGGCCGGCCCGGCCGAGAACGGCCGAAAGCGGCTCAACCCTCCGAAGCCCGGCAACCCCCCTTCCGCCCGCCGGGTCCCTCCCCCTGACCGAACCACCGGCCGAACGGGGACGACACATGTCAGTGCACCAGGGACGTCTGCGCAAGGGATTCGTCGGAGCGGCCGCGGCGATGGCGGTGACGGCCGTGGCCCTCACCGCCGTACCCGCGGCGGCGGACCCGAGGCCGGCAGCCGGCCGCCACGAGGCGACCCGGCGGGCGATGGACGCCGTCGTCGAGGAGGGCGTACCGGGAGTCGCGCTGCAGGCCAAGGACAAGCACGGCGTCTGGAAGGCCACTTCGGGCGTCGGCAACCTCACGACCGGCGCCCCGCGCGACGCCCGGGACAGGTATCGCGCCGGCAGCATCACCAAGACCTTCATCGCGACGGTGCTGCTCCAGCTCGAGGCCGAGCACCGGCTCTCCCTCGACGACACGGTCGACACATGGCTGCCGGGGCTGGTCCGCGGCCACGGCCACGACGGGCGCCGGATCACCGTCCGTCAACTCCTCAACCACACCAGCGGGATCTACAACTACACGGACGACGAGGACCTCCAGAGTGCGATCTTCCTGCCCGGGAACTTCTTCGAGAACCGCTACCGCACCTGGACACCCCGCGAGCTCCTGAAGATCGCCATGGGCCACCGGCCCGAATTCGCTCCGGGCACCTCGTGGGGTTACTCGAACACCAACTACGTGCTCGCCGGCCTGCTGATCGACAAGGTGACCGGCAACTCCTACGGCGACGAGGTCCGGCGGCGCATCATCGAGCCGCTGGGGCTGCACGGCACGCGGATGCCCGGCACCAGCCCCACCGTGCCCCGGCCGAGCAGCCGGGCCTACTCACAACTCGCCGAGAACACCACGGGCAAGATCTACGACGTCACCGAGTTCAACCCGTCGGTCGCCAACGCCGCGGGCGAGATCATCTCCGATTCCGGTGATCTGAACCGCTTCTACGCGGCGCTGCTGACCGGCCGGGTGCTGCCGGCGACGCAGCTCGCCGAGATGAAGGAGACCGTCCCGGCCGCGAGGGTGGGCGGCCGCTACGGGCTCGGCCTCATCGAGAGCGAGCTGAGCTGCGGAGTCCGGATCTGGGGCCACAGCGGCGGTATCCACGGCTCCGGCTCCGTGGCGTTCACCACGGCGGACGGCAGCCACTCCCTCGCCGCCAACGTCAACGGCGACTGGGCCGGCGACCCCATGAAGATCGTCGAGGCGGAGTTCTGCGGCGACTAGCCGTTCCACGGCCGCGAGTCGGGCACGGGCCTACCGGGACCGAGTGACCATCGAGTCACCGATCCCCGGAAGCCCGTGCCCGTGTCCGCGTACCTGCCCGTGCTCGTGCTCGTCCGCGCCGAAAGCCGGTTGAGATACCGGCCGGACTTGGGAAGGGTCTGCCGGTATGGAGTTCTTCTGCTACCACCGTGACCGGCCCGGCTCCGCCGCCCTGCGCGACGAACTGCTCGAGAAGCACTGGTCCTACATGGACCGGTACGCGGCACAGATGATCGCCCGGGGTCCGACCTTCGCCGCCGACGGCGACACGCCCACCGGCAGCGTGCACATCGTCGACCTCCCGGATGTCGCCGCCGCCCGCGCGTTCGTCTTCGACGAGCCCAACTACCAGGCCGGTGTCTACCGGGACGTGCTGCTGCGCCGGTGGCGCAACACGCTGGGGCGGACCATGTGGGACTTCCCCGGTGGCCGCAGCGGCGGCGACCGGTACCTGGTGCTCGGCCTCGGCCCGGGCACGGACGACGGCCTCGTCGTGCAGCCCGACGAGGACGAGCTGATCGCGTACGGGCCGCTGCTGTCCGACGACGGGACCACCCGGGTGGGCACCGCGGTGCTGCTCAGAGCCCCGGACGCGGACGCGGCGCGCGCCGTCCTGGCCCCGGACCGGTATGCCGACGTCGAAGTCCACGACTGGCAGTTCGGCGGACGGCCGTCATGAGCCCGGTGTCGCCCTCCGTGCGGGGCGGGCCTGCGTGACAGTGGAGACATGAACGCAGACGACAGGAACATGCTGGCCCGGGGACGCGTGGCGACCAGGCTTCCCACCCAGGACCTGGACCGGGCCCGGCGCTTCTACGCCGAGCGGCTCGGTCTGGAGCCCGTCGACGAACGGCCCGGCGGGCTGCTGTACCGATGCGGAGGTACGGACTTCGCCCTGTTCGCGTCGACGGGAGCCTCGCCCGGCACCTTCACCCAGATGGGGTGGGAGGTCGACGACCTCGACGCGGTCGTGGCGGAGCTCAAGCGCCGTGGCGTGGTGTTCGAAGAGGTCGACGTGCCCGGGTTCGGCACGAAGGACGGCATCGCCGAGATCGACGGGAACTACCCGAGCAAGGGAGCGCGGGGGGAGCGGGCGGCCTGGTTCCGGGACAGCGAGGGAAACCTCCTGGGCATCGGCGAGCCGGTCGTCTGAACGCCCGTCCGCCCCGGGCCGGCGATCCGGAGCTGCCCCCCTGCCCATGCGGCCCCGGACGCGGTCGCCCCCCGCCGCCCAGGTCGCCCCGGTGGGCACGGCGCGGGCACGCCGCTGCTCCCGTACGGCTCTGCGGCGGTTCTACGGCGGTTCCACTGCGGCTCTAGGGCTGCGGCTCCAGGCTGGGGCTCCAGGACTGCGGTTCCACCGCGGCCCTACTCCGGCTCGCAGCCGCGCAGGACGGACGCGATCACGTCGTCCAGACCGGGCCCGGTGACCTCCGGTGGGAGCAGCCCGCTCACGGTGAGCCCGGCATAGCCGTGCAGCGCCGCGAAGATCGGCAGGGCGACGCGCTCCAGCTCGCCCTGCCGCACCTCGCCCCGACGCTGCCCGTCGCGGATCAGTTCGAGAAGCCGGTCGGACCACGTGTGGGCCGTCGCGCCCAGTGCCTCCGACGCCTCCGGGCTGTGCTTGGCCGAGAACATCAGGTCGAGCAGCGCGGGGTTGGTCACGGCGAAACCGACGTAGGCGCGGGCCGCGGCGTCCAGGCGTTCCGCGAACGACTCGCCGACGCCTTCCTGGGCCGCCGAGATGAGGGCGGCCAGCCGCTGGAAGCCGGTCAGCGCCAGGGCGTCCAGCAACGCCTGCTTGGTCTTGAAGTGGCGGCTCGGCGCGGCGGGGCTGACGCCGATGTCACGGGCCAGTTCCCGCAGGGACAGCGCTCCCGATCCCCTCTCGCGCAAGGTCTGCTCGGCGCGTGCGAGCAGCTCCGCGGGGAGGTCTCCGTGGTGGTAGGGGCGGCTTTTCATGCCCTCAGCCTAGCCCGGCGTGAGCAGCGCCCACATTGTTATCGTTGCCAACATTGTGAGCAGCGCATACATTGGACTCATGGCAAACGACATGAAGACCACCCCGTCCTGGAACACCACCGACATCCCCGACCAGACCGGCCGCACCGTCGTGGTGACCGGCGCCAACAGCGGCCTCGGCCTCGCCACCGTCGAGGCGCTGGCCCGTGCGGGCGCCCATGTGGTCCTGGCGGTGCGGGACCCCCGGCGCGGCGAGGCGGCGGCCGCGGCCGTACCGGGCAGTGTGGAGGTGCGCCGGCTCGATCTGGCAGACCTCTCCTCCGTCCGCGAGTTCGCCGCCGGCTGGCGCGGTGACCTGGACCTGCTCATCAACAACGCGGGCGTCATGAACGTCCCCGAGGGCCGAACCAAGGACGGCTTCGAGACGCAGTTCGGCACCAACCACCTCGGCCACTTCGCCCTGACCAACCTGCTGCTGCCGTACGTCACCGACCGCGTGGTCGTCCTGTCGTCCGGCGCCCACAGGATGCCGGGCCGTCCCCGCATCCACTTCGAGAACCTCGACCTGAGCGGCGAGTACGCCCCGATGGCGGCCTACAGCCAGTCCAAGCTCGCCAATCTGCTGTTCACCCTCGAACTCCAGCGGCGGCTCGGCGAGGCGGGCTCGACCGTACGCGCCGTGGCGGCCCACCCCGGCTGGGCCGCCACCAACCTCCAGGGGCACGACGCCAGCCTCCTGCGGCGCCTCTTCATGCGGGTGGGCAACCGGCTCATCGCCCAGGACGGCCGGGCCGGCGCGCTGCCCACCCTGTACGCCGCGGTCCGGGATCTGCCCGGCGCGAGCTATGTCGGCCCCGACGGCCTCTTCGAGATGCGCGGTGCGCCGACTTTGGTCGGCCGTTCCGCGGCGGCCAGTGACCCGGCCGCCGCACTGCGGCTGTGGACCGTGTCCGAGGAGCTGACCGGCGTCACCTTCCCCGAGCCCGCCCTGACGGCGAGCGGCCCGACGTCCTGAGAGGCCCGGAAGGCCGCGACGGAGCGGTACGCCCCGCCGCGGACCGGGACGGCCGTCCAGCGCCGGGACGGCCGGTGGCGGACGGTGGACGGCGGGCGGACGGTGGACGGCGGGCGGTGGCCGATGGCGGGTGGACGGCGCGGCGGCCACCCGCCACGGGAGCGGCTACTCGCCCTTCGGTGCCGCCTGTTGCACCACCTCGAAGGACCAGAGGGTGGAGCCCGATGCCGCGGGCTTGGGCCGCTCCCCCTCCGTGTCGCCCCGGTGGGCGGCCTTCATCGGGCCCTCGAGCCAGGCCTGGAACGACGCCTCGTCACGCCAGCGCGTGTACACGAGGTAGGTGTCGGTGCCCTCGACCGGGCGGAGCAGCTCGAACCACTCGAAGCCGTCCGAGTTCTCGACGGCGTGGGCCCGTGCGGCGAACCTCTTCTCGAGGGTCTCCCGCTGTTCCGCCGGGACGGTCAGTACGTTGATCTTGACTACGCTCATGCCCCCATCCTGCCTTCCGGCGACCGCCGGGGGACGGACCACCCCTCCGTACCGTCGGCCCGGGCCCTGAGGCCCCGCTCCGGAATCCGAGCCTCCGAACCCGAGCCTCCGAATCCGAGCCTCCGAATCCGAGCCTCCGAACCCGGTCTCGTAGATCCGGGTCCGTGAATCTCCGGCGCGGTGAACCCCCTCCCGTGAATCTGGTCCAGACCAAACTCTTGACAGGGTCATTACTCACTTCTTAAATCACGTAGTGAACTAAGCCCGGGTCAGGGCCGGTTCGCACCCCCCACCCATTCGGCGCGGTCAGCGGTGAGCCGCCCGGCCGCGCCCACGGATGTCATGACCATGTCGTGACCGTCCGTCATGTGCCAGGAAGGGAGAGCCATGGCCTCTCCGCGCCTGCCCCGGCGCCTGCTGTTGTCGCTGGCCTCGCTGCTCGCCTTCGCGTCGCTGTCCACCGGACCGGCGCTGGGCGTGTCTCCATCCGCGGAGGACACCTCCGCACGCGCCGCCGCGGCACCCCGGGCGGCCGCCGCCGTCACGTTCTCCGAGGAGTTCGACGGACCCGCCGGTTCCGCCGTGGACGGCGCCCGATGGCAGACCGAGACCGGTGACAACGTCAACAACCACGAGCGGCAGTACTACACCGCGGGCAACCGCAACGCCGCTCTGGACGGCCAGGGCCATCTGGTGATCACCGCCCGCCGGGAGAACCCGGGCAACTACCAGTGCTGGTACGGCCGGTGTGAGTACACCTCCGCCCGGCTGAACACGGCCGGCCGGTTCACCACGACGTACGGGCGGGTCGAAGCCCGGATGAAGGTCCCGCGCGGGCAGGGCATGTGGCCCGCGTTCTGGATGCTGGGCAACGACATCGGCCAGGTCGGCTGGCCCGCCTCGGGCGAGATCGACGTCATGGAGAACGTGGGCTTCGAGCCGGCCACCGTCCATGGCACCCTGCACGGCCCGGGATACTCCGGCTCCGGTGGCATCGGCGCCGGGTACACCCTGCCCGGCGGCCAGGCGTTCGCCGACGCCTACCACACCTTCGCCGTCGACTGGAGCCCGAACGCGATCACCTGGTCCGTCGACGGCACCGTCTACCAGCGGCGCACCCCGGCCGACCTCGGCGGACGGCAGTGGGTCTTCGACAAGCCCTTCTTCCTGATCCTCAATCTCGCGGTCGGCGGCTACTGGCCCGGCGACCCCGACGGCAGCACGGTCTTTCCCCAGCAACTGCTGGTCGACTACGTGCGGGTGAGCACCGACACCGCCCAGCCGGGCGGCAGCGGCCCCATCACGGGCCTCGCCGGCAAGTGCGTGGACGTGGCCGGGGCCAACAGCGCCAACGGCACGGCCGTTCAGTTGTACGACTGCAACGGCACCGCCGCCCAGCAGTGGACGGTGGGCGCCGACGGCACGATCCGCGCGCTCGGCAAGTGCCTGGACGTCGCCTCGGGCGGCACGGCGGACGGCACCCCCGTCCAGCTGTGGGACTGCAACGGCACCGCCGCCCAGCAGTGGGCCGTCCCCGCCGCCCGGGACATCGTCAACCCGCAGGCGAACAAGTGCCTGGACGCGACGGGCGGCAGCTCGGCCAACGGCACCCGGCTCCAGATCTGGACCTGTACCGGTGCCTCTCAGCAGAAGTGGACGGTGACCCGATGACCAGGAGGTTCCCGCACCGCCGCGCGGTACGCGGCGCCCTGGGCGCGGCGGCCGCGGCCGCCCTGCTCACCGGCCTGAACGGCACACCGGCGAGCGGCGCCGCGGCCGTCGCCGGGCAGATCACCGGCCTCGGCGGCAAGTGCGTCGACATCGCGGGTGCCGCCACGGCCAACGGCACGGCCGTCCAGCTCTACGACTGCAACGGCAGCGCGGCCCAGCAGTGGACGGTGGGCGACGACGGCACGATCCGCGCGCTGGGCAAGTGCCTGGATGTGACCTCGGGCGGCACCGCCGACGGAACCCGGACCCAGCTGTGGGACTGCAACGGCAGCGCGGCGCAGCAGTGGACGGTCACCGCCGCCCGGGACATCGTCAACCCGCAGGCGAACAAGTGCCTGGACGCCACCGGCAACAGCTCCGCCAACGGCACCCGGCTCCAGATCTGGACCTGCACCGGATCCGCCAACCAGAAGTGGACGGCGCCCGGCGGCGGAGGACCGGCGCCCGGACCGGGCGCCATGGCCGTCGCGCCGTATCTCTACAACGGGTGGGGCAGCCCGCCCAGCCCCACCACCGTGATGAACGCGACCGGCGTCAAGTGGTTCACGCTGGCCTTCGTCCTCAGCAACGGCTACTGCAACCCGCAGTGGGACGGCAGCCGCCCGCTGACCGGGGGAGTCGACCAGCAGACCGTCAACACCGTCCGGGGAGCCGGCGGTGACGTGATCCCCTCCTTCGGCGGCTGGAGCGGCAACAAGCTGGAGAGTTCCTGCGGCAGCGCGGGCGAACTGGCCGCCGCCTACCAGAAGGTCATCAACGCCTACGGGCTCAAGGCGATCGACATCGACATCGAGGCGGCGGCGTACGACAGCCCGACCGTGCAGCAGCGTACGGTCGACGCGTTGAAGACCGTGAAGGCCAACAACCCCGGCATCAAGGTGTACATCACCTTCGGCACCGGGCAGAACGGGCCCGACAGCAGCCTGATCGGCAGGGCCGCCGCCTCCGGGCTCACCGTGGACAGCTGGACGATCATGCCGTTCAACTTCGGCGGTGCGGGCCAGAACATGGGCCAGCTCACCGTCCGGGCCGCCGAGGGACTCAAGACCGCGGTGAAGAACGCGTACGGCTACTCGGACGACCAGGCCTACCGGCGCACCGGCATCTCCTCGATGAACGGCATCACCGACAACAGCGAGACGGTGACCGTCGCCGACTTCCGCACCATCCTGGCGTATGCCCAGCAGCGTCAGCTGGCCCGGCTGACCTTCTGGTCGGTCAACCGCGACCGGCCCTGCACCGGCGGCGGAGCAGACACCTGCTCGGGCGTCGCCCAGCAGCCCTGGGACTTCACCCGGGTCTTCGCCCAGTACGCCGGCTGACCCGCCCGCGCGCACCCGGCCGACCCGACCCCGCCTCCCCGCGGTACTTCCCCGATCCCCACTCACGCCGTCCCGGCGGCACAGGAGAAAACGTGCTCCGCATTCCCCGACCATCCCTGGCCGGCCCCTGGGTCGCGGCCTCCGTGGCCGCCGCCACGGCCGTCTCGCTCTTCACCGGCGTCCACCCCGCCCGGGCCGCGACCGACGCGGCCACCGCCCTGCCCACCGGCTGGTCCACGGTGGTGAACTCCGGCAGCGGCAAATGCCTGGACGCCCGGTCCGCCGCGACCGTGAACGGCACCGCCGTGCAGCAGTACACCTGCAACAACAGCACCGCCCAGCAGTGGAGTTTCACGGCGACCGGTGACGGCTTCGTGCGGATCGGCAACCGCAACGACGCCCAGCAGGTCGTGGACGTGAGCGACGTGTCCACCGCCGACAACGCGGCCGTGCACCTGTGGACGTACGGCGGTGGCGCCAACCAGCAGTGGCAGGCCGTCGACGAGGGCGGCGGCGCCTACCACTTCGTCAACCGCAACAGCGGCAAGTGCCTCGACGTCCCGTCCGCCTCGACGGCCGACAGCGTCCAACTGGTGCAGTACACCTGCAACGGCACGGCCGCCCAGCGCTTCCAGGTGGCGCCGGTGAGCACCGCCCCCGGGGACGTCGACCTCGGCCCCAACGTCGTCGTCTTCGACCCCTCGATGCCGTCCTCCACGATCCAGAGCCGCTTGAACTCGATCTTCCAGCAGCAGGAGACGAACCAGTTCGGCTCCCAGCGCTACGCGGTCATGTTCAAGCCCGGCACGTACAGCAACGACGTCAACGTCGGCTTCTACACCCAGGTCCTGGGGCTCGGCCAGTCGCCCGACTCGGTCACCATCAACGGCGCCGTGCATGTGGAGGCCGACTGGTTCCCGCCGCAGAACGCCACCCAGAACTTCTGGCGCGGCGCCGAGAACCTGTCGGTCAACCCGACCGGCGGCACCGACCGGTGGGCGGTGTCCCAGGCCTCCGGCTACCGCCGCATGCACGTCCGCGGCAACCTGGAGCTGAGCGACGGCGGCTGGTCCAGTGGCGGGTTCATGGCCGACAGCAAGATCGACGGCCAGGTGCGGTCCGGCACCCAGCAGCAGTGGCTGACCCGGAACTCCCAGCTCGGCAGCTGGACCGGCTCCAACTGGAACATGGTCTTCGTCGGCAGCCAGGGCGTCCCCGGCAACAGCTTCCCCAACCCGCCCTACACCACGGTCAACCAGACGCCCACCGTGCGGGAGAAGCCCTTCCTCTACGTGGACGCCGCCGGCGCCTACAGGGTGTTCGTCCCCTCCCTGCGGGCCAACTCCTCGGCCACCACCTGGGCGAACGGGACCGCCGCAGGCAGCTCGCTCGGCCTCGACCAGTTCTTCGTCGTCAAGCCGGGCGCGACCGCCGCACAGATCAACGCCGCTCTCGACGCGGGCAAGAACCTCCTGGTCACCCCCGGTGTCTACCATCTGAACCAGACCCTGCGGGTGGCCCGCCCCGACACCGTCGTGCTCGGGCTCGGCCTGGCCACCTTCGTCCCGGACAACGGCGTCACCGCCATGACCGTCGCCGACGTCGACGGGGTGAAGGTCGCCGGCGTCCTCTTCGACGCGGGTACCACCAACTCGCAGACACTCATGGAGATCGGCCCGGCCGGCGCCGCCGCCGACCACACCGCGAACCCCACGTCCCTGCACGACGTCTACTTCCGGGTCGGCGGGGCCGCCGTGGGCAAGGCGACCACCAGCCTCGTCGTCAACAGCGACGACGTCATCGGCGACCACATGTGGATATGGCGCGCCGACCACGGCAGCGGGGTGGGCTGGACCACCAACACGGCCGACACCGGACTCGTCGTCAACGGCGACGACGTCACCATGTACGGCCTGTTCGTCGAGCACTACCAGAAGCACCAGACCCTCTGGAACGGCAATGGCGGGCGGACGTACTTCTACCAGAACGAGATGCCCTACGATCCGCCCAACCAGGCCGCCTGGATGAACGGTTCCACCCAGGGCTACGCCGCCTACAAGGTCGCGAACTCGGTCACCAGCCATCAGGCCTACGGGCTCGGCAGCTACTGCTACTTCAACGTCAACCCGAGCGTCACCGCCGAGCACGCCTTCGAGGTGCCGGCCAGTCCGAACGTGCGCTTCCAGAACATGGTGACGGTCTCGCTCGGCGGCACCGGAACCATCCGGCACGTCATCAACGACCGGGGCGGACCGTCCAACTCCGCCACCAACGTGGCCAATCTGGTGAACTACCCGTGAGGTGACCCCGCCACGGGCCGTCAGGTGCGGCGTGCGGCCCACACCGTTCGTTCGGTGCGCACGCCCAGGTCGGTGCGGTGCACGATGCCGTGCGGGCCGTCGGTGTCGAGCAGCCGGTCCAAGGCGGTCAGGTCCTCGGCCGTCAGCGCGGACGCGACACCCGCCCGCATGCGGCGCAGACTGGTGAGGGCGTAGCGGCCGACCGCGTCGGTGCGGGCCGGGCCGATGTCGACGGTGAGGGTGCGTTCGCCCTCGACGGTGAATCCGGCCTTCGCCAGCTCGGTTCCCCAGTCCGCGCCGCGGTGGGAGAGGTGCTCGGCGTGATGACGGTCGAGTGCGGCATGGCAGCGCTCCTCGAGACCGGGAGCGTCCTCCGGGGCGCTCTCGGGCAGGAAGCGGGGGAAACCCGCCAGCTCGACGACCGTGAACAGTCCGCCCGGTGCCAGCAGGTCGTGCACCTGGCGCAGGGCCCGGCCGGGCTCGGCCATGTGGTGCAGGGAGGCAGACGCCCAGACCAGGTCCGGCGTGCCGAGTGCCGGCCAGGCCGGCGCGTCGAGGTCGGCCTGCACGATGCGCACGCGGTCTGCCGCTCCGGCCGCGACGGCCTTCTCCCGCAGGCGGTGCAGGTGGGTGTCCGAGACGTCGACGGCCGTCACCTCGGCCTCGGGAAAGCGTTCGAGCAGAGCAAGGGTGCCCGCTCCGGTCCCGCAGCCCAGATCCACGACGCGGGAGGGGCTGGTCCGGACGGGCAGCCAGGCGGTGATGGACGCGATGTGTTCGGCGAGCACTTCCGCGTCGAGGTCGAGGATCTCCGACTGGTCGCCTGCGTCGTGCTGGTGCTGGTGCTGGTGCTGGTGCTCGTGTTCGTGTTCGTTCACTTGCTCCCGCTCGTGGAGAGGGTGCGCGGCGGCGTGCGTCGGGTGCGGGGAGGGGCGGTTCATGCGCTCACGCTAAGCGGGCCGACAGCGAGGGGCGGTGCCCGTTGCGGAATGCGCAAGACGATGGCCCGCTGGATTGCCCGACACGCAAGAAGACGGTCACGGTGACGGGCGGTTCGCCTTTCCGGCATCCTCGCCGCGCTGGTGGCCGCGGCGGGCGTCGCGGTCGAAGATGCCCAGGAGCTCGCACGGTCCGCCCGCGGCGCCGATGGCGTGCGGGAGCATCGTGGGGAACTCCGCCGCCTGGTTGGTCTCGATCCGGAAGCGACGGTTGCCCAGCAGCAGGATCGCGGTGCCGGAGAGGACGACGAGCCATTCGCGGCCCGGGTGGGCGCGCATCCGCGAGGGATTGTCGGGCGGCGGGTCCGTCATGCGCTGACGCACGACGGTCACGCCGGGTTCCGCCTTGACGAGCCAGCGCATTCCGTGGGCCGCGTCGACGATCGGGTTGGAGACGACGTCGTCCGTGGCGGTCTCGACCAGTTGGTCGAGGGAGGTCTCCAGGGCGCGGGCGAGGGTCACGAGCTGGTCCAGGGCCAGACGGCGCCTGCCGTTCTCGATACGGCTGAGCGTGGACTGACTGACCTGGGCGCGGGCCGCCAGCTCCTCCAGGGACCAGCCCTGCGCCAGACGCAGCGCGCGGATGCGTTTGCGGACCAGGCTCTCCAGCTCACCGGCTTCTTGCGTCATGAGCAACATCGTATGCACCCGCGGCAAGAAGTGAGTGTCCGAACCGAAGGGTGCGCCGCCGGACCGAAGGTTGCGCCGCCGAACCGAACGGTGCTCCGCCGCACCCACCGAATCCGCCGCACCCGCCGGGGCGACGGGACCCGCCGGCCCCCCGGCAACCGTCACCCGGGACCCGTCACCTGCACTCCGCCACTCACTCCGTGTCGAAGTCCGTCCCCCGGGAGACCTTCTCCCACGCGGTGAGCTCGGCCCGCACGGAGTCCAGGTGTCCGGTCAGGAAGTCGACCGCGTCACCGCCGAGGGCGAGGCGGAGCGGCGTGTTCTCGGCGTCCAGAGCCAGCCGGATCGCCGCCGCGGCTTTCGCCGGGTCGCCGGGCTGGCTGCCGTTGCCGCCCGCCACCAACCGCCGGGTCGCGCCGACCTTCTCCGCGTACGCCGGGTTCTCCTCGGAGAAGTACGCCGCACCTTTGCCGAACAGGTTGGTACGGAACGCGCCGGGCTCCACGATCAGCACCTTGACGCCGAACGGTGCCACCTCGTCGGCCAGACCCTCCGACAGCTGCTCCAGCGCCGCCTTGGTCGCGCTGTACGCGGAGAACCCGGCGAAGGACAGCTGACCGCCGAAGCTGCTGATGTTCACGACAGATCCACTGCCCCGCTCCCGCATCTGCGGCAGCAGTGCCCGGGTCAGCCGCGCCGGACCGAACACGTGCAGCTCGAACAGGTCGCGCAGCTCCTGGTCGGTGGTCTCCTCGAACGCCCCGACCTGGGTGCGGCCGGCGTTGTTCACCACCACGTCCACCCTCCCGTAGCGGGCCAGGACGTCGGCGGCCACCGCGTCGACGCGCTCGCCGTCGGTGACATCCATGCCGATCGCCTCCGCGCGGTCCGGGTGCGCGGCGACCAGGTCGTCCAGCGCCTCGATCCGGCGGGCCGTGCCGATCACCGTGTCACCGGCGGCGACCGCGGCCTCCGCGATGGCCCGCCCGAAACCGCTGCTTGCGCCGGTGACCAGCCAGACCTTGGCGTTGTCGCTCATGTTCGTCTCCCTCGTCGTCCGCCGGCCGGGGCTCCCCGTCCGGCGGCTTCCATCCTTCGCCGGGCATCGGGGCGGCGTCCAAGACCCCTTGTGATAGCCATGAGTTATGGACATCCATGGACGCGATCTGCGCTACTTCACCGCCGTGGCTGAGGAGTTGAGCTTCACGCGTGCCGCCGAGCGGCTGTTCGTCTCCCAGCCCGCGCTGAGCAAGCAGATACGGATGCTGGAGAAGCAACTGGGCGTGGTCCTGTTCGAACGCGACCGGCGGGCGGTGCGGTTGACCGCCGTGGGGGAGGCGCTGCTGCCGCACGCCCACGAGGTGCTGGCCGCCTGGCACGCCGCGGAAGCTGCGGTGCGGGAGGCGGAGACCGCCGAGCGGCGCACTCTGGTGATCGGCATGTCCACCAGCCCGGGCCGTGGGCTGCTGCCCGCCCTGCGGACCCGTCTCGTCTCCCGCTGTCCGCAGGCGCAGCCCGTCCTGCGACAGGTCAACTGGGCGGATCCCAGTGCCGGGCTGGCGGACGGATCCAGCGACGTCGCCTTCGTCTGGCTGCCGCTGCCGGACGAGGACCGCTACCGGTATGCGGTGGTGGCCCGCGAGCCTCGCCTGGTCGCGCTGCCGGAGGGACACCCCTTGGCGGCGCGGGCCGCGTCCGACCCCGAGGGGCAGGTGGACTTCGCCGACCTGCTGGAGGAGCCCTTCCTCGCCCTGCCCGAGGAGGCCGGCCCGTTGCGCGACTACTGGCTCGCCCTCGATGCCCGCGGCGGTCGTCCGCCGCGGATCGGCGGGGTGGTGGCCAGCGCCGAGGAGACCCATGAGGCGGTGTCCGGCGGTCAGGGGATCGCGCTGCTGGCCACCGGGAACGCTCCGCTGGTCGTCCGGGACAAGGTGATCGCCGTACCGGTCCGGGGCATCTCCCCGTCCCGGCTGGCGGTGGCCGCCGCCCGGGACGACGGACGGCCCCTCGTGCTCGCCTACCTGGCCGCCGCGAACGAGGTCGGAACCACCGCCTGCGGCGACCGGGTGCCCGGAGCATGAACGCCTTCGCCCGCCCCGGAGAGCCGTTCGGGGCGGGCGAAGGCGGCGGTCGGTACTACTTGGTGAGCGCCGCCAGCTTGGGGTCGTTCGCGTAGGCCTCGGCCGCGTTCTCCTTGGTCACGATGACCGGCGGCAGGAGGTAGGACGGGACGACCTTCTTGCCGTTGTCGTAGGACTTGGTGTCGTTGATGCTCGGCTTGTCGCCCTTCTGGAGGGCCTTGACCATGTTGACGGTCTCCGCGACGAGCTTGCGGGTGTCCTTGTTGATGGTCGAGTACTGCTCACCGGCCATGATCGACTTCACCGACTCGACCTCGGAGTCCTGGCCGGTGACGACCGGGACCGGCTTGCCGGCTCCCTTGACCGAGGTGAGGATCGCCCGGGCGAGCGTGTCGTTGGGCGACAGGACGCCGTCGAGGGTCTTCTTGCCGCCGTAGGCCGAGGTCAGCAGCGAGTCCATGCGCTGCTGGGCGTTCTCGGCCTTCCAGCCCTGGGTCGCGGTCTGCTTGATGTCGGTCTGCCCCGACCCGACAACGATGTCTCCCTTGTCGATCAAGGGCTTCAGCACCTCCATCGCACCGTCGAAGAAGACCTTGGAGTTGTTGTCGTCCGGCGAGCCGGAGAACAGCTCGATCGTCCAGGGACCCTTCGGCTTCTTCGCCTTCATGCCGTCGATCAGCGCCTGCCCCTGGAGCTGGCCGACCTTGAAGTTGTCGAAGGCGATGTAGTAGTCGACGTCGGGCGTGTTCGTGATGAGCCGGTCGTAGGCGATGACGGTGGCGCCCTCGTCCTTGGCCTGCTTCACCTGGGTCGCGAGCTGCGAGGCGTCGGTCGCGCCGATGACGATGACCTTCGCGCCCTTGGTGACCATGGAGGAGATCTGCGCCTGCTGGTCGGCGACGGTGGTCGAGGCGCCCGCGTACTGGACGTCGGCCTTGAAGCCGGATTCCTTGAGACCGTCGGTGAACAGGTCACCGGCGAGCACCCAGTTCTCCGACGTCTTGGCGGGCAGGGCGACGCCGATCAGCGCGTCCTTCGCGAAGCCCTTGGCGTCGGCGCTGTCGCTGCCGGTGGAGCCCTCGCGTTCATTCGAGCAGGCCGTGCCCAGGGTGAGCAGGGCGGCGGCGCCGACGGCGGCGATGCTTCTGATGACGAGTGTGCGCATGGTGGAGTTGGCCCTTCGTACGGTGTGCTGGTTGCGGGAGTGCGGGGTGCCGTCGAGTGCGGCGGGGGAGGAGATGCGGGCTCTGCGGTCAGCCCGCGATCCCGGCCTTGTCGACGTCGGAGTTCGGGGCCGCCGGTGCAGCCGGGTCGTCCCGCCGGAACGGGCGCGTCAGGGCGCCGATGACCGAGAAGCGTCCCTGCCGCTTGTTGTAGACGTCGAAGGCGACGGCGAGCAGGAGGACCAGGCCCTTGATGATCTGGACCATGTCGGATCCGACGCCCTCCAGTTGGAGGCCGTTGTTGAGCAGCGCCATGACCAGGCCGCCGACGATCGAGCCGCTGACCGTGCCCAGGCCGCCGGAGACCGCCGCGCCGCCGATGAACACGGCCGCGATGGCGTCCAGTTCCCAGCTCAGTCCGTCCTGCGGTCCGGAGGCCGAGGAGCGGGCTACGAAGATCATGCCGGCCAGCGCGGCCAGCACCGACATGTTCATCATGACGAGGAAGTTGACGCGCTTGAGCTTCACACCGGAGAGTTCCGCCGCGCGCGCGTTGCCGCCGACGGCGTAGATGTGCCGACCGCCGATGGTGTTGCGGGTGTAGTGCGAGTACGCGAGGACCAGAACGATCAGGATGATGCCGGAGATCGGCAGGCTGGTGCCGATCCGGCCGCCGGCGAAGCGGAGCGTCGCGAAGACGATCACGCCGAACATGACGGCCAGGCGGATGCCCGTGACCCACAGCGGTGCCAGGTCGGCGTTCATCTCGCGACGCGTCCGGCGTGCCTGCCACTCGCGCCACAGCACGCCCGCGCAGGCGGCCACGCCGAGCAGCAGCGTCAGGTTGTTGTACCCGGTGTCCGGCCCGACCTCGGGGAGGAAGCCGGCGCCGATCTTGCGGAATCCCTCGGGCACCGGAACCGTGTCTGCGTTGCCGATGTACTGGTTGCCACCGCGGAACAGCAGCATCCCGGCGAGGGTCACGATGAAGGCCGGCACGCCGATGTAGGCCACCCAGAAGCCCTGCCAGGCACCGATCGCGGCGCCGACGAGCAGGCCGAGCGCGATGCCGAGGGGCCAGGGCAGGTCGTACTCCTGCATCGCCTTGGCGACGACGATGCCGGTGAACGCGGCGACCGAACCGACCGACAGGTCGATGTGGCCGGCGACGATCACCATCAGCATCCCGATGGCCAGGATCAGGATGTAGGAGTACTGGCTGACGACCGCGATGAGGTTGCCCGACGTGAGCGTCAGGCCGTCGGTCCAGATCTGGAACAGCAGGACGATCGCCACCAGGGTGGAGATCATGCCGAACTGGCGGGCGTTGGAGGTCGTTCCTCCGAAGAGGTTCTTCTGAAGGTCGGATATACGGCTCATGGAGTGGGGCTCTTCTTGGTAGCGGTCATCTGCTTCATCAGGAGTTCCGGATCGGCGTCGCCACGCGCCACATCGCCGGTGATGGTGCCCTCGAACACCGTGTAGATGCGGTCGCACAGGCCGATCAGCTCGGGCAGCTCGGAGGAGATGACGACGACCCCCTTGCCCTGGGCGACGAGCCGCTGGATGATCCCGTAGATCTCGAACTTGGCGCCCACGTCGATGCCGCGGGTCGGTTCGTCGAGGATCAGCAGGTCCGGGTCGGTGAACATCCATTTCGCCAGCACGACCTTCTGCTGGTTGCCACCGGAGAGCTTCACGACGCCCTCGTCGACGCTGGGGGTCTTGATCCGCAGGCTCCGGCGGTACTCCTCGGCGATCCGGTGCTCGCGCACCGGGTCGATGACGCGCCGCCGGGCGATCTTCGACAGCTTCGCGGCCACCATCGAGGTCTTGATGTCGTCCAGCAGGTTGAGACCGATCGACTTGCGGTCCTCGCTGACGTAGGCGAGGCCGTGCCGGATGGCGTCCGACACCGTCTTCAGCCGGACCTCCTCGCCGTCCTTGAAGACCCGGCCCGACAGCCAGGTGCCGTAGGACCGGCCGAAGAGGCTCATCGCGAGTTCGGTGCGGCCCGCGCCCATGAGTCCCGCGAAGCCGACGATCTCCCCGCGGCGTACGTGGAACGTCGAGCCCTTGCACACCATCCGCTCGTCCGAACTGGGGTGGCGTACCGTCCAGTCGCGGACCTCGAAGAAGATCTCGCCGATGTCGGGCGTGCGGTCGGGGAAGCGGCTGTCGAGCTCCCGTCCGACCATGCCCCGCACGATGCGGTCCTCGTTGACGCCGTCCGCCCGCACGTCGAGGCTCTCGATGGTGCGGCCGTCGCGCAGGATCGTGATGGTGTCGGCGACCGCCTCGATCTCGTTCAGCTTGTGCGAGATGATGATCGAGGTGATGCCCCGCTCGCGGAAGCCGCGCAGCAGGTCGAGCAGGTGCTGCGAGTCGTGCTCGTTGAGGGCCGCGGTCGGCTCGTCGAGGATCAGCAGCTTCACGTCCTTCGCGAACGCCTTGGCGATCTCGACGAGTTGCTGCTTTCCGACACCGATGTCCTTGATGAGGGTGTCGGGGTCCTCCCGCAGTCCCACCCGCGCCATCAGCTCCAGGGCGCGGCGTTGGGCCGTCTTCCAGTCGATCGCGCCGCGACGGCGAGGTTCGTTCCCGAGGAAGAGGTTCTCGGTGATCGACATACCGGGCACCAGGGCCAGTTCCTGGTGGATGATCGCGATGCCGGCCTGCTCGCTGGCCCGGATGTCGTGGAACCGGACCTGCTCGCCGCGGTAGACGATGTCGCCGGTGTAGCTGCCGTGCGGGTGCACCCCGCTGAGCACCTTCATGAGAGTGGACTTGCCGGCGCCGTTCTCGCCGCAGATCGCGTGGATCTCGCCCTCCCGCACGACGAGGCTGACGTCGGCGAGCGCGGTGACGCCGGGGAAGGTCTTGGTGATCGACCGCATCTCCAGCAGGGTCGGGGCGGTGGGCTTCATGACCGGTGCTCCCCACCGCCGGGAACGCCCCTGGGCGTACCCGAGCCTTCGGGCCTGCGGCATTGCATGGACATCAACTTGCCTCCGATGGCACTGCCCTGTGCCTTCGTGTCCGAGATTTCGTGTGCCGGACACTAAATCCATTTGTTTTACTAAGTCAATGGGCTGCGAGGGATAGGTTGTAGGGGGAAACGAGAGAGGACCGTGCGTGCGGCAGGCAGGAACGAACCTTCCCAAGGTCGGGCGATACAACCGGGCCGTGGTCCTGGACCAGATCCAGCTGGCCGACGGCATCAGCCGGGTCGAGATCGCCCAGCACACGGGCCTCACCCCGCAGACGGTCTCGGGCATCGTGCGGCGTCTGCTCGACGAGGGCATCGTGCGGGAGGACGGCGCGAGCAGGGTGTCCAGCGGCGGGAAGCCCCGCACCACCCTGCGCATCAACGCCGAGGCGGGCAGCGCGGTCGGCCTCCACTTCGATCCCGTGGAGCTCAGCTGCACCGTGGTCGACCTGCTTGGCCGGCCGCTGGTCGTCAAGAAACGCCCCACGGATCCAGGCACCGACCCGGCCCAGGTCATCAAGGACATGGCGGAACTGGTCGCCGACGTGCTGGCCGAGACGGGCGTCGACCGCGGCAAGGTCCTCGGGCTCGGTCTCGCCACTCCCGGCCCGATCGACCTGGAGGCGGGCGCGATCGTCGGCGCGCCCCAGCTGGCCCGCTGGACGAGGGTGCCGGTGCAGCACATGCTGAGCGAGGCGACCGGCCTGCCGGTGACCCTGGACAACGACGCCACCGCCGCCGCGGTCGGCGAGCGCTGGTCGGGCAAGGGCAAGGGGGTGGCGGACTTCGCCTACTTCTTCTTCGGCACCGGCGTCGGCGGCGGCCTCATCCTCAACCACCAGGTGTACCGGGGCGGTTCACTGAACGCGGGCGAGTTCGGGCACTCCTCGGTGCTGCCCGAAGGACCGGAGTGCTACTGCGGCAACCGGGGCTGCCTCGAGAGGCTCGTGAACCCCACGGCGATCGTCGCCGAGGTGCACCGCAGGCTCGCCGCGGAACCGCGTCCGGACAGCGCGCTGGCGCGGGTCTTCGCCGAGCGTCCCGAGGCGGTCGACCACACCGCCATCGTGGTGGCCGCGGCGGCCGGCGACCCGGTCGCGGCGGCCGTCATCGACGAGACCGCGGAACACGTCGCCTCGGTAGCGGTCGACATCGCGAACTTCATCGACGTGGACCTGATCGTCCTCGGGGGTCACGGCATCCAGCACGTCGAGTCGCGCTACGTCGAGGTCGTCGCCGCCGCGCTGGCCAGCCGGCCGTTGTCCCGGCATGTCCGGGTCGTCGAGGTCGAGGCCTCCTGGCTCGGCACGGACGCCGCGGTGGTCGGTAGCGCGGCACTCGTCCTGCACGCCACGTACTCCCCGCAGCTGTCGGCCCTGCTGGGGACGGCGGCGGACCCCGGCGGGATGCCCTAGGCCGGGTCCGCAAGGTCCCGCCCGGCCCGCGGCGCCCGGCGCGTACGCCCCGAGGGGGCACCCCCAGCCGCGGTGTCGGACCGGCCGCGTACACCGACCGGTAAGAGGGCCGCCCTCCTGCCTGCCGCCGGCGGCCCTCCGCCGTGCGACCGCACGCACGCACCGGACGCCGGGATCCCCGCCCCGCGGGCAGACGGTGCCACGGTGCGGACACGCCCCGGCCCGGCCCCGCGCGCCTTGCCCGAGCCGGGCGCCTGGCGCAGGCTGGTCCTATGGGTGGGCAGGACGGCCCCACGCTCATCACCTCCGTGCAGCGGGCCTTCCGCTTGCTGGAGGCGGCGAGCGCGCACGAGAACGGCGCGCCGGCGAAGCAGCTGGCGCGTGAGACGGGGCTGCCCCTGGCCACCGCCTACCACCTGCTGCGGACCCTCGTGAACGACGGCTACCTGCGGAAACTCCCGGACGGCGGGTTCATCCTGGGGGACCGGCTGCAGACACTGCACACCGCGGGCCGTGCACAGGCACTGCTCAGCCGGGTCCGACCCGCTCTCGCCGCACTGCGGGACGAGCTCGCCACCGCCGCCTACCTCACCTTCTACGAGGACGGGGAGATCCGGGTCGCCGAGATCGTCGACGGCCCCAGGGCACCCCGTGTGGACCTCTGGGTCGGCTTCGAGGACGCGGGACACGCCACCGCGCTCGGCAAGTCGGTACTGCGGGAACTGGACGAGGAGGCCCGCAAGGAGTACCTCTCCCGCCACCACCTCGCCGATCTCACGCCCAGGACCATCACCAGCGCCCCCGAACTGCTCCGGCAGCTGGACTCCTCGCCCGTGGCCCCGGCCGTCACGGACCTGGAGGAGTACACCCTCGGCACGGTCTGCGTCGCCGTGCCCGTCTACAGCGGCGACACCCTCGGCTCGCTCGGCGTCTCACTGCCGGTCGACCGGCTTTCCCGGCTCGAACAGGTGCGGGCCCGGCTGCTTCCGACCGCGAGTCGCGTGACCAGGGGTCTTTCGCTCACCAGGTGATCGTTCACTATCTGAAAATCCGATCCTTGTAAGGAGTCGGGTCGAACCCGTTTCCTAGAGGAAACGGACATTTCCGAAGTTCCCCGGCGCACACACAGACGAGGATTGCGGACGAAGCATGGGTCATGAGCGCAACCACGGCGGCGATCACTGCCCGACACGGCTGTTGAAATCGTTCAGACACCGGGTGGCGGGGCCCCTGCTGCCGGTCCTGGTCCTCCTGGTCATCATGCTCGTCGGTCTCTTCGGTGACGCGGGGATGATCTGGCTTCCCATGCTGTCGGCCGGGCCCGCGCTGGCCGCCACGACCAACGGCCCGCGCGGCGTCCTGTGCGTCGGCCTCCTCGCCGCGGTGGTCGGCGCGACGCTCGGCGCCCGGGTCGGTGCGCCCGGCCGCGAGGTGGCCGCCGTACTGGCCGCCCTGGTGGCCGTCACCCTGGCGAGTGGCCTGGCCAGCGCGTTGCGCGGGCGCCGTGAGCGGGTGCTCGCGGACGTCCGGTCGGTCGCCGAGGCCGCCCAGCACGCGCTGCTCAGGCCGGTGCCGGCGACCGTCGGTCCGTTCGAGGTCGCCGTCCGTTACAGCGCCGCGGCCGCCGAGGCCCGGATCGGCGGTGATCTCTACGCGCTGGTGCCCACCCCGTACGGCGTACGGGTGATCGTCGGTGATGTGCGGGGCAAGGGACTGCCCGCCGTGGGGACCGCCGCACTCGTCCTCGGTGTCTTCCGGGAGGCCGCCTACGACGAACCCGATCTCCTCGCCGTCGTCGAAAGGATCGAGCGGAGCCTCGCGCGCAACCTCGGCGCCGACGACTTCGTCACCGCCGTGGTCGCCGGATACCCGCGGTCCGGCGAGCTGGAGATGGTGAACTGCGGACACGCCCCACCGCTGCTGGTCGGCGCCTCCCGAGACGTCGTGGCGGTGGAGCCCACGCAGCCCGCTCCGCCCCTCGGGCTGCGCGGCCTCACCGACCAGACCCCGAGCCTCCAGGTGATCCCCTTCGCCGACGGTGACCAACTGCTGCTCTACACGGACGGGGTCATCGAGGCCCGAAACCGCGACCGGGAGTTCTACCCGCTCGTCGAGGGCCTCGCGGACCACCTCTGCGACGATCCGGCGACCGCCGTCGGCGCGATCCACGACGAACTGCTGACACACGTCGGCGGACGACTGCACGACGACGCGGCGCTGCTCCTCATCCGCAAGCCGGCCGTCGCCACCACCTCGATTCCCCAACCGGTCCTGCCTGAGCAGCTGTTGGGGGACCAGGCGGTGTGAACGCCGGGCCGCCCGCCGCCCTCCGCTCGTTGCCCACTGCCCACTGCCCACTGCCCACTGCCCACCGAACCGACGGGGCCGGCTACTCGCCCGAGGGGGGTGCCCGGAACACCGACGGCACGCCGAACTTCGGCACCCCGGTGGCCCTCGGCGTCACTGTCGCTGCGCGTCCTCGCGTGGACGCGGGGTGCTGGCCGACGCCGTACGTGTGGATCCGTCCGCCGCGCCGCAGGACGGGCCTGACGACACGGTCCTGGCGCCCGGTGAACTCGTCGCCCCGCGCGATGAGCCGCACGATGAGCCGCGCGACGTCACCTGGCCGTACCGGCCGCTCGGCCAGACCCCCGCCCCCGCCCCCGCTGCCGAGCGCACCGGCATCGTCCCGGTGCCCTACCACTCGTGGGCGCGCCGAGGCCCCTCGACGTCGTCGCGGCGACGGGCGTGATGTACCTGGACGCCTCGGGGATCCCGGTCAAGCCCACCCCCGAGGACGCGGTGGCCCTGCGTGAGCTGCTGAGGGATCCCGCCTGCACCGCCGAAGGATCGCCGCGCTGCTGCACGCCTGGCCGCGCGCCACCTGAACCCGCCGCGCCTACACGGCTGCACGTCCGCACGTCCGCACGTCCGCACGTCCGCACGTCCGCACGTCTGCACGAATGCAGGAATGCAGGAATGCAGGACTGCACGGCTTCACCGAACGTGCACACAGCTGCACACGCCTCCACGTGTACTTAAAAGTTCAAGCGCTACGCTCGTCGGCAGTCCGAGTGGCCGAGGAGGTCCCCACGGCGCGGCCGCTCGCTTCCCCCTGCACAGGAGACGCGCGTGCGCGACGGCGACATAGTGGTGATCGGCGGAGGCTACGCGGGCGTCCGGCTGGCGAAACGGCTGGACACGACGGCCCGGGTCACTCTGGTGGACCGTAAAGAGGTGTTCTTCCACCGCATCGCCTCGCTCCGCGCCGGCGTGCGCCCGGAGTGGTCGGTCACCCCCTTCATTCCGTACGACCGGCTGCTGCGTGACGGCCGC
The DNA here is from genome assembly GCF_001426425.1 of Streptomyces sp. Root1310. Lineage (NCBI taxonomy): Bacteria > Bacillati > Actinomycetota > Actinomycetes > Kitasatosporales > Streptomycetaceae > Streptomyces > Streptomyces sp. Root1310. The sequence continues at coordinate 141,753 of NZ_LMEQ01000034.1, read as the reverse complement.
GTGGTCCTGGGCAAGGCGGTCCGCGTCGACACCGACGAACGGCAGGTCGTCCTGGCGACGGGCGAACGGCTTCCCTACGACGTGGTCGTGATCGCCACCGGCGCCGACTACCCCGAACCGGCCCGCTTCACGGGCACCACTACCGAGGAGACGCTCAAGTCCTTCGCCGGCCACCAGCGCAAGGTCGCCGCCGCCGAACACGTTCTCGTCGTCGGCGGCGGGCCCTCCGGCGTCGAGCTCAGCGCCGAGATACGCCTGGCCCGGCCGGACGCCCGGGTCACGCTCGCCCATGCGGGGGCGGCGCTGCTGAACTCCGCCGGCAGCCGGCGGGCCGGGCGCCGGGCGCTGGCCTGGCTGGAGTCCCATGACGTGGAGGTGCGCCTCGACTCGTTCATGTCTCCCGGGAACGACTTCGGCACCTACCGTGACGCGCGCGGCGACGTCATCGACGCGGACCTCTCCTTCTGGGCGACGGGCACCACACCCAACACGCTCTGGCTGCGGCTGGCCGGACACGGCGACTGGCTGAACGCGGCCGGGCACATCAAGGTCGACCGGAGGCTCAGGGTCCAGGGCCGCCCGGACGTGTTCGCGGTCGGTGACGTGAACGACGCCACCGAGCTCAAGATCACCCCCGCCGCGCTGGCACAGGCCGATCTCGCCGCTCACAACATCCGTGTCCATCTGCGCAGTTCCGGTCGGCACCGCAGGGAGCCCCGCCTCTACCGGCCGGTCCGGCGCACCCCGCTCATCGTGCCGTTCGGCCCCGCCGACGGACTGACCGTACTGCCCGTGCCGGGCGGCGAGAGCGCCGTACTGGGCGGTCGCGCATCGGTTCTGGCGAAGGCGAAGACCCTCATGACGCCGTACATGAGGCGCCAACTGGGCTACAGCGCCGGCTGAACCGTCCGTTCGCCCCGTCAGGCCCCGCCCTGTCCCGTCCGCCCCGCCCGTCGCCCCGCCCCGCCCCGCCGGTCTGCCGCGGCCGCCGGTCATCGTCGGCCTCTCGTGGGAAAACGCTTACCGTGCCGATGCGTCGCTCGGAGCTGACGAATGGCCGAAACGGCATGGCGGACGACGGCAAGCGCTCTCAACTTCCCTGCCCGGCAAGAAAGTTCGCCTACGTTGGTGCCCTGATCAACTACGTAGCCGTGCAGGAGGCTTTGCCGTGTCGGACCCGACTTCCCAGACCACCACGCCCGCCGGAACACCCGGCCGGATCGACACGTCCAAGCCGCACTCGGCCCGGTTCTGGAACTACTTCGTCGGCGGCAAGGACAACTACGAGGTGGACCGGGAGATCGGCGACCACATCAAGGAGATCTTCCCCGGTCTGGTGGACGTGGCGGTCGCCAGCCGGCACTTCCTGGGACGCGCGGTGCGGCACCTCGCCGAAGAGCGGGGCGTCCGCCAGTTCCTGGACGTGGGTACCGGGCTGCCCACCGCAGACAACACCCACCAGGTGGCGCAGAGCGTGGCCCCGGACGCCAGGATCGTGTACGTCGACAACGACCCCGTGGTCCTGGCCCACGCGCACGCCCTGCTGACGAGCACCCCGGAAGGCAGGACCGCCTATCTGGACGCGGACCTGTACGACCCGGAAGCCGTGCTCGAAGCCGCCGCGGGAACCCTGGACCTCTCCCGGCCGGTGGCGCTGATGATCCTCAACACGCTCGGTCATGTCGGCGACTACGGGCAGGCACGCGACCTGGTCCGGCGGCTCATGGCCGGTCTCCCCTCGGGCAGTCACCTGGTGATCAGCGACAGCACGGCCACCAGCGCGGGCATGATCGCCGCGTCGGAGGCGTACAACGCGAGCGGCGCCGTGCCCTACCACGTCCGCTCGGTCGAGGAGATCGGCGGCTTCTTCGACGGCCTGGAGCTGGTGGAACCGGGGATCGTCCAGGTCACGAAGTGGCGCGCGCACCCCGATGATTCAGCCAACTTCGCCGCCGTCGACGCCTATTGCGGCGTGGGACGTAAGCCGTAGCCGCCCGGGGCGGCCCGGCTCACCGACCCTGGCTCACCGACTCCGGGGCACTTGTTCAGGATCCGGCGCGGACAATGGGGCCATGGGATTCGCCGTGTTCATGACCCTGCCCGGACTGGTCATCGTGCTGACCGCCGTGGCCTTCGCCGACCAGCTGGTTCTCCGGGCCGGGCGGGCGGGGCTGCTGCCATGGCGCAACAGCGCCCGGCAGGGCCAGATATCGGCGACCGGGTTCGAGCAGCTCCACGCGAGCTTCTCGCCCGGGAAACAGAACGAGCTGAGGGAGCGCCGGTCGGCACTGGTGATGCGTGACGACGAGGAGGACGGCGCGCCTCCGAACCGGACGACGGTGGACCTCGACGGCGGAGTCGCGGTCGTCCGGATGCCCAGGGCCGGCCGCCGGTCGCGCGGCCCGGCTTGCCTCGGCGAGCACGGGTGACCCGCCGCACGCGCACCGTTCCTGCCGGTGAGCAGGGGTCACCGGGTGCGCTGATCCGCCGAGCCCTGCCTGCCCGCATTCCGCGCGTCACCGAAAGCCCACCACCCCTGGAGTGCGGCCACGGCAGGCGTGGCTCCCACGCGGAGCCACGCGGAGACGGCCTCCCGACGAGGCCTACGCGCCCGTACGGCGTAACGTCGTCCTTGTGGACCTGACGGCTGCCGGTCTCGTGTCCCGTGTCGTGCGCGAGCTCGGTTCGCGAGCGGACGAGCTGATCGCCGAGGTGGAGCGCGGCCTGCGGCGGGACCTTCCCGAGCTGTGGGACGACCCCGGCATCGCGCGGATGGCGGCGGAGAACATCGCCGACCACATCGCCGCCGGGCTGTTCGGCCTGGAACACGCCATCGAGCCGACCCTGATCGAACCGCCGCCCGCCGACCTCGACCGCTCGCGCCGGCTGGCCCGGCACGGCATCCCGCTCGGCATGATGCTGCGGGCCTTCCGGCTGGCGCAGACCATCGTCCTCGACCGGCTGCTCGCGGAGATGCCCCGGTTCACCGACGACGCCGAGCTGGTCAGCGAAGCCGCACGGCATGTGATCGAGTCGGCGGCCGCGTACGTGGACCGCACCTCGGAGCAGGGCGTCGCCGCGTTCCAGGAGGAGCGGGACCGGCGGCTGCAGTGGCGGCTGTCGATGGTGAACGAGGCGGGCGTGCGCATCGGCACCACCCTGGACATCGCCCGCACCACGCAGGAACTGGCCGATCACGCAGTCGAGCGCTTCGCCGACCTCGTCACCGTCGACCTGCTCGACGCCGCCCTGCACGGCCACGAATTCTCGAGCGAACCCCCCTTCGTGCTGCGCCGCACCGCGTGGGCCTCGGTGACCGACGACGGTCCGGAACCGGACACCGCGACGCAGCGGCTGTACACCTGCCCCGAAGGGTCGCCCGAGGCTCTCGCCCTGGTCACCGGACAGCCCGCCAAGTATCACGGCGACGCGGCCGCCGCCGCGGCCCCGCGCGTCCACTCCACCCTGGTGGTGCCGCTGCACGCCCGCGGCGCCACGCTGGGTGTCGCCCGGTTCTCCCGGCACCGCACCCCCGACCCCTACGACGACGAGGATCTGCTCCTCGCCCAGGAGATCGCCGCCCGGGCGGCCGTGGCCGTCGACAACGCCCGCCGCTACAGCCACGCCCGCTCCACCGCCCTCACCCTCCAGCGCAGCCTGCTCCCGCGCGGTGCGCCGCGGCAGTCCGCGGTCGACGTCGCCTACCGCTACCTGCCCGCGGGCGACCGGGTCGGCGTCGGCGGCGACTGGTACGACGTCATCCCGCTGTCCGGCGCCCGGGTCGCCCTCGTGGTGGGCGACGTGGTCGGCCACGGCATCCACGCCGCCGCCGCCATGGGCCGGCTGCGCACCGCCGTGCGCACCCTCGCCGACATCGACCTGCCGCCCGACGAACTCCTCACACACCTCGACGACATCGTTCTGCGCCTGTCCGGCGAGAACGCCGACCACGTGGACGGCGAGGCCGCGGGAGACCTGGGCGCCACCTGCCTGTACGCCGTCTACGACCCGGTGTCCCGGCGCTTCGCCCTGGCCCGGGCGGGCCATCTGCCGCCCGCGCTGGTGACCCCGGACGGAACCGCCGAGATCCTGGACCTGCCGCCCGGCCCGCCCCTCGGCCTGGGCGGCGTGCCGTTCGAGGCGGCGGAGTTCGAACTCCCCGAAGGCAGCCTCCTCGCCCTCTACACCGACGGCCTGGTCGAGTCCCGCGACCATGACGTCGACGCCGGTCTCGCCAGGCTGCGCCAGGCCCTCACCCGGCCGGCTCACTCTCTGGAGGAGATCAGCGACCACGTCATCGCGGCCCTGCTGCCGACCCGGCCGGACGACGACGTCGCCCTGCTCCTCGCCCGCACCCACGCCCTGGGCGCCGGCCAGGTCGCCACCTGGGACCTGGCCGCCGAACCCGCCGCCGTCGCCCGGGCCCGCTCGGAGGTGTCCCGGCAGCTGGGCGAGTGGGGGCTGGAGGAACTCGGCTTCACCGCCGAGCTGGTCGTCAGCGAACTGGTCACCAACGCCATCCGCTACGGCCAACCCCCCATCCGGCTGCGCCTGATCCACGACCGCGCCCTGCTGTGCGAGGTCTCCGACGGCAGCAGCACCACCCCTCACCTGCGCCGGGCCCGTGTCTTCGACGAAGGCGGCCGAGGCCTGCTGCTGGTCGCCCAGCTCGCCGAACACTGGGGAACCCGGCACGCCCGCCGAGGCAAGACGGTATGGGCCGAACTGAGCGACTCCGCCGAACTCCCGCTGCCCTCCTTCACCGAGGTCTGAATCAGCGGCGGCGCGCCCAGAACAGAGCGTGGCCGCTCTCGCCCTCGGGCACGAACTCCTCCTGCTCGACGACGAGACCGGCCTGTGTGATCCAGCTCCGGTTCGTCGCGACGTCCGCGTGGCTCCACCACATGGGGGTCCCGCCGCCCAGCCAGTCCTCGTCGACGCCGGTCCAGGCGCGGTGGCCGGTGGTACCGAGGAACCAGCCGCCCGGTCGCAGCCATCCGGCGATCTTCCGGAGCAGCGGCAGCTGTTCGTCGAGCGGAATGTGGATCAGTGCGTAGAACGAGACGACCGCGTCGAAGGAGGCCGACTCGAAGTCCACCGCCGTGGCGTCGGCACGGACGAACTCGGCCTGCGGCACGGCCTCCCGAGCCCTGCGGATCTGCACCTCACTGATGTCGACGCCCGTGACACGGTGACCTGCGGCCGCCAGGTCACGAGCGACGGGGACCCCGCTTCCGCACCCGAGATCCAGCACCGTGCCGCCTGCCGGGACACGACCGGACAGGGCGCGGATCCACGGCCGGTACTTCGTCTCGGCGCCGTACGTCCGGTCGTAGCGGAGGGAGAGCGCGTCATACCCGCGTCGGACCAGTTCTTTGGGATCTTCGATGGTCACGCCGGTGCACGCTAGCCGCCCACTGTGAGAAGCCGCGAACGGATTTCCCCGGAGGGACAAGGCGGTGTGTTCGGCCCCGCGCGCGTGCACGCCTGTCCCGGTAGACCTCACTCGGCAGACCTCTCCCGATAGAACCGCCCCGGCCTGGGCAGACGCTCGATGATCTTCGTTGTCGTATCCGGGAGGACGCACCGCCATGGCCGTACCGCCGCACGTTCCGCAGCCCGCGCGCAGTCCGCGCCGGTTCGAACTCCGCTCCACGGCCGTGTACTTCGTGCTGCTCGCCGTCCTGCTCACGCTGCTCGGCACGGTCGCCCGTACCGCCGCGGCCGCCGCGCAGCACCGCCCCGCCTGGGCCGTCTCGCTCGTTCTCGTCTGTGCCGCCAGTGTCGTGGCCGGCCGTCGTGGACGGCGCAGGTTCTCGGCGGCGAGGCTCGCGCGCCGCGCCGCGAAGTCCCTGGAGGAGGCCACGGAGACGGTGGTCGAGGCTCTCGAGACCGCGCCGCCGGTCGTCGCCTCGGGTCCGGCCGTGTCCCGGGCGGAGTTCGTCGGTGGGGGTGTCGACGTGGAACCGACGATCCCGCTCGGTCGGCCCCTCGGCCGGATCGCCGGGCACCCCCTCGACGACGAGCCGGCCGTCACCGAGGAGATCGGTTACGAGGAGCTGGACCCCTACGAGTTCGAGGAGGCGATAGCCGAGCTGTGCCGGCGCGACGGCTGCACCGAGGTGGAGGTCGTCGGCGGGGCCGGTGATCTGGGCGCCGACGTCGTGGGGAGGACACCGGACGGACGGGTGCTGGTCATCCAGTGCAAGCGCTACAGCGATACCAACCGCGTCGGTTCCCAGGACATGCAGCGCTTCGGCGGGACGTGCTTCGCCGTGCACGGAGCCGAGGTCGCGGCGGTCGTCACCACCGGCGACTTCACCGCGCCCGCCGTCGAGTACGCGAGCCAATGCGGCATCGTGTGCGTGGACGGCGAGGACCTCGGGCGTTGGCAGGACGCGGAGGGCCCGCGGCCGTGGGAGCCGGAGTTCGTGGCGGTGTGCTGAACCGGTGACCGTCGAGAACATCCGGATGAGCGGCGAGAGAGGCGACGGGCAGTGCGCGAAGAAGCGGGCGGCGAAACGGGCGGCGAAGCGGGCCGAGGAGCGGGCGAAGGAGGGGTCGGGGAAGTGAGCGGAGCAGCGGGCGGAGACGGAGGAGGCGCCGCTAGGAGCACGTCCGCGTTGGTGGTGCGGCACCGGCCGGCCGGCTCGCCGGGCGCCGCGGTCGTGGTCCTGCACGGCGGCCGGGAGCACAGCCGGGAGGCATCACGGGGCTGGCACCTGGCCGCCCTGCGCATGCGTCCCGTCCTGCGGGCGGCCGTGGCCGCGACGGACCGTCAGGACGTTCTGGTCGGCGAGGTGCGCTACCGCTACCGGGGCTGGAACGCGACCGCCGACCCCGTGCACGACACCGTACGGGCCCTCGACGAACTGCGCCGGACGGCCGGCGAGGTGCCCGTGACCCTCGTGGGCCACTCGATGGGTGGCAGGGCGGCCCTGCGCGCGGCGGCCGACCCCGCCGTACGCGGTGTTCTCGCACTGGCGCCGTGGTGCCCGCCCGGTGAACCCGTCGAGCACCTCGGCGGGAAGCGGATCGTCGTCCTGCACGGTGACCATGACCGGGTCACCGATCCGGGGGAGTCCGCGGAGTACGTCCGACGGGCCCGGCGGGCGGCGGCGCAGGCAGGCATGGTCCTCGTCCGCCGCGGTGACCACGCCATGCTCCGGCGGTGCGCCGACTGGCACCGAGCCACCGCCGCCATCGTCGCCCAACTCCTGCGACCGGAGCCGGACATCGAGGGTCTCGCTGGCGAGGCCTGCACGGCGGAAGGCCCCCTGCCGTGGTGACGGCGGGCGGCGCGCACGCCTCCGGCGAGCGGCCGCGCCGAGGGTGTCCGGGGCCGGTCCGGGGCACCTGCGCGCAGCCCGCCTCGACCGTTCCCGGGCCCCCATGGTCACCCGCACCCGGGCCATCGGGGACAATACGATGACGTCACCATGGTCGTTCGCGCTGTCGAACCGTCAGGAGACGTCACAAAAACGCCGGTTCGCTCCGTCGGATCGTCGGCCGTGTCCGAAGCAAGTCCTGCCGTGTCGGCCTGCCCGACCGTCCACGAAAGCAGAGCCCCCTCGGTGATCCCCGTCTTCGACGACACCCCGATCTACCACCGCCTCATCATCGAACGCGGCGACGTGCCCGCTCAGGTGAAAGGCGAGGCCGAACGCATCAAGCGAGACCTGGACCGGGTCATGAGCGCCCCGTCCTCCTTCACCCCCGGCCTGCCCGCCCAGCGGTCGTTCTTCGGCTGAGCCGCCGGGGTTCCGGGAGCCTGAGGTTCCGGGGTTCTGGGGTTCTGGGGTCCGAGTCCCGAGGACGCCCGTCCGGATCCGCCGACCGCCCTGGGTATCGTGGGCCCGCCCGGCACCGGCAGGGCACCCGGCCAGGGACGATCCGAGGAGATCCGTGAACGAGGGTGAAGTCGTCACCGTGCCCCGACCGTTGACGCTGCCCGACGGGCGGCCCGCGCTGGCGGCCTGGACACTCGACCCGGATCTGCGGCATCTCAACCACGGCTCGTTCGGTGCCGTCCCCCGGGTGGCGCAGGAGCGGCAGAACGCCCTGCGGGCGGAGATGGAACGCGCCCCGGTCGCGTGGTTCCCGTCGCTGCCCGGCCGGATCGCCGCGGCCCGCGCGGCCGTCGCCGGCCGGCTGCGGACCGACGCGAAGGACCTGGCGCTCGTGCCGAATGCCAGCGCCGGGGCCAGCGTCGTCTACGCGGCCCTGGCCGCCAGGCCCGGCGGGGACATCGTGGTCACCGACCACGGCTACGGTGCCGTCACCATGGGCGCGGAGCGGCTGGCCCGCCGCTGGGGGACCGGCGTACGCACGGCCCGGGTGCCCCTGGCGGCCGATGCCGAGCAGGCGTACCGAGCGGTGATGGCGCAGGTGGACGACGGCGTCGCCCTGATCGTCCTGGACCAGATCACCTCCGCGACGGCCCGGCTGATGCCGGTCGAACGCGTCGGGACCGAGGCCGCGCGGCGCGGGATCACCCTGCTCGTCGACGGCGCGCACGCCCCCGGTCTGCTGGCCGCGCCGCTGGACGGACTGGTCTGCGACGCCTGGGTCGGCAACCTCCACAAATGGGGCTGTGCCCCGCGCGGCACGGCGGCGCTCGTCGCCCACGGCCCGCTGCGGGCGGACCTGCACCCGCTGATCGACTCATGGGGCGCGGCCGAACCCTTCCCGGACCGCTTCGACCACCAGGGCACGCTCGACTCCACCGGCTTCCTGGCCGCGCCCGACGCGCTGGACTTCGTCGACGACACCTGGGGCTGGGACACGGCCCGCCGGTACATGGACGAACTGGCGGACCACGGCGCCCGTGTCGTCGCGGAGGCCTTCGCCCGGAGCGGGACCCCGGCCGACCCCGTCGACGTCGGGCTGCCCGTCCCCGGGATGCGGCTGGTCCGCCTGCCGGAGGGGCTCGGCACGAGCCGGGTGGCGGCGGACGCCCTGCGCGACCGTGCGACCGCCGAACTGGGCGTGGAGGCCGCGTTCACCAGCTTCGACGGACTCGGCTACCTCCGGCTGTCCGCCCATGTCTACAACACCCCCGACGACTACCGGCACTTCGCCGAGACCTGTGTGCCCGTCGTCGAGAAGTGGGCCCGCGAGGCAAGGGAGTCGTAGGCCCCGGCGCTCACGGCCCGTCCGGCGTGCGCCCCCGCCGCGCGGCCGCCGCTTCGTCGGCTCGGCCGCCGGCTCCGAGCGGCCCGGTGGGGCGCAACGACTCCGAGGCCTCCAGGCGGGGCAACGCGCGGCGGGACCGGCGGAGGACCAGGGCCGGCAGCGCGGCCCGTGCCACCTGGACGAGACGCAGCGAGGCCGGGACGTAGACGGCGGTGCGCCGGCGTTCCACGGCCGTGGCGAGGCGCGTCGCCACGAACTCCGGGGGGAGGACGCGTCGGGCGGGCGGCGGCATGTGGGCGCGCAGCTCCCGCAGCACCGCGTGCCGGTCCGCGTCCCGGATCATGTCGGTGTCGGTCCAGTTCAGATAGGCGATGCCGACGGCCACGCCGTGGTGGGCCGTCTCGGCCCGCAGCGTGTGCGCGAAGGCCTCCACACCGGCCTTGGAGGCACAGTAGGCGCTCATCAGGGGAGCCGCCCCGATCGAGGCCAGCGAAGCGATCTGGAGGTAGTAGCCCGCCGACTCCACCAGGTCCGGCAGGAAGGCGCGCGCGGTCAGGGCGCTGCCCGTGACGTTGACGTCGATCACCCGCCGCCAGGAGGCCATGTCCGCCGACGCGAACGGGCCGCCCTCCGCGATCCCCGCGTTCGCGACGACGACCGACGGCGGCCCGAGCCGCGCGCGGACGACCTCGGCCGCCCGCTCCAGCGCCTCGCCGTCGGTGACGTCGGCCTCGACGGCCAGCGCGGGCGTGGGCAGCGACGCGGCCACGGACCGCAGCGCCGCCCCCTCGTGGCCGATCAGCGCCAGGCGCGCACCGCGCCGTGCGAGCTCCCGGGCCAGCGCCGCTCCCACCCCGCGGGCGGCTCCCGTGACCACGGCGGTGCGGTCGTCGAGGGGACTGTCGTGCACGGCGTGCTCCGTTCCTCGGATCCTCCGCTTTTTCTGGTCTTCCGTCTTTCGGGTCTTCCGTCTTTCGGGTTCTCGGTCGATCGGCGGGCGCGTGGCGCGGGTCAGCCCGCGGACGGCTGTTTCGCGCCGGTGCGGTCCCGGCGGGCGAGCGCCCGCTGTACGAACGTCCCGCCGGGCGGGCGGTGCCGGCGCAGCGCGGCGCGAGCGGCGTTGGCGCCCGGCGCGCCGTGGACACCACCGCCGGGATGGGCGCCCGCGGAGGCCAGGAACAGCCCGCGCACCGGGGTCTCCGGGCGCCCGCTGCCGGGCAGGGGCCGGAAGAGGAGCTGCTGGTGCAGCGCCGTCGTGCCGCCGTTGATCGCGCCGCCGTACAGATTGGCGTCGAGGGCCTGGAGCGTGGGCGGGGCGAGGATGCGGCGGGCCCGGATCAGGGACCGGAAGCCGGGAGCGAACCGCTCGACCTGATGTTCGACCCGGTCGGCCATCCGCTCCTGCTCGCTCGCGTCCCAGGCGCCCGTGAGCCCCTCGTCGCCCGCGTCGCCCTCGACCAGCTGGGGCACATGCGTGTAGGCCCAGGCGGACTCGGTGCCGGCGGGGGAGCGCCCCGGGTCGGCGGTCGTCATCTGCCCGAACAGCGCGAAGGGGCGGTCGGGAACCTGGCCCATGGCGATCTGGGCCGCGAACCGGGTGAGCTCGTTCAGGCCGTCGGCCAGGTGCACGGTCCCGGCCCGACGCGCCGCCTCCGCCTGCCAGGGCACCGGGCCGTTCAGCGCCCAGTCGACCTTGAAGGTCGCGAAGTCCCACTGGAAACGCTTCAGGTCGGCCGCCAGCTGGGACGGCAGGTGCTCCGGCTCCACCAGCTCGCCGTACAGCGCGGGGACGGAGACGTCGGCCAGCACCGCGCGGTCCGCGGTGACCCGCTCGCCGTCGGCGGTGCGCACGCCCACGGCCCGCCCGTCCCGGACCTCGATCCGGCTGACCCGCCGTCCGCAGTGCAGCTCGCCGCCACGGGCGCGCAGTCGCCGGACCAGGGCCTCGGTGAGGGCGCCGGAGCCGCCGGCCGGCACGGGAAAGCCGTAGGACTGGCCGAGCATGGCCATCAGCCAGCCGAACCCGCCGCTGCCCGCGGCCTCCGGCGCGAGATCGGCGTGCAGGGCGTTGCCGGCCAGGAGCAGCCGGCCGCCCTCGCCCCCGAACTCCTCCTCGCCCAGTCGCCGCACCGGCAAGGCCAGCGTCCTGGCCATGCGCAGGCCGCCCGCGGCGCGCAGCCTGACCGCCAGCCGCGCCGTGGCCCGCACCGGCGGGAACGGGGTGAACAGCGCGTCGAGGATGTCCGGGCGGAGCTGTTCCCACACCTCGTGCAGGCGGCGCCAGGCGGCTCCGTCCCCGGCGTGGAAGGCGTCGAGGGAGCGGGCGGTGACCTCGACCCTGCGGTCGAGGACCGCGCAGCCGCCGTCGGTGAGGGGATGGGCCACGACGCTGGGCGCGTGGTTCCAGCGCAGACCGTGTTCGTGCAGCCGCAGCCCGGACAGGACCGGAGAGGCGACGGCCAGCGGGTAGAAGGAGCTGAACAGGTCGTTGACGAACTCGGGATCCACCGACCGGTCGTGCCGCACCGCGCCGCCGGGCTCCGGCTGCTCCTCGAGGACCTCCACGCTCCAGCCCGCGTCCGCCAGCAGGTTCGCCGCCACCAGCCCGTTCGGGCCGGCCCCGATCACCACGGCGTCAGGCATCGGCGCCTCCCTCGGCGTGCGATCGCGCCGCCGCGGGTGTACGCCGGGCCCCTTCGGCGGCTCCGCCGCGGGCGTCGGCCTCGCACACCTTGGCCAGCCGGCCGAGCAGGGCCCGGTGGCGGATCTGGGTCACCGCCTCCACGGCGGCGTTGTGCAGCAGCCCGCCGACGCCCTGCAGCGGATGCTCGTCCAGGATCACCAGACAGTGGCGGCCCCAGGGCCGCAGCTCGAACGCGATCCGCGCCGTGCCCAGCGCGCCCGCCCGCGCCTCCAGCTCCAGCACGTCCGGCTCCCGGCAGCGCCGGACGACGGTCTCGTTGGTCAGGGTGACGGGCCCCACCCGGATCTCGTAGGCGATCTTCGCGTCCACGTGCGGCCACTCGCCCGTCATCTCGTGGGTCGACGACGTGCCCACCACCCACTCCGCGTAGCGGTCACCGTCGGCGAGAACGTCCCACACCGTCTGCGGACTCGCCTTGACCAGCCGATGCCGTACCGCCACCGTGCACCTCCCGCAGTCGCTGACACGTGGCTCGCCGAGTGCCCGTATCGCCGGAGGTCAACCGCCGGAAGCGCAGGACGCGGCGCCGATGAACCCGCCCGTTGTCAGTGCCGTCATGAAGGATGCCCCACATGAGATCAACTTCGGCTCAACCGGGTAGTCGGTCTCATGTCCCCGCCGAGGAAAGGTCACCGATCATGCCGCCCACCGCCCTCCAGCCGCAGCTCCTCGACGTACGTTCCGACGCGCACCCCTGGTGGCGTCGGCACGAGGAGGTACCCGGCGCGGTGGGCACGGTCGGCACGGCGGCCGGCGTTCCGCGTCAGCGCGGCCCGCTCCCGATCGGCCGCGAGGAGAAGGCACGTCCGGCGACGCGTCCGGTACCGGGTCCGGCACCGCGACCGGCCCGCGCGGACGACGCCGGTGCGGTCCGCGACGGGCGCTCGGCCCACCCGCCCCGCCCCGGCGTGTCGCCGGGCCGCCCCGGCGTGTCGCCGGGCCGCGCCGGGGCCGACGTGCTGCGCATCGTCTCCGATCCACGGACACCCGTGTTCGTCACCGAGCACGCCAGTGGACGCCGTGTGTACGGCTACTGGCGGCCGCTGGACGCCGACGGCGGCCGGGGAGGCTGCTACGTCGCGCTGTCCGCCACCGAGTGCGACGAGCTGTACGCGGCCGGCCGGATCACGGTGGGCGAGCCCGTCACGGACCCGACGAAGACCACCTACCGGGTCCGCGCCGCCCGCACCCAGGGCCCGGGGGCTCGCTCCCAGGCCGCGGGCGCCCGCCCCGCGGCCGCGCCGGTGCGGACGACGACGGCCAGGGGGCGCGCGGCGTGAGCGGACGGCACGGCGACGGGGGAGCGGCGCGTCCTTCCGGTCGTCCGGCTGCCTGCGAACGCCCGGCCCGGCGGGCCTGATCGGCGTGTTCGGGGGTAGCCGGACGACCGCAAGGGCCGGTACGAACGACCGCAAGGGCCGGTACGCACGACGACAGACATGGGGAGGACCAGGATGAGCGTCATTCAGCGCATCAAGGAGTTCGCGAGGAGCCCGCAGGGGCGGCGCACGATGGAGCAGGCACGGCGTGCGGCGGCGGATCCGCGCCGTCGGGCCCAGGCGCGCGGCCTGCTGGCCCGCCTGCGGACGCGGCGCTGACGCCGAAGGTGCCTCCAGGGGAGCATCAGCTTCGATCACGCGTCAATACCTCGACACCGTAAGTCTTTTGAAAGGGACCCAGGGGTCACAGGGGACCTTCGGCTGATTCCTGCTTCTTTCATTGACAGCGGAAAATAAGGGCCCTAGGTTCCGGGCCATGCCCTCGTCCTTCGCCGCGCACCCCGCCGAGACGTTCCCCGCCGGAACGCCGGCCGCTTCGCAGGTCTTCACCACCGTCCTGTCCCAGGGCCCGCTCACCCGCCTGGAACTGGCCCGGCGGGCCGGTCTGTCGGCGGCGGCCGTCACCAAGGCCGTCCGGCCGCTGTTCGAGTCCGGCTACCTGGTGGAGGACGCGGACACGGAGGCCCGCTCGGCGCTCGGCCGGCCCGCGAACCTGGTACGGGTCGACGGGGGCCGCGCGCTGTTCCTCGGACTCAAGCTCACCGGGGACGCGATCTTCGGGGTGCTCACGGACCTGCGCTGCCGGACCCTGCTCGCCCGGCGCGTGCCGCTGACCGACCGCGCCGCCAAGGCGGTCCTGGCGTCGACCGCCGAACTGGTGCGGGAGTTGCTGACCGAGGCGGACGGCTACGGCGTGCGCGTCATGGGGCTGGGCGTCGCCGTCTCCGGCGACGTGGACCGCGGCGAGGGCGTGGTGCGCTACTCGCCGTTCCTGGAGTGGCGCGACGTCCCGCTCGCCGAACTCGTCTCCGCCGTCACCGGACTGCCGGTCACCGTCGACAACGACGTACGGGCCCTCACCGTCGCCGAGCAGTGGTTCGGCGCCGGCGTGGGCCTGTCGGACTTCGCCGTGGTGACCGTCGGCGCCGGTGTCGGCTGCGGCCTGGTGGTACACGGCCGCGTGGTCGCCGGAGCGCACGGGGTGGCCGGCGAGATCGGCCATGTCACCGTCGACCCGGACGGGCCGCTCTGCCACTGCGGCAACCGCGGCTGCGTCGAGGCGATCGCCGCGGACCCCGCGATCCTCACCCGGATCCGCGAACGGACCGGCGTCGAGGTCACCGACACCGGCGAGGCCGTCGCCCTCGCCCGCCGGGGAGACCCCCACGCCCGCGAGGCGTACTCACGGGCGGGGGAGGCGATCGGCCGCGGCATCGCCACCGTGGCCAATCTGCTCGGCCCGGAGCGCGTCGTCATCTCCGGGGAGGGCCTGGCCGCCTACGACCTGTTCGCCGAGCAGATCCGCAGCGCCTTCGCGGCGGCCGCTTTCGGCTCGGCCGCGCGGTGCGACCTGCAGACCCGCCCGCTGCCCTTCGAGGAGTGGGCGCGCGGCGCCGCGGCGACCGCCATCCAGTCCTTCATCACCGACCCGAACTGACCGTACGAGCAGCGTCCCCGCACGCCCCGGCGCGGTTCTTCGGCGGGCCCGCGATCGGCGCGGGTCCACGACCGGCCGCCCCGGAGCGGTTCCGCCGAACCCCACACCTGGAGGTCAGACCCATGCGGTCACCCTCGCACGTCGTCCTGCCCGCACGCGCCCTGAGAGCCGCCGTCGTCCTCGCCCTCGCCGTGGGCACCGCCACCGTCGCCCCCGCCGCCCACGCCGAGAGCGCCGCACCGGCGCCGGCCGCCAAGCCGTACATGGGCTGGTCGAGTTGGAGCATGCAGTCCTCCAAGTACCCCGGCCTCAACCCCGACGGCGACTACAGCTACCTCACCGAGGCCAACGTCCTGAAGCAGACCGACGCCCTGGCCGCGAAACTCAAGAAGTACGGCTACGAGTACGTCAACATCGACGCCGGCTGGTGGCGCGACCAGGCCTGGAAGCCGCGCTTCGACCGGTACGCCCGCCAGCAGGCCGACCCGCAGCGCTTCCCCCGGGGCATGAAGGCCGTCGCCGACCACGTGCACGCCAAGGGCCTCAAGGCGGGGATCTACCTCCCCGTCGGCCTGGAGAAGGAGGCGTACGCCGACGGCAAGGCCCCGATCTGGAACGCCGAAGGCTGCACCACGGCCGACCTCGTGTACGACGATCTGCGCACCACCAACGGCTGGGACAGCGCATACAAGATCGACTTCTCCGACCCCTGCGCGCAGAAGTACATCGACTCCCAGGCGCGGATGTTCGCCGACTGGGGCTACGACTTCCTCAAGCTGGACGGCGTCGGCCCCGGTTCGTTCAAGAGCGGCGAGAACTACGACAACGTTGCCGACGTGGCCGCCTGGCAGCAGGCGATCGCCGCCACCGGACGCCCGATCCACCTCGAGGTGTCCTGGTCCCTCGACATCGGACACGCCGCCGACTGGAAGAAGTACTCCGACGGCTGGCGCATCGACACCGACGTCGAGTGCTACTGCAACACCCTGGTCTCCTGGGAGAACTCCGTCGACGACCGCTTCGACGACCTCCCCGCCTGGACCCGCCACGCCGGTCCCGGAGGCTGGAACGACCTCGACTCGCTCGACGTCGGCAACGGCGCCATGGACGGCCTGACCAAGGCCGAACGGCAGACGTACGCCACCCTGTGGGCCATCGCCAAGTCGCCGCTGTACACCGGCGACGACCTCACGCGCCTGGACTCCTACGGCCTGTCCCTGCTGACCAACCGCGAGGTCATCGCGGTCAACCAGGGCGCCGCGCCGCCCGCGCACCCGCTCACCCCGTCCGACCCCCAGCGCGTGTGGGCGGCGAAGAACCCCGACGGCACCTACACCGTCGCCCTGTTCAACCTGGCCGACGCGCCCGCCTCGGTCAGCGCCGACTGGACGACACTCGGCTTCACCGGCAAGGCGGCCGTGCGGGACCTGTGGAACCACGAGAACCTCGGCACCCACAGGAACCGGATCACCCAGGCACTGCCCGCCCACGGCTCCCGCCTGTTCACCGTCACCCCGCGCGGCGGCGCTCTCGAACGCACCGGCTACGAGGCCGAGGCCCCGGCCAACACGCTCGGCGGCAACGCCTCCGTCGCCGACTGCTCCACCTGCTCCGGCGACCGCAAGGTCGGCAACCTCTACCTCGGTGGCGAACTCACCTTCACCGACGTCGTCGTCGACAAGCCCGGCACCTATCAGATCGAGGTCGCCTACGTCAGCGGCGACGCACGGGCCGCCGCGGTCTCCGCCAACGGCGGCGGCGCCACCCGCCACACCTTCCCCGCCACCGGCGACTGGGGGACCGTCGCCCGCGTCCATGTGCCGGTGACGCTGAAGGCCGGCGCCAACACGGTCACCTTCGACAGCGGTTCGGGCTACGCGCCGGACATCGACCGGATCGACGTGCCGAAGACCTCCTGACGACACCCGGGGGCCCGGCACCGCGGCCGGGCCCCCTCCGACCTCCGGAGCCGCCATGAACCCCCGCCCGACGGACCCCGACAGACGCACCCTCCTCGCCGCCGGTCTCACCGCCGCGGCCCTGGCCGGCCTGCCCGCCTTCACCGCCTCCGCCGCACCCCGGCGGCCCACCGCCACGCCACCGCCCACCGAGGACTCCCGGCACCTGCTCTGGTGGCAGGCCCCCGCCGACGACCACTCCATGATCGAACAGGGTCTGCCGGTCGGCAACGGCCGTCTCGGCGCGCTCGCGGGCAACGACCCCGGCCGGGAAGTCCTGCTGATCACCGACGCCACCATGTGGACCGGCGGCCTCAACGGCACACTGGACGACGACGGCCAGTTTCCCTACGGCCGCGCCGACTTCGGCTCCTTCACCCTGCTCGCCCGGCTCACCGTGGACATCCCCGACCACGACCTGTCCGCCGTCAACGGGTACCGCCGCACCCTCGACCTCTCCCGGGCACTGCTCACGACCACATACGTCCGCGCCGGGGTGACCTACCGGCGGCAGATCTTCGCCAGCCGCCCGGACGACGTGATCGTCCTGCACTTCACCCAGAGCGGCGGCGGCCGGTACACCGGGTCGGTGACCCTGGACGGCACGCACGGCGAGACGGGTGGCGGAGCGGAGTCCTTCGGCGCGTCCTTCCCCGGCGGTCTGCGCTACGGCGCGGCCGTCACGGCGCACGGCACCGGCGGCCGGGTCCGGGTGAACGGAGCACGGATCGACTTCTCCGGCTGCGGCGACCTCACGGTGGTCGTCAGCGGCGGCACCAACTACGCTCCCGACGCCCGCGCGAAGTACCGCGACCCGTCCCTCGACCCCGAAGAGCTGGCCCGTACGAAGGTCCGCGCGGCCGCCGCCCACCCGGCCGGCACCCTGCTGCGCACCCATGTGGCCGACTACCGCGCGCTCTACGGCCGGTTCGACCTCTCGCTCGGCACGTCGACCGCGCGACAGCGCGCCCTCGACACCTGGGAGCGTCTCACCGCACGCGCCCGCGACAGCACCCCGGATCCCGAACTCGAAGCCGCCTACCTGCAGTTCGGCCGCTACCTGATGATCTCCGGATCACGCGGCAGCCTTCCCCTCAACCTCCAGGGGCTGTGGCTCGACGGCAACGACCCGGACTGGATGGGGGATTACCACACCGACATCAACCTCCAGATGAACTACTGGATGGCCGACCGCACGGGTCTGTCCCCGTGTTTCGACGCCCTCACCGACTACTGCCTCGCCCAGCTGCCCTCCTGGACCGCCCTCACCCGGTCCCTGTTCGACGACCCGCGCAACCGCTACCGCAACTCCACCGGAAAGAACGCCGGCTGGACCGTCGCGATCTCCACCAACCCGCACGGCGGAATGGGCTGGTGGTGGCACCCCGCGGGCAACGCCTGGCTCGCCAACACCCTCTGGGAGCACTACGAGTTCACCGGATCCCGCACCCACCTGGAGAAGATCTACCCGCTGCTGAAGGGCGCCTGCGAGTTCTGGGAGGCGCGGCTGCTGACCACGACCCTGCCCGGCAGCGCGCGTGAGGTCCTCGTCGCCGACAGCGACTGGTCCCCCGAACACGGCCCGCTCGACGCCCGGGGCATCACCTACGCCCAGGAGCTGGTGTGGGAGCTGTTCGGCCACTACGCGAGCGCCGCCGGGGAACTGGGCAAGGACGCCGCCTACGCGGACACCGTCGCCGGTCTGCGCGAACGGCTGTACCTGCCGCGGGTGAGCCCGAAGACGGGGTGGCTGGAGGAGTGGATGTCACCCGACAACCTCGGCGAGACCACCCACCGGCACCTGTCCCCGCTCGTCGGCCTGTTCCCCGGCGACCGCATCCGCCCCGACGGCTCCACCCCGCGGGAGACCGTCGACGGAGCCACCGCCCTCCTCACCGCGCGCGGCATGGACAGCTTCGGCTGGGCGAACGCCTGGCGCGCCCTGTGCTGGGCCCGCCTGAAGCACGCGGAGAAGGCGTACGAGCTGGTCACGACCAACCTGCGCCCGTCGACCGGCGGCGGCAACGGCACCGCCTTCAACCTGTTCGACATCTACGAGGTCGAACAGGGCCGGGGCATCTTCCAGATCGACGCCAACTTCGGCACCCCGGCCGCGATGACGGAGATGCTCCTGTACTCCCGCTCCGGGCACCTGGAACTCCTGCCCGCGCTTCCCGCCGCCTGGGCCGCCGCCGGGCATGTCACCGGCCTGCCCGCGCGCGGCGGATTCGTCGTCGACCTGCGGTGGCGCGAGGGCACTCCGACCTCGGTGCGGGTGCGCAGCGTCGGCGGCCGGACCACGACGGTGACGTACGGGGAGACGTCCCGGACGGTGGAACTGCGGCCCGGCAGGTCCGTCACACTGAAGGGCTTCTCCCGATGACGGCCCGCCGCACACCGGCCCGCGTGCTCCTCGCCGTCCTCACCGCACTGCTCGCCGCCGCCCTGCCGCAGGCCTTCCCGGCGGTCGCCCGCGCGGCGGAGACCGGGCACGACGTCGTCACCTGGGCGGCGTCCGCGGACCGGCTGGGGGAGGGCGTCGCCGACCGCGGATACCGGCTCGTCGTCCGCACCAGCGTCGGCGGCACCGACCCGCGGATCCGGCTCACGAACGCCTTCGGCGACCGGCCGGTGACCTTCGACAGCGTCTACGCGGGGGTCCGGCTGGAGGGCGCGGCCCTGGTCCGGGGCAGCAACCGGCGACTGAGCTTCGGCGGCGCGCACTCCGTCACGATCCCCGCCGGCGGCACCGCGCTGAGCGACGCGCTGCCCGGCCGGCTGCCGGCCGCCACCGACCTGGTGGTCAGCCTGCACTCGCCGGACGCGGCGGGCCCGGCGAGCGGTCACGGCATGGCCCTGCAGACCTCGTACCTCACCCGGGGCGACCACACCGCCGAGGAGAGCGGCGACCGGTGGAGCGGGACGACCGGCTCCTGGTTCTACCTCGACTCCGTCTCCGTCCGCGCGAACGCGTCGACGGGCGCGGTGGTCGCGCTCGGCGACTCCATCACGGACGGCTGGCAGTCCACCGCCGACCTCGACCGCCGCTGGCCCGACTACCTCGCCCGCCGACTCCAGCGGGCGGACACCCAGGTCAAGGGAGTGGCCAACGAGGGGATCTCCGGCAACA
Organism: Streptomyces sp. Root1310; assembly: GCF_001426425.1. Classification (NCBI taxonomy): domain Bacteria; kingdom Bacillati; phylum Actinomycetota; class Actinomycetes; order Kitasatosporales; family Streptomycetaceae; genus Streptomyces; species Streptomyces sp. Root1310. The sequence goes on along the minus strand of NZ_LMEQ01000034.1, from coordinate 121,889 downwards.
AGGTCCTGGCGGACGGAGCGGGCCAGAGCGCGCTCAACCGGCTCCAGCGGGACGTGCTGTCGCAGCCGGGCGTGCGCACCGTGTTCCTCTTCGAGGGCGTCAACGACATCAAGGCACACAACGGGGTGACCGCCCAGGACATGATCGCCGGATACCGGGAGATCGTCCGCCGTGCGCACGCGGCCGGGAAGTGTGTCGTCGGCGCCACCGTGGCCCCCTTCGAAGGCTGGTCGGAGTGGGACCCGGCCGCCGAGTCCGTACGCCAGGAGGTGAACGCGTTCATCCGGGGCGGCGGCGAATTCGACGCCGTCACCGACTTCGACCGGATCCTGCGCAGCCCCTACGACCCCGAGCGGATCCTGCCCTTCTTCGACGGCGGCGACCACCTCCACCCCAACGACAAGGGGATGCAGGCGATGGCCGACGCGGTGGACCTCACGGCGCTCGACTGCCTCTGAGCGCCTGCTGGCGATCGTCTCCGCGACCGGACGCGCTCGCCGTCCGAGAAGCCGTTCCGCCCCGGCGCCCGTGGCGTCGAGATCCCGGCCGAGCCGGCGTCGGAGCGGTCGCAGGGCGGCGCGCCGCGTCCGGTCAGGCTCGGCACTCACGACGGGCCGTGCGAGGGGAAGGCTCACCCCTCGCGCGGCGCGCTCCGGTCGGACGCGGGCCAGACGTACGGCAGGTCGTCGGGCACGCCGGGGAACTGCGGCGCGTAGAACTCGGGATCCTTGCGCACGAGCGCCGACCGGTGACTGCGGTGGAACGCGGGATCGCCGAGCCACGGCGGCAGTTCCCCCGCCTCGGCGAGCCGCCGCTGGCTGCGGATCCCGGCCGGCTCCCTCCCGAAGCCGGCCACCAGCGAGGTGGCGCAGGTGTCCGCACGTCCGGACGCCGTCCACAGACCGCAGACCTCCAGGCCGTAACGCACGAGCGCCTCCTCGTACCCGGTCCACATGCGCACCGCCGGGTGGTGGCGCCATCCGTACCCGGCGACCGTCAGACCCCGCAGCACCTGGAGCGCCTCGACCCGCTGCTTGCCCAGCCGGCGAGGGTCCAGGGCGGCGGCCGACGCCGTGAAGTCCGCGTACGGCAGGAACGTCTGCACGGTCAGACCCCCTCCTGTCACATGTGTCCCAACCGTCTCCACCACCCGGGCGGGCGGACGGCACGCCGGTCGACGGCCGCCGCCCCGTCCGGGCCGACCGGGCCGTCCGGGCCGTCCGGGCCGTCCGGGCCGTCCGGGGCGGCGGCCGCCGGGTCCGGACCGCTCGGACCACCGCTCAGGCGGCGGTGAACCAGTCCCACGCGCGGTGCCCGCCCAGCAGGGTGACGCGCTGGGCCAGGGCGGCGGCCGTACCGATGTCGCCGACCACCACGCCCGGTGCCCCGGCGGGTACTCCGGCCGCCCGTTCGAGGGGGTTGGTCTGGCTCATGGGGTGACAGTCCTCCGATGTGTACCGAAGATGTATAAAAAGGGTATTTGGTGCGTCACGCTCTCATGGCCCGGAGGGCCGCGCACCAGGCGCGCACCGATGGGGTGAACCCCGAGTCGTCGGGCGTCCGGCCGAGCCGTCGGGGTTTCCGCCCCGCCCCGACCGAACTGCTTCACGGCAGGTCAACGCGTTTGGAGTGGTCGTCGGCAAGGAACCCAGCCGCAGACGTGGCCGCAGACGTGAGCGACGTATCGCAAGGAGGCGCGGAACCGTGGATCGTGAAGAGGTAGAGGCCCGATTGCTCCACGGGCTGACCGTGGACGACCGCAGACCGGAACAGCCGGTGCTGCTCGACGGCGCGCGTCAGCCGATCACGACGTGGCGGGAGAACTACCCCTACGACCGCAAGGTGAGCCGCAGGGAGTACGAGCGCACCAAGCGCGTCCTCCAGATCGAGATGCTCAAACTCCAGCGCTGGGTCAACGACACCGGCGCCCGTCTGGTCGTGATCTGCGAGGGGCGGGACGCGGCGGGCAAGGGCGGCACCATCCAGCGATTCACCGAACGCCTCAATCCCCGCGGCGCGAAGATCGTGGCGCTGGGCAAGCCCACGGAACAGGAGAAGGGCCAGTGGTACTTCCAGCGGTACGTCGACCATCTCCCCGGGCCGGGTGAGATCGTCTTCTTCGACCGCTCCTGGTACAACCGGGCGGGCGTGGAACGGGTCCTGGGCTTCTGCACGCAACAGGAGTACGCACTGTTCCTCAAGCAGTGCCCGCTGTTCGAGGAGATGCTCGTCGAGGACGGCATCATCCTGGTGAAGTTCTGGTTCTCCGTCTCGCGGACCGAGCAGCGGACGCGGTTCGCCATCCGCCAGGTCGACCCGGTACGTCAGTGGAAGCTCTCGCCCACCGACCTCGCCTCCCTGGACCGCTGGGACGAGTACACCACCGCCAAGGTCGAGATGTTCCGCGTCACCGACACCGCGCACGCCCCCTGGACGGTCGTCAAGAGCAACGACAAACGCCGGGGGCGCCTCGAAGCGATGCGCAGTCTGCTGAGCCGGGTCGACTACGCGGCCAAGGACGCCGAATTGGTCGGCAGTCCCGACCCCCTGGTCGTCGGTGCCGCGGCCACCCTTCTGGAGCCGGGCGAAGAGGACACCGTCCTGTCGCCGACTCCGCTGACCGACCAGGCCGAGGGCCCCGGACGGCATCCCGGCGGCACGGCCACCTGAAGCGCGGTGCGGGTCCGTCCGCGCGGGATGCCCGCACGGCGCTTCGGGCGAGGTCCCGGCTGGGGGCCGGTCAGACGCGGCGTCGGCGTCGCCTCACGCAGGCGGCGCCGGCCAGCAGGCCCGCCGCCGCGAGGCCGGCGCCGATGCCGATGTCCCGGGCGGACGGTCCCGTGGTCACGGCGCCGCCGACGCCGCCGCGCACACCGAGGCTGGGCACCGCGGCGGGGCTGACCGCCACCGGCGCGAGGCCGGTCGGGACCGGCGCGGGAATGCTGGTGGCGGGTACGAGGGTGGCCGGCGACCGGCGAGGGAGGACCTCGCAGGCGATGCCGTCGTCCCGTCCGTGGTCCTCGTCGAGGCGGTTGGGGTCGCTGATGTCCCGGTCGAACTCCGCCTGGGCGTCCTCCTGGAAGGTGAAGTCGCGGCAGTCGAGGTCCTGGGCGTGGGCGACTCCGGACAGCGGAGCGAAAGTCATGATCGTCGCGGCTATGCCCGCGACGGCTGTGCGATGGGGCATGGGTGTCTCCTCCCGGCCGGGGGCCGTCGCTTCGACGCTAGGCAACGACCGGCGTCGTCGCGCGAGGCGGGCGGCCATCCGGGTGGGCCCGCCCCGATCGGCGGGCCGCCGGGCGGTGGTGTGACCGGCGCGGGTCCGGAAAGACGCACTCCGACCGCCGCGACCGCCGCGGCCGGAGGAAGCCGCGAACGGCCGGGCGAGGCCGAGAGGAAGAGGAAACGGAGGGGACCGTGAGGGATCTGCTGGGAGGGTTCCGCAGTTTCATACTGCGCGGGAACGTGGTCGACCTGGCCGTGGGCATCGTGATCGGCGCGGCCTTCACCGCACTCGTCAACGGCTTCGTGAAAGCGTTCCTGACCCCGGTCGTGGGCTTCACGACCGGCGCGACGGGCGACTACAGCCGCAGGACTTTCACCCTCGGCGGGACTGTCTTCCCGTACGGAAGTTTCGTGAACGCCGTCATCAGCTTTCTGCTGATCGCCTGCGTCCTGTACTTCCTCGTCGTCCTGCCGATCAACAAGCTGCACGAGCGTTTCGCCCCGCACCAGGACATCCAGGCGGACAAGCGGGACTGTCCCGAGTGCCTCAACCCCGTGCCCGCCCGGGCGCGCCGCTGCGGGTTCTGCACCAGCGATCTGGTGCCCCTTCCCGACACGGCCGGCGCGGGGGAGACGCGGGCGTAGGTGTGACTTGTCATGTTCCGCTGCGGGGATGTCTTTCCCGCCGGTCATCGGGTACCCGGTGCGGCACCTGGAGGAAGGGGTGAACGCGATGGCTGAAGCAGGACGGTACGGCACGGACGGCGAACGCGGTGTGCGGACCGCCGACGGCGGTGAGTCGGTCGGCGACCTGGTGCAACGTGCTTCGCAGCAGCTGACCGAACTGGTGCGCGGCGAAATGCAGCTCGCACGGGCGGAGATGGTCGAGAAGGGAAAACGCTACGGCAAGGGCGGTGGGCTGTTCGGCGGGGCCGGACTCTTCGGCTTCCTCACCCTTCAGGCGCTGGTCGCCACCGCGATCGCCGCGATCGCGGTGCCGCTCCCGGTGTGGGCCGCGGCCCTGATCGTCACGGCCGTACTGGCGGTGATCACCGCGGTGCTGGCCCTGACCGGCAAGAAGCAGGTCGGCGCGGCCGCCCCACCGATGCCCGAGCGGACCGTCGACAGCGTGAAAGCCGATGTGTCGGAGATCAAGGAGAGTGCACGACGATGACCCAGCCACCCCATGACGAGCCCACCGCCGCCGGTCCCGAGGATCTGCGCCGACAGGTCGAACAGACCCGCCACGAACTCGGTGAGACGGTCGAGGCGCTGGCCGCGAAGACCGACGTCAAGGCCCGCGCGCAGGAGAAGGCGATCGCGTTGAAGGAACAGGCCGGCACCACGGCGGCGCACCTGTCCGAGCAGGCCAGGACGAAGGCGGCCGGGGCGGCCCACCTGCTGGAGGAGAAGGTCCCGGCCCCGGTCAAGGACACGGCCGCCGCGGCCGCCGTCCAGGTCAGGGCCAGGGCGGGGCAGGCCGAGCAGTTGTGGCAGGACAAGGCACCCCGACAGGTGCGCGACCATCGCGGCGCCCTCATCGGCGCCGTCGCGGCACTGACCGTCGCCTACCTGCTGCTGCGCCGCGGCAGGAAGTAGCCGACGGCGGGACGGGCGCCGCCGGCCCCATCGGCCGGCGGCGCCCCTCGCCGAACTGCGGATCATGCTCCCGGATGTGAGACTGCGGCCAAGCGACCGGTCGATTCCGTTCCGTCCTGTCCCTCCGGCCCGCCCGGTCCATCCGATGCACCCGGTGCACCCGGCAGCGAGTAGCCCACCAGGTGGTGACGACGTGACGGCCGAGCTCAACGACGAGCGGCTCATGGGCTTCCTCGCCGACTCCGCCAACCGCACCTTGGAGCTGTCGAGAGCGGTGGCCCGCTGCACCGAGGCGCTCGGTCTCCAGCACGCCGTGGCCTACCTCGCCGATCTGCAGCAGCGCCGCCTCATCCCCCTCACCGACATCGCCTCGACCCTGTGGATCGACGACTCGCTCGCGGGCTGGACGTACCGCACGCAGTCACTGCGGGTGGAGGAATCGGGCACGGGCGGGGTGATCGCCTGGTTCCCGCTGCTCGACGGAGCCGAGCGACTGGGCGTCCTCGCCGTCCACACACCGGCGGTCACCGCCGCCTTGCTCACCCGGGGCAAGGCCCTCAGCACCCTGCTGAGCATGATGATCACGTCCAATCGGGCCTACATGGACTCCGTCGTCCGCAGGACGCGCACCGAGCCCATGCGGCTCCCCGCCGAACTGCTGCGGGCGTTCCTGCCGCCCCGCACCATCGGCAACGGACACGTCGTCTCCACGGCCGTCCTCGAGCCCGCCTACGAGCTGGGCGGCGACGCCTTCGACCACTGCCTGACCGACACCACCCTGCATGCCACCGTCATCGACGCGATGGGTCACAACCTGGCGTCCGGACTGACGAGCGCGGTCTCGCTGGCCGCCTGCCGCAACGCCCGCCGCACCGGCGAGGATCTCCCCGAACTGGTCGACAGCGTGGACCAGGCACTCGCCGAGTGGCTCCCGGACCAGTTCTGCACGGCCGTTCTGACCCAACTGGACCTCGCCACCGGCGTGCTGCGCTGGAGCAACAGCGGTCACCCCGCCCCTCTGCTCATCCGCGACCAGCAGCTGGTCGCCGACGCGCTGGAAGGCGATCCGGACCCGCCGATGGGGCTGCGCTTCCTGTTGGCCGGGCGACCGCGCCAGATCCACGAGTACGCCCTTCAGCCGGGCGACCGGGTGCTGCTGTACACCGACGGCGTCACCGAGGCCCGGACCCGGGACGGGAACCTCTTCGGCCTCGAACGCTTCGCCGACCACGTCATCCGCGCGACGGCCGCGGGAGAACTCGCACCCGAGAGCCTCCGGCGGCTCATCCACGCCATCCTGGACACCAGGACGAGCCGTCTCCAGGACGATGCGACGATTCTGCTGCTCGAGTGGAATCCGCCGCCCGTGCCGGAGTCGTGATGGTGCTCGCCGTCGTCTTCGGCGTCCTCGGCGCCGTCAGCAACGCGGTGGGCACGGCGTTCCAGCGCAAGGCCGCCTCAACGGTGGACCGGGGCGGCGGAGTACGGCTGCTGCTCGCCCTCGCGCGGCGGCCCGCCTGGGCGATCGGCATCGCGGGCGTGGTGGGCGCCGCGGTGTTCCAGGCGCTGGCCCTCGTCAACGGCCCGATGGCGCTGGTACAGCCCCTGTTCATCCTCGAACTCCCCTTCGCCCTGCTGCTGGCGGTGCCGCTCATGCACCGACGGCTGCCGGCCGCGGGCTGGTGGGCGGTCGGGGGAGTGGTGGCCGGACTCGCCGTGCTCCTGGCCTCGGCAGCCCCCTCCGGCAGCCGGGATCAGGCGTCCATGGCGCGCTGGATCCCGGTCCTGGCCCTCACCCTCGGCGCGATGGCCGCGGCGGTCCTCCTCGCGCGCTCCGCCTCCTCGCCGTTGTTGCGCGCCGCAGCGCTGGCCTCGGCCGCGGCGGTCGGCAACGCCCTGACCGCAGCCCTGCTGAAGTCGGCCACGGGACGCCTCGCCGACGGGGGACTGCCGGCGTTCCTCACCTCCTGGCAGACGTACGGATTCGCGCTCACCGGGGTCCTGGCCCTCCTGCTGCTGGAGAACGCCCTGCAGGCCGGACCCCTGGCCGCTTCACAGCCCGCGCTGACCATCGGTGACGCGTCGGTGAGCCTCCTGCTGGGCGTGGTGCTGTTCGACGAGAGCGTCCGTACCGGCTGGTGGCTGCTGCCCGAGGCGATCGGCGCCCTGCTCATCCTCTGGGCCGTGGTGCGGCTCACCCGGGTGGTGCCCCACCTCGTCGACGTCGTGCGCTGAGAACGGCCCGATCGGGTTCGGCGATGGCGCATCCGGACGGCACGGACGGTGCCGTCGCCCGTGCCGTGCTGTGCTGATCCGGACAGGTCGGGAGTCGCTGGCTCGAAGGAAGTGGCGAAGATGGGTGACCTCCACGGTCCGGACCACGAGCACCGGCGTCCCCCGGGTGTCGGCGACGGGACGGTGGAAGCGCTCGGCTCCCTGTCCAAGGCGCTGGAGACGGTCGAACGGGCCCGTGGGCACCTCTACTCGTTCCACCAGCTCACCGGCACCGCGGACCTGGAACTGGACCGCACGGTCGAACTGCTGCGCGGGGCGGGCCACGACGCCTGGGCCGAGCGGGTCGAGACGGAGATCCTGGGGCGCAACGTCATCCCCGGACACTGGACGTTCCAGATCGTCGAGGCCTACGACGAGACGTACTACCGAGCGTTCAGAGACCTGGAGCACGAGGCGGTGCGACAGCTCGCCGAAGGACGCGACCACCTCTACGAGGCGGAGATGAAGGAGGCCCGCCGCACCCGCGACCACCCCGACCACACCGCCCGGCCCGACACCCCCGGTTCCCCCGACCCGGCCGGTCCCTCCGACTGACGGCAGGGGACGAGGCCTTCGGCGCCCGCTGTGTCCGGGCGGATCCACGCTCCGGGACGCCGGACCGGTCGGGGGCGCCGCCGGTTCCGGGGTGGGTCACAGACGGAGGACGACGAGAGCCGTGTCGTCGGTGGTGCCGGTGGCGGGGAGGAGGTCGGCGAGGAGGGCGTCGGCCAGGACTTCCGGGGCCGAGTGTCTGTGGTGGGCGAGGGAGTCGGCGAGCCGGGCCAGGCCCGTGTAGATGTCCTCGTCGCGGCGCTCGATCAGGCCGTCGGTGTACAGGACGAGAGTGGCGCCCTCGCTGAAGCCGGTGCGGGCCTGCGGGCGGGGGAGGTGTTCCGGGCGGGCGGCGAGCGGGGGATCGGTGGCCTGGTCGAGGAAGGTGACGGTCCCGTCGTCGTGCACCAGGGCGGGCGGCGGGTGGCCGGCACAGCTGTAGGTGATGGTGTGGCTGTCCCAGTCGACGAAGGTCGTCACTACGGTGGTCGCCTCGGCGCCCTCGACGAAGCGGGCGTACAGGCCGAGGGCCTCCAGGGCCTGGGCGGGGCCGTCGGCCACCCGGCAGGCGGCGCTCAGGGCGCTGCGCAGCTGCCCCATGGTGCAGGCCGCCGCGAGACCGTGCCCGACGACGTCGCCGACGGCGATCGCGAGGTTGTCGCCGGGCAGGTCGACCAGGTCGTACCAGTCGCCGCAGACGTTCAGTGCGCCGACCGCGGGCCGGTAGCGCACGGCGGTGGCGTGCGGCCCGGTCGGGCCGGGCGCGGGCAGCATCGCCGCCTGGAGGGCCAGAGCGACCTCCCGCTCATGGGCGTGCGCCTGGCGGAGCCGCTCGTTGACCTCCTGCAGCTCGCGGGCCCGGGTGTACAGCTCGGCCTCCAGCACACGGGCCCGGGCCCCGCCGTTCGGGCCGCCGCGCGCGTGGATGAGCTCGGTGACCTCCTCCACCCGGTGCACGACGAGTGTCACCTGCCCGTCGGGGCCGAGGACCGGCGCGTTCACCGGGCTCCAGTAGTGCTCGCGCCACACACCGGGCCGATGGGTGTCCTCGATGTCGTAGCGCAGCAGCGCCATCGTGTCGCGCTCGCCGGAGTCGACCACCCGCAGCATCGACTCCCGGGTCTCCCGCATGCCGGCCGCGGCCGGGTCGTTCGGGTTCTCCGGGAAGACGTCGAAGATGTAGCGGCCGAGCAGCTGCTCGCGGGTACGTCCCGCCAGCCGCAGGAAGTCGTCGTTGGCGTCGGCGTAGATCAGGTCGGGCGTGAGGAGGGCCACCATGCCGGGCAGGGCTCGGAAGACCGCCACATAGTCGATCAGTGGTTTGCCCATGTCCCTGCCGCCTGTCTCGGTGCCGAGCGTCACTGTGCCGTTCCACGATAGAAGGGAGATCGCGACGGGGCCCGGAAACCTTGTCTCCCGAGCCCGACGCGTTCATCGATCGTGTAGGGCGCGATCAGCCGTGGAGGCGGGCCGGGAGCGCGACCGGAGCGGTGGTCCCACCTCCCTCCGAGGGGTTCTCCCGCGTGCCGCCGGACCCGGCGGCCGCGCAGTCGACATCCGTGGCGGGCAGCTTCCCGGTGCGCAGGTAGGCGTTGACGGTGCCGTCGACGCAGGAGTTGCCGTACGCCCCGTAGACACCGTGCCGGTCGGAGCCGGTGACGGTGACCAGGCGGGAACCCGGCCAGGCGCGGTGCAGCGCCGTGGCCCCGGCATAGGTCGTACGCGGGTCGCCGGTGGTGTTGACGAGCAGCGCGGGCAGGTCGTCGCGGACGACGGTGGGGCGCTCCCGGGGCCGGTCCCAGAAGGCGCAGGGGGTGATGTCGTGGGTGAAGGGTCCCATCAGCGGACGGCGCACGCGGCTGCGCTCCACGTCGCGCCAGTAGACGTCCGGGTCGCGCGGCGCAGCCACGTCACCACAGAGGATCGCGGTCTGGACGCTGCCGTAGGCCGACCCGTCGTCGCCCCCGTTCAGCAGGAAGTCCAGGGCCCTCGCGAATTCGGGGTCGGGTTCGGCCGGGCGGCCCTCCGCGGCCTCCTTCATGGTGCGGATCGAGGCGGCGAACGACCGCCGCGCCTCGTCGGTGTCGTCCGACAGGCCGTTGAAGACGACGAACGGCACGGTGTGCTCGTCGAGCCGGTAGGACGCGGACGAGCCGCCGCCGATCACCAGGGGCCGTTCGCCCGCGGTGCGCCCGATGCGGTCGACGGTGGCCAGGACGGCATCGCGGGTCGAGCCGAGGCCGTAGGCGGAGTGCCGCTCGGCGGCCCACGCGGCCCAGTGCCGCAGGGCCTTCTCGTTGGCGGTCTCGGTGCCGACGAGCAGCCGGGGGCCGTAGCGGTGCGGGTCGATCACGCCGTCGAGGACCACGCGGTCGGTACGGCCGGGGAACATCGTCGAGTAGACCTCGCCGAGGTAGCTGCCGTACGAGTAGCCCAGGTAGGAGATGCGGCGCTCGCCGAGGGCAGCGCGGACGACGTCCATGTCGCGGGCGGTGTCACGGGTGGTGATGTACGGCAGCACGTCCCCGTTCGTCCTGCGGCACCTGTCGGCCAGGTCGCGTGCGAACCTCGTGACGTCGTCGAAGGCGGCCCGGTCCGCCCCCGCCCAGCGGAAGGGGCTGCCGGTGGGCCAGCCGCAGTCCAGCGGGGTGCTGCGGCCGACGAAACGGGGATCCACGCCGACGATGTCGTAGCGCCCGGCCACGTCCCCCAGAGCGTCGTGCACCCAGGGCGGGTCCCCGACGGCCTGACCGCCGGGGCCGCCGGTGTTGAGCAGCAGGGAGCCGATGCGGTGGGCGGTGTCGGTGGCCTCGATCCGTGAGAGCGCGAGGGTGATCGTACGGCCGCCGGGGTCGGCGTGGTCGAGGGGCACGGTGACGTCGGCGCAACGGGCGCCTGCCTTCTCCAGCTCCTTGCCGGTCTCGTCGTCGGGGCCGAGGACGCAGCTCTTCCAGTTCAGCTCCTGGTTCTGGTAGCGGCCGAGGGCGGCGGACGACGGCCCGGCCACGGCGGACAAGGAGGGGGGCCGGGCGGCGGCGGGCGGCGCCGACGCGGAGGCCGGGATCGCGGAGGCCGGGATCGCGGAGGCCGGGATCGCGGACGCCGCCAGCACGAACGCCGTGGCCAGGGTCGCCGTCGCCGTACACGGATTGTCGAGAAGTCCCATGCGGTCCGACGCTAGGCCGCTTCGCTCCCCGACTCACTCCGGTCAGCTCCCCGTTCCGCCTGGTGCCGGCCCCACCGCCGAGCATCGGGGCACCCCCCCGGCATCCCCCGAAACCCCTGGCAGTCCACGCCGTCGTCCGCCCTGCCCGTAACGGCCTTACGCACCAGACCCGTTCGGGAGCAGCCGGTCAGTCCGGGGGCGGGCGGTCAGTCCGGGGCGTGCGACGACTGTTCGCCCGCACCGACGCCGGCGTTGCGAACGGCCAGGAGTGCCGCGCCGATGTCGGCCACCGCGCGCGGATCGGAGAGCGAACGCCTCGTCAACTCCTCGATACGGCGCAGCCGGTAACGGACGGTGTTGGGGTGGACGAAGAGCCCCCGGGCCGCGTCGGTGGCCGAGCCGGCGGCGGCGAACCAGTGTTCCAAGGTCTCCAGCAGGCGAGCACGTTCCGCGACCGGCAGGTCGACCAGGGGCTGGAGGACCACTCCCACGAGATGCGCCGCCTCCGCCGGAGCGGCGGCCACCACCATGGCGAGCGGGTTGTCGTCGAACCGGGCGACACCGGGACCGGTGCCCCGCAGCCCGGCCAGGGCCAGCCGAGCGAACCGCAGCGCCTGTGGAGTGTCCCGCAGGGAGGGGAAGCACGGGCTGACGCCCACGCGGGCCTGGGCACGACGCAGGACACGCAGACAGGCGCTCTCCGCCGCCGGTGTGGGAAGTGCGATCACCCCGATCTGATGGTCGGGCAACAGCCGCCAGGCAGAGGCGAGTTGGGCCTGACGCAGCACGGTTTCGATACCCGCCAACGGCTCCTGGCCGGGAGCGCCGGCCGCCGCCGCGGCCACCGCGTAGGGACCGTGCTCGGGCAGGCCCAGCTCACGGGCGGCCTCCCACAGCGTGGTCCGGTCGGCGATGACACCGGTGAACAGCGCCTCCACCAGCGCCGAGCGCCGGGCGTGCCGCTGCGAGGTCAACTCGGCGGACGTCTCCCGGTAGGCCGCCGCCACCGCCTCCGCGTACAGGCCGAACAACGCCCAGATCTCCGCGGACTGGGACACCAACTGGTCGTCGGAGACCTCGGGATGCGTCCGTGACTCCAGGAGGATCTCCGTCCACAGCAGCTCGAAGCCGACCCGGTACGCGTGCAGGGTGTCCGCCAGCGGCACGCCCTGTTCGGCGCGCACCCGGCCGGTCTCGCGGGCCGGACTGGGATCCGGGGCATCCGCGTGACCGAGGTGGGTCAGGACCAGGTCCGCGTTGGCGGTGCACGAGCGGCGCAGCGACTCGAAGGGGATCAGCGACTCCTCGTCGTAGGCGTCGACGTCCGAGCGGATACGCTGCGCGATCCGCTCACCCAGTTCCGGAAGTCTGGCATGAAGCGCCGCTGCCACGCCCGAGATATCCATTACCGCAGCTTAACGCCATTGTTTTGTTCCCCGAACCAAACCGGGACCGGTGGTGCTGTCCTGCCGCCCATGGTCCGCCGCCGTGCGTGGCAGCACGATGTCGCGCAGATGAACAGCGGATTTCAACGATGACGTTCGTGGAGGCGGGTCATGGCCAATCTGGCGCAGTTCCTGGTGGAGACGGCACAGCGGCAGCCGGGACGCCCCGCGCTGCGCCTGGGCGAGCAGGTGACCAGCTACGCGGAGCTGGACGAGCGCAGTGCCCGCGCCGCCGCGTTGCTCCGGGCCGAGGGCGTGCGGCCGGGTGACCGGGTCGCCCTGATGCTGCCCAACGTTCCCGAGTTCGTCGTCCTGTACTACGGGGTGCTCCGCGCCGGGGGGATCGTCGTGCCGATGAACCCGCTGCTGAAGACGCGGGAGACCGAGTACCACCTCGACGACTCCGGGGCGGTGCTGCTGTTCGAATGGCACCAGGCGCCGGGGGAGGGCGCACAGGGCGCGGCCGCCGCCGGTGTGCGGCACCTGGCCGTCGAACCCGCCGCCTTCGGCGCACTGCTGGCCGGGCACGAGCCGCTGCCCGAGATGGCCGAGACCGGCATCGACGACGTGGCCGTGCTCCTGTACACCTCCGGCACCACCGGCCGCCCCAAGGGCGCCACGCTCACGCACGGCGGGCTGCGGCACAACACCGAGGTCAACACGGTCCACGTGCAGCGCATGACGCCCGAGGACGTGGTGGTGGGCTGCCTGCCGCTGTTCCACATCTTCGGCCAGATCTGCACGATGAGCGTGTCCGTCCGCGCCGGCGCCTCCCTGACGCTGATCCCGCGCTTCGCACCGCAGACCGTGCTGGACGCCATCGCCCGCGACCGGGCCACGGTCTTCGAGGGCGTTCCCACGATGTACGCGGCGCTGCTCCAGCACCCGTCCGAGGCGGACGTGTCGACGCTGCGGATGTGCATATCCGGCGGGGCCTCGCTGCCGGTGGAGGTCCTGCACGGCTTCGAGCGGCGCTTCGGCTGCGCGGTGCTGGAGGGCTTCGGCATGTCCGAGACCAGCCCGGTGGTCACCTTCAACCACCCCGACCGGCCGCGCAAGGCCGGCTCCATCGGCACGCCGATCCGCGATGTGCAGGTGCGGCTGCTCGACGACAAGGGCCAGGACGTCGCCCCGGGTGAGGTGGGCGAACTGGCTGTGCGCGGACCGAACGTGATGAAGGGCTACTGGAACCGCCCCGAGGAGACCGCGACCGCCATCCCGGACGGCTGGCTGCGCTCCGGCGACCTCGCGCGGCAGGACGAGGACGGATACCTGTACATCGTGGACCGCAAGAAGGACATGATCATCCGTGGGGGCTACAACGTCTACCCGCGGGAGATGGAGGAGGTCCTGCACGAGCACCCGGCCGTCGCCCTGGCCGCCGTGGTGGGCGTGCCGCACACTCACCTGGGTGAGGAGATCGCGGCCGCGGTCGTCCTGCGCCCGGGCGCCCATGCCACCCCCGACGAGCTGCGGGAGTTCGTCAAGAGCCGGGTGGCCGCGTACAAGTACCCGCGTGAGGTGTGGCTCGTGGACACCCTGCCGACCGGCCCCAGCGGCAAGATCCTCAAGCGCGAGATCACCGCGCCCGTCGGACCGGGCCGGGTCTGAGACCGGGGCCGGACGCTCCGGAGGCAAGACGGGACCGGGGCGTCCAGGCCGTGACGGGGGGGGCCGGAACCAAGACCGGGGCCGGGCAGGGACCGGGGTCGGGTCCGGGGCCGGGCCGAGACCGGGGTCGGGGTCGATGAGGAGTCGGCGGGGGGAGTAACTACGCTGCCCCCATGGCTGATTCGCAGGGCGCCGCCACGGGCTGTGAGCGACTGGTCCGGCTCGTGGCACCACCGGCCGGACCGGTGGACGCCTCCGGGGGCCGGGCGGATCGCCTTTCCGCCCGAAGACGGCGAACGGGTTCGGCGGCGTCTCTTCACCGCCGTTCCGCTCACGGGGTGCGAGGTGCTTCAGGTGACCACCGAGGCCGGAACGCCCCTGGCCGTCCGGCACGCGCCCGCGGACGAAGACCGGTCCGCCTGAACTGTCCCGGCACCGCCGCCCCACGGAAGAGGAAACCCGACATGGCCGTCGTCCACCGCACAGTCCTGCGGCCGACCAAGCTGGAACTGCTCACCTCCTGGCTGCCCACCCGGCCGTGGTACGCGGGCGGCACGGGCGCACCCGAGCTGGTCAAGGCCGGGGGCTTCCGGCTCGACGACCCCGAGGGCGAGGTCGGGATCGAGTTCCTGGTGGTCACCGACGCCTCCGGCAGCCGTCCGGCCGCCTATCTGGTGCCGCTGACCTATCGTGGCGCCCCGCTCGACGGGGCGGAGCACGCCCTCGTCGGCACCATGGAGCACGGGGTGCTGGGGCGGCGCTGGGCCTACGACGGCTGCCACGACCCGGTGCTGGTCGCCCAGTTGGCGGCCCTGATCGAGGGCCGGGTCCAGGCCCAGGACCAGAACACCAGCGATGTCCCCGACCGGGAGGTCACCCGCTCCTGTACCGCTGACGGTGCCACCCCCACGGGCTCCACGGCCGGTGCCACGGACGACCCGCAGGGCACTGAGCTGCCCGCACCGCGGGGCACGACACTCCGCCTGCAGCGGGTCCTGCGCCCCACCCCGGACGACGAGCCCTTGCCGCCTCCGCGGGCGGTCGGCCATGTCGCCGGTTCCTGGGCTTTGCCGGACGGCACCCGCGCGCGGGGGCTCTTCGCTGTCCTGCACGACGACACATCGCCGTCCGACTACTGATGAAGAGCGCGGATCGGGGTACCTGGGCCCACATGGCACAGAAAACTGATCATGTCGAATCCGTGCGTGCCGTGCGGCAGCTGCGGCGCATCCGCCCTGTCTACGCGGGGGGTGCGGCCTTGTGGGCCGCATCGGCTGTCTGGACGGGGTGGGACGACCCCGGGAGTCGGCAGATGTGGGTGTCGGTGCTCTTCCTGGTGGTCTTCGCCGGTCTCCTGTCCGTGACCTCGCTGTGGCTGTGGCGTCAGCAGGCGGCCGGCGAGGGCAGGTCCGTGCACCACGCCGCCCCACGCAGGACGGCCACGCGTCGCCATGCCAACGCCTGAGGGCCGACGGCGGGGAGCCGAGAGGGCGGGGATGCGAGAGCGCGGAGCCGGGAGCGCAGAGCCGAGAGGGCGGAGCCGCTGAGCTGAGAGCGCTGGGCTCGTAACCCGGAGGCCGCGGCCGCGGGTTCGCGTCCCGCCTCGGCCACGCAGACCGGGCCCGCCGCACCCGCGGCGGGCCCGGTCCCGCATGGTGGCGTGATGCCGTCTCACGGAGGACCGCCGATTGCCGCGCGGGGTGTTCGATGGTCCCATAGGCTCGCGGTGCCGCCGCGAAGTGACGTGCGGCACGGCTTGGCGTTCGCGCGCGCGTGACTCGACCGATGAGGAGTGCTCATGTCCGGACAGTTCGAAGCGACGGTGGAGGTCGATCGGGCTGTCGAGGAGGTGTTCGCCTACCTCGCCGACGGGCGCAATGATCCGCAGTTCAGCCCTCGTGTGCTCAAGATCGAGCGGATCCCCGATGCCCCGACCACGGTGGGCACCGTCTTCCGGAGCACCGTCAAGGACGCCGGGATGAAGACCGCGAGAGAGTTCCGCATCACCGCTCTCGAGGCCCCCGTGAAGATCCGGTGGGCCGAGGCCTCGAAGAACACCGTGACGGTACGCGAAGGCGGTTACGACCTGGAGCCGCTGCCCGGCGGTGGCACCCGGGTCCGTATCTTCAACGTCCTCGAAGGCCACGGACTGGGCAAGCTCCTCGTCGGCCTGGCGCTCGCCGCCGCCCGCAAGGACGCTCCCGGGTTCGGTTCCCGTATCAAGGCGGCGTCCGAGGCGGCGATCGTTCCGCGCTGACGCCCCGGCCGCGTCGTCGGCGTCTCCCCGACCGGGGGAGCGCCGGTCAACGGGCGATGCGGTGCTTCCTGCCGCCACGGCGGAACCGCACCCCGGCGTAGAAGAGGTCGGCGAGAAGGACCAGGGCGCCGATGATCAGCAGGTAGAACAGCCCGTGGACCGCGAATCCGATGATGCCCAGGACGAGGGCCACGAGGATCAGAAACAGAAACAGGCTCATTGGCTCTCCCGGCGGCCTAGACGTGTCAGCGACGGGCGAGGCGACGCTCGCCCCCGGCGCCCGGCACGTAGTCCAGTTCGTAGTGCGCGAAGACCTTCGGTTCCTCCAGGGCGGGCAGTTCGCCGTCGAGGTCGATCGACGGGGCCTTCTTCACCGCGCTCCTGTCGTGGGCGACCTTCAGGTAGCCCGGACCGACGGTCGCGCCGACGAGCGGCACGAACACCAGTCGGCGGCGGGTGGGCAGCCCGACCGTCACTGTGGCGAAGCTGGGCATGTCGGTCCCGGTGTCCACATATACGGACTCCAGGATGCCGATCTTGTGCCCCTGGGGGTCCACCACGTCGTGACCGCGCCACTCACGGATATCGCTTGGCTCGAACATCAGCTACCTCCGCAGGTGCGGGTACCCGCGTTCGGGTCTCCGATGTCATGCGCACACGCCACGACCGCACACGCGGGAGCCCCGCGGAGCGGCTCGGCGTCGCGTCTCGGGCCGCGGTGGGGTCCCCGGGCCCCGGAGGATCCGGAGCCCCCGTCCGGAGCCGTTCCGGCGCACGGGGAGGAGGGCCGTGGACGTCGACCGCGAGGCGGGTGGGCGGGCGATGCTCACCCGGTCTGCTGGACGCCGGCCTTCTGATGCACCTCGACGAGTTGCCGAAGAAGACCGGCGAACTCGCCCTGTCCGCGGGCTTCACCGAGGTGCGGATCTACGTGGCGGACCTCGAACGTCACGCGCTGCACCTGCTGACCGGGCCGGACGCGGCGGCTCCGCCGGACAGCGAACCGGTGAGAGGTCGTTTCAGTCGCGGGGGCGGTGACACACGGGCAGAGTAGATCTCGATTATGGATGATCATGCGCCATCGGGTGTGACGCGGTCGCGGGCCCCTGTCCAGCGTAAAATGCCTGATCACATGGGGTTTGCGAGTGCTACCGTCGCCCGCATGCCTGAACTGATCCCACCCACCGGTCGACTTCAGCCCTCATGGCTCGCGGCGCGTGACGAGTGGTCTCCAGGCGCTCACCAGGCCGGTACCGGCTTGGGCCTCATGCCCGAGGCCGACCTCGACGACCCCGCCGTCTTCTCGGCGTGGGTACAGCAACTGCAACAGCAGTCGGACAGGTCAGTTGCCCTGAGAGACGGGTGGGTCCACGCCACCCACTGGTGGATCGTCGAGGGCGACAGCTATCTGGGAGCCATCGACCTGCGGCACCGCCTGAACGCCTTTCTGCTCCACAGCGGCGGGCACATCGGATACAGCATCCGGCCCTCCGCCCGAAGGCGCGGCCTGGCGACGTGGGCTCTCGGGGCTGTTCTCCCCGAAGCCCGTGCGCTCGGCCTGGGCCGCGTCCTCATCACATGCGACGACGACAATGTCGCATCGGCGCGCACCATCGAGCGCAATGGCGGCGTTCTGGAGGACGTCCGCACCACCGACGAGGGCATCAAGCGCCGCTACTGGATCACACTGTAGGCAGGCGGTGTGGTGGCGCCGGCTACAGCCACTCGTTGATGGCCGCGACCTCGGGTCCGTCACGGCGGTGTTTGATGTGCCACCCACCTGTTTCGGCGCGGCGACGGCCCCTGACCGCCGCAGAGGGGTCGCCGGGTCGGCTTGCCGGGGGCACGCTGGGAGGGTGAGCAGTGCGTCGATCGTCGTGCACCCGCCCACCAGTACGGGCGGCCGGAGGGTCTCGGTGCACTCGCAGGGCCGGGACGAGATCCTCGGCACTGCCTTCAGCGATCACGATCTGGTGGTGTTCCTCGAGGGCGCGGGGGTCCAGGATCCCGACAGCATTCTGGACGACGACCACTGGGTCGAGTGGCGCGGCGGGCGCGCGCATCGGTGGAGCGCCGCCTGAGCTCCGTTGAGTCAGCCTGCCCGGTTTTCGGTTCCTTTCTCCGGCTCTCCGGGGGCGGACGTGCTCCTCGGCGGTAACCGGATCGAGGACACGGAAGGCGGCGACCACGAGTTCTCCGAATTCCACACCGTCGCCTGATCACACGCCCAGCGGGCTGGCTCCGGGACACCAGGGCCAGCCAGCCGCCCCCGCCGAGCAGTCCGCCGGGGTCTCGCGTATTCCTCGCGCCCGGGCGGTAGCGGCTCGTTTCGGTCGTTGCGGATGACGATCTCGACTCCCGGCATGGGGCGGCCTGAGGTGATCTGGCCGTTGCGGCCAGTCACTGTGTGTTCGTCGGGGTGGACTTCGGTGAGGCCGAGAGTCTCGGTCTGTCCGTACCAGTCGTGGAGTACGGGGCCGAGGCGCGCGCCGCCTGCCCTGTTTCATGACGGCGCGCCTTCGAGAAGGGCGGCCTTGAGCGCGGCTCGTGGCTGTCGGGGCCGAGCTTCACCAGGTGCTCGACCCCCGTCGACCACCACGGTTTCTTCGTGGGCCCTCGGCACCGTCACAGCGCCCGTACGGGCCCGGTGGGTGCTGGTTCAGCTCGAAGAGGAAGGGGGCTACTTCTGCCGGTAGTTCTGCATGGTCTGCCCCCGTAGACCTGTGATCGACTTGCCGGGGGCGTTGGGGTGCCGGTTCTCCCCCTTCCCCTACACGATCACACCGTTCGGTAGAGGAGCATGGACATGCGCAGATTCAAGGGTGCCCTCGTGGCGGTCGCGGCTCTGGCCGCCTTCGCGGGGGTGGGTGTCGCGGCGTCGCCGGCGCAGGCGGCGACCTACTGCTCGACCAAGGGCCAGAAGTACTTCTGCGAGTACGGCGTCTCGACCACGAAGCTTGCCAACGGGACGAAGGAGGAGTTCGTCGTCGGTGCCGATCACGCGGTGTGGACGAACTGGACCTACCCTGACGGCTCCTGGAACGGATGGGTGTCCATGGGTGGGTGGGTCAAGAGCCGCATCACTGTCGACCCTCAGCAGGCGACCAGCGACGCGATCATCATCATGTCGGCTATCGGCAAGGACGACAACTACTGGTTCCGGATCCGTGGTTCCAACGGCTCTTGGACGAAGTGGCAGGTGAGCTGCGTCGTCGAACCCAATGGCCCGGGCTGCCCGTGACCGCCGTAGGCGAGCGGTACCGGAGATCGGCATCCCGTTGACGACTTGCCGATCCTCCACGCGCGGGCGGCCCTTCGCAGCCCGCGGTTAAGGGGAGCGAGTAACGCCCGTGTCAGATCGGTGAGTTCATGGCGACGCATCCCCACCACCACGATCCGCCACCTGATGACCCATAAGACGGACCTAGTGCCGAGGCGCCTTCTTCGGCTTCTTCCGCTCCGCGTCGACCTGGGTCTGAGACTGCCCGGTGTCGAAGATGGCCGAGGCCGCTTCGATGACCGCCGGTGCGGCCAGGGCTCCGCAGAGGGCGAAGCCGCATGCGGTGAGGGCTGCGCGCCTACGGATGACGGCTTGCATAAAGATCACCTGCCATAAACCGCTCTACTACGGGATCTTCATTTCCACCATCCGCCCCCGTCGCACCGGGAGTCAACACCTTTTGCCCGGATTGGGTTTTTAAGTGATTGAACCCCCAATTACCTTGCGTTCAGGGGGGAGGGGGAGGGAGGGAATCCACAGGTCTCTAGTGTGATGCGCCGGAAATCCGGCCCCCCGGCGGGCTCGCCCTCAGTGTGGCGTGCGCTCGGGCCCAGGTCGCGCCCTGGTCGAATCCGTCCGCCTGCCAGGTGGTCGAGGTCAGGGTGCCACGTCCCTTGTAGGCGCCCATGACGGCGACGTGGGGCGGCCACGCGACGAAGTGGTGCAGGGCGGCCGTGTCGCGCCAGACGGCCACGGCGCCGCACCGGCGGGCAGTGGGGACAGTCCACAGCCACATCCCGTGCGCCCCCGGGAGCTCCGGCCAGAGCGCCGCCAGTCGCCGGGCCTCCCGGTAGACGCCGGGCAGGTCCCTGATCTTGTCGAGCTTGAAGTCGGTGACGCTGACCAGGACCGGGCCCCTGTGGCCGTGGGTCTGACCAGGCGTCCACGAGGACCTCAGCATGTCGTGTCGCGGACGGCCGAGCCCTGGTGCGAGCCCGCCGCCCTGCCGCCGGACGGGCCCCGCCAGCCGGGCGTCCGGCCCAGGGCGGTCAGGATCCGCTCCAGCGTGCTCGCCCCGTCGCCCGCGGGGAGCGCCGGCCGGAAGGGGCTGTTCGGGGCGAGGCGGAAGTCGCCGTCCGGGACCGCGCAGGCCAAGGGCAGTGCGGCGGCCAGGAGTTCGGGACCGGGGTCGTACGGGAGGTCCAGGCTGCTGGCGATGTCCCAGCTGTGCGCCACGTAGTCGATGAGGTGAAAGCCGATGGCCCGGGCGGCCGGGACCGTCTGGACGGCAGGCAGTTCGGGAAGGAGGAACGGGC
Source organism: Streptomyces sp. Root1310 (assembly GCF_001426425.1). Classification (NCBI taxonomy): domain Bacteria; kingdom Bacillati; phylum Actinomycetota; class Actinomycetes; order Kitasatosporales; family Streptomycetaceae; genus Streptomyces; species Streptomyces sp. Root1310. The sequence continues at coordinate 101,224 of NZ_LMEQ01000034.1, read as the reverse complement.
GGCCCGGGCCGTCCACGGCGGCGAACGCGTGGATGGCCTGCTCCGCCGCTTCGCCGTACTCCGCGGCGGCGTCCTCGCCGAGCGGGCGGACTCTCCAATGAGCGAGGTCCTGGCCGTGCCCGAACGCGGCCGCTGCGAACCCGCGGTGCTGGGCCGTCATATGGGCGAGCAGATCGGCCAGCGTCCACGCCGAGCAGGGCGTCGGGCGGATCAGGTCGCCGGGGGTCATCCGGCGTACGAGGTTGACGCTGTCCCGGACCGCCTGCGCGTCGAGATGCCGTAAACGTGCCAAGTTCGCGAGGGAATTAGTAGGCATATGCTTACGATGTGCTTGAGCGTATTAATTGTCAACCGGTATTTTCTTGACCATGGTCGAGAACACAGTGCAGGGAGGCGCCGGGGACACCCCGTCGGGGGAGCGGTTGGCCCGTCCCGACCTCGCCGAGATGGTCGCGCCGCTGCTCCGCACCCTGATGGCCGCGGAACAGCCGGTCCTCGACGCGCACGGGCTCACGATGTGGGCGTATGCCGTGCTGCTGCACCTCGACGAGACACCGATCCGCACCCAGGCCGCGCTGGCCGAGGCCATCCGGGCGGACAAGACCCGCATCATCGCGGTCCTGGACGACCTGGAGGACCGCGGACTGATCCGCCGCCGACCCGACCCCGGGGACCGGCGCGCGCGTCTGCTCTCCCTCACCACTGAGGGCCGGCGGCTGCGGGACACCGTCCAGTCCACGATCCAGAAGGGCGAGGAACGGCTGCTCGCCCAACTGCCACCTGCGGACCGCGACGGTTTCCTCAGGGGCCTCCAGGCCCTGTCCGCCCTGGCGGAGCCGGGAGCGACCGGGCCCGCCCAGGAGACGGGCCGACGTCGGTCGCCGGCCTAGGGGTGCGCCAGAAAAGGTGAACTCAGACGCCGTTTCCTTTGGCTCGCGTGATGCTGTTGACCGAGTCAGATGTCAGGAGGCCGGCGGCCGGCTCGTGCTCGCCGCGCCGCCCCCGCAGATGCTGCGGCTGCTGACCGTCACCGGTGCCCGCGGCATCTTCCCCCTCTACGGCAGTCTGGCCGAAGCCTGGGAGACCCGTCCCCCGACCGCCGGCCCGCCCACGGATGCGTGAACGAGCCGGTGGCGGGAGTCTGGGAGTGATGACCGATCCACTCGCATCGGCCGTGCCCGGGGCGCGGCGCGGCATTCGGTCGAGGAGAACGCCATGCCGAAGAAGGACGACCCGAGCAAGGGCGACCAGGTCTCCTGGAAGAGCCACGGCCAGAACGTGACCGGGAAGGTGAAGAGGAAGATCACCGAACGTACGGAAGCGGCCGGCCGCACGGTGGATGCCTCGCCTGAGGAACCGCAGTACGAGGTGGAGAGCGACAAGACCGGACGCTCCGCCGTACACAAGCCCGCCGCCCTGCGCAGAAAGGGCGAGCGGTCCTGACGGCGGCGGGGCAACAGCAGGCCACCGACCCCGGGACGGGCTCAGCGGCGGTCCGGTCCGTGTTCCCAGGTTTTCGGGCCGCCGCCCCGCCACTCGATCAGCGGGGACGATTCGACGTAGGCCTCGTCGGCGTCGTCCAGTCCGGTCGTCCGGAGGAACTCGGCGACGTCCAGCAGGCCGTACGCCATTCCCAGGAAGTGGTCACCGGCGCGTACCCGCCGCCCGCCGTCCGCGGCGGGTGGATAGATCACGACGGGGTGCGCAAGGCCCATGCCAACAGCGTGCGCCCCTCGTTGAACAAGCGCATGCGGGCCGACTGCGCAGGGCGCGCGCCCGATACGGACGCCGTCCGGGCCGCGCGCCCGGTGCGCTCTCCGCCGAACGGGTGAATCGCGGGTCGGGCGGATCCGGGCGTCGCATGGCCCTGGCCGCGCTGGGGAGAAATCCGGCATGTGATGCCGTATCCGGCGACAGAGGGAGCCCTCGGGTGAGCGCAGTCGTCTTCACAGCAGATTTCTCCTCCGACCGTCAGTGGGTGGCGGGCCGTTCCTGGGCCTATCCCGACGGCGGCCCCACCAACCCCGGCGACAACAAACTGGACCACCTCACGGCCGACCCCTCGTACTCCCGCTCCGGCACGTTCCGCGCCACCCGCAGAGCCGACGGACTGTGGGACGCGGGCCTGCTGACCACCGAGGAGAGCGCCGAGGGCTTCATGGTCCGCACCGGAGACCGCCTCGACACCAGGGTGCGCCTGCCCATCGGGGTGGGTGCCTGGCCGGCGATCTGGACCTGGCGGGACGGGGGCAACGAGGTGGACGTGTTCGAGTACCACCCGGACAACCCCGATCTGCTGGAGTTGAGCAACCACGTGCGCGAGGCGCACAGTTACGTACGCGACGAGGCCGTCAGCCCCGGTGGCGTCATCGATCTGAGCGTCACCTTCGGCAGGCGCAGCGTCGTCTGGTCGCTGAACGGGGAGCGCGTCTTCGCCGACGGACGGGGTGTCGGGTCCTCCTGGCACGCCTATCTCATCGTCAACCTCTCGGTGTGCGCGGGCCGTTACCACCCGCCTCCGGACGATGCCGCCACCGAGTTGTCGTACGGGGTGGAGAGCCTGGTGGTGCGCCGTGCCGTGGGCCGGGACCGTGCCGTGGACCAGGGCGCCGATCCCTGACGGGCGGGAGCGACGGGTGGGTGACGTTGCCGGGAGCTGACGGTAATCCGGGTGTCGTGGGGTAGAGGGACGTCGATCGGCCCCCCTCCGTGGTGGCCGGATGTCTCCCGACGAGAAGGAGCCGAGCATGACCGACGAGGCCTACCTGTTTCTGCTGGACGACGCCGACGTGGTGCTCGGGGTGGCGCCGGCCGCCGTCGGTGACCTCGCCTGCATGGACACGACGGCGGTACGCGCGTGGCTGAACGCACAGGGATGCACGGCTGCGTCCCCTCGTCTGCGACTCGTGCCGCCGGAGGAGAGGGCGGTCGTCCCCGAGGGAGCGGAACGGCTGCCGGTCCCGCTGAGCGAGGAGGAACTGAGCCGTGTACGGCACCGGATGGCGCCGGGGACGCACGCCCGGGTCGAGGACGAGCTGCTCGCCTACCGCGACTGCGCCGACGGCAGGGACGAGCTGATCGCGCGGGCACTGGCCGCCGGTGTGCCGCCGCACCGCGTCGCGGAACTGACCGGTGTGGATCCCGCGACGGTGACCGCGGCGGCCGGCGGTCGGTGACACGCCGGCCGTGACCGCGACAGTGGGGCGACGGCGGTCGGACGACGGGCGGCCGACCTGGGCGGAGGGTGTGAAGCGGCGCGTCACGCCCCCGGGCCGGGGTCCGGCCGCACGGCCGATGCGACACCGGCCCGGGCCGCTTCGAGCTGCGCGGCGAACGCGATGCCGAGGAAGAGCGCGACAGCCGTGAGGTTGGCCCACAGCAGCAGGGCGATGAACGCGGTGAGCGGCCCGTACAGGGCACCGAAGGCACCGCTCTTCTCGACGTACAGGGCGAGCAGCCAGGTCGCCGCGATCCACAGCAGGAGATGGACGGCGGAGCCGAAGGCCAGCCAGGTGTAGCCCGGCTGCCTACGGCGCGGCGACCACCGGAAGATCACGGCGGAGGCCACCCAGGCCAGCGCGAGCCCCACGGGGAGGTCGAGCACACCCCACCACTGCGGCCCACCGCCCTCCCGCCCCGCGGTCTCCGCGACCGCGTCCCCGACCGCCTCGCCGGCCACGAGTACGACGAACCCCAGCCCCAGGGGCAGACCGGCCGACAGCGCCAGGATCAGCGCCCGGCCGTACTTCCGGGGGAAGGAGCGGTCGCGCTCGATGCCGTAGATACGGTTGGCACCCCGCTCGATCTGTCCCATCGCCGAGGCGAGGTTCAGCAAGGCGAAGGCCAGCCCGAGCCAGAGGGCGACCGTGCTCCACACGTCGCCGTGGGCGCTGCGCCGCGTCCCGTCGAAGGCGTCCTCGACGATCTCGGCGCTGGCTCCCGGCACGATCCGGCCGAGGGTCAGCTCGATGATCCGGCCCACGCTCTCCGTGTGCACCGAGGTGGCCAGCCCCACGAGCGCCACGGTGCACGGCACCAGGCCCAGCACCACCTGGAAGGCGAGCGCCCGCGCGTTGGTGAAGCCGTCCGCGTAACGGAACCGGGCGAAGGAGTCGGTCAGCAGCCGCAGCCCCCCGTAGTGGCGCAGCGCGGTGAACGCTTCGTCTCCGGAGAGTTCCTCCCCGATCATGTCCCGGGTCTGGGGGACGTGGACGGTGGTTCCCATGACGTGGACGCTCCCTTGTCGCGCGATCGCTCCCTGTCCTGTTGCCCCGTGGACCTCGGTCACGCACCGCCGCCGGAATCGGTTCGGCGACCAGTGGGATGCGTCGAGCGATCCGGTTCTAGGTAGACTGACCTACCTAGAACCGGAGGGAACGGAATGAGTGACACCCCCACCGCCGCGTCGCGACCCGGCAAGGCGCCCACCAAGACGCCCGCGAAAGGGCCCACGAAGGGGCCGGGGAAGGCGCGCGCACGGCTGCTCGCCGCGGCCGCGCGCCGCTTCTACGCGGACGGCGTGTCGGCGACGGGGATCGACACGATCACCGCCGAGGCGGGGGTGGCGAAGATGAGTCTGTACAACAACTTCTCCTCGAAGGCCGATCTGGTGATGGCCTACCTCGACGCGCGGCACGAGGAGTGGCTGGGCCTGTACCGCCGGCGGCTCGAGGGGGTCCGGGACGGTCGCGGCGGTGTGCTGGCCGTCTTCGACGCGTACGCCGATCACGCCGCCTTCGCCTACGAGCACGGCTTTCGCGGGTGCGGACTGCTGAACGCGGCCGCCGAGCTGCCCGCCGGGCACGAGGGGCGCGAGGTGGTGCGCCGGCACAAGGAGGAGGTCGAGTCCCTGCTCGCCGGGCATCTCGGGGAACTCCTGCCCGACCGGCCCGAGGAGGCCCGCACGCTGGCGGAGCATCTGTCGTTCCTGCTGGAGGGCGCGACGGCACGGGCCGGCCTGGAGGGCGCGGGCACGCGGCTGGAGCACGCGCGGACCATGGCGGCGAAGCTGCTGGACCGGCCGTGACGCGGTCCGCCGGACCTGCGGTCGGCTCGGTGGCCGCGGGCTCGCTGTGCGTGCTCGTGGCGTCGGTGCTGTGGGGCACCACGGGTACGGCCGCGACCTTCGCACCCGCCGTGGGCCCCCTGGCGATCGGGGCCGCCGCCATGGGCCTGGGCGGACTCCTCCAGGCCCTCGTCGCCGCCCCTCGTATCGCCCGGGAGAGGTCCGCGCTGCGCGCGCGGCGCGGGGTGGTCGCGCTCGGCGCGCTGGCGGTGGGGGCCTATCCACTGGCGTTCTACTCCTCCATGCACCTGGCCGGGGTCGCCGCCGGGACCGTGGTGTCGATCGGCTCGGCCCCTCTCGCGTCGGCCCTGATCGAACGCGTGGTGGACAAGCGCCGCCTGACGCGCCGTTGGATGACCGGCGCCGCTCTGGGCCTGTCGGGAACGGTTCTGCTGTGCGTGGCCGAAGCGGCCGAGGCGCACTCCGGACCAGGCGTCCATTCGGTGCGGACGACCGTGCTCGGCGTGGGGCTGGGCCTGGTGGCAGGTCTCACCTATGCCCTGTACTCCTGGGCGGCCCACCGTCTGATCAGCCGGGGGGTCACCTCCGGCGCGGCCATGGGCGCCGTCTTCGGGCTGGGCGGCCTGCTGCTGTTGCCCGTGCTGGTAGCCACCGGCGCCCCACTGCTGGGCTCCTGGTCCAACGCGGCCGTCGGCAGCTATATGGCCCTGGTCCCCATGTTCACCGGTTACGTCCTGTTCGGCTGGGGCCTGGCACACGTCCCGGCGAGCACCGCGACCACGCTCTCGCTGCTGGAACCCGCCGTCGCGGCCGTGCTCGCCGTACTGGTCGTCGGCGAACGCCTGCCGCCGCTCGGCTGGACCGGCATCGCCCTGGTCGTCGGCTGCCTGGCCGTACTCACCGCACCGACCCGTAGCGCCCCATCGACGCGTACCGCGCCTTCGACCCGCGCCGCGTCACCGACCCGTGCCGTTCCGCCGACGCGCATCGCCCCATCGGCCTCTGCCGCTCCACCGACCGGTACGACTCCACCGACCGGTACCGCGGCCCCGGCTCGGGCCGCTCCACCGCCGATGCCGACGCCGACGGCGATGCCGACAGCGCCCGCATCGGCGCCGAACGACGTCTCATGACCCGGCGGCCGGGCGGAGCCTGAGCCCTTGCATACCGCCGTCGACGGCCAGGGCGGTCCCGGTCACACCGGCGGCGGCCGGACCCGCGAGATAGACGATGGCGGCGGCGACCTCGTCCGCGGTGACCAGACGGCCGATCGGCTGCCTGGCGTGGAGCGCCGCGCGTTCGGCCTCGGGATCCTCGGCGGCGTCCAGCAGCCTGGCCACCCAGGGCGTGTCGGCGGTGCCGGGGTTGACGCAGTTGACACGGATGCCCTCGCGGACGTGGTCGGCGGCCATCGCCAGGGTCAGCGACAGCACCGCGCCCTTGCCGGCGGAGTACAGGGCGCGTTGCGGCAGGCCGGCCGTGGCGGCGATGGAGCAGGTGTTCACCACGGCGGCGTGGGACGAGCGTCGCAGATACGGCAGGGCCGCACGGGTCGCGCGCACCATGCCGATCACATTCACGTCCAGGACGTGGTGCCACTGCTCGTCGGGGTTGTCCTCGACGGTTCCGGCGGCACCGATACCGGCGTTGTTGACGAGGATGTCCAGGCCGCCGAACCGCCCGGCCGCCTCCTCGACCGCCGCCCGTACCGAGGCGTCGTCCGTGACGTCGGCCTTGAGCGCGAGCAACGGATCCGCCGCCCCGGCGGGGTCCCGGTCGAGTACGGCGACCCTGGCACCCTGCTCGGCCAGCAGCCCTGCCGTGGCCAGTCCGATGCCGGACGCGCCGCCGGTCACGAGAGCCCTGAGACCTGACAGCCCGGTCACGGGGTCGTCTCCTCTTCGGCGAGGTCGGCGGCCCAGAAGGTGCCGTCGGGGTAGCGGTACTCGGCGAGGGACCCGGGGTGCATCGCGGCGGAGAAGCCGGGGGACAGCGGCGCGCAGTAGTGGCCGTCGCGGATCACCACCGGGGTCACGAAGTGTTCGTGGAGGTGGTCGACGTACTCGATGACCCGGTTCTCGGTGGTACCGGACAGGGCCAGGTAGTCGAACATCGACAAGTGCTGCACCAGCTCGCAGAGCCCCACTCCGCCGGCGTGCGGGCACACCGGCACCCCGAACTTCGCGGCCAGCAGCAGGATCGCCAGGTTCTCGTTGACCCCGCCGACGCGAGCGGCGTCGATCTGGAGGACGTCGAGGGCCCCGGCCTGGAGCAGTTGCTTGAAGACGATGCGGTTCTGGACGTGCTCACCGGTGGCGACCCGTACGGGCGCCACGGCCGCACGGATCGCGGCATGGCCGAGGATGTCGTCCGGACTGGTGGGCTCCTCGATCCAGTACGGGTCGAACTCCCCGAGGGCCCGGACCCACTCGATCCCCTCGCCGACGTTCCAGCGCTGGTTGGCGTCGATGGCGATACGGATGCCGTCACCTACGGCGGCGCGGGCGGTGCGCAGTCGCCGGATGTCGTCCGCCAGGTCGGCGCCGACCTTGAGCTTGATCTGGGTGAAGCCGTCGGCGACCGCCTCCTTGGCGAGTCGGGTGAGCTTCTCGTCGGAGTAGCCGAGCCAGCCCGGCGAGGTGGTGTACCCGGGATAGCCGCGCTCCAGCAGGACGGCCTCGCGCTCGGCGAGTCCGGCACGTCCGTCCCGCAGCAGGGTCAGGGCGTCCTCGGGGGTCAGGGCGTCGCTGATGTAGCGGAAGTCGACCTGGGAGACCAGCCATTCGGGGTCGGCCTGGGCGAGCAGACGCCACAGCGGCTGCCCGGCCCGCTTGGCGGTGAGGTCCCACACAGCGTTCACCACCGCCCCGATCGCCATATGCATGACACCCTTCTCGGGGCCGAGCCAGCGCAGCTGGCTGTCGCCGATCAGGTCGCGGTTGAGCGATCCCGGATCGGCGCACAGCTCCTCGACGGAACGGCCCAGGAGATGGGGGCGCAGAGCGCCGATCGCCGCGACCTGGACGTCGTTGCCGCGCCCGATCGTGAACGTGAAGCCGTGCCCTTCGAGCCCGTCGCCGGCGTCGGTGCGCAGCACCACATAGGCGGCGGAGTAGTCGGGGTCCGGGTTCATCGCGTCGGAGCCGTCCAGTTCCCGGGAGGTGGGGAAGCGGATGTCGTGCGTGTCGACCGAGATGATCCGGGCGGAAGTTCCAGACAAGGGGGTGCCTTTCACGCTTGGCCGAAGGTCTGCCGCTGGCCGCCGAGCCCGTCGATCTCTAGCTCGACGGTGTCGCCGGGACGGAGGTAGGGAGTGCCGGGCAGGCCGAGGGCCACACCCGCGGGCGTACCCGTGTTGATCACGTCACCCGGCTCCAGAACCATGTACCGGCTCAGGTACGACACGAGGTGGTGGACCGGGAAGATCATGTCCCGGGTGTGGCCGTGCTGCCGTTTGACACCGTTGACGGTCAGCCGGAGTCCCAGGTCCTGCGGGTCGGCGACCTCGTCGGCGGTGACCAGCCACGGGCCCAGCGGGTTGAAGGTCTCGCAGGACTTGCCGAGGTCCCACTGCGGCGAGTACTCGAGCTGGAACTCCCGCTCGGAGACGTCGTGGCTGACCGCGTATCCCGCGATCACCCCCGGAGCCTCCTCGGGACCCGCCAGATAGCGGGCGCGCCGGCCGATGACGACCGCGAGTTCGACCTCCCAGTCGGTCTTCCGGGAGCCGCGCGGGACCAGCACCTCGTCAAAGGGGCCGACGACCGTGCCCGGGTCCTTCATGAAGACCACAGGACGGGCCGGGATCGCGGCCCCGGTCTCGGCGGCATGGTCACGGTAGTTCAGACCGACGCAGACGATCTTTCCCGGCCGGGCGACGGGCGCGCCGACGCGCAGCCCTTCCGCGTGGAGTTCCGGCAGCGCGCCGTTCTCGACCGCCGCACGCGCCCGCTCGACACCTCCGGAGGAGAGGAAGGCGCCGTCGATCTCGGGGGTCACCGGGCTCAGGTCCAGCAGCCGGTCGCCGTCGACGCGGACCGCGGGCCGCTCCTCTCCCGGGGGGCCGACGCGTAGCAGTTTCACTGAGCAACTCCCTTGTCATGGGTGCTTCGTCCGCGAGTGCGCTCCGGTGCCGTGAAGCGCCGCCGGGCGTGCGGGGGGCAGGCCCGTTTCGCGCAGGTCACCGGCCGGATCACGCGGACGGCGCCGACTCGATCAGCATTCATCGGAGGACTGACGACTCCGTGACTGTAAAGGCTTACTCGCGTCTCGGCAATGCAGTCCTCGGATGTATCCGCCCGCGGCTCGGTCGTCCTCGCCGAAAAGCACAGTGATTCGTCCTTATTCAGCGAGGAAGCCTCGCGTGCCTGGCGGGGGCCATCGGACGAATGTCCGCCGAGTGTGTCGCGTGGCGGATCGACGGCTTCTTCCGCGCGACGGCGGCGGCCCCCGCCATCGGGGGCGCTCCAGGCGTCCGTCGCGGTGGCGCCTCGGCGCCCCGGAGCTCTCGGGCGTCTTATCCGCACGCGAGGCCGTGTCGAATCGTGAACGCCGGAACCTGTCGCGGCCCGAGCGCACGGCGGAGGAAAAGCCCAGGTCAGATCCGATCGAATGGATGTGATCAAGGTCGTCGATCGGACTGGTGGCCGTAGGTGGGGCCCGGCCGTGGAAATCGTTGGGGGACGGACTCTTGTCAACGTCGGCAACGCCGTCGTAACGTCCACGTCGTCCCGGATACATCGGAGGAATCAGCTTCGCTGGCTCTCTCGGCTGTTCAGTACCGCTTTCTCGGCCCTCCTCTTCACCCTCATCCCATCCCCGCCGGCACGGTCCGCGCATGCCTTCGGCAGCGGCCACCTTCACGGTGCGAGTCCCGTCCCGCCCACCGGGCGCGGACGCCTCTGCCGCCGCCGCGCACCGCCCTGCCCTGGCTAAGGAGAAACACACGGCCATGAAGCTCGCTCGCACCCGTTCCGCCGCCGCAGCCGCCGGCACCGTCCTCGTGACCCTCGCCCTCGTCACCGCGTGCAACCGCGAGAGCAGCAGCTCGGGTGCGGCGGGCGGCGCGGACAAGCCCGCCGTCGGCATCGACCTGCCGCGCTCCGACTCGGACTTCTGGAACTCCTACGCCGACTACGTGAAGAAGGACGTCAAGGCCGACGGCGTCAACGCGCTGCCGCTGAGCAACTCGCAGAACGACGTCACCAAGCTGGTCGCCAACGTGCAGGTGTTCCAGAACACGGGCGCCAAGGCGATCGTCATGGCGCCCCAGGACACCGGTGCCATCGCCTCCACGCTCGACACGCTCGCCTCGAAGAAGATCCCCGTGGTCAGTGTCGACACCCGCCCCGACAAGGGCGACGTCTACATGGTCGTGCGCGCCGACAACAAGGCGTACGGCACCAAGGCCTGCGAGTTCCTCGGCAAGCAGCTCGGCGGCACGGGCAAGGTCGCCGAACTCCAGGGCGCCCTCGACTCCATCAACGGGCGCGACCGCTCCGAGGCCTTCGCCGCCTGTATGAAGGAGAAGTTCCCGAAGATCAAGGTGTTCGAGCTGCCCACCGACTGGAAGGGCGACGTGGCCTCCGCCAAGCTGCAGAGCCTGCTCGCCCAGCACCCGGACCTGAACGGCATCTACATGCAGGCGGGCGGTGTGTTCCTGCAGCCGACCCTGGCCCTGCTGGAGCAGAAGGGGCTGCTCAAGCCGGCCGGCCAGAAGGGGCACATCTCGATCATCTCCAACGACGGCATTCCGCAGGAGTTCGACGCGATCCGCAAGGGACAGATCGACGCGACCGTCTCCCAGCCCGCCGACCTGTACGCCAAGTACGCGCTGTACTACGCCCAGGCGGCGGCCGACGGCAAGACCTTCAAGGCGGGGAAGACCGACCACGACTCCACGATCATCGAGATCCCGAACGGTCTCGAGGACCAGCTGCCCGCCCCGCTGGTGACCAAGGACAACGTCGAGGACAAGACGCTGTGGGGCAACAACGTCGGCTAGCGACCGGCCCCGACGGCGGGCCCGCGGAGGGGCCGGCGCACCCGACCCCCCGCCCGCCCGACCCGCCGCAGCCCCGCATCCGGACCAGAAGGACGGTATTCACCATGGCGGACTCCGCGACCGCCCCGGCGACCGGCATCGTGAGCCGCGCCCCGGTGGCCGAGGCGACCGGAATCAGCAAACGGTACGGCGCCACCGTCGCTCTGCGCGACGCCCGCATCACCATCGCCGAGGGCGAGTCGCACGCCCTGGTCGGACGCAACGGCGCGGGCAAGTCGACGCTCGTGTCCGTCCTCACCGGACTCCAGCAGCCCGACACCGGCACCCTGCGCTTCTCCGGCGAACCGGCGCCCGCCTTCGGTGACATCGACGCCTGGCGGTCCAGGGTGGCCTGTGTCTACCAGCGGTCCACGATCATCGGGGATCTGACCGTCGCCGAGAACCTCTTCCTCAACCGGCAGAGCGACGCGGCGTTGCGCCCCATCCGCTGGAAGGACCTGCGGCAGCGCGCGGAGCAGCTCCTCGGCGAGTACGGGGTGGACGTCGACCCCACGGTCCGGGCCCGGCATCTGACCGTGGAACAGCGGCAGTTCGTCGAGATCGCACGGGCCCTGTCCTTCGGGGCGCGGTTCATCGTCCTGGACGAGCCGACCGCCAAGCTGGACGCCCGCGGAATCGACCGGCTCTTCGACAAGCTCCGGGACCTCCAGCGGCAGGGCGTCGCCTTCCTCTTCATCTCTCACCACCTGCAAGAGGTCTACGACCTGTGCTCGACGGTCACCGTCTACCGCGACGCGGCCCACATCCGCACCGCGGCGGTGGCCGGACTCGGCAAGCACGAGCTGGTCGAGGCCATGACCGGCGAGTCCGCCACGACGACGGGTGCCGACGGGGCGAGGACGGTCTCCCGGGCCGGCGCCGAGGTGCTCCTGGACGTCGACCGGCTGACCCTGACCGGCACCTGCCGAGACCTGTCGCTCTCCGTCCGCACCGGTGAGGTGGTCGGCCTCGCGGGCGCGACGGCCAGCGGCAACGTCCAGGTCGGGGAGGCCGTCGCCGGACTGCACCGCGCCGAGGGAGGCCGGATCTCGGTCGGCGGCCGTACCGTCCGTACCGGCAGTGTCCCGGCGTCCCTCACCGCGGGCGTCGGCCTGGTGCCGGAGGACCGGCACGTCCAGGGTCTCGTCCACGGTCGCAGCGTCGCGGAGAACGCGACCCTCACCGTCACCGACCAGCTCGGCCCGTTCGGCACCGTCCTGCCGGCCCGCACCAGGACCTTCGCCCGGCGCATGATCCGCGATCTCGACATCAAGACGCCGGGTGAGGGCACCCCGGTCTCCGCGCTCTCCGGCGGCAACCAGCAGAAGGTCGTCGTGGCCCGGGCCCTGGCCACCGACCCCGATGTCCTGGTCGCCATCCGGCCCACCAACGGAGTGGACGTCAAGTCCAAGGAGTTCCTGCTCGCGAGGATCCGTGAGGTCGCCGAAACCGGGAAGGCCGCGCTGATCGTCTCCGACGAACTGGACGATCTCAGGGCGTGCGACCGGGTCGTGGTCATGTTCCACGGCCGCGTGGTCGCGGAGTTCGACCGCGGCTGGAAGGACGAACAGATGGTCGCCGCCATGGAGGGCGTCGCCGGTACCCCCGCAGCAGCCGACACCGAAGAGCACGGAAGGTAGTCATGTCCGCCACCACCGATGTCACCGACCCCGCAGCGAGCGTGGGGCAGACGACCGCCAAGGGCACCCGGCGCGGACTCGATCTCGGCCGCTTCCGTGAACTGTCCCTGGTCCCGGCCATCCTGGTCCTCGGCCTGATCGGGTTCATCGTCTCCCCGGCCTTCCTCACCTCCGACAACCTGATCGGCGTGGCCCAGCAGTCCACCGAGCTGAGCCTGCTGGTCCTCGCCACGGCGCTGATCCTGATCGTCGGCCGGATGGACCTGTCCCTGGAGTCCACGATCGGGGTGGCGCCCGTCATCGCCGTCTGGCTGGTCCTGCCCACCAGCGGCGGCCGGTTCAACGGCCTGGGGCTCCTTCCGCAGTGGACGGCGATCCCGCTCTGTCTGCTCGTGGGGGTGGCGATCGGCGCCCTCAACGGCTTCCTCATCCTCAAGCTGCGCCTCAACGGGTTCATCGTCACGCTCGGTGGGCTGACCATGCTGCGCGGACTCCAAGTCGCCCTCTCCGAAGGGCAGTCCATCGTGGACCTGCCCCCCTCCTTCACCTACCTGGGCAAGGCTTCCTGGCTGGGCGTCCCCGCCGCCATCTGGATCTGCGCGGTGCTGTTCGCCGCCGGCGGCTGCGCGCTGGCCTGGCTGCGGCACGGACGGGCGCTCTACGCGATCGGCGGCAACGCGGAGGCCGCCCGGACCGCCGGTATCCGGGTCGACCGCATCGTCTGGGTCGTCCTGATCATCGGCAGCCTGCTGGCCGCGTTCGCCGGCATCCTCTACAGCGGCCACTACGGTTCCATCTCCGCCACCCAGGGCAGCGGCTGGATCTTCCAGGTCTTCGCCGCGACGGTCATCGGCGGGGTCAGCCTCAACGGGGGCAAGGGATCGGTATTCGGCGCGCTCACCGGAGTGCTGACCCTCCAGCTGGTCGTCAACGTCATGACGCTGGCGGGCGTACCGCCGCTGTGGAACCAGTTCCTCAACGGCGCGATCATCATCGTCGCGCTGATCATCTCCCGCTTCGCCTCCGGCGAGAAGCAGGAGTAGACGCGGTAGCCGGGGCGTCGCGCGGCTCGTTCCGGGGCCGCGGGGGGGTTCCGCCGTGTTCCTTCGGGACAGCAAGGCACCCCTCGTGGCACTGACGGACCAGGGATGACCAAGTCCCCGACAGGTACCGATTCCACCGCTAATCCGTCCGAGAAAGAGCCGATGAATGGGTCGGGAGATCTCACTGTGGTCAATGAACCCCCACCGCCGCGACGAAGCATTCTCAAGTTCGGCGGCGTACTCGCCGTCGCGCCTCTGGCCACTCAGTTGACGGGGGCCACGCCTGCCGGACAGGCCGTCGCCGCGGTCGCCCACGCGGCGGAGGGCATCCAGTGGCCGGCCCTGTCGCGCAAGGCGCTGACGTACTCCGTCCCCGCCGCGGACTGGCAGTCGCAGGCCCTGCCGATCGGCAACGGCCGGCTCGGCGCCATGCTCTTCGCCGATCCCTACGAGGAGCGCATCCAGTTCAACGAGCAGAGTCTGTGGGGCGGAGTCAACAACTACGACAACGCTCTCGCCGGCAAGCCGGACAGCGATTTCGACACCGGCATGACCGGCTTCGGCTCGTACCGCAACTTCGGCGACCTCGTCGTCACCTTCGCATCCCGTCCGAAGGCCATGGTCACGGCCCCGGGAGGACCGTACAGTTCCTCCCCCTCGGAGGGCGTGGAAAAGACCTACGACGGCGAATCGAGCACCAAGTGGTGCATCGAGGGGCCGGGTTCGAAGGTGCGGTGGCAGGTCGAACTCCCCGACCCCGTCGAGGTCGCCTCCTACCGGCTGACGAGCGCCAACGACGTGCCGCAGCGCGACCCGCAGGAGTGGACGTTCGCCGGTTCCGCCGACGGCGCCACCTGGACCACGCTGGACAGCCGCACCCTGGAGGCGCCCTTCGAGAGCCGCTTCCAGACCAGGGAATTCGCAAGTGCCCACAGCGCGGCCTATCGCTTCTACCGGTTCGACTTCGTGCCCAAGGCGGGCGTCAGCCACTTCCAGGTGAGCGAGATCGGCCTGGCCGGTGTGGACCTCGGCGGTGACACCCCGGTCTACCTGTCGTCGCCGACCGGACACTCCCAGGGATCCGGTGCCCGGCCCGGAGCCCGGGGCACGGACATCTCACGTTCGGTGGACCGCGATCCGGCCACCGTCTGGCGGGTCGACGGCGCCGCACCCGCCGTCGCCTGGCAGGCCGACCTGCCCCGCCCGGCCGTCGTCACCTCGTACACGCTGACGGCCGCCCCCGACCACCCGCGCGAGGACCCCCGGCAGTGGAGGCTGGAGGCGTCGCAGGACGGGGCCACCTGGACGACCCTCGACACACGGAACCCGGGGGCGCCCTTCGCCGGCCGCGGCGAGAGCCGGACCTTCCCGCTCACCAACAGAACGGCCTACCGCGTCTACCGCCTCACCCTGACCCCCGGCGGGTCCGCCACCGGCTGCCGGCTCGCGGAGATCGCGCTGGAGGGCAAGGACTTCGACACCCGCGCCCGGCGCGTGATCGTCGACTACCGGCGCACCCTCGACTTCGCCGAGGGCCTCCACGTCACCCGCTTCGGCGCGCCCGGACAGCGTGTCCTGCGGGAGGCCTTCGCCGGCCGGTCCGCGGACGTCATGGTCTTCCGGTACACGGCGGAACGCGCCGGGGGACTCTCCGGAGCGATCTCGCTGACGTCCGCGCAGGACCAGGCCCCGACGACCGTCGACGCCGCCGCCGGGCGGATCGGCTTCGGCGGCGTCATGGGCAACGGGCTCAAGCACGCCTGCACCGTCCGGGCCGTGCACACCGACGGCGACCTCGGCGCCGACGGGGCGGTGCTGAGGTTCAGCGGCTGCACGAGCCTGACCCTGTTCCTCGACGCCCGCACCGACTACAAGCTCGACGCCGCCGCCGGATGGCGCGGAGCCGACCCGGAACCGGTCATCGCCAGGGCGCTCGCCAAGGCGGTCGCCCGGCCCTACGACAAGCTGCGCGCCCAGCACGTCGCCGAGACGCGTGCCCTCATGAACCGTGCCTCGGTCGCCTGGGGCGCGTCCCCGGACGCCGTCGTCGCGCTCCCCACCGACGCCCGGCTGGCGCGTTACGCGGCGGGCGGCGAGGACCCGACACTCGAACAGGCGATGTTCGACTACGGCCGGTACCTGCTGATCAGCTCCTCCCGCCCGAAGGGCCTGCCCGCCAACCTCCAGGGCCTGTGGAACGACCAGAACCAGCCGGCCTGGGCCTCCGACTACCACACCAACATCAATGTGCAGATGAACTACTGGGGAGCCGAGACGACGAACCTGCCGGAGTGTCACGAGGCGCTCGTCGGGTTCATCGAACAGGTGGCGGTACCGAGCCGCGTGGCGACCCGCAACGCCTTCGGCCAGGACACCCGCGGCTGGACCGCCCGCACCAGCCAGAGCGTCTTCGGCGGCAACTCGTGGGAGTGGAACACCGTCGCGAGTGCCTGGTACGCCCAGCACCTCTACGAGCACTGGGCGTTCACCCAGGACCCGGCCTATCTGCGTACCGTCGCCTACCCGATGATCAAGGAGATCTGCGAGTTCTGGGAGGACCATCTCAAGGAGCGTGAAGACGGACTCCTCGTCGCGCCGAACGGCTGGTCCCCGGAACACGGGCCCCGCGAGGACGGCGTCATGTACGACCAGCAGATCATCTGGGACCTGTTCCAGAACTACCTCGACTGCGAGGCGGCACTCGGGGTGGACCCCGCCTACCGGGCCAGGGTCGCGGACCTGCAGGCCCGCCTCGCGCCGAACAGGATCGGCCGGTGGGGCCAGCTCCAGGAGTGGCAGGAGGACATCGACAGCCCCGACGACATCCACCGCCACACCTCGCACCTCTTCGCGGTCTACCCGGGCCGCCAGATCACCCCGAAGACGCCCGACCTCGCCGCCGCGGCCCTCGTCTCCCTCAAGGCGCGGTGCGGGGAGAAGGAAGGCGTCCCGTTCACCGCCGCGACGGTCTCGGGCGACAGCCGCCGCTCATGGACCTGGCCCTGGCGCGCGGCCCTCTTCGCCCGCCTCCGCGACGGCCGGCGCGCCCAGGTCATGCTGCGCGGACTGCTCACGTACAACACGCTGCCCAACCTGTTCTGCAACCATCCGCCCTTCCAGATGGACGGCAACTTCGGCATCTCGGGCGCCGTGGCGGAGATGCTCCTGCAGAGCCATGGCGGAGTCATCGACCTGCTGCCC
This sequence comes from Streptomyces sp. Root1310, assembly GCF_001426425.1. Classification (NCBI taxonomy): domain Bacteria; kingdom Bacillati; phylum Actinomycetota; class Actinomycetes; order Kitasatosporales; family Streptomycetaceae; genus Streptomyces; species Streptomyces sp. Root1310. Next base: position 84,271 of record NZ_LMEQ01000034.1, on the reverse strand, counting down.
GCCCTGCCGGACGGCTGGAAGGCCGAGGGATCCTTCACCGGGCTCCGTGCCCGGGGTGGCTACGAGGTCAGCTGTGAGTGGCGGAACGGAAAGGTGACGTCCTACAAGATCGTGGCCGACCGGGCGCGGAACCGGAAGGACGTCACGGTCCGGGTGAACGGCGTCGACAGGAGGGTGAAGCCGGCCAAGCCCTGACGGCGGCGCCCGGCCCGACGGCCGGCTCCGCCCGGAGCGCTGAGCGGCGAGCGCGGCGGCACGGGCGTCGGCAGGACCGGTCATCGTCCCCCGGCCGCCGACGGCTGGTGCCGCCCCGGCCCCTATCGACGGTGGGCCGGGTGACGGATCCCTCATCGATTCACCGCGCGCAGGAGTGGACCCGCCACCTCACCCGGGCCGATCGTGGGCGCCATGGATGATCACCGCATGGAACCCGTCGACCCTGCCGGCACCGCCGAGTCCCTCCCCGTGGGGGAGGAGGCCGGGGAGGTGCGCGGTTTCTGGGGCCGGCTCGGTCTTCCCGGTCTCGTCGACGTCCACACGCACTTCATGCCCGAGCGGGTCCTGCGCAAGGTCTGGGCGTACTTCGACGCGCTCGGACCGCAGACCGGCGGGCTCGAATGGCCGATCACCTACCGGCACGAGGAGACGGAACGGACGACCCTGCTCAGGGAGTTCGGCGTACTGGCCTTCACCGCGATGCTCTACCCGCACAAGCCGGGCATGGCCCGGTGGCTGAACGGCTGGGCGGCCGACTTCGCCCGCCGCACGCCCGACTGTCTGCACACCGCCACCCTCTACCCGGAGCCGGGCGTCGAGACCTACGTCCGGGAGGCCGTCGAGGCGGGCGCGCGTGTCTTCAAGGCTCACGTACAGGTGGGGGCGTACGACCCGGCCGACGAACTCCTCGATCCGGCGTGGGGGTTGCTGGCCGAGGCCGGGATCCCCGTCGTGATCCACTGCGGCTCCGGGCCCGCGCCCGGCAAGCACACCGGACCCGAGCCGATCGCCCGGGTGCTGGCACGGCACCCCCGGCTGCGACTGGTCGTCGCGCACCTGGGGATGCCCGAGTACGAGGAGTTCCTCGGCCTCGCCGAACGGTACGGGGAGGTGCGGCTGGACACCACGATGACGTTCACCGACTTCGCCGAGGAACTGATGCCGTTCCCCGCCAGGGCCCTGCCCCGGCTGGCCGGGCTCGGCGACCGCGTCCTGCTCGGCTCGGACTTCCCCAACATCCCCTATCCGTACGTGCATCAGCTCCACGCCCTGGAACGGCTCGGCCTCGGGGACGAGTGGCTGCGGGGGGTGTGCCACGACAACGCGGCTGAGCTGTTCGGCCTGTGAGAGCCAGGCCGTGGATCCCGCCGCCATCCCGCCGGTGACCCGCCGGTGACCCGTCCGGCCGGGGCGGGACGTCGTACCGGAGCATGAGGCGGCGACCGGATGACGACGGGCGGGCCCCTGTTCACCTGGGGGTGCGGCTGACCGGCGGCCGGGCCGCGGCGGAACGACGTCGCGTTCTCGCGTCTCAGGGGGCGATGGGCAGTCGGCGCTTGTGGTCCGTGAGCCGGTAGCGGTCGACGACCGTCCTGAAGACGCCTTCGTCCACGGGCCTGCCTTCCAGGAAGTCGTCGATGTCGTCGTAGGCGACCCCGAGCGCGTCCTCGTCGGTCTTGCCGGGATCGAGGGTCTCCAGGTCGGCCGTGGGGACCTTGTGCACCAGCTCGGCCGGTGCCCCCAGCGCGTCCGCCACGGCTCGCACCCGGCGTTTGGTCAGGCCGGACAGCGGGACGAGGTCCGCCGCGCCGTCACCGAACTTGGTGAAGAAGCCGGAGACCGCCTCGGCGGCGTGGTCCGTGCCGACGACCAGTCCGTGGTGGCCGCCGGCCACGGCGTACTGGGCGATCATGCGCTGCCGGGCCTTGATGTTGCCGAGCACGAAGTCCTGGTGGTAGACGTCGCGGAAGCTCACCTCGGCGGCCAGCACGGCGTCGAGCGCGGCGTCACTCGCGGGCTTGATGTCCACGGTCAGTACGTGATCGGGCCGGATGAAGGAGAGCGCGAGCTGGGCATGGTGCTCGTCGGCCTGGACGCCGTAGGGCAGCCGCATCGCGTAGAACCGCGCCTCGTGCCCGGTCTCGCGGGCTCGCTGGACCGCGAGCTGGCACAGGCGGCCGGCGGTGGTGGAGTCCACGCCGCCGCTGATGCCCAGCACGAGGGAGGACAGACCCGTGGAGGTCAGCCGCTCCGCGAGGAAGGCCACCCGCCGCTCGATCTCCGCCCCGGCCTCGAAGGTCTCGGCGACCTCGAGTTCCCGGGCGATCTCCTGCTGAAGGGTGAGGAAGGCCGGGTCGTTCACATCTGCTCCTGGTTCCGGTTCACGTGGTGCGGGCGCCCCGCCACCTGAGGACGGGAGGATCGCCGGTGGATCGGTGTCGGACATGCGCGCTAGACGCGGGGCGCTCCCGTCACCGACATCACCAGCGAGTACAGCGAGGTGGTGGCGGTGATGAACATGCGGTTGTTCTTCGGCCCGCCGAAGGTGATGTTGGAGACCGGTTCCGGCACCCGGAGCCGTCCGATGAGGGTGCCGTCGGGGTCGTAGCAGTGGACGCCGTCCTCCAGGGCCGCGGCCCACAGGCGGCCCTCGTCGTCCAGGCGGATGTTGTCGAAGTGGACGCCAGTCCGCGCTTCGGCGAAGACCTCCTGCCCGGAGAGCGTGCCGTCGGCGTGGACGTCGAACGTGAAGATACGGGCGCCGCGTGAGTCGGAGACGTACAGCCGCTTCTCGTCCGGTGACAGGATGACGCCGTTGGGTCCGTCGAAGCCGTCGGCGGCGAGGTGCACCCGGCCGGTCACCGGGTCGACCCGGTAGACGTTACAGGCGCCGATCTCGGACTCGGCCCGATGACCCTCGTAGTCGCTGGTGATGCCGAAGTCCGGGTCGGAGAACCAGAGCGTGCCGTCGGACCGCACGACGGAGTCGTTGGGGCTGTTGAGCCGCTTGCCCTCGAAACGCTCGGCCAGGACGGTCACCGTGCCGTTCGGCTCGGTGCGGGTGACCCGGCGGTTGCCCTGCTCGCAGCTGACCAGGCGGCCCTGCCGGTCGAGGGTGTTGCCGTTGCTGTGTCCGGCCGGGTCGCGGAAGACGCCGACCGTCCCGGTGGCCTCGTCCCAGCGCAGGATGCGGTCGTTCGGGATGTCGCTCCAGATCAACTGGCGCCAGGCGGGCACGTACAGCGGACCCTCCGCCCAGCGGCAGTTGTCGTGCAGCACCTCCAGCCTCCCGTCGCCGTTCGTGCAGCGTCCGGTACGGAAGCGGTCGTCCAGGATCTCGTACAGGCCATCGGCGGGCATCGGCGTCCCTTCGCATGCGCTGATCAGGATCTGATTCAACGTAACACGTAGATCACCGAACAGGATATGGTCAGAGCATGAAGCCGATAGATGACATCGACCGCGGCTTGATCGCCCTGCTCCAGAAGGACGCGACCCGGTCCTATGCCGAGTTGGGCAGGGGGGTCGGTCTGTCGGCGGGTGCCGCCCACGAGCGAGTGCGCAGGCTGCGGGAGCACGGGGTCATCAGGGCCACCACGATCGACGTGGACCCTGCGGCCCTCGACCGCGGGGTCCTCGCCTTCGTACTCGTCGACTCGACGGCCTGGATGGGCGACCGCGCCGAGGACTTCGCCGACGTACCGGAGATCCAGGAGGCCCACGTCATCGCGGGCAGCGCGGCCGTCCTGGTGAAGGTGCGCACGGCGAGCACGGAACAGCTCCAGGACGTACTGCGCCGTCTGTACGCGATCGACGGGGTCAGCGGCACCCAGGCGACCGTCGTCCTGGAAACGTTCTTCGAACGGCCACTGGACGCCGGGTAGGCGCGGTGCGCACCCGCGGTGTTCCTGTGCGTCCGGCTCGCCGAGCGGCCTCCACGGCGCGCGCAGGGGCCGAACGGACCGGGGGCGTGACGGGCCTCGGCCGCACGGGAGCGGGTCGCGACTCCGGGGACGTCGCCCACGGTGCGGTCGCGCTCTGCCGGGCGGTCACCTCACCGGCCTGAAGGTGAGCGGCGGCGTCCGGTCCGCCCCTCGGGCGCCGCCGCCGAGATCGTGATTCTCCCGGCCCGGGCCGGGCTCGGGAACTACTGTCACGTGCATGGTCGAACACAGTGCCCTCAGCGTCACCCGCCAGGGATACGACGCTGTTGCCCTCACCTATGCGCAGATGTTCCGAGACTCGCTGCGTGACAGTCCCCTGGACCGCGCGATCCTGGGTGTCTTCGCCGAAGCCGTCCATGCGGATGGGGACGGTGAGGTCGCGGACCTGGGCTGTGGACCTGGTCATGTCACCGCCCATCTCGATGAGTCGGGGCTGTCCGTGTTCGGTGTCGATGCCTCTACGGCGATGATCGAGTTGGCTCGACAGGCTCATCCGCGGCTGCGGTTCGACGTGGGCTCGATGGCCGCGCTGGACATCGCCGACGGTGCGTTGGGCGGCGTGCTCTCACGGTGGTCCATCATCCACACCCCGCCGCGGGAACTCCCCGTCGTCCTGGCTGAGTTCCATCGTGTGCTGGCACCCGGCGGCCACCTTCTGGTCGGCTTCTCGGCCACCGACGGTCCGTCTCACCCCACGCAGGTCTTCGATCACACCGTCGCGCCGGCCTATCGGTGGTGGCCCGATCACCTCGCCGCGATGCTGCGCACGTCCGGGCTGGCCGAGGTGGCGCGGATGGTTCGCGAACCTCAGCCCACCGACCGGCGGCAGTTCCGGGAGATTCACCTGCTCGCCCGCAAGGCCCGGACGGACGCTGTCTGACGCACACATGACCTGACGACCCCGGGCCGGGCGAGCGCCCCATGCCGTGCGCCCCGTTCCCGGCGGTCGCGCTGCCGGGAACGGGGCGGGGTCGGCAACGGGGTGGCCGGGCTGGGCGCCGGTCGACCCCAGGGCTGCTCGCGCGGTGGGTCAGGAGGCGATGAAGTCCGCGATCTGGCCGAGTACGACCGTGTCCGTCAGGTAGCCGATGTGGGTCTGGCAGAGCACGTTGTTGTTCGTCGCGCCGTCCAGCCGGGTGCTGGTGTACGGGATGATGACGCCGTCGCACGCCGAGTACCAGGTGGCGTACTCGGTGGTGCCCGGCGTTTCGTCACCCGCGCTGATCTGGGCGATGAACGACGAGCCCGGGTACATCTGCTGACAGGTCGTGTAGATGAGGCAGGCCCCGGCGTAGGTGGTTCCGTGGTTCGCCCCGGCGATCGAGGCGAGGTGGCTGACGCTGGTGTTGCCGCCCAGGACCTTCAGGTAGTACTGACTGACGAGGCCGCCCATCGAGTGGTTGACGATGGCGACCTTGCTCGCCCCGGTCCGCGCCTTCACGGTGTTGACGAAGGTCGCGAGCCCCTGGGCGTTGGTGATGTTGTTGCCGTAGGAGTTGTACTCGTAGGCGAACAGGTTGGAGCTGGACCAGCCGTTGAGCCGGAAGACGCTCATGGCGGTGGTCCAGTTGGAGGCGCTGCCGGTGTAGCCGTGGACGAAGACGACCGGTGTGCTCGTCGACAGCGGCTGGGCGGCCGCGTCGGCCGACCGGGCGGTGGAGGCGACCGACGCGGCCGGGCCGGCCGTGGGGGTGGCGCCGGCCGTCGGCGCTGCGGAGAACAGCGTGAACGCGAGGGTGGCGGTCGCGAGAACACCGAGGAACCGGCGCGGGGCATGACGACGCATGGAGCCCTCCTGACGAGGATGCGGGTGGCTGGACCTGACCAGCGTCGTGGCGCCCGGCGACGCAGCAATCGGTGAAATCACCGGCGTGCGCGGTGCCGCCGGGCGTCCCGGATCCCGAGCACTTCGTGCTGGTCGGCAGCCGGTCGGGCGGCTTCCCACCGGGGCGGGTGACGTCGCGTCCGCGGTCCGGCCCGGCCCGAGGGCACGCCTGCCGTCCGCCCCCGGCCGCCGGGCCCGGCGGTGGGTGCCGCCCCGGCGCCCGTCTCCCGCCGCCCTCGTGGCGACGTCGTTCAGTCCACCGTGTAGCAGCGGATCACGATGTGTCCGTCCTCCTCCCGGGCGAGTCCCACGAAGACCGTTCGGGCGAGCCAGCGGTGCTGCGGGGCGTCTGTGCGGAAGACGGGGGCGGTGCGGAAGTACGTGCCGGCCTTGGCGAGCCGGAGGGTCCCGTCGTACAGGTCGGGGCTGTCGGCGCCCTCGTGGTAGTAGCCGCGGTTGACGATGTCGATCACGGCGCCGTCGTCGGCCCGCAGGAGGTAGCGGGCCTCGAGTTCGCAGACGGTGCCACGGGTGTTGGACCAGTCGCCCCCGCCGGCCAGGACGGTGCCCTCGAGCCGTGGGCCGTGGACCGTTCCGCCGGTGATGGGGGTGAACTCGGTGCGCTCGCCGTCGCCGTGGCCGATGTGCAGGCTGGGGGCGACTTCCGCGCGGATCTCGAAGGCGTACGTCAGGGAAGGTGTCACGGTCATGTCTGGCTTCCGTTCTGTGCGGTGCGGCGGGTCGGCTTCCAGCCCCGGCGGGGCACGGAGTCCCGCAGCCGACGGGTGTAGGGGTCTTCGGGGGTGGTCAGGACCGTCTCGGCGGGGCCGCGTTCGACGACGCGGCCGCGGTGCATGACCAGTACGTCGTCGCAGACGTGCCGGACGATGCCGAGATCGTGGGTGATGAACAGGTAGGCCACTTCCGTGCGTCGGCGGATGTCGGTGAGGAGGGTGAGGATCTGGGCCTGTACGGAGACGTCGAGTGCGGCGACCGCCTCGTCGAGGACGAGGAGGCGCGGCCGGACGGCCAACGCGCGGGCGATGGCGACCCGTTGGCGCTGGCCGCCGGAGAGCGCGCGGGGCAGCGCGGCCCCCTGGCGTTCGTCGAGCCCCACCTGGTCGAGCAGTTCGGCCACGCGTTCCGCCAGGGGCGCGCCACGCAGGTCCGTGTGGAGGGCGAGGATCTCGGCCAGGCTGTCGCCCACCTTCTGCCTGCGGTCGAGCGACGCGTACGGGTCCTGGAAGACCATCTGCACCTCCCGGGCGAAGCGTCTGCGCTCGGCGGTGGAGGCCCGGCGGCCCGGATGGGACCGGCCGCCGAGGAGCACCGTGCCGGCGGTGGGCTCCTCCAGGCCGACGATCATCCGCGCGGTGGTGGTCTTGCCCGACCCCGACTCGCCGACGACGGCCAGGGACCCGCCCGGCACGATCTCCAGGTCGACGCCGTCGACGGCCACGAAGTCCCCGAAGCTCTTGCGCAGGCCGGTGACCCGGAGCGCGGGAGAGGAGGTCGGTTCATCGGCCATGGGGGGTGCTCCTCGCGCCGGGGTGCGGTGTCACGCGGTCGTCGGCGGCCGGGAAGTGGCACGCGGCCAGGCCCTCCCCGGCCGGCGACAGCGACGGTCGTTCGCTGTGGCAGACATCCTGGGCGTGCGCGCAGCGCGGGGCGAAGGCGCAGCCCGGGCCGGTCTCGAAGGCGGACAGCGGGCGGCCGGGGACGGCCCGCAGCGGCTCGGCGGTGGCCGCCGGGTCGGGCCGTGAGGCGAGCAGCGCCCGGGTGTAGTGATGACCGGCCCGCTCGTGCAGGTGCCGGGCGGGCAGCTCTTCCACCACGCCGCCCGCGTACATGACGGCGATCCGGTCGCAGACCGCCGCGGCGAGCGCCAGGTCGTGGGTGATGAAGAGCATGGCCAGGCCGCGCTCGGCCCGTGCCTCGTCGATGATCGCCATGACCTCGGCCTGGGTGGTGACGTCCAGCGCGGTGGTGGGCTCGTCGGCGATCAGCAGGCGGGGTTCACCCGCCAGCGCCGCGGTGATCATCACGCGTTGCAGCAGACCGCCGGAGAGCTCCGGGGGCCGCTGGCGCATCCTGCGGGAAGCGTCCGCGATGCCCACCTCGCGCAGGAGGGCGGTCACCTTGGCCTCGGCCGCTCGGGGCCGCACCCCCCGGGTGGTGACCAGTGCCTCCGTGAGGAAGTCACCGACCGTACGCACCGGATTGATGTGCGCCCGCGGATCCTGGAAGACCATCGCCACGTCGTGGGCGCGCAGCCGGCGCAGGCCCGCCGCGCCCAGCGTGGTGACCTCGGCGCCGTCGAAGCGGATCGACCCGGTGGTGCGGGCCCGTGCGGGCAGCAGCCGCAGCACCGCTCGGGCGGTCATCGACTTGCCGGATCCCGACTCGCCCACCAGGGCGACGGCCGTTCCGGCGGGCACGGTCAGGTCGGCCCGGTGGATCACCCGGCGCATGCCGTCCCGGGTCGGCAGGTCGACGCGCAGATCGTCGACGACGAGCAGGGGCGGGGAACCGGTCATCGGTCGTCTCCCAGGAGCTGTCGGGACAGGCCGCCGCCGAGGAGGCCGCACGCGATCACGAAGACGACGATCACCGTGCCCGCGTACAGCGACTGCTCGGCGCGCCCGGCCAGGATCCCGGTGGAGCCGTTCGCCACCATCAGCCCCCATTCGGCGGTCGGCGGCTGGGCGCCGAGTCCGATGAACGAGAACGCGGCGACGTCGAGCAGGGCGTAGCCGAAGGAGGTCGCCACCTGCACCAGCACCAGGGGCAGCAGATTGGGCGTCAGGTGGCGCAGGCAGATCCGCCGCCCGGACATGCCGAGCATGCGCAGCGCCGACACGTAGGGCAGGTTCCGCTCGCGCAGCGCGGCGCTGCGCACGACCCGTCCGACGTAGGGGAGGTAGGCGAGGGACAGGGTCACGACCGCCACCCGCAGGCCCGCGCCGAAGACGGCGGCGGCCACCACGGCGAGCACCAGACCGGGGAACCCGAAGACGATGTCCAGCAGGGCGGACACCAGCCGGTCGTACCAGCCGCCGAGCCAGGCGGCGCTCACCGCCAGGAGCGTGCCGCCGAGTCCGGCGGTCAGGGTGACGGCGGCCGGGGCCAGCAGGCTGGGGCGGGCGCCGTACAGCAGCCGGGACAGGATGTCCCGTCCGGTGTCGTCGGTGCCGAGCCAGTGCGCGGCGGAGCTGCCCTGGTAGACAGCGGCCGGATTCACGGCGTCCGGATCGTAGGGGGCCAGCAGGGGTGCGAACAGGGCGGCGAGGACGGCCAGGGCGACGACGGCGCACGCCACGAGGAGCACCCCGCGCCCGCGGGTCAGCCGACGCAGCCTCGACCACCGGGCGCCGCCCCGTCCGAGTGCGGCGAGCTGATACGTGGTCATGCGGCGCCCTCCAGGGAGACCCGGTGGTCGAGCGCGGCCGTGACCACGTCGACCAGGGTGTTGACCACGACGAAGACCACCACGGTGATCAGGGCGAGGGCCTGGACGACGGCCAGGTCCTGCTTGGCGGCGCTCTGCACGAGCAGGGCGCCGATGCCGTTGATCCCGAAGGCCTGCTCGACGATGGAGCAGCCGGCGATCAGTCCGGCGACGGCCACGCCGGAGACGGAGAACAGCGGTCCGGCGGCGTTGCGCAGGACGTGCTTGCGCACGACGAAGCGCTCGGGGACGCCCCGGGCCCGCGCCGTCTCGACGTGCTCCGAGGCCAGTTCGGCGCGCACCGCCGACCGGGTCACCTGAGCGACGTAGGCCACCCAGGCGGTGGCCAGCGCGAGCGCGGGCAGGGTGAGGTGTTCGAGGCGCCCGGTGAATCCGTCGCCCGCGCCGTAGGCGGGGAGCCACTCCCACTGGACGGACAGCCACCAGATGAGCACCACCGACATGACGAACGTGGGCACCGCCATGAGGGCGGTGGTGACGACCGTGACCAGGGTGTCGCCGAAGCCGCCGCGCAGGGCCGCGACCGTGCCCAGGGTGACGCCGGGCACGATGATGAGGACGGCCGCGTACGCCACCAGGAAGGCGGTGTTGCCGACGCGTTCGGTCACCAGGTGGGTGACGGAGTCCTTGTAGGTGAGGGACTGACCGGCGTCGCCGTGCAGCATTGCGCTCAGCCAGCGCCAGTAGCCCTGGAGGAACGGGTCGTCGAGGTGGTACTGGCGGTGGATCTCGGCGAGCAGCCGGGGGCTGGGCGGCTTTCCGCCGCCGATGAGGAGCGTGGCGGGATCGCCGGGGGCGATGAACAGGGCGCCGTAGACGGCGACGCTCGCGACGAGCGCGGTCACCACGAGCATGGTCGCGCGACGGGCGACGAAGCGTCCGATCATGACGTGCCCTCGCCCGTGCCGCCGAGCTGGGCCGCCCAGGGCATGTTGATGTAGGCGAAGGACGCGGGGGCGCCGCTGAGGCGCTTGTTGAGGAACAGGCGCTCGTAGGGGACGGCGATCGGCACGATGGCCAGGTCCTGGGTGTACAGGGCCTGGGCCCGGGTGAACAGCTCGGCGGACTTCGCCGGGTCCAGCGCGGCGCGGGCCTGGGTCAGCAGCGAGGTCACCTCGGCGTTGTCGTAGCGCGTCCAGTTCATGGGGGAGGCGGGCGAGGTGAACATCTCGGCGTAGGACAGCGGGTCGGGGATCTCGACGTAGCCGAGGGCCATGGTGGCGTCGAGGCCCTCGCGCAGGGAGGCGTCGTAGAAGAGGCCGGACATCTGCGTGGGTTGCAGCTGCTTGATGACGATGCTCAGCCCGATCTTCTTCGCGCCCGCCTGGAGGAAGGTGAGGGTCTGCAGCGACTGCTGGTCGCCTGCCCCCATGGCGATCGTGACGGTGCGCTTCTTCGGGGCGGCCTGCGCGACGAGCTTCTCGGCGCGGGCGGCATCGGTGTCCGGGACGGCGGGCAGGGCGGCGTAGCCCTTGGCGTAGACCTCGGAGGCCTCGCCGGTCTTCCACACGAGGGACGGGATGAACGTCTTCTCCTTGCGGGCGGCGCCGTCGAAGACGTTGCGCACCAGGGCGTCCCGGTCGAGCACGAGGGAGAGCGCCTGGGTGATCCGCGGGTCGGCGAGGGGCGAGTCCGGGCCGGTGGGGGCGACGAACACGGTCTGCGCGGAGGGCCCGTAGTAGAGGGTCCCGGCGTCGGAGGAACGCAGGGCCTTGGCGACGGTGGAGGGGATCTCGTAGCTGCCGTCGATCTGGCCCGACAGCAGGGCGCTGGTGAGGGTGCTCGCGTCGGTGATGAACCTGAAGGTCAGCTCGGCGGCCTTGGGCCTGAGGGCGGTGTCCCAGTAGCCGTCGTTGCGGACGGCGGTGAGGGACTCGCCGGACTTCCAGCTCTTCAGTTCGAAGGGCCCGGTGCACATCAGGCCGCCCTTGGCGGTCCCGTAGGCGGCGCCGGCCTTCTTCAGGTACGCGGCCTCGCTGACCGCTCCGAAGCCGTTGACGAGGTACTTGAGGAACAGCTCGTCGGGGGTCTTGAAGCGGACCGTGACCTGGTGGTCGCCGGTCGCGGTGATGGTGCTGACGGTGGCCAGGACCTGGGTGTTGACGCTCTGGGTGGCGGGGTCGCGCTGCCGTTCGAGGCTGGCCACGACGTCCTTCGCGGTCATGGGGTGGCCGTTCCAGAAGGTGACGTCGTCACGCAGTTCCAGCACGAGCGTCTTCGGGTCCGGGCGCTTCCACGAGGTGGCCAGACCGGGGGCGACGGAGTAGTCGGCCTTCAGCCGCAGCAGCGGGTCGCAGAGGTTGGAGACCACGGTGCTGGGGGAGTAGTCGCCGACCTTGGCCGGGTCGAGGGTCGTGGGCTCGCCCAGGGGCAGGTTCCAGGTGACCTGGTCCAGGGCGCCGGACGCGGCGGGCGTGGTGCTGGTCAGTTCGAGGCTCTGGGGCGAGGACGACGTGCCGCCTCCGCCCGACGAACAGGCGGAGAGCGTGAGGAGGGTGGACAGGGCGGTGACGGCGAGGGCGGTTCTGGGAGCGTGCATGGTGGTGCTCCTGAGGCGACGGTGGGCCGGGTGACGGATCTTCGGCGTGGGGGAGTGCGGGCGCTCGGGGGCCCGCGCGGTGCGGGTGGGTCAGCCGACGGGCGGGGTGAGGACGGTGACGGTCAGCCGGGACGGGGTGGCGCCGCCGGTGGCCAGGGTCTGCGTGCTCGGCTTGGGGACGAGGGTCGTCCAGGGGTTCTCCTCGCTGCCCGAGCACGGCAGGTACATGGGGTAGTCGCTGCTCGCCAGGAGCAGCCCCAGCCGGTGGCCGGCGCGCAGCCGGTAGCCGGTGTGACCGCACTCGACGCGTACCTCGCGGGAGGTGCCGTCGCCCCGGACGGAGACCTGGCCGCGCACGACGAGCCGTGCCGTGCCGTCGGGGGCGAGGTCCAGCACCTTGGCGAAGACGTCGAACACCGGGGCCGTACCGGCGAGGTGAAGGTCCAGGCTCACCGGCCCGGCGAGGTCGAGCGGGTCGGCCAGGACCGGTCCGGTGAAGGCGAGGACGTCGTCGCGGGCGGCGAGCGGGCCGGCGTCGGGGTGGTCGCGGAGGTAGGAGAAGGAGTCGGGGACCAGGGACGGGACGAGGTTGTCCGGGTCGTAGGCCCACCGCGTGCGGTCCTCGTCCACGACGGGGGCGCCGAGGAGCGCGCCGCCCGGCAGGGGCCCGGCCGCCGTGGCCCGACCGGCGAGCCAGAAGGTGCGCTCCGTGCTGTCCGCGGGGGGCCAGGCGGTCGCCGTGCGCCAGCCGGCGTGCCCCAGTTCCCAGGTCACCTTGGCCAGGGCGGTCACCGGGCGGCTTCCCTTGAGGAAGACGTCGAAGAAGTCCAGCGCCGGGCCGACGTATTCGGGCAGCAGCCGGTCGAGGGCCGCGTCGCTGGCGGCGTGGTCGGTGTCCTCGGTGACGGGTGCGTGGTCGAGGCGGTAGTTCTCGTGGTCGACGGCACCGGCCCACAGGTACTGGACGGCGTCCCAGCCCGGCCGGGCGGCGAGTGCGAGGTAGTCGTTCATGTGCGGGATGCCGATGTTGTCGTACCAGCCGACACAGTGCAGGACGGGCACCGGCCGGGAGTCGAACGGGTGCCTGCCGAGGGCGTGCAGGACGTCGGTCTGGCGCGGGGCGAGGAGGTCGAACCAGGCGGAGCGGGCCCCGATGGCCTCGAAGGCCCGCTCGTACTGGTCGATGACCGGGCGGACGCGCCGGTCGGGCTCCCACTCGTAGGCGTCCCGGTCCACCCAGTGGTGGGCGTAGTACTCGATGCCCTCCACCCACACCGGCCGGCCGACGCCGGTGTCCGTGCCGCGCGGGTCCAGGGCCGTGGTCGCGTTGAAGTCCACCGTGGTCACGCGCGGCACGATGGCGCGCAGGGCGGGATGCTGGGAGGCCACCGCGGCCCACTGGGTGAAGCCGTAGTAGGAGTCGCCGAACATGCCGACCGTGCCGTCGGACCAGGGTTGGTGGGTGATCCAGTCGATGGTGTCGTAGCCGTCGTCGGGCTCGCGCAGGAAGGGCAGGGTGCGGCCGCCGGAGCGGAACTTGCCGCGTACGTCCTGCACCACGAGCGCGTAGCCGCGGGCGGCGAAGAGGCGGGCCACCTTGTCGAAGTAGACGTAGCGGCTGTTCTTGTCGTACGGCAGGCGGACCAGTACGGCGGGCAGGGCGCGGTCCGTGGCGGCGGCGCCCTCGGGCAGGTAGACGTCCGTGGCCAGACGCGTGCCGTCCCGCATACGCACCAGGTGCTGGACGGCGTGATCGGGGACGGGAGCGGCTCCCGTACGGGCGAAAGGAACGCTCATCGAGTGTTCTCCGGGGTTCGGGCTCAGAAAAGACGGGCTCAGAGGACGGGCTCAGAGGACGGGCTCGGAAACGGGCTCGTGGACGGGCGCAGAGATCGGGCGGGGGCTCGGGATACGAGCCCGGATCCGGGAGCGAGCCCGTGATTCAGGCTCGGGAATCCGAGATGAAACGCCGTTGTGTAACGGCGTTGTATGACAACATTGCAGCTCCTTGTAAACGGGGTCAACCCTCTGCGTTAAGGTCTGCGACATGCCGATCGAGGTAGACGAGGCGCGACGGCTCGACGAGATCGCCGCCGCCACCCTCCACGTGGCCCGGGAACGGGGCGTCCGTTCCGTCACCATCCGGGCCGTCGCCGCCCGGCTGGGCGGCTCGACGGCCATGGTGACCAACTATGTGGCCAGCCGGTCCGCTCTCATGATCAATGCCATGCGGTGGGCGGAGCGGGAGTGGGGCGCCCAGATGGACGGCGCGCTCGTCGGTATGACCGGCGAGGCCCGCCTGGAGGCCGCGCTGAAGTGGATGTGCACCACCGAGCCCGACGACGAGATCCTGCGCCGGCTCCTGATGGAGATCGCGAGCGAGGGGCCCGATGCCGGCCCGGCGGTCGAGGACGTCCGGCGCGCCACCTCCCGGCGCAACCGCGACGAGCTGAGCGCCCTGGCCGCCGAGGCCGGCCTGCCCGACGCGGCACTCGCCGGCGACATCCTCCATCTGCTCACCCGGGGGTACTGGCTCAGCACGCTGGAGGATCCGGAGGGCTGGCCCGAGGAGCGCGCCGCGCGCGCCCTGCTCGCGGTGGCCGCCCTGCTGCGTGGCGCGCCGCCCGCGGACTGACACCGACGGCGGGGCTTGACACCCGAGGTTGCCCGGGCGCAGGCTGGCCACGAAATAAAACGCTGTTTTATGACGGACGGCGTCGGTGTCGGCGTTCCGCCTGTACCTGTACCTGTACCTGTGCCTGTGCCCCGCCGTGACCGGTGAGGGTCGGCGCGCCACCCCGCTCCGTCCGGTGCGACGGTGGACGCAGGCCGGGCGATCGGAGTCTCCGCCCGCCCGGCGGTGCGGGAGCGGCCGTGCTTCCGCCCGGTCCCGGCGGCGACCGGCCCGCCGCACGAACCCGCCCGGGTGCCGTTCGCCCCTCCCTGCCGCTCCGCCCGTCTCCGACCGTCTCCTCCCCGGCCTCACCCACCGACGCCCGCCCGTGCCGCCGCCGGGCAGGGCCCCCGCAAGCGAAGAGGTATCCGATGGCGACTTCTCCCCGCCCGACCCAGCCGTGGCAGCTTTCCGCGACCGAACTCGCCGCCGCCGTCCGGGCTCGTGAGATCTCCTCCACCGAACTGGTGCGCTCCTGCCTGGAACGCATCGAGGAGACCAACCCCCGACTGAACGCCCTGGTGGAGCTGCGGCCCGAGGAGGCGCTGGCGGAGGCCCGCCGGGCGGACGAACGGACCGTCTCGGGCGCCGAGCTGGGGCCCCTGCACGGCGTGCCCGTCTCCATCAAGATCAACACCGAGCAGCGGGGCCACGCCACCAGCAACGGGGTTCCCGCCCTCGCCCACCGCCCCGCCGAGGGCGACGCCGCCTGCGTCACCGCCCTGCGCGCCGCCGGCGCCGTACCGCTCGGCCGGAGCAACTCACCCGCCTTCTCCTTCCGCTGGTTCTCCACCAACGAACTGCACGGACGCACCCTCAATCCCTGGGACGCCGCACGCACCCCCGGCGGGTCCAGCGGCGGGGCCGCCGCGAGCCTGGCCGCCGGAATGACGCCGCTGGCCCAGGGCAACGACATCGGCGGCTCGATTCGCTTCCCGGCCGCCTGCTGCGGCGTCGTCGGGGTACGCCCCACCGTCGGCCGGATCTCCGACTGGGCCCCGCCCGCCTATGCCGACACCCCCGCGGGGCCGGTCCAGCTCGACTTCCCGCCCACCGTGCACTCCTGCGCGGTGCAGGGCCCGCTGGCCCGGACCGTGGCGGACGCGCGCCTCGCCCTGCACGCCATGACCACACCGGACCTGCGCGACTCCGCCGGTGTCCCGGCCGTGCCCCCGCGGACGCGGCCCGCGGGCCCCGCACGGGTGCGCCTCGTTCGCGGCAACGGCACGGTCAAGAACCACCCGGCCGTCGACCGCGCGCTCGACCGGGCGGCCGCGCACCTCGCCGACGCCGGGCACGCGGTCGACGAGGTGGCCGAACTGCCCCTGCTGGCCGAGGCCGCGCGGCTGTGGGCGCTGCTGATCACCGAGGACATCCGTCCGATGCTGCCCGTGGTCCACCAGCTCGGCGGGGACGACATCCGCACCGCGCTGGAAGGCCACTTCGCGGCCGCCGCCGAACTGTGGGGCGAGCGGCCCGACCTGGAGACCTACATCAACGGATGGGCGCGGCGGGCGACGCTCGTCACCCGGCTCCAGGAACTCCTGGGCGGCGACCGGATCCTGCTCACTCCGGTGTGCGCCGAACCCCCCTTCGAGCAGGACGCCGACATCACGGACCGGGACCGCGCGCTGCAGCTGTTCCCCGCCATGTGGCCCATGACCGCCGTGCCCGTCCTCGGCTTCCCCGCGGTCACCGTGCCGGCGCACGTCGAGAACGGCCTTCCGTTCAGCGTGCAGTTGATCGGCGGCCGCTTCGAGGAGGACCTCGTCCTCGACGCCGCACAGGCCGTCGAGGACCGGTCCGATGTGCCACGGCTCTGGGACTGACCGCAGGGCACGCCGGCATCCCGGCTCCGGGACCGAGCGCAGTGGCGGGGCGACACCCCGCCTCACCGCCGACCCACTCGGCGCGGCATGCGCAAGCATGCGCGACCGGCGGTGACGCCCGCTGATCCCGTCGCGGGCGGAATCTCCGTTGCCCGGAAGCCGCACCGCCCGCGATCCTGAGGCGATGAGGTACTCCGTATGCGGCTGAGGCTGCAACAGTTCAGGCCCCGGACCGGGCCGCACGAACACCGTGTCGTCCAGCCGGGGAAGCCCCTTCGTCACACATCGCTGAGCGCCCCGGAGCCCATCGGTCTGCTGCTCGGCGACCATGACGGGCTGAACCGGCTCGCGGGTCTGTTCTCCTTCGCCGCCTACTCCCGGCACACGATCGTCCATGTGCCCCTGCGCGACAGCCTTCGGCCCGACGAGGGTTTCGGCACGCCGGTCGATCTCGTCCTGGTCCACGACACACTCGGTCTGCGTCCCAGCAAGTGGCCCGAGCTGCGGCGCAAGCTGGTCAACGGCACTCCGCTGACCGTCGGCACCGTCGAGGAACGCACGGCCAGGGACGCCGCCGGACGGCGGGAGCGCGGCGGCCGGGCCGTCTCCCGGGACGAGCTGCGGCACGCCACCCACGCCCGTACGTTCTTCCTGTTCGGCGACCGCGAGGTGTTCGCCGAGGCCTCCGTCTCCCTTGCCCACGCTGCGGGTTGGGGCCCGCGCCAGAAGGGCGTCACCCAAGGCCGCTCGGCCCTGATGACGACTCTCCCGACACTGGTCCAGGAACCCGGCGGCGGGCACCCCTCGGAGGTGTTGGTCTGCTTCAAGCCGTACCCGCCCTACGCCCACTTCCGGCGGCCGGGACGTTGAGCGAGCAGCCCGACGCACCTGATCCGGGCGGGCGTTCGGCATCAACCGGCATCAACCGGCATCGACGCCCGGACGCCTGCCATGATCGTCACCATGGCCATACAGATCGCACCGGCCGGCGTGGCCGACTTTCACCAGGTCCTGACCGATCACGCCCGATACTGGGGCGAACGCGACCTTCGAGCGCTGCACCTTCTGGCACTGGTGCAGGAGTTCGGCTCCACCTGCCTGGTCGCCCGGGCCGAGGACGGCATCCGCGGGTACGTCTTCGGGTTCGTGACGCCGGAGGGCACCGGATACGTGCATCTGATCGCCACGCGGGACGACGCCCGTGGTACGGGTCTCGGGCGCCGTCTGTACGCGGCGTTCGCCGAAGCGGCGCACCGCCATGGCGCACGGCGGTTGAAGGCGATCACGTCGGTCACGAACACCGGCTCGATCGCGTTCCACCGCAGTCTCGGCTTCGCGGTGAAGATCGTCGACGACTACGACGGCCAAGGCCGGACCATGGCCGTCTTCGAACGGGATCCGGCCGTGCCCTTCCCGGCGCCGTAGCTCAGCCGCGCGCGAATTCGAGAAGGTCCGCGTTGAACCTCTCGGCGAACTTCGGAACCAGGGACAGCCCGTGGGGCGCACCGGGATACACCTTGTACACCGCGTCCTTGACGAGCTGCGAGCTCTTGTCGCCCGAAGCGACGATGGGAACGATCTGGTCGTCGTCACCGTGCACGATCAGTGTCGGGACGTCGATCTTCTTGAGGTCCTCGGTGAGGTCCGTCTCGGAGAACGCCTTGATGCAGTCGTAGGCGCCCTTGATGCCCACCGTCATTCCCCACAGCCAGAACTCGTCGCGCGTTCCCTGGGTGACGGTCGAATCGTCGCGGTTGGCGCCGAAGAAGGGCGCGCTGAGGTCCCGGTAGAACTGGGAGCGGTCCGCTGTCACGCCCGCACGGATCTCGTCGAAGACCTCGATCGGCAGCCCCTCCGGATTCGCGTCGGTCTTCAGCATCAGCGGCGGGATGGCGCCGACCAGGACGGCCTTGGCGACACGGCTGGAACCGTGTCGCCCGATGTAGCGGGTCACTTCACCGCCGCCGGTGGAGTGACCCACCAGAATCGCGTCGTGCAGGTCGAGTTCCTCGATGACCGCGGCGAGATCGTCGGCGTAGGTGTCGAGGTTGTTGCCGTCCCAGCTCTGTCCTGAGCGGCCGCCGCCTCTCCGGTCGTGGGCGATGGCCCGGAATCCGTTGTCCGCCATCAGCTTCAGTTGCGGATCCCAGGCGTCGGCGGTGAGCGGCCAGCCGTGGGAGAACACGACCGGTTGTCCCGAGCCCCAGTCCTTGAAGAAGATGCTCGTGCCGTCCTTGGCGGAAGCAAAGGGCATGACGTTTCCCTCTCGTGCCTTACCGGAACCCCGCGGTGGGCGGGTTCGATGCTCGAATCGGGTCGAAAACCGTGCCGCGCCCAGCAGGGGGACGCACACAGGGGGACGGCCAGGTCAGCGGCGAACGGCGACCGTAGGAGCGCGTCTCAGGGGAAACTGTAGTCGAGGGGCCGGTGCGCGGCGCGTCGGCCGGGCCCGCCGGGGCGCGGCAGGAGCCGCCGCCGCGGACGGGCTGACCGGCAGCCTTCGGCGGCGCGCGCCTCCCCGTCTCGGCGGTAGACCGGTGACCCTTTCACGGACGACACTGCTCCCGACCCGTTCACGGGCGGTACTGCTTCCGGTGGTGTGGCACGGTCCCGGATCCCGTGGTCCAGCCCGCCGGACGGGCGCTCGCACCCCGTGCGGGGGCCGTCCGTCCCCTGCCTTGTCAGTGTGGCGAGAACGCCTGTATAACGTTGTAAAAGTCAAGTATGGGGGCTCGGCGCTCGCCCACGGTGACGATCCCGTAGCCGCACCGGCCATCATCCCGTCGGACCGGCCGTCATCCCGTCGGGACGCTGCGAAAGGGAATGCCGTGCGGGTCAGCCTCAAGGACGTCGCCGCGCACGCGGGGGTCTCCATCAAGACCGTCTCCAACGTGGTCAACAACTACCAGCACGTCACGCCCGCCATGCGCGAGCGTGTCCAGCGGTCCATCGACGCGCTCGGCTACCGGCCCAACCTGGCCGCCCGGCACCTGCGCAAAGGGCGTACGGGCATCATCGCGCTCGCCCTGCCCGAACTCGGCAACCCCTATTTCGCCGAGCTGGCGGCCGCCGTCATCGACGCCGCCGCCGCACACGACTACATCGTGCTGCTCGACCACACCGGGGGACACCGCGAGCAGGAGATCCTGGTCAGCCAGGGTTTTCGGGCGCGGGTCATCGACGGCCTCATCCTCAGTCCGATCGAGCTCGAGACCGAGGACCTGCGCGACCGGGCGGAGAACGTACCGCTGGTGCTGCTCGGCGAACGCGACTACGACCTGCCGTACGACCACATCGCCATCGACAACGTCGCCGCCGCCCGCGCCGCCGTCCGGCATCTGAACGGGCTCGGGCGGCGGGAGGTGGCGTTCATCGGTGCCCGGCGCGGCCGCAGTGAGCCCGCGCAACTGCGCGTGCGCGGCTGGCGCGAGGAGCTGACCGCGGCCGGCCTCCCGGCCGACGACGGGCTCGTCGCCGCCACCGACGGATGGGGCCACGCGGACGGGGCCGCCGCCATGAGCCGCATCCTGGATTCCGGACGGCGACCCGACGCGGTCTTCGCCTACAACGATCCGATGGCCATCGGCGCGATGCGTGTCCTGCACGAGCGGGGACTGCGCGTCCCCGAGGACATCGCCGTCGTCGGCTTCGACGACGTGGTCGAGGGCCGCTTCGGCGCGGTGACCCTCACCTCCGTGTCGCCGGACAAGGAGGCCATCGGCCGTCTCGCGGTCGAGTCGGTGCTGGCGCGGCTCGGCGGCAACGAGATGCCCGAGCCGCGCCGGGTCCGGGCGGGCCATCGCCTCGTGGAGCGGGAGAGCACCCTGGGCCGGGCGGCGCGGAACGGCGGCGGAGGCGGGTGACCTCCCGGGAGGCGCGCGTGCGCGTCGCCTTCCGCCAGAACCCCACAAGGCCTGCGGGGCACGGGGGCATGGGGGCTGTCTCGCCGCTCCGGTCAAGTGCGCGCTGAACCGGTCGGGTTGACCGGACGGTCACGCGCTCTGCCATGTCCGCGGTCGAACGATTCGCCGACTCGGCCGTGCTGAAGAGGCGTTGCTCTTTGCGGGTGCGTTCCTGAGCGGCCCGGCCCCGGGCGGCGCGCCCTCGCGGACGTTGCGGTCGCTCGGCGGGGCCGCGGAGGTACCGGAAATCCTTGGCCGTGGCGTGTTCGTCTCCGTCGCAGATGGGAGCGCAGGGGCGGGTGGTGCCGGCCGATTCGCTCGCGCCGAGCCCCGCACCGTGCGTGCACAGGGGGTTTACAGCACTCTTCCAACGATGTAAAAACCTCTGTGCGGCGGGTCGAACGACCTTTCCCGCCAGGGGAGAAGCACTTTTCTCGGCACGGCTACTGCTCGGCTACGGCACGACCTGCTCGACCTTGCTCGACCTCTGCTCGCTCACCACCTCCCCAGTGTTCTTTCCGCGTCGCCCGGATCGGGGTCACCATGCAGCGCACCACTCACCGTCGTCGTCTCCTCGCCCGTCCCGTGGTCGTCTCCCTGGCCGCGGCGGTGGCGTTGACCGCCACCTCCTGCGCGAAGTCGGAGGACGACACCTCGAGCGACACCAAGTCCTCGGCCGCCGCCGACGCCGCGCAGAAGGTCGCCACGCCCGCGGCGGGCGGCAAGACCTGCACCGTCGACGCGTACGGCGGCAAGAAACTCGACCTCGCGAACGCCACCGTCGGCTTCTCCCAGTCGGAGAAGGAGGCGAACCCGTTCCGCATCGCCGAGACGCAGTCCATCAAGGACGAGGCGAAGAAGCGGGGCGTCAAGCTGCTGACGGCCAACGCCCAGTCGCAGTTCTCCAAGCAGATCAGCGACGTCCAGGACCTGTTGGCGAAGGGCGCCGACCTGCTGGTCATCGCCCCGCTCAACTCCGACGGCTGGGATCCGGTGCTCCAGGCCGCCGCGGCCAAGAAGGTCCCCATCGTCACGATCGACCGCAAGATCAATGCCACGGCCTGCAAGGACTACGTCTCGTTCATCGCCTCCGACTTCGTCGAGCAGGGGCGGCGCGCCGCCGACCAGATGATCGAGGCGACCGGCGGCAAGGGCGAGGTCGCGATCCTCCTCGGCTCGGCGGGCAACAACGTCACCACCGAGCGCACCAAGGGCTTCAAGGACCGGATCGCCGAGAAGGCGCCGGACCTGAAGGTGGTCTTCGAGCAGACCGGCGACTTCGCCCGCGAGAAGGGTCAGCAGGTCACCGAGCAGCTCATCCAGTCGAAGCCCGGCATCAAGGGGATCTACGCCGAGAACGACGAGATGGGTCTGGGCGCGGTGGCCGCGCTGAAGGGCGCGGGCAAGAAGGCGGGCGCCGTCGAGATCGTCACCGTGGACGGCACCCGCAACGCCGTGCAGGGCATCGTGGACGGCTGGATCAGCGGGGTCGTCGAGTCCAATCCGCGCTTCGGACCGCTGGCCTTCCAGACGCTGGACACCTTCACCAAGGGTGAGAGCGTCGCCCAGGACATCGTCATCGAGGACGGCGCCTACACCGCGGACAACGCCAAGTCGGGCATCGGCAAGGCCTACTGATCACCCGTCGGGGGCCCGCTCCACCCACCGCGGGCCCTCCCGCTCTCCGTCACTCTTGCACCGGCCCGCACCGTACGACACCGCACCGCACCGCATCGCACGACCCGCATCGCACCGTACGACACCGCACCGCATCGCATCCTGGAGGCGCAGGTGGCACCCCCCGGCGAAGTGCTCGCCGTCCGCGGACTGAGCAAGACCTTCCCCGGCGTCCGGGCCCTGGACGACGTGGACCTGACCCTGCACGCCGGTGAGGTCCACGCCCTGATCGGCGAGAACGGCGCCGGCAAGTCGACCCTCATCAAGCTCCTCACCGGCGTGTACCGGCCCGACGCCGGCGAGATCGTCCTCCAGGGCCGCAAGGTCTCCTTCGCCACCCCGCTGGAGGCCCAGAAGGCCGGGATCTCGACCATCTACCAAGAGGTCAACCTGATCCCGCTGCTCAGCGTCGCGCGCAACCTGTTCCTGGGGCGCGAGCCGCGCAACCGGTTCGGCGTGCTGGACATGGGCCGCATGAACCGCGAGGCCGAACGGACCCTGAGCACCTACGGGGTGCGGGTGGACGTCCGCAGGCCGCTGCGCACCCTCGGGGTCGGCGCCCAGCAGATGGTCGCCCTGGCGCGGGCGGTCGCCACCGATGCGCGGGTCGTCGTCATGGACGAGCCGACGTCCTCCCTCGAACCGCGTGAGGTCGAGACCCTGTTCTCGGTGATCCGGAACCTGCGGGACGCGGGCATCGCGGTCGTCTACGTCAGCCACCGCCTGGACGAGCTGTACGCCGTGTGCAGCACCGTCACCGTGCTGCGCGACGGCCGGCGGGTGCACCACGGCCGGCTCGCCGATCTGGACCGCCTCTCCCTGGTGTCGACGATGCTCGGCCGGGACCTGGGGGAGGTCCGCGCGGAGGGCCTCACCAAGTTCACCGGCGGCCACGGCAGCGCCGACGCCGAACCGGTGCTCACCGCCTCGGACCTGACGGTGCCGCACAAGCTGCACGGCGTCTCCCTCGGCATCCGCCCCGGCGAGGTCGTCGGCCTCGGCGGACTGCTCGGCTCCGGACGTACCGAGACCGCGAAGACCATCGCCGGAGCCCTGCCCGCACGCTCGGGCGGCGTCACGGTGGCCGGGGTGCCGCTGCGCGCCGGCTCGACCGCGGCGGCCATCCGCGCGGGGATCAGCCTGCTGCCCGAGGACCGCAAGAGCGAGGGCATCGTCCCCGGCCTGTCCGTGCGGGAGAACATCGCACTCGCCGTGCTGCCCCGGCTCTCCCGCTTCGGGCTGGTCTCCGAGGCCCGCGTCGACAGCGTCGTCGACACCTTCGTCGAGCGGCTGCGCATCAAGGCGTCCTCACCGCATCAGAAGGTGGGCGAACTCTCCGGCGGGAACCAGCAGAAGGTGCTGCTCGCCCGCTGGCTCGCGATGAACCCCAGGGTGCTGCTGCTCGACGAGCCGACCCGCGGCATCGATGTCGGCGCCAAGGCCGAGGTGCAGAAACTCGTCGACGAACTGGCCGCCGACGGCCTGGGCGTCCTGCTCATCTCCTCCGACCTGGAGGAACTCGTCGAAGGGTCCGACCGCGTGGTCGTACTGAAGGACGGCGCCGTCGTCGGCGAGCTGACCGGCGACGACGTCACGGAGGACGAACTCATGCGGAGCATCGCCGGGAGCGGCACCGCGCGGGACGCGGGCGAGGAGGCGGCCGTCGATGGCTGAAGCCGCCCTGCGCACCGCCCCGCTGGACAGGACCCGCCTCGTGCAGTGGCTCCAGACCTACGGTGTCTACGCCGGTGTGGCGGCGCTGCTCGTCGTCAACACCGTCATCACCCCGCACTTCCTGACCGCGGAGAACTTCCGCACCCAGGCCGTCCAGGTCGCCCCCGTCATCATCGTCGCCCTCGGCATGGCCCTGGTCATCGGCACCGAGGGCGTCGACCTGTCGGTGGGCGCCGTGATGGCACTGGCGGCCTCGGTGACCGCTCTCTACCTCGGCTACGGGCTGCTGCCCGCGCTGCTGGTGGTCGCGCTGTTCGCCGCGGGGGTCGGGCTGGCCAACGGCGCGCTGGTCGCGTTCGTCGGAGTGCAGCCGATCGTCGCCACGCTGGCGCTCATGGTCGGCGGTCGCGGACTCGCCCTGGTGCTGCTGCCGCAGCTCAAGGACGTGCGCAACCCCTCGCTCGCCTCCCTGGGCTCCGGGGACGTCCTCGGTGTCCCGTACCTGATCCTCATCGCCGCGGTCCTGGCGCTGCTGGTGGCCTTCGTCGTGCGCCGCACCACCTTCGGACGCCGGCTCCTCGCCATCGGCGACAGCCGCCCCGCCGCCCAGCTCGCAGGCCTGCCCGTACGCCGCGTGCTGATCATCGTGTACGTCGTCTGCGCGCTCCTCGCGGCGGTCGCGGGCGTACTGGCCACCGCCCGCCTCCAGGCCAGCGACCCCACCTCGCTGGGCAACCTGATGGAGCTGTCCGCGATCACCGCGGTCGTCGTCGGCGGGACCCCGCTGACCGGCGGCCGGGTCAACATCGGCGGCACCGTGGCGGGAGCCGTCCTCATCCAGCTCCTCACCGCCACCCTCATCAAGCACGACCTGCCGCCCTCCTGGACCCAGATCGCCCAGGCCATCGTGATCATCGCCGCGGTCTACGCGGCGCGGGGACGGGGGAAGCGTTGACCACCACGAACACGGACGTACCCGTGACCACTGCCGGTATCGAACCGCCGAAGGACGCCCGTCCGGTGGGCTCCGCGCGCTCCGAACGGCTGAGCGCCCTGGTCCAGCAGCACGGAGCGCTGGCCGTCCTGCTCATCGTCTCCCTGGTGGCGTCGTTCTCCTTCGACTCCTTCGCCACCGGCGACAACATCAGCAACATGGCGACCGGTTCGGCCTTCCTGGCGATCGTCGCGCTCGGCATGACCTTCGTCATCATCACCGGCGGGATCGACCTGTCCGTCGGCTCCCTGTTCGCCCTCGGCGGCGTGCTGGCGGCCTGGGGGTCGCGGCACGGCACGCTGGTGGCGCTGCTGCTGCCGCTCACCGTCTGCGGGCTGATCGGCGTCGTCAACGGCCTGCTGGTCGCCCGCTCCCGCCTCGCGCCCTTCATCGTCACGCTCGCGGCCATGCTCGGCGCGCGCGGGCTGATGCTGGCGCTCACCGACGAGGGCGCCGACACCTACCTGATCGCCAAGGGTTCCTTCCTCGCCGAGCTCGGCCAGGGCAGCACCCTCGGCCTCGCCAACCCGGTGTGGATCACGCTGGCCCTGTTCGTCGCCGGAGCCGTCGTCCTGCGCCGGACCCGGTTCGGGCAGCACGTCTACGCGGTCGGCGGCAACGAGGACGCCGCCGCCCTGATGGGCGCGCCGGTGGCCCGCACCAAGATCCTCGTCTACGCCCTGTCGGGACTGCTCGCCGGACTGGCGGGCGCCCTCAACGCCGCCTGGCTCGCCTCCGGCGTGACCATTCTGGGCGGCGGCATGGAACTGGAGGCCATCTCCGCCGTCGTCATCGGCGGCACCCTGCTGAGCGGAGGGCTCGGATATGTCAGCGGCTCGCTGGTCGGGGTTCTGCTGCTGAAGGTGATCCAGAACGTCATCAACCAGATCGGCTCGCTCGACTCCTCCTACCAGCAGGTCGTCAGCGGTGGCTTCCTGGCGGTGGTCGTCATCGCCCAGACCTGGCTGGGCCGTCGCCGACAACTCATGTGAACCGGCCCCGGACCGGCCCGGAGCACGCCCCGCCCAAGCCCGCCCAAGCCTGCACAAGCCCGGGCGAACACCTGGCAGTCCCGGAGCAGGCCCCGAGCAGGCCCCGGACGCCGGCGGAGGCCAGCCGGCCCCCGCCGGCCCCCGCCCCGGCACCGCGTCCGGTGCCAGGCGGCCGGGCCTCCCCCCGGCCGCCTTCCGCACGCGCACGTCTCCCCACCCCACGAGTCAAGGAGGCACGATGCGTCGAGTACCCGCAGGCCGAAGGCCGTTCGCCCGAAGGGGACGGCGAGCGCGGTGGGTCACCACCGTGCTCGCCGCGCTCACCCTGATCGGCGGCACGGCACTGACCGCCACCGCCGCCCCGGCGGCCGCACAGGCGTGGACACCCAAGCCGTCGCCGATGACCACCCCGTGGACGAACCAGGTCCCCACCGACACGCCCCTGCCCGAATATCCCCGCCCGCAGCTGACCCGCCCGGACTGGGCCAACCTCAACGGCATCTGGGACTTCGCGGTCACCTCGGCGGACGCGGGCCGGCCAGCCTCGTTCACCGAGCAGATCCGGGTTCCGTTCGTCGCGGAGTCCGCGCTCTCCGGCATCCAGCGCAAGATCACCCAGAACGACAAGCTCTGGTACAAGCGCACCTTCACGGTCCCGCCGAACTGGAACGGCCGACGGGTCCAGCTCAACTTCGGCGCCGGTGACTGGCGCACCACGGTCTGGGTCAACGACCGTCAGGCCGGAGCCGCCCACAGCGGCGGCTACGACGCCTTCTCCTACGACATCACCGACCTGCTGAACGGCGGCGGCACCAACACCCTCGTCGTCTCCGTCTGGGACCCCACCCAGACCGGCTCCCAGGCGGTCGGCAAGCAGCGCATCAACGACGTCGCCCCGCACGCCGGGGGCGGCATCTTCTACACCGCCGCGTCCGGCCTCTGGCAGACGGTGTGGCTGGAGCCGACCGCGCCCGCGTACGTCAGCCGCCTCGACCTGGTTCCGGACCCGGCGAACGGCCGCCTCAAGGTGACCGTCCGGGGCACCGGGACCAGCGGCCACCAGGCCCGCGTCACGGTCTCCACCGGCGGCACCACCGTGGGCACCGCCACCGGCGCCGTCGGCTCCGAGTTCACCGTGCCCGTGCCGAACCCGCACCTGTGGAGCCCCGACGACCCGTTCCTCTACGAGGTCAGGGCCGACCTGCTCGCCGGCACCACGACCGTCGACTCCGTCGGCAGCTACACCGGCATGCGCACCATCGGCCTGGCCCGTGTGGGAGGCATGCAACGCCCGCTCCTGAACGGGAAGTTCGTCTTCCAGACCGGCACCCTCGACCAAGGCTACTGGCCGGACGGCATCTACACCGCGCCCACCGACGCGGCCCTGCGGTACGACCTCCAGAAGCACAAGGACCTGGGCTTCAACATGGTCCGCAAGCACATCAAGGTCGAACCGCAGCGCTGGTTCTACTGGGCCGACCGGCTCGGCCTGCTCGTCTGGCAGGACATGCCGGCCATGGACCTGCGCACCCCCGACACCGCGGCGCGCGCCCAGTGGGAGGCCGAGTACGACCGCGTCATCGACCAGCACCGCAGCTCGCCCTCCCTGGTGATGTGGGTCGACCAGAACGAGGGCTGGGGCCAGTACGACCAGGCCCGCATCGCCGACAGGGTCAAGGCGTACGACCCGACGCGCCTGGTGAACAACATGAGCGGCGTCAACTGCTGCGGCTCGGTCGACGGCGGCAACGGCGACGTCGTGGACCACCACGTCTACGTCGGCCCCGGCACCACCGTGCCCAGTGCCACCCGTGCCGCCGTGCTCGGCGAGTTCGGCGGGCTCGGGTTCAAGGTCGCCGGACACGAGTGGTTCCCCGGCGGCGGCTTCAGCTACGAGGACCAGCCCGACCTGGCGCACCTGAACAACCGGTTCGTCGGCCTGCTGGACGCGATCCGCGAAGTGCGCATGCCGCGCGGCCTGTCGGCGTCGGTCTACACCGAGATCACCGACGTCGAGAACGAGGCCAACGGCCTGCTCACCTACGACCGCCAGGTCGTCAAGGTCGACGAGGCCCGGGTCAGGGCCGCCAACCGCGCGCTCATCGACGCCTCCCAGGCCTCGACCACCCCGGTCACGCTTCCCGTCGACCAGTACAGGTCGCTGCGGGTGACGACACCCGGCCACACCGACCGGTACCTGCGCCACAGGGACGGCGCGGGCTTCACGGAGGTCGTCACGGCAGGCAGCGACGCGCTGCTGAAGAACGACGCCACCTGGAGGATCGTCCCGGGCCTGGCCGACAGCGGCTGCTACAGCTTCGAGTCGCGCAACTACCCCGGCCAGTACCTGAGGCACCGCGAGTACCGCGTCTACAAGGAGTCCGGCAGCACCGACCTGTTCCGCGCCGACGCCACCTTCTGCCCCGCCCGCGGCGCGAACGGCGCCGTGCGGCTGTCCGCGTACAACTTCCCGGAGCAGTATCTGCGCCACTACAACGCCGAGTTGTGGCTGGCCACGCCGGGCGGCACACATACATGGGACAACCCCGCCCTGTTCACCGAGGACACGACATGGTCCGTGGAGGCGCCCTGGGCACCGTGACCCGGGTCCGGCCCGGCCCGGCCCGGCCCGGCCGGCGACGGCAGCGGTCCCGGTGGCCGGGGGAGACCTTCCCCCGGCCACCGGGACCGCTCTCTGGCGCCGGGGACCTACTGATCCTCAGCGTGACGGGAAGGTCCACGACTGGCGGATCCAGTTGCCGAGGAGCTTCTGGCCGTCGCCGTCGTCGGCCACGTCCCCCTGGGCCGACATGGAGATGGTGAAGGAGCTGCCCCGGGAGCCCCGCATCCAGGGGCCGTTACAGGTGCGCACGTACGTCGACTGCTGCATGCGGCTGGAGTACCAGTTCCGGCTGGAGCAGCGGCCGGTCGAGGTCGGGCCCGAACCGGCCCGCCAGCCGCCGTCGATGATCACGTTCTTGAATGTCATGCTCGGGTTTTTCACCGCGCGCCCGGCCGGGCAGGAAATTCCACCGGCCGGCGGGAGTCCGACACTCAAGGAGCAGTCGGTCGGCCAGTCGACGCGGAATTGCCACCGGCCGCGCACCAGCCGCGAGCCGTCCGCCGAGGCCGCCGTCCATTCCAGGCAGACCCTTTCGGAGACCCGGGACCACTGCGCGCTCGTCTGCCAGACCTTGCTGTTCGTGTAGTCGGAGCAGGCCACCTGGGTGGTCGATGCCGCTGCCGAGGCCGACGGGGTGCCGACCGACAGGCTCAGCAGACCCAGCGACGCCGCCGTGACCAGTCCGCGGATGAACTTCCGATTCCCTTGAAACATTCGTCCCCCATTCGCTTTCACCCGCGGACGCAAGAGGTCGCGCGGGTGAAATCCGGAATGTTCCACATGGTGCAGCACGCGAGCGCACCGAAAATCGGCAATGTCGAAAACATCGGGTCGGTGAGAAGGAACTACGTATATCGGTGGGGCGTGCGAAAGCGCGCGGGGCAAGCGCGGGCGGCGCGTCCGAGCGCCGTCGCGGCAGCCCTGAGCCGCTGCCGAACACGGGCGCGGCCTCGCCCCGTGAGAGGCAAGGCCGCCACCGTCCGTCGAACGCGGTGCCTCAGGGCTTCTCCTCCGCGTAGAGGCCGCTCACCTCCTCGGCGTCGAGCGCCCGGTCGACGGCGTGCACCTCGTCGACCGCGCCGTTCCAGAAGTCGACGTCCGCGCCGTCCCAGTGGGCGCGCCCCACGGTCAGCGGACCGGTGCTCGGAAGTGCGGAGCCGCCGGTGGCCGTCGCCGCGAGCCTTCCGTCGACGTACAGCCGGATCTGGTTGCTCGTGGCGTCCCGCACGCCCACCAGGTGGTACCAGCGGCCCGTCTCCGCGGCGACGGACACCTGGGCGCGGTGCTCGCCGGGCGTGCTGAAGGCGAACGTGCCGTGGCCGTACTGCAGGTAGAAGGAGTTGGCCGTGGCGCGGGAGTCCTGGCTGACCGCGGTGGCATAGTTGCCGGGGATCGCGTCGAGCCGGACCCAGGCGGACACCGAGTAGCTGCCGGCGGTGTCGAGCACCGGTCCCGCGGTCTCGGCGTACTGCTTCCGACCGTCGAACTTCAGGGCGCTGCCGCTGACGCCGGGGGTCCAGGAGGCACCCTCGCGGAGGGTGAGAGACCTGGCGTTCGGGCCCTCGTCCCGCGCTGTGGTGCCGGCGCCCTCGTCGAGGCTCCAGCGCCCGCCGCCCTTCGGCGGGACCGCTCGGCCCGCTGCGGCGCCGGCGGCGATCACCTCGCGGTTGATCTTCCGCACCTGGTCGGGATCGACCTTGATCTCACGGCGGTCGTAGGTGAACAGGCCGTTCAGCTCGTTCTCCAGGTCGGTGATCTGCGTGTACACCGAACCCGACAGTTCGGCGCCGGCCTGCTCGACATAGAACCGCCCGGTGTTCTCGACGTACCTGCGGGTCAGCTCCTCCTTGGTGTCGACACCGCTGTAGATCACCGTCGGGGCGCCCGGCCACATGTGGCCCGGCGTGCGCAGGACGAAGCCGCCGTGCTCACCGTCCATGGCCGCCCGGCCGTCGCCTTCGGGAAAGGCGGGGTCGGTGTTGTTGTAGTCGTGGTGGTCGACGATGTCGCCCTTGCCCGAATCCCCCTTGGAGTTGCAGCAGTTGACGCCGCTGTGGGCATTGACGACGCGGGACGGGTCGGCGGCCCGGACGGACTCGGCGATGCGGCCGGTCTCCTCGCGGTTCCACTCGCCCCAGCCCTCGTTGAAGACGATCCAGCCGATGACGGAGGGCGAGTTGTGGTGCTGGCGCACGATCTCCTTGCCCTGGTCGACGAAGGCCTTCTGGCCGGTGGCGTTCGTGAGGTTCCCGGAGACGAAGTCCTGCCAGACCAGCAGGCCGAGCCGGTCCGCGTGGTAGAACCAGCGCTGCGGCTCGACCTTGATGTGCTTGCGGACGGCGTTGAAGCCGAGTTTCTTGTGCGCCTCGAGGTCGAAGGCGAGGGCTTCGTCGCTGGGCGCGGTGTAGAGGCCGTCGGGCCAGAATCCCTGGTCGAGGGTGGCGAGGGAGAAGACCGGCTTGCCGTTGAGGACGAGTTTGTCGAAGCCACCCACCTTCTCGATGCCGACCTCACGCATGCCGAAGTAGCTGCCGACCCGGTCGGTGGACCCGCCGTCGGTGAGCGTGACGTCGAGGTCGTAGAGATAGGGGTCGTCGGGGCTCCACAGGTGCTGCTTCGCCACCGGCAGGCGCAGCTCCCGGCCGGCCGGTCCGGTGACCTTGCCGACGACCTTGCCGCGGGCGTCGCGGGCGACGGCCTCGACGCGGGCGGCGGGGGAGGCGTCCCCGGAGTTCACCGTCACCGCGAGGGCGCCGGTGTCGATGTCGGGCGTCGTGACGATGCCGTCGATCGCGGCGGGCGCGACGGGCTCCATCCACACGGTCTGCCAGATGCCCGACGTCTGGGTGTAGAAGATGCCGCCCGGGTTCGCCGACTGCTTGCCCGTGGGCTGGTCGGCGCCTCCGGTGTCGGTGACGGCGACGACGATCTCCTGCGGGCCGGTGCCCTTGAGCGCGTCGGTGATGTCGGCGCTGAAGGCGTTGTAGCCGCCGGTGTGTTCGGCGACCTTCGTGCCGTTGACGTAGACGCGGGTCTGGTAGTCGACGGCGCCGAAGTTGAGCATGAGCCGGTCGGACCGCTTGCTCCTGCCGACCTTCCAGCTCTCGGGCACGTCGACGAGCCTGCGGTAGAACATGTGGTCCTCGTGCCGCTCGAGACCGGACAGCTGGGACTCGACCGGGAACGGCACGACGATCGTCTCGTCGAGCTTCTTGCCGAAGGCCGGCTCCTCTCCGGCCTCGGCCGCGCCGAACTCCCAGGGGCCGTTGAGGTTCTTCCACCGGGACCGCACCTGCTGGGGTCGCGGGTACTCCGGGAGCGGGTGCTTTCTGTCGAGGTCGTCGCCCCACTCGGTGGTGAGCCGGTGGGTGGAGGCGTTGTCGGCGTAGCGGATGACCTTCGGCACGCTCTCGCCGCCGGCCGTCAGCGCGCCCTCACCGTCGTAGGAGGCCCTGACCAGTTGGTTCCGCTGGATCGGCGCCGCGAGGTCGACGGACAGGGAACTGGGGTCGCCGGGAACGGCCTTCACCGACCTGATCGGCATGGCGGTCGTGTCGGCCTCGACCTTCAGATGGTCCTTGAGGCCCTGGAGGCCGCCCACCCTGCCCTCGAACCGGGCGCGCAGCCGCCGTCCGTTCTCGGCGACCGACATCTCGACCGGGTACACCTCGAAGCCGGCCGGCGGGGTGAACGCGGACATCGGCACGATCTGCTTGGACATGGCGGGGGTGGACCAGCGCAGGTACATGTTGGCGCCACCGGTGTCCTGGAACAGTTCCAGCCGGAAGTCGTGCTGCTCGCCGGCGGTCAGCCGGACGGCGGCGCTGGTCTGCTCCCGGTCCCAGTCGCCCACCCAGTGGTCGATGACGGGCCGGTCGTCGACATAGAGCCGGAATCCGTTGTCGCCGATGGCGTAGAAGGTGTAGTCACCGGTGACCGGTGCCTCGATCCGGCCCGTCCAGCGCGCGGTGGTGTGCTCGGTCCGCCCGGTCAGCTCCTGGAAGGTGCCGGTCAGTCCGGAGAAGTTGATCTGCGGGTCGAGCAGGGTGCCGCCGAGCCGGTCGAAGTCCCGGGCGCCGGGCGCCGACATGGTGAAGTACTCGCCCTTCAGGCCGTGGGTCTCGACGGCGGCCTGTTCGGCGGCGGGAGCCGACGCGCCGGTCGGCGGCTCCGCGGCCGCCGCGGTGGGGAGCAGCCCGCTCGGGGGCAGGATCAGGGCCGCCGCGGCGAGCAGCGCCCACACTCTGGCTCGGCGGCGGGTGGCGTTTCGTGTCATCGAACCCTTCCTCGTACAGAGGCCGTGACCACGCCCGGCGGGAGTGCGGGCTCCTGGCCGAAAGCCGGCGGAGGGCAACCGCACACCGGTGACGGGACGCTCGGTCAAGCGACCTTTTCAACGTTGGAAATTCTGTGACAGCGGTATGACAGCACGCTCACAGAGGAGTGTCCAGACCTCACGCAGCGCTCTGTCCGCCGCCGTCCCCACGCGCCACGGTCAAGGTGGTGCGAAGCCGTCGCCCTCGACGGGGCGGGCGCGCGGCGGGCCCGCCCCAGGCTCGTCGCCTCCGACGGGGGCCGACGGGGGCCGACGGACGGGGGCCGACGGGGGGATACGGCGGGTCAGCGGGTTCTGCGCGCGGAGCGGGGCCGATCGGAGCCGACCGGCTCGGCCCGGCGGGACTGGACGTGCTCGTGGACCAGCGTGGTCTGCCCCTCGGCGACCTCGCGGCGTCCGGTGCGGCGATCGATGACCACGGCGTACACGCCGTCGACAGCCGGGACGGCGATGCGGATGAGGCGCCGGCTGCGCCGCCGCCCCGACAGGGGCGTCGATCCCCGGTCTGCCGGGCACCGTGCCGCACAGGCCCGCGGACGGGCTGCTCACCCCCGTGGGAGCAGCCCGTCCGCGGTCAGCGCAAGGAGCACCGTGAGGAGTGTCCTTGGCGCCGTGGAGGGGTTCACACGCGCCGGTCGTTCGAGGCGTCGTGCCCGTACACGGTGTTCGCCGGGGAGCCGTCGTGCCGGCCCCGGGAGACCACGAGGAGACTCGTGTCGTCGCCGTGGACCACGCGGGGGCCGCCCGGACCGTTGACCCCTAGGCGGCCGCACGGTCCTCCGGACGGACAGTCCGCGATCCGCTTCGTTCTCAGTGTTCCTCCATCAGCGGGTGGCCCGCCCGCGGGACCCGAGTCCGTGTGCGGCGAGGCGGTTGATCGCCAGGAACACGGTGCACGGGGGAGGTGGTCGACAACCTTGCGTAAACCTTGCCTCGCAGGTGGCCGGGTGGTTGGGTGACGCCTGGTGGGCACGGGCGATGCGCGCAGGGTGGGGCGGGGGAGACGGCGTGACGGGATTTCGGCTGCTGGGGCCTGTGGAGTTATGGGCGGCGGCCCGCCCTGTGGATCTGGGCCCCGCCAAACGGCGTACGGTCCTGGCGGCGCTGCTGGTCGACGCGGGCCGCTGGGTGGCGGCCGAGACGCTGATCGACCGCGTATGGGGCGAGGACCCGCCCGCACAGGTGCGCGCCACGCTCTACGCCCACATCGCCCGGATCCGCCGTGTCCTTCTGGACGCGGCCCCGCACCTCACCGGCGGCGCCGAAGGCCCGCCCAGCGCACCGTCGTTGCTGCGCGGCTCGGGAGGCTACCGGCTCGACGTGCCCAGGGACCTGGTCGACGTGCACCGTTTCCGGAGCCTGGTCGAGCGGGCCCGGCGGACCGACCGCTCCGATGCGGTACGGGTGGCGACCCTGCGGGAGGCGATGGGCCTGTGGCAGGGCGAGCCGCTGGCCGGACTCCCCGGCGACTGGGCGGCACGCACCCGGGAGAGCTGGCTGCACCAGCGCATCGACGCCGTGCTGGCCTGGGCGGACGCCGAACTCCGCGTCGGCGGGCACGTCGTGGTTGTCGACACGCTGTCGGTCCTGGTCGCCGAGCACCCGCTGACCGAGCCGCTCGCCGTGGCGTTGATGCGGGGTCTGCACGCCGCCGGGCGGGCCCCGGAGGCGCTCGGCTGCTACGCCGCCCTCCAGAAGCGGCTGGCCGACGAACTGGGAACCGCTCCGGGGGCCGAGGCGCGGCGGGAACACGCGGCGATCCTGAGCGGGCGGGCCGCCGCACCGGCCGCCCGTCGCACACCGCCCGGCACGGGCACCAGCACGGGTACGGGCACAGCTACAGGCACGGTCACGGGCAACGGCATCGGGACCGTCGGAGCCGTGCCCGCGCAACTGCCCATGGAGGCAGCGGGGTTCACCGGTCGCGAGGAGGAACTGGCGCGGCTGGAGAAGGTCCTGGTCGCGGCAGCGGAGCGGCCGACGGCGGTGGTGGTCTCGGCGGTGTCCGGGACGGCGGGCGTGGGCAAGACGGCCCTGGCGGTCCACTGGGCGCACCGCGCCCGGGACCGTTTCCCGGACGGCCAGTTGTACGTGAACCTGCGCGGCTACGACCCCGAGCGGCCCATGACAGCCCTCGACGCGCTGGGCCGCTTCCTGACCGCGCTCGGGGTGTCCGGACAGGACATCCCGCTGGAGGAGGACGACCGCGCGGCGCGCTACCGCACCGAGGTCGCGGGCCGGCGCATGCTGATCGTTCTCGACAACGCCGCCACCGTCGAGCAGGTCCGCCCGCTGCTCCCCGGCACCGGCTCCTGCGCGGTCCTGGTCACCAGCCGCGACAGCCTCGCCGGGCTGGTCGCCCGCGAGGGCGCCCACCGCCTCGACCTCGACCTGCTGCCCGCCGCCGTCGCCCGCAGCCTGCTGCGGCGGCTCGTCGGCCCCCGGGCCGAGGCCGAACCCGCCGCCGTCGACGCCCTCGCCGCGCAGTGCGCCCGACTGCCCCTGGCACTGCGGGTCGCAGCGGAGCTCGCCGCCGCCCGCCCCGCCACCCCGCTCGCCGACCTCGTCACCGAACTCGCCGACCAGCAGCGGCGGCTGGACCTGCTCGACGCGGACGGCGACCCCCGCGCCGCCGTCGCCGTCGTGTTCTCCTGGTCGTTGCGGCACCTCCCGGCGGACGTGGCGCGCACCTTCCGGCTGCTCGGCCTGCACCCCGGCCCCGACCTCGACGCCCACGCCGCCGCCGCGCTGACCGGCAGCGGCCTGGCGGACGCCCGCCGCGCCCTCGACGCCCTCGCCCGAGCCCATCTGGTCCAGCCCACGGAAGCCGCCCGGTACGGCATGCACGACCTGCTGCGCGCCTACGCCGTCCGCCTCGCCACGGCCGAGGACGCGCCGCAGGTCCGCGAGGCGGCGCTCGACCGGCTCTTCGACCACTACCTCGCCACCGCGGCCGCCGCCATGAACTGCCTCCACCCGGCCGAGGCCCACTTACGGCCCGCCGCCCCCGAACCCGGCACGCCCGTGCCCGACCTGTCCGATCCCGACGCCGCGCGCGCCTGGCTGAACACCGAGCGGACGTGTCTGACGGCGGTGTCCGCCCACAGCGCCGCCCGCGGCCGGCCCACCCACGCCATCCGGCTCTCGCTGACCCTGTACCGCTACCTCATCAGCGGCCATCACACCGACGGTCTCACGATGCACGGCCACGCCCGGGACGCCGCCCGCCTGATCGCCGACCCGCTGAGCGAGGCCCGGGCGCTGCTCGGCCTCGGCACCGCCTACTGGCAACTGGCCCGACACGAACCGGCACGTCAGCACCTGCAGGAGGCACTGGCGTCGTTCCGGCGGGCCGGTGACCCGACCGGCCAGGCCCGTGCCCTGGTCAACCTCGGCCTCCTCGAGGAACGGCTGGGCCGCTTCCTGCCGGCCGTCGCGTACCTGGAACAGGCGCTGTCGCTGTACCAGAGCGTCGACGACCGGTGGGGCGAAGCGATCGCCCTCAAGGACCTGGCCTCGGTCGAGGGGCAGTTGGGCCGCTACGGACAGGCCGCCGACCATCTCCAGCAGGCTCTGACCCTGCTCCGGCTGGCCGGCAACCCCTATCTGGAAGCCCATGCCCTCAACGACCTCGGCACGGTCGAGACGCGACTCGGCCGGTTGGGGTCGGCAGCGCGCCGCCAGGAGCAGGCCCTCGCCCTGTTCCGCGAAGTCGGCGACCGGTACGGCGAGGCCGGGGCGCTGCACAGCCTCGGCGTCGTCCACTCGCGGCGGGGCCGGCACGCGCAGGCAGCCGAATGCCAGCGGCAGGCGCTCACCCTCTACTGCCAGAACGGCGACCGGGACGGCGAGGCCAGGGCGCTCAACGGGCTCGGCGAGGCCGTCTGCGCCGCCGGCCGTCCCGCCGAGGCCCTCGTCCACCACGTCGACGCCCTCGCCATCGCCGAGGACATCGGCAGCCCGGGCCATCAGGCCCGCGCTCTCGGCGGACTCGGAGCGGCCCATCACGCGCTCGGCGACACCGCCCTCGCCCTCGGCCGCTACGAGCGCGCGCTCACCCTCTACGCCGAACTCGGCATGCCCGAGGCCGATGCCATCAGGACCAGGCTGGCCACGGTGACCGGGCCCCGTCCGTAGCCGCGGCCGAGCAGGTCGGGCCCGCGCACCGCACGGCCGCGCGGCCGCGGCACCGCGAATTCGCGGTGAAGCGGTCCCGTCCGCGGGCACGGCGGGGCGGGTCGAACCGTGAGACAGTCGAGAGAGGCGCCGGAGTCGGCGAGGCTCGGGCGCGGCGGTCCGAGGCGGTGGCCCCCGCCCGGGAACCGAAGGTGAGCGGTGCCGCAGCGGAGGGATCCGTCATGTCCGAGGCGAACGAGGCGACCCGGGCCGACCAGGCCTTGAAGGCGAAGCACCGAGCCATGTGGGCACTGGGTGACTATCCCCTCGTGGCCTCGGACGTCATCCCGGACCTGGGGCCGGAGCTCGTGCGCGAAAGCGGTGTCCAGCCGGGGGCCCGGGTGCTCGACGTCGCGGCCGGTTCGGGAAACGCGGCCATCCCCGCCGCCCTCGCCGGGGCCGAGGTGGTGGCTGTGGACCTGACCCCGGAACTGCTGGAGGCCGGCCGCCGGCTCGCCGCGGAGCGTGGTGCGAAGCTGGAGTGGCGCGAGGGCGACGCCGAGGAACTGCCTTTCGCGGACGCGGACTTCGACACCGTGGTGTCCTGCGTCGGCGTGATGTTCGCTCCGCACCACCAGCGGGCCGCCGACGAACTGGTCCGCGTCTGCCGGCCCGGCGGGAGGATCGGCCTCGCCAACTGGACTCCGGAAGGCTTCATCGGGCAGATGTTCGCCGCCATGCGCCCGTACGCGCCCCCGCCGCCGCCCGGAGCGCAGCCGCCGCCGCTGTGGGGCGACGAGGGGCACGTGCGTTCTCTGCTCGGCGACCGGGTGACGGGCGTCGACGCCCGTCGTCGGATGCTGCGCATCGACGCGTTCTCCGGCCCGGAGGACTTCCGGGAGTTCTTCAAGCGCTGCTACGGCCCGACCCTCGCCGTCTACGCCGCCATCGCCGACGACCCCGATCGGGTCGACGCTCTCGACGACGCGCTCGCGGACCTGGCCGCCCGGCACCTCGCGGACGGCGCCATGGAGTGGGAGTATCTGCTGGTCACGGCGGACAAGGCCACAGCCTAGGGACCTTTTGGTCCGGCCGCGCGGCGGACGCGGCGCGGCCGGACGATCACAGAAACGACCACACGCACCCTCTGCCGAGGGGCCGCGAGGGCGTCATCGGAGCGCCGGAGCGCCGGGTGGTCCGGCGGCCACAGGCTTCCTACGCTGGCCCGGCGGGTGTAGCGCGTGTCTTGTCGTTCCGGGGGAGCCGTGGTGCGAAATCTGATGGGACGCTGGCCGTTGGTGGGGCGCGAACGGGAGCTGGACGAGTTCGCCGCCGCTTCGCGGGATCGCAAGTGCCGCGGCTTCCTCGTGTGCGGGGCGGCGGGGGTCGGCAAGTCGCGGCTTGCGGAGGAGTGTCTGGAGCGGGCCGTCGCCGCCGGGTCCCGGGCCGGCCGGGCCACCGCGACCGCCGCGGCCGGTGCCGTCCCGCTCGGGGCGATCGCGCACCTGCTGCCCGCCGGGGTCGACCTCTCCGATCCGGTCGCGGGGTTCGCCGAGGTCGCCGCGCAGCTCGCCGCGGACCGGGGAGGCGGGCAACGGTTGCTCCTCGTCGACGATGTGCAGCTCCTGGACCCGGCCTCCGCGGTGCTGCTGCGTCAGCTGATGGACGCCGACGCCGTGCGGTTGATCGGCACGGTCCGCACGGGCGAACCCTACGGCGATGCCGTCGCGGCGCTCACGGGCGGGGACTCGGTACGCCGGGTCGACCTGGGCGTGCTGGACCCCGAGCGGATCGGAGAGCTGCTGGCGGCCGCGCTCGGCAGACCCGTCGCCCGGCACACGGTGCACGAGCTGTCGGCCGCGAGTGGCGGCAACGTGCTGTACCTGCGCGAACTGGTCCTCGGCGCGCTGGTCGCCGGGGACCTCACCGAGGACGGCGAGATCTGGCAACTGCGTGAGGGCCGGCTGCCGGGCACCGCGCGGCTGGCCGAGGTGATCGGCGCCCGGCTGGCGGGCGCCGACCCCGCCGGACGCCCCGTCCTGGAGCTGCTGGCGGTGTGCGAGCCGCTGTCCCTCGCCGACACCGAGGCCGTCGCCGCGCCGCACACAGTGGCGGACCTGGAGCAGGCCGGGCTGATTCGTGTCGCACAGGACCGCAGGCGCACCTCCGTGTCTCTCGCCCACCCCCTGTACGGCGAGGTACTGCGCGCGGGACTGCCCGTGTTGCGCCGCCGGGCCCTGCTGCTGGAACAGGCGGCCCGCACCGAGGCCCGCGGCGCCCGCCGCCGCGGCGACCCGCTGTGGATCGCCACCTGGCGGCTGGACGCCACCGGCACCGCGGACCCCGCCCTGCTCACCCGGGCCGCGGTACTGGCCCGCCACGCCCACGACTACGCTCGGGCCGTCGCACTCCTCGAGGCCGTGCCCGAGGACCGTCACACCACCGCCACCCGCTCGATGCTCGGCGACGCCTTCTTCGAGATGGGCTGCTGGAACGAGGCCGAAGCCGTGCTCGCCCGCGCGGACCGGCTCGCGGACGGCGAGCAGGAGACGCTGGCCGTCGCCCTGGTCCGTACGACGAACCTGCTGTGGAGCAACGCCCCCGTCGCCGAGGCGCTCGCGGCCAACGACGCGGCCCTGGCGAGGATCACGAGTCCGGCGGACCGGCGCAAACTGAAGATCAACGAGGGTTTCATACGGATCGTCGCCGGTCTGCCCGCGCAGGGGCTGCCCCTGCTGGAGGACCTGGAGACGGACGTGAGCGACGCCTCCGACGTCGACACCTGGCTGCGCGGCGCCTGGATGAAACCCGCCGGACTGGCTCTGGTGGGCCGGACCCACGAGGCCGTGGTCTGGGCGGAACGGGCCCATGCCGGGCATCGGCGGGTGGACGAGCGCGCCTTGGCCTCCCATCCCGCCTTCCAGCGCATCCCCCTCGTCCTCGCCCTCACCGAGGCGGGACGCCCGGCCGAGGCCCGCCGGGTGGGCGAATCCGCCTACGCCGAACTCGTCGCCGCCGACTCGGTGGTGCGGGTGTGGGTGGCCGTCCTGCTCGGCCGCACGGAATGGCTGGCGGGCCGGCCGGCGACCGCGCGCCGCTGGTGGGCGGAGGCCGCCGCGCTGGCCCGCACCTTCGACCATGCCATGGCACTGCGTCTGATCCTGGCCGGTCTCGCGGCCTGTGCCGCCGTCCAGGGCGATCCCGCCGCGGCCGAGGCCGCGCTCGCGGAGCACCGCGAGCTGCCGACGCCCGAGCCGGGCCTGCTGTCGGCCGGCGAGGAACGCCTGGGTGAGGCGTGGCTGCTGGCCGCCACGGGGCGGCTGGGAGAAGCCCGCTCGGTGCTCGTCGCCGCCGCCCGCACGGCCCGCGCCACCGGCCACGCCACCGGGGAGGCGCTCCTGTTGACCGACGTCGCCAGGCTCGGCGGAGCCCGGCAGGTCGCGGACCGGCTCACCGAGCTCGCGCGCGTCTGCGACGGTTCCCTCGTCCCGGCCCGCGCCCGGCTGGCGCAGGCGCTCGCCGAGGATCATCCGGAACGACTGCTGCGGGCCGCGGACGCCTGCGAGGCCGTCGGCGCGGACCTGCTCACCGCCGAAGCGGCCGCTGCCGCCGCTGCCGCCTGGCGCCGGGCCCGCGAACCCCGCCGGGCCGCGGCGGCCGCACGACGGGCGGCCGAGACGGCAGCACGCTGCGAGGGCGCGAGCACCCCGCTGCTGACCGCCGCGTCGGCCGCCGTGCCGCTGACCGCCCGCGAACGCGAGGTCGCTCTGCTCGCGGCGGTCGGCAACGCGAGCGTCGACATCGCCCGCACCCTCAACCTCTCGGTGCGCACCGTCGACAACCACCTCCATCGCGCCTACGCCAAGCTGGGCGTCACGACCCGGCGCGAGCTGGCCCGGACGCTGGGGGAGGCGCCGCTCTCCGCCCGTCCGCAGGGCTGAGTAACGGTTACTCAAGCCGGGTGCCGACGCGGGTGGCACTCTCGTCCGTGACCAAGAAGCAACGACTTCGGGAGACACGGGGATGGAAGACACAAGGATGGAAGAGACGGCGACGAGGGAGCCGGGACGGACGGACCGAGTCGGTCGCGGACGGAGACGTCTGAGGGGCGTCGCCCTGACGTCCGCGCTCGCGGTCACCGCGCTGCTGGGTCCGGTCGGCCTCGCCCAGGCCGCGCCCGCCGCGCCGACGATCGTGTCGCAGCGCGTCGTCACCATCACCCAGGCCGACACGAACCGGTTCCTGGACGCCCACGAGATCGAGAGCCTCGACTACCGGGTGGTGACCCGGCCGTTTCAGAACAACAGCACCCAGCACTGGGTGCTCACGGATCTGAGCAACGGTCTCTCGACGATCCAGCAGGAGAGCAACGGCCGCTATCTCGACGCCTATCAGGGCTCCGGCGACGACTACCGCGTCGTCACCCGCACCGCGGAGAACGACGCGACCCAGGCGTGGATCATCCTGCCGTCCGCGAACGGCACGTACACGATCCAGGAGGCCAGCAACAGCCGCTACCTCGATGCCTATGAGCTGACCTCCCAGGACTTCCAGGTCGTCACCCGGCCGTGGAAGAACGCGGACGAGGAGCGGTGGCGGATCGTCGACGTCTGAGACATCGGCGGAAGGATCCGGCGGCGGGGTGGTCGCGGAGAATCGCGGCCACCCTGCACGTTGAGCAAGCGCTTAGTAACATGGCCTCGACCAGACCGCCAGACGGAGGGGGAAGGCCATGCCGGCAGCGGACGTCGAGGCGTTCTACGAACGGGAGGCCCAGGACCGGTTCCTCCCCACCGAGTGCACCCGGGGGCCGTGGGACGCCGGCTCCCAGCACGCGGGTCCGCCGGCCGCCCTGCTCGGCCTTGCCGTCGAGCAGCGGCCGGGAGCACGGCCGGACATGAGGGTCGCCCGGCTCAGCTACGAGATCATGCGCCCGGTTCCGCTGACCCCCCTGACCGTCGCCACGCGGGTACTGCGCGCCGGGCGCAGCACGGAACTCGTGGAGGCGGCTCTGACGCCGGACGGCGGCGCGGAGGTCATGCGGGTGACGGCGCTGCTGATGAAGGCGGCGCCGCACTCGGTTCCGGAGGTGTCGCCCGGCCCGCAGGTTCCGGGGCCCGCGGCCGCACCTCACCAGGCGTTCTTCCCGGTCCCGTGGGACCGCGGCTACCACACCGCCATGGAAGTGCGCTTCGCGGCCGGCTCCTTCCTCGAAACCGGCCCGGCGACGGCGTGGATGCGGATGCGGGTCCCCCTGGTGGCGGATGAGGGGATCACGCCGCTCAGCAGGGTGCTGACAGCCGCCGACTCGGGCAACGGCGTCAGTGCCGAGCTGGACTTCCACCGGTACCTCTTCGTCAACGCCGACCTGACCGTCTGTCTGCATCGTCATCCCGAGGGCGAGTGGGTGTGTCTGGACGCGCGGACGATGGTGGACGGGTCCGGCATCGGCCTCGCCGAGTCCGCCCTGCACGACGAGAAGGGTCCGCTGGGGCGCAGCACGCAGAGCCTGTACGTGGCCGAGCGCGGCTGAGCCGGTGGGTTCCCCCGCAGCCGGGGAAACCCACCGCCGATCTCAGCGCACGTCGCGCCGCGCCACCGCCCCGTTCGGGGTGCCGGTGATCGTGAACTGCGAGCCCGGTTCGATGAGTACGTCACCCTGCGCCGAGCCGGTGATCGTCACGCCGGACAGGACGGCGCTGCCGCGGGCGCCGCTCATCGCGAGGATGCCGGAGCCGTTGTCGGATCCGTCGATGCGCACATTCGTGATCTTCACACCCGGCATCGCGCCGCCACCCGTCTTGAACTGGATGCCGTCGTACGTCGAGTCGTGGATCTCGGTGTCCCGGACGGTGACGCCCGGGATGTCCTGGCCCTGGGCGAACAGGGTGATCGCGCCGAACTCCTGGTCCTCGTTCCAGAACGCGCCGCCCGTGCGGTACAGGGCGTTGCCCGCGATCAGGGTCTCACCGGTGAAGGGCAGCGGGTCGTGATCGGTGGCCAGCATGATGCCCGGGTAGTTCATGGTGTCGGAGACCACGTTGTTCTCGATCGTGTTGCCGTGACCGCCGTACACCGCGATGCCGTTGGCCCGCCAGGGCAGCTGGATCGTGTTGTTGCGGAAGTGGTTGTCGTGGCCGACGTCCACCGAGGTGTCCTTCACGTACTTGCTGGCCCACACGGCGAGCGCGTCGTCGCCGGTGTTGCGGAAGGAGGAGTTGTAGACGGTGGAGTTGCGGGTGCCGTTGGCGAAGTTGATGCCGTCGGCGTAGGTGTCGCGGATACGTACCCCGGAGAACTCCAGCCCGTCGCCGGGGCCCCACAGCTCGGGGATGTTGGAGTAGTCGCGGCCTGCCCAGACACCGACGTTGGCGTGTTCGATCCACACGTTGGTGATCTTCGTGCCCTTGCCGAAGCGGCCGTTGAGACCGACACCGCCCTCGGCGTTGCCGTCGCCGCCGCGGATGGTGCCCGAGCCGAAGATGGCGAGGTCGGAGATCTGGGTGTTGGAGTCGATGTCGAAGCCGAAGTTGCCCTCGTGCGGGTGGTTGATGCCGCCCGCGTCCTGCGGTGGGGTCAGC
Source organism: Streptomyces sp. Root1310 (assembly GCF_001426425.1). Lineage (NCBI taxonomy): Bacteria > Bacillati > Actinomycetota > Actinomycetes > Kitasatosporales > Streptomycetaceae > Streptomyces > Streptomyces sp. Root1310. The sequence continues at coordinate 41,099 of NZ_LMEQ01000034.1, read as the reverse complement.
GTGTACAGCTGGGAGTGCCACATGCCCGCGCCGCGGATGGTGACGTCGCGGATGCCCACCTGGTTGAACTGCCCCCGGTTCAGCGGGTCGTCGGTGAGGATCTTCTGCTCCTGACGCCACTGCCCGGCCGGTATCCACACACAGGAGATCTGGCCGTTCTGGTCGGCGGTGACCGCCCGCTGGAGGGCGTCGGTGTCGTCGAGGCCGTCGTTCGGCACGGCCCCGTACTCGGTGATCGAGGTGCAGGCGGCCGGCTTGGACGCGGCGGGAGCCACCTGTTCCAGGTCGACCAGGTCGATCACCTGGAAGGCGGCCGAGTCGCCCGCGTCGCGCTGGAGGCGGAACACGGTGCCCGCCGGGTAGCTCTTCGACAGCAGCGCGTGTGACTCGTCGAACAGGCGCCGCGCGTCCCCGCCGGGCCGGTTGGTGAGTCCCTCGGGGTCGTCTGTGGTGCCGTACAGCCAGCTGTGCTTCGACGACAGGGGCAGCTTCTGCACGAAGACGCCGTCCGCGTACAGGCTGACGGTGGCGTCCGCGCCGCCGCCGGACGCGGAGTCCGGGACGGAGTTGCGCACCACGAGGGAGTTGGCCGCGTTCGTCGAGGTGAACTCCACGTACTGGCCGGTCGAGGTGAGCCGGACCGACTTGCGGCCGGAGGACTCGGTGGCGAAATTGGTGTGCCCGAAGGTGCGTCGGGCGTCGGCGGTGAGGAGGGTGCCGGTGTACCGCCCGTCCTCCGCCTCGTACTCGGTGTAGGGCACGGCGGCACCGCGGCCGACCACCAGGGACTTGGTGAGGACGTTGTTGTTCTCGTTCGTCTCGGCGACGGCCCCGGTGGCGTCGGCGGTCGCGGTGAGGGTCGCCCCGCCCGCGGTGGCTGTCCAGGTCCCGCTGATCGCCACGTTCACCGTGGCGTCGGGGGCCACCTGGCCGGTGGTGCCGTCGAGGGTGGTCGAGCCGGCCTGGAGCCGGGTCACCGAGCCGGCCGGAGCGGCGCTGATCCCGCGGTTGTGCACGGCGACGGTGAAGGAGACGGCCTGGCCGACGGCCGGGTTGGCCGGGCTGGTGGTGATCGAGGCAACCTCCAGGTCGGGGCCGGGCGCCCGGGTGACGACCAGTCTGTTCGCCGCCGTGCGGCTGTTGTTGCCGTCGTCCAGCTCCGGGACGGTGTTGCGGGGGTCGACGACGGCCGACACGCCGTAACTGCCCGCGGCTCGGGTACCGGTGGCCACGTCCACGGTCGCCGAGGCGCCCGGGTCCAGCGCCGGGACGGCGGCGCTGCCCGCGACCGTGCCCTCCACGCTGACGTCTGCGGTGGTGGCCGCGGAGCGTGCGGTGCCCGCGTTGCGCACGGTGGTCCTGACGGTGACCGCGTCCCGCTCGCCGGGTGCGGCCGGCGTCCAGTCCAGCGTGGTGACCGTCAGGTCGGGAGCGGGGGCGGCGGTGCCCACGACCTGGAACTCGGCGACCTGCCCGCCGGGCGCACCGGAGTTGGCGGTGAAGCGCAGCCGTACGTCGGACCAGCGGCCGCTGACCGGCACGGTCACCGTGTTGCCGCTCGCCGGGCTGAAGGAGTACGACTTCGCGGGGGCCAGCGAGGTGAAGCCGCTCGCGGACTGCTGCCTCCCGAGGACCTGGATGGTCTGGGTGCGGGCGGCCCACACCGGCTCCGGGTTGAGCTTGAGCACCACGCCGGTCACGTCGGCGTCGGCGCCGAGTTTCACGGTGAGGTCCGAGGGGTGGCCGGCCGCCTCCCAGTAGGTGGAGACGGAGTCGTCGGTGGCGTTGGCGGCCACGTAGGTCTGTGCGGTGGAGGTGGCCTCGACCGGCTTGTTGCGGGCCAGGTTGGTGCCCGCCGGCGGCGGGTCGCCCGGGTCCGTGCCGCCCTCCTCGCCGTACACCTCCAGCTCGGAGAGCTGTGCGGCGTTCCAGCCGGTGTTGCCGGAGACGTTGACGCGGACGTACCGCACGTCCGCTGGGTCGGTGAGGGTGACGGACACCGTGTTGGCCTGGGCCGGGTCGAACACCCGGACCCCCGAGGCCGCGAGAGTGCTGAAGCCGGAGCCGTCGCCGCTGCCCTGCAACGACAGGGTCTCGTTACGGCTGCCCCACCCGGTCGGGAGCTTGAGCACCACCCGGTCCACCTCCCGGGCCGCGCCGAGGTCGACCTGCGCCCACTGGGGGAAGGACCCCGCCGGGCCCTCCCAGTAGGAGGCCTGGGCGCCGTCGGTGAGGTTGCGGGCGGGGTATTCGGCGTGCGCGCCGCCCGCCGTGGCGGGGCGGCCGAGGGCGAGGTTGACGTCGGCCGCGGCGGGAGCCGCCTGGGCGGGGGAGGCGAAGGCGAGGGGCAGCAGGCCGGTCGACAGGAGCCCGGCGACGACCGCGCCGGTCACGGGCCGACGGCCCGGTGGTCTCCAACTCATGTGGTCCTCTGTTCGATCGGTGAACACGGGGGAGGGCACGGCCGGTCGGGGCCCCGGAGGTGGGGGGAGGTGCGGGGAGGTGCGGGGAGGTACAGGAAGTGCGGGACGTGCGGGGAAGGGAGCGCGGGAGCGACCCGGAGGGGCCGATCCGAGGTGGGGACGCCGGCCGTGCACGTAAATTGAGTCGAACAGTCGACTCTTTGCGGAAAGTACGCCCACAGGTTTCTAGCGCGTCTCCGCTTTGTCAACGGTCCCGGCAGGAGCGGGAGTTACTGCGCAAGCAGCTTGCGTCGCTTGCGATCCGCTTGCGTCATTGCGAAAGCCCGCACGAAAGTCGCTGATCCCGGCCCCTGTGCAGGTCGGCCGCGGGATGAGCGGGCCGGATCCGCCGCCGTCCCGACGGTGGACGAACCCCTGGCGGTCTGCAACTCTCTGAGCGATTCACGCAAAAGCGGTGCCCTGTCCCGCACATTGAGGCGTGTCCGGCGCACTGTCGAGCCAATCCATCCAGCAACCGCGTCCCTCCGCGCCACGGCGGCCGGGACGGAGATCGGGGAGAGATGAGACCGAAGCGCAGGGGATGGCGAGCCATGGCCGCCCTCCTCACGACCAGCCTGCTGATGCTGGGCGCGTCGTCACTGACCACCGCCTCGGCGGCCGACGGCCCCAACCTCGCCGCCGGGCGGCCCACCGCGGCCAGCAGCTCGCACACCGAGTACGCCGCCCGCAACGTCACCGACGGCGACCAGGGCACCTACTGGCAGAGCGCGGGCGGCGACCTGCCGCAATGGGTGCAGGCCGACCTCGGCTCCACCGCCCGCGTCGACGAGGTCGTCCTGAGGCTGCCCGCGTCCTGGGAGAGCCGCAGCCAGACGCTGTCCGTGCAGGGCAGCGCCGACGGCACCGCCTTCACCACGCTCAAGGCGTCCGCCGCCCACACCTTCAGCCCCGGCTCGGCCAACACCGTCACGGTGGCCTTCCCGGCCGGGCAGGCCCGCTATGTACGCGTCGAGATCACCGCCAACACGGGCTGGCAGGCCGCCCAGTTGTCGGAGCTGGAGGTCCACGCGGCGGGCGAGTCCTCCACGAACCTGGCCCGCGGCCGCACCCTCACCGCGAGCAGTCACACCGAGACGTACGTGCCGTCCAACGCCGCGGACGGCAACAAGGCCAGCTACTGGGAGAGCCGCAACAACGAACTCCCGCAGTGGATCCGGGCCGACCTCGGCTCCTCCCTCGGCGTCAACCGGGTGGTGCTCAAACTGCCCGACGGCTGGGGCGCCCGCACCCAGACGCTGAAGATCCAGGGCAGCGCCAACGGGACCGACTTCACCGACCTGACGGCGTCGAGGGCGTACCAGTTCGCCCCGCCCGAGGGAAACATGGTGACGATCACCTTCGACACCGCCACCACCCGCTACGTCCAGGTCCTCGTCACCGCCAACACGGGCCGGCCCGCTGCCCAGTTGTCCGAGCTGGAGGTCTACGGCCCGGCTACCGGCGACACCCAGGCGCCCACGGCTCCCGCGAACCTGGCCTTCACCGAGCCCGCCGCCGGGCAGATCCGGCTGACCTGGAACGCCTCCACCGACAACACCGCCGTCACCGGCTACGACGTCTACGCCGACAACGAGCTGCTGACCTCGGTGCCCGGCGCCGCCACCACCTACACCGACACCCGCCCAGCGAGCGCCACGGTCTCCTACTTCGTGCGCGCCAAGGACGCCGCCGGGAACGTCTCCGGCAACAGCAACACCGTCACCCGGCGCGGCGCTACCGGCGACACCCAGGCGCCCACCGCCCCTGCGAACCTGGCGTTCACCGAGCCCGCCGCCGGGCAGATCCGGCTGACCTGGAACGCCTCCACCGACAACACCGCCGTCACCGGCTACGAGGTGTACGGCAACAACACCCTGCTGACCACGGTCGCGGGCAGTGTCACCACGTACACCGACAACCGGCCCGCCACGGCGACGGTGTCCTACGTCGTGCGGGCGAAGGACGCCGCCGGGAACATCTCCGGCGACAGCAACACCGTGACCCGCAACGGCACTTCCGGCCCCGGGTCCAACCTCGCGGTCGGCAAGCCCATCACGGCCTCCTCGACCGTGCACACCTTCGTGGCCGAGAACGCCAACGACAACTCCACCAGCACCTACTGGGAGGGCTCCGGCCACCCGGCCACGCTGACCGTGAAGCTCGGCGCCAACGCCGACGTCACCTCGCTCGTCCTGCGCCTCGACCCGGACAGCTCCTGGGGCCCGCGAACCCAGACCGTCCAGGTGCTCGGGCGTGAGCAGTCCGCGAGCGGCTACACCTCGCTGGTCGCCGCCAAGGAGTACGCCTTCGGCCCGGCGAGCGGCAACACGGTGACCATCCCGGTCACCGCGCGCGTCGCCGACGTCCAGCTGCGGTTCACCGCCAACTCCGGCGCCCCGGCCGGGCAGGTCGCCGAGTTCCAGGTGATCGGCACCGCCGCGCCCAACCCCGATCTGGAGGTCACCTCGCTGACCGCCTCGCCGGTCTCGCCCGTCGAGTCGGACACCATCACCCTGTCCGCCACCGTCCGCAACAGCGGCGAGACCGCCGCGCCGGCCAGCACCCTCGCCCTGCGGCTGAACGGCACCAAGGTCGCCGGCGCCTCCGTGGGCACCCTGGCCGCCGGGGCGCAGACCACCGTCAGCGCCCCGATCGGCGCCCGCGACACGGGGACCTACCAGCTCAGCGCCGTCGCGGACGACGGCGGCACCGTGATCGAACAGAACGAGACCAACAACACCTACACGGCGCCCACCGCGCTCACCGTGCGCCCGGTCAGCAGCTCCGACCTGATCCCGGTGGTCACCACGTCCCCGTCCGGCCCGGCCGCGGGCGACACGGTCACCTTCCGGGCCGCCGTGCGCAACCAGGGCACCGTCGCCTCGGCGGGCGGCGCGCACGCCCTCACCCTCGCCCTGGTCGACTCCAAGGGCGCGACCGTCCGCACCCTGACCGGCTCCCACGACGGGGCGATCGCCGTCGGCGCCACCACCGCACCGGTCACCCTCGGCACCTGGCCCGCCGCCAACGGCACCTACACCGTGCGCGCCACGGTCGCGGCCGACGGGAACGAACTCCCCGTGAAGCGGGAGAACAACACCGTCGAGCAGTCCCTGTTCGTCGGACGCGGCGCCAACATGCCGTACGACATGTACGAGGCCGAGGACGGCGCCACGGGCGGCGGCGCCACCACCGTCGGACCCAACCGGACCGTCGGCGACCTCGCGGGCGAGGCGTCGGGACGCAAGGCCGTCACCCTCGACGGCACCGGCCAGTACGTGGAGTTCACGACCCGGGCGGCCACCAACACCCTGGTGACCCGCTTCTCCATCCCCGACGCCGCGGGCGGTGGCGGCACCGACGCCACCTTGAACGTCTACGTCGACGGCACCCTCCGCAAGGCCCTGCCGCTCACCTCGCGATACGCCTGGCTGTACGGCGCCGAGGCCTCGCCCGGCAACGCGCCGTCCGCGGGAGCCCCGCGCCACATCTACGACGAGGCGCACCTGATGCTGGGCGAGACCGTCCCCGCGGGTGCGAAGATCCGGCTCCAGAAGGACGTCGCCAACACCTCGCGCTACGCGATCGACTTCGTCAGCCTGGAGCAGGTCGCGCCCGTCGCGAACCCCGACCCGGCGGCCTACGCCGTCCCGGCCGGCTTCACCCACCAGGACGTGCAGAACGCCCTCGACCGGGTCCGTATGGACACCACCGGCAGGCTCACCGGCGTCTATCTGCCGCCGGGCGAGTACCAGACCTCGTCCAAGTTCCAGGTGTACGGCAAGGCCGTGCAGGTGGTCGGCGCCGGGCCCTGGTACACCCAGTTCCACGCGCCGGCCGGCCAGGAGAACACCGACGTCGGCTTCCGGGCCGAGGCGAGCGCCAAGGGCTCCGCCTTCCGCGGCTTCGCCTACTTCGGCAACTACACCTCGCGCATCGACGGGCCGGGCAAGGTGTTCGACTTCGCCAACGTGTCGGACATCGTCATCGACAACACCTGGACCGAGCACATGGTGTGCCTGTACTGGGGCGCCAACACCGACCGGATGACGGTCAGCAACGCGCGCATCCGCGACACCTTCGCCGACGGCGTCAACATGACCAACGGCTCGACGGACAACCACGTCGTCAACAACGAGTCCCGCTCCTCCGGCGACGACAGCTTCGCGCTGTTCTCGGCGATCGACGCGGGCGGCGCCGACATGAAGGACAACCTCTACGAGAACCTGACCTCGCTGCTGACCTGGCGGGCCGCGGGCATCGCCGTGTACGGCGGCTACAACAACACCTTCCGCAACATCCACATCGCCGACACCCTGGTCTACTCCGGCATCACCATCAGCTCGCTCGACTTCGGCTATCCGATGAACGGGTTCGGCACCGACCCGACGACGGTGGAGAACGTCTCCGTGGTCCGCTCCGGCGGGCATTTCTGGGGTGCTCAGACCTTCCCCTGCATCTGGCTGTTCTCCGCGTCCAAGGTGTTCCAGGGGATCCGCGTCAACGACGTCGACATCGTCGACCCGACCTACTCCGGCATCATGTTCCAGACCCAGTACATCGGCGGTCGGCCGGTGAACCCGATCAAGGACACCGTCCTCACCGACATCTCGGTCACCGGCGCCCGCAAGAGCGGTGACGCCTTCGACGCCAAGTCCGGCTTCGGACTGTGGGCGAACGAGCTGCCCGAGGCCGACCAGGGTCCGGCGGTCGGCGAGGTCACCTTCAACGGGCTGCGGCTGAACGGCAACGCCGTGGACATCCGGAACACCACCTCCACCTTCAAGATCAACATCAATCCCTGACCGCTGGTCCGCAAGAGAGTCGTGGATCCTGACGGAAACTGAACAGTGCGGCCTCGGTTGGCGCAAGCCGCTTGCGCGGCTTGCGCTAGCCTTGCGCCCATGACGCGACGACTTGCTCAGGTTGCCAAGAAGGTAGGGGTCAGCGAAGCCACGGTCAGCCGGGTGCTCAACGGCAAGCCGGGGGTCTCCGAGACCACCCGTCAGTCGGTGCTGACGGCCCTGGACGTGCTCGGCTACGAGCGCCCCACCCAGCTGCGCGGCGAACGCGCCCGCCTGGTGGGGCTCGTCCTCCCGGAGCTGCAGAACCCGATCTTCCCGCTGTTCGCCGAGGTCATCGGCGGCGCGCTGGCCCAGCAGGGACTGACGCCCGTGCTGTGCACCCAGACCAAGGGCGGCGTCTCCGAGGCGGACTACGTCGATCTCCTCCTTCAGCAGCACGTCTCCGGCGTGGTCTTCGCCGGAGGGCTGTTCGCGCAGGCCGACGCCCCGCACGAGCACTACCGGCAGCTCGCCGAACGGCGCATCCCGGTGGTCCTGATCAACGCGCCCATAGAGGAGCTGGACTTCCCCTGCGTCTCCTGCGACGACGCCGTCGCTGTGGAACAGGCCTGGCGTCACCTCTCCCTGCTGGGCCACGAGCGCATCGGGGTCGTCCTCGGGCCCCGCGACCACATCCCCTCCCGCCGCAAGCTCGCCGCCGCCCAGGCCGCGGCCGAGGCGTCCGGCTCCCCGCTCCCCGAAGACCGGGTGGAGCGCTCGATGTTCTCCCTGGAGGGCGGTCAGGCGGCCACCTCACGCCTGCTGGATCGCGGGGTCACCGGCATCATCTGCGCCAGCGACCCGCTGGCCCTAGGCGCCATCAGGGCCGCCCGGCGGCGCGGCCTCGCCGTCCCCGAGCAGGTCTCCGTCGTCGGCTTCGACGACTCCGCCTTCATGAACTGCACGGAGCCCCCGCTGTCCACCGTGCGCCAGCCCATCGAGGCCATGGGGCGCGCCGCCGTGGACCTGCTGTGCACCCAGATCCAGGGCGGCGAAGTGCCGCCCGGTGAGCTGCTGTTCGAGCCCGAGCTGGTCGTGCGCGGCTCCACGGCCCAGGCGCCGCGCGACTGACGGCTCCGCCCCGTTCGGCGCGCCCCTCGCGTACACCGCGCCCTCGCGTACACCGCGCCCTCGCGTACACCGCCCCTCGCGTCATCGGCCGGCCCACGGATCCTCGTGGGCCGGCCGTGTCGTGTCATCGCCGATCCGGCGGCGCCCGTCGGGGAAGCGGTACGCAATGTTCCGTACTCGACACCGACTTGCAGGGAATCACCGGGCGCCGGCCGTTCCAAGTGCGTTGCTCTGTCAAGCAATTACGAAATCAGCGCGGGATATTGCGCAGTCTTGTTGGCGGTGATTGAGTGTGCGGCGCCCCACCTCGTACTGATGAGGGGGCGCCTTCCACGTTCATGCCCGAAGGGGACCACCCATGAGAAGAGCTCGGTTCCGCCGCACCCGCCGCGCCGGCGCGGTCACCCTCGTCTCCGCTCTCACCCTGACCGCGCTCGCCGCCTGCGGCACGAGCAGCAGCGACGACGGCGACAGCGGCGACGGGAACAGCGCGAACGCCAACCCCGCCGCGCCGCTGGACCCCAAGACCAAGGTGACCATCACCATCGACTGCATGCCGCCGGCGGCCAAGAAGGCCGAGCTCAAGGAGTGGAACGAGGACGTCAAGGAGTTCAACAAGACGTACCCCAACGTCACCGTGCAGGGCCGCTCCACCCCGGGCCAGTGCCTGGAGCCGCCGCGCTTCACCGCGATGCTCAAGGCGAAGTCCCAACCCGACGTCTTCTACACCTACTTCACCGACCTCGACCAGGTCCTCGACAACGACGGCGCCCAGGACATCAGCGCCTACGTCAACGACAGGACCGTGCCGCTGCTGAAGGACATCGACCCGGACGTCCTCGGCTCGCTCAAGAAGGACGGCAAGCTCTACGGCCTGCCCACCAGCAACTACCGGATGGGCCTGCTCATCAACCGCTCACTCTTCGAGCAGGCCGGCCTCGACCCCGACACCCCGCCCGCCACCTGGGAGGACGTCCGGGCGGCGGCCAAGAAGATCGCCGGACTCGGCGGCGGCGTGGCCGGCTTCGGCGAGTACAGCGCCGGCAACACCGGCGGCTGGCACTTCACCGCGCAGATGTACAGCCTCGGCGGTGAGGTCGTCGACGCCTCCGGCACGAAGGCCGCGTTCAACGACGCGACCGGCAAGCAGGTCGCCCGGAACCTCCACGCGATGCGCTGGGACGACGACGCCATGGGCAAGACCCAGCTGCTGAAGTGGGGCGACCTGCAGAAGCAGATCGCCACCGACAAGCTCGGCATGTTCCTCGCCGCGCCCGACGACGTGACCTACATGGTCCAGCAACTCGGGGCCAAGTACGAGAACTTCGGCATGGGCCCGATCCCCGGCGGCAGGAACACCCTCGCCGGCGGCAACAACTACATGATCAAGAAGGGCATTTCGCCCGACAAGGTCAAGGCCGCGATCGCCTGGCTCAACTTCAAGTTCACCACCGTCGGCAAGGGACAGTACGACTGGGAGCGCACCAAGGCCGACAGCCTCCCCGTCGGACTCCCGCAGCCCAACCTGTGGCTGAACGACAGCAAGGCCAAGGACGACGCCGCCCGTCAGCAGTTCGCCACCATGCCGGTGCAGAACTTCAAGGCCTTCATGGACAACCCGGTCCCGGGCAAGGCCGAGCCGCCGAAGGCGCAGGAGATCTACAAGGTCCTCGACAACGTCATGTCCGGCATCCTCACCAACAAGGACGCCGACATCGACAAGCTCCTGTCGACCGCGGAGACCCAGGTGAACCAGGTCCTCGCCAACCGGTGACCCCCGCGGGGCCGGGCGGTCACCCACCGCCCGGCTCGCGAGCGCGCCCGCGTGCCTCTCCTGCGGACCCGGCCGGGTCCGCCGGTCCGGGCCGTCGATCGAGCCGGCCCCGGCCGGAAGAAGGACCCCGGCCCGCTCCCATCCGGCGGGCCCGGCGGGGGCGGTCACCGCGGTCGTCCCGCCGCCCGTCCGCCCACGTCACGCATCCGGACCTCCCCGTCCGGCGACACCGCAGTCCGACCTAGGAGCACCCATGTCGGCCCCCACCCTCACCCAGGACCCGGCGGCCAAGGAACGCCGTCCCCGCCGCCCGCGTGGCGGCACCGTCCGGCCCCCGGCCGGAGGCCTCGGCAAGGCCCTGCGCCGCAATGTCACCGCCCATGGATTCCTCATCGGCGCGGTGCTCTGCTTCGCCTTCTTCTCCTGGTACCCGATCGTCCGCGAGTTCCTGCTGGCCTTCCAGAAGACCGAGGACGGCCGGGTCAGCTGGACCGGCTGGGACAACTTCGTCACCATCTGGAACGACCCCGCCTTCGGCCAGGCCTGGCGCAACACCCTCTGGTTCACGGTCCTGGCACTCGTCCTGGGCTTCGCCGTCCCCTTCGTCACCGCCCTCGTCATCAACGAGTTCCGGCACGGCCAGGGCTATCTGCGGCTTCTGGTCTACCTGCCCGTCATGCTGCCGCCCACTGCCTCGGTACTGCTCTTCAAGTACCTGTACGACCCCGGGTACGGCATGTTCAACGAGGTGCTGGACGTCTTCGGCGTGCCCGCCCAGCAGTGGCTCCAGGATCCCGACACCGCGATGCTCTCCGTCGTCGTCGCCTCCACCTGGATGAACATGGGCGGCGCGACGCTCATCTACCTGGCCGCGCTCCAGAGCGTCCCCGGCGAACTGTACGAGGCCGCCGAACTCGACGGGGCCGGCCTGCTGCGCAAGGTGTGGCACGTGACGATCCCGCAGACCCGGCTGATCCTGGCGCTGATGCTGCTCATGCAGATCATCGCCACGATGCAGGTCTTCATCGAGCCCTTCCTGCTGACCGGCGGCGCCGGACCCGAGGGGTCCACCACGACCGTCGTCTACCTGATCTACCAGTACGCCTTCAACTTCAACAACTACGGTGCCGCGGCGGCGCTGGGCCTGATCCTGCTCGTCACGCTGGCCGTCTTCTCGGCCGGGTACGCCAGGCTCAACCGCGCCACGGAAGAGTAGGACCGGGGGAGACACGGACATGTCCACACGCACGCTCATCTCGCCCGCCGCCCTCGCCCGCCCGCGCGGCAGGCTGCTGTACTGGCTGTGCTTCGCGCTCGTCGTCGTCCTGTTCACGCTGGCCTTCCTCGGCCCGCTCTACTGGATGGTGTCCGGCGGGCTCAAGACCACCCAGGAAGCCGTCCAGACACCCCCGACCTGGGTGCCCGGCTCCGTCCACCCGGAGAACTACCAGCGGGCCTGGGAGGTCATGGACCTCGCCCGCCTGCTCCTGAACACCCTGTACTACGCGTTCGGCGCGCTCGCCTTCCAGCTGGTGCTGGACGTCGCCGCCGCCTACTCCCTGTCCAAGCTGCGGCCCGTTCTCGGCAGGGCGATCCTCGGGATGATGCTCGTCACCCTGATGATCCCGGCGACCGTCCTCGTCGTACCGCAGTACCTCACGGTGCTGGACATGCCGATCGTCGAGCGCAACCTGCTCAACTCGCCCTGGGCGATCTGGCTGCCCTCGGTGACCAACGCCTTCAACATCTTCCTGCTGAAGCGGTTCTTCGACTCCATCCCCAAGGAGCTCCTGGACGCGGCCTCCATGGACGGCGCGGGTCCGCTGCGCGTCCTGTGGTCGGTCGTCCTGCCGATCTCCCGGCCCATCCTCGGCGTGGTGTCGATCTTCGCGGTCGTCGGTGTCTGGAAGGACTTCCTCTGGCCGATGCTGGTGCTGCCCGACCCCACCGGCCAGACCCTCGCCGTCGGCATCTACTCGCTCGCCACCAGCGTGCCCGAGAACGTGCTGATCGCCGCCCTCACCATCGCGTCCCTGCCGACCCTGCTGCTGTTCCTGCTCTTCCAGCGCAACATCATGAGCGGACTGACCGCGGGCGGCCTCAAGGGCTGAACCCGGCCTCACCGCCCGGCACCGGCGTTCCCCGGTTCCTCCCGCCGGGGGTGGGTGCCTCGCCCGCCCGGCCCGTCGGTACCCCTTCCGATCCTCCGCCGCCGCCCCGTATCCGACGCCTCGCTGTCCGGGGCGGCGGCGGAGAACCACCCCTGCCCCGAAAGGACCGTCACGTGGCAGCCCCGCACCCCGACAGGACCCCCGCCCCCTCGGACGACTGGTGGCGTGGCGCTGCCATCTACCAGGTGTATCCCCGAAGTTTCGCCGACGGCGACGGCGACGGCACCGGGGACCTGGCGGGCGTCCGGGCGAGACTGCCCTACCTGGCCGAACTCGGCGTCGACGCCATCTGGTTCACCCCCTGGTATCTCTCCCCGCTCGCCGACGGCGGCTACGACGTCGCCGACTACCGCACCATCGACCCCGCCTTCGGCACCCTCGACGAGGCCGAGAAGCTGATCGGAGAGGCCCGCGTCCTCGGCATCCGCACCATCGTCGACATCGTCCCCAACCACGTCTCCGACCGGCACAGGTGGTTCCGGGCCGCGCTCGCCGCCGGACCCGGCAGCCCCGAGCGCAAGCTCTTCCACTTCCGCCCCGGACGCGGCGAGCACGGCGAACTGCCGCCCAACGACTGGCCGTCGCAGTTCGCCGGCCGGACCTGGACCCGGGTCGAGGACGGCGAGTGGTACCTGCACCTGTTCACCCCCCAGCAGCCCGACCTCAACTGGGCCCACCCGGCGGTCCGCGAGGAGCACGAGGACGTCCTGCGCTTCTGGTTCGAACGGGGCGTGGCCGGCGTCCGCATCGACTCGGCCGCGCTGCCCGCCAAGGACCCCGACCTGCCGGACTTCGTCGAGGGCCGCGACCCCCACCCGTACATCGACCGCGACGAACTCCACGAGATCTACCGCTCCTGGCGGAGCGTCGCCGACGCCTACGACGGTGTCTTCGTGGGCGAGGTCTGGCTGCCGGACGCCGAACGCTTCGCGCGTTACCTGCGTCCCGACGAGCTGCACACCGCCTTCAACTTCAACTTCCTGGCCTGCCCCTGGGACGCGGACCGGCTGCGCGCGGCCATCGACGACACGCTGGCCGAGCACGCACCGGTCGGCGCGCCCGCCACCTGGGTGCTGTGCAACCACGACGTGACGCGCACGGTCACCCGCTACGGCCGTGCGGACACCGGATTCGACTTCGCGACCAAGGAGTACGGCACGCCGACCGACCTGGCGCTCGGCACCCGCCGGGCCCGCGCCGCCGCCCTCCTCACCCTCGCGCTGCCCGGCTCCGTCTACCTCTACCAGGGTGAGGAACTCGGCCTGCCCGAGGCGGACATCCCACGGGAACGCATCCAGGATCCGATGCACTTCCGCTCCGGCGGCGCCGACCCCGGCCGTGACGGCTGCCGGGTGCCGCTGCCGTGGACCGCCGACGCCCCCTACGCGGGCTTCGGTTCGCGCGCCGAGCCCTGGCTGCCGCAACCCGCGGGCTGGTCCGCGTACGCGGCCGACCTCCAGGCCGCCGACCCCGGCTCGATGCTGGTCCTGTACCGCACCGCGCTGCGGCTGCGCCGTACCGAGGCGGGCCTCGGCGACGGCCCGCTGGAGTGGCTGCCCGCCCCCGCCGGGGTGCTCGCGTTCCGCCGGGCGCCCGGCCTGGTCTGCGTGGTCAACCTGGCCGCCGCCCCGGTCACCCTGCCCGAGCACGATCACGTCCTGTTGGCCAGCGGCCCCCTGGACGCTGCGGGTCGGCTGCCGGGCGACACCGCGATCTGGCTGCGCGCGTGAGCGACCCGGCCACCGGAGCCGTGCCGGGGTCGGCGTCGGATCTTTCCCGACGCCGGTCCGGCGCCACGGGAGAGCGGGCGGGGCGGGGACGCGGGGGAGAGGAGTCGCGGGGGAGAGGAGCCGCTGCCGCGATGATGACGGCCGAGGGCGTGCTGTCCGTGCTCGCGCTGCTGCGGCGCGCGGGCGCCGACGTCTGGATCGGGGGCGGCTGGGGCATCGACGCCCTGGTGGGTGAGCAGACCCGCGACCACCGGGACCTGGACCTGATGCACCGCCTGGACCAGGAGCCCGACGTGGTGGCCGCCCTGGGGGCGGCGGGATTCACCGAGACCCTGGACCGGCGGCCCGTGCGGTTCGTCGTCACGGATGCCGCCGGACGGGAGATCGACCTCCACCCGCTGGTGTTCGCCGCCGACGGCTCCGCCACCCAGGCGTCGTTCGATCCCGAACGCCCCTTCCCCTACCCGGCCTCCTGCTTCGTGACCGGCACCATCGGCACGAGCACGGTCCCGTGCCTCTCCGCCGACCAACAGGTCTTCTTCCACCAGGGCTACGAGCCGACCGGACGCGACCTGCACGACATGGAGCTCCTGCGCGGGGCGTTCGGCATCGCCACCCATTTCGACCCGTGACGCTCCGATTCCCCTGGCCCGTCCGGGCCCGCCGTCGACCGGTTCGCCCACCCCTCGCCGTCGACCGGCTCGCTGTCCGCGGTCGGACGGTCGACGGTCGGGCGCTCCCGCCGCCGTCGGTGGCCGCCGTCCCTCTCCCCGGGTACGACCGCCTGGACCGCGGATCAGGTCTGGCGGGAGTGCAGAGGATCGTGGGCGACCTCGTCCGGACACTTCTCGCGCGTCTGCCGCGTCCGCCGGTCGCGCCTCCAGTCGACGGTCGCGAGGGCCAGCGAGGCTCCCATCCCCGTCAGGGCCGCGACCAGTGCGACGCTGAGGGCGCCGCGGTAGTCGTCGCCCTCGCCCAGCGCCAGGTAGTACAGACCGGGCAGGGCCGCGGTGCCCACAGCGGCGCCGAGGCGTTGACCGGTCTGGAGGGCGCCGCCCGCCGCGCCCGCCATCCGCACCGGAACCTCCCGCAGGGTCATGGTGATGTTCGGCGAGACCACGAAGCCGCCGCCGATGCCGCCGAGGAAGAGCAGCGGCGCGGCTGCCCAGGGGGCGATGCCGAGGGGCGCGAAGCGGAGCAGCAGCGCGACACCGCCCAGGCCGGTGATGACGCCCGTCAGGCCGCACACCGTGAGCAGCCGGCCGAAGCGGTCCACCAGTCTGCCCGCGACGACGGCCGCGCTCGCCGATCCGATGGCGAAGGGTGTCACGGCGAGGCCGGACCGCAGCGGCGAGAAGCCGAGCCCGCGCTGGTAGAAGAGGGCGAAGACCAGCCAGACCCCGCTGAAGCCGATGAAGTACAGGGTGCCGACCCCGGCGCCGACGGCGTAGCCGCGCACGGTGGTGAACAGGCGAGGGTCGAGCAGCGGCTGGGCGTCCCGGGCGAGGAGACGGCGCTGCCACCGCACGAAGACGCCGAGCAGCGCGGCTCCGAGGAGGAACAGCCACCACAGGCGGCCGAGCCCGCCGGAATCAGCCTGGACCAGCGGATACATGAGCGCGAGGACGCCGAGACCGAGGAGCAGGACGCCGGGCACGTCCACGTGTCCCCGGCCGGACGGCCGGGTGCGGGGCAGCAGGCGGCGGCCGAGCAGGACGGCGAGAACGCCGATGGGGACGTTGACGTAGAAGATCCAGCGCCAGCCCTCGGAGCCGGCGGCCAGCGCGAGGATGGCGCCCCCGGCGAGCGGGCCCACGGCGGAGGAGATGCCGACCGTGGCGCCGAAGAACCCGAAGGCCCGTCCGCGCTCGGCGCCGCGGAACATCTGCTGGATGAGCGCGGAGTTCTGCGGGGCCATGAAGCCGGCCGCCAGCCCCTGGGCGAGGCGGGCCACCACCAGCCAGGTGATGTCGGGGGCGGCGCCACAGGCCGCGCTGAAGACCACGAAGCCGCCGAGGGCCAGCAGGAAGATGCGGCGTCGGTCGAGGGCGTCACCGAGGCGGCCCGCGGTGACCAGGGCGAGGGCGAAGGTGAGAGCGTAGCCGGAGACCACCCATTGCACCTGGGCGGCGGAAGCGTGCAGTTCGCGCTGCACGGTGGGCAGGGCGACCGCCACGATCGTCACGTCCAGCAGGCTCATGAAACCGGCCACCAGGGTGACCCAGAGAGCCCGCCACCGGTTCGGATCCTGTTCGGGACCGCTCTCCCGGGCGAACGGACTTCCGTTCGTCGCCGACGCCGTCACAGGGCCTCCTCTCGCCGGGCCGCGTCCGGGAACACCTGGTCACGCGGTGGAGGCGCCCCGTTGTGGTCCCCAGTACCCCTGCGCCGTCGGCAGGCACCCTGTTCGCCCCGCTGTGTCCTGGGTGAATTCTGAGCCGCATCGGTCCTTCGGCGCATACCGGAGCTACTGCCCCGGATCGCCCGGGGTGCACAGCCGCGCCGCGCTGCGGCCGCCGCGATCCTGCCCGACGGGGCACGGGACTAGGGTCCGAGCACGTCACGCGCGGTGGTGAACAGGCGGGCGCAGCGCTCGGTCATGGCGTCCGCCGACTCGTCGGGATGGTTGATCCACCAGCGGATCAGGGCGGTGGCCAGCCCCCGCCAGGCGTGGCTGAGAGCGTCGGCGTCCAGGGCGTCGAAGGACTCGGCCGCCAGGAGTACGTCGGCGGTGCCCAGTGCCGCGCACTCGTCGATGGCGGCACGGTATCCCCGCGCACGCCGGGCCGCCTCGCTGTCCGCGGGGACCGAGGTGTCGTAGAGGACGAACCACGCCTCCCGTCGTCCTTCGAGAGCGGTGAAGACGCCGTGCATGACCCGCAGAGGGGTGGACGCGTGGGGGGAAGGGGCGACCGCCGGCCCCGGCCCGGCGCCGGCCTCCCGCCCGTCGGCACGTTTCCCGCCGGCCTCCTCCCCGGCAGGGCTCTCCCTGGCCGAGTCCGCCCGGGCGGAGTCCTCCCGGGCCGCCTCCCTCGTCGCGTCCTCTGTCGCCGTGTCGTGCCCGGCCGTGTCGTCCATGGCGGTCCGGACGGCCGACAGGATCCGGTCGGCGGCCGGGACGAGGCAGGCGAGGTACAGGTCGTGCTTGGCGCCGAAGTACTGGTGCAGCAGCGTCTTGGTGACACCGACGCGAGCCGCGACGGCGGCGAGGGAGGTGCCCTCGTAACCGTTGCGCCCGAACTCCTCGGTCGCGGCGGCGAGGATCTGCTGCTCCCGCCGGGCCCGCGGTACGCCTTTGGTGCCTGCTCGCGCAGAGGGGGTTGTCACGGATTGAATTTACCATAGGGTAATTTACCGCTTGGTAAGTTCGACGAGGGAGCCTGCCCATGTCCGGCACCACCGCACCGCGCAGCACCCGTGACCGATCCTGGTGGGGATGGGGCTGGGCCGACGCCCACCCGGACGACGCCGAGTGCGGAGCGCTGGGAGCCCTGGTCCCCGGCACCCTGGCGCGGCCGCTGCCCCGCCCGGAGGTGGCCGGTCTGCGCATCGGCCGACCTGCCGTCGAGGCGCCACGCAGCCTCGCACCCCTCGTGACGTACGACCCCCGGCCCCGGGCCGCCCACGCGATGGGCAAGGCCTTCCGTGACATCGCGCGCGCCCTGCGCGGCCGGCCGGGCCGGATCCCCGACCTCGTCGCCCACCCGACCTGCGACCGGCACGTGGCCGACCTCCTGGAGTGGGCCGCCGAGCGCGAAGTCGCCGTCGTCCCCTACGGCGGCGGCTCGTCGGTCGTCGGCGGCGTGGAGTACCGCGGCCGGGCCCACCGTGCCGTGCTGTCCCTGGATCTGACGGCCATGGACCGGATCCTGGAGCTCGACACCGTCAGCCGCGCCGCCCGCGTCCAGGCCGGAATCCTCGGCCCCGCGCTCGAAGCCCGGCTCCGCCCCCATGGGCTGACGCTGCGCCACTTTCCGCAGAGCTTCGAGTTCTCCACGCTGGGCGGGTGGCTGGCGACCCGCGCGGGCGGCCACTACGCCACCGTGCGCACCCACATCGACGACTTCACCCAGTCCCTGAACGTGGTCACCCCCGCCGGCACCAGTGCGTCCTGGAGGCTTCCCGCCTCCGGCGCCGGTCCCTCGCCCGACCGCCTCTTCCTCGGCTCCGAGGGCTCCCTGGGCGTCATCACCGAGGCCTGGATGCGCCTGCAGGAACGTCCCCGGTACAAGGCCTCGGCCTCGGTGTCCTTCGCCGACCTGCACGCCGCGCTGCCCGCGGTGCGCGCGCTCGCCCAGTCCGACCTCGCGCCCGCCAACTGCCGTCTGCTGGACCCCGGCGAGGCCGCCCTGTCCGGCGCGGCGCGGGACGGCCGTGCCGTGCTCGTCCTCGGCTTCGAGTCCCCGACGGCGCCCGTGGGAGAGCGCCTCGGCCAGGCACTGGACATGGCCCGCGCCCACGGCGGGCGCACCGATACCGACCCCGCCGGCCCGGGTGCGCCCGGGGACGCGGCCGTCGGCGCGTGGCGCTCGGCCTTCCTGCGCATGCCGTACCTGCGGGACGGGCTCGCCCGCATGGGAGCCGTCACCGAGACCTTCGAGACAGCCACCACATGGGACCGGCTGCCCGCTCTGATCGACGCGGTCCGGCAGGAGGTCGGCGCCGCCGCACTCAGGGCCACTGGACACCCGGCGATGGTCAACTGCCGCCTCACGCACGTCTATCCCGACGGCGCCGCGCCCTACTTCACCGTGATCGCCGGTGGACGCCCCGGCGACGAGGTCGCGGTCTGGGACGACCTCAAGGCCGTCGCCAGCGACGTCCTCCATCGCCACCGTGCCACCATCACCCATCACCATGCGGTCGGCCGCGACCACCGCCCCCACTACGACCTGCAGCGTCCGGAGCCCTTCGCCCTCGCCCTGCGCGCGGCGAAGCAGGCCCTCGACCCACGAGGCGTCCTCAACCCCGGTGTCCTCGTGGGTGATTGACCGCACCGTCAGCGGCGACGTCGGCGCGTCGGTGTGTCGGTGCGGCGCCGGGGCGATCGTGCCTCGGCCATGACGGAGCGTCGGAGGAAGGACGCGACTCGTATCAAGGCGCTGCTCGGAGAGGGGATCGGAAACTCCGGTGCTTCGGCCGCGGCGGCTCGGTAGGGTCGCTACCGTGCAGGTGCGCAGGCACCGGATACTTCGCCTGTCAAGCGGGAAACGCGGGTTCGAATCCCGTCACCGGCCTCGAGCCGGTGTCGTCCAGCGGCCCAGGACACCTACGTTCCGTTGCCGACCTTGATCTCTGCACCACTGCGCGACCCCCGGTCGCTCGACGCCGAGGCGCCGGCCGTGAAAGCCGGCGCCTCGGGTTCGGTGCCGCAACCGTCAGCGCACGGCGCCGATGCGTTCGACGCGCTCGTCGACGCCGTTGCGGAGTTCACCGATCGTGGTGCCGGGCGGGGCCACCTTCGGTGTCGCGGAAGGCGGCTGGGTCTCGTCCGCGCAGGTCTTGCCCTTGGCCGGGACCTTCAGGTCGACCAGGTAGGCGATCACCGCGTCCGTCGCGCAGGCGCTCCGCCCGAACGCGGTGTGCCCCTCCGCCTCGAACGTCAGCAGCGCGGCGTTGTCGAGCTGTCGCGACAGCGCCACCGCGTCCTGGTACGGGGTGTCCGGGTCGCCCGTGGTGCCGAGGACGAGGATCGGCGCCGAGCCCTTGGCCCGGTAGGAGCCGTCGTAGCGGCTGACCCGCTCGCCGGGCCACTGGACGCAGGCCGTGGCGTGCTGGTGGTCGTACGTCGGCGGACCGTAGGCCATCGCCGGGCCGAGCAGCGGCGCGGCCTTCGCGTTCGCCGTGACGTTCCGCTTCAGCCGACGCAGATCGCGCGGGTAGTCCCGGTCGACGCACTCGACGGCCACGTTCGGGCCGAGGAAGTCGAAGCTCGCCGGGGACGGCGGCCGCAGCAGGAAGGAGGTGTTGTCCCGCAGTTGGGCCTTGCGCAGCGCCTCACCGAACGAGGGCCAGATGACCTTGCCCTCGTTGATGTTGAACATCAGCCGGTAGACCAGCGTGTAGCCGTTGGCCTGGCCGCCGTTCGCCGTCGTCACGGGTGCGGCGTCCAGATCGGCCTTCAGCTTCTCGAACGCCCCGCGCGGGTCGCCGTCGCCGAACCCGCAGGTCGCCTGATCAGCGGCGCACCAGTCGAGGAAGCGGCCCATCGCGCCGTCCAGCGCCAGGTACTGCGGCCGGTCGTAGGCGTACGGGCGGTTCGCGTAGTGGTCCGGGTCGTAGGCGCCGTCGAGCGTCAGCGCCCGCACCCGCTTCGGGAACATGGCCGCGTAGACGGTCCCGATGTAGGACCCGAAGGACCGCCCGTAGTAGGTGAGTTGCTGCTCGCCGAGTGCCTGACGCAGCAGGTCGATGTCCCGGGCGACGTACTCGGTGCCGATGTACGGCAGCAGCTCGCCCGCGTTGTCCTCGCATGCCTGGTCGAACTCGGCGGCCTGCTGCAGCGCCGGCCCGTAGGCGTCCGGCCCGGGCACGCCCTTCGCCTCGGTGACCGCCCGGGTGTACCGCGCGTCGTCGAAGCACGTCAGCGCCGAACTGCGCCCGACACCACGAACGTCGTAGCCGAAGACGTCGAAGGAGTCGCGGAGCGCGGCCGGCAGGTCCGCGTAGTTGTTGCGCACGAAGTCCACGCCGGAGTTACCGGGCCCGCCCGGCTGCATGAAGAGCGTGCCCTTGCGCTTCGTGCTGTCGGCGGCCTTCTTGCGGACCACCGCGAGGGTGATGGTCTTGCCCCGCGGCTCGCGGTAGTCGAGCGGCACGTCGGCGTTCGCGCACTCGAAGCCGCCCTGGCAGTCGCTCCAGGTGAGCGACGGCACGGGCGGGGTCCCGGGTGTCTCCGGTCCGGCCGTCGCCCGTGTCGCCGTCCCCGTCCCGGCGACCACGAGTGCCGTCAGCGCGGCTCCGAGGATGCCGAGTCGCCCGAAGCGTCTCGGTATGTGATGTGGAGTTGTCATGGTGTCCTTCCCCCCTGGGCTGCTGTCTGGCCGAGTACTCACGGGTCACGGTGAGTCCGGCTAGCTGAACAGAGGGGGAAAACGCGCGAGAGGTGCCACCGCGTCGGACATTGCGCGGAAAATTTCCCCGGACCCGATCGGGTCCGGGAGCGAGGAGCCGACGAGCGTGCCGGCCCGCCGTGCGACGTGGTGCGGGAGGCCTCAGAGGTGGCTCAGCACATTGACCACGCGGCCGTTGGGATCGCGTACGAAGAACCGCCGTACTCCCCATTCCTCGTCCTGCAGGGGGTGCACGATCTCCGCGCCGCTGTCCCGCATCAGCGCGTAGGCCGCGTCGACGTCGTCGACCTCGATGCTCATGTCCGGTGTGACGGGGGCGGTTTCGTCGCCGCTCATGATGCTGACCTGCGCCGCCGGAGCGGACGGCGAGGCAAGTGTCGTGATCCAGCCCAGATTCATGACTTCCTCGAAGCCCAGCAGGCCGTAGAACTCCCGGCTCTCCTGTACGGCCTCCGACTGAACGACGGGCATGACACGGCGAACGGCCATCGACGACTCCCCTGGGGATCGGACACGCATCCTGGACTGTTCAGGGGTACTACGCTCCACCCGCCTCCGCACCTCCTGGGCCCTCGACCCGCCGTCGACCGCCGTCGATTCCGACGGGTTCGAGGGGCACCACGCGTTCTGCCGCGCCGGGCGGACCGGTTCGCACCACCGTCCCGGTCCGCCCCACCCCAGCCCGTCCCGCCCCTCATCACCACGATCCGGCTTTCAGCAGGTGATGGTGCCCTTGCGCAGCGCGTGTCCGCCGTCGTTGGAGTCGTCCGACCAGTAGACGGGCTTGGAGCCGGCGACGCATTCGTCGGAGCCGGCCGGCGCGAAGCCCTCGTTGTTGTAGTCGGGCATGCCGCCGGGGCGGTCGTAGACGGCGCTGACGGTGAACGCGCCGGAGGCGTCGACCTTCAAGGTGCGGTGCCGGCCGTCGCAGGTGTCGTCGCAGACGGCCCACAGACGAGCGGCCTGCGGCTCCCACTGGAGCTCCATCACCCCGGCCATGCCGCTGCTGAGAGAGGCGACGCGGGTGTAGGCGCCGGAGTCCGCGAGGACGTAGCCGTGGATCGTGCCGGTGCCCTCGACACCGACGAAGAACACGCCGCCGCTGTGGGCGCCGTAGCGGGCCGGGTCGTAGACCGAACCGGTGGTGGCGTCCTTGAAGCCCGCGCCGCTCAGATAACTGTCGGGAATCCAGGTGATCCCTTCGAAGCCGAGGTTGGAGCCGGTCGAGGGCAGGTCGGAGGTGAGGTTCCATTCCCTGACGGAAGTCAGGGTGGAGCCGCCGGCGGTGACGTCGTACTTCAGCACCGACAGGCGGCTGGTGCCGGAGGCATCGCCGTCGCGCTCGCTCGCGACGAACGCCCCGCCGGCGGAACCGGAGCCGGTGAAGGTGACCCCTTCGCTGTCGGGGCTTCCCGAACCGCCGGGGAAACGCAGGGTCTTGCCGGAGGACCAGCCGGCCGTCGTGTCCGGGGTCCAGCCGCCGGATCCGTCACGGACCAGGCGCCACAGCCTCCCGCTGTTCTGCGCGCCCCACAGCACGCCGCCCTCCTGGTAGAGACCACTGAGGTCCTCACCGAACACGCCGGAGGCGTCCGCCGTCGCCACGGTGCTGCTGCCGGGCCACGTCACCGGGGTCGTACCCCCGCCGATACCGCAGTCGTTGGGTGCTCCGAGGGTCAGGGCGGCCGCCCCGAACGCGCCGGTCCCGTCGGGGCAGCGCGACCAGGAGGGCGCGGAGTGCTCGCTCCAGGCGAAGCTGTCGACCGGGGTGGTCCCGTCGGCGAGGTACAGGCGGGCCTTGTCGCCGGAGCCCAGACCGAACGTGCCGTGGACGTCGAACGCCCGGTACGTCCCCGGTGCCAGCGTGGTTCCGGAGGCGATCTTGTACTTGGAGCCGTTGTCGTCGTCCTTGAGGATCCAGCCCGATACGTCGATCGTGGCGGTGCCCTTGTTGTAGAGCTCGATCGAGTCGTTGACGTCGCCGGTGGTCACGACCTCGTTGATGCGGATGTCGTCGGCGGCGGCGTGGGCGGCCGGGACGCCGGTCAGGGCGCCGGCGGTCAGCAGCGGGCCGGCGACGAGGAAACGGGCAAGACCACGGCGCCGACGGCGTCCGATCGATGCAGTCACGAGGTTCCATCCCGAGGTTGTCATGGGCAAGGCGGCTCGACGGTCCCCGCGCAGGCCGAACACGACTCCTCCGTGGAGCCGGACGGCCGATGAACGACGGGCGAAGCTTGTGCGGCCCTGCCCGCTCGCGGTGCGGGCACGGTCGGCTCCCGTGCGGGCACGGCCGGCCTCCGTACGGGCACGGTCGGTTCCCGCCGTCGCATTCGGTCCGCGGGTCGGCCGCTGAGCGGGGCCCGCTGTCCGCACGAACCCGGTGCCCGCGCCCGCACCGGCCGGAGTGCCCCTGGTGGGGGCGCGAGCGGAGCGGACGCTCAGCCGCAGGAGCCGGTGAAGACGTCCACCTGGTCGTCGGCGCTGCTCGCCACCACGAGGTCCTGCGTGCCGTCGGACGTCAGATCGGCGGCCGTCGCCTCGCCGTCGAGGTCGCCGGCCACCACGTGCCGCGGGTTGTCGCCGACCGTTATCCCTTGTGCTGCCGGCGCACCATCTCGTTGATCCAGACGGGCGCGAACGGGGAGGTGCAGCCCGGAGGCGTCGGGTAGTCCTTGAGCACCTCCAGGCGCTCACCGATGTCGACCGCGCGGCCGCGGAACTCCGCGTGCTCGATCCCGATCTGCGCCAGGCAGTGGTTCATCGCCCACTGAAGGCGGTCCGGGGCGTCCTTCATCTCCGCTTCGATGACGTCGAGCAGTCCTGCGAGGTCGAGGCCCTCGGGCCTCTTCGCGACGCGTTCGGTGGTCAGCGCCCAGCCGGCGCTCGCGACCACCGGATCCGGATCGGCAGACCAGGCCACGCGCAGCTCCTCGGCGTGCGGGCTCTTCTTCACGACGTAGTTCACGAGCCAGTCGTGCACCTTGGGCGTGCGCGCCTCGCGCAGCATGGCGTCCAACTCGCCACGCTCGAAGGCTTTCGGGCGGCAGACCAGGATCGCCAGGAGCCTTGCCGAGGAGTCGTCCGTCCGCCACAGCCGGCCCGCGAGTTCCTGCTGCGTCTTCAGCCGCTTCGCGAGCGCGCGCAGTCTGCCGAGGTTCACACCGTGATCGTCACCGTGCTTCTCGTTCACCGCGCGGATCTTCGGGTCCTCCAGCCCGGCCAGCTCGGCCATCACCTCGGCCAACGCCGTCTCGGTCATCTCGTCCTCCTGTCCAGCACGTGCGGGTTCCGGCATGGGTTTCAGCAGCCCGGGGCCACGGGCACCCGGGCACCCGGGCCGATCGCTCAAGCGGGCTGCGGGGTGAGCCGCTTGTGGCCCTTGCGGTCGTAGTACGAGGCCATCGCGAAACCGAAGAGGAGGCCGATGACCGCGCCGATCCCGATCATGGTCCAGGCGCGGGTGAGCCCGGCGTCGCCGCGTGCGTCGAAGTAGAGGATGGCGCGGACGCCGTCGCTGAGCTGGCGCATGGGCTCGAAGTGGGACAGGAAGCGGTAGAACCCGGGGACGGCCTCGAGCGGAACCGTGGCGCCGGACGAGGGCAGACCGAGCACGATGAAGACGAACATGGACACCAGCTGGCCGATCCCGCCGAAGGCCGCGTTGATGGCCTGCACGCCGAGGCCGACCGCGAGGGCCGCGCAGTAGGAGTAGATCCACAGCAGGGGGATGTGGGTGGCGTCCATGCCGAGGACGCCGACGCAGGCGAGCAGGACGAGGGAGACGCTGAGGACCGTGATGCCGGCCGTCATGGCCATCTTCAGCAGCAGCGTCTGGGTGCGGCTGATCGGCACCGTGGGCAGCCGGGTGTGCCAGGGGCCGATCTCGTTGTCCGCGTAGCCGAGGGCGGTGTCCACACCGTTGCTGATGACGTTGCCGCCCATGAAGCCGGCCAGTACGAGCAGCAGGGTGTAGTAGAAGGCGCTCAGACCGAGGCCGCTGTTGTCGCCGAGGGGATGGCCGACCTGGGTGACGACACCCACCGGGTCGGCGAGCAGCAGTGCGGTGGTGGAGGTCGCCCCCGAGGCGGCCGACGTCAGCTGTTTGCCGATGGTCCGGGAAGCCTGCTGGGCCGCCGTGGTCGTGATCTTGCTGGCGAGGGAGGAACCGAGGCTGCCCTTGGCGGGATTGGTCAGCACGGTCATCGTGGGCCGCGCGGTCGCGTTCGCGCCGGTCAGTGCGGCGACCGAGTCGGTGAAGTCCGCGGGGATGACCAGCGCGCCGTAGACCTTGCCCGAGTTCAGCTCGTCCTGCGCCTCGGCCCGGGTCAGCCGCCGCCAGTCGGCGGTGTCGCTCGAGGTGTCCGAGACGATGGCCGCGGCCACCTGGGTGCCCAGGTTCTCCTTCTGCCCCTTCGGCGGCCGGCCGGTGTCGCTGTTGACGAGTGCGATCGGCAGGTCGTGCAGGTCGCGCTGCGGGCTGACGATGCCGCCCATGTACAGCAGCGACAGCAGCAGGGCGAGCAGTCCGGTGAGGATCGTGGGCACCAGCCACAGCTTGGGGCGGCGCAGGAGCGTGGTGGCGTGCACGAGCGGGGCGGTGTCGGGGGTCGTGCCGTCGGCGGTCATGGTTCTCCGTCGTGTCTGGGACCTGGCGGGTGGGCGTCCGCTGCGGGCCGGCCGTCGCGGGCTGCCGGCCGGGATGAGGGGGTACGGCGAGTCGTCCCAAGTCTGGCCGCACCGCGGCCCGGGGGAGCGCAGACAGTCCGACCGGGTCGCCGGGTCGCCGAATTGCCGTAGGCAGCCCGGCCGGGGCCGGCTTCCCGGAGCGGCCGGTCGGGCATGGACGACGCCGGCTCGTGGCGCCCCCCTCGCTACGCGCCTGCCCGCGCCTTCTCGTACAGGACGGGGTCGTGGGCGTTGACGATCACGAGGTCGGGGGCGCCCTGCCGGTACAGCTCGGCCAGCCGGGCGTGGTTGTCGCGCACCTGCTTGCCGTCGTACGCGATGACGGCCTCCATCCTGCGCAGGGACGCCGGAACCGGAGTACGGCCGTCCAGGGTGCCGTGGTGGTAGAAGGCGTCACCGGCGTGCAGCAGCCAGCGCGTGCCGGTGTCGACCGCCACGGCGGCGTGGCCGCGGGTGTGGCCCGGCAGGGCGATCAGGACGATGCCGGGAGCGATCGCGTCGAGTTCCCGGGCCGCGGCGAACCCGCGCCATCTGTCGCCGTCGGGTCGGTGCTCCACGAGGTGCGGGCCGTGCGCCCACTGCAACGGCTGGAAGCGGATCCGCTCACGCCAGGAGGGGGCGTGGACGGCTCCGCGCGCCTCGTCCGCCGTCAGGTGGACCTGGGCGTCGGGGAAGTCGGAGAGGCCGCCTATGTGGTCGGCGTCGAAATGGGTGACCACGACATGGCGGACGTCGTCGCGGCGGAACCCGAGTCTCTCGACCTGCCGGACGGCCGTCTCGGCGGGGTCGAACAGCGGCCGCACGAGATGCCGTGGCGGCCCGACGCGCCGCCTGGGGTCGGCGATGTCACCGAGACCGTAGCCGGAGTCGACGAGCACCAGCCCGTTCCCGGTCTCGATCAGCAGGACATGGCAGACGAGCCGGCCGCCGGGCGGACGCATGGTGCCGCAGTTGAGGTGGTGGACCTTCATTCAGGGTGTCCTTGAGGGGTGAGAGACGGCAGGGGTGGGGGCAGTCTTCCGGACGGGCCCCGCGACGCACGTGGGACCTCGCGGGGAAGGGCCACAGGGGCCGGACGAGAGGGCGGGTGAAAGTCATCGCGGTGAACGGTACGACGCGCCGGGCTCGCGTGCGTCCCCTCCGTGCCGTCGTGGCTGAGTACCTCTGACTGAGCCGTTCATGACAGGTGTGTCACCGGCGTTATGCTTCGGCGGTCGCACCGTTCGAGGGGCGCGGGGGTTCGACCACGGGGGCGGGGCGGATGGGGCTCAGCAGGTACGGGCGCAGGCTCGTCGCGCACGGAGCGGGGTACGGACTGGCGTTGCTGGCCGTGACTTCGTGCACGGCGGCTCCGCCGTCGGGAGCCGCGCCGCCGAAGTCGCAGCAGGCGCAGGCCTCACCGACCGCGTCACCCTCGCCGCCCAAGCCGGCATCCTCGTCGGGGCCTGCCGTCCCGGTCGGCGCGGCGCGGCCTACGGTCGCCGACGGACCGGTGCTGGCGTCGGTCCGCAACAGCATGAAGTCGCTGCCGTCCCACGAAATGCCGTCCGACGAGTTCGTGGCGGTGATCCGGAGGGACGCGCCGGGCGCCGGTGAGCTTCTGTGGATGAAGGACGACCGTACGTACTGCTCTGCGATCGTCCGCGAGGGGCTGGCCAGGATCGAATGCGGGTCCCTGCCGGAGAACTGGCCGCGCAAGGGCGTCCTGAAGGTGACGACGGGCGAGCCGTACCAGGACAAGTCCGGCGAGCAGCCCAGCCTGTTCGTCTTCCTTGCCATAGTCGAGGGTGAGCACGGGCCGTACGACTACAAGGGGGAGGCGCCAGAGGCGGCGGGCTCGGTCCGCGACGCCGTCGTGACCTTCGCTTCGGGCCGCAAGCTGGGCCTGATCTCCTACGAGAAGCATTCGCGCCGGATTCCGGAGACCGAGATCTGCGGCGCGGACGGCGCCGTGTGCTTCCCGGCCTACTACCCGAACCGCTAGGTCCTGTCCCGCCGTTCTCGGGCGGGCGGGGAGGCGAATGCCGCCGTCCGTGTGCTCCAAGTGCCTGTTCCCGAGACCGACTCGCCCGGACGTGTGGGCGGTGCGGCCATGGCCTGGGGCCGCATGAGAAACCCGATCCGAGCCACAACCGGGCGACACCGCGTTCGACCCGTGCCCGTGCCCGTGCCCGTGCCGCGGACGGGGTCCGGTCGACGGGCCGCGAACGTTCGTCCCCGGAGGCAGTACCTACCGCGCCTACTACCTGCTGACCGACAACTGCCTGACCCGGTCGGTGGCGGCGTTCAAGGCATACTCCTCCGAGTTCCGGTCCCTGCCCGACGGCAAGCGCACCCGTCCCAACGCCTACTACGACGCCACGCTTCGGGGCTGGACGACGGTCCGCCTCTGATCCCCGTAACCCGTGGCATGGGAGCCGCCTTCCGCCCAGCGGCTCCCATGCCACGGCCCGGACGGAGACACCGCGCCGAGTGCTCTTCGCCGTGGCTGTCCGGGCCGGCGCCGGGCAGCCACGCGGAACCCGGGGCCGTCGGTCAGGCGCTCACGATGCGCCACCGGTTGTCGGCGGTGCCGTCGTCGGGGGCCTGGACCGCGAAGGCGCCGACGGCGGTGGAGTTGCCCGCGATGGCCAGCAGCTTGCCGCTGTGGACATTGCGGATCTTGTAGGTGCCGTCGCCCTGGTCGAGCAGCGTCCACTGATGGTCCGCCGTGCCGTTGTCCGTCCACTGGAGCACGCTCGCGTTGTCCGCGGTGGACATGTTCAGCACACCGAGGACCTTGCCGCTGTTGACGTTGCGGAGGCGGACCGCCGTCCCGTCGGGGATCATCTCCCAGTCGTGGTCGGCGGTGCCGCTGTCGGTCCACTGGAGGGCGAGGCCGCCGTCGGCGGTGGACATGTCCTGGACGCCCAGCACCAGGTTGCTGGCCGCGTTGACGAGGTGTACCGAGGCCGTGCCGCCGGTGTTCCAGTAGACGGTGTAGTTGAAGCCGTGCGCGTCGTGGAACGGGCCCAGGTCGACGGCGGAGCCGCCCGCGGTCGCGGTGAAGGCGAGCGACGTGCTGCTGGTACGCGCGATGCTGGCGGTGTTGAGCAGCGGAAGTGTGCCGAGCGCGCTGTCCCCGTAGTCGCCGGCCAGCACGACCGGCCCGTAGGTGACCGCGGCGGTGTTCGCGTTGTCGGGCGCGGGCCGCAGGACGACCCGCATGGGCAGACGGACCGCGACGGTGTCACCGGACGCCCAGGTGCGGGTCAGGGTGGCGTAGGTACCGGGGGTGGTGGCGATGTTCTGTGCGACGCCGTTGACGCTGACCGTGGCTCCGGTGGTCCAGCCCGGAATGCGGATGCGCATCGCCCACGTGCCGGCGGCGCTGCCGGTGACCGTCAACGTGGTCGTGTCGCCGACCGGGTACGAGGTGGTCTGGGTGACGGTGATCCCGCGCTGGGACCAGGTGAGCACCGACGGCACGAACAGGTTCACGGTGAGCGTGGTGTCGCTGCGGAAGTAGATGGAGTCCATCAGCCGGGTGTGCATCTCCAGGCCGGTGCCCTGGCAGCACCAGAAGGTGCCGTAGTCGGTGCTCCAGGTGCCGCCGCCCCAGGCCGGGCCCACACCGCGCCTGCCGCCCGGGTTGAGCGGGGTGAAATAGGTGACGTGGCCGTGGGCGTCCGCCGGGTTCTGCTGGCCGATCATGTGGTTCAGCCACGCCTGCTCGTAGAAGTCGAACAGCGCGGCACGGTCCGGGGTCAGCGCGTACAGGTCACGGGTGAGCTTGAGCATGTTGTACGTGTTGCAGCTCTCGCAGGTGTCCTGCTTCAGGTAGGCGGCGATCGCGTTCGGCGCACGGAAGTGCTCGGCCTGGCTGTTGCCGCCGATGGCGTAGGTGTGGGAGCCGACGGCGATGTTCCACGCGTTGGTGGCGATGTCCCGGTACCTGGTGGTGCCGGTGGCCTTGTACTCGCGCAGGGCGCCGATCCACTTGGGGACCTGGGTGTTGGCGTGCAGCCCGTTCAGCCGGTCCAGGTTGGCGGCCAGCGGGTCGAACACGGCGGCGTGGTCGAAGCGTTGGGCGGCGGTGAGCCACCGGGCGTCGCCCGTCTGCTGGTAGAGGTCGCACAGAACGTCGTTCATGCCGCCGAACTCCACGCCCAGCATCGCCTGCATCTGCGCCCCGGTGAGCCGGCCGGTGCGGGTGTCGACCCAGCCCGCCAGAGCCAGCAGGACGTCCCGGGCCTGTGTGCTGCCGATCAGGCGCCACACGTCCAGGAGTCCGGCGAGCGTCTTGTGGATCGTGTAGTACGGCACGTTTCCGTTGCTCAGGGTGCCCTGTTCGAGAGCGGTGAAGTCGGACTCGGGGTAGCCGGAGAGGTAGCCGGCGCTGAATCCGGCGGCGCTGTTGTTGGCCTGGCACTTGGCCAGCTCCGCCACCATGGTGACCGCCTTGCCGCGGGCGACCGAGTCCCCGGTGACGGCGTACAGCTGCGCCCAGGCGGTGAGGAAGTGTCCCTGGACGTGGCTGCGGAAGGGGAAGTCGGGTGCGTCCCAGCCGCCGTTGGCGGCGGCGCCGGCCGTGGAGAGCCTGTGGTTGGCGCGGAAGGTGTACAGCAGCCGGTCCACGTCCACGAACCGCAGGTAGGCCGCAGTGCGGTTCTGGTTGTCCAGCCAGCGGCTCGCGGTCAGCCGCACCTGGCCGAAGTCGAAGGAGTACGCGGAGACCCCGATGTCGGCACGGGCGGGAGGGACGGCCGCCCGGGCGGGAGAGGCGCCGGCGAGAGGACCCGCCGCGGAGGAGGCGAGCGTGACTCCGGCCGCTTGCAGGAGACGCCGTCTGCTGAGTGAGGAGGACATCGTTCCACCTGTTCCTTGATCGGAGGAGCGGGGATGAGGACGGGAGGAGGGAGGAAGCGGCGGGGCATCCGCGAGGGGAACGGCCGTCCGCGGCCTTCGAAGCGCTGCCCGACGGACAGGGCCTCGACGGCGTTCTCGGGGCGGAGGTTCTCGAACCCGGCTGCAGGGGCGGGCACTTGGGCGCCCGGACAGTCACTAGCCGGTCCGCGCCCGAGCCCCCGGAGTCTCCCGGGCCCCCGGACTCTCCTGAACCCCCGGATTCCTCCTTCGAGTCCGGTGAGCCCTGGTCGTGATCACGGTGTCGCCGGTTCGAACCGCCCGGTGCTCACCGCTGTGTAGGTGATGGAGCCAGGACATGCCGGATCAGCGCTCCCTGCTGGGCTTGACGTAGCGGCTCGGTCGGTGTCGTCGTCGGGGCAGGGCGCACCGTTGTGCGGCGCGCCTTGCGCGCAGACGCGGACTCCGGTTCCGGTACGGACGGCTCACCCGCACCGGCGATCGTATTGTTCGTGAGTCGTTCGTGATACCGAACATTGGTCGACTCTTCGGCAAGCAGGGATGATAGACGCCCGAACGAGCCGACCAACACCCTCGTGCCGTGATTTCAGCGGATCATCGTCAACTCGATTGTCAATTGGGAGACTTGGTGTGCCAGGCTCGGCAGTGTCAGGTCTTGATCGTTTTCTGTGCCGCGCCTACGCTTCCATGCCCATGGAGACGGGGGAGCTGTACCGTGGGCGCAGGCCGTGGCCGGTCCGGCTGGTCAGACACCGTGCGACCGCGGCTGTGCTGGCCGGGGCGGCGGGACTGGCCGTTCTGGGCGCGGTGCTCGTCCTCCTACCGGGTGTGGTGGTCGACCACGACCTCGCCGGCGCGAGGGTCGCCGCGCAGGACCGGCTGAAAGCGGTGAACGACGTCCGGACCACCCTGCTCCAGGCCGTCGGCGGGATGGTCGTGCTGTTCGGCGCGTACGCCACCTGGCGGCAACTGCGCGTCAGTCAGGACGGTTTGCGCGCCACGCAGGAGGGCTATGTCACCGACCGGTTCAGTACGGCCGTCGACCAACTCGGCAGTGACAAGCTGGCGACGCGCATCGGCGGACTCCACGCGCTGTGGCGGATCGCGGAGCACTCCGCCCGCGACCGCGAGGCCGTCATCTCCATCCAGGCCGCCTACCTGCGGACACACCTGCCCTGGCCGCCCGCCGGGCCGGGGGCGCCGGCGACGGACGTACCCATCAACGACGTCGTGCCGCTGGAGGTCCGGGCCGCCGACGCCCAGGTGGCGCTGACCGGGCTCGGCGTGCTGTTGCTGCAACCCCGGGAGCAGTCCTGGGTCAACCTGAGTGTCACGGATCTGCGCCGGGCCGACTGCGACGGGCTGTGGCTGCACGAGGTCAACCTCGACCGGTCCTGTATGGAGGCGGCGGGTCTTTACCACGCCAACCTGACCCAGGCGTCCCTCGTCGCGGTCAACCTGCGGCACGCCGACCTCAAGACGGCGATCCTGCGCCGGGCCCGCTGTGTGCTCGCCGACCTGCGGGGCGCACGGCTCGTCCAGACGGACCTGCGTGACGCGGACTTCACCGAGGCCGACCTGCGTGAGGCGAACATGCGCAAGGCCGATGCCGGGGGCGCTGTCTTCCGCCGCGCCGACCTGCGCCTGGCCGACCTGCGCGGCTCCGACCTGAGCACGGCCGACCTGCACCAGGCCCGTCTCACCGGCGCGTTGGCCAGTGAGCACACGCGCTGGCCGGCTGGTTTCGACCACGCGGCCGCGGGCGTCGTCGTCACCGAGGACCCCGGCCCCGAACCCCCGCCACTGCTCCAGCCGTCGGGGATCACGACGCAGCACCCGCAGCTGCGGTCCACGCCGTGACCGAGGCCCGGACGCGGATGGTGCGTCCGGCCGCGTTTCACCGACCTGGTGTCATGTGGTGCCGAGGATTTCCTTTCCGTTGAATTCGGCGTCGATTGCATCCGGAACTCGGAACCCTTGTGTTCATTTCCCCTCCGGACTCTTTGTGTGTGGTCTGGCGGTCGCCGAGTGGTTCTCCAGCGATATTCCAGCACGTGCGGCGAAAGGGAACCGGACCGAAGCCCGGTGTGGCATGTGCGAGCCGGTGAAGTGTGCGGAAGCGGGTCGGGCGGAGGGGGCTGACGCTGTCGCCCGTTTCCGGCCATGGCGGCGGAAGGGGGGATTCCGGCCTGCTGTCGTGGTGTGGATCCTCCTCGTCGCGGGGCCGCCGCGGCCCGGTGGCGGGCGGGCCGGCTGCCCGGCCGGGCCGTCGGAGGCCGGGAAACGCTCGCCCTTCGGGCTGTTGCCGTCGTGTCAGGTCGCCGCGGGTCCATGCGTCGCCCGTCCGTCGGCGGACTGCCGGGCCGACTTGAATTCTCCTGGAGAGCTGGTCCACGAAGGCCCGGGGTGAGCGGGCCGGGCCCTGCATTCCGCAGGGGGCGCGGTCTAGCATGGCCGGAAAATGCCAGGTATTCCGGCACGGAGGACGGCGTGGAGTCCGTCTGTGATGTTGCCGCCGGAAAGGGTGGCGTTTTCCGAATGGCTGTCAGGAGGTGCAGGTCGTCTCTGGTCGGGCAGGGTCCGGGTTCCCTGATCGGCCGGCGTCACAGTCCTGCCGACCGTCTCGTCCGCTCGCGAACTCATTCTCCGGCTCCCGGTCGTCCCCTTTGCGTGGCGGCGTTCCGCGAGTGCCGCGTGCTCTGTGTCCCGGGTGGTTTTCGTTTGTCATCGCTGACTTAGTTTCGGGAGGTTGTCGTGTCCGAGTTCGCCGAGTCGCCCGCCGCTGGTGCCGCCGCTGTCGGTGGTGGAGTGGGGGGTACGGGTGTCTGGTTGGTCGGGGCGCGTGGGTCGGTTGCCACGACGGTGATCGCGGGGTGTGCCGGGCTGGTGGCGGGGTTGTATCCGGCGACGGGGCTGGTCACGGAGACCGCGGAGTTCGCCGCCGCGGGGCTGCCCGAGTTGTCCTCTCTCGTCTTCGGCGGGCATGACACGGTCGACTGGCCGCTGGTCAAGCGGGCCGAGGTGCTGGGGGAGCAGGGCGTGCTGCCGTACGGGCTGGTGCGCGCCGTGCGTGCCGAACTCGCCGCGGCCGACGAGGAGATACGGCCGGGAGGGCCGGTGGCGGGTGACGACCGCGATGACGAGGAGCTGACAGCCGCGTTCGCCGCGGACATCGAGGCATTCACCCGGCGCCGGGGGCTGTCGCGGACGGTGGTGGTCAACGTAGCTTCCACCGAGCCGGTCCCGGCCGCGGACGGGCGGTTGCCGGCGAGTTCGCTGTATGCCGCGGCGGCCTTGCGGGCGGGTTGTGCGTACGTCAACTTCACCCCCTCGGCGGGAGTGGGCCATCCGGCGCTGGAGGAGTTGCGGGGGCGGGCGGGTGTGCCGTGGGCGGGCAGGGACGGCAAGACCGGGCAGACCCTGCTGCGGGCGGTGCTGGCGCCGATGTTCCGCCAGCGTGCCCTGGGCGTGCGGGCCTGGTCGGGGACGAACCTGCTGGGCGGCGGCGACGGGGCGGCGCTTGCCGATCCGGCGGCCGCCGCGGCGAAGAACGCCGGGAAGAACCGGGTCCTCGAGGACAACCTGGGCGCGCTGCCCGAGGGCGAGGTGCACATCGACGAGGTGCCCGCCCTGGGCGAGTGGAAGACTGCCTGGGACCACGTGGCCTTCGAGGGGTTCCTCGGCTCACGGATGGTGCTCCAGACGATCTGGCAGGGCTGCGACTCGGCGCTGGCCGCACCGCTCGTCCTCGACCTGGCCCGGCTGACCGCCCGCGCGCGGGAGGTGGGGATCGCCGGGGGTCTGCCGGAACTGGGCTTCTACTTCAAGGATCCCGACGGAGGCTCATCGGCGCTCGCCGAACAGTACGACGCCCTGGTCGCCTTCGCCGCACGGCTGGCGGGCGGCCGATGAGCGAGCTCCGTGACTGGGCCGAACTGCTCCGGATCTCGGCGCTGTTCACCGTCCCCGGGGACGTGCTGGCGGGGGCTGCGGCGAGCGGTCGGCGCCCCGGCGCCGCCACCGCCCTGGCCGCCGGTGCCTCGCTGTGCCTGTACGAGGCGGGGATGGCGCTCAACGACTGGGCCGACCGGGACGAGGATGCCACCGAGCGCCCCCACCGGCCTGTTCCCTCGGGCCGTATCGCACCCGGGCAGGCGCTGGCGGCGGCCGCCGTGCTGACGGGCGCGGGCCTGGGCCTGGGTTTCGCCGCGGGCCGGCCCGCCGCATGGTGCGCGTCGGCTATCGCGGGCACCGTGTGGGCCTACGACCTGCGGCTGAAGCACACCGCGGCGGGCCCGGCTGCGATGGCCGCGGCCCGCGGGCTGGACCTGCTCATGGGCGCCGTGGCCACCGCCGGACCGCGCACGGCCCGGCATCGCGCGTCGGCCGGGCATCCCCAGGCAGGTCCGTCGGGCAGCGGGGCCGGTGTCCTGGCGCGCCTCTCCTCAGGTGCCGCCGCAGGCGCCGCAGCCGCACCGTCGGCGGGCGGCACCGCCCGGGCGGTGCGCCGGGCGCTGCTGCCCGCTGCCGTGATCGGCGCGCACACCTACGCGCTCACCACCGTCTCGCGGGCCGAGACACAGGGCGGTGTGCGGGGCGGCCCGCTCGCCGCGCTCGGTGTGACGGCCGTCCTCGGCGCCCTGATCGGCACCGATGGGCGGCCGGGACCGGCCGCCCGGTGGCGCCGGAGCGGGGCCGCCGGTGCAGACGGCGTGCCCGTTGTATCCGGTGCGCCGGGCACGCCGGGCGGGCTCGGCCGGGCAGTGCTGGCCGGCGGCTATGTGGTCACGGCCGGGCGGCCCTTGGTGCATGCGGTGCTCAATCCGTCGCCGCCGCTGACCCAGCGGGCCGTGGGCGGCGGAATCCGCGCGTTGATCCCGCTCCAGGCGGCTCTCGCCGCACGCTCCGGCGCGCCGCTCTCCGCCGCGCTGCTCGCGGGGCTCGTGCCCGTGGCACGCCGACTGGCCGGGAAGGTGAGCCCCACATGAGTGTCCGTCTGGGCTACGGCACGAACGGCCTGACCGATCTACGGCTCGACGACGCCCTGGGGGTCCTGGCCGAACTCGGCTACGACGGCGTCGGACTGACGCTGGACCACATGCATCTCGACCCGCTGGGGCCCGGCCTGGCCGGGCGCGTCGCCCGGGTCGCCGACCGGCTCGGCGCGCTGGGCCTGTCCGTCACGGTGGAGACCGGCGCCCGCTACGTCCTCGACCCGCGCCGCAAGCACGGCCCCACCCTGCTGGACGCGGAACCCGAGGGACGGGCGGCGCGGAGCGCGCTGCTGGTCACCGCCGTGCAGGTCGCAGCGGACCTCGGCGCCCATGCGGTGCACTGTTTCAGCGGTGTGCGTCCCGCGGGCACGGGCGAGGACGCCGCCTGGGAACGGCTCGGAGCTTCCCTGACCCCCGTCCTGGACGCCGCGGCCCGGGCGGGAGTTCCGCTGGCGATCGAGCCGGAACCCGGGCACCTGCTGGAGTCGCTCGCCGGTTTCCACCGGCTGCGCGAGCAGCTCGACGACCATCCGCTGCTCGGTCTCACCCTCGACATCGGCCACTGCCAGTGCCTCGAGCCGCTGCCACCGGCGGACTGCGTCACCGCGGCGGGACCCTGGCTGCGGCACGTGCAGATCGAGGACATGCGCCGTGGCGTCCACGAACACCTGCCCTTCGGCGACGGCGAGATCGACTTCCCGCCCGTCCTGGCCGCGCTGGACGCCACCGGATACCAGGGGCTGACCGTGGTCGAGCTGCCGCGCCACTCCCACGCCGGCCCCGAACTCGCCCGCTCCTCCATGGCGTTCCTCCGCACCCAGCTCACCGCCCTCGAGAACCAGCCCCCTGCCGCCGACCCGACCTCTACCGGCCCGACGCCTACCGGCCCCACCTCTACCGGTCCGACCCCTACCGATCCGGCGCCCGTCCAGCCCTTCGCCGACAACGCCCTCCGGGCACTCGCCGCCGCCGGCCCAACTCCGGCTCCGCTGAATGCCGTTGGCCGGACACCTGTCACGCTGGTCGGCGCGTCTGCGACGTCGCCCGGCACGTCTGCCGTGCTGCCCGGCATCTCCGCGGCATCGCTCGGCACCCCCGCCGCAACGTCCGGCGCGTCCGCCGCCCTGCCGTCCGCGCCGCCGTCTGCCGCCCTGCCGTCCGTGCCGCCCTCCGCCGCCCTGCCGTCCGTGCCGCCCTCCGCCGCCCTGCCGTCCGCGCCGCCGTCCGCCGCGCGTCCGGCCGCAGGCGCGGGCGCTGTTCCCGGGCCGGCTTCCGCCGCGCCCTCCACCGTCTTCCCGCCGCCGTCCGCGTAAGGAATCCCGCCATGTCGGTCATCCAAGAGGAACTGTCCGCCTGCCTCGGCTCCGAGGCCGCCGCCTGGCTCGACGACGCGCTCGCCGACGCACGCGCCGCCGCGCCGCCCCACCAGGATCTTGCCGAGCCTCCTGGGAGGGATACCGCATCCCCAGACCAGGGCACCGCCGAGTTTCCCGTGAGCGATACCGCGTCCCCCGCTGCCCCGGCCTCCGAGTCCCGCGCCGGGACCACCGTGCCCGCTGCCCGGGGCGCCGCGTCGCGCCGGGGTGTCCCCCCGTGGGAGCTGCGGTTCGCCGCGGCCGGCCGGGTGTGTGCCGGCCCGGAGGCCGCGGAGGCGGCCCGGGTGCTGCTGCTGCGCGCCGCCCGCCCGGACGCGGCCGCCGTGGCCCGCCTCTACGACCACGGCAGCGGCGCCGAACGCCGCGCCGTCCTGCTCGCCCTGCCGCACCTGCCCCTCACGCCCGGCCAGGGTGTGGCGCTGGTCGAGGACGCGCTGCGCGCCAACGACACCCGGCTCGTGGCGGCGGCCGTCGGCCCCTATGCCGCCGCCCACCTGTCCGCCCATGCCTGGCGGCACGCCGTGCTGAAGTGCCTGTTCACCCAGGTGCCGCTGGCCGCCGTGGCCGGACTCGCCGACCGCGCCCGCGGTGACGGCGAACTCGCCCGCATGCTCGCCGACTTCGCCGCGGAGCGTACCGCCGCCGCCCGGCCCGTCCCCGACGACCTGCACCACGCCCTCGCTCTCGCCCTCGCCGCCAAGGAAGCCTGATGCGCATCTTCGACCCGCACATCCACATGACCTCGCGCACCACCGACGACTACCGGGCGATGCACGAAGCCGGGGTCCGTGCCGTGGTCGAGCCCTCCTTCTGGCTCGGCCAGCCGCGCACCTCACCGGAGAGTTTCCTCGACTACTTCGACGCGCTGCTGGGCTTCGAACCGTTCCGCGCCGCCCAGTACGGCATCGCCCACCACTGCACGATCGCCCTGAACCCCAAGGAGGCCAACGACCCCCGCTGCCTGCCCGTCCTGGAGGAGCTGCCGCGCTACCTCGTCAAGGACGGCGTCGTGGCGGTCGGTGAGATCGGCTACGACTCGATGACGGCGGCCGAGGACACCGCGCTCGCCGCCCAGCTGGAACTCGCCGCCGAACACGGCCTGCCCGCCCTGGTGCACACCCCGCACCGCGACAAGCTCGCCGGACTGCGCCGCACCCTGGACGCCGTGGCCGAGTCCCGGCTGCCCACCGAGCGGGTGCTGCTCGACCACCTCAACGAGACGACGGTGAAGGAGGCCAAGGACTCCGGCGCCTGGCTGGGCTTCTCCGTCTACCCGGACACCAAGATGGACGAGCACCGCATGGTCGCCGTCCTCGACGAGTACGGACTCGACCGGGTGCTGGTCAACTCCGCCGCGGACTGGGGCAACAGCGACCCGCTGAAGACCCGCAAGGTCGCCGACGCCATGCTCGCCGCGGGCTTCGGCGAGGACGAGGTGGACCAGGTGCTGTGGCGCAACCCCGTCGCGTTCTACGGGCTCAGCGGCCGCCTCGTCCTCGAGCCCGCCGAACCCGCCGCCCTGCACGAGGGCAACTCCCTGCTTCGCGGCGGAGAGTGAACCGTGCGCTTCCGCCACCCCGACGGCTCGACCGTCCACCTCGCCTACTGCACCAACGTCCACCCCGCCGAAACCCTCGACGGGGTCATCGCCCAGCTCGACGCCCACTGCGAACCGGTCCGCCGTCGGCTGGGCGTCGAACGCCTGGGCATCGGAATGTGGTTGGCCCGCGACGCGGTCCGCGCCCTTACGGCGGAAGCGGCCGCACCGGGCAGGCTGCGCACCGAACTCGACCGGCGCGGCCTGGAAGTGGTCACCCTCAACGGATTCCCCTACGAGGGCTTCGGCGC
Organism: Streptomyces sp. Root1310; assembly: GCF_001426425.1. Classification (NCBI taxonomy): domain Bacteria; kingdom Bacillati; phylum Actinomycetota; class Actinomycetes; order Kitasatosporales; family Streptomycetaceae; genus Streptomyces; species Streptomyces sp. Root1310. The sequence goes on along the minus strand of NZ_LMEQ01000034.1, from coordinate 2,201 downwards.
CGAAGAGGTCAAGTACCGCGTCTACCGGCCCGACTGGAGCGACCCGGAGCGGCTCGCGTACACCACCGACCTGGCCCGGCTGCTTGCCGCCCTGCTGCCCGACGACGTCACCGAGGGCACCATCTCCACCCTCCCGCTGGCCTGGCGCACCGCCTACGACGAAGGCGCCGCACGCCGCGCCCACGGCGCGCTGAACGAACTCGCCGACCGCCTGGACGACCTGTACGAAGCGACCGGACGCCAGATCCGCATCGGCCTGGAACCGGAACCGGGCTGTGTGGTGGAGTCCACCGCCGACGCGCTCGCCCCGCTCGCCGCGCTGCCCGCCCACCGCATCGGCCTGTGCCTGGACACCTGCCACCTCGCCACCGGCTTCGAGGAGCCGGGCGGCGCGCTGGCCGCCCTGGACCGGGCCGGCATCACGGTGTTCAAGACCCAGCTGTCCGCGGCCCTGCACGCCGACGACCCCCGCGACCCGGCCGTACGCGCGGCACTCGCGGCCTTCGACGAACCGCGCTTCCTGCACCAGACCCGGGCCCGCCTCGTGGAGACCCTGCACGGCACCGACGACCTCGGCCAGGCGCTGACCGGGGGCGTGCTGCCGGACACCGTGCCCTGGCGCGCCCACTTCCACGTCCCCCTGCACGCACCCCCCGCACCACCGCTGACCTCCACCCTGGACGTGCTGCGCGACACCCTGAGCGTCCTGCTCGGCGGACCGCACGCGCGCACCCGCCACCTCGAGGTCGAGACCTACACCTGGCAGGCCCTGCCGGCCCGCTCCCGCCCCACGACCGACGCCGCCCTCGCCGACGGCATCGCCGCCGAACTCCGCCTCGCGGCCGACCTGCTGGCCGATCTCGGACTCAAGGAGCAGCTGTGACCACCAGCCCCACCCCCCTGCTCGTCCTGGACGTGGTGGGCCTGACCCCCGCGCTCCTGGACCACATGCCCCATCTCAAGGCGCTGGCCGGCCGCGGTTCGCAGGCCGAGCTGGGCACCGTGCTGCCGGCTGTCACCTGTGCCGCGCAGTCCACGTTCCTCACCGGCACGCTTCCGGCGGAGCACGGCATCGTCGGCAACGGCTGGTACTTCCGNACCGTGCTGCCGGCTGTCACCTGTGCCGCGCAGTCCACGTTCCTCACCGGCACGCTTCCGGCGGAGCACGGCATCGTCGGCAACGGCTGGTACTTCCGTGAGCTCGGTGACGTCCTGCTGTGGCGCCAGCACAACGGTCTCGTGGCGGGCGACAAGCTGTGGGACGCCGCCCGSCGGGCGTATCCCGGTTACACGGTCGCCAACATCTGCTGGTGGTACGCCATGGGCGCGGACACCGACTACACCGTCACCCCCCGTCCGGTCTACTACGCCGACGGCCGCAAGGAACCCGACTGCTACACGCGGCCCCCGGCCCTGCACGACGAACTCACCGACAAACTCGGCACCTTCCCCCTCTTCCACTTCTGGGGACCGGGCGCCGACCTCGTCTCCAGCCGCTGGATCATCGACGCCACCCGCCACATCCTGCGCACCCGCAACCCCGACCTCGCCCTGTGCTACGTGCCYCACCTGGACTACGACCTCCAGCGCTTCGGTCCCCGGGACCCGCGCTCCCTGCGGGCCGCCGCCGACCTCGATGCCGAACTGGCCCCGCTGCTGGAGGAGGCGGAGGCGGAGGGCCGTACGGTCGTCGTGCTGTCCGAGTACGGCATCGGCGAGGTGAGCAGGCCCGTCGACATCAACCGCGCCCTGCGCCGCGCGGGCCTGCTSGARGTGCACACCCAGGACGGCATGGAGTACCTCGACCCGATGACGTCCCGTGCCTTCGCGGTCGCGGACCACCAGCTCGCCCACGTCTACGTACGGCGTCCCGAGGACCTGCCCCGCGTGCGGGAGGTGCTGGAGGACCTGCCCGGTGTCGGTGAGCTCCTCGGTGACGAGGGCAAGAAGGAACACGGGCTCGACCACCCGCGCTCCGGCGAACTCGTCGCCGTGGCCGAGCCGGACGCCTGGTTCACGTACTACTACTGGCTCGACGACGCCCGCGCGCCCGACTTCGCGCAGCTGGTGGAGATCCACCGCAAACCCGGCTACGACCCCGCAGAGCTGTTCATGGATCCCCTGGATCCCTACGTGAAGGTCAAGGCGGCGGGTGCGCTCGCCCGCAAGAAGCTCGGCCTGCGCTACCGCATGGCGGTGGT
>NZ_LMEQ01000033.1:0-484577 GCF_001426425.1 Streptomyces sp. Root1310 | reverse complement strand
CCTCATCCTCGGCTATCACTGCCGGGGACGGGGTATCAACATATCTGGCGTTGATTTTTGGCACGCTGTTGAGTTCTCAAGGAACGGACGCTTCCTTTGTACTCGCCCGAGAGACTCTCTCAGACTTTCCTCCGGGCGCTTCCCTTCGGTCTTGCGTTTCCGACTCTATCAGATCTTTTCTCGACCCGATTTCCTCGGTGCTTTCCAGGTTCTCGCTTTCGCGTTTCCCTTTCCGGCGGTTCCGACTCTATCAGATCCTTTCGGGCCTGATTCCCAGTCAGCGGGGGTTTGCCTTCCCGGCTGTTGGGCCGTTCCGACGAGTGAGACAGATCGGGAAGCACGTCTCCACCTCNCTCGGTGCTTTCCAGGTTCTCGCTTTCGCGTTTCCCTTTCCGGCGGTTCCGACTCTATCAGATCCTTTCGGGCCTGATTCCCAGTCAGCGGGGGTTTGTCTTCCCGGCTGTTGGGCCGTTCCGACGTCTCAAACCTTAGCGGATCCGCTCGGCAGTTCCTAATCGGGCTGCCGACCCCAAATCGAATTGAATTCGGGCACGCCGAATTCGCCCCGCGGGGAGATCGTGCTGGTGGTTTGTAGTGCCGCTACTGCGGCGGAGGCGCTGTCGAAGAACCGTTACGGCTCCCCGGCAACCCGAAGAACTTTACGGACCCCGGATGGGGATGTCAACCACCCCTGTCAAGATCTTTTAGCCTGGCCGGGGTGGGCAGCTCAGTCGAGGTCGCTGAGCCGACCGCCGGCGTCCGGCTGGGCGTGCTCCACCCGGCGCAGGAGCCTGGTCAGGACCTCACCCAGGACCGTCCGCTCGTCCGCGGAGAGGTCCTGGAGGAGGTCCTCCTCGAAGACGGTCGCCATGCGCATCGCCTCCAGCCACTTCTCGCGGCCCTCGGGCGTCAGCTCGACGATCACGCGTACGCGGTTGGACTCGTCCCGCTCACGGGTCACCAGCCCCTCGGCGAGCATGCGATCGATGCGGTGGGTCATCGCGGCCGGTGTCAGGCCGAGGCGCTTGGCCAGATCGCTGGGTCCCAGACGATAGGGAGCCCCGGAGAGGACCAGGGCCTTCAGGACCTCCCACTCGGCGTTGCTGATGCCGAGGTCCGCGGTCTGGCGGCCATAGGCGACGTTCATCCGGCGGTTCAGGCGGGAGAGCGCCGAGACGATCTTCTCGACCTGGGGGTCCAGGTCCTGGAACTCGCGCTGATAGGCCGCGATCTGCTCTTCGAGGGTCGGCTCGCCGCCGCTGCCGGTGCCGACCGTGCCGGGGGTGTCGCCCATGGGCGCAAGTATCGCACGGGGCTCGTTCGCGTTGAAGTTCTTCGCGGTGTACAGTTTAGCTTCTAACTTTAGCTTCGAAGTCTTCGGCACTAAGTACTGAGGCAGCGGAAGTACTGGCGCTGCTCGGGCACGTGGACCGACGACGACCATCTGAGAGAGGTGAACGTGACCAGGGCGATGGGCGCAGCGATGCGCCGGATCCACGTGGGCAACGCACTCAGCGCGTTCGGGCTCGGCTTCACCGTCCCCTACCTGTACGTCTATGTGGCGCAGGTACGGGGACTGGGTGCCATGACGGCGGGGCTCGTCCTCGCCGTCTTCGCCGTGGCCGCGCTGATCGTGCTGCCGTTCGCCGGCCGGGCGATCGTGCGGCGCGGTCCACTGCCGGTCCTGCTCACCGCCCTGGTCACCGCCGCGCTGGGCGCACTGAGCCTGGGGCTCGCCGGTAACGCGACCGCCGTACTGGCCGCAGCGGCCGCGCTCGGCGCCGGGCAGGCCGTGATGCAGCCGGCGCTGGCCACGATGATCGTGGACTGCTCGACGGCGGAGACCCGGTCGCGGGCCTTCGCGACGCAGTTCTTCCTTCAGAACCTCGGGCTCGGCGTGGGCGGACTGATCGGCGGGCACCTCGTCGACACCACGCGCGTGTCCTCGTTCACGCTGCTGTTCGCCATCGAGGCGGCGATGTTCCTGCTGCTCGCCGTGGTGCTGTCGACCGTGCGGCTGCCGCACGCCCCGCGTGTGGGGGACGCCCCGCAGTCCGCCGGGGGCAGCTGGAAGCGGCTGCTCGGCAACCGGGCGATGGTGCAGCTGTGTGTGCTGGGCTTCGTGCTGTTCTTCGCCTGCTACGGACAGTTCGAGTCGGGGCTGAGCGCGTACGGGGTCGAGGCCGCCGGGATCTCGACGTCCGCGCTCGGGACCGCGCTCGCCGCCAACACCGCGATGATCGTGGTCGCGCAGTTCGCCGTGCTGAAGTTCGTCGAGCGGCAGAAGCGGTCCCGGGTGATCGCGGCCGTGGGGCTGATCTGGGCCGTCGCGTGGGTCGTCGCCGGGTACGCGGGGCTCGGGCACGGCAGTCGGGAGATGGCGACGGCCGCGTTCGTGTCGACGTACGCGCTGTTCGGGCTGGGCGAGGCGATGTTGTCGCCGACGGTCGCGCCGCTGGTGGCCGATCTGGCGCCGGCCGGTCTGGCGGGGCAGTACAACTCGGCGTTCGCCCTGGTGAAGCAGCTCGCGCTGGCCGTCGGGCCGGCGGTGGGCGGGCCGATGGGGGCCTCGCTGCACGCGCCGTACATCGTGACGTTCCTGCTGTTCTCGCTGGGGATCACCTACCTGGCGCTGCGGCTGGGGCGGCAGCTGACCGCCGTCCAGGATCAGCCGTGGCTGGCGCGGAAGCGGGTGGTCGCGCGAGGCGGCGCGGTGGCGGAGCCGGTGGCCGCCGAGGCGTGAGACGGGTGGGGGAGGCGGTCGTCGTCCGAGAGGGCGGCGGCCGCCTCTGCCTTTTCCGTCGGCGGGCGGCCGTGACCCGGCCGGGGCGCCTTCGCCGGCCCTGCGGCTGTCAGTCGGAGGGCTTCGGCAGGACGAACTCGCACCACACGGCTTTTCCGCCGCCCGGGGTGCGGCGGCTGCCCCAGTGGGAGGCGATCGTGGCGACGATGGCGATGCCTCGGCCCGACTCGTCGCCCGGTTCGGCGCGGCGGCGGCGCGGGAGGTGGTCGTCGCCGTCGGTGACCTCGATGATCAGGCGGCGGTCCGTGCGGCGCAGCCGCAGCCGCATGGGCGGGGTGCCGTGCTGGAGGGAGTTGGCGACGAGTTCGCTGGCGGCGAGGACGCCGAGGTCGTGCAGGTCGGGCGGGAAGCGCCAGCTGGTCAGGACACCGGAGGCGAAGGCACGCGCGCGTGGCGCCGCCTCGACGCCGCCGAGGAGCTCCAGGGCCGCGTTGCGGAACAGCTCGCCGTCGGGGCCGGTGCGGGCCGGGTGCTGGAGGACCAGGACGGCGACGTCGTCGTCGTGGTCGGCGGTGACGCCGGCCGAGCGGACCAGTCGGTCGCAGACGACCTGGGGGGTGCCGGTGGCGCCGGACAGGGCGCGTTCCAGGGAGGCGATGCCTTCGTCGAGGTCCTCGTCCCTGCGCTCGACGAGGCCGTCCGTGTAGAGGACGGCCGTCGAGCCGGGGCCCAGGGGGATCGAACCCGAGGCGTGCATCCAGCCGCCGGTGCCCAGGGGCGGGCCGGTGGGTTCGTCGGCGCGCAGGACGGTGCCGTTGTCGTCGCGGACCAGGATGGGCAGGTGGCCCGCGGAGGCGTACACCAGTCGGCCCTCGTTGGGGTCGTGGATGGCGTACACGCAGGTGGCGATCTGGTTGGCGTCGATCTCCGCGGCGAGGCCGTCGAGGAGCTGGAGGATCTCGTGCGGGGGCAGGTCGAGGCGGGCGTATGCCCGGACCGCCGTGCGGAGCTGGCCCATGACGGCCGCCGCGCGGACGCCTCGGCCCATGACGTCGCCGATGACGAGGGCGGTGCGGCCGCCGCCGAGGGTGATGACGTCGTACCAGTCGCCGCCGACCGCGGCCTCGGTGCCGCCGGGCTGGTAGGTGGCGGCGATGCGCAGGTCGTCGGGTTCTTCGAGCTCCTGGGGGAGGAGGGAGCGCTGGAGGGTGACGGCGGTCTCGCGCTGGCGGCGTTCGCTGGTTCTGAGGCGTTCGGCGGCCTCGGCGTGGTCGGTGACGTCCGTGGCGAAGATCAGGACGGCGCCCTTGCCGTTGTCCTCGGCGGCCGGGGTGCAGGTGAAGGTGTAGGAGCGGCCGTCGGGGGCCTTGCGGGACTTCAGGGTGCGGGGTTTGCCGCTGCGCAGGGCCTGGTCGAGGAGGGGCATGAGGCCCAGGTCGCGGAGTTCGGGGAGTGCCTCGGAGGCCGGTTCGCCGCAGGGGCGTACGCCGAAGGCCGCCGTGTAGGCCTCGTTGACGTAGGCGAGGCGGTGGTCGGGGCCGTGCACGAGGGCGACGAGGGCCGGGACGCGGTCGAGGACCTCACGGACCGGGAGCTCGTCGACGGCGGTCACCGGGGGCGGCTCGTCGGTGAGTCGTTCGGCGCGGGCCGCGGGTACGGAGCCTTCGCTCCGCCGGTCCGTGGTGGTGACCGGGTGCTCGGCTCGCGCGGCGGCGCGGCGCTGCGTTCCGGGGAGCCGGGCGCTCCAGCGCGTGAAGTTCACGAATCCTTGCCTCGTGTAGTCGTCGGCGGCCCGGCTCCGGGCCCGGCCTGGGCTGGGGTGGCCGCGCGGCGGTGGCCGCACATTGTTACAGCACCCGGGGTGTGGAGCACGTGGAACGGCCTCGTGGGTCGGGGGGCGGGTGGTGGCCCGCCGGGAGGGGCTCGGGAGGGACTGGAGCAGGGAGCAGTCTGGCAGTGTGGCCGCCGTCCGGGCCGACATTCGTCAGACGTGGGGGCGGTCGGTGGAGTTCCTGGATCAGGTCAGGACGACCCCTTCGGGTCGCCGGGTGACTCGTCAGAAGGCTTTCCACCGGCAGCGAGTTCGAACTCCGCGCGGGGATGTTCGAGGGATCCCAGGGAAACGATCTCTCGTTTGAAGAGCCCGGAGAGGGTCCATTCGGCGAGTACGCGTGCCTTGCGGTTGAAGGTGGGCACGCGGCTGAGGTGGTACGCGCGGTGCATGAACCAGGCCGGGTAGCCCTTGAGCTTGCGCCCGTAGACGTGGGCGACGCCCTTGTGGAGGCCGAGCGAGGCGACCGAGCCGACGTACTTGTGGGAGTACGGCAGGAGGGGTTCGCCGCGCAGGGAGCGCACGATGTTGTCGGCGAGGGCCTTGGCCTGGCGGACGGCGTGCTGGGCGTTCGGGGCGGTCTCCTTGCCGGGCTCGTCGGCCGTCACGTCGGGGACGGCGGCGGCGTCCCCGGCCGCCCACGCGTGCGTGACGCCGTCGATGGCCAGCTCGGGGGTGCATTTCAGCCGCCCTCGTGCGTTCAGCGGGAGGTCGGTGGCCGCGAGGAGCGGGTGGGGCTTGACGCCGGCGGTCCACACGACCGTACGGGTCGGGAAGCGGGCGCCGTCGCTGAGGACGGCGACGCGGTCGGCGCAGGACTCCAGGCGGGTGTCGAGGCGTACGTCGATGTTGCGGCGGCGCAGTTCGCTGACCGTGTAGCGGCCCATGTCGGCGCCGACCTCCGGCAGGATCCGGTCGGAGGCCTCGACCAGGATCCACTTCAGGTCCCCGGGCTCGACGTTGTGGTAGTAGCGCGTGGTGTAGCGGGCCATGTCCTCCAGCTCGCCGAGCGCCTCCACGCCCGCGTAGCCGCCGCCGACGAAGACGAAGGTGAGGGCCGCGTCGCGGATCGCGGGGTCGCGTGTGGAGGAGGCGATGTCCATCTGTTCGATGACGTGGTTGCGCAGCCCGATGGCTTCCTCGACGGTCTTGAAGCCGATGGCGTGGTCGGCGAGGCCGGGGATGGGCAGGGTGCGGGAGACGGAACCGGGCGCGAGGACGAGTTCGTCGTACGTCAGCTGCTGGGGGCCGGTGCCCTCTTCGTCGGTGGCGAGGGTGGTGAGGGTGGCGCTGCGCTTGGCGTGGTCGACGGCGGTGACCTCGCCGACCACGACCCGGCAGTGCGGCAGGACGCGGCGCAGGGGCACGACGACGTGCCGGGGGGAGATGGAGCCCGCGGCCGCCTCGGGGAGGAAGGGCTGGTAGGTCATGTACGGGTCGGGTGTGACGACCGTGATCTCGGCCTCACCCCGGGCGAGTTCCTGTTTCAGCTTCTGCTGGAGCCGCAGGGCCGTGTACATCCCGACGTAGCCACCGCCGACAACGAGAATGCGCGCACGTTCCTTCACCATCCCATGACGCACCGGACGCCGGACTTTGTCCACAGCCCCGACAATTTGTGTGACCGCGAGTCGGGCGTGCGCAGGGTTGGCCGAAACACCGGAGTGCGCGGCAGGAGCGCAGGTCAGCGGCTGTGCGCCGGGGTGCGGGAAGGGGCGCAATCGGGACGTATACGGCCCGTACTCCGATCGGGGGGCGCTCCGTGCGGAACCTGCCCCTTCTGAATTGACTCCCTCTCAACTATGTTCGTGTGTCGACGGGGTGTCAGGGGGAAGTGCTCTGCGGGTCTGCGACGGGTGGGCCCGGGAGGCCGCCCCCTGTGTTCCACGCCCCCGACTTTCGATGGCGGGGAGAGTCTCCGGGGGGAGACGTCATTACCGGGGGAACATTCATGCACACTCACAATTCGCATTGGTCGTCCACGTCGGCCCTTTCACCAGGCGGCGCGGTCGGTACGGCGGTGGGCAACGGACGTGGAGAAGGCGCGCGGACGGCACCCCTGCGGGTGGACGCACAGCGCAATCTGGAGCATGTACTGCGCGCGGCGCGCGAGGTGTTCGGCGAGCTGGGTTACGGCGCGCCGATGGAGGACGTGGCGCGGCGTGCGCGGGTCGGGGTCGGCACCGTGTACCGGCGTTTCCCGAGCAAGGACGTCCTGGTGCGGCGGATAGCCGAGGAGGAGACGTCCCGGCTGACCGATCAGGCGCGGGCGGCGCTCGGCCAGGAGGACGAGCCGTGGTCGGCGCTGTCGCGCTTCCTGCGGACGTCCGTGGCGTCCGGCGCCGGGCGGCTGCTGCCGCCGCAGGTGCTGCGGGTCGGTGTCGCGGAGGACGAAGCCGAGGGTGTGCCGGCCGACGAGGCGCGGGTGCCGCAGCAGCGGACCCAGTCGGGCGGCGGTGAACTGCGGCTGGTCGCGGGTGACGGCACGACGGCCGCCGTCGACGACGCCGGAGCGGCCGCGCTGCTCGAGGTCGTGGGCCTGCTGGTGGAGCGGGCGCGGGAGGCGGGCGAGCTGCGCGCCGACGTGTCGGTGTCGGACGTGCTGCTGGTCATCGCGACGGCGGCGCCCTCGCTGCCGGATCCGGCTCAGCAGGCGGCGGCCTCGGCTCGTCTGCTGGACATCCTGCTGGAGGGTCTGCGGTCGCGTCCCTCCTCGTGAGGGCCGGCCCGGCGGCTCGGGCGGCCTTCGGGCCGGTGGCTCGAATGGGTGACGGTGGGCGGGGATGGCGCGTGCCCCTCGCCCTCGTCCCCGGTGCCGGACAAGCACGACATTCCCGGCAGGGAGCTCAACTGCTGCCCGTGGCACGACAGTTGAACCTTCCCCGAACGAGTGAAACCTAGTACTGGATTGCGTCAGGTCCCCACGGACGAGTGGACGGCCCGTCCGACGGGGTTCTGAACAAAAGCCAATATGGCACTCTGACCCGGTGGTCAGGACTGGTTGGGCCGGCGGCGGGGGCTTTCCGCGATGAGTGTTGACGGTGGGGACGACTCGCTCGGACCGTCCGGTGACGGTGACACGGAGGCCGACGGCCTGACCTCACCGCAGGTGCCGAGCCAGGGTGGACGCGCGAGCGGTCACCCTGGCGGTCCGACCGGCAGTCGACCGGGCGGTCCCGCGGCCCGTCCGCCGCTGCGTCCGTTCGACGGCCCGTCCGAGGGCAGCGTGCCGGCCCAGCGCGAGCGGCGGGCCGAGGTGGTCCTGCCGCCGTCGCGGGACCTGCCGCCGGCCGACACCGACCTGATCGGCCGGATGCGCTCGGGCGACGACACCGCCTACGAGGAGCTGTACCGGCGGCACGCCGACGCGGTGCGCCGCTACGCCCGCACCTGCTGCCGGGACGCGCACACCGCCGACGACCTCACCGCCGAGGTCTTCGCCCGCATGCTCCAGGCGGTGCGCGGCGGCTCAGGACCCGAGTACGCCGTCCGCGCCTATCTCCTGACCTGCGTCCGCCGGGTGGCCGCCGACTGGACGCGGTCGGCGAAGCGGGAGCAACTCGTCGACGACTTCGCGGTGTTCGCGGCGCAGTCCACCCGCTCCTCCGAGGCCGCCGACGACACGGTGCCCCCCGGCTCCTTCGGAGCGGGCCTGGAGCTGGGCGCCGACGTGCGCGCGATGCACGAGGCCGAGCAGTCCATGGCCATGCAGGCCTTCCGCTCGCTGCCCGAGCGCTGGCAGGCGGTGCTGTGGCACACCGAGGTCGAGGACGAGTCGCCGAGCGAGGTCGCCATGCTCTTCGGCCTCGACGCCAACGGCACGCGCGTGCTCGCCAGCCGCGCCCGTGAGGGACTCAAGCAGGCCTACCTCCAGGCCCATGTCAGCGCCACCCTCACCAGCGACGAGAGTTGCGCCGGCTACGCCGACCAGCTCGGCACCTACGCCCGCCGCAGGCTGCGCACCCGCGCCGAACGGGGGCTGCGCAAGCACCTGGAGGAGTGCGCCAGGTGCCGGCTGGCCGCCCTCCAGATCGAAGAGGTCGCCGGCAGCATCCCCGCCGTGGTGCCGGTCGCGGTCATCGGCTGGTTCGGGGCCGCCGGGTACGCCAAGGCGATGGCGCTCATCGCCGGCGGTGCGGGGGCGGCGGGCGCCGCGGGCGCGGCCGCCGCGGCGAGCGGCTCCTCGGGCGGAGCGGGCGCGGGTGGCGGAGCGCTGGCCTCGGAAGGGCTGGGCGCCCCCGTGAAGGCCGGGATCGCGGCCGGTGTGGTCGCGGTGGCGGCCGCCGCGGTGGCCCTCGCGCTCGTCGGCCAGGGCGGTCCCGCCGGGCAGCCGGAGGCAAGACCCCCGGCGTCCGTGCCGGCGCCGGTCGCACAGCCCGAGGACCCGACACCCGCCCCGACGCCGACGCCGACGCCGACGAAGGAGCGCGAGCCGGAGCCCCCGGCGATCGTCCCGGCGGCCGCCCCGACCCCGACCCGCGCCCCCGAGCCGACGCCCTCGCCCACGCCGACCCCCACGCCGAGCCCGACGCCCACCCCCGTCCCGACGCCGACACCCACCCCGCCCCCCACGCCCACACCGACGCGGGTGCCCACGCCGCCGCCCGACCCGGCCGTCTATCCGCTGAGCGGGCTGTCCTTCGACGTCAGCGGTGACGGGACCGGACCCGAGATCCGGCTCGGCGGAAGCAGCTGGGTGTGGCAGCGGTACGGGCTGTCCATCGCGGACCGGCACTACGAGCGCGGGGTGACCGTGCACGGCGACTCCTCCGTCACCGTCGACCTCAACCGGGCGTGCAGCTCCTACGACGCGTTCGTCGGCGTCGACGACCTGACGATGAAGCTCGGCAAGGTCTCCTTCTCCGTCTACGCCGACGGACGCCGGGTCTGGGCGTCCGGGGTGATCAAGGGCGGCGACCCGGCCGTGCCCGTCCATGTGGATCTCACCGGCCGCACCACCGTGCGTCTGGTGGTCGAGCCGCACAGCGGCGTCGACTCGGTGGCACTCGCGGACTGGGCGGACTCCGGGTTCACCTGCACGTAGGCGCCTGCGCGGTAGCGGTGGTGGTAGCGGCAGCGGCAGCGGTAGCGGCCGACGGTCCGGCCGGGTGTGCGCGCACGCCGTCCGTGAGCTCGCGCAGGGCTTCGGTCACCGTCAAAGGCGTGCCCAGGGCGCGCTCGGCCGCGTACCGCTGCGCGCCCAGGGCGTCGCGGGCGGCGGCGTCGGCCAGCTCGGCCCGGACGTGCTGCGGGGCGGGGCGCGGGTGGGGGCCGAGGAGGGTGTCGGCGGCCGCCAGGAGACGGGTCGCGCGCGGATGGTCCCCGAGCTGGGTCAGCAGGTGCGCGGCGGTGTCCAGGATCGACGACGTGACCGCCTCGGCGCACTGGTCGGTCACCGCCTGCCGCAGTGTGTCGGCGAGCATCGGCAGGCCGTGCTCCGGGCCGGACTCGGCGGCGGTGAGGTCCGCGTCGAGCATGTTCAGCGCCGCCACGAACTGGGGCGGCGGGGTGCCCCTCGCGGCCGCCACGCGGACCTCGTCGCAGAGCACGCGCGCGCGGGCCACTTCGCCCTCGTGCAGCGCGATGTGGGAGCGCAGCAGGAGGACGAACGCCCGGACGTCGGGCACGCCGTAGCGGTCGGCGGCGCTGTTCGCCTCCTCCAGCGCGGTCAGGGCGCCCTCGACGTCGCCCGAGCGGTAGGAGATCTCCGCGAGCCGGGCCATGAGGAACGGCGACTCGGCGTACGCCCCGACCTCGTAGGCGAGGCGCAGGGCCTCGCGGTACTCCCGCTCCGCCTGCGCGAAACGGCCGCGCGCCATCTCCGCCTCGCCGGCCGCGCCGCACACCTGGGCCCGCATCCAGCGGTCGCCGACGCGCAGGCTGAGCACGCGCAGATCCGCCAGGTCGTCGTCCACGCCGTGCAGTCCGCCGGGTGAGTCGACGACCATGTGGGTGCGGAACATCAGGGCGCAGCCGAGCTCCCAGTCGCCGCCGTGGAGGCGGCAGTTGGCGACCGCCCGGTCCAGGATCCCCCGGACGTCGGCCATGTCCCGCATCTGGAAGGCCGTCAGCGGCCAGAGCAGGCCGGGCATCCGCGCCGCTCGCGGGCCGCCGTGCTCGTAGGCGGCGCGCAGGCGGAGCAGGTACTCCTGGTAGCGAGGGTCCGCCACGAGGTCCTTCGGCTCGGACTCCGAGACCAGGAACAGGTTCAGCATGCGCAGGTTCATCCGCTGGGCGTGGCGCGGGTGTGCCTCATCGGTGGCGGCGGGTGTTGCGAGCAGGGCGTCGACGGGGTCCAGGTCGGCCATGCGGGCGGTGAGGTCGGCGGGGACGGTGAACGGCACGGAGTGACCGCTCTCGCGCAGGGTGTCCAGGACGGCGCCGAGGCGCAGGGTCCGCTCGCTCCACTCGGCGCCCTCGTGGCGGTGGTTGCGCAGCCACCAGAACCAGCCCGCGGCGAGACAGAGGGCGATGGCCTCCTCTTCGTCGCCCGACGTGATGGCGCGCCGGAGGGCCGCGCGGATGTTGTCCAGTTCGGTCTCCAGGCGGGAGATCCAGCGGAGTTGCCCGGCGGAGCGCAGCATCGGGTCGGCCCGCTCGACGAGCGCGCGCACCCACGCGCCGTGCCGCCTTCGGGCCGCCGCGCGGCAGTGGGGCAGCTCGGCGGCGCGTTCGGTGGCGTACTCGTGGATCGTCTCCAGCATGCGGTAGCGCATGCCGCCTGCGTCGTCCCGCTCGCACGGCGCGGCGACGACCAGGGACTTGTCGACGAGCGCGCCGACCAGGTCCGCGACCGGGCCGGTGCACACGGCTTCCGCCGCCTCCAGGTCCCAGCCGCCCGCGAACACGGACAGCTCGCGCAGCAGGGTGCGCTCCGGTTCGTCGAGCAGGTCCCACGACCAGTCGACGACGGCACGCAGGGTCTGCTGGCGGGGCAGGACCGTGCGGCTGCCCGAGGTGAGGAGGCGGAATCGGTCGTCGAGGCGGTCGGCGATCTGGCGCGGGGTGAGCAGCCGGAGCCGGGCGGCGGCCAGTTCGATGGCGAGCGGCAGTCCGTCCAGTCGCCGGCAGATCTCCGCGATCGCCTCCTCGTCCCGCAGGGCGGCCGCCGCGTCGGGGCGGACGGCGGTCGCGCGCTCGGTGAAGAGGCGGTGCGCCTGGTCGGGGAGGAGGGGCTCGACCGGGCGGACCGACTCGCCGGGGACGCCCAGGGGTTCACGGCTGGTGGCGAGGATCGTGAGCCCGGGGCAGCGGGTGAGGAGGGTCTCGGCGAGGGCGGCGGCGGCGCCGATGACATGTTCGCAGTTGTCAAGGATCAGGAGCTGGCTGCGCGGGGCGCAGTACTCGACGAGCAGGGCGACCGGGTCGTCCTGCGGGGATGCCAGCTCGGTGCTCATCAGAACGGTCTCGCGCAGACCGAGGGCACTGACCACCGCGCCCGGCACCGCCTCCGGCCGGTCGAGCGGCGCCAGTTCGGCCAGCCACGCCTGGGGGAGCCCGGCGGCGGCTTCCTCGGCGAGGCGGGTCTTCCCGGAGCCGCCCGGTCCGGTGAGCGTGACGAGACGGGTCCTGTGCATTTCGCAACGGATGGCGTCGAGCTCGGGTTCCCGGCCCACGAAGGAGGTGAGCCGCGGACGGATGTTGCCGGTGCGCTCGGGAAGTCGGAGCGGTGTACGGGGCGTCGGCGGTGCGACCGGCCGGTGGCCGTGAGCCGTTGGGGGGCCGTGGGGGGCCGGGGTGGCGTGCGTCGCCGGAGTGGCGTGCGTCGCCGGAGTGGCGTGCGTCGCCGGGGTGACGTGGGGCGGTTCCGGGCGGTTGAGGAGCTCGGTGTGCAGGGCGCGCAGGTGCGGGCCCGGGTCGGTGCCGAGGCCGTCGGCGAGGGTGCGGCGGGCGGTCTCGTACGCGGCGAGGGCGTCGGCTTCGCGGCCGGTGTCGCGCAGGGCGCGGATGAGGAGGGCGTGCAGCGGCTCGTCGTACGGGTGCGCCGCGGCCAGTTCGGTCAGGCGCGGTACGGCTTCGCGGGCGCGGCCGAGGAGGAGGTCCGCCTCGGCGCGGGCGCGGATGGCCTCCATCCGGAGCGCCTCGGGGCGGGTGGCCGCGGTGCGGTCGGGGAGGTCGGCGAGAGCGGGGCCGCGCCACAGGGCCAGGGCGTCGTCCAGGTTGCGGGCGGCGGCGGGGGCGTCGCCTCGTCGCAGCGCTTCGTTGCCCTGGCGTACGAGTCGTTCGAAGACGAAGAGGTCGACGTCGTCCTCGGTCGCGGCGAGGCGGTACCCGCCCGGGGCGGAGGTGACGCTGTCCTTGCCGACGGCACGGCGGAGACGGCCGATCAGGGCCTGGAGCGCGGCCGGGGCGTCCTGGGGCGGGGTATTGCCCCACACCTCGTCGATGAGGGTCTCCGGGGCGGTGAGACGGCCCGGGCGCAGGGCCAGGGCGGTGAGGAGGGCGCGGAGCCGGGCACCGGGAACGGGTACGGCGTCGCCCTGGTCGTCCGCTGTCTGGGTGACGCCCAGAATTCTGTACCGCACCCGTTCATTGTCACCGGGGGTGAGGCGTGGGGCACGAGGTTTGTGGGCGGTGGGTCTCTCACCCTCCGGAGGAGACCGCCCGTCGCTGGGGCGCGATGCCCGCCGGTACGGCACGCGCGCGTGCCGGTGTGCCCGTCCAGCAGGTGCCCCTGCGGGACAGCAGGCGGCGGAGCCAGAGTTCCAGGGAGACCAGGTCGGCCAGGCCGTCCAGGGGGAGGGGTTCGCCCGCCGCGGCGGCCCTGAGGGCCTTGCGGACCACTCTCGCCTCGATCAGGCCCGCCTCCGCGAGGAGCGGCGCCTCGAAGAGGGTGAGGAGGGGGTCCATGGCCATGCGCAGGCCCGCCCGGGCCGCCGCCGTGACGGACTCCTGGGAGGGGGCGCCCCAGCCGGGCGGGAGGTCGGTGACGCCGGCGCCCTTCAGGACGGTGCGCAGGATCGCGGCGCGCGCCCCCGGTTGCACGCGCAGGGTCTCGGGGAGCGCACGGCACGCGCGGACGACCTGGTTGTCGAGGAACGGCGCGTGCAGTCGCTGGGAGCGGATCTCGGCGGCCTGTTCCAGGACGCGCAGGTCCATGGCGTGCCGGGCGAGGGCCGCACGGGCCCGGTAGTCGCCCGGACGCTGGCCGGGTCCCACGCCGGTGCGGTGCGCGGCCCCCTGGAGGCGAACCGATACTTCAGCCAGCGCCTCCCCCGTCAGCCAGCGCGCGGCGGGGCCCGCTCCACCCCAGGTGAGAGCCGCCAGGGAGGCTCCTACGGCGCCTGAGGGGTCGTCGGAGCCGAAGCTGCGGTGCAGGAGGCGTTCGGCCAGCCCCTCCACGCCCGCGCGGTACGACGTGCGGGCCAGCCGGCGGGCCGCGCCGTACACGCGCGCGGGGACGAGCACCGAGCCGTCGGCCTTCGTCAGCGCGGCCACCGGGCGCACCAGATGACGGCGTTTGCGGTCCATCAACAGGTCCGCGAGGCGGGCCGGGTGGGCGTCCAGCACCTGGCGGGCGCCGTAGCCCGTGAAGTGGTCCGCGCTGCCCGCCGCGAGGCGCGCCCGGTGGCGGGCGGCAGTGACCAGGCTCGGGCCGGGTTCGTCGGTCAGCGGGCCGTCCAGGTCGGCGTACGGCAGTGCCTCCTCGCCGCCGGCCACCACGACGTGGTGCAGGCGCGGGTTGGCCGCGAGGGAGCCGGCCCGTTCCAGCTCGGCCTCGCGTCCGCCGACGGCCAGGTCGTTGAAGGTGACGGCCAGCAGCCGCTCCCCCGCGCCGGTGCCGTGCCCCAGCAGCGTGCCCGGCATGCCGGGCAGGCCCGCCGCGAGGAGCGCCAGCGTGCCGGAGGCCGGACCGCCGGAGAGGTCGGCGCCGATGCCCGGAACGGGCATCCCGCGCGCGGCACGCCGTTCCGCGGGCCCCATGCCGGGCACCGGGCCCGGGTCGATGTCCGGGACGTGCCGGGGCGCGGCCAGACGCGCGCGTACCGCCTCGATGAGCGCGTCGCGCACGGCGCCGACCGCGCTGTCCGGGTCGGCGAGGGGGGCCGCCACGGCGAGCGAGGCGACCTGCTCGTACCCGGCGATCTCACGCGCCCCGGCGCGAAGGATCAGCGCGTGCCCCGGAGGAATGCGGTGCACGCCGTCGTACGGGGTGGAGTCGTGCAGGGCGGCCGGTACGTCGGGGGCGGCGAGGAGCGCCGCCAGGTGGCCGAAGTCGAGGTTGGCCTCGATGAGGTCGGCCAGCGGCAGCGCGGCCGTCGCGTACGCCGTGCCACCGGCCCAGGGAGTGTGGAACACCGGGCGTGCGCCCGCCAGATCGCCGCAGACGGTGATGCGCCGGCCGACCTGGACGATCGCCGTGTAGCTGCCCGGCCAGGCCGTCAGATGCCGAAGTGCCCCTCCGCGCGCGGCGAACAGTCCGACGCGCAGTTGTTCGTCGGTCGCGCCGCAGGTGCCGAGGACCGCGACCCGGGTCTGGGCGTCGGCCTTGACCACCCGCACCTCGTCGGGGCGCCAGTCGCCGACGGCCCACAGCGGATCGGGGTCGCCCCACAGAAGCTGGGAGCCGACCGGCTGCAGGGTCTCGCCGTCGTCGCCGACCCGCCCTCCGTACGGCGCGTCGTCGTCGTGACGGCCGTCGTGAGCAACGGACCCGCCCAGCGCGCCCGCGGCGGTGCTGCTCCATCCCACCAACCACCGCATGGACGCCTCCACAGGCTGTGGACAACCGAGTGCACCGTACGAACGGTTCACCATGCTGCCACGAAGAACGCGCTGCAGAAGGAGGCGGCGCCGCTTGCGATCCGGGGACTGCGCCCGCGTCAACTCGTCGGCGGCTCCGGGGGAGTCCCTGTGCACCCCGGAGTCTGCGACGTGAATGCGCCCCCGGTACGCTCCCCCAAGACGCCCTGCGCGCCCTCGATTTCCGTGGTGGGAGGCGTTGTCCCCCACAGAGCAGAGGGTCGATTTTCGGCCAAATCCCCGTTGTGCGCCGTGCGTCGAGAACGTCCCGCGCAGGCTTCGCACACGCTCCGTACACACACGCGTGCCCGGCAAGGCTCGCGCCGGTCCGGGAGACGGACGCCGCCTCCCGGACCGTTCCGCCGCCCGCGGGGATGAAGGCGGCGGTGTCCCCCAGCCCACTGGATCCAGTACAGCGGGCCGACCCACGCACGGCCCATGGAACCGCTCCCGTGGTGGCCGGAGAAGAGCGCACGGCCGGGCGCACGGCCACACAGCGGGAGCACGCCGCGACGGTCCGTACCGGCGCCCCGGCATTCGTACGGACCACAATCCCGCCAACCGGAAGAATGCCCCTTAACGCTTGGGATGCGGCGAACTACGCTGGGTTTACGAATGCCGCATGGTTATGCCAGCGCGGCAGCCGTCTGTGTCGAGGGGTGGCGCAATGTCCAGGGAGCAACGCGGGCCGAACGAAAAACTCGGCGCCGTTCTCGCCCTCGCGGGAATCAGCAACGCAGGACTCGCGCGACGCGTCAACGATCTTGGCGCTCAACGCGGGTTGACTCTTCGCTACGACAAGACGTCCGTGGCGCGCTGGGTGTCGAAGGGCATGGTGCCGCAGGGCGCCGCGCCCCACCTCATCGCGGCCGCCATCGGTCAGAAGCTCGGCCGTCCGGTGCCGCTCCACGAGATCGGCCTGGCGGACGCGGATCCCGCGCCCGAAGTGGGCCTCGCCTTCCCCAGGGACGTCAACCAGGCCGTGCGCTCCGCCACGGAGCTCTATCGCCTCGACCTCGCCGGCCGCCGGGCCGGTACCGGGGGCATCTGGCAGTCGCTGGCCGGATCGTTCGCAGTAAGCGCGTACGCGACGCCCGCCTCACGGTGGCTGATAACCCCGGCCGACAGTTCGGTGGCGCGCGACGCACACCTCGTGGAGGAGTCCGGCGCCCCGCTCAAAGTCGGCCACAGCGACGTGCAGAAGCTGCGGGAGGCCGCCGAGGACGCCAGGCGCTGGGACTCCAAGTACGGAGGCGGCGACTGGCGTTCGTCCATGGTGCCGGAGTGCCTGCGGGTGGAGGCGGCTCCGCTGCTGCTCGGCTCGTACTCCGACGAGGTCGGCCGGGCCCTGTTCGGGGCGAGCGCCGAACTGACCCGGCTGGCGGGGTGGATGGCCTTCGACACCGGTCAGCAGGAGGCCGCGCAGCGCTACTACATCCAGGCGCTGCGGCTCGCCCGCGCGGCGGCCGACGTACCCCTCGGGGGATATGTCCTGGCCTCCATGTCCCTCCAGGCCACCTACCGCGGCTTCGGCGACGAGGGCGTCGATCTCGCGCAGGCGGCCCTGGAGCGCAACCGGGGGCTGGCCACGGCCCGCACGATGAGCTTCTTCCGGCTCGTCGAGGCACGCGCGCACGCACGCGCCGGGGACGCGCACGCCGCCGGCGCGGCGCTGAAGGCCGCCGAGGGCTGGCTGGAGCGGTCCCGTGACGGCGACCACGACCCGTCCTGGCTCGGCTTCTACTCCTACGACCGTTTCGCCGCCGACGCCGCCGAGTGCTACCGCGACCTGAAGGCACCGCGTCAGGTGCGCAGGTTCACCGAGCAGGCGCTGTCCCAGCCGACGGAGGAGTTCGTCCGCTCGCACGGGCTGCGGCTCGTCGTCTCGGCGGTCGCCGAACTGGAGTCGGGGAACCTCGACGCCGCCTGCGCGCAGGGAGTGCGGGCCGTGGAGGTGGCCGGGCGCATCTCCTCCGCCCGCACCACCGAGTACGTCAAGGATCTTCTGCACCGGCTGGAGCCCTACGGCGACGAACCCCGGGTGGTGGAACTGCGTGAGCGGGCCCGGCCCCTGCTGATGACTCCGGCCTAGGGGAGCGCGGCACGGGCGGGTCGTCCGACCCGGGTTTGAAGGCACTGTCAGTGGCGCAGTGCACTATCGAAGCCGGGAGGTGGTGTACGTGTCGAAGATCGCTTACGACTGTGATGTGCTCGTGGTCGGCGGGGGCATCGTCGGGCTGTCCACGGCGTACGCGATCACGCGTACCGCGCCGGGTACGCGGGTGACGGTGCTGGAGAAGGAGCCCGGGGTCGCCCGCCACCAGACGGGGCGCAACAGCGGGGTCATCCACAGCGGGATCTACTACCGGCCGGGGTCGCTGAAGGCGCGGTACGCGGTGCGGGGCGCGGCGGAGCTGACGAAGTTCTGCGCGGAGTACGGCATCGCGCACGCCGTCACCGGCAAGCTGATCGTCGCCACGGACCGGGCCGAGCTGCCCCGGCTGCACGCACTGGTGCAGCGCGGCAGGGAGAACGGGATTCCGGTCCGGGAACTGGGCGCCGCCCAGATCGCGGAGTACGAGCCCGAGGTCCGGGGACTCGCCGCCATACGCGTACGGACGACGGGGATCTGCGACTACACGGCCGTCGCCCGGCAGCTGGGCCGGGCCTCCGGGGCGGAGATCCGGTACGGCGCGCGCGCCGTGCGGATCGACCGGCGGCCGGAGCGAGGGGTGGCGGTGCTCACCGCGCGCGGGGAGGTCGTACGGGGGCGGGTGCTCGTGAACTGCGCCGGGCTGTACTCCGACGAGGTCGCCCGGCTGACGGGGGACGAACCCGAGGTGCGGATCGTGCCGTTCCGGGGCGAGTACTACGAGCTGGCGCGGCCGGAGCTGGTGCGCGGGCTGGTGTACCCGGTGCCCGATCCGGCGTTCCCGTTCCTCGGCGTCCATCTGACCAGAGGGATCGACGGGGGCGTGCACGTCGGCCCCAACGCCGTGCCGGCGCTGGCCCGGGAGGGGTACGGCTGGGGTGTCGTACGGCCCCGCGAGGCGATGGCGACGGCGGCCTGGCCCGGGGTGTGGCGGATGGGCCGGAGGCACTGGCGGTATGGCGTCGGGGAGCTGCGGCGGTCGGTGTCGAAGGGTGCCTTCGTGGACGCGGTGCGCCGGTTGCTGCCGGCGGTGGAGGAGGGGGACCTGGTGCGGGCGGCGGCCGGGGTGCGGGCGCAGGCGGTGCTGCGGGACGGCGCTCTGGTGGACGACTTCCTGATCCGGGAGGCGCCACGGACGGTCCATGTGCTGAACGCCCCCTCGCCCGCGGCCACCGCCGCCCTCCCGATCGGACGGGAGGTGGCCCGCCGTGCCCTGGCAGCACTGACCGACGCGTGAGCGGCGGGGCACCGGGCTCCCCGCGCACCGGGGCGACGGTCGGGTGCCGCGCTCACGGAGCCGGCCGTCCGGTGCCGCGCCAGAGGCGAAGGTCGGGTGCCGGGCCCCCGGAGAGGGAAGTCGGGTGCCGGGCCCCCGGAATGGGAGGTCGGGTGCCGGGCCCCCGGAAAGGGAGGTCGGGTGCCGCCGGAGGCGAAGGTCGAGTGCCGCGCTCCCGGAAGCGAAGGTCAGAGCCGCGCTCCCGGCGACAGAGGTCAGACGCCGGGCGCCCGGAGACAGAGGTCAGACGCCGCGCTCCCGGAGACAGAGGTCAGCCGCCGGGTACCCGGAGACAGAGGTCAGCCGCCGGGTACCCGGAGACGGAGGTCGGGTGCCGGGTTCGTGGGTGCCGCGGGCATCGGGAGGCGACCCGTAAAATCGACACCACTGTGTCTGATTCCGTGAGCACCCCCGAAGCCCCCCAGCCCTTTCCCGGTAGCGAGCACCACCCGGGCGAGTCCGTTCGGCACAGCCGGGCCAAGGGGGAACCCAGGTTCCCCGACGGACCCAAGGCCGATCCCGCCGGATCGCACTTCGAGCGGCGGATCCGGAGTTTCCAGCCCCGGCGCAGCCGGGTGACGGCCGGGCAGGCGGACGCCTTGCAGCGGCTGTGGGCCAAGTGGGGGCTCGACATCGACGGGCACGCCGTAGACCTCGCCGAGCTGTTCGGCGACGACCGTCCCGTCGTGCTGGAGATCGGCTTCGGCATGGGTGAGGCGACCGCGCAGATGGCGGCCGCCGACCCGGACACCGGCATCCTCGCGGTGGACGTGCACACGCCCGGCCAGGGAAATCTGCTCAACCTCGCGGACCGCACCGGGCTGACCAACGTCCGGGTGGCCAACGGTGACGCGATCATCCTGCTGCGCGAGATGCTGCCGGCGGACTCGCTCGACGGGCTGCGCGTCTACTTCCCCGACCCCTGGCCGAAGAAGCGCCACCACAAGCGACGCCTCATCCAGCCCGAGTTCCTCGACCTGGCCGCGACCAGGCTGAAGCCGGGCGCGACCGTGCACTGCGCCACGGACTGGGAGCCGTACGCCGAGCAGATGCTCGAGGTACTGACCGCGCACCCCCTCTTCGAGAACACCCGGGCCGACGGCGGGTTCGCGCCCCGGCCCGAGTTCCGGCCGCTGACCCGTTTCGAGGGACAGGGACTGGACAAGGGTCACGTCGTGAACGATCTGCTCTTCCGTCGCGTACAGCATCGCGTCCGGCCCGGGGATCGCTGAGCGCCCAAGGGGCCGATCAGCAAGATCGAACAAAGGGATCGCCGACCGGCCTCCCCCTCCACCACAGTCCCCTCCCTCGTTAGGGTCGATGCCGTGGCCATCAGTCCTCCGTTTCCGCCCTGTCCGCCGCATCCCGGCGGCGCACCCGAGGACGGTGTTCTCCGGCACGCTCACTGGTGGCAGCGCAGGAGGGTGCGGTACGGGGCTCTGATCACCCTGCTCACGCTGTCCGGCCTGGTCATCCTCGCGCTGGTGCGCGAACAGACCGGTACGGAGGGATTCCTGGTCGGTCTCGGGCTCGCCGTACTGCCCGTGCCGCTGCTGGTCGCCGCCTTCCGATGGCTGGACCGGGTCGAGCCGGGACCCTGGCGCAACCTGGTGTTCGCCTTCGCCTGGGGCGCGTGCGCGGCGGCGCTGATAGCCATCATCGCCAACAGTTTCGCGACCAGATGGATAGCCACCGCGACCGCCGACCCGTCCGGCGCGGACACCCTCGGGGCGACCGTCATAGCGCCGATCGTCGAGGAGTCCGCCAAGGCGGCCGCCGTCCTGCTGGTGTTCCTCTTCCGCAGGCGGGACTTCACCGGGATCGTCGACGGCGTGGTCATAGCCGGGGTCACCGCCACCGGCTTCGCCTTCACCGAGAACATCCTCTACCTCGGCACGGCCTTCGGCACCGACCAGCTCACGGGCGACACCGGCATCGCCTCGGTCACCGCGGCGACCTTCTTCGTCCGCGTCGTCATGTCGCCGTTCGCGCACCCCCTGTTCACCGTTCTGACCGGCATCGGCTTCGGCGTCGCCGCGCTGACCGGGGACCGCCGGCGCGTGCGGCGCGTGCTGTTCCCGCTGGGCGGGCTGCTCCTCGCGATGGGCATGCACGCCCTGTGGAACGGCTCCTCGTCGTTCGGCGAGTTCGGGTTCTTCGCGGTGTACGCGGCGATCATGGTGCCCGCGTTCGGGCTGCTGACCTGGCTGGTGGTGTGGACGCGGCAACGCGAGCTGCGCACCGTACGCGAGGAACTGCCCGCCTACGCGGCCGCCGGCTGGCTCACCCCGGCCGAGCCGTTCGCGCTCGGCTCGATGCGGGCCCGGCGGCTGGCCCGGGAGTACGCCGGCCGGCACCTCGGCAAACCGGCCGCGCGGGAGGTCGCGCGGTACGAGGCGTACGCGACGTCACTCGCGTTCCTGCGGCACCGCGGCCGACTGGGGCGGGCCGGTGCCGACTTCCTCGTACGCGAGCGGGAGTTGCTCAACGAACTGTGGAGGCGGATGGACGTCGCCCGGCCCGCGCTGGACCACGCGGCCCGGATGACGGCCCCGCCGGTGCGGGTGGCGGCGCCGCCCTGGCCGGTCCCCGGGGTGTACGGGTACGCCCAGGGTCCCGCCCACGGCCAGGCGCACGGCCAGGCCCAGAGCGCCGGATTCGGCCGTCCGACGGCGCCGGTGTACGGCAATCCGGCGGCGCCGTCGTACGGGTACGGCATCGGCTACGGGTACGGGTACGGGTACGGGTACGGCTACCCCGCGACACACGTCCCCGGACCCGGACACGGACCCGCGCACGGACCCGGAGCCGGGTATCCGGCGGGACCGTACCCCGCCCCCCACTCGCACCAGTAACGCGGGCCGGGGCAGGCGGGGCCGGGGCCCGGCTCAGGCCGTCAGGTCGTCAGGCCGTCAGGCCGAGGCGCGGGTCAGCCGGGTGATCTCCTCCGCCGTCAGTTCCAGCCGCGCCACCCCCAGCAGCGCCGGCAGCTGCTCGACCGTCCGCGCGGAGGCGATCGGCGCGGCCACCGTGGGCTGCGCGGCGAGCCACGCCAGGGCGACCGTGGGGATCTGGGCGTCATGGGCCCGGGCGATCTCGTCCAGGGCGGTGAGGACGTTGCGGCCCCGCTCCGTGTCGAGGTGCTTGGCGGCGCCGGCCGCGCGGGCGCTCCGCACGGTCGTCCCGGGCCGGTACTTGCCGGTGAGGAAGCCGGCGGCCAGGGCGAAGTACGGGACGGCGGCGAGGCCGAAGCCGGCGGCGAGGTCCTGGAGTCCGCCCTCGTACGTGTCGCGGGAGACCAGGTTGTAGTGGGGCTGGAGGGCGACGTACCGGGCCAGGCCCTCACGGTCGGAGAACTCCAGGGACTCCTGGAGGCGCTCGGGCGTGATGTTGGAGGCGGCGATGTGCCGCACCTTGCCCGCCCGCACCAGTTCGTCGAGCGCGCCGATGATCTCCTCGACGGGCACCTCGGGCTTGTCGAAGTGCGTGTAGTAGAGGTCGATGTGGTCGGTGCCAAGACGGCGCAGCGAGGCGTCGGCGGCGGCCTTGATGTTGTCCGCGGACAGGCCGGGGAACTCGGGGTGCTGGCTCACCTTGGTGGCGATCACGACGTCGTCGCGGTTGCCCCGGGTCTGCAGCCACCTGCCGATGATGGTCTCGGACTCACCACCGCTGTTGCCGTCGATCCACGCCGAGTAGGAGTCGGCGGTGTCGACGAAGTTGCCGCCCGCGGCCGCGTAGGCGTCGAGTACGGCGAAGGAGGCCGTCTCGTCGGCGGTCCAGCCGAAGACGTTGCCGCCGAGAGAGAGCGGGAAGACCTCGAGGTCGGAGGAGCCGAGCTTGCGTAGAGAAGTCATGCTTCGTGTCAACGGACGCCGACGGCCCGCCCATTCCGGGCGTGACGCGAAGAACATGTGAACAGCACGTATGTCCGACACCTCTGACCGGCACCTACGACCGGGCACCTACGACCGGCACCCATGGACGGCAGAGACCGGCACCTATGGCGCCACAAGACCGGCAGCCCTGACGCGGAGGGCGCCAGGGCTGTTGTTCGGATCAGGGTGGCTCGGGGTGGCTCGGGGTGGATCAGGATCTATCAGGGTGACCGGACGAACCGGCTCGGGGAAGCCGAGCGAAAGACTCAGGGTTCCTGGAGGGACGGCTCAGGGGCTCCGCAGGGACGGCTCAGGGGTTGAGGCCCTTGCCGCGCAGCCAGGCCGCCGGGTCGATGCCGTCGGCGCTGCCGCCGGGGTGGACCTCGAGGTGGAGGTGGGCCCCGGTGACGTTCCCGGTCGCGCCCACCCGGCCGATCACATCGCCGGTGGCGACCTTCTGGCCGACGCTGACGCTGATCGACGACTGGTGGCAGAACCACAGCTCGGTGCCGTCGTCCAGGGTCAGGATGGTGCGGTAGCCGTAGGAACCGGCCCAGCCGGCCTCGGTGATGGTGCCGCTGTGGACGGCCTTGATGAGCGTGCCCGTCGGCGCAGCGAAGTCGAGACCCGTGTGGTAGCCGGAGGACCAGAGCGAACCGGCCTGACCGAACGTCGAGGTGATGGTGTACGAGGAGGTCGGCAGCGTGTACTGCTTGGCCAGCTCGGCGAGGCGCGCGGCCTCGGCCTTGGCGGCGGCTTCCTCGGCGGCCTTCTTCTTCGCGGCGGCGGCCTTGGCCTCCGCCTCCTTCTCGGCCTTGGCGGCGGCGT
This sequence comes from Streptomyces sp. Root1310, assembly GCF_001426425.1. Taxonomy (NCBI): domain Bacteria; kingdom Bacillati; phylum Actinomycetota; class Actinomycetes; order Kitasatosporales; family Streptomycetaceae; genus Streptomyces; species Streptomyces sp. Root1310. Next base: position 461,126 of record NZ_LMEQ01000033.1, on the reverse strand, counting down.
CGGCCTCGGCCTTGGCCGCTGCGGCGAGGGCCTTGACCTCGACCTGGGACTGCTGCGACTCGGCCTGCGCCATGATCCGGCTGCGCAGTGCCTCGCCGGCGTCGGCGGCGCTCTCCTCGGTGTCCACGGCGGCCTCGGAGCCGAAGCTGGCGAGGGCCGGGGCGGCTTCCGGGGCGGGCTCGTCGTCGGTGATGAGCGAGCCCACGTTGGGCAGGTCCGGCATCGAGATGGAGACCGGGGCCTTGCCGGTGTTGGCGCTGGCCATCCCACCCGCGCTGACGGCGGCTATGACGCCGACGCCGAGAACGGTGGAGCTGCGGGCGAATCCGCCGCCGCGCTGCTTGGCGACGCGGTGCTTGCCGCGTACCGGGCGAGTGGACTCCGCGGTGGGGTTCCACTCCTCCCAAGGTCCCTCGTCGGTGCGGTAGTCGCCGTAGCCGAAGGTCTCGGTGGACCGCTGGCCGGGGACGTACGGGGCCTCGGGGGCAGGCGGGTTGGACGCCACGCGGGCGCACTCCTTTCCTTCCGTCGCCTACCGGGTTAGCTGACGGGTTCGGAGCGGGAAGGTCTCCTACGCGCGTATACCGGTCGTGGACTCTGCGAGTTCACGACGGCTTCCGCGTGATTCACCCCATGGTGGTGGTTCCCCGGTTCCCTTGCGGGATTCGGCACATGCCGCACGGAGCCGACTCTGGTGCCGGCTGGGACGACCGCGCTGCGTTATCGAACGTTAATAGACCCGGGGGTGGGTTTCCAAGCTGTTCCTCTTGATCAACAACATTTCCGGCCTGGACTTTTGGGCTACCAGCGGTGAAAAACGGGCGAGTTGGCCGCGCCTCGCCATGCCCCGGAAACGCTTCGTCAGTCACACGGGTTTTGATGGTGACCCAGTTGTTATGCGCAGGGCGGTCGACCGGTCACCAAGAGTGAGGAAGGGGTCAGAGCCGTCGGAGTCGTCGGAGCTGTCAGAGCTGCCGGACCAGTCGGACCAGTCGGAGGGGGCGAAGTAGTCGGAGTGGTCGACGAAACGCCGAAGGCCGGAACCCTTTCGGATTCCGGCCTTCGGTCAATCAGTAGCGGGGACAGGATTTGAACCTGCGACCTCTGGGTTATGAGCCCAGCGAGCTACCGAGCTGCTCCACCCCGCGGCGATGAATACAACTGTACGCCATCGGCGGGGCAGAAAGCACATCGGTTGATTCGCGGGGCCCCGGTGACCTCAGAGGAGGTGGCGGTTCGGCTCCTTCGCCCGCTCCTCGTACTCCGGGAACACGAGGACGTCGACGCCCCGGGCCGTCAGCAGGCCGGTTCCGTCCGCCTCCGTGACGAAGGTGTCCGGCTCGCGCCAGGCCGTGACCACCCTGCGCACCCCGGCGTCGAGGATGAGGCGGGCGCAGGGGGCCGGGCGGGAGGAGCGGCGCGCGCACGGTTCGAGACTGCTGTAGACGGTGGCGCCGGCCAGCCGGGGGTCGGCGGGGTCGAGCTTCGCGAGGGCGGCCTCCTCGGCATGCACGACCGGGTCGCCGGCCTCGCGGGAGTGACCGCGTGCCAGCTCCGTGCCGTCGGCCGCCACGATCACCGCGCCGACGCTGAAGGCGGTCTCCGACGGCGGGCAGTCGGCGGCGAGTGCGCAGGCGAGGGCCAGCCAGTGCCGGTCGGCCGCGGCGGGCAGCGGTCCGGCGCCGGGGGCGGTGGGCTCGTAACGGTTCAGGACGACGTCCTCGATGCGCCGGGTCTCCACCAGGCGCAGGCGTCCGCCCTGGTAGCCGCCCGGCCCGAACAGGCGGGGCGCGGCCGGGTCGCCCACGAAGAGCGGGGCGAGGACGAGCTGGAGTTCGTCGGCGAGGCCCTGCCGCAGCAGCTGGGTGTGGATCGTTCCGCCGCCCTCGACCATGAGGCGCCGTACGCCGCGCACGTCATGGAGGTGTTCGAGGAGGCGGCGCCAGTCCAGTTCGGTGCCGAGCGGGACGGCGTCCGCGGCGATGCCGAGCGCGTGGACCCGCTCGGCGCCCTTCTCCGTCGTGTAGACGATCTTCTCGCCGCCCGTGTGCCAGAAGTTCGCCGCCGGGTCGAGGTCGCCGGAGCCGCTGACGGTGACCTTGAGGGGGTACGGCGGCAGTCCGGCGGCCACGCGGGCGGCGCGGCGCTCGGGGGAGTTCACGAGGAGCCGGGGGTTGTCGGCGCGGATCGTGCCGGCGCCGATGAGGATGGCGTCGACGGAGGCCCGTACCTCGTCGACGCGGTCGAAGTCGGCGCGGCTGGAGAGGAGCAGGCGCTCGGGCGTGGTGTCGTCCAGATAGCCGTCGAGGGAGACGGCGGCGGACAGCAGGACGTACGGGTACGGCATCGGCGCGGCTCTCCCTGGGATGACGGGCAGGGCTTGGTTCAAGTTTGAAACAAACTTACACTGGGGGCATGACGACTCGCTGGCTCACCCCCGAGGAGCAGCGCGCCTGGCGCGCGTATGTTGCCGGCTACCTCCTCCTCGAGGACGCGATCGACCGGCAGCTCCAGCAGGAGGCCGGCATGCCCCACCTGTACTACTCCATCCTCGCCAACCTCTCCGACATCCCGGAGCGGCGGCTGCGGATGACCGACCTCGCGGAGCGGCTGAAGATCACCCGCAGTCGGCTGACGTACGCGGTCTCCCGGCTGGAGAAGGACGGGCTGGTCCGGCGCGAGGACTGCCCCCAGGACAAACGCGGCAGCATCGCCGTCCTGACGGACGAGGGCACGACGGTGCTGGAGAACGTGGCGCCCGGTCATGTCGAGACGGTCCGCACGGCGCTCTTCGACCGGCTCACCCCCGAGCAGGTGGGACAGCTGGAGGACATCTTCACGCAGGTGGCACGCGGGTTCCAGGAGAGCGACGGCGGCGAGACGGCACCGGAGGACCTCCCGTGGCGCCGCCGCTCGTCACCCTGCTCCGGAACCCCGTGACCGGCACCTCGTGACCGGAGCCCGCGACCGGTACCCCCGTGACCGGCACCTCGTGACCGGGTCTCCTGCGACCGGGGCCCCGTGAGGGGCGCCACAAACCAGTTGCTTCAAATTTAAAGCATGGGATAGGGTCTCGACTCGTTGGATCTGCTTCAAATCTGAAGCACAAGGCGGCCCGACGCCGCCTTGTCACCGTCCTCCGGACCCGGGAGACCGCATGCCCGACACCCCCGCCGCCACCCCGCGCGCCCGCGTCCGGGTACCGCTGCGCTTCCCCGACGGCTACTCCGTCGACGCCGAACTGGTCACCTTCCACGGCCTCGTCGACGGCCAGGAGCACGTCGCCGTCGTCCTCGGCGAGCCGGTGCCCGGCGCCACCCCCCTGGTCCGGCTGCACTCCGAGTGCCTGACCGGTGATGTCTTCGGCTCGGCCCGCTGCGACTGCGGTCCGCAGCTGCGCGAGGCGGTCGAGCGCATAGCCGGGACCGGCGGTGTCCTGCTCTACCTCCGTCAGGAGGGCCGCGGCATCGGCCTCTACAACAAGCTCGACGCGTACGCCCTCCAGGACCAGGGCCTCGACACCTACGAGGCGAACGCCGCGCTCGGCCTGCCCGAGGACGACCGGGACTACACGGCCGCCGCCCAGATGCTGCGCGCCCTGGGCATCACGAGCCTGGACCTGCTGTCCAACAACCCCGACAAGGCGGGCCAGTTGCGCGATCTGGGCATCGACGTCCAGGGCCGTGTCCCGACCGGCGTCTTCACGACCCCGCACAACGTCCGCTACCTGCGCGCGAAGGTCCTGCAGACGCAGCACACGCTGCCGCTGGCGGACCTCACCGGGCTGAGCGTGGGCTGACCGCCGACGGCCCGAACGGGCCGTCCAGCGCGGCCCACTGGAGCAGCATGATGGTCTTCGCGTCGGCGATCGCGCCGGTGCGGACGAGGTCGAGGGCCTCGGTGAAGGGGAGTTCGACGACGGCGATGTCCTCGCCCTCGGCGGCCACGCCCGCCGTGTCGGCCCCGGGGGCGGAGGCGTCGTAGGGCGCGGCGAAGAAGCTGAGGCGCTCGGTGACCGAACCGGGGCTCATGAACGCGTCGAAGACGTGCTCGACGTCGTGCACCGCCCGGCCGGTCTCCTCGGCCGCCTCTCGGCGGATCGCCTCGCGCGGGTCGTCGCCGTCCAGGAGTCCGGCGGCGGCCTCCAGCAGCATGCCGTCCGGATGCCCGTTGACGTACGCGGGCAGCCTGAACTGCCGGGTGAGCAGGACGGTACGGCGGTCGGGGTCGTAGAGCAGGATCGTGGCGCCGTCGCCCCGGTCGTAGGTCTCGCGCAGTTCACGGCTCCAGTGGCCGTCGCTGTGCCGGTAGTCGAAGGTGGTGCGGCGCAGGACGGACCAGTCGCAGGCGAGGACCTCGACGTCGAGCACGCGGACCCGGTCGTTGCCGGTGAGGTCGCGTCCGTGGCGGTCGAGTCCGGTGCGGCCGCGGGGGTCGGGGACGTCGATGCCGGGGGTGCCGGGGGCGAGGCGGGACGGGGCGTCGTGGGACGGGACATGGCGGGCCGGGGCGTCGTGGGAGCCGGACGCGGGGGCGGGTGAGGGGGCGACGTGCTCGGTCATCGGCGGCCTTCGAGGAGGGTGGCGGCGGCGTCGGGGACGGCGCCGAGGTCGGTGTAGACCGGCTTGCCCTGGGCGCGGGCCTGCTCGGTCATCCGGTCCGCGCCCTGCGACGGGCCGCCGATGCGCAGCACCGCGTCGCAGCGCTCCAGCAGGCGTTCGGCGACGGGATGGAAGAGCTCGTCGAAGAGCGGGTCACCGGGCGCGGCGCCACCCGCCGCCTCCAGCAGGGGCAGCGCGAGCGCCTCGCCGGTGACGGGCAGATGCCCGGCCCGGAACAGGACGAGGGCGACCTCGTTCATGGCCCTCACATGAGCCGCGAGCTTCGCGGGGTCGTCGCCGGTGCCCGCGCGGTACGGGCCGGCGACCAGGATCATCAGCGGTTTCACGGGGTCTCCTCCAGCGGGTTCAGGCGAGCCTGGTCTCGACGCCGGCCTCACGCAGGGCGTCCAGGGTCTGCGGGCCGCCGGGATGGGTGGCGGGATCCGCCGCGGCGGCGTCGGTGACGAAGGACTGCACGGCGTCGAGCGGGGCGACCTGGCTGAACGCGCGCACACCCAGCTTGGTCGCGTCGGCGACGGCGACCGTACGGGCGGCCTGGCCGAGCCCCACCTGCTTGACGGCCGCGTCCTCGAGCGAGAACTCCGACCAGCCGTGCACGGCGTGCACCCCGCCGATCGACATCACGAACACGTCGAAGGCCAGGGCCTCGAGGGTGCGCAGGGCCAGCGGCCCCACGAGGGACCGCTCACCCGGCCGGGACCGGCCACCGACGACGAGCAGCTCGATGCCGGGCCGGTCGGCCAGCCGCACCGCCGCCTGGAGACTGAGCACGGCCACGGTCAACGGGCCCCGCGCGGCGAGGTGTTCCGCCACGTGCACGGTCGTGGTCCCGGCGTCCAGCAGTACCCGTGACCCCGGCTCGACGAGTGAGGCGACGGCCGCGCCGAGCCGGTCCTTCGTCGCCGCCTGCCACGCCTGCCGGGCCTCGAAGCCGCCGCCCTCCTCGCGCGGCCGCCCGGCGACGGCCCCGCCGTGCACCCGCCGCACCAGCCCCTGCCGCTCCAGCACGTCCAGGTCCCGGCGCACGGTCATCTCCGAGACCCCGAGCCGCTGGGCGAGCTCGGCGACGGAGACCCGCGCCTGGCCCTGCGCGTGCCCCTGCCCTTGGTCCTGGCCGTGCCCCTGAACGAGGCGAAGGGTCAGGTCGAGACGGTCTGCGACATCCATGACGCCATTTCTACCATGCCGATGTTCGAATGAACATCGGCATGTTCGCGCACGTCCGTGGGTCGTGTGCTCCGTGTGCGCTGTGTGGGCCCTACGGGGTCGCCGGGACCTCGGGAGCGTGCGGATAGGCGGCCGACCGGTGCTGGAAGGAGAGGATCTTCGGATTCTGGACGACCCCGTCGCGGATCTCGACGGCCTTCCTGACCGTGGGGTCGGCGTCCCAGGCCGCGGGGCCGCTCATGACCTTGCGCAGATAGGGCAGGAGCGCCTCGCTGATCTCCCAGGTGGCGGAGTTCCACAGGTGGGACGGGCTGTGATCCACCGCGTAGTAGTGACAGCCCGGGCCCACCGCGGGCATGGGCTCGCCGAAGGTGGTCGGACGGGCCCACTCGAACCCCATGCCCTCGTCGCAGGCGACGTCGACGAAGAAGGTGCCCGGCCGGAACAGGGCGAGTTCCTCTTCGGTGACGAACATGAGCGGCGCGTCGGTGTCCTGGAGGACGCAGTTGACGATGATGTCGAACCCGGCCAGGTACTCCGCCAGCGGCATGGAACCGGCCGCGGTGACCGCCTGCAGTCGTGACGGATCGTCCTCCCGCTCCTCGAAGTGGGCCATCACGACGGAGGGCATCGGCGAGGCCACCGCCGCGGCGGCACGCTGGGTGAGCACCGTGACGTCCGTGACCCCCATGGCGCCCAGGCCGGTGACCGCGCCGCGCGCCGTGGCGCCGAAGCTGATGACCACCGCGCGCAGGCGGCGACCGTAGTGGCCGGTCAGCCCGCCGAGCTGGAGGGCGTGCAGCACCGAGCAGTAGCCGGCGAGCTCGTTGTTCTTGTGGAAGACATGGACGCTGAAGGCGCCCGTGGAGGTCCAGTGGTTCATGGCCTCCCAGGCGATCAGGGTCAGCCGGCGGTCGATGCCGATCTGGGTCATCTTCTCGTCCTGCACACAGTGCGGCCATCCCCACAGCACCTGGCCCTCGCGCAGCTCGGCGATGTCTTCGTGCATCGGCTTGGGCAGCAGCGCGATGTCGCACTCGGCGATGAGCTGCTCGCGGGAGCGCAGGCCCGCCACGAGTGGTCGCAGCGCGTCGTCGGCGATGCCGAACCGTTCGCCGTAGCCGTGTTCGAGGAAGATCCGCTCGCGTACGTCCGGGGCGATCCGGTCGAGGTGGCGGGGATGCAGCGGTAGGCGGAACTCGTTCTCCTTGCGGGAGGAGGCGAGTACTCCGAGACTCAAGAGGCTCATGTGGGGCGGCTCATTTCCGACCGGACACGATGTGCACCGGCATTGCCGTTCCCCGAGGGCGACGCCGAAACGGATGACGGCATGCGAGGTGCGCTCGGTACCGCCACCGTACTCCCGGCCCGGCGACGGAGCGCCCGCCGCTCGTTTGAGCCCGAAGGATCCGCAGGTCCAGGGGACATCCGGGCCCCCGCGGGCTTCTAGCATGATCGAATGATTGCCGATGACGCCCAGCGGTCCGGGACAGGCCGGAAAGACATGTCCCGCGCCGACTCCGAGGCCGACTCCGACGCCGACGGCGACGGCGGTGCCGGGGACGACCCGCACCCCGTCACCGACCTGGTGGAGCGGGCGGCCGACCTGGTCGAGCCGATCAAGCCGAAGCTGCGGGGCTGGCTCCACGCCGCGATGGTCCCCGCCTCACTGAGCGCCGGCATCGTCCTGATCTGCCTGGCCGGGACCCCTGCGGCGACCCTGGCCTGCGCCGTGTACGCCGTCACCGCCTGGCTGCTGTTCGGGACGAGCGCCGTCTACCACCTGGGCACCTGGGGGCCACTGGGCGAGGCCGTCCTGCGTCGCCTCGACCACGCCAACATCTTCCTGATCATCGCCGGCACCTGCACGCCGCTGGCGGTGCTCCTCGTGCCCTCGGACCAGCGGGCCCTGCTGCTGTGGATCGTCTGGGCGGGCGCGCTGGCCGGCATCGCCTTCCGGGTCCTGTGGGTCTCGGCTCCCCGCTGGCTGTACACGCCCTGCTACCTGGCCCTGGGCTGGGCACCGGTGAGCTACCTGCCCGACTTCCTGCACGCCGGCGGAGCGGCCGTACTCACCCTGGTGGTGACCGGCGGTCTCCTCTACAGCGCGGGCGCGGTGGTCTACGCCGTCCGCCGCCCCGATCCCTCGCCCCGCTGGTTCGGCTACCACGAGGTGTTCCACAGCCTGACCGTGGCCGCCTTCGCCGCGCACTACACCGCCATTTCCCTCGCCGCCTACTGACCTCCGGCGCATCGCCGTGCGGGCCGCCCGCCCGCCCCGGCACTGCGCCGACCGCGGCACCGGTGTTCCCCGCGGGCCCGTCTCGGACGGCTCGGTGCATAGAATCCGATCCCATGCCGAAGCCTGACGAGCTGATCGTTGACATCGCCGCCCTTGTGGAGTCCGAGCAGAGCAATCAGATGCCCCTGACCGTGGTCACCGGTGGTGCCGTCATCACCGGTCGACTGGCTCCCGAAGCCACCTGGCGGCAGAGGGTGTCGGAGGTGCTGACGGACTCCGCCCACCTGGGCGGGTTCTCCGCCGTCTTCGACACCCCGGCCAAGAAGGACGGGCCGCCCACGCATCTGCACTTCCATGTCGCCCGGATCCTCCAGGGCACGGTGGGGATCCCCGAGACGGGCGGGATGTACCGCGTGGCGATCGAGGACGTCAGCGCCTGGACGATCGGGGACTTCAGCTACTCCGACCACTGACCGCCGACGACCCGCGGCCGGGCCGGTGGACGGCAGGGCACCCACGCCCGCGCACCGGCCCGCAAACGGAAGCGGCGCCCGGGCCGACCGAAGTCGACCCGGGCGCCGCACCACAGGCCGGAAGGGGGTGTCCCCCGCCGCGCCGCCGTAGGCCCTGTGGGACTCGAACCCACAACCAATGGATTAAAAGTCCACTGCTCTGCCAATTGAGCTAAGGGCCCAGGCGATGTTGCCTCCCCGAGCATAGCCGGACGTGGCCGTGTCTCCGATCGGGTATCGGAGACACGGGCGCGCCGGGCGACGCGAAGCGGTCGGGATCGGTCACTGCTCGGGCAGTTCGGCGGGCGCCGCCGCCCGTGACGCCTCGCGGGCGATGGTCCGTTCGTGCTCGGGGTCGAGGAACCAGTGGCGGGCGGAGACCTGCCACCACACCCCCGCGAAGCCCAGCACCACGAGGACGGCCACCGGGGCGTAGTTGAAGGTCTCCCAGGTGACCGGGGAGACCTGGGGCAGCATGAACAGCACGGTGATGACGGCCACCCAGGCCACCGACACCACGCCGATCGCCTTCGACCAACGGCCCAGGTGCCACGGCCCCCGCGCGAAGGCCTCGCCCTTGCGCAGGCGCAACAGGGTCGGGATGACGTACGCGATGTAGAGGCCGATGACGGCGATCGAGGTGACGGCCGCGTACGCGGTCACGTTGATCAGGTACGGCAGGCCCAGCACCAACGCGCCGCCGGCCGCCAGCCAGACCGCGGCGACGGGCGTGCGGGTGCGCGGGCTGACCGTGTGCCAGATGTGCGAATACGGCAGCGCCCCGTCCCTCGAGAAGGCGTAGATCATGCGGCTGTTGGCGGTCACCGACGCCATTCCGCAGAACAGCTGGGCGCCGATCACGACGAGCAGCAGCAGCTTGCCGGCGGTCGCGCCGAGCGCGTCGAGCAGGATCTGGGCGGGCGGCGCGCCGGTCGGGGAGGCGAGCGCCGCGTCGTAGGACTGGATCGCGTACGTGAAGCCGAGCAGCAGCACGAAGCCCGCGATCCACGAGGTCCAGATGGACCGCACGATCCCCTTGGGGCCGGCCGTCGACGCGTCGTGCGTCTCCTCGGTCATGTGGGCGGAGGCGTCGTACCCGGTGAAGGTGTACTGGGCCATCAGCAGGCCGAGCAGGACGACGTACACCCCGCTGCCCCAGCCGGTGTTGTTGACGAACTCGCCGAACACGAAGGACGTCGACCGGTGCTGGTCGGGGACGAAGGCCAGCGCTCCGACGATGACGCCCACCCCCAGCACGTGCCACCACACGCTCACGCTGTTGAGGAGGGCGACGATCCGCACCCCGAAGGTGTTCAGGAGTCCGTGCAGGACCAGGATCCCGGCGAACAGCAGGACCGTCCGGCCGGGTGTCACCTCGAAGTCGAACTGGAGGTTCAGATAGGCGCCGAGGAAGGAGGCGGCGCCGAAGTCGATGCCCGCCGTCACCGCCACCTGGCCCAGCACGTTGAACCAGCCCGTGAACCAGGCCCAGGCCGCCGCCGATCGCGGGGGCGCCAGCCGGTGGGCCCAGAAGTACAGGCCCGCCGACGTCGGGTACGCCGAACAGATCTCGGCCATGGACAGGCCGACGAACAGGGTCATCAGCCCCACGGCGACCCAGCCCCAGGTGATCACCGCCGGGCCGCCCGTGTTCATGCCGAACAGATACAGCGTCAGGCAGCCCGACAGGACCGAGATGATCGTGAAGGAGACCGCGTAGTTGGAGAACGCCGACATGCGGCGGGCGAGGACCTGGGTGTAACCGAGTTCGGCCAGCCGCTCTTCGTCCGAGAGTTTCCCGGGAGCCGGCCGGCCCACTGTGCCGTCATCTGTCATGCCCCCAGCAATTCCCTCGCCAAGGGCGTGACACACGTCACAACTTGGCCAGAAAGAGCCCTTGCGGTTCCGCCGCCCGGCGCCGATCTTGACCCGGGCCGCGAACCTGCCCGTCCCGTGCCGGACAGCCGGTACGCCCCGCCCGCCCCACAGCCCGGCGCAAAAGGGGTCACCGGGGGACGGGAAAACGCCGTGGCCCCCACCGGTGTTCGGTGGGGGCCACGGCGTTCACCTGACTGAGCCGACGTCAGCCGTTGCGCTTCCAGCGCGGCTTGTCGTCGCGACGGCCGGTCGTGCCGGAGCCGGAGCCGGTGCCGCGGTGGTCGTCACGACGGCCGAACGGGCGGTCGTGGCCGCCGGAGCGGAAGCCCGGGCGGTCGTCGCGACGGTCACGGTTGAACGGACGGTCGCTGCCACGGTGGGTGGACGGACGGTCGTCGCGACGGTCGCGGTTGAAGCCGCCCGACTGACGGTCGTCGCGGCGGAACCCGCCGGAGGGGCGCTCGTCACGACGGTCGCGGTTGAAGCCGCCCGCGGGACGCTCGTCCCGGCGGAACCCGCCGGAGGGGCGCTCGTCACGACGGTCGTCGCGACGGTCACGGTTGAAACCGCCCGCGGGACGCTCGTCACGACGCTCGAAGGAGCGGCCGCCACGGTCGTCACGGCCGGCGCCGCCACGGTCGTCACGGCGGTCGCGGTTGAAGCCACCGCGGTCGTCACGACGCTCGAAGGAACGGCCGCCACGGTCGTCGCGGCGGTCGTCGCGGCGGAACCCGCCACGGTCGCCGTCCCGACGGTCACGGTTGAAGCCGCCGCGGTCGTCGCGGTTGAAGCCGCCACGGTCGTTGTCGCGGCGCTCGAAGGAGCGGCCGCCACGGTCGTCGCGGCGCTCGTAGTTGCCCCGCTCGTCACGGCGCTGACGCGGCTGCTCGTACGCGGGCTGCTCGGCGACCGCGGCCTCGGCCGGCGCCGCCGCCGCGGTGTTCTGCTCGACGACCGCCTCGGCGGCCGCGACGACGGCCGCCTCCGGGTCCTCGCCGCGCTCACGCGCCACGCGGGCCACCAGACGGTCGGCCTCCTCGCGCAGCTCGGTCGCACGCCGCTGCGCGCGCTCCAGCTCCTTGGTGAGCTCGGAGACCTCACGCTCGGCCTGCTGCGCCGCGTTGCCCGCGGACTCGGCCTGGACCTCCGTCATCGAACGGGCGCCGGTGATCTCGGCGACCTCCGGCTCGAAGGCGGCGCCGCCCTGGATGATGTGACGCCCGGCGTCGACGCCCGCGTCCTCCATCAGACGGAAGATCTGACGGCGCTGGTGCGGCAGCGAGAGGGAGACGACCGTGCCGGTGCGGCCGGCCCGCGCGGTGCGGCCCGCGCGGTGCAGGTAGTCCTTGTGGTCGCCGGCCGGGTCCACGTTGAGCACCAGGTCGATGCCGTCGACGTGGATACCGCGGGCGGCGACGTCGGTCGCGACGAGCGCGTTGACGTAGCCGTCCTTGAAGTCGGCCAGCGTGCGGGTCCGCGCGCCCTGGGTCATGCCGCCGTGCAGCGCGTCCGCCTTCACACCGGAGTCGCGCAGCTGCTCGGCGATACGGTCGGCGCCGAGCTGGGTGCGGACGAAGATGATGGTGCGGCCCTTGCGGGAGGCGATCGCGGCGGTGACCGGCGCCTTGTCCTTGGGCTTCACGATCAGGATGTGGTGCGACATGGTCGTGACGTTGCCCTGGGCGCTGTCGACCTCGTGCGTGACGGGGTTGCTCAGGTAGCGCTTGACCAGCGTGGAGATCTCGTTCTCCATCGTGGCCGAGAACAGCATGCGCTGGCCGCCGCCGGGGATCTGGTCGAGCAGCTCGGTGACCTCGGGCAGGAAGCCCAGGTCGGACATCTGGTCGGCCTCGTCGAGGACGGCGACCTGGACGTTCTCGAGCGAGCAGGCGCCGCGGTTGATGAGGTCGCGCAGACGGCCCGGGGTGGCGACGAGGACGTCGACGCCGCGCTCCAGGGCGTACATCTGGTTGCTCATCGACGTACCGCCGCAGACGACCTTCATCTTCAGGCCGAGCACGTCGCCGTACGGCTGAAGCGCGTCCGCGACCTGCATCGCGAGCTCACGCGTCGGCGTGAGGATGATGCCGCGGGGCTTCTTCTTGTCGGTGTGGCCGCCGGACAGCGACGCCAGCAGCGGCAGACCGAACGAGAGGGTCTTGCCGGAGCCGGTGCGGCCGCGGCCGAGGATGTCCTTGCCGGCCAGGGCGTCCGGGATGGTCGCGGCCTGGATCGGGAAGGGGCTGGTCACGCCGTTCTGCGCGAGCTTGCGCACAACGCCCTCGGGGAGCCCGAGGTCGGCGAAGGTGAGTTCGGGGGTCTTCGGGGCCTCGGGCGTCTCGACGATGGCCTCTACGGCCTCGGCGATGGCCTCTGCGGCCCCGACGGTCTCCGCGACCTCGATCGCCTCGAGGTTGATCGGCTCGTCGTTGTTCTCGGGCACGACGGAGTGATCAGTACTGGAAATGGACATGCGAATGCGAAACCTTCCGGAGTCTCAAGTCGGCACGCGCCCGTCAACTCCGTGTTCGCATTGCACTACGACCGCCTCTATGCGGTCAGCCACGGCAAGGGAGAGTACGCGCCACACGGCGCGCTCTGCGGTGGCGCCGGGCAAATGGGATCAAACGATCTACCACTATAAGCACCCTGGCCACCGAAGGCAAACTGAACCCCATCACCGCAGCTCAGCGGCCTCCCCGGGCCCGAGAGGAGGGCCTGCGCGCAGGCCCCGCGCGACAGACCTCCCCGAGACGGACAGGCCGCCCGAGCCAGAGCACCCGCCCCCGCACACGACAGCCCCAGACGAACAACCGTCCGAGACGCACGACGGCCCGGGATACACGACGGTGTGAGACGCACGACGGTGTGAGACGCACGACGGTCCGCGACGGAGCATCCGACGGCCTGGGCGGGCGAGCCCGCGGGACGGACGACGGTCCTGGACGGACGACCAACCGCGACGGACCACGGACCGGGACGGAGATCCGGCCTGGGCGGGCCACCCCGCGCCGCCGGATGCGGGACGGACGACAACCAGGGACGGCCGAGGAGCACGGGCCGGACGGACGACCGCCCGTGACAGACGACCCACCGCAACGGACGACCGCCCGTGACGGACGATCGACCGCGGCCGACGGCCGACCGACCGGCCGACCGGCCGACCGGGGTGGAGCATGCGGTCTAGGCGGGCGATCCCGCCTCCGGCGCCGGCTCCCGGTCCGCCAGCTGCGCCGCCGCGCCCCCGTCGCCCTCGTGCGCCGAGGACGAGGGCTCGGCGACCGTCGGCTCCGGGGTGGGCGACGGCGGCTCCGGCGTGGGCGCGGGCGGCTCCGGGTCCGGCGAACGCGTGGGCGCGGGCGGCTGCGCCCCACTGGGCGTCGGCACCCCCGGCTGCTCGCTCGTCCCCGGGCGCACCGCCCCCGCCGAGGCCGGCACGCTCGCCCCGGCCGACGGCGCGGCGGGGGACGACGCCGAGGCGCTCGCTCCGCCTTTGCCGCCCTTGCCGTGTCCGTGCTTGCCGTCACCGCCCGCCGCACCCACCCCGAAGCCGCCGCCGGAGCCCGCCGACACCCCGCCCGGAGCCTCACCGCCCCGCTGCCCCGCCGAGTGCGACGGCTTGGCCCGGCCGCCCTCCTCGTGCCCCACGCTCATGCAGCCGGCGGCCGCGGCGACGGCCATGACCGTCGCGGCCAGACGAACGGGTACGTACAAGGGGCGCACGAGGCCACCTCCGGGGCAGACACAAGGAGTCGACGTGCCCAACTCCCGGCGCACGCAAGAAGACACGCGCCGACGCCCGCCCCTCTGCCGGACGGCTCAGCCGTAGCCGAGGGCGTGCAGCCGCGCGTCGTCGATGCCGAAGTGGTGGGCGATCTCGTGGACCACCGTGACCTCCGTCTCCTCGACGACCTCCTCCCGCGTCCCGCACATCCGCAGTGTCGGCCCCCGGTAGATCGTGATCCGGTCCGGCAGCACACCGGCGTACCACTCCCCGCGGTCCGTCAGCGGCGTCCCCTCGTACAGCCCGAGCAGCTCGGGATCGTCCGCCGCCGGTTCGTCCTCGACGAACACCGCGACGTTGTCCATCAGTCGCGTCAACTCCGGCGGAATCCGGTCCAGCGCCTCGGCGACCAGTTCCTCGAACTCCTCGCGCGTCATCTCCAGCACAGGCCCATTGTCCGGTACGGCGCGGTCGGGGGGAGGTCGTGAACCGTCCGCATACCGATGCCCGGACCGGGGCATAGGGCACCAATGGTCCGAGCCCGCCTCCCCACCGCAGTCCTGAAGCGCCGCAAGCCCGCCAGGAGCGGGAACCCGGTCCCCGAACTCGCCGCCCGCCCCAACCCCTGGATCCGCGCCCTGGGCCTGACCGCCGTCGTCCTCGTCGGCGCCTGGCTCGGCCTGCTGATCGTCGGGGACGTCCGCGTGTCCGTCGGCCCCATGGACACGACGATGACCCTGCGCCCGTCCGTCACGGGCGGCACGAAGATCAACATTTCCCCGCTGGGCGCGCTCAGCCTGGACAGCCACATCGCGCCGGTCCGCCTCGACGTGAACGTGGACCAGCTCGACCCCGAGCGCTCGCAGGCCCTGGTGGACCACCCCGAACGCCTCTCCGGCCTCCAGGACGAGGTCGCCCGTGACATCGAGCACGGCACCCTCGACCTCGCGCTCCGCTCCTGCGTCGCCGTGGTCTCCGGCGCCACCGCGCTCGGCCTCGCCGTCTACCGCCGCCCCCGCCGCGCGCTGGCCGCCGGCGGCCTCGCCCTCACCCTGCTGGCCGCCTCGGGCGCGACCGCGTACGCCACCTGGAACCCCAAGTCGGTGCTGGAGCCGCGGTTCTCGGGCCTGCTGTCCTCCGCGCCCTCGCTCGTCGGCAACGCCCGCAGCATCGTCACCGAGTTCGACGTCTACCAGCAGGAACTCGCCCGCCTGGTCACCAACGTGACCAAGCTCTACGACGTCACCTCGACGCTCCCCTCGTTCCAGCCGGACCCGACCACCGTCCGCGTCCTGCACGTGTCCGACATCCATCTGAACCCCGCGAGCTGGAAGATCATCGCCTCGCTCGTGGAGCAGTACAAGGTCGATGTGATCGTCGACTCCGGCGACACGATGGACCACGGCTCGGCCGCGGAGAACGGCTTCCTGGACCCCATCGCCACGATCGGCGCGCCCTACGTCTGGGTCAGGGGCAACCACGACTCGCTCGTCACCCAGCGCTACCTGGAGGGCATGAAGAACGTGCACGTCCTCGACGACGGCCGCGCGGTCACCCTCGCCGGGCTGCGCTTCGCCGGCATCGGCGACCCCCAGTTCACCCCCGACCGCTCCTCCGCGCCGGGCGCCGAGGAGTCCCAGGAGGAGGCGGGCGCCCGGCTGGCCCGGGCCCTGCGCGCCCAGCGGGACGCCGGCACCCCGGCGGACGTGGCCGTCGCCCACGAGCCCTCCGCCGCCCGGGGCACGGACGGCGAGGTGCCCCTCGTCCTGGCCGGGCACCTCCACCACGAGGACATGGAGGTCATGAGGAAGGGCACGCGGCTGCGCGTCGAGGGCTCGACCGGCGGCAGCGGCCTGCGTGCCGTCGAGGGCAAGTACCCCGACCCCATCGAGGCGTCGATCCTCTACTTCGACCGCGACACCCGCCGCCTGCAGGCCTGGGACGAGATCAAACTCGGCGGCCTGGGTCTGACGACGGCCGAGGTCAGCCGCCACCTCCCGAAGGAGAACCTGCCCGGGGCCGTACCGTCCCCGAGTCCCTCCCCGACCCCCTCGCCGACCCCGTCCCCCAGCCCGCCGCTCAGCCCGTCCGCGAGCGCCTCCGGAACCCCCTCCAGGACGGCCCCGTAAACCGTTTTGGCGATACCCCCCGCCATCCCATATGCTCATGACGTCCCCGACGCGCTGAGAAGCGCCCAGGCGGGCCGATAGCCCTCATCGTCTAGCGGCCTAGGACGCCGCCCTTTCAAGGCGGTAGCACGGGTTCGAATCCCGTTGGGGGCACGCAACACCGTGTGCGACACTGTCGTACACAACAGCTTGGTCCTGTGGAGCAGTTTGGAGTGCTCGCCACCCTGTCAAGGTGGAGGCCGCGGGTTCAAATCCCGTCAGGACCGCTGAGGTTTCACTGAAACCTCGTGGCTGGGTAGCTCAGTTGGTACGAGCGATCGCCTGAAAAGCGATAGGTCGCCGGTTCGACCCCGGCCCCAGCCACAAGAACGAAAACCCCCTCCGGGCGACCGGAGGGGGTTTTCGTCGCTGCGCGTCGGACGGGGCGGGCCCAAAAGCACTCGCCCCTTCTTTCGCCGAGATGAGATCCTGGACCGCGTATGTCTACGCACCCCACTCCCGGCGCCTCCGCTCCGGGCACTCCCGCCCTCGGCGACCTCGCCCCCCGCCTGACCGAGCTGTCCCTGCGCGACGCGCACCGGCTCGGGCGCAGGCTCGAAGGCGCGCGCAAGATCCGCAAGCCGGAGGCCCGGGCCGCCGTCCTCGCCGAGATCGAGGCGGAGGTCGCCCAGGTCGAGGAGCGGATGGTCCTGCGGCGCGGCCGGGTGCCCGCCGTCTCGTACCCCGAGCAGCTTCCGGTCAGCCAGAAGAAGGACGAGATCGCGGCCGCCATCCGTGATCACCAGGTGGTCATCGTCGCCGGTGAGACCGGGTCCGGCAAGACCACCCAGATCCCCAAGATCTGTCTCGAGCTGGGGCGCGGCGTCCGCGGCATGATCGGGCACACGCAGCCCCGCCGGATCGCCGCCCGCACCGTCGCCGAGCGGGTCGCCGAGGAGCTCGCCACGCCCCTCGGCGAGGCCGTCGGCTGGAAGGTCCGGTTCACCGACCAGGTGAACCCGGACGCCACCTTCGTGAAGCTGATGACGGACGGCATCCTCCTCGCGGAGATCCAGACCGACCGCGAGCTGCGCGCGTACGACACGATCATCATCGACGAGGCCCACGAGCGGTCCCTCAACATCGACTTCCTGCTGGGCTATCTCGCCCAGCTGCTCCCCCGCCGCCCGGACCTCAAGGTCGTCATCACCTCCGCGACCATCGACCCGGAGCGTTTCTCCCGGCACTTCGGCGAGGCCCCGATCGTCGAGGTCAGCGGGCGGACGTACCCGGTGGAGGTCCGCTACCGGCCGCTCCTCGAAGAGGACTCCGACGACGCCGACCGCGACCAGATCACCGCGATCTGCGACGCCGTCGAGGAGCTCCAGGCCGAAGGGAAGGGCGACATCCTCGTCTTCCTCTCCGGTGAACGGGAGATCCGGGACACGGCCGACGCGCTGGAGAAGAAGAAGTACCGCTTCACGGAAGTGCTGCCCCTCTACGCCCGGCTCTCGCACGCCGAGCAGCACCGGGTCTTCCAGCAGCACACGGGCCGCAGGATCGTTCTGGCGACGAACGTGGCCGAGACGTCCCTGACCGTCCCGGGCATCAAGTACGTCATCGACCCCGGCTTCGCCCGCATCAGCCGCTACAGCCACCGCACCAAGGTCCAGCGCCTGCCCATCGAGCCGGTCTCGCAGGCCAGCGCCAACCAGCGCAAGGGCCGCTGCGGCCGGACGAGTGACGGCATCTGCATCCGGCTGTACGACGAGGACGACTTCCTCGCCCGCCCGGAGTTCACGGACGCCGAGATCCTCCGTACGAACCTGGCGAGCGTCATCCTCCAGATGACCGCGGCGGGCCTCGGCGACATCGAGAAGTTCCCCTTCATCGACCCGCCGGACCACCGCAACATCCGCGACGGCGTGCAGCTGCTCCAAGAGCTGAACGCGCTTGACCCGGCCGAGAAGGACCCCCGCCGGCGGCTCACCCAGACCGGCCGCAAGCTGGCCCAGCTGCCCGTCGACCCGCGCCTCGCGCGGATGGTGCTGGAGGCCGACAAGAACGGCTGTGTCCGCGAGGTCATGGTGATAGCCGCCGCGCTGTCCATCCAGGACCCGCGCGAGCGCCCGGCCGACAAGCAGACCCAGGCCGACCAGCAGCACGCCCGCTTCAAGGACGAGACCAGCGACTTCCTCGCCTATCTCAACCTGTGGCGGTACGTGCGCGAGCAGCAGAAGGAGCGCGGTTCCTCCTCCTTCCGGCGTATGTGCAAGCAGGAGTACCTGAACTTCCTGCGCATCCGTGAGTGGCAGGACATCTACTCGCAGCTCCGCACGGTCGCCAAGCAGATGGGGATCCATCTGAACGAGGAGGACGCGCCCGAGCAGAGTGTCCATGTCTCGCTCCTCGCCGGCCTGCTGTCGCACATCGGCATGAAGGACGTGAAGGACGGCAACAAGAACGAGTACCTGGGCGCGCGGAGCGCCAAGTTCGCGATCTTCCCGGGTTCGGCCCTCTTCAAGAAGCAGCCGCGCTTCGTGATGTCCGCCGAGCTGGTGGAGACGAGCCGCTTGTGGGCCCGGGTCAACGCGAAGATCGAGCCGGAGTGGGTCGAGCCGCTCGCCGGGCACCTGCTGAAGCGGACGTACAGCGAGCCGCGCTGGGAGAAGGACCAGGCGGCCGTGATGGCCGACGAGAAGGTCACGCTGTACGGCGTCCCGATCATCGCCCAGCGGAAGGTGAACTACGGGCGGATCGACCCGGAGACCTCCCGCGACCTGTTCATCCGCAACGCGCTGGTCGAGGGCGACTGGCGCACGCACCACAAGTTCTTCGCCGACAACCGCCGGCTCCTCAGCGAGGTCGAGGAGCTGGAACACCGCGCCCGGCGCCGGGACATCGTGGTGGACGACGAGACGCTGTTCGACTTCTACGACCAGCGGGTGCCCGAACACGTCGTGTCCGGCGCGCACTTCGACTCGTGGTGGAAGCGCAAACGGCACGAGACGCCCGACTACCTGGACTTCGAGCGGGAGATGCTCATCCGGGAGTCGGCGGAGGCCGTCACCAAGGCCGACTATCCGGACTCCTGGCGGCAGGGTCAGCTGAAGTTCCGGGTGACGTACCAGTTCGAGCCGGGCGCGGACGCGGACGGTGTGACCGTCCACATCCCGCTGCATGTCCTCAACCAGGTCACGGACGAGGGCTTCGACTGGCAGATCCCGGGTCTGCGGGAGGAGGTCGTCACGGAGCTGATCCGTTCCCTCCCCAAGCCGATCCGCCGCCACTACGTACCCGCGCCGAACTTCGCGAAGCGTTTCCTGGACCGGGCGGTGCCCCTTCAGGAGCCGCTCACGACGACCATGGCGCGTGAGCTGAAGCGCATGGTCGACGTCCCGTTCGAGGCCGACGACTTCGACTGGTCGCGGCTCCCCGACCATCTGAGGATCACCTTCCGGATCGTCGACGAGCGGCGCCGCAACCTGGCCGAGGACAAGGACCTCGAGGCCCTGAAGCTCCGGCTGCGGCCGAAGGCGAGGCAGGCCATCTCGCAGGCCGCAGCGGCCACCGCCGAACGGCAGGGCGGCGAGTCCCTGGAGCGTTCGGGCCTGACGGACTGGACGATCGGCTCGCTCGCCCGCGTCTTCGAGACCCGCCGCGCGGGCCAGCCGGTGAAGGCGTATCCGGCGCTCGTCGACGACGGGGACACCGTGTCCGTGCGCCTCTTCGACACGGAGGCGGAGCAGGCGGAGGCGATGTGGAAGGGCACGCGCCGGCTGATCCTGCGCACCATCCCGGTCAATCCGGCAAAGTTCGCATCCGAGAAGCTGACGAACGCCCAGAAGCTCGCGCTGTCCGCGAATCCGCACGGTTCGATCCAGGCGCTGTTCGACGACTGCGCGATGGCGACGGCGGACCGGCTGATCGCCGACTTCGGCGGTCCGGCCTGGGACGAGGAGTCGTACCGGAAGCTCTACGAGAAGGTCCGCGCGGAGATCGTCGACACGACGGTGCGGACGGTCGGCCAGGTCCAGCAGGTCCTGGCCGCCTGGCAGGCCTGTGAGCGCCGCTTGAAGGGCGTACGCAGCCCCGTGCTGCTCGCGAACCTGGCGGACGTGCGCACACAGCTGGACGCCCTCGTGAAGCCCGGCTTCGTGACCTGGGCGGGGCTGCGCCGCCTGCCCGACCTCATGCGCTACCTGGTGGCCGCGGACCGGCGGCTCCAGCAGATGCCGACCGGCGTCCAGCGGGACACCAGCCGCATGGAGAAGGTCCACGAGATGCAGGACGAGTACGCGTGGCTGCTGGAGCAGCTGCCGCAGGGCCGGCCGGTTCCCCAGCAGGTCCTGGACGTCCGCTGGATGATCGAGGAGCTCCGGGTCAGCTATTTCGCCCACGCGCTGGGCACGGCGTACGCGGTCTCCGACAAGCGGATCGTGAAGGCGATCGACGCGCTGGCGCCGTAACGGCTCCCGTACGGAGGGTGAGTTCGACCGGCGGGCTCACCCTCCTGTACAGTCCTTCTCGCAGCACAGCGCAACATCAAGTGCCGCAAAACCTGGTCCTGTGGAGCAGTTTGGAGTGCTCGCCACCCTGTCAAGGTGGAGGCCGCGGGTTCAAATCCCGTCAGGACCGCAGTGAACGAGTGAGGCCCGCTTCCCGGTAAGGGAAGCGGGCCTCACTCGTGTCGCCACCTGCGCCGACCCGCCGCCCGACCTGCCGGTCACTCCGCGAGGACGGCGGCCGCGCCCGCGGGACGGCCGCGATCGGGTACGGCACAGAGCCCGGATCCTCGGATCCGGGCTCTTCGCGTTGTCCGCCGCTCCCTTGACGCCGTCACCTTCCGCCGGTACCCCAGAAGCCAGGGCCCGTTTCCGCGTGGCCCCGACGGAGGTGGGGCATGGCGGCATCGGTCAGGCACGAGACGCGGGCACTGCTTCGCGCGCACCTGTCGGCCGCGACCCCCTACCGGCATCTGACCCGCCACTGCCCGATCTGCCACCGCTTGCTGCGGCTGGCGATGGACGGCACCCCACGGGGCACGGAGGCCCCTGAAGGGGCCGTGGAGGGCGAGAGTCCCCCGACGACGTGATCCGGCGCCCTCACGCGCTCCGGCCGCGCCCGGCGGCCGCACGCGCGGCCGCCAACGGCCTTGCCCGCGTGGGGTGCTGGAACGCGCGCTTCCTTTAGCGCACCTGAGCCAGAGGCAACAAGGCTGCCGTCATGTGACGGGTGTCACGGCATGAGTTTTGAAAAGCCGGGTTCTTACCAGGCTCCTACAACTGGTCAATTTTATATGTGCAATTGCACCACTCCGGAGGATGCCCCCAGGAACCCTCCCAGAGCCTCCCCAGACTCCGACAAGGCCGCTCACAGAGCCACCTGATACGACCGGCCGAGCAACCTCAAGCAGTCTCAAGCGCACAAAAAAGATCGCGCTGGACCCGGCGGAGTCCAGCGCGATCGACGACGTTCCCGATGGGCGAGGGGCCTGTTGGGGCAGGACCCACGTCGCTTGTAGCTAGGTTTCGGGCGTCCGAACAGGTTGGGGGACCTGACGTGTTGCCCGGTTATTCACTTGTTCAGGCCTCGCTGCGCTGCTGCGGGATGCCCGCAAGCAGTGCGCGGACCTCGGCCTCGCGATAACGGCGATGTCCGCCGAGCGTACGAATCGATGTGAGCTTGCCGGCCTTCGCCCACCGCGTGACCGTCTTGGGGTCGACACGGAACATGGTGGCGACCTCAGCCGGGGTCAGCAGCGGCTCAGCATCAGGGGTGCGAGCGGTCATGAGCGGCCTCCTCGGGAGAACCGAACCTTCTCGGTTCTTTCCTCTAAATTCTGCACCTTGACCCGCGTTGCCCGAAATGGCGGACGCGAGTCGAGTCGGTTATAGGACGAACGGCTTGTCCTCGGCACTACAACTACACCATCCGTCCAGCCGCGTCGGCCAAACCGATGGAATTGCCCCCCAGGTGTTCATCGGCGACGGAAGCCGATGGACCATGCCATAGCGGACAGTCACGCCACTGTGACGATCAGTCACAGGACGATCAGGAGGCATCAGACCCCCCAAAGCGCTGCAATGCTGAGATTCCCCCCACGATGGAGCATAAGCAGGCGGATGGAGCCCTCCCCGGACTCCTTGTCCTATTTTGGCACGAGGAGGGGCAAGCGACGCAAGGGCCGTGTACGTGCGTTCCATCACCCTTGCGACATAAGCCCGGATCGGGACCTACGTCCCGTCAGTTCCGTGAAGTGCGGTTGACCGTACGCTGTTCCACTGCTTTACGGCCGTGACGTACGTCACTACCGGAAGAGCTGTCGCGTCTGTCACATCGTCAGATCACAGCAAGCGCGGGAGGTCGGCGGCCGTGCGGACCCGCGGCGGCCGTCAGTTCGCCGAGCGCCGCTCCCGTACCGACCGCCAGCGCTCGACGAGCCGCGCGTACGCCTCGCCGGCCGCCGCGCCGTCGCCGACCCGCAGCGCCTCGATGCCCTCGGCCACGTCCTTCGCCGAGTGATCGTCCTCCAGATCACCCGCCGGCAGCACGTGCACCAGACCGCCGTAATCCAGTTCCACCAGCGAACGCGGATGGAACTCCTCGAGCCAGCGCCCCACGTCCATCAGGCCGTCGACGAGCGGTCCGCCGTCCATGGTGTCCTTCAGCGTCCGCAGCGACCGGGCCACCCTGCGACGCGCCTGCACCATCGGGGTGCGGTAGCGCAGCACGGGCGACACCTCCGCCGTCCCCTTCTCGTACTCCCGCTCCTCGTCGGAGACGAGCACGAACCAGTTCAGGGGCACCTGCCAGACGGCGGTACGGATCCACGGGCGGGCATCGGGGTTGCGTTCCAGCCACCGCTCGTGGTCCTTGGCCGCCTCCAGGCGCACGACCTCGGGCAGTGCCGCCTCCAGGACCGGCCGGGGCAGCTCGTCGTCCAGCTCCGCCAGGGCCAGCCAGCCGCGCAGCCGGGTGCGCCAGGGGCAGACACAGAGCACCCCGTCCACCTGTGCCAGGAACGCGTCGCCGCTCTCGTGCACGGGCACCGCGACCGGCGGGGTGGGCAGCAGGTCGGCCAGCGAACGGCGCAGCTCGTCCTGGTAGGAGGGGAGCTCGGGGCGGCCGGCGTAGCGCGCCCAGTGGGTGCGCTCGGGCTCGGAGAAGGCGGCCAGCGGCTCGTACACACGCAGATAGACCGCGTACGGAACGACCACCGAGGACACCTTGGGCACGCCTGCTCCCTCCCCCTTCGGCCGATCGGGAAACCCTGCGAATCGTCCCATGGCGGTACTCCGGGAGAAGGTGATCCCCGACACTGCGAGGTCGGCGGGCCGGGCAGGCTCTACGCTCAGTCCATCAGGCCCGCCACCCTTACGGTGCCTGCGTCCCGATCGCCGCTCGATACCCGGGAGTCACCACAGTGACCGACGTTTCCGGCGCACCTGCTGATGTACTGCACACCCTGTTCCACTCGGACCAGGGCGGTCATGAGCAAGTCGTGCTCTGCCAGGACCGCGCCAGCGGCCTCAAGGCCGTCATCGCCCTCCACTCCACCGCTCTGGGCCCGGCCCTCGGCGGTACCCGCTTCTACCCGTACGCGACCGAGGCGGAGGCCGTCGCCGACGCGCTGAACCTCGCGCGCGGGATGTCGTACAAGAACGCCATGGCCGGTCTGGACCACGGCGGCGGCAAGGCCGTGATCATCGGTGATCCCGACACGATCAAGACCGAAGCGCTGCTGCTCGCCTACGGCCGTTTCGTGGCCTCGCTCGGCGGTCGGTACGTGACCGCCTGCGACGTCGGCACCTACGTCGCCGACATGGACGTCGTGGCCCGGGAGTGCCGCTGGACGACCGGTCGCTCACCGGAGAACGGCGGGGCCGGCGACTCGTCCGTGCTGACCGCCTTCGGCGTCTACCAGGGCATGCGGGCCTCCGCGCAGCACCTGTGGGGCGACCCGTCGCTGCGGGACCGCACGGTCGGCATCGCGGGCGTCGGCAAGGTCGGCCACCACCTGGTGGAGCACCTGCTGGCGGAGGGCGCCCGGATCGTGATCACGGACGTGCGCCGGGAAGCCGTGCGGCGGATCGCGGACAAGCACCCCTCGGTGGAGGTGGTCGCCGACACCGAGCGCCTGATCGGGATCGAGGGACTCGACATCTACGCGCCCTGCGCCCTCGGCGGTGCGCTGAGCGACGACTCCGTGCCGGTGCTGACGGCGAAGATCGTCTGTGGCGCGGCCAACAACCAGCTCGCCCACCCCGGTGTGGAGAAGGACCTCGCCGACCGCGGGATCCTCTACGCGCCGGACTACGTGGTGAACGCCGGCGGGGTCATCCAGGTCGCCGACGAGCTGCACGGATTCGACTTCGACCGGTGCAGGGCGAAGGCCGCGAAGATCTTCGACACCACGCTCGCCATCTTCGCACGTGCGAAGGCGGACGGGATTCCGCCGGCCGCGGCGGCCGACCGGATCGCCGAGCAGCGGATGCACGAGGCCGCCCAGGCGCGCGGCTGGTGACCCCCGCGTAGGGCCCCGCGGCGACCCCTGAGGGGGTCTCGGCGGTACCGCCGGGAGGAAAGTTGGAGAGAACTCTCACTCTTCCCGGCGGGTCGGCCACCAATAAGTGGTTAAAATCGCCACTGACCAGCGAGGACGGGGCGACCGAAAGGTGCTGCGCACACGCGCGTGCTACGGGCGACGTACCGTACGGGCGTGGGCTCAGGTACCGTGGGAGCCCTACGACGGGCTCTCCACGGAGAGACCGTCCTGGATCATGAACGCGTGTCAACCTGGGGCCGTCGAGCCCCGTCGTTGAGGGGGTCGAGCCATGGGGCGCGGCCGGGCCAAGGCCAAGCAAGCGAAGGTCGCCCGCCAGCTGAAGTACAACAGCGGCGGGACAGATCTCTCACGCCTGGCCGAAGAGCTGGGCGCATCGCCATCGAATATTCCGCCGAATGGTGAGCCATTCGAGGACGATGACGATGACGATGAGCAAGACGACGACCCGTACGCCCGGTACGCCGAGCTGTACGGGGACGACGACGAGGATGACGGCGAGGATTCCTCGCAACACCGTCGCGGCGCTTGACCTTGTACTGAGCACCCGCCCGGTCGGTGACTTCGGTCACCGACCGGGTCTTGTGCTGCCTACAAGGTCACGGGCCTGCCCGGTCGCGGGCCCGCCCGGTCCTCAGCCTGCGTAGTCCCCGACAAGCTCCGCGCCCGTCGGGTGCTCGCCGCGCTCGGTGATCTCGCCGGCGACCCAGGCCTCCACGCCGCGGTCGGCGAGCGTCGCCAGGGCCACGTCCGTCGATTCCCCGGGCACGATCGCCATCATGCCGACGCCCATGTTCAGGGTCTTCTCCAGCTCCAGGCGCTCGACGGAGCCGGTCCTGCCGACCAGGTCGAAGATCGGGGCCGGGGTCCAGGTGGAGCGCTCCACGACGGCGTGCAGCCCGTCCGGGATCACGCGGGCCAGGTTGGCCGCGAGGCCGCCGCCGGTGATGTGCGAGAAGGCGTGCACGTCCGTGGTGCGGGTGAGCGCCAGGCAGTCCAGCGAGTAGATCTTGGTGGGCTCCAGGAGCTCTTCGCCGAGAGTGCGCCCGAGGTCGTCGATCCGCGCCTCCAGGGACAGCCCGGCCTGGTTCAGCAGGACGTGCCGAACCAGGGAGTATCCGTTCGAGTGAAGACCGGAGGCCGCCATGGCGATCACCGTGTCACCCGTGCGGATGCGATCCGGGCCGAGCAGCCGGTCGGCCTCCACGACGCCCGTACCGGCGCCGGCCACGTCGAAGTCGTCCTCGCCCAGCAGACCCGGGTGCTCGGCCGTCTCGCCGCCGACCAGGGCGCAGCCGGCGAGCACACAGCCCTCGGCGATGCCCTTGACGATGGCGGCCACCCGCTCGGGGTGGACCTTTCCGACGCAGATGTAGTCGGTCATGAACAGCGGTTCGGCGCCGCACACCACGATGTCGTCCATGACCATGGCGACCAGGTCGTGGCCGATGGTGTCGTACACGCCGAGCCGGCGCGCAACGTCGACCTTCGTGCCGACGCCGTCCGTGGCGGAGGCGAGCAGCGGACGCTCGAAACGCTTGAGCGCGGAGGCGTCGAAGAGGCCGGCGAAGCCGCCGAGGCCGCCGAGAACCTCGGGGCGCTGCGTCTTCTTCACCCACTCCTTCATCAGCTCTACGGCGCGGTCGCCCGCCTCGATGTCGACTCCGGCAGCCGCGTAGGACGCGCCGGAGGCACTGCCCGTGGCCGGAGGGGACTGATCAGACACAGAAGCCATTGCCTGGGATCTTTCGGGTTGGTGAAACGGGGCTCTGCGGCGCTACGGGCGACGGATGGCGTCAGCCGCGGCCGTGGCTGCGGGACCCGCGGCCAGCTCGGTCTCCAGGAGCTGCTTGCCGAGCAGCTCGGGGTCCGGGAGCTCCATCGGGTACTCGCCGTCGAAGCAGGCGCGGCAGAGGTTCGGCTTGGCGATGGTGGTCGCCTCGATCATGCCGTCGATGGAGATGTAGGAGAGGGAGTCGGCGCCCAGGGAGGTGCCGATCTCGTCGATGGTCATGCCGTTGGCGATGAGCTCCGCGCGCGTGGCGAAGTCGATGCCGAAGAAGCAGGGCCACTTCACGGGCGGCGAGGAGATCCGGATGTGGACCTCGGCCGCGCCCGCCTCGCGGAGCATGCGCACCAGGGCCCGCTGGGTGTTGCCGCGCACGATCGAGTCGTCGACGACGACCAGGCGCTTGCCCTTGATGACTTCCTTGAGCGGGTTCAGCTTCAGGCGGATACCGAGCTGGCGGATGGTCTGCGAGGGCTGGATGAACGTCCGGCCGACGTACGCGTTCTTCACGAGACCCGCGCCGAAGGGGATGCCGGAGGCCTCCGCGTAACCGATGGCGGCCGGGGTTCCGGACTCCGGGGTCGCTATCACCAGGTCGGCTTCGACCGGCGCTTCCTTGGCCAGCTTGCGGCCCATCTCCACGCGTGAGAGGTACACGTTCCGGCCGGCGATGTCGGTGTCCGGGCGGGCCAGGTACACGTACTCGAAGACACAGCCCTTGGGCTTCGCTTCCGCGAACCGGGAGGTCCGCAGTCCGTTCTCGTCGATGGCGATGAACTCGCCGGGCTCGATCTCACGGACGTAGGCGGCGCCGCAGATGTCGAGGGCGGCGGACTCGGAGGCGACCACCCAGCCGCGCTCCAGGCGGCCGAGGACCAGCGGGCGGATGCCCTGCGGGTCGCGGCCGGCGTAGAGGGTGTGCTCGTCCATGAAGACGAGCGAGAAGGCGCCCTTGACCTGCGGAAGGACCTGGTGGGCCGCCTCCTCGATGGTCAGCGGCTTGCCGTCCTCGTCGACCTGGGCCGCGAGCAGCGCGGTGAGCAGGTCGGTGTCGTTGGTCGCCGCGACGCGCGGGGTGCGGCCTTCCTGCTTGGGCAGGTCGGCGACCATCTCGGCGAGCTGGGCGGTGTTGACGAGGTTGCCGTTGTGACCGAGCGCGATCGAGCCGTGCGCGGTGGCACGGAACGTCGGCTGGGCGTTCTCCCACACGGAGGCACCGGTGGTCGAGTAGCGGGCGTGTCCGACCGCGATATGACCCTGGAGCGAACCGAGCGAGGTCTCGTCGAAGACCTGGGACACGAGGCCCATGTCCTTGAAGACGAGGATCTGGGAGCCGTTGCTGACCGCGATCCCCGCGGATTCCTGACCTCGATGCTGGAGGGCGTAGAGCCCGAAGTAAGTGAGCTTGGCGACCTCTTCACCGGGAGCCCAGACTCCGAAGACGCCGCAAGCGTCCTGGGGGCCTTTCTCGCCGGGGAGCAGATCATGACTGAGTCGACCGTCACCACGTGGCACGCCACCGAGTGTAGGCGAGATCGACCACTGGTCCGAATTGGGGATACCCGCCGGTAACTCGATCACCGGTCGGCCGCCATCTCCATGATCGACTCATTTCCGCAGGTCAATGGCCGGATATGGTGATCCATTGGAGGGTGCGGCGGGTCCCGGGGGCGACCGCCCGAGCACCCGTTCCGCCGGGGCGAGTGAGGTGTCGCACACCAGCGGGGCCGACGGGCGCGCTCCGGCCGGGCCGGGGAGCCGCCCGCGGGTCATTTCCTGGTCAGCAGGACCTGATCGCCGTCGGCCGTGGCGAGCGTCAGCGTGCTGCCGTCGACCTCGGCGCTGAGGGCGCCCTCGGCGAGGGTTCCGGCCAGCGTGCGCTCGAAGTCCATCGGCTGGTCCGCGCAGGCCATCCTGGTCGACCTGGCGTCGCTGAACCGGACGCTGTCGCCCTCGACGGCGGCCTTGGCGGTGAAGTTGTTGCAGCCGTAACTGCCCGCCGCCTTGCCGTCCCGGATCTCGACGTGCGCGCCGGCCGGGGCCCGGTGGGTGGTGCCGTCCACGGTGACGCTGTCGACGTTCCAGCGGACACCGGTGACGGGCTGCTCGGCGCTCACCGCCCCGCTGCCGGGCCGCTCGCCGTCCGCCTGCTCACTGCCGCAGGCCGCGGCGAGCGGGAGGAGCAGGACGGCCGCGGTCAGCGTCAGGCGCCGCCTGTACGTGTGCGTAGGGCTGTGCCTCTGCCTGTACATGCCGGTTCGACGGGGCAGGTGGGGCGCCGGTTCCCGCTGGGGTCGGATTCAGGACAGGTTTCGGGACAGGCTTCAGGACATGAGGGGCAGCAGGGCCGTGAGGTCGGCCCGCTCGCCGCTCGCCGCGACCTTCGCCTGATCCACGGCGTCCTCCCAGGTCACCCGGCCCGTGGCCAGCCGGATCCAGGTCAGCGGGTCCGTCTCGACGACGTTGGGCGGGGTGCCCCGGGTGTGCCGTGGGCCCTCGACACACTGCACGACGGCGTACGGCGGGATCCGCACCTCCGTCGCACCACCGGGCGCCCTGGCGGCGAGGGCGTCGGCGAGGAGCCGGGTGGCTGCGGCGAGCGCCTGGCGGTCGTACGGGATGTCCAGGCCGGGGACGGCGGCGTTCAGGTCGTCGGTGTGGACGACGAGTTCGACGGTCCGGGTGACGAGGTAGTCGGCGAGGCTCATCGCGCCGGTGCGGGTGGCGAGGAGGCGGTCGCCGGGGGCGGTGGCGAGGGCCTCGGCGACGCGCTCCTCGGTGCGGGCGAACAGGGCGTTCAGGTCGGGGTGGGCCGCGGCGAGCTCCCGGGTGCCGTCGGAGATGTCGGCGGCCCGCCGGGCGGTGGCGAACGGCCACTCCAGGAGGGTGAGTTCCGCCTTCGGCGGCTCGTCCCGGTCGAGGTTGCGGCTCACGGTCGCCACCGCCATGGTCACGTGCGCGGCCAGGTCCCGCACGGTCCAGCCCGGCAGCCGCGTGGACAGCGCGAGCTGCTCGGGACCGAGGCCGGCCACGGCCCGCCGTACGTTCCCGAACTGCGCGGTGACGGCGGTACGGATCTTGGCGGGGTCGTACGCGCGGGTGCGTTTCCTGGCCGGGGGCATGGCGGTGAGCCTAGTGGGCGCCTGTGACACCGGGGCCGTCCCGCTGCTCCGCGCGACCGCGTGACGGCACGACGAAGGCCCCGCCCGTGGGAACGGGCGAGGCCTGGACCGCCGTACAGACGCCGCGGGTGCTTACGCGAGCAGCGCCGGGATGGTGTCCTCGTGGGCCTTGCGCAGCTCCTCCAGGGACAGCTCGAACTCGCCCTGCAGCTCGACCGTGTCGCCGTCGACGACACCGATGCGGGTGGCGGGCAGACCGCGCGCCCCGCACATGTCGTTGAAACGGAGCTCCTCGGAGCGCGGGACGGCCACCACGGCACGGCCCGCCGACTCGGAGAACAGGAGGGTGAAGGCGTCGAGCCCGTCCGGTACGACCAGCCGCGCGCCCTTGCCGCCGAGCAGCGCCGACTCGACGACCGCCTGGATCAGACCGCCGTCGGACAGGTCGTGCGCGGCGTCGATCATGCCGTCGCGGGAGGCGGAGATCAGGATCTCGCCGAGCAGCCGCTCCCGCTCCAGGTCGACCTTCGGGGGCAGACCGCCGAGGTGGTCGTGGACGACCTGGGACCAGGCCGAACCGCCGAACTCCTCACGTGTGTCGCCGAGGAGGTAGAGCAGCTGGCCCTCCTCCCGGAAGGCGACGGGCGTGCGGCGGGCGACATCGTCGATCACGCCGAGCACGGCCACCACCGGGGTCGGGTGGATGGCCACGTCGCCCGTCTGGTTGTAGAGGGAGACGTTGCCGCCGGTCACCGGGGTGCCCAGCTGCTGGCAGGCGTCCGCGAGGCCGCGGATGGCCTCCGCGAACTGCCACATCACCGCCGGGTCCTCGGGCGAGCCGAAGTTCAGGCAGTCGGATACGGCGAGCGGCTTGGCGCCGGTCGTCGCCACGTTCCGGTAGGCCTCGGAGAGGGCCAGCTGCGCGCCCGCGTAGGGGTCGAGCTTGGCGTACCGGCCGTTGCCGTCGGTCGCGATGGCGACGCCGAGGCCGGTCTCCTCGTCGATCCGGATCATGCCGGAGTCCTCGGGCTGCGCGAGGACGGTGTTGCCCTGCACGAAGTGGTCGTACTGCGAGGTGATCCACTTCTTGGACGCCTGGTTGGGCGAGGCGACCAGCTTGAGCACCTGCTCCCTGAGCTCGGCGCCGGTCGTGGGCCGGGCCAGCCGGTTCGCGTCGTCGGCCTGGAGGGCGTCCTGCCACTCCGGGCGGGCGTAGGGGCGCTCGTAGACGGGACCGTCGTGGGCCACGGTCCGCGGGTCGACGTCGACGATCTTGCCGCCGTGCCAGAAGATCTCCAGCCGGTCGCCGTCGGTCACCTCACCGATGACGGTCGCGATGACGTCCCACTTGTCGCAGATCTCCAGGAACCGGTCGACCTTCGCCGGCTCGACGACCGCGCACATGCGCTCCTGCGACTCGCTCATGAGGATCTCCTCGGGCGAGAGCGTGGAGTCGCGCAGCGGTACGTCGTCCAGCGTCACGCGCATGCCGCCGGAGCCGTTGGAGGCCAGCTCGGACGTCGCGCAGGACAGGCCGGCCGCGCCGAGGTCCTGGATGCCGACGACGAGCTTCTCCCGGAAGGCCTCCAGGGTGCACTCGATGAGGAGCTTCTCCTGGAAGGGGTCGCCGACCTGCACGGCCGGGCGCTTCGACGGCTTGGCGTCGTCGAACGTCTCGGAGGCGAGGATCGACGCGCCGCCGATGCCGTCGCCGCCGGTCCGGGCCCCGTAGAGGATGACCTTGTTGCCGGCGCCGGAGGCCTTCGCGAGGTGGATGTCCTCGTGCCGCATCACACCGATGGCACCGGCGTTGACCAGCGGGTTGCCCTGGTAGCAGGCGTCGAAGACGACCTCGCCGCCGATGTTCGGCAGGCCCAGGCAGTTGCCGTAGCCGCCGATGCCGGCCACGACGCCCGGCAGGACGCGCTTGGTGTCGGGGTGGTCGGCGGCGCCGAAGCGCAGCGGGTCCACGACCGCGACCGGACGCGCGCCCATCGCGATGATGTCGCGGACGATGCCGCCCACGCCCGTGGCCGCGCCCTGGTAGGGCTCGACGTACGAGGGGTGGTTGTGCGACTCGACCTTGAAGGTGACCGCGTAGCCCTGGCCGACGTCGACGACGCCCGCGTTCTCGCCGATGCCCACGAGCAGCGCGTCGGACTGGGGGGCCTTCTCACCGAACTGGCGGAGGTGGACCTTGGAGGACTTGTACGAGCAGTGCTCGGACCACATGACCGAGTACATGGCCAGCTCGGCGCCGGTCGGGCGGCGGCCGAGGATCTCGACCACGCGCTCGTACTCGTCCTTCTTCAGACCGAGTTCGGCCCAGGGCAGCTCGACGTCGGGGGTCTCGGCCGCGTGCTCGACCGTGTCCAGAGGCGTCCGGCTCATGCGTTGACCAGCTTCTTGAGGATCGAGGTGAAGAACGGGAGACCGTCGGTGCGGCCGGAGCCCACGAGGGGCTCGACGGCGTGCTCCGGGTGCGGCATGAGGCCCACGACGTTGCCGGCCTCGTTGGTGATGCCGGCGATGTCCCGGAGGCTGCCGTTGGGGTTGACGTCCAGGTAGCGGAAGACGACCCGCCCCTCGGCCTCGAGCTGGTCGAGGGTGCGCTCGTCGGCGACGTACCGGCCGTCCATGTTCTTCAGCGGGATGTGGATCTCCTGGCCCGCCTCGTAGTCGGCGGTCCAGGCGGTCTCCGCGTTCTCCACCCGCAGCTTCTGGTCGCGGCAGATGAAGTGGAGGTGGTCGTTGCCGAGCATCCCGCCGGGCAGCAGGTGGGCCTCCGTGAGGATCTGGAAGCCGTTGCAGATGCCCAGGACCGGAAGACCGGCCTTCGCCTGCTCGATGACGGTCTCCATCACCGGCGAGAAGCGGGAGATGGCTCCGGCACGCAGATAGTCGCCGTAGGAGAAACCGCCGGGCAGCACCACGGCGTCCACCTGATGGAGGTTCTTGTCCTTGTGCCAGAGAGCGACGGGTTCGGCACCCGCGAGGCGGATCGCACGCTGAGTGTCCCGGTCGTCGAGGCTGCCCGGGAAAGTGACGACGCCAATACGAGCGGTCACTTCGCGGCTCCCGCTACTGCTTCTTCCGACTCGACCTTGACGGTGAAGTCCTCGATCACGGTGTTCGCGAGGAAGGATTCCGCAAGATCGTGGATGCGGGCGAGGGCGGCGTCGTCGACCGGCCCGTCAACTTCCAGTTCGAATCGCTTTCCCTGACGTACGTCGGAGATGCCTTCGAAACCCAGCCGCGGCAGTGCGCGCTGCACCGCCTGGCCCTGGGGGTCGAGGATCTCCGGCTTGAGCATGACGTCGACTACGACGCGTGCCACTGGCACTCCCGGTGGTGTGGTGCTGAGCAGGTGCCTGCGGGTGTCTCCAACAGGTGTCTTCAGACTACCCGTACAAAATTTCTACGCGGGTAGAGTTGTAGGAAACTACGTGAGCGCCATCACGATCAGGTATCGGACCAGTGCCTTGGCGAAAATTTCAGGGAAAGATCCGGGGTGCACCGACGTTCCCTATTGCCCTGGGACACGCGGGGAGATTTAGTCGAGCTTCACATTGCAATGCCGGGCACTGTACAAATGAATTGTCAATAGCCGATACTTTGCCCCATAACAGGCGGACAGTCGACATCTCCGTGACGTCTTGGCACGTCATCGCAGAGGTGTCGCACGAAGGGACCGATATTCGTGGCGCAGAAGGTCGTGGTCACTCTCTTTGACGACATCGACGGCTCGGAAGCGGCGGAAACGATCGCCTTCGGACTCGACGGCAAGTCGTACGAGATCGACCTGAATGAAGCCAATGCCAAGAAACTGCGTAAGGCTCTCGAGCCCTACGTCGACGCCGGCCGCAAGCGGTCGAGGTCCGGCAAGGCGTACAAGCAGACGGAGGTCGCACCCGACCCCGCGGCCGTCCGGGCCTGGGCCCAGGCCAACAAGCTGGAGGTGCCGGCGCGCGGCCGCATCCCCAAGAAGGTCTACGAGGCGTTCGCCGACGCGCAGTGAGCCGCACCCGCTGATCGGCTACCCGGAACCGCGGGCCGACGGCCGGTCACCGGCCCCTCGAACGTACCGACTTGCGCTCCACCCCTCCTGGTCAGCTAGAGTCTGGAGCACGCCGAGGGGCCAGGCCGAAAAGCCCAGCTCACGGAGTACACGCGGGTGTAGTTCAGTAGTAGAACATCCCCCTTCCAGGGGGAAGGCGCAGTGTGCGATCCCTGTCACCCGCTCTGCACGACCTGTCTGACCACTGCTGTGGATCAGGTAGGGTGGTGCTCGCGCCGATCGGTGAAAGCCGGTCGGAGGCAATGCGGACGTAGCTCAGTTGGTAGAGCGCAACCTTGCCAAGGTTGAGGTCGCGAGTTCGAGCCTCGTCGTCCGCTCGGGAATCAGACCCCGGTCCATTGGACCGGGGTCTTTTCGTATGCCGTCAGCGGGTGCGCGACTGCTTTGAACGAGTGCGTGACGCGGGTGGCCGTCCGGCATTTGTCCGTCCTGCGGAGTGGTGACACCACGCTCTCGCCGGAGGACGCCCCGGCGACGGCGATGGTGCACCGGGCCGACGTCGCCGGCCTGGATCTGTGGATGCCGGGCACCGGCGGTGTGAACGTCGCCACATCCCTGCGCGTCGAACTGCCGGGGTGCCGGGCGCCGATCGTCACCAGGCACGGCCGGCCCGGGCATCTCGAGCGGGCGCTCGCGGCATGTGTGCGGGGGTTCGCGGCCGGTGCGCGGGATTCGCGGCCGGTGTGCGGGGGTTCGTCCCGAAGACGGTGAGCGCGCGCAGCCGCTCGCGGAGATCATCCGTACCGTGCGCGCCGGAAACCTCTACGCCGAAACGGAGTTGGCCGCCGACGCGGTCGCCGCCGGTGGCTCGCCGCCGACCTCGCGTGCGGCGGAGGTTCTCGAACTCGCCGCCGACGCGGCGCCCGTCGCGGAGATCGCCGAGCGGGGCGTGCTGTCCCGGCGGGACCGCACGGGACCATCTGTCGTCGCGCCGGCGTCGGACTGTCGTCGGGCTGTCGTCGGCCGGCTCCGGCTCCGGGCTGAGAACCGGCACGCGGCCGTGCGGCTCACCAGGGAGCGGGGTTGGGTATAGTTGGCCTCGCGCCACGGCGCACTGCGGACGTAGCTCAGTTGGTAGAGCGCAACCTTGCCAAGGTTGAGGTCGCGAGTTCGAGCCTCGTCGTCCGCTCCATCGCAAAGGCCCCGGTCATCGACCGGGGCCTTTCGCGTCAGGCCCAGCCGAGGCCCGTCAGGCGCTCGTAGGCCTCGATGTACTTCGCGCGGGTCGCGTCCACGATGTGCTGCGGCAGGGGCGGCGGGGGCTGCTCGCTCGCCCGGTCCCAGCCGGACTCGGCCGAGGTCAGCCAGTCCCGCACGAACTGCTTGTCGTACGAGGGCTGCGCGCGGCCGGGCTGCCACTGGTCGGCCGGCCAGAAGCGGGAGGAGTCCGGGGTGAGGACCTCGTCGGCGACGACCAGGTTCTCGCCCTCGAAGCCGAACTCGAACTTGGTGTCGGCGAGGATGATGCCCCGGTCGCGGGCGATGTCGCGGGCGCGGCCGTAGACGGCGAGGGTCGCCTGGCGGAGCTGGGCGGCGGTGTCGGCGCCGACCTGACGGGCGACCTCCTCGTAGGAGACGTTCTCGTCGTGCTCGCCGACTGCGGCCTTGGTCGCCGGGGTGAAGATCGGCGCGGGGAGTTCGCTGCCGTCGACCAGGCCCTCGGGAAGGGCGAGGCCGCAGACCGTGCGGGACTCCTTGTACTCCGCGAGGCCCGAGCCGGTCAGGTAACCGCGTGCCACGCACTCGACCGGGACCATCCGGAGCGACTTGCAGACCAGGGTGCGGCCGGCCCAGTCGGCGGGGGCGCCCGCAGGCAGTTCCGTGCTCAGGACGTGGTTCGGGACCAGGTCGCGGAGCTGGTCGAACCACCACAGGGAGAGCTGGGTGAGGACACGGCCCTTGTCGGGGATCTCGGTCGGCAGCACCCAGTCGAAGGCGGAGGTGCGGTCGCTGGCGACCATCACGAGGTCGCCCGCCTCGTTCTGGTACAGCTCGCGCACCTTGCCGGTGTGCAGATGCACCAGGCCCGGCACCTGAAGGGGCTCGGGCTTTTCTACGAATCCGGACACGGTTCCTCCCCGTGGTTCTGTCCTAGTGGGTCGATTGTCCCGTACATCGGGATCGACCCCGGACAGCGGGTGGCGCGAGCGGGCACGCGGGCGTCAGTCGCGTTTGCAGATGCGGTCCAGGAGGTTGGCCGTGGCGCGTTGGACACGGGCGTCCACATGGCCGGGGCGGTCCAGGGCCGGGGACCAGGCGAAGGTGCCGGAGGCGAAGACCAGGGCGCCGGAGGGGGCCCGGTAGAGGGAGGTCTCCTGGTGACGGAGGACGCCCTCGCTGTCGGCGTACGGGGAGTGGGCGAGGAGTATGCGGTCCTCGTGGGGCGGAAGCGGCGTGCGGGGGAAGTAGCGGTCGGCCTCGCCCGCGACCAGGTCCTCGATGCCGTCGCCGTCGCACGCGCCGGTCGCCTCCCACAGCCAGTGGTCGGCGTTGCGGACGATCAGCGGATGCGGCTCGGGCACCCGGCCCGCGTACTGGATGCCCACCAACTGCTGCTCGGCGCGGTCGATCTCCCGCCAGAGGACGGTTTTGCCGGGCCCCTTGCGTTTGCGGCAGGTCAGCAGGCGGCCGGGGACGCCGGACGGGGAGGGGCCCAACTCCACCTGCCAGTAGAGGGAGTTGGCGGACAGGAAGACGAGCGAGGTGCCGCTGTCGCGGGCGAGTTCCGCGGTGCGGCGCATGCTCGCCGACCAGTACTCGTCGTGGCCGGGGAAGACCAGTCCGCGGTAGCGGGTCGGGTCTATGTGGCCGGCGTGCAGGTCGCGGGCGTCGGCGTAGGCGAGGTCGTAGCCGTAGCGCTCGGCCCAGCGGATGAAGTCGTAGGCGTGGCCGACATGGAGGGGCAGGCCCGCGCCCGCGTACGGGCGGTCGAAGGAGACCGTGGTCGCGGCGTCGGCCTCGCCGAGGAGACGGCCGTCCTCGTCCCACGCGTGGTAGAGGCTGGCGCCGATGCGGCCGTCCTCGGGGTAGAGGTTGTAGGCCTGCCAGGTGACGTCGGGCAGCAGCAGGAGCAGATCGGCGGGGTGGTGGTCGCGGACCGTGAAGGGGACGTGGGAGCGGTAGCCGTCGGCGGTGGTGAGGACGGCGACGTACGCGCCGACGTTCCAGTACGACGGGACCTGTAAGCGCCAGGAGAGCCACCAGTGGTGGCAGGAGACCGTGCGGTCGGCGGTCAGCGGCGGCGGCTGGACGATGCCGGACAGGCGCGGGCTGGTGGTGATCTTGGCGGCGCCGTCGCCGTCGTAGTGGCCGATGCGGTAGACGTCGACGCTGAATTCCTGGGGCGGGTCGACCGTGATGTGGAAGTCGACCGCCTCGCCGGGG
The DNA here is from genome assembly GCF_001426425.1 of Streptomyces sp. Root1310. Classification (NCBI taxonomy): domain Bacteria; kingdom Bacillati; phylum Actinomycetota; class Actinomycetes; order Kitasatosporales; family Streptomycetaceae; genus Streptomyces; species Streptomyces sp. Root1310. Next base: position 423,934 of record NZ_LMEQ01000033.1, on the reverse strand, counting down.
GCGACCGCGCCGGTCGAGACGAAGCCCTTGATCTGGCGGCGCACGTCGTCGGCCGAGCGGGGGCCGCCGGTCGCGGGCGCGGTGCGGGGGCCCGGGACACGGGGGCCGCCCCGGGCGGGGGCGGGTGCGGCGTCCACGTACCAGGGGACGACCTGGCCGGTGTCGTCGAAGTACGTCTCGCTGCCGCGCAGCCAGGGGACGGGGCCCTGTCCGAAGGGGTCCGTCACGGCGTGGGCCAGCGCCCCCGACTCCCATCGGCGGATGTGTTCCGGTCCTGGTCCGGGTCCCATGGTGCTCCCCTCCCTAGTGCCCCCGTGCTGGTTCGTGCGTATGCCGTACGTGACCGCCCGCGCGTTTGTCCTATGTCGCAAGCCCTTGCCATGGGCCCGATCGGTCCCAGCACATCACATAACGCGCGCAGGCAGTCACTATTCGTTGCGAATTGGCCGAAAGTGGAATATAGAGCTCCGCTAGGGCTTGGCCGTTGGGGGCGCGGGGGTCACCCGGGGGTGACTGGGGGCGGCTGGGGTCGGACGGCAGGGGGCAGGGGGCAGGGGGCAGGGGGCAGGGGGCAGCGTGGGTGCTTCGGCGCGCTCAGCCGAGCCGTACCGGCTTCTCCGGGCGTATCCCGAGCTCCACCAGCCAGGTGCGCAGGGGGACCGCGTCACCGTCCTCGACGAGGCTGAGCACCCGGGGTGCCAGGTCGGCCACCCGCACACCGTCGACCAGGAGGGTCGGACCGTCGAGCCAGTCGAGACCCGGCACGGCGCCGACGGTGTCCATCGCGGCGCAGCAGACCATCGCCGTGACGTGATCGGCCAGCAGCTCGCGTTCGGTGCGCGGGGGCTGGAGGGGGAACAGGGGGAGCGCGCCCTGGTCCCAGAGAGCCATGTCGGGGCCCTGGCCGGACGCCGGGGGACCGGATGGAGCGGGGGGCGCCGCCGCCGCGGCCGCGGCCTCCTCCCGCCCCAGCTCGGCACCGATCCCGGCGGCCAGGGCCACGCTGCGGGGGTTCGGAGGCACGAGATCCTCGTCGTCGTCATCGGCGAGGTGGACGGGTTCGGGGTCTGGGACGGCAGCGGGGGCGGGGGCCGGGGCCGTAACGGGAGCGGGTGCGGCGCCGGGGCCGGCGCCCGGGGCGGGGCTGGACCCCGGGGCGGGGCTCGGAGCGAGGTCGGGGTCCGGGCCGAGGTCGGGGCCAGGAGCGGGGCTCGGAGCGAGGTCGGGGTCCGGGCCGAGGTCGGTGTCCGGGGCGGGGTCGGTGTCCGGGGCGGGGCCGGACCCCGGAGCGGGACTCGAAGCGAGGCCGGGGCCCGGAGCGGGACTCGAAGCGAGGCCGGGGCCCGGGGCGGGGCCGGACCCCGGAGCGGGGCTCGGAGCGAGGTCGGGGTCCGGGCCAAGGTCGGTGTCCCGGTCCGAGCCGGGGTCCCGGTCCGAGCCGGGATTCGGATCCGGGTCCGAGCCGGGATTCGGAGCCGGGGCAGAGGTACCCGCCGGGGCGGCTGTGGCCGTCGGACGGGCCAGATCTGTCGGGTCCGCCGGACGGGCCAGATCTGTCGGGTCCGCCGGAGCCGTCGGGTCCGCCATAGCCGTCGCGTCCGTCAAGCTCGTCGGGTCCGTCAGATGCGCCAAGGCCGTCGGGTCCGCCAAGGCCGTCGGGTCCGCCAAGGCTGTCGGGTCCGGCAAGGCCGTCGGGTGGGGGCCCTCCGTGTCGGCGGGTCTGTCCGTCAGGTGGTCCAGGACTCGGGCCAGAGTGGGGCCGCTGTGGCCGCCGGAGTGCGGTCCGGCGGGGTGGCCGGTGCCGGTCGGGTCGCAGGTGCGGCGGACGCCGAGGGTGTCGAGGACCCGGTGGAGCCGGGCCGCGTCGGTGCGCCACTTGCGGTCGACCACCTCGTCCGGGTAATCCTCCCAGGCCACCGGCGACCAGTCCGGGCCCGGATCCGCGGGGCCGCCGTGGAAGAGGCGGGCGGCGAGCAGCGAGGCGGCCTCGTCGATGGTGCCGGGCTCTTCGAGCAGGTCGCAGGCGGGGCGCTCGCCGAGCCGGGAGGCGAACCCCTCGGCCAGCCGGTCGCGCCGGGACAGTTCGGTGAGGGCGGCGACGACGCCCGCGTCCAGCCGGGAGGGCCAGCGGCCCATCCGCCAGGCGGGCAGCGCCACCCGCGTCAGCAGGCGGTCCCACCCCGCGTAGGCCAGGCCCACCTGCTCCTGGGCGACGATACGCAGCCCGTAGTCCACAGCCTGTGCACGCTCGGAGGCCGCGGCGGCGACTCCCCGCTCCATCTCGCCGGCGTGGATCTGGCAGCCGCGCAGCATCAGGCGGGCGGCCCAGCCGATGCCCGCGCAGGCCGGGCGCAGCACGGGATACCGCTCGCCTCGGTAGGCGCAGACGGCCACCGCGGCGTCCAGCCCGCGCACGAAGCGCCGGGCCGCGGCTATGTCGGGGTGCGCGGAAGGGCCCGTCCCGGCGACGACCGGGGCCAGCACGGCGCGCAGCTCCCCCACCCGCATCCACCACAGGAACGGGGAGCCGATGACGAGCACCGGTGACGCTGCCGTACGGCGGTGGAGAGGGCCGTGGGAGCCGCCCGGGCCGGCTATCTCGTCACCGCCGCGGGACGGCGACGGGCCGTGGGCCGGGTGGGTGCGGTCCTCCAGCCAGCTGTCGCAGTCCGGCGTGAGCGCTATCGCGGAGGGCGCGGGGACGTCGAGGCGGTCGGCGAGGTCCCGGACCAGCCGGTACAGATCGGGGGCCGCCGCCTCTGCGATGGCGACCGTGGGGCTGACCGCGGGGCGCGCGCGGGCGACGACCAGGCCGATGACACCGGCGGCCAGCAGTACGACCAGCGCGACGACGGACACCGTCCAGCGGGCGGCGTCCCATCCCGGGCCCACGAAATGCCCGGTGGAACCGCCGGCCAGCAGGATCACCGCGGCGGCCGCGGGCAGCAGCGCGACGGCGAGCGCCCGGCTGCGGATGCGTAGCACCGCCAGTGCCCGGGCCCGCGCGGCCTGCGCGCCCATCTCCACTCCCATACCGGTCACGACCGGACCTCACCCCCTCCCTACGGTCCTGTTTCCCCCGGCTGTCTTCGCAGTGGTCACTCCCCCACTGTGGCACCGCCCACTGACATCGCAATGCCGGTGGGCCAAGTGCCGGAACGAGTGCCGGAACGCTTGCGCCGCACCCTAGTTGGCGCTCCGGCCCACGTCAGCCGGATGGCTCAGCGCTCACACGATGGAATGGCTTTGGGGAAAGGTGAACGACGGTGGGCAACGATCAGGCCCCGGGTTCCACGGGGCCTCCGTGTGGAGTTCCGTGGTGGCCCGGGGCCTGGGAGATCCCTGCTGATGCCTGCCGAGGCGCCCGCTCGGGGCGCCTGGCGACACCTGTCGCGGCGGGTGGCTACGCGCCTGCCGCCGCCTTCGCGGCGATGTCCGTACGGTGCTGCGAACCGTCGAGCCCGATGCGCCCGACCGCCCGGTAGGCGCGCTCGCGGGCCTCGGTGAGGTCCGTGCCGGTCGCGGTGACGGACAGTACGCGTCCGCCGGCGCTGACGACCGTGTCGCGGTCGTCACCGTCGTACTTCGTCCCGGCGTGCAGGACGTAGGCGTGCGGGGCGTCCTCGGCGGCCACCTCGGCGAGGCCGGAGATCGGGTCGCCGGTGCGCGGGGTCCCGGGGTAGTTGTGCGAGGCGATGACGACGGTGACGGCCGCGTCCTCGCTCCAGCGCAGGGCCGGCAGGTCGGCGAGGTCGCCGGTGGCGGCCGCCTTGAGGACACCGGCCAGCGGGGTCCTCAGCCGGGCCAGGACGACCTGCGTCTCGGGGTCGCCGAAACGGGCGTTGAACTCGATGACCCGGACACCGCGGCTGGTGATCGCGAGGCCCGCGTAGAGCAGTCCGGAGAAGGGGGTGCCGCGGTGACGCATCTCGTCGACGGTCGGCTGGAGAACCGTCTCCAGGACCTCGTCCACCAGCTTCGGGTCCGCCCAGGGCAGCGGCGAGTAGGCCCCCATGCCGCCCGTGTTCGGGCCCTCGTCGCCGTCGAGCGCGCGCTTGAAGTCCTGGGCGGGCTGGAGCGGGACGACGCTCACGCCGTCGGTGATCGCGAAGAGGGAGACCTCCGGGCCGTCGAGGAACTCCTCGATGACGACCCGCTCACAGCCGGCCGCGTGCGCGGCGGCGGCCTCCAGGTCGTCCGTGACGACGACGCCCTTGCCGGCGGCCAGGCCGTCGTCCTTGACGACGTACGGCGCGCCGAAGGCGTCGAGGGCCTCGGCGACCTCCTCGGGGGTGGTGCAGACGTAGGAGCGGGAGGTCGGCACGCCGGCCGCGGCCATCACGTCCTTGGCGAACGCCTTGGAGCCCTCGAGCTGCGCGGCCTCCTTGGAGGGGCCGAACACCGGGATGCCCGCGTCGCGTACGGCGTCGGCGACCCCGGCGACCAGCGGCGCCTCCGGGCCGACGATGACCAGCTCGGCGCCGAGCTCGACGGCCAGCGCGGACACGGCCTCGCCGTCCAGGGCGTCGACCTGGTGCAGCTCGGCGACCTCGGCGATGCCGGCGTTGCCGGGGGCGCAGTACAGCGCGGTGACGGCGGGGTCGAGGGACAGTGAGCGGCACAGGGCGTGTTCGCGGGCGCCGCTGCCGATGACGAGGACGTTCACGGGGGTCAGCCTAACGGGCGGGGGCGGGGGTGTTTTGTGCGGGCTTCCGAAAGCGGGGAGGCGGGGATCTCGTGCGTTCCTCCAAGCGGCAGGGCACGGGGAAGGGGGGCCGCCGGGGGACGTCCGCGCCGGCCCCTACTCGTTGGTGAACTCCTCCACCACCGTCGCTCCGAGCTCGCGCACGATGAGTTCGTAGCCGGAGAGGGCCGACTCGTTGAGGTCGGGGTCGTCGTCCTCGGGGGTGTCGTCCTCCGGGGCCACCGGTTCGGGGGCGGGCGGGCGGGACTGCGCCGGGGCGGACGCCGCGTGGGAGTGGGCCGACGCCGATGCCGAGGGCGAAGCGTGCTGGGCAGGGCCCGCGGAGGCCGCCGGTCCCTGGGCCGGGGCCGCGCCCGACGGGGCCGTCGAGCCGCCGCCACCGCCGTAGCCACCGGGGCTGTTGTGACCCCCCGGGCTGCCGTAGCCGCCGGGCGCACCGCCTCCACCGCCACCGAGGCCGCCGGCCGGCGGGGGCCCCGAGCCGCCGGACGGGTCGATGACCGCGTCGATCTTCCACTGGACGCTGAACTGCTCGGCCAGCGCCTGCCGCAGCACGTCCTCGCTGCCGCTGCTCGTGAAGTTGTCACGGGCCCCGGCGTTGACGAAGCCGAGCTGGAGGGTCGTGCCGTCGAAACCCGCCACGTGGGCGTTCTGGCTGAGCAGGATCCAGGTGAAGCGACGGCGGTTCTTGACCGCCTCCAGGATGTTCGGCCAGAGCATGCGGGGGTCGAGGCCGCCGGAGGGGGGCGCGTACCCGCCGGGCGCGGGCGCTGGGGCCGCCGCGGGAGCCGGGGCCGAGGCCGGGGGAGCCGCCGAGGCGGCGGGCGGGGAAGCGGGTGCCGGGGCGGGGGGCCGGCCGCCGCCGCCCGCGGGTGCGGCCGTGGGCCAGCCGCCGGGGCGTCGCCCGCTGCCCGCCGCGGTGGCGGTGGGCCAGGCACCGGGGGCGGGCTGAGCCGGAGCCTGGGAGCTCGCGGCCGGCGCCTCCTCCACCGGCGGCGCGGAGGCCGCGACGGGGGCGGCGGGAGCGGGAGCGGAGGTGTGGACCGGGGCTGCCGCGGGCGGCGCGGCGGCGGAAGGCTGGGCGGGCGCGGGGGCGGCCGGCGCGGGCGACCGGTCCGGTGCCTGACCCGGTACGGGACCCTGCCCCGGGCCCCGTACCGCGGCGCGGGCGGCGGCCGCCCCGCCACCGGGCGGGATCGGCGCGCCCCCGGTCAGCGGGGCACCGGCGTGCGCCTCGGGCCCCGGCACGTAACCCGCCGTCGGCATCGCGGGCGCACCGTGCGCCGCGCCCTGCACCGCGCCGCCCGGCGAGAAGTTCACGCCACGCTCGATGCGGTCGAGCCTGGCCATGACGGAGCGTTCGTCGCCGTAGGCGGCGGGCAGCATCACGCGCGCGCAGATCAGCTCCAGCTGGAGACGGGGTGAGGTGGCGCCCCGCATCTCCGTCAGCCCCTCGTTGACGAGGTCGGCGGCGCGGCTGAGCTCCGCGGCGCCGAAGACGCCGGCCTGGGCCTGCATGCGCTCGATCACGTCTGCGGGGGCGTCGATGAGCCCCTTGTCGGCCGCGTCCGGCACGGCGGCGAGGATGACGAGGTCCCGGAGCCGCTCCAGCAGGTCGGCGACGAAACGGCGGGGGTCGTTGCCCCCCTCGATGATCCGGTCGACCACCTCGAAGGCGGCGGCGCCGTCACCGGTGGCGAAGGCCTCGACGACGGAGTCGAGCAGCGAGCTGTCCGTGTAACCGAGCAGGGAGGTGGCCATGGCGTACGTCACACCCGCGTCGCTCGCGCCGGCGAGCAGCTGGTCCATGACGGACATGGAGTCACGCACGGAACCCGCGCCGGAGCGCACGACGAGCGGCAGCACGCCCTCCTCGACGGGGATGGCCTCCTGCCCGCAGACCTGGCCGAGGTAGTCCCGCAGCGTCCCGGGCGGCACGAGCCGGAAGGGGTAGTGGTGGGTCCGCGACCGGATGGTCCCGATGACCTTCTCCGGCTCGGTGGTCGCGAAGATGAACTTCAGATGCTCGGGCGGCTCCTCGACGACCTTGAGGAGCGCGTTGAAACCGGCCGGCGTGACCATGTGGGCCTCGTCGATGATGTAGATCTTGTACCGGCTGCGGGCGGGCCCGAAGAACGCCTTCTCCCGCAGGTCACGGGCGTCGTCCACACCACCGTGCGAGGCGGCGTCGATCTCGATGACGTCGATGGATCCCGGGCCGTTCCTGGCGAGGTCCTTGCACGACTCGCACTCCCCGCACGGGGTCGGGGTGGGCCCCTGCTCGCAGTTCAGGCACCGGGCCAGGATCCGCGCGCTGGTGGTCTTCCCGCACCCACGCGGCCCGCTGAACAGGTACGCGTGATTGACCCGGTTGTTCCGCAGCGCCTGCTGCAAAGGGCCGGTGACATGCTCCTGCCCGATGACCTCGGCGAACGACTCCGGGCGATAGCGGCGGTACAGCGCGAGAGACGACACGCATACGAGGTTATAGGCGACCGCTGACATCGGGTCCCGCACGCGGACCCGGCACCCGGCCCCCGCCGCACACGCAAGCGCCCCCCACGCACCCGCCAGAGCCGACCTACCCTTGCTGCCTTCCGGCCCTGGGGGAGTTCAGTCAGATAGCGCCGCGTGAGGGGCTGCGCACAGGCTACAGGATCTGAGCGGGGGGAACGAGTTCGCGAGCACTCCTCAACGTCTTGTATTGTTTGCCGCGGAGGATTCGCCTAGTGGCCTAGGGCGCACGCTTGGAAAGCGTGTTGGGGGCAACCCCTCACGAGTTCGAATCTCGTATCCTCCGCCAGTGCCTCACCGGGCACGATGTCGAAGGGCCCCACCGTTCGCGGTGGGGCCCTTCGTCGTCGCCCGTCCCGGATGCCGTCCGCGCATGCCGTCCGCATGCCGTCCGCATCCCGTCCGTATCCCGGCCTCGGACGCCTGCCCGGCGTGCCGCACGCGCCTGCCGCACCCGCCTGCCCGCCGTCTCGTCCACCGATCCGGGAACATCCGGCGGGGTCGCCCCCGGCGCTGTGCGTCATGCTCATGATCCTGAGCCCGATCCTCGCGACCGGCTGACGTGGAGCGGGTTTCCGAAGGTAACGGTCTGTGGTGGGGTCCCGTGGGCGCTTCCGTGGGCTCATCGGCGAAGCACCAGGTCAGAGGCGCGCAGCCGCCCGTATTCCGGGCGAGGTGATGATCGCTGTCCGGGTCTGTGACGAACAGCGGGGAAAGACGGCCGCTACGACTGGCGCATGCAGGCCCATACTGGAGGCAATGACAAAGCCATCGGCACCGAAGCGCTACTTGCCCACCAGTCCCTTCAAGGCCCCGGCCGCGCCTTCCCCCAAGCACTTCGAGGTGGGCGACCAGGTCACGCACGACATGTACGGCCTCGGCCGCGTGATCGGCATCGAGGACGGAATCGCGGCCCTCGTGGATTTCGGTTCGGCGCAAATGCGGATCCTGAGCCCGTACACCAAGATGAGCAAGCTGTAGGACCGCTGTGCCCGGTCACGGCACGCCAGGTCCGTTCGCGGCCCTGTAACGAATGGGAGACCTCTCATCGACCCGACCTCGCTGTTCTCCGCTCCGGAAGGGGCGACTCGCTATGCCACCGCGGCATCGCCGCCTCCGACGACCAACCCCTTCCAGGCCCCGGACTTCGGGGAGGACGAGATCTTCCTGATCGAGGATGCGCAGGCACCCCTCTCCGGCACGGGTGCGGCTCGACGCCAGGCGAGCTAGCTCCGGCCGGTGACCGTGGCCCCGCAGCCGGCGGCCACGCGCCGTCCCGGTCCCGCGCGTGCCGAAGGGCCCCACCGTTCGCTGTGGGGCCCTTCGACATGTGCGGAGCCGGCGGGTCAGCGAGCCCCTTCGGCGAGCAGCGTCAGCTCGTCGAGGAACGCCTCCGCCAGCAGGCCGGCGTCCTCGCCGCCCGAGTTGGTGGCGACGCTCAGCGTGTGGCCCTTGGTGCAGCCGCCCAGCGCGAAGGTGGCCGTGCCGGCCGGGGGCACCATGGGGACGATGGTGAGGTGGCGCAGCGGTCGTCCGGCCAGGGTCTGGCCCCGCTCGCGCAGATGGACGTAGGAGCAGGCGGCCGGCGCGTACGCGGGCGCGAAGATCCTTCCGCCGGCCAGCGCCAGGGTCGCCCCGGGAACCGCCGCGAGCGTGCCCTCGACCAGCTTCTCGGCGGTGCGCCGGGGGCGGGTCACGGTGGTCAGCAGGCCGGTGCACGCGGTCAGTCGGGCCGTCGGGTCGGCGAGGGTCACCGGCGCGGGGACCCGGACGTTGGCGAACGCGTTGCCGAGGAACTCACCGCAGTCGTCGGGCCGTTCGTCGACCGGGACCGACAGCCACACCTGCCTCCCGTCCGGATCCCGGTCACCGCCGCCGGAAGCGGGGGCGCGGCCGGCGTCGGACGCGGAGGCGGAGTCCGAAGCCGAGAGGCAGGCGCGCAGGACTCCGGAGACGGTCGCCAGGAACACCTCGTTGGTGGTCGCCGGGCGGAGGGCGCCGGGCGCTCCCACGGAGACGGCCGAGCGCGCGGCCCGCAGGACGTCGGCGCGCAGCCGTACGACGGTGTACGCGGGCTCCCGCGGGCCCCGGTGCGGCAGCGGCACCGCACGGCCCGTGGTGAGCACACCCGGCGGGCCGCCCCCCGTGGGGCCGGGGCCGACCGTCCGTCGCCGGGGGCCGGGCACCGCCAGGGACGCGGCGCCGTCCAGCGGCCCGCCGTCGTCGAAGAGGGCGCGCAGCAGGGTCGTCAGGGAACGGCCGTCGAGCAGGCTGTGGTGCATCCGGAACAGCAGGGAGAACTCCCCCTCCGTCGCCCCGCGCAGCAGGTGGAGGCTCCAGGGCGGCCGGTCGGCCGGGAACGGGGTGTGGAACCACAGCCGGACCGCGTCGCGCAGGGTGAGGTCCGCGCTGTCGATCTGCCGGCCCAGGTCGTGGCCGTCCCGCCGCGCCCAGCGGTGCCGGCCGGTCCACCAGGCCAGGCCCGTCCGGGCAGCGCCGGGGGCGACCAGGGTCTGGGTCAGCCTGGGCAACGCCTTCCAGCGTTCCTCCACCAACGCCCGCAGCTCGTCCGGCGACGGTGGGGCGCCCGCGAGGTCCAGGGCGATCCCGGCGTTGGGCGGGCCGAACGGCCAGCGGGCCATCCCCTCTTCCATCAAGGGCAGATGCGATCCGGGCATGAGACTGCTCCTGTCGTGGGCCGTCCGTGCCGTGGGCCGGTCCTGTCGTGGGCCGGCTGCTGACGGACGACGTCCTGTACCCCCAACGGCCGATCGGACCGGCGGTCACGTCCGCCGCGTCACCGGGAGCCCCGCCAGGTACCTCTCAGGTGTTCCGCAGGTGTCAACGCGCGGCCGTGGAGGCTCCCTGATGGGGTGACACTGCCGCAGGTTTGCGGTCACGAACGGTGTCCGTGCGCCTTTAATCGGGACTCCGCGTCCGCCGTCGGGCGTCCCGTTCCCGAATCCCCCGCCCCGGCTCCGTGCCGGACAGGAGTTGTGTGTCGTGCCTGGTACTCATCCGAATCCCGCGCACATTCCCGCGCACATCGCCGTGTTCAACGTTCCGATGCACGGGCACGTCAATCCGACCCTGGGGGTCGTCGAGGAGCTCGTCCGGCGGGGGCACCGGGTCAGCTACGCCGTCACCGAGGACTTCGTGCACCAGGTGAAGGCGGCCGGTGCCGAGCCCGTGCTCTACCCGGACGCGGGGGACGGCTCGGACGCGCCGGAGGACATGGGCGAGGGGTTCGCGCGGGTGGTCGAGGTGGCGCTGGCGGCCCTGCCCGCGCTGACCCGGGCGTTCGGCAGGGACCGCCCGGACCTGGTGCTGTGCGACATCTACGCCTTCGCGGGCCTGCTGCTGGGGGCACGGTGGCAGGTGCCGACGGTCGTGGCGTCGCCCACCCACCTCGCCTACGACGGCATCGTCCCGGAGTTCTTCGGCGTGCCGGGCCTCCCGCAGCTGCCGGGCTTCGCGCGGCTGGCGGCCGCATTCGCCGACCACGGGGTCGAGGCCGCCCGGATCCAGGACCTCGTGCGGCCCGAACACGCCGTCGCGTTCTTCCCCCGGACCTTCCAGCGCAGGGCGGACACCGTCGCGGCACAGCGCGTCGCGTACGTCGGGCCGGCGCTCGGGGACCGCTCCTACCAGGGTTCCTGGCGGCCGCCGCGGCCCGATGTGCCCGTCCTGCTGGTCTCGCTGGGCTCCCAGTTCACCCGGCGGCCGGAGTTCTACCGGTCCTGCGTCCAGGCCTTCGCCGAGCTGCCCTGGCATGTGGTCATGTCCGTCGGCGCCGTCCCGCCGGACGGGCTGGGGCCGTTGCCCGCCAACGTCGAGGTCCATCCCCATGTGCCGCAGCTCGCCGTGCTCGCCCACGCGGACGCCTTCGTCACCCACGCCGGAATGGGCGGCACGATGGAGGCCCTGTACTACGGCGTGCCGCTGGTGGCGGTCCCGCAGATGGCCGAGCAGCGGGTCAACGCCGCCCGGATCGAACACCTCCGGCTCGGCGTCCACCTGCCGCGCGAGAGCGTCACCCCCGAGGCGTTGCGGGAGGCCGTCCTGCGGGTCTCGTCCGACCGGGACATCCGCGCGGGCGTGTCCGCCATGCGCCGGGAGATCGCGGCGGCCGGCGGTGCGGCAGCCGCCGCCGACCTGATCGAGCGGGCCCTGTAGCCCCGCAGTCCCCGCAGCCCCGGCACCGGTACCGGTATCGGCACCGGTAGCGCGTACCGGTCGGGAGGCCGGGGCCCCTGTTCCGATGTTCCGAGGAGTGACACCTTGACCCTGACCCACGACCTGGCGTCCGACGTCCGCCGCACCGGCACCGGCCGCCCGCCCCTCGAGGTGCCGGACTGCCGGCCGCACCTCTATCTCCGCCAGGTACGCATGAGCGACCTGGACTCCATGAACCATGTGAACAACGTCCGGCTGCTGGAGATGATCCAGGACGCCCACATCGACATGTTCTATCTGCGCCCCGGACTGCCGGGACAGGAGATCCGCCCGAGGTTCGTCTACGCACGCCACGAACTCGACTACACGGAACCCCTCGTCCTGCAGCCGGAGCCGGTCACCATCACCACGACCATCGGTGACCTGCGCCGCTCGACCTTCCGCGTCACCAGCCGCGTCACCCGCGACGCCCGGGTGTTCTGCACCTGCGTGAGCACGGCCGTCGCCTACGACCCGGACGCCCGGTGCTCCCGTCGGCTCGAGGAGGCGGAACGTGCCCTCGCGGCCCGGCACGCCACTCCCGACCCGGCACGCTGACCGGCCGCCCCGCCGGGGGCGGCCGCTGTCTCAGCGCACGATCTCCACCGACTCGGACTCGCTCACCTGGTCGGTCTCCGACACCCGTACCGTCACCTTCATCTCCCAGGTCCCGGGCAGCGGCAGGTTGACCGTGTCGGCGGCCCAGTAGCCGCCCCGGTCGGTGACCTTGGCGTCGAGGGGGCCGATGTCCTGGCCGGGCAGGCTGAAGGAGATACGCAGCTCGGGGATGCTGACGAAGCCGCCGTCGGGGCCGTAGACCACGGCCTGGAGGCCGTTGTCGCCGACCCGGCCCGGATCGAGGGTGACCTGCACCTTCCCGCTGACACCGCGGACGCCGGGGGCGCCGGAGCCGATGGTGAACGGGATGTCGGTCACGGAGGCCACGGGCAGCCCGGCGGACTGTTCCGCCGTCGCCGCCTCGGCCGCCGCCCGGCCCGGCAGGGTGCCCGTCAGGACGGTAGTGAAGACGAGGACGACGACGGAGACGACGACCTCGGCCAGCACGGAGCGGCGCAGCGCCCGGCGCTGGGCGTCCTCGGCCGGGGTGAGGGCCGCAGCGGCCGGCGGCCGGGGCTTCCCGGGGAGCGGCGGGCCACCCGCCGGGACGTCGGCCGTACCGGCCACCCGGCCGTCCGTCAGGCCGTCCGCCGCGCCTTCGGCCCGGCCGCCCACCGGTTCCGGTACCAGCGCCTCCCGTGTCTCCCTCGTCTCCCGCGTCTCGGCAGCCTCCACCGTCACGTTCCTCGCCGTCCTTTCCCTTGTCACCGTCCGCCGCGACCGGGCCCCCGCCAGCAGCAGGAGCGTCACCGCGAGCAGCTTGGCCAGCAGGACCCGCCCGTAGGTCGTGTCCGTCAGCGCGGACACCGAGCCGAGGCCACGCCAGGACTGGTAGACGCCCGTCACCACCAGGACGGTCACCGAGAGGCCCGCCAGCCGCGAGAAGCGGCCGACCACGCGCGACGGGACGGACGCGCGGTAGAACAGGGTGAGCAGGGCCGCCAAGCCGCCCAGCCACACCGCCATCGCCAGCAGGTGCAGCACGGTGGACGTCATCGCCGCCGGAACCTGGATACCGGCCGACGCGTGTTCGGCGCCGGCCCAGGTCAGGGCCAGGCCCGCGGCCAGCGTGGCGCCGGTCAGCAGCGCCGCGCGGGACGGCCGCCGCCCGGCGCCGAGCGCCTTCCGCTGCCACAGCAGCAGGGCCGCGGCCGCCGCGAGCAGCGCGAGGCGCGCCACCAGGGCCACTCCCGGCCGGGTGCCCAGGGTGCGGGTCAGACCCGACGGGTCCAGGGCCTGCGCGGGGCCGGTGCCGGTCTCGTAGGGGCCGCGCAGCAGCAACAGGAACACCGTCGATCCGGCGAGCGCCCACCAGCCGGCCACCAGCAGCCTGCGCAGCGGCCGGACGTCCGGCGGGCGGCAGACGGCGATGAAGGCGGCCGTGCCGATGAGGAGCGCCGCGGCGAGGTACGCGAGGTAGCGGCCGATGTTGAACAGGCCTCCGGTGGCCGGGTTCTCCACGGAGGTACCGGGCAGGGCCGGCGGGGTCGCGGACGGTGTGCCCACCGAGAAGGTGAAGGCACCGGCGATCGGGTGGCTGTCCGCCGACACCACGCGCCAGGCCACCGTGAACGTGCCGGTGCCGAGCTTCGCGGGGAGCTTGATCCGCGCGGTGTCGGCGCGGCCGTCCGCGTGGCCCGCCTCGCCCGTGTCGACCCGCCGGTTGTCGGGGTCGAAGACGCGGAAGGAGTCGTCGAGCAGCCCTACGGACTCGGTGAAGGTGAGGGTGATGGCGTCGGGGGCCGTCCTGACGACGCTTCCGTCGGCGGGATCGGCGCTGCGGAGGGCCGCGTGCGCCGAGGCCGGGCCGCCGCCGAGGAGGAGCAGGACCAGCACGGTGCCCAGCAGCACCAGCCCTTGAAGTCCCCCGCGGCCGCCGCCGTGTCCCCGGCCGCCGTGTCCCGCGCCGCCGTACCGCCCACCACCGTGTCGTCCGCCATCTCGCCCTTCGCTCACGTCACCGCTCCGCCTTGCCTGGGACTCGAGACTCGTGTGCTCGGGGATACGTACGCATGCACGGGACATCCGGTTCACCACGTCGGGCGGGCCGACACCCCGCCGTCCACCACCAGGTCGTGTCCGGTGATCCAGGACGCGAGCGGCGAGGCCAGGAAGACGCAGGCGTCGCCGACGTCCTCCGGGCGGCCCAGCCGGCCGACCGCGACCGCCTTCCGCCACCGCCGCACCCCCTCGGGCCACGCGTCGGCCAGCCCCTCCCGGTCGATCAGCCCGGGCGAGACCGTGTTCACGCGGACGCCGTACGCCCCGTACTCCTGTGCCGCCGCCCGGGCGTGCAGCACGACGGCCGCCTTGGAGGCGGCGTAATGGGCGTGCCCGGGCGCCGGCGCCGCCGCCTCGACGGAGGCGATGTGCGTGATGCTGCCCCCGCGCCCCCGCATCACCTCCGCAGCCGCCTGCGTGCAGGCGAACACGCTGGTCAGGTTGGTGTCGACGACCGCACGCCAGTCGGCCGCCGACATCCCGGGCAGGTCCTGCACCGGCTGTACGCCCGCGTTGTTCACCAGCGCGTCGAGCCGCCCGCCGCCCCACTCGGCGGCCCGGGCCACCACCCTTCGGCACTCGTCCTCGACGGTCAGGTCGGCGCCGGCCAGGACGACGGCCCGTGCGCCGACCTCGTCGGCGATCCTCTCGGCGAGCGCGTGGGCCGCCTCGGTGCCCGTACGGCAGTGCAGCGCCACCGCCGCGCCCTCCTGGGCGAACCGCAGCGCGATGCCGCGCCCGATACCGCCGCCCGCACCCGTGATCAGGGCCACCCGGCCCGCCAGCAACGTCATGGACGGCACAGTTCCGCGATGAGGGCGGCCCGGTCCGGGTGCCGCGCCGTGAGGTCGGCCGCGTCGCCGTGTTCGTAGTCCCCGTAGGTGAAGCCGGGGGCCATCGTGCAGCCGAAGAGGGTCCAGGCGCCCCCGGCGGCCACCCGCGCGCCCATCCAGGTGCGCGCGGGCACGGTGAGCTGCGGCTGCTGCCCGCCGAGGACGTCCGGGCCGAGCACCTCCGTACGGGAGGTGCCGTCGGGGGCGAGCAGCAGCAGCGTGAGCGGGTCGCCGAGGTAGTGGTGCCAGACCTCGTCGGTGGGCAGGCGGTGCAGGGCCGAGAAGTCGTCGGCGGTGAGCAGCGCGACGATCGCGGAGCCGGCGGGGCGGCCGTCCGGCCCCTCCGGACCCGCCCAGGTACGGCGGAACAGGCCGCCCTCGCGGGGGATCGGCTCCAGTCCGTAGTGCGCGACGAGGTCTTCGGGGGTGGGGGGTGAGGTCACCCGGGGAACGCTACCTCCCGGCGCAGAAAGGCCAGCTGCGCCTTCTTCTCCGGCAGGTACACGTCCGGCAGGTCGATCTCCGGCAGCGTGACGACCGGCCCCCGTTCGAAGCCCTGCCGGAGGAAACGGGCGACCGCCTTCTCGTTGCGCACATCGGGGTCCACCACGACACGCGTCCGGTCCAGTCCGACCAGCACGTACGAGGCGAACGCACCCATCAGCGCCGCCGACCAGCCCGGACGTGCCCCGCGCCCGCCGGGGGGTGCGATGAGCACATGGACGCCGATGTCCCCGGGCTCGACCGGGTAGCACTCGCCGACCCGGTCCTCGGTCGGCTCGTAGGTCTGCAGGAGGGCGACCGGTTCGCCGTCCAGCTCGGTCAGGAAGGCGTGATGGGTGTCGAGGCCGGACATGTGGGCGTAGGTCTCGGCGACCTGGTCCCGCGTCAGGCCGTTCATGCCCCAGAACGCGGCCCGCTCCTCGCTCACCCATCCGTGGACGACGTCCGCGTCGCCCTCGGCGTCGAGCGGCCGGATGCCGACGGTCCCGAACCCGTCGACCACCTGCTCGTGCACGTAGGCATCCCGGACGTACCGGCCGTCCTGGCGGTCACTCATCGTCGCTCTCCTTCGTCAGTCGTGCCCAGTCGGTGACGACCGGGGCCAGTTCGCCCTTGAGCCACAGGGGGAGCTGGTCGTGGTGGTGGGGGTGGTCGGGGAGGCCGGACGCGCCGTACGGGACGACCCACAGGCTGTCCTCGCGGCGGGCCAGGTCCCACACGTACCGGGCGGCCGGGCCGCGCGCGGCGAGGTCGGTCCAGCCGGGCACGGCCGAGGTGCACAGCACGCAGTCGTGGTCGCCGGCGAGGGCCGGGGCCTGCCGGCCGGGGTCGGGCAGCGCCTGCCAGGGGGCCAGGCGGTGGGTGTCGCCCCAGCGGGCGGTTGGCAGGCCGGCGACCTCCTCGACGGCCTCCCGTAGGAGTGCCGTCCGGTCGATGCCGTACAGCTCCTCGGCGCGCAGGAGGTGTTCGAGGGCGAAGCCGATGCGCGGGAGGAGGGCCAGCCAGGGGAGGAAGACCTCCGGGTAGGCGGGCGGTGTCGTGAGGGCCGCGAAGGCCGGGTGGGCGGCGAGCCGGCGGACCAGGGCGCTGCGCAGGGCCGCGAACCGTGCCGCGTCCTGGCTGTCGGCGTCCATCCGGCGGTCCCAGCTCAGCAGGCGGTCGCGGAGCTCGGCGGCGGGTCCCGTCAGGTCGTCGAGGGCGGCCAGCCGGTCCAGCAGGGGCGCGGCGGAGGCCAGATGGGTGTCCGTGTGGATGGCCGGCATGTCGGACGCGGACCACCGCCGGCGCTCCGCCAGCAGCGCCCGGATGCGGTCGGCGCGGTGCGGCGGGGCGAACTCGACGCCCAGCCCCGCGGCGGGGCCCCGCTGGTTGGCCATCACCGCGACGCCGTCGGCCAGTCCCGCGCGGGGCATCTCGTGCCAGCCGGTCCACTCGTGACCGGGTTCCCAGGCGGGCACCAGCCGGGTGCCGTTCGCCCCGGCGCGCAGCGGCACACGGCCCGCGACCCGGTGCAGCAGGCCGCCCTCGGTGTCGGCGGCCTGGACGACGTTGACGGGCTCGACCCAGAGGTCGAAGGCGCGGTCCACGTCGGCGACCCGGCGGGCCCGCAGCAGCGGGAGGAGTGCCCGAAAGCCCAGGTCGGCGGTGACGCGGGGCGGGTGGCGCAGGGTCAGCGCGAGCGGGGTGCCGTCGTCGAGGCCTTCCGGGCCGCCCGCGATCACCGGGCCCCGCTCGGTCTCCAGCACCTCCACCTCGACGCTCTCCTCGCCCGCCACCCGTACGAGTTCGGTGTGCCGGGCGACCCGCCGCCAGGTGCCGTCCGGGCCGAGCGCCTCGACGCCCGCGCCGGTGCGGCGCAGCCGTTCGCGGTAGAGGTCCTGGTAGTCGGCCATGGCGTTGGTGATGGCCCAGGCGACCGTGCCGGTGTGGCCGAAGTGGGCGATGCCGGGGACACCCGGGACGGCGAGCCCGACGACGTCGAACTCGTCGCAGGCCAGGCGGATCTGCTGGTAGACGCCGGGGTCCTCGATGAAGCGGTGCGGGTCGCCGGCGATGACCGCGTGCCCGGTGACCGTCCGCGCCCCCTCCACCAGCCAGCCGTTGCTGCCGGAGCTGCCGGGCCCGTCGGTGGCGAACAGCCCGACCGCCTCGGGGCCTAGGTGCCGGGCGGCCTCCTCGCGCCACAGCTTGGCGGGAAACCCGGCGAACAGGATGTGCGTGGCCAGCCAGACGGCGAGCGGGGTCCAGGGTTCCCAGCGGCCGGGCGCGAGGCCGACCCGGGCGAACTCGGGGGCTTCGCCGGCGGCCAGCCCCTCGTTGACGCCGTCGACGTAGGCCCGGACCCAGTCGGCCGTCTCCGGGTCCTGTCCCGCGAGTTCGTCGAAGCAGCGTCTCGCCGTGTCGTCGAGGCGGGCGCGGCGTACGAACCGGTCCCAGGGGAGGGCCTCGGAGCCGAGGAAGGACGCCGAGGTACCGCGCGCCCTGTGCCGTTCGACCTCCAGTTGCCAGGCGCGGTCGCGGGCGGTGACCGATCCCTGGAGGCGGGCGAGGGCGAGCGCGCTGTCGGCACGCAGATGCGGGACGCCCCAGGCGTCACGGTAGATCTCGGTGGTCACCCTCTGGCCCCTTTTTGCTTTAGGTTAGGCTTGCCTAAGTAGGTTGTGCCGAAATCGTACGCGAGGGGTGGAGAGGGCATGGCGCAGGGGCGGGGCTGGGAGGGCACGGTCCTCAGACTGATGCGTGCGAAGGACTTCACGCTCACGGTCACGGGCGTGGAGGAGGTCACCGGCGAATACCGCAGGCTGCTCCTCTCGGACGGCGGGCTGCTCGCCGCCACCGGTGTCCACCCGACGATCTGGATCCGGCTCTGGTTCGAGAACGCGGGCCGGCCGCACCAGCGGGCCTACACCCTGGTCGACCCCGACCCGGCGGCCGGCACCCTCGCCCTGGAGTTCGCGCTGCACGAGGGCGCGGCCAGCGACTGGGCGCGGGCGGCGAAGCCCGGCGACACCATCGAGGCGACCGTCCAGGGCACCGGCTTCGAACGGCCCGCCCCGGCCCCCTCGCACGTCCTCGTGATCGGCGACCCGGCCTCCCTGCCCGCCATCAACTCCCTGCTCGGCGACGGCGAAGAGGCTCTCGGCTCCGCCCCGGCGACCGTCTGGTTCGAGGGCTCGCCCGACGCCGCGCACGGCCTCCCCTTCCGGACCGACCCCGCCCGCCACGAGATACGGCACGTGCCCCGGGTGGACTCGGGAGCCCATCTCCTCGAGCGCGTGAAGGCCGAACTGCCCGCCCTGCTGACGGCCACCCCCGACCCCTACGTCTGGATCGCCTGCGACACCCGCACCACCCGGACGCTGTCGGCCTATCTGCGCAAGGAGCTGGGCCTCCCCAAGGAGCGGCTGCACGCGCTGGGGTACTGGCGCGCGAGCTGACGGCCCAGGCGGGATCATCGACGCATGGACGTCACCCTTCACCTCGCCCAGGACCCCGAGGCCGACGAGCTCCTCGGGCGGTCCCCGCTCGCCGCGCTGGTCGGGATGCTGCTGGACCAGCAGGTTCCGATGGAGTGGGCGTTCAAGGGCCCCCGGACGATCGCCGACCGGCTCGGCGCCGACGACCTGGACGCGCACGACATCGCCGCCCAGGACCCGGAGGCCTTCGCCGCGCTGCTCTCCGAGAAGCCGGCCGTGCACCGCTACCCCGGGTCCATGGCCAAGCGCGTCCAGCAGCTCTGCCAGTACCTCGTCGAGCACTACGACGGGGACGCCGGCGCCGTCTGGAAGGACGCGGAAACCGGCGAGGAGCTGCTCGCGCGGCTCCGGGAACTGCCGGGCTTCGGCAGCCAGAAGGCGCAGATCTTCCTCGCGCTGCTGGGCAAGCAACTCGGCGTGCGGCCCACGGGCTGGCGGGAGGCGGCCGGTGCCTACGGCGAACCGAAGTCCTTCCGGTCCGTCGCCGACATCACCGGCCCGGAATCCCTGACGAAGGTCCGGGCACACAAGCAGGAGATGAAGGCGGCGGCCAAGGCGGAGAAGGCCGAGAAGGCCGAGAAGGCGAGGGGAGCGGACGGGGCCGCGAAGCGGTAGGGGTAAGTCGGGTGGCCCGCCCGGGTGGCGGGCCACCGCCACCCGGTCTCAGCCTGGGACATGACCGAGCCACCGACCGGCTCCTCCTGGGGCCCGGAGTACGACGACCGCAAGGTCCACAGCCGCCGCCCCGCGCACGAGCAGCGACACGACCACGAGCCCGAGCCGCCCTTCGAGGGCCCCCTGCACGCCCTCTCCCGGGCCGCCTGGCAGATCGTGCTGCTCACCGGCGTCGTCTCCCTGATCCTCGGCATCCTGGTGCTGGTCTGGCCGGGCGCCTCGCTCTTCGCCGCCGGCATCCTCTTCGGCCTCTATCTGGTGATCAGCGGGATCTTCCAGCTGGCGTCGGCCTTCGGCACCCACAAGGCCACCTCGCTGCGCGTCCTCGCCTTCTTCAGCGGCGCGCTGTCGCTCGTGCTGGGCCTGTTCTGCTTCCGCGGCCCGATGCAGTCGACCCTGCTGCTCGCGCTGTGGATCGGCATCGGCTGGCTGATCCGGGGTGTCACCCAGATCCTGGCCGCCGCCCACGACGGCACCGTGCCCGCCCGCGGCTGGCAGATCTTCCTCGGGATCGTCACCTTCGTCGCCGGGATCGTCCTGATCGACGCCCCCTTCGAGTCGGTAGGCGTCCTCACCTTCGTCGTCGGTGTCTGGCTGGTGGCGGTCGGCGCCGTCGAGATCGTCACCGCGCTGCGCATCCGGAGCCGGGCCCGCCAGGTGCCGCACACCGTGTGAGCCGGTTGTCCGCCGAACGGGCGGATCCGAGCCCCGGCATGCTGAACCCAGGGCGTGTCGCGGGGAGATGACCTCTCATGAGCCCCGCAGCACGCCTCCCCCGCAGCCGGACCTGGCTGCGGACGCTCGTGCTGCTGCTCGCCCTCCTGGTGCCGGGCGCGGCCGCCGAGGTGTCGGCGGCACCCGTCGCCGCCGAGATCGCCGCGATCGCCGAGTACGACGTCGTCGACACGGCGCTGCGACCGGCCCCCCGCGCGCCGCGCCCCGCCGCCCCGCCGCGCCCCGCGGCTCTCCCGGCCCCGGCGCCCGGTGTCCCCGCGGACCGGCCGCGCCCCGCGCCGTCCCGGCCCTCGTACGCCCTGCACGCCCTGCGCACCGTGGTCCTGCGCTGCTGACGGACGCCGTTCCCAGGCCCGTCGGCGATCACGCTCACGCAAGGAACATGCGAGGGAAAGAGTCATGCCCACAGATCCGTACGCGATCCTGCGCGCCCTGCTGCGCGCGGAAGCCGCGCGCAGCACACAGAAACCGCAGGTGAAGGAAGCGAAGCCGCAGCGGTCCCCGGAGCACCGGGACCGCTGACCGGTCGGCGGAGGCGGGACCACCGCCTCCGCCGGGCCGTGCCGGGCCCGTCCCTCGCGAGTCCTGCGTCGCCCGCGGTGACTCCGGTCGCCCGGCGGGCCGGGCCGCCGGTTCCTCGAACGCGGATTCTCTGTCCACAGCCTGTGCATACCGCTCGCGCAGCGGGGACTCCCGCACCGCCCGGCCGAGGACGGGGTCACCGACCGGCCCCATCAGCGACTCGGGGGCACGCAGCCGGTCGCGGCCACCGGCGTCGGGGCGCCCGCTCACCGAGGACGGTCACAACGGCCTCGCCGGTACCGAGCCCGGTGGCGGCTCCTCCAGGTCGTCGTAGGAGGAGTCCGGGAACGTCCTCACCGTGGCCTTGAGAGCCTCCTGGGCGTCCGGCGTGAAGGCCCGCAGGGCGTGCTGGACCCGGTTGCCGAGCCGGGCCAGGACGTCACCGGGCACATCCTTCGCGGTCTGCGTGACGAAGAACACGCCGACCCCTTTCGAGCGAATCAGCCGGACGGTCCGCGTCGTGGAGTCGAGGAACGCCTTCGAGGCGTCGTAGAAGAGCAGGTGCGCCTCGTCGAAGAAGAAGAAGAAAAAGACGACGACGACGAGCCTGGGCCTGTCGGCGTCGCCGATCTCGGCGGGCCGTGGAAGAGATCGGCCGGCGGCCACATCAGGAACGTCGAGAAGAATCCCGCAGCGGGATGCCGTGGCCGAGGCCGCCGAGGGCGTAGAACTCGGCCGGAAAGCCGGTCGCCGTCCATTTCCGGCCGACTTCCGCCGCCCGCCCCCGCACCAGGCCGTTCGCCGCGCCCGGCGCCGAGATTCCGGACGGATCGGCCTCGACGTCGGCGAGGAAGACCGGCACGCCCTGCGCCGCGAGCCGCTCGGCGATCAGCCGGAGTGTCCTGGTCTTCCCGGTGCCGGTGGCGCCCGCGACCGGTCCGTGCCTGTTCAGCATGGGAAGGGGGATGCGCACGGGGGCCCCGGGCAGACACCTCCCGTCCCACAGGAGCGCGCCCAGGTCGAGGGCGGGCCCGCCGAAGGCCTACCCGGCGGCGATGTCAGCGGCGCTCGTCGGCTCACTCATCGACAGACCCTCGTTCCGTTTTACCCCCGTTCCTCACATCTTTTCCAGCGCCGCACTCCGTCTCCATGGCTGCGCCCGGAACGTCTGGACCGGTAGGCTTTCCGTGTGATCTTCAAGCGCATCGGAAACGGCCGGCCGTACCCCGACCACGGCCGGGAAAGCACCCGGCAGTGGGCGGACGTCGCGCCGCGCCCGGTCCGCCTCGATCAGCTGGTGACCACCAAGCAGCAGCTCGACCTGGAAACCCTGCTCGCGGAGGACTCCACGTTCTACGGCGACCTCTTCGCGCACGTCGTGAAGTGGCAGGGCGACCTGTACCTGGAGGACGGGCTGCACCGCGCGGTGCGGGCGGCACTCCAGCAGCGACAGGTACTGCACGCGCGCGTGCTCGAGCTGGACTGACCCCGGCCAGGAGCCCCACCCGCAGCCCCGTCAGGACCCCCGCCCCGGCTCCGGCCGACCCTTCGGGTTGACCCTTTCGGGTGCTTTCCCGCGCCTCGAGCGGTGTCAGATGATCGTTTATTCGTCACGGCCGCCCGGGCGCACTACGCTGCGCCCATGAGCATGCTGACTCCCCCCGGCATGGGCGGCAAGTACCGGATCACGGGGGACAAATACCCCCGCATGCGCCCCCACCGACGACGCGGCAGGCTGGTCGTGGTGGTCGTCGCCTGCGGCGCCGTGCTCGGCGTGGCCGGCTGGGGCACCCTCCAGCTCATCGACGTCTTCACGGGCGGTGGGGGTACGGCCACGGCCGCCGGAGTCGGCTGCTCGACGAAGGCGACCAAGGCGAGCCCCGCGGCCTCCGCGTCAGCCGCCGCAGCCGTGGCCGGCACGGCGCCCAAGCCCGCGCAGATCACCGTGAACGTCTTCAACGCGACCACCCGCAGCGGCCTCGCCAAGACCACAGCGGACGAGCTGAAGAAACGCGGCTTCAAGATCGGCGAGGTGGGCAACGCCACCAAGCAGTACGACAAGAAGGTCACCGGCACCGGGATACTGCTCGGCCCCGCGTCCTCGCTGAACACCTCGCTGCCGGTGCTCGCCACCCAGCTCACCACCGCCGAACGCCGCACCGACGCGGCCCGCGCGGGCACGGCCATCGACCTGATCATCGGCAACCAGTTCAAGGCGCTGACCAGCCCGACGGCCTCGGTCAAGGCGCTGTCGGCCCTGGCCGCGCCGCAGCCGACGGCGTCCACGAAAAAGGGCTGCTAGCAGCAGCCCTTCCCGCAACACCCGCCCCGCCCCGCCCGCCGCCGCCTGTCCGAGCCCGATGTTCCGGCCTGCTCGGGAGGTCCGGAGGTCCGGAGGTCGGGCGGTCCGGGAGGGGCGGTCGAAGAGGTCGGGCGGTCGGCCTATTCGGCCGCGCCGTACAGCCGGTCGCCCGCGTCGCCCAGGCCCGGGACGATGTAGCCGTGCTCGTTCAGGTGGTCGTCGACCGCCGCCGTGACGACGGTGACCGGGGTGCCCGCGAGCTCGCGCTCCATGAGCTCGACACCCTCCGGGGCCGCGAGCAGCACCACGGCCGTCACGTCGTCGGCGCCGCGCCGGATCAGCTCGCGGATCGCGGCGACCAGCGTGCCGCCGGTGGCCAGCATCGGGTCCAGTACGTACACCTGGCGGCCGAGGAGGTTCTCCGGCATACGCGTGGCGTACGTGGACGCCTCGAGCGTCTCCTCGTTGCGGATCATGCCCATGAAGCCGACCTCAGCGGTCGGCAGCAGCCGCATCATGCCGTCCAGCATGCCGAGCCCCGCGCGCAGGATCGGCACGACCAGCGGGCGCGGGTGGGAGAGCTTCACGCCGGTGGTCGGGGAGACCGGCGTCTTGATGTCGACCTGCTCGGTGCGCACATCACGCGTGGCCTCGTAGGCGAGCAGGGTGACCAGTTCGTCGGCCAGCCGGCGGAAGGTCGCGGAGTCCGTGCGCTGGTCGCGCAGCGTGGTGAGCTTGTGGGCGACCAGAGGGTGGTCGACGACGTGGAGACGCATGTCCACAACAGTAACCGGGCCGAACCCGCCCGGCGTCCCCACTCTCAGTGAACCTCTCCGCCTCGGCTTGCCCTCAGGTTGGGCCGTTGGCTGGCGTCAAACCGCCCGTCAGAGGGAAAGTGGGAGAAACGTAAGGAGACGGAGCGGGGTACCCGGAGTGGTGTGCTGATGCCTGAGCTGCCCAACCTGCCCGACAACGACTCGCCGGACAAGGCGCGGCCGGACGAGACCGACGCCGAGCGACGCCGGCGCCGCGCCCGGTTTCTGCGCGAGCTGGCCGAGGCCCGCGAACTGCGCGACCGGGTCCAGCCGCGCCGTGCCAAGACCGCCCGGCTGCGCCACGCGATGCGCATGCGCACCTTCCGCTGGTAGCCGCAGCCGTACGGGACTTGGGGCATACGGGGAAGATCGCCACCGTCACGGGTGTCGCGTGGGGCGGGCGTGCGTGGGCGCGAGGCAAAGCCGCGTACGATCCGCTGGTGGCGGCAACGAGAGCACTGGTGAGTCGCTCGACGGATGCCTCATGGACGTGCTCATGGACGTACTCGTGGGCGTGCGATCAAAACCACCGGACACAGGGAGCCGAAGATGTCCCCTGGAGGCCTTGTTTCTGCCACGATTCCGAGTGGGTGGGGCTCGGAGCCTGAGCTCTCTCCGCCCGCAACCTCCGCCGGGGGGACCCCCAACCGGCACGCCTAAGACCAGTGGGAGAGTCACGGTGTACTTCGCCGCACTGCTCGCGCGCACCGAAGACGGGTGGGAAGCGAGCGACACAGAGCTCGACGATGTGGAGACCCTGTCGGATCTGGCCGACCTGGCCCGGGAAGCCTCTCCCGACGACGACACGGTTCTCGTGCTGATCGAGCAGGAGGACTCCTGGTTCGGGGTCGTCCGCATCGACGGCGAGGAGGACCCTCGCATCTTCGTCTCCGACGCCGCCGCCGCCGCCCGCAGCTCGTACGGGGAGATCCTGCTCACCGACGAACTGCTCGGAAGGGACCCGGGTGACGACGACGACCTGGACGCCCTCGACCTCGACGGCACCGAGGACGGTGAGAACGAGGACGAGGCCGACGACACCGAGGACGAGGGTGCCGTCGGCCTCGTGAACGGCAGCTCGGCCGAGGCCGTGCCGCACGGCCCGGTCGGCGACGCCGGCATCCTCGACGACCTCGGCGTCGGAGAGAAGGAGCTGAGGTCGCTGTCCTCGGACGCGGTCACCGAGATCGCCGACGCCCTGGGCGCCTCGGAGGTTCTGGAGACCGTCCGCTGACCGCACCGCGAACGGCGCCGGATCCCGTACGCGACCGGTGGCGGGCCGCGATGCGGCTGGCCCTGGACGAGGCACGGCTGGCCGCCCGGGACGGAGACGTCCCGGTCGGCGCCGTCGTGCTGGCTCCGGACGGTACGACGGTCCTCGCCAGGGGCCACAACGAACGGGAGGCCGGCGGCGATCCGACGGCCCACGCGGAGGTGCTCGCCGTCCGGCGGGCGGCCGCCGCGCTGGGCGAGTGGCGGCTGTCCGGCTGCACGCTCGTCGTGACCCTCGAACCGTGCACGATGTGCGCGGGCGCGCTCGTGCAGTCCCGGGTGGACCGGGTCGTCTACGGCGCCCGTGACGACAAGGCGGGCGCGGTCGGCTCCCTCTGGGACGTCGTCCGCGACCGACGGCTCAACCACCGTCCCGAGGTCGTCGAAGGCGTCCTCGCCGAGGAGTGCGCGGGACTCCTCACGGAGTTCTTCCGCGACCGCTGACCACCCCCGAATACCGATTTCAAACCAGGGCCCGCCTTGCTGTAAGGTCTCCCTCGGTAGCGTGTCCGAGCGGCCGAAGGAGCTCGCCTCGAAAGCGAGTGTGGCGCAAGTCACCGAGGGTTCAAATCCCTCCGCTACCGCTTCTGGACGAAGGGTCCGGCTCTGTGAGTCGGGCCCTTCGTCGTGTCTCCGGGCTTTCGCGCGGCTCGGGGTGCTTGCCCAGGTGGAGCCATGCGAGGCCGCCGACGACCGGGGCGCTGAGCAGGAAGAGCAGCCAGAGCGGCTTCGGCACGTACCGGACGCGCTCCGCGGGGGTGCGGACGCAGTCAAGCAACGCCCCCACGCACAACAGGGTCACGAGGACCATCGGGGCGATGGTCAGCGGTTCCAGCAGTCCCAGCATTTTCCTCCCCTTCCCTTCTTCACTCCGCCCGGCACGTACCGGTGTTCACCCCCTCATCGGACGAGGACCCCCGAACGGTTCACGAACCGCCGTGGACACTCAAAAGCGGTGTGAAAATCGCACTTCCGGTTACACTCGCCGCCGTCAACGAGGCCCGGGTGGGCTCATACAGGGGAGGCCAGGTGGCGGTGAACGCCAAGAAGATCGCCGTCTACGTACTCGTGGTCTTCGTGCTCTACGTGATCATCACGGACCCGGCGAAGGCGGCGGACTACGTCCAGATAGGCTTCCAGGGCATATCGGACGCCGCCAAGGCCATCGGGGACTTCTTCACCTGGCTGGCCGACGGGGCCGAGTAGCTCGCACTGGGAGTGCCCATGATCCGCCACCTGGTCCTTTTCAAGCTCAACGAGGGCGTCGAGCGCGACGACCCCCGGGTCGTGCAGGGCGAAGCGGCCTTCCGCGCGCTCGGCGGCCGGATCGAGGAGCTGCGCTTCTGGGAGCTGGGCTGGAACATCAGCGACCGGCCCATCGCCTACGACTTCGCCATCAACTCGGCGGTCGAGGACGCGGACGCGCTGAAGCGGTACATCGAGCACCCGGCCCACCAGGAGGGCGTCGCCCTGTGGCGCGAGTTCGCCACCTGGGTGGTCGCCGACTACGAGTTCTGAGCCGCCCTTCCCGGCGTTCCTCGCGCCGCCCTTTCGTCAGTTCGGAGCCCTCCGCGGGAACAGCGGGGGGCTTTCGCACGCCGGGCATCAGGGTGCACGGCTCAACTTCTCCCTCAACACGGCGTTATGGGGTGCTTGCACACAGTGCACATGTCTTGTGATGCTATGACCGCTTTTGACGGATGAGTTGACCGATGTTGACCTGACGAAGAGGTGGCGTTGACCGTGTCGGCCAGTACTGCGCCGCCTCAGGAAGAGGCACCCCCGGCACCCGCCCCCGCGCCCGCCCTGGAAGCCGTCCCGCAGGCCCCTACGGCAGCCCGTGCGGAAGCTCCTGCGGCAGCCCCCACGGACGCCCCCACGGAGCCCGTCGAGCCGCCCGAGCGGCGCCGGGGCGCCGACACCCGGGCGCTGACCCAGCTGCTCTTCGGCGAGCTCAAGGAGCTCCAGCCGGGCACGCCGGAGCACAACCGGGTGCGCGGGGCGCTCATCGAGGCCAACCTCCCGCTCGTGCGCTACGCGGCCGCCCGCTTCCGCTCCCGCAACGAACCGATGGAGGACGTCGTCCAGGTCGGCACCATCGGCCTGATCAACGCCATCGACCGCTTCGACCCGGAGCGGGGCGTGCAGTTCCCGACGTTCGCCATGCCGACGGTCATCGGCGAGATCAAGCGGTACTTCCGCGACAACGTCCGCACGGTCCACGTACCGCGCCGGCTGCACGAACTGTGGGTGCAGGTCAACAGCGCGACCGAGGACCTGACGACCGCCTTCGGCCGTACTCCCACGACGGCCGAGATCGCCGAGCGGCTGCGCATCGGCGAGGACGAGGTGCTGTCCTGCATCGAGGCGGGCCGCTCGTACCACGCCACCTCGCTCGAGGCGGCCCAGGAGGGCGACGGCCTGCCGGGCCTGCTGGACCGCCTCGGCTACGAGGACCCGGCGCTGGACGGCGTGGAGCACCGCGACCTCGTGCGCCACCTCCTGGTCCAACTCCCCGAGCGTGAGCAGCGCATCCTCCTCCTGCGCTACTACAGCAACCTCACGCAGTCCCAGATCAGTGCGGAACTCGGCGTCTCCCAGATGCACGTGTCCCGGCTACTCGCGCGTAGCTTCCAGCGGCTTCGCTCGGCGAACCGCATCGAGGCGTGACGCGGGACCCGAAGGACACGTCACTCGATCAGGGCTCGGAAGCATGAGCGAGACGTCACCGCCGAGAGCGAATCGCTCACCCGACCCCTTCCCGGCGTATCTGCTCTGAAATGCCGTCAGACCCCCTCTTTCCAGGGCTGATTCGTCACTCACATGTCGACATGTCACTACAGCGTGTTGCCGACATGTGACATTCTGCCGGAAGCGCGTTTGCCGGGGCTTCGGCTCCGGTATTCAGGTGAAGGCTGACGTTCCTCAAGCGGGAATGTTCGCCGCGACCGTCCCGCGACCCAAAGGGGGTGGCATGTCCGCAGATCAGGGCAGCTCCGAGGTGCTCACGCTCACAAAGAGCGAGTCCGCGCCAAGCGCGCCCGTCGAGCCCGCCGTGCTCGACGTGCTCGACGACGTCACGGCCCCCGAGGCCGCTCCGGCCCCGGTACTCACGACAGGGGCCATCGACACCCGCACCCTGTCCCGCTCCCTGTTCCTGCGACTGGCCACCCTCGCCGAGGACAGCCCCGAGCGCATGTACGTCCGGGACACCCTCATCGAGCTCAACCTCCCCCTCGTGCGTTACGCGGCGGCACGCTTCCGCTCCCGCAACGAACCGATGGAGGACATCGTCCAGGTCGGCACCATCGGCCTGATCAAGGCGATCGACCGCTTCGACTGCGAACGGGGCGTGGAGTTCCCGACGTTCGCCATGCCGACGGTCGTGGGCGAGATCAAGCGCTTCTTCCGCGACACCTCGTGGTCGGTGCGCGTCCCGCGCCGCCTGCAGGAGCTGCGCCTGGCCCTCACCAAGGCCAGCGACGAGCTCTCCCAGAAGCTGGACCGCTCGCCGACGGTCGCCGAACTCGCCGCGGTGCTGGGCGTGTCCGAGGAGGACGTCGTCGACGGCCTCGCGGTCGGCAACGCCTACACGGCCTCCTCGCTGGACTCCCCGGCCCCGGAGGACGACGGCGGCGAGGGCTCCCTGGCCGACCGCCTCGGCTACGAGGACACGGCCCTGGAGGGCGTCGAGTACCGCGAGTCGCTGAAGCCGCTGCTGGCCAAGCTCCCGCCCCGCGAGCGCCGCATCATCATGCTGCGCTTCTTCGCCAACATGACCCAGTCCCAGATCGGCGAGGAGGTCGGCATCTCCCAGATGCACGTCTCCCGCCTGCTGACCCGGACCCTGGCGCAGCTGCGCGAGGGCCTGATCTCCGACTAGCCGGACTCGACCCGGGGACTTCCCTCCTGACGGAGCGTCAGCGACACTGGCGCGATGCGAAGTCCGACATGGGATCCGACACGGGCACGTGGCCGCCGGGGCGCCTTATGGGGCGCGTCGGCGGCCGCCGTCGTGATGGCGGCCGGCATGCTGGCCGCCTGCGGGGGAGACGGGCACACGGGCGGCTACGTCGCGGTCGGCGGAGCGGGCGACACGGCGTTCCCGGACCAGCGGACGGGCGGCTCGGCGGATCCGACGGGCGGAGTACGGCTCGTCCCGCTGGACGACGAGAGCGGGTCCCCGGCGGGGCGGGCCGGTCCGGGGGCCACGGCGGGAGGGACACCCGGCCAGGGGCCGGAGGGCACCGCGGGAGGCGGCGCCGGGTCCGGCGCCCCACCGACCGCCTCCCCTGACGTCACGGGTGCCCCTGACGTCCCGGGCGCCTCAGGCTCCCCGGGCGGCTCCCCGGGTGCCGGAGGCGGCTCGGGGGGCGCGGAGGGCGGCTCCGGGGGCAGTACGTCACCGGGCACGCCCTCACCCACGCCCACGGCCCCGCAGAGCACCCCGCCCGCGGGACCGGCCTCGCTGGTCGTGAGCGCTCCCGTCCGCGCGGGCACGGATCAGCGGTGGTGCGAGGACGTGACCCTCACCTTCCGCAACTCCGGCGGCACCGCGGTGCGTTCCGGCACGGTCACCTTCGGGACCCATGTCATCGACGCGATCGGCATCGACTGGGCGACCCGCGAGTCGACGGCCGCGCTCCCGACGCCGATCGCCGCGGGGGCGCGCAGGGAGAAGACCTGGACCGTCTGCGTCGACGCGTGGCGCGTACCGCTGGGCATGCGCATCGAGACGCGGGACGTCTCGGTCCGGTGGGAGTGAGCGGGCGGCGCCGGACACACGAAGAGACGGGGGCGTGCGCGCCGACCCCGCTGTGACGCACCGCGGTCGACGCGCTCGCTCATCCCGTCATCCCGCCACCCTGTCCGGGTGCCGGCCGGCGGTTACTTGAGCGCCAGCCAGGCGACCGCCGCGACGATCACGACCGCGGCGACGATGCCGACGATCAGGCCGATGCGGGGCCCGGACTGGGTGGGGGCCGGCTGGGCGGCGCGGGGGGCGCCGTCGTCGACGAACGCGCGGAACATCTGGGTGCTGCCGGCGGGGTCGTGGTTGCCCTGGGGGCCCTGCGTGTTAGCCATGGGCCGAGACACTAGCGAAAACGCGCGGGGCGGCCCAAGTGGGGGTGGGAAGTCCGGACGACCGGAACCCCCCGGCCCTGCCCGGCCACTTGGACACCCGGGACACTCCCGGCGCTCGCGCCGACCACATCACCCGGCATCCGCCGAGCACCGCCGAGCACCGCCGGGAACCGCGCCGGGGACCGCGGAGCACTGCGCCGAGCACCGCCGGGGACCGCGGAGCACCGCGC
Organism: Streptomyces sp. Root1310; assembly: GCF_001426425.1. Lineage (NCBI taxonomy): Bacteria > Bacillati > Actinomycetota > Actinomycetes > Kitasatosporales > Streptomycetaceae > Streptomyces > Streptomyces sp. Root1310. The sequence goes on along the minus strand of NZ_LMEQ01000033.1, from coordinate 393,432 downwards.
CGAGCACCGCCGGTCGGACGTGTGCACCCACCTGGGAGACGGCCCAAACAGAATCACCCCGCACCTGGGAGACGGCCCAACACAATCGCCGGGCCCCCGGAACCAGCCGGACCGAATCACCCCACTCCGGGAGGCGGCTCGGCCCGCGCCAGCCACCCCCGCCGCCGAGCCGCCGCTGCGGACGCCCGCCGCCGGGCACCCTCTGCCAAGCCCCGCTACGGCACCCGCCCCGACCACCGCGCGACCTCTCCGGATCGGGCACCCGCACCGCCCCCACCTGGACATTTACCGTCGCAATACTTGCCTTTGCCAACTTTTTGCGGGCCTCACGGCGGTTTTATTTGCCTGTAGCAACCAACCGCTCCTATGGTTGCCCTAAGCAACAAACTGGGAGGTGTGATGGCAGGGCAGGCGCAGTACGAGGAGCTGGCGCGTCAGCTCAGTGCCGTCGGGGCGGTGAAGCGCGACCTCGGGCGGATTCTGCCGCCCGACTGTTCCGCGGGCTCGGCCGGCGTACTGGCGCTCCTCGGCCGCCACGGCGACATGCGCATGAGCGCTCTCTCCGAGCTGCTCGCCGTCGACATGTCCGTGACCAGCCGACATGCCGCGCACCTGGCCGACCGGGGCTGGATCGAACGCTCCCCCGACCCGGCGGACAAGCGCTCCCGCATCCTGCACCTCACGCCCGAGGGCCACGCGATGCTCGTCGAACTGTCCCGCCGGAGCACCGAGCTGCTGGCGGAACGGCTCGGCGACTGGACCGACGCCGAGGTCGGCCGGCTGATCGCCCTGCTGACCCGGCTGCGCGCCAGCTTCGGCGACTGCCGGACGGTCACGCACCGGCCGCCGGCGCCGCCCGTGCCACCGCCTCCCGTTCCCGTAAGCGAACAGACACAGACCACCCGTACACCCGCACAAGCAACATAGGAAAAGGAAGCCCATGGCAACGACCACACCAGCCGGTGTGCGGGCTCACGCGAAGCACGGCGGAGGGTCCCACGGCTCCGCCGAGGCCGCTCCGATGACCCACCGGCAGATCATGGAGGCCCTCTCCGGGCTGCTGCTCGGGATGTTCGTGGCGATCCTCTCGTCCACGATCGTCTCGAACGCCCTGCCGGAGATCATCGGCGACCTCGGCGGCGGCCAGTCCGCCTACACCTGGGTCGTGACCGCCACCCTGCTGTCCATGACGGCGACCACCCCGCTCTGGGGCAAGCTCGCCGACCTGTACCCGAAGAAGGCGCTCGTCCAGATAGCGCTGGTCATCTATGTGCTCGGGTCCGCGGCCGCCGGCCTCTCGCAGAACCCCGGCATGCTGATCGCCTGCCGTGTCGTGCAGGGCGTCGGCGTCGGCGGTCTGTCCGCCCTCGCCCAGATCGTCATGGCCGCGATGATCTCGCCGCGTGAGCGCGGCCGTTACTCCGGCTACCTCGGCGCGACCTTCGCCGTCGCCACCGTCGGCGGTCCGCTGCTCGGCGGCGTCATCACCGACACCAGCTGGCTCGGCTGGCGCTGGTGCTTCTACGTCGGCGTCCCCTTCGCCGTGATCGCGCTGATCGTGCTCCAGAAGACGCTGCACCTGCCGACGGTGAAGCGGGACGTGAAGGTCGACTGGGCCGGCGCGTTCTTCATCTCCGCCGCGGTGTCGCTGCTGCTGGTCTGGGTCACCTTCGCCGGTGACAAGTACGACTGGCTGTCGTGGCAGACGTACGCGATGGTCGCCGGCTCGATCGCGCTCGGGCTGATCTTCGTCCTCGTCGAGTCGAAGGCCAGCGAGCCGATCATCCCGCTGCGTCTCTTCCGCAACCGCACCATCACGCTGTCCTCCATCGCCTCGATGTTCGTCGGCGTCGCGATGTTCTCCGGCACGGTGTTCTTCGCCCAGTACTTCCAGCTGGCCCGGGACAAGTCCCCGACGATGTCGGGCGTCATGACGATCCCGATGATCGGCGGCCTGTTCGTCTCCTCCACCGTCTCCGGGCAGTTCATCACCAAGACCGGCAAGTGGAAGGCCTGGCTGGTCAGCGGTGGCGTGCTCATCACGGCCGGCCTCGGTCTGCTGGGCACCATCCGCTACGACACGGACTACTGGAAGACCGCCGTCTTCATGGCCCTGCTGGGCCTCGGCGTCGGCATGATGATGCAGAACCTGGTGCTCTCGACGCAGAACCAGGTCGAGCCGAAGGACCTCGGCTCCGCCAGCTCCACGGTCACCTTCTTCCGGTCCCTGGGCGGCGCGATGGGCGTCTCGGCGCTGGGCGCCGTCATGGCCAACCGGATCACCGACTACGCCAAGGACGGCATCACCGACCTCGGCCCCAAGTACGCCTCCCTCGCCTCCGGTTCGAGCTCCTCCAGCTCGATCCCGGACATGGACAAGCTGCCCGCGCCGCTGCGCACGGTCATGGAGAGCGCGTACGGCCACGGCATTGCGGACGTCTTCCTGATCGCGTCCGTCCTGGCGCTGCTCGCCCTTCTCATCACCCTGTTCATCAAGGAGGTCCCGCTGCGGACCAAGGGCGCGCTGGCGCAGGCCGCCACGACGGAGACGGACATCCCGGCCACGACCGGCACCCCGTCCGCGGCCGACGCGACCGACGTGACGGACGTGACCGACGTGACCGACGTGACCGACGCGGCTCCGGCCGCGGTCACGGCTCGTGCCGAGGAGCACGTCCCCAGCTGGGCGGTCGCCGAGACGGCCGCGGTCGCCGAGCCCGGCCGGGAGGCCGACCCGCTGGGCACCCAGCGGCTCGCCGCCGTCGCCACCGCCGAACCCCTCCGGGCGCCCTCGGGCGGCATCCCGGTGCACGGCTTCGTGCGCGGCGCGGAGAGCGCGCCCGTCCCGCAGGCCGCCGTCACCCTGATCTCGCTCGCCGGACGCCAGCTCGGCCGGTCGGTCGCGCAGGCCGACGGCTCCTACGGGCTGGACGCGCCGGGCACGGGTTCGTACGTGCTGATCGCCTCCGCCGACGGCTTCCAGCCGCAGGCCTCCACGATCGTCGTGAACGGCGAGCCGGTCGCGTACGACATCCTGCTCAGCGGGACCAGCGGCCTCAGCGGTGTCGTGCGCGCCGCCGAGTCCGGTGAGTTCGTCAAGGACGCGATGGTGATCGTCACCGATGTGCGCGGCGATCTGCTGGCCACCGCGGCCACCGGCGAGCAGGGCGAGTTCTCCTTCGCCGAGCTGGTACCCGGCGCCGTGACCGTCGCGGTGAACGCCGTCGGGTTCCGGCCGCGCGCCCTGCCCGTCGAGATCGGCGCGACCGGTGTGACCCGCGCGGAGGTCGTCCTCGAAGCGGGTGCCCAGCTGCGGGGAGTCGTCCGGGCGCCGTACGGTCCGCTGGCCGACGCGCGCGTGACGCTCGTAGACGCGGCGGGCAACGTGGCCGGCACCGCCACCACCGGCGCCGACGGGGCGTACGCCTTCGCCGACCTCGACGGCGGCGAGTACACGGTCATCGCGACCGGCTACCCGCCGGTGGCCACCGCGCTGACCGTGGCGGGCGCGGGCGTCGACGGCCACGACATCGAACTCGCCCACCCCGGCGAGTAGTTCCGGCAGTTGTCGGCTCCGGCCCGGTGCGGGGGTTTTCGCCCCGCACCGGGCCGGTTCCAGTTCGAGGAGTACATGAGATGGGACTGACCGCGAAGATCCGTACGCGGGACGGGTGGGCCGTGTCGCACGCGGTCGTCACGGTGACCGACACGGCGGGCGGCCAGGTGCTGCGCGCCGAGGCCGACGGGGAGGGAGCCGTACGGGACGCGACCGCGCTCGCCCCGGGGGCGTACACCGTCATCGTCACGGCCGTCGGGTACGCGCCCGCGGCTTCCAGCGCGATCGTGACGGCGAGCGGGCGCGCCGAGGTGGGCACCGTGACGCTGGCCCGGCGGGGCGGCACCGAACTGCCCCCTCCCGGGCCCTGGACCGTCGACCCGGCGCACTCCGCAGTCGGCGCGGTCGCCCGCCACCTGGGCATCTCCAGCGTGCGCGGGCGGTTCACGGAGTTCTCGGCGGTGATCGAGGTCGCCCCGGACGACATCGCCAAGTCCCGAGTGGACGCGGTGATCCGGGCGGCGTCCATCGACACCGGCAACGCCATGCGCGACACCCACCTGCGCTCGGCGGACTTCCTGGACGTCGAGACGTACCCGGAGATCACCTACCGCTCCGGCGGCCTGACCCCGGCGGGCCCGGACCGCTGGACCGTGCACGGCGAGCTGTCCCTGCACGGTGTCGCCCGCCCCGTCGACCTGGACCTCGCCTACCTGGGCACCGGCTCCGACCCCTGGGGCGGCACCCGGGCCGCCTTCCGGGCCACGGCGGAGCTGCACCGCGAGGACTTCGCGATGAACTACAACCAGGTCGTCCAGGCGGGCATCGCGGCCATCGGCACCACCCTGAAGGTGGAGCTGGACGTCCAGGCGGTGCAGGGCGACGCGCTGCCCCAGGCGTAGGCACGCCAGGGTCAGCCGGAACGGGCACCGCTGCGCCTAGGCTGGCGCCATGGCACCGAACATCGCGACGAACACCAAGGTCTCCCTGGACGAGTTGCTGGACTTCGTACGGCCCCGGCACCGCGCGATCCTGCTGACCCGGCGCGCCGACGGCAGCTCCCAGGCCTCGCCGCTGACCTGCGGGGTCGACGACTCCGGGCGGATCGTCGTCTCCACCTACCCCGAGCGGGCCAAGACGCGCAACGCCAAGCGGGACGAGCGGGTCGGCGTGCTCGTGCTCAGCGACGACTGGAACGGGCCGTGGGTCCAGGTCGACGGCGACGCCGAGGTGATCGACACGCCCGACTCCGTCGAGCCGCTCGTGGAGTACTACCGCAACATCGCCGGCGAGCACCCGGACTGGGACGAGTACCGCCGGGCCATGCTGAAGCAGGGCAAGTCGATCATCCGGATCACACCGCGGCGCTGGGGCCCGGTCGCAACAGGCGGCTTCCCGGCCCGTCTGGTCGCCGACCAGTAGGCGCGGGCCCGCCGGGCCAGGAGCCCCGAGCCCGCCCGGGCCGGGGAACCCCCAGGCCACCAGGCCGGGAGTCCCGGTCCCGCCGGGCCAGGAGCCCGGGGGGGTCAGCCGCGTTTCACCATTGCCTCGATGCCTGCGATCAGCAGGTCCAGGGCGAAGGTGAAGTCGCGGCTCATCATTTCCTCGACCGTGTCGCCGCCGCGGGCCGCCATGAGGGCCTTCGACTCCTCGATGATCTCGGCGGTCTGCGGGGCGCCGGCCGTCGCGGTCATGGCCCGGTGGAAGTACTCGTCCGGGGTCAGACCGGTGTCCGCGACCCGCGCGAAGAAGTGGCCCTCGATCGTGCCGTAGCCGTACACGAACTGGAAGACGGCCGAGATCGCGCCCGTGATGCCGTACGCGGGCAGTCCGGTGCGGCGGACGACCTGCTGGACCGTCCGGGAGAAGACGACCGAGTTCGGGCCGATGTTGAGGTAGTTGCCGGCCAGCGGGGACAGCCACGGGTGGCGGACCAGCAGCCGGCGGTACTCCGTGGCCAGCACACGCAGCTGCTCACGCCAGTCCGCGTCCTCGTCCGTCGGGTCGGGCAGCGCCGTCAGCTCGCCGAAGGCGCTGTCCAGGGCGAGTTCGAGCAGGTCGTCCTTGGTGTCGACGTACCAGTACACGGACATCGCCGTCACGTTCAGCTCGGCCGCCAGCCGCCGCATGGAGAACTTGGCGAGCCCCTCCGCGTCCAGAAGCCGCACGGTGGCCTCGGTGATCCGGTCCCGGTCCAGTCCGGAGGGCTGCCCCCCGCCACGGCCACGCCGACGCGCCCTGCCCTCCAGCCACACACTGTGATGCGCGGCGCCCTTGGCGGTCTCGGCCATGGCAAGGCACCTTCCTTCCGGTAACTGGGGAAGATGCTAGGCCGCGACCCGTCGTCGCGCTGCGGGGGACCGCCCTGACATGCGGCTCGGGCACTCGGGCGCTCCGACGGGCCGACGGGCCGACGGGCTCGGTACGCCGGAGCCTCCGTCCTCACGCGACCGACGGCACCGACGGCTCGTCGCCGCGCTCCGCCCGGGTCAGCAGGGCCGCGGCCACCACCCCGCCCAGCAGCACGGCGGCCGCCCCGATCAGGAGGCTGACCTCCAGCCCGGAGGAGAAGGAGTCGATCACCCGCGCCTTCTCCGCCACCGAGTTCGCCGCCGCCAGCGCCACCGGCAGGGACACCGCCGCGAACCGCGCGTTCAGCACGGCGCCGAGCACGGCGACCCCCAGCCCGGTGCCGAACTCCGCCAGCGTCCCGTTGACGCCCGCGCCCACCCCCGCCTTCGCCGGCGGGATCGAACTCATGATCGCGTAGGCCATCGCCGGGCTGGCGACCGCCGTCCCGGCGCCGATGAGCAGCAGCCCGGTCAGCATCCCGGAGTAGCCGCCGGAGGCGAGCGTGGCGACGGCCGTCAGGCCCCCCGCCACCAGCGCCATCCCCACCAGCACCGACACCGGCCCACCGAGCCTGGCCATCACCTTCGCCGACAGTCCGGTGAAGTTGAGGGCCACGACAGTCAGCGCCAGCGGCGCGGTCCGCAGGCCCGCCTCCAACGGGCCGTAGCCGAGGACGAACTGAAGCTGCTGGGTGAGCAGGAACAGCGCGCCGCCCATTCCGAAGGTGACCAGCACCACGCCGGCGACCGCGCCCGTGAACCGTCGGTCGCGGAAGAACGCCAGATCGAGCATGGGGTACGGGATCCGCGTCTCCCAGTAGGCGAACAGGGCGAGGACGACGACCGCCAGCCCCGCGCTCACCAGGACCCTCGCCGATGTCCAGCCGTGCGAGGGGCCGGAGATGATCGAGAAGACCAGCGAGGTCATCCCGACGGTCGACAGGAACGCGCCGAGCAGATCGGGGCGATCGCCCTGCGGGTTCTTCGTCTCGGGGACCAGGGTGACGACGGCCACCAGGCCCAGCGCCGCCACCGGCAGGTTGACCAGGAAGATCGCGCCCCACCAGAAGTGATTGAGGACGAAGCCGCCGATGAGCGGGCCGGCCGCGAAGCCCAGCGAGTTCACCGCGGCCCAGATGCCGATCGCCTTCGGCTGCTCCTCGGACACGAAGACCTGCATCACCACGGCGAGGGTGGTGGTGAACAGCAGCGCCCCGCCCACACCCATGCCGGCCCGCGCCGCGATCAGCTGGGTGGTGGTCTCCGAGAGACCGGCCGCAAGCGAGCCGACGCCGAACAGCGCCAGGCCCGCGACCAGCATCTTCTTACGGCCGTAGCGGTCGGCGGCGCTACCGGCGGTGAGCAGCAGACCGGACTGCACCAGCGAGTAGGCGTTGATCATCCACTGGATGTCGGCGGTGGCCGCGTCCAGCTCCCGGGTGAGCGAGGGGATGGCGACGTTCAGGACGGTGTTGTCGAGCAGCACGGTGAGCTGCGCGAGGCAGATGACACCGAGGATCAGCCAGCGCTGGGGGTGCCCTGGGGAGTTGCCCGGCGGCGATGGGGACGGGGGCGCGGACGAGGAAGGGAGCGGGGAGGGGGACTCAGGCATGTTCTACACCGTAGGACTCCCCCGTACGCTGTACAACAGAATTGTTCGGGGCATGGCAGGACGGACGCGAGGAGGAGCGGACACGAAGAAGGGCGGTGACCGTGGTCACCGCCCTTGTCCGTTCGCGCGCTACGTCAGCTGCTCGCCTTCTGCGTCAGGTCGTAGAAGGTGGCCGAACCGACCGTCACCTTCTTGAAGTTGGCCTCGACCCAGGAGGTGATCTGCGACGACGTGCCGTCGCTGCTGCCGCTCATGCCGCCGCCGGAGCCACTGCTGATGAAGTAGTGGATCCTGCCGTCGGTCACGTACTGCTTGAACTGCGCCAGCGTCGGGGACGGGTCGGTGCCGTTGAAGCCGCCGATCGCCATCACCGCGTCACCCGTGGCGAGCTGGTAACTCGCGGCGTTCTGGGCGCCGATCGCGGCCGCCGCCCACGTGTACTCGCCGGAGTCGGCCTCCAGCAGCTTCTTGGCCTCGTCGGTGACCGAGGCGCCGTTGAGCAGACCGCCGACGCCGCCACCGCCGCCCATGCCGCCGCCGTCACCGGTCTGACCGCCGGGGCCGCCCTGCTGGTTCTGGCCCTGGCCCTGGCCTTGGCCCTGGGTGCTGCCGTTGCCGTTCTGCTGGTTCTGGCCGGGCATGCCCCCGCCGGGGAAGCCGCCGGTGCCCCCACCCTGCTGGTTCTGGCCCTGCCCCTGGCCCTGCCCCTGGTTCTGCGTATTGCCGTTGCCGTTGCCGTTCTGGCCGCCGCCGAAGCCGCCTCGGCCACCGCCACCGCCACCGCCCGGGCCGCCGCCGCCCATCATGCCGGCGCCGGACGGACCGGCGGTCACGATGGAACCGGTGTGACCCTCCTGGAGCGTGCTGATGGTGTACGCCGTCGGTCCGGCCAGCGCGGCCACCAGGCCCACGGAGGCCGCCGCGAGGGCGAGCTGACGGTTGATCCGGCCCGCGAAGGTCAGGCCGAGCGCGGCCGCCAGGCCGCCGATCAGCACCAGCCACTTCAGCCAGGGCAGGTAGTCGGAGGTGCGGTTGAGCAGGACGTACGACCAGGACGCCGCCGCGACGACCGAGGCCGCGAGGGTGATCGAGGCCCACAGCTCGGACCGCTTCTCCCACAGCAGACCCGCGCCCATGCCGATCACGGCCGCCAGGTAGGGAGCGAGGGCCACCGTGTAGTACTGGTGGAAGATGCCCGCCATGTAGCTGAAGACGACCGTGGTGATCAGCAGCGAGCCGCCCCACACCAGGAACAGACCGCGGGTCGCCGACGTCCGCTTCAGCTTCCGCGTGGCCACCAGACCACCGACCAGCAGGATCAGCGCGGCCGGCAGCAGCCAGGAGATCTGGCCGCCGATCTCGGAGTTGAACATCCGGTCCCAGCCGGTCTCACCCCACTGGCCGGTGCCTCCGCCACCACCGCCGCCGCCGACGCTGCCGGTCTCCTCGCCGTTCAGGCGGCCGAGGCCGTTGTAGCCGAAGGTCAGCTCCAGGAAGGAGTTGTTCTGCGAACCGCCGATGTACGGGCGGGAGGAGGCCGGCCACAGCTCGACGATCGCCACCCACCAGCCGCCGGACACGATGAGCGCGCCGGTGGCCACGGCCAGCTGGCCGAACCGCTTCTTCAGGCCCACCGGGGCGCACACCGCGTACACGATCGCCAGCGGCGGCAGGATCAGGAAGGCCTGGAGGGTCTTGGCGAGGAACGCGAAGCCGATCGCGACCCCGGCCCACACCAGCCACTTCGTCCGGCCGTCCTCCAGGGCGCGGGCCACCATGTAGCAGGCCACGGCCATCAGCAGGGCCAGCATCGCGTCCGGGTTGTTGAACCGGAACATCAGCGCGGCGACCGGCGTCAGCGCCAGCACGGCGCCCGCGATCAGACCGGCCGCGGCACTGAACCGGCGGCGCACCGAGGCGTACACGACGGCGACCGCGCCGACGCCCATCAGCACCTCGGGGACGAGGATCGCCCAGGAGTTCAGGCCGAAGAGCCTGACCGACAGCGCCATCGGCCACAGCGAGGCCGGGGGCTTGTCGACGGTGATCGCGTTGCCCGCGTCCAGCGAGCCGAAGAACAGGGCCTTCCAGCTCTGGCTGCCGGCCTGGACGGCCGCGGAGTAGAAGGAGTTGGCGTAACCGGAGGCGCTCAGGTTGTACAGGTAGAGCAGGAGGGTGGCGGCCAGCAGGCCGAGGAAGGCCGGGCGGGCCCAGCGGGGGTCCTCGGGGCGGCCGCGCCACAGTCTGCGATGCCAGGGCTGCTTCGGCTCACCCGACCGGGGAGCCGGGACGGCCGTCTCCCGGGCGTCGGGGTCCGTGCCGAGCGGCGCCGCGGTCGGCGGCGGATCCCAGGTCGTCGTCCGGTCGATGTCGGTGCTCATCGGGCGTCCCCCGGGTCGGTGTCATGGGGGCGGCGTACCGGCAGCATCTGCATGGTCGCGTCCCTCCAGGTGCCGTCCGCGGCTTCGCCGGCGCGGAACTGAGTGGTGGTGTCGTGGTCGTGCGGGTGCACGATGTGCCGCTGCGGCGGCGGCACGGACGGGCCGCCGGCCTGCGGAATGCCGGCCTGCGAGGCACCGCCCTGCGGAGCGCCGGTCGGGTACGTCGGTGCGGAGGCGGGCGGGAAGGAGGCGCCGGGGGCGGAGGCGCGGGGCGCGGGAGCGGAGGCTCCCGGGGCGGCCGTCACGCCGTTCGTGGGCTCGTCGCCCTCGCGCCGGTCGGAGAACACCCAGACGCGGAAGAGCAGGAAGCGCAGCACGGTCGCCGCGAGGTTGGCGGCGATCAGCACCGCCAGTTCGGTGGAGTGGGCGGGGCTCGACGTCGCCGTGTTCAGGGCGAAGAGCGAGCCGCTGGTCAGCGCGAGGCCGATGCCGAAGACGACCAGGCCCTGGGCCTGGTGCTTGACGGCCCCGCCGGGGCCGCGCACCCCGAAGGTGAGCCGCCGGTTGGCGGCGGTGTTGGCGACGGCCGACACCAGCAGCGCCAGCGCGTTGGCCACCTGGGATCCGCCGAACTGGCGGAACACGGTGTAGAGCAGGAGGTAGAAGAGGGTGGAGAGGCCACCCACGACACAGAAGCCGACGAGCTGGCGGGCCAGGCCCTTGGGTACGTCCATGATGTCGCGGTCGCGGGGGTCGTCGCCGAACGGCCTGGTCAGCCGGTCCAGGGAAAGCGAACCGGTGGCCAGCGCCCGGCCCACGCGCCATACCCCCTTCAGGTCGTCCGTCGCCGTCTTCACGATGTGCACCGTGGAGTTCGGGTCGTCGACCCAGTCGACCGGCACCTCGTGGATACGGAGGCCGGCACGTTCGGCGAGTACCAGCATCTCAGTGTCGAAGAACCAGCCGGTGTCTTCCACCAGGGGGAGCAGAATCTGTGCGACATCACGCCGGATCGCCTTGAACCCGCACTGCGCGTCCGAGAAGCGGGCCTGGAGCGAGCCGCGCAGGATGAGGTTGTAGGCGCGGCTGATGAACTCCCGCTTCGGCCCGCGCACCACGCGGGAGCTACGCGCCAGCCGGGAGCCGATCGCCAGGTCCGAGTGGCCGGAGATCAGCGGTGCCACCAGCGGCAGCAGCGCGTTCAGGTCGGTGGACAGGTCCACGTCCATGTAGGCGAGGATCGGGGCGTCCGAGGCCGACCAGACGGTCCGCAGCGCCCGGCCGCGGCCCTTCTGCTCGAGCCGGAAGTTCCTGACCTCCGGGATGTGCGCTTCCAGCCGCTGGGCCACCAGGGGGGTGGTGTCCGTCGAAGCGTTGTCCGCGATCGTGATACGGAAGGAGTACGGGAAGGTCCGCGTCAGATGGTCGTGCAGTCTCCGGACACACGGCTGGAGGTCCTTCTCCTCGTTGTAGACGGGGATCACTACGTCCAGGACAGGCGTACCGGCGGTGTCGGCCGGGAGGTGCTCCCGCGCCGGCAGGGTGCCGGGAGAAGGGTCGGTTCGCATGACATCGACTTTCGTCAGGCGCCCTGTTGCACCCATGTGGTGGCACTGTGCTCGACCTGTGAGTCGAGTTGCCAGTTCGTTTCGGGGGACGGCTGGGGAACGGCGGGGGCAAGAGCGGGCAAATGCACGGTAAAGACGGTCTGTCCGGGCACGCTGTCCACCGTCACGGCGCCGCCGTGCGCGGTCGCCACGGCCTGCACGATGGCGAGGCCGAGGCCGGTCGAACCGGTGGTGCGGGAGCGCGCCGAGTCGCCTCGGGCGAAGCGTTCGAACACGTGCGGGAGCAGATCGGCCGGGATGCCCTGGCCGTTGTCCTGGACGTCCACGCACAGCCACGGCCCCCGTCGCTGCACGCGTGCCGTGACGGTCGTACCGGGCGCCGTGTGCGTCCGGGCGTTGGCGAGGAGGTTGACGAGGACCTGTTGCAGGCGTGCCGCGTCGGCGGAGACGAGCGCGGGCTCGTCGGGAAGTTCGAGGCGCCAGACGTGGTCGCGTCCGGCGGCGCGGGCATCGCTGACCGTGTCGATGACCAGCGGGACCAGGTCGGTCTGCTCGAACTGCAAGGGGCGCCCCGCGTCGAGCCGGGCGAGCAGGAGCAGGTCCTCGACGAGGAAGGTCATCCGGCCGGCCTCGGACTCGATACGCCCGAGGGCGTGCCGGGTGTCGGGGCCGACCTCTTCCCGGCCGCGCCGGGTCAGCTCGGCGTATCCCCTGATGGAGGCGAGCGGCGTCCGGAGCTCGTGACTGGCGTCCGCGACGAACTGGCGGACCCGCATCTCGCTCTCCTGGCGGGCGTGCAGGGCGCCGTGGACGTGGTTCAGCATCCGGTTGAGCGCGGCACCGACCTGCCCGACCTCGGTGTGCGGATCGGTCTCGGCCTCGGGCACCCGCTCGCTGAGGTTGACCTCGCCGGTGTGCAGGGGGAGTTCGGAGACCCGGGTGGCGGTGGCGGCGACCTTGCGGAGAGGACGGGTGGCGACACTGACCATGACCGTGCCCGCGAGGGTGGCGGCGATGAGGCCGGCGACGGTGAGGCTGATCTCGACGAGGATCAGGGTGTTGATGGTGTTGTCGACGTCCGTCGTGGGGATGGCGACGTAGTAGCCGGAGGTGTCGTTGCTGGCGTACTTGACGCGGTAGTCACCCAGACCGGGGATCTCCACGGTGTGCGTCTTTCCGTCCTGGGAGACGGAGTTGAGCACCTTGATCTGCGCTTCCGTGAGCGACTTGGGGCTCATCTGGAAGTCGTCCTTGGACTTCACTCCACGCTCGGCGTCGGTGACGACGCCGTTGACGACCTTGGCCGCGATGGTGCTGTCCGGCTGAGGGCCCTGGGTGACGAACTTCTCGAGATCGGTCTCCTGCGCCTTGCCCTGCTGCTGGCTGGGCGCGGTCGTGCCGTTCTTCTGCTGGTCGGGCGGTCCGAAGCCGCGGGGCGCCACACGCGCCGCGACCTCACCCAGTCGCCCGTTGAGCTGGCCGTACAGGTGATCCCGCAGCACCAGTGTGGTCACGGTGCCGATCACCGCGCAGATCACGGCGATCAAGGTCACGGACACGACGACGAGCCGCGTCCGCAGGGTGCGCGGCTGTCCCGCTCGTCTCTTCTGCGCACGCGGTCGTCGTCGCCCGCTCATGACACAGCGGGCTTGATGAGGTACCCGGCGCCGCGCCGGGTGTGGATCATCGGTTCGCGTCCCGCGTCGATCTTCCGCCGCAGGTAGGAGATGTACAGCTCGACGACGTTCGCCTGACCGCCGAAGTCGTACGACCAGACGCGGTCGAGTATCTGGGCCTTGCTGAGCACGCGCCGCGGGTTGCGCATCAGGAAGCGCAGCAGCTCGAACTCGGTGGCGGTCAGGTGGATGTTGTCCCCGGCCCGCGACACCTCGTGACTGTCCTCGTCGAGGGTGAGGTCCCCGACGACGAGCACCGAGTCGGAGCGGCGGTCGGCGGCGCCGGAGCGCCGGATGAGACCACGCAGCCGGGCCACGACCTCTTCGAGGCTGAACGGCTTGGTGACATAGTCGTCGCCGCCCGCGGTGAGGCCGGCGATCCGGTCCTCGACGGCGTCCTTGGCCGTCAGGAACAGCACCGGCACCTCGGGCAGCTCACGACGCAGCCGTCCCAGGACGGTCAGCCCGTCCATGTCGGGCAGCATCATGTCCAGGACGACGGCGTCGGGGCGGAACTCCCGCGCGGTCTGGATGGCACCGGTACCGTCTCCCGCACTCCGGATCTGCCATCCCTCATAGCGCAGAGCCATGGACAGCAGTTCGGTGATCGACAGCTCGTCGTCCACCACAAGCACTCGGACGGGGCTCCCGTCCGGCCTCAGCAGTTCGGTGCGCCCCTGGGGCGAGGTCGTGGTCATGGTGAACACCTTGGCGGGGCCCCCTGAGAGCACTCTTTCACTAATCTGTGATTTGCCTGAGAAACGCACAGGCACCTCTCAGGCAACACCTGGGAACCCTTTGCTCCACATCGACTTCGCAGGGCGGTATGCCCGGTACGGCATGCCGTGCCACCCTCAGGACGCGCGCTCCGTGAGCATCGCCGGGGGCGTCCGCTCGAACCCGTGGCTGTGTTCCACCTTGGCGATGTGCAGGCTGTACCGCTCGTACCAGTGCGCCCGTCCGTGCTCCTTGGCCGCCCGGTGCTCGGCGTGCGCCCGCCACTGCTCGATCCCGTCGAGATCGCGGAAGTACGCGACGGTGATCGCGAGTCCGCCCGGGGTGCGGGCCGAGTCCTCCCCCAGGAACCCCGGGACGTCCTGGACCAGCTCGCCCAGCCGCTCGGCGGTCTCCCCGTAACCGGCGTCCTCCTCGGTGCGCACGGAGGTGAAGACCACGGCGTAGTAGGGGGGTTGAAATGCGGAAACAGGTGTCATGCGCTGTTCGCTCATGTCACCCACGATCAGCCGGGCGCCCCACTCCGGTCCACCCTTCTTACCGAAAGGGATCCCGGCGGGATCCAACTCTTTACCCGAGCCGACTCCTCACCCGCGCCAACTCCCCGCCCGAGCCGACTCGACGCCCGGCCGCCCCCCGCCCGAGCCGACTCGACGCAGGTCCGCGCCGCTCCTCGCCCGAGCCGACTCGACGCAGGTCCGCGCGGCTTCTCAGAACAGGCCGTCCTGACGATGGTCCGCCCCGGCCTCGAAGTGGCGTACAGGGAAGGCGGGTTCACCGCCCGCCACCGGCACCAGCTGCCACCCCCGCATCAACCGCGTGTCGAGCACGACCACCCCGTCCGGGGTCGCGAGGTGCAGATCGGGTCCGGCAGCCGACACGAGTTCCCCGCTCACCGCTCCGCCGGGGACGAGCTCGCCCACCTCCCCGAGCGCGGCCGGCGCTCCGGCCAGCCCGAACGCCCGCACGTGATCGACCGGGCGGAAGGGCGCGCGCTCCAACGACTCGGGCCAGCCGCCCAGTTCCACGGCCCGCGCGTACACCTCGCGGATCTCCTCGGCCCGTTCCCCTTCCGTTTCCGGCAGCGCGGACCGCACCGCACGCTTCACGGCGTACGGAATCCGGTCCGGCACCCGCAGAGCGGCCCGCAGGAGCTCCTCGGTACGCCGGGCGGCCATCAGCGGCCCGCTGCCGAGCGGGCTGAAGCAGACGGCGCCCTGCTCCAGCAACCGCACCGAGCCCCGCTCGACCGCCGTGATCCCGACCTTGACCAGACCGGGCCCGAACCACGCGAGGTACACGCGGTACGGCCGCGGGTCGTCGGCGACCCGGTCCGCGGCGACGGAGTGCGCCCGGTCCAGCCGCGCACACTCCTCGCACCGACCGCCCGCGCTCCTCCCCGGCACGACCACCCGCCGGGGGCAGGCGTGCCCACGAGCACCCGCACACTCCCGTACGCCCCCCTCCACCACCGCGAAGGAGACCCGCTTCCCCCAGGACAACGGGCTACGACGCCCCCCGTCCCACGTCAGCTCCGGCCCCTCCGCCGACCACCGCAGCCCCGCGCACTTCCATGCCTGTGCCATCACCCACCACGGTAGGCCCAGGCACTGACACCACGACCCGGACCTTGGACGCTCGCCCCGCGAGCCGGCATCCGACGCACCCCGGGTGCCCCTCCCGGGCCCACGGATCCCGGACCCGCATCCCCCACTCGGCCCGCGGCCGCACGCCCGGCGGCTTGCCCCACCCGGCGAGATGCAGCCCCCAGGTGACCAACGCGCCCAGCCCCACGACCACGAGTCCGCCGGCCAGGAGAACCCCGGACACGGCACACACCCCCACCCCCACCACGGCGGTCCCGACCGTCACGATCCCGACGCCGGTCCAGCCGGCGACCGTATGCCCCTCGTCGTACAGATGACCCGCCACGATTGCCTCACCTTCTAAGAAGTTGCGGTAATGAACCTCTTAGAGGGTAAGAGAAACCGAAAGCGGATAACAAGGACCCAGCAGAACCCCGCAGCCCGATGAGCAAGGAAAAGAGAGCAGCCCCCGGATGCCAGCCGAGCCGACACCGCCGCACCACGCCCGCCCCGCCGCCACCCCCGCGCAGGCGCTCGCGGCGATGGACGACCTCATCGCGGCCAGCATGGTCGGCCAGCAGGAGATGGCCCAGCGCCTGGGCCTGAACGTCACCGACCTGACCTGCTTCGGCTACGTCATCCAGGCCGGCGAGGACCTCCTCACCGCCGGTGACCTCGCGACCCGCGTCCACGTCACGACGGGAGCCGTGACCGGCATCCTCAACCGCCTGGAACGCGCCGGCTATGTCACCCGCCGCCCCGACCCCGAGGACCGTCGCCGGGTCCGCGTCGCCGCGATCCCCTCCGCCGTCGCCCGCGTCCACGCCCTCTACGAGCCGTACTACGCCCGCCTCAACGCCCTCTTCGCGGAGTACTCCCCCGAGGAGACCGCCGTCCTGACGGACTGGTTCGCCCGCGCCACCGGCCTGGCCAACACCTACCGCGAGGAACTCCGCCTGCACGACGGCTGAACGGCCACCCCGTACTCCGCCGCCGTACCGCGGGACCGGACGACGCCTACCGGACGAGGGTGGTCTTCGGGCGGACCACGCAGAACTCGTTCCCCTCGGGATCGGCCAGCACGGTCCACGACTCGTCGCCGCTCTGCCCGACGTCCGCCCGGCGAGCGCCGAGCGCCAGGAGCCGCTCGATCTCGGCCTCGCGCTCCTCCGCCGGAGCCGTCAGATCGAGATGCAGCCGGTTCTTGACGGCCTTGCGATCCGACACCGGCATGAAGCAGATCCCCACCGGGGCCGTCTCGTCCGCCCCGATCACCACCTCCCGCTCCCGCTCGGACAGGATCCGCCACCCCAGCGCCTCGGCCCAGAACCGGGCCAGGCCGGGCAGATCATGAGCGTCGATGACTAGGTGATGCAACGAGACCGGCATGCCGGACAGTGTCCCGCAACTCCTTCGAGCCGGGCCCGGGACGAAGTCTCGTACGACTGGCGGCGGCGACGGGAGCCACCCAGACTGGACACGGGGTGGCGTCGCTTCCAGAGGTGGTCCGACCGGGAGGAGACCCAGGTGTTCGGACTGGTGCGAGCGCTTTCTGACAACGCTCCCATTTTCATGATCAAGGTGAGTGTCTATCGGTCCGACCTGACCGAGATCGATCACGTGTTCACCGACGAAGAGGGCCGGTACGTGGTGGCGATCGGCGCCGACGAGCGGGTCACCGTCCGGTTCGACACCCATCATTCGCTCACCAACGCCGAGGACTGGCAGCCTTCGGTCATCGCGAACACGATCACCAGCGACGGGACTTCGCTGGACCGCTGTCTGCTGCCCACCGGGCAGGACTTCGGCGCGGCGTCGAGCATGGACGCGCTGAACGGGTACGTGATCGCGGCGGCGGTGGGCGAGGGCGAGGAGTACGCCGCCACCGCGGTGCGGCGCCTCGCGATGCTCAAACAGCCGGACCTGGTACTCCAGAGCCTTCAGCAAAAACTCCTCGACCACTTCAGCGAACCACCCACCTAGCCGCCCGACGGCCCCGCCCAGGGCGTGGTGCCGTCAGAACTGCCGTCAAATCCGGGCTGAAGACGCCACCGCCCGGCTGGCGGCGCCCAGCCCGGCCCCCGGCCCCGGCCCCGGCCGTCATTGTCTGCTGAATCAGGCGGCTCGCTCCGCCGCGTGCCCCGTCGTCGTGGCAGGGTCAGTCAGCCGTTGTCGGGGAAGACTTGGACGGCGCGGGCTCGGTGACGTGCGTGGTGTCCTTCCGTCGTGCCGGGAGCACGACTCGATGCTTCGAGCCGGGTGCGCCGCCGGGCCCGCCTTGCGCAGGTACGGCTCCGGGGCATGCCGCCGCTCCGGGCGCCGGCCGTCCATTGCCCGTCCACTGCACCGCTCGTCGGCAGAGATGGGGCAGGAGGGTGTAGCAGCGGTCGGGAAGGAACACGGCGTCCGCGACGATCATCGCGCCGGAGAAGAGAGGCAGCCCCATCAGCACGGCGATGCTGATGTGCATGCCCAGCAGCATCGCGAGGACGGGGTACTTGAGCCTGCCGAAGAGCACGAACGGGAAGGCCACCTGCAACAGCACGGTCAGGTAGCCGGCGACGGCGACCACGAGCGTGTGCTCGTCCACGAAGTGCGAGAGGGCGGGCCAGGGCTGGAACAGTTCGAGGTTCAGGACGTAGTGGAGCGCGGTGCCGCCGCCCCAGAAGGCTCCCTGGACCTTGTACAGGCCGGCTGATCCGTACAGGAAGCAGACCTGCGCCGCCATGACGAACATGCCGCAGTTGTGCACCACCGTGATCAACGTGGTGCGGGCATGGCGGAGTTGCCGGGCGAAGGGACTCCCGACCGGTTCGGACGCGCTGCCCGCGCGGGCCGCCTTCAGCCTGTTTCTGCGGGCGTCCAGGGACCAGCGCCGGCCGCACGCGGTGAGGACGAGGTAGAGGGACATCAGCAGGACCAGGTTGTCGCCCCCGTCCGTCATGAAGATCGCCCGACCGTGGAACGAGGTCACCACGACGGCGAAGAGGACCGACAGGACACGGGTTCGCCAGCCCAGCATGAACAGTGCGGTCGTGACCAGCGCCAGCACATAGCAGAGCTCGAAGTAGGCACGGCTGTCGGACAGGACCAGAACGCTGAACCAGCCCGTCTGCTCGAAGAGCTGGTGTGCCAGGGCCGGCGTCCACGCAGAACCCGGGCCCCAGATCTCGTCACGGTGCGGGAACTCGCGCAGCAGAAAGATCAGGTAGAGCAGTCCGTAGCCGATGCGCAGCACCGATGCCGCGTACAGGGACACCGGACGGCCGGTCAGGAGGTCCCACGCGACGGTGATCCGGCCGGCGAGCCATCGGTCGACGCCGGCGGACACGGACCTCTGCGCCTCATTTTCCATGGCGGGTCACCTTCCACCAGGGCAGGAGCCGGTTCTCGGCAGTCGGCGGGCGGTTGCCGACGGCGGGGCCGGCCACGGGGATGGGCAGTGTGACAACGCGGAGCTGGATGAAGTCGAAGGGGCCGTTCTCGCGGGCGGCGGCGCGGTCCGCGGCGATGTTGCCGAGGTACTTCTGCATCATCAGGGCACGTTCGGTGCGCGCCCTGTCGTCTCCTCCGTGCGAGTCGACGTAGCCGGCCCAGGCACGGCGCAACAGGTTCTGTGCTGTGTGGCTCGGGAACGGATCATGCAGGACTGCGGAACGGTCCACGGCGCTCAGGTCGAACCAGGGACTCACCTGAAACGATCCGTCGGAACCGGTGTGCGCGGTTCTCGCCAGAATCTGCCGGTTTACGGATTCAGGGTCCGGAGCGAAAAGCCGCCAATTCTGTTCGAAGAAGGGATAAACCCATGAATTGATCAGCGGGCTGTATTTCTTGGAGATGGTGTTGGGCGGTGCCACATGGAGGAACACCAGAATCACATGGACGACACTCGCCGTCAGGCACAGGACCACAGTGGCACACAGTCCGCATTTCAGCGCACGGGCACCTCTCGGCAGCTTGGGTCTCGGCAGCTTGGGCGGAGCGGCCGTCGCGTCAGCACATTCCTGCACGACCGGGCCTGATTCAAGGTGCGGGACTTCGTTCACATCCGCTGAGTCAATTCCGCTCGACACCACGTACCCTGTCTTTCTCGTTTCAGCTGACCGCACCTGCATTCCGCGTCGGCCCGCCCCCGACGGCGCGCGGCGGAATCGATGAGAATTCCGCCGCGCGCCGTCATCCGGTGAGCGGACCGACCGCGGTGCGGTGCCTAGCCCTCGTAACCCTGGGAGTGGTCGTCGCCCTGGTGGCTCTTGGGCACGTCGTCGTAGCCGAAGTTCTCGTCCGACTGCTTGCCGTGGTCGCCCTTGCCGTGGTCCCCGTTGCCGTGGTCGCCCTTGCCGTGGTCCCCGTTGCCGTGGTCGCCCTTGCCGTGGTCCCCGTGGCCGTGGTCGCCCTTGCCGTGGTCCCCGTGGCCGTGGTCGGGCTTTCCGGGGTGCATGTACTGCCCGAGGTCGAGTCCGCCGTGGTCCGGCTTTCCGTGGTCACCATGGCCCGGTCCGCCCGGCGCATGACCGTTCCCGCCGTGGCCGTTTCCGCCGGTGGTGTTTCCGGCGCTGTTGCCCGCGGTGTTCCCGCCGGTGGTGTTCCCGGCGGTGTTGCCCGCGGTGTTTCCGGACGAGTTACCGGCGGTGTTGCCCGAGGTGCCGCCGGTCCCGACGATGGGCCCGCCCAAGAGGCCACCGCTGACGAGGCCGCCACCGAGGAGCCCCCCACTGGTGGTCGTGCCGCCGGTGGTGCCGGTGGTTGTACCGGTGGTGGTGCCGGTGGTTGTACCGGTGGTTGTACCGGTGGTGGTGCCGGTGGTTGTACCGGTGGTTGTACCGGTGGTGGTACCGGTGGTCGTTCCACCCGTGGTGGAGGTCGCGCAGCTACCGAGGAAGATCCTGTTGTTGTTGAGGGTCACAGAACCTACCTGGGCCAGCAAACGGCCCTCGACGTTCGTTCCCTGGTTCGCGGTGATCGAGTTCTCGGCCATGAGGGTGCCCACGAAGCTGGTCGTGACGCCGAGCGACGCGTCTTCGCCGATCTGCCAGAACACGTTGCAGGCCGAAGCGCCGTTGGTGAGGAGGATCCGGCTGGAGGTTGCCGTCGTCAGGGACTCGGGAATCTGGAACACCCAGACCGCGTCGGAGCTGCCCTGACCGTCCAGGACCAGGTCGCCGGTGATGCCGACACCGGCTGTGGCGTGGTAGACGCCGGGAAGCAGCGCCGGGCCTCCGCCGATTCCGGCCGGAAGCGCGAAGTCCACGGCCTGGCCGGCAGCGTTGTTGTACGCCACGAGCAGGTCGGCCTTCGCCTAGAGGGCCGCAGCGTCCGCAGCGTGGATGGCACCGCCCACCTGACCGGGCGGGAATCCGGTGATCGACGGAGTCGGGTGCGTCCCGAGGTCGTGGGCGAGCACCGAGTTGCCGGTGTTGGTGACTCCCGCACCCGCCAGAACGGAGTAAGTGGCGGTTGTGCCCAGAGGTACGGGCAATGCGATCGCCGACGCGGCCGTCGGCGTCAGGAAGACCATCGCAGCGGAAACCGTCGCCGCGAGGGCGGATGCCAGCAAGCCGGACAGAGTGCGGCGGTCAGCTGCTTGGGGGATCTTCAGCTTCATCAAAGCCATTTTCTGTGGGGGCCGTGGCGTACCGGGCCCTACCGATCACCCGGAAGCCTTTTCATTGCTGCCGCATATTACGCAGAAATATCCTTGCCCCGGCAGCAACGAAACAGGGGAATTTCCACCTCACTCAGACAGCGGACAGTACTGCGGAAATACTCTGATTCGCATTTCCGACTACGCGCCACCCTCGAATACGACGAGCCATCGGCAACATCGACTCGAGGATCGCAAGGACGTACCCGGACGCCGTGAGCTGTTCGACGCTCCGCGTGAGGAGCCCTTAGTTCTTGGACGCGACCTCCGGCACCGGAGCCCGCGTCGAGGGACCCGCCGGGCTGTCAGCCGGGAGCGCCGGGCAGTACGTTCGTCCGGTCGGCGGGGGTGACGCCGGTGGCGGCGAGAATCCGTTCGGCAGAGGCGTCGTTGTCGTCCCGTACGGCCATGGCCATCGCGGCGCGAGCGAGCGAGGGAGCCGTCTGCGGAGGGATCACCAGGAACATGAAGTGGTCCTGTTCGCCCCGAGTGACGATCATGGTGTCGTCGCCGACGGCCGACCAGTCGATGCGGACGGTACGACCGTCGACGACCAGATGAACCGGCCTCTCGTCCCAGGCGCCCGCATCGAGGCCGACGCGGGCCAGAGGGCCCAGCCTGGCGGTCAACACGGTCAGCAGTCCGGACAGTTGACTCTCGAGGTCACGTGACCTCGGCCACCACGCGCCGTCGAACGTCCCCGTGCGCTGGGGCGTCGTCTCCATCCGCAGGACCGCGGTACCGGGGAGTATCGGATCCCTGCCGGTGTCCGCCAAGAGCATGACGGGGATCATGGGGACTCACCTCACTCCCTTCCCGGTGCCGCGTCTCCGCCAGGTCGCCCCAGGGGCGGCTTCGGTGGAGGGCGGCGGTGCGATCGCGTGTTGCCGGTTGGCCAGGTGGATGAGGAGGACACCCAGAGCGATCATCGCCAGGACCACGGCCACGGCCACGAAGGTCTCCATGGTCCTCACATCCCCATCGGCAGAGGACCGGGCCGCGACAGGTGCAACGGCTCGGGTACGCCCTCGGCCATGACTCCCGGGATCCGTGGCCGCGCGGCCGTCTCGCGGACTCCGTGCCCGCCCTCGGAGTCCCAGACCGCTTCCACGGCCCGGTCGGTCTCGGACACCGCCCGCAGGCGCGCCGCCTCCCGCATCAACCGGCTCGCGGTCGACGTGCCCAGGGGGGCGCTCGCGGCGGACATCAGCCAGGCCGCCGAGACCGGATCCGTCCGAGGCGGCACCACCAGCAGGTTCCAGCGGCCCGTGCGGTAGGAGAGCAGGAGCAGTTCGTGCGGATCCTGCTCGGCCAGGAACCAGCCCACCTTCACCACATGCCCCGCGACGGGCACCTTGCGCGGGACGACGGGCCAGTGGGTGGGATTCACCGTGACCCGGGTGATCCGCCCCCACAACGGATCCAGTACCGCAGCCAGGATCGGCAGTTCCGCAGCCAGATCACGGGAACGGGGCCACCAGGCGCCGTCCAGCAACGCCGGGGCGGAGCCGACAGGAGCCAGCGACAGGCGGAGAGAGGAAGAAAGGGCGGAGGACGACGAGAGCCGGTCTTCGAGTATCGGCGAGAGGGAAATGGTCGCAGTCATGACGCGAACCCTGCCCCGGGCCGACCACGGTCGGCCCGGCCTATTGGATCGCCGAAAACGACACGAGCTTGGAAGCCGGTGCGCGAAATATCCTCGGTACTTCGAGCGTACTCCCCGGCCGAGCCGCACGGGCCGTGCCGTCGGCTCGAAGGCCCCGGTGGGGGAAGTGTGACCAGCCGTTCTCCCGGACGACGCACCGTCCGGGCCACCGTGCAAGGACGCCGTCTCGATACCGGGCACCAGGGTCGCAATACCGGGAGCAGACCGACGAACCCCTGGCCCGCGAGAACCGCAAGATGCCATATGCCCGAAAAATGCACTAGGGCTACCATGAAAACGGGTCGGCACACTCTCACGTGCGACCGGCCCGGAAGGGCGGCCCCGGTGTGTATACGCCGGGGTCGTTGAAGCACGAGGAACACGGCCGCCGGGAGAAAGGCGTGATGGCCGCCGTGGCCGCCGACGGCCCGTTCGAGGAAGACCGGTGTCCGGTGTCACGAACCCGGCCCGCTCATCGGTCGGCATGCTCCCGCTCCCGCCGCCCAGGCCTCTGGTGGTGACCGATGTCCGGGGCGCCGTGCCGCCCATGGCGTAATCGGCTCGTCGGACCGATCGGCGATGCGAGCCTGTGCCGGTCGACTGCCTCGTGCCACGCTGCTCGCCGTGCCTGCCGGGTGGATCCGGGGAGGAGCGGGGTGTGCGTCGCGTCGGGACGCCACGTCCGGACACGTGGTCGGGGTGCTGGAAGCGCCGGCGCCGTCCGTTCGGCACCGACCGCACCGGCTGCGGTTCGACGAGGCCGGGACATCGGGCCGCCTGGCGAACACCGCGCGGACGTGGACGCTGCCACCCGATCAGTTCCCCGTGCCCGGGACGAAGGGAAGCGGACAGCCATGACGGATGCTGGGCGCAAGCCGGACCGGATCGGGGTGGACCGGTCGGAGGGGTTCGGCGAACGGCTGTTGGGAGTACTGCTGGACCGCGCCCACGAGATGCCGCCGCAGTTGATCGCCCCACTCGTCGCGGAAGAGGTGGCCAGGGTCGGGGGAAGGGACGTCTCCATCCTTCTCCAGGACTACGAGCAGGTGCTGCTGGTGCCGCTGCCGGGCCGGCGGCTGAAGCTGGGCGGCCCCGAGTCGGTCGAGGACTCCCCCGCAGGCGAGGCTTTCCTGAGCCGCAGAACGGTGGAGGTGCCGCAGGACGGCAGTGTGCGGATGTACCTGCCGTTGCTGGACGGCAGCGACCAGATCGGGGTGATGGCCGTGACCCTGGACAGGGTCGATGACGACGACCGGCGCCTGCTGCGCAGACTCGCCGGTCTGGTCGCTGACATGATCGTCACCAAGGACGCCTACACCGACCAGTTCTTCCAGGCCCGCCGCAGTGCCCCGATGAGTGTGGCCGCGGAGGTCCAGTGGTCGTTACTGCCCCCGCTGTCGATGACCGTGCCGCAGGTCGAGGTGGCCGGGATCCTGGAGCCCGCCTACGACGTGGCCGGCGACAGCTTCGACTATGCCCTCAACGGCGACATCCTGCACGCGGCCATGATCGACGCGATGGGCCACGGGCTGGACGCGGCGACCATGGCGACGGTGGCCATCGGCGCCTATCGCCACACGCGACGGGCCCATACGGATCTGTCCCAGGTGTATGCGTTCATGGACAGGGCCATCAATGAACAGTTCGGCCACGACCACTTCGTCACCGCTCAGATGATGACCCTGGACATCACCACGGGCCGGCTGCTGTGGGTCAACGCCGGCCACCCGGCTCCTTTCCTGATCCGTGACCGCGCAGTCGTGGACCGGCTGGAGAGCCCGACCACGTTGCCGGTCGGCTTCGGCGGTGAGGAGCCGGTGGTCAGCGAGCGGATGCTGCACCCCGGGGACCGGTTGCTGTGCTTCACCGACGGCCTGTTCGAGGAGCACCAGGCCGGTGGAGAACAGTTCGGTGAGGAGCAGCTGATCGAGTGGACCAATCGGATCCTCCGCGACCGCCCCCAGGTACGGGCGGTGGTACGAGCGCTCTCCCACGCCCTGAAACAGGAACGCGGCGGCACCACCACCGACGACGCGACCATCTTCCTCATCGAGTGGCGAGGCGGCGATGCCGATCACCTCGCCACCCTCGATTGAGCCCGCGGCGATGCACCGGCTCCTCACCAAAGCCTTCCCGCTGACCTGTGGTTCGTACGCGGTCACTCAGGACGGGAGCATCGCGTCGACGTACGTCTTGGCGATGTCGGTGATGAAGTCGCGGCTGCTGTCCGGGGTGAGGGCCTGCGCCTGGAGGTGGTCGTACATGACGTTGTAGTGCCGCACGTCGGACGGCTTCTCCAGGAAGAGGTCGCTGGCGAACCGTTCCAGGTACACCACCCCCGCCTCGGGACTGTCGGCGAACCGCAGGATGGAGAACTGTCCTGACAGACCCGGATGAGCGCCGACCGTGTAGGGAAGGACCTGCACCGTGATGTGCGGCTCCGCGCTGAGTGCCTTCAGGTGCTCCAGTTGTTCACGCATGATGTCCGGGCTGCCGACGACGCGGCGCAGAGCCGACTCGTCGATGATGACCCACAGGCGCAGCGGGCAGGCCAGGTCGTAGATCCGGTGCTGTCGGCGCAGCCGGACCTTGAGCTGCGTGGCGGCCTGTTCGGCAGTGAGCCGAGGGATGGTTTCCCCGATGACAGCCTGGGCGTAGGCAGGGGTCTGCAGCAGATCGGGCACCATCATGGGCGCGTGGGTGTGCAGGGAAGCGGCGTCCGTCTCCAGGCCGATGTAGACGCTGCCGGAGAGCTCGCCGTAGGAGTGCCACCAGCCCCGCTGACCGGATTCCCTGGCCATCTCCATCAGGGAGTCGATGACTTGCTGGTCCGTCACTTCGTAGATCACGCACAGGTCGCGCACATCACGGGGGCTGATGGCGCGGTTGCCGTTCTCCAGATGACTGATCTTGGGCTGAGAGACCATGAGCCGCTCAGCCACTTCTGTGCTCTTCAACCCACTGAGCACGCGGAGCCGACGCAGCTCGGCGCCGAGACGGCGTCTCCTGACAGTGGGATTGGTCTTCGCCGCCACGCGCGGTGTACCTCCGGCTCCAAATGGGTGTGTCGGCAGGCAGGTTGTCATGGCACGAGGGCTGCCGATGATGCGCAATGCCGCTGTGATCGTCAGCGGCCGAAACGGACTCTTACGTTGGCAATTGCCGTGGTGAAAGACCTCCCGCGGGCAAGCAACCGGCGTCCCCCTGTCGGCGGGAAGGAACCTGAGAGCCGGGCTGCGAGAGCCGGAGCGGCATGTCAGGACGACCGAACCGAGGGGTCTGATCCGCCCCGCAGCCGGTTGCCGTCAAACACTGCCGTCAAGGCAAAAACCAGAGGCCCCAAGGAGTGATCCTTGGGGCCTCTGGGCAGCTGTGCACTCGGCAGGATTCGAACCTGCAACCTTCTGATCCGTAGTCAGATGCTCTATCCGTTAAGCTACGAGTGCTTGTTATTCGGTTTTTCTGTCTTCGCTCTCGGCCCTTGCGGCCCGCTCGCGGCGACAGGAAGAACATTACATGACTGCCGCCGACATGTGAAATCCGTTTGCCATACCGCTTGTGAGCTGCGGAAACGCCTGTCCGGGGGCTCTGCGGAACGACGAAGCCCCGGTCCTCTGGACCGGGGCTTCGGTGATCGCGCGGAGGCGGAGGGATTTGAACCCTCGATGGGATTGAAGTCCCAAACCGCATTAGCAGTGCGGCGCCATAGACCGGACTAGGCGACGCCTCCAGCACAACCGCTCGCGGGTGGGCGAGTGGTGCGTGCAGATGATGACACAGTCGAAGGGCGTGTCACCAATCGGCGTCCACGGTACTAGGCAGGTGGGTCGCAGGGCAAAGCGGTTGCCGGGCGCAACGTCGTCCGGGGCCTCGCGTTAGTCCTGTCATGTTGCAGGTCACCTCACTCCGACCACTCCGATCACTCCGGTCGCTCCGGTCACTGCGACGGCTCGTCGTCGCCGCTTCCGCCGCCTGTGCCGCCGTGGTCGCCTCTTCCGCCGGCGGGCCGGTCACCGCGTACGCCTCCGGGACGGCCGGGGCCGTGACGCCGGTCGTCGCCGACGTCACCTCGCTCGCGTCGCTCGCGCCTCCGCCCGTCCGGGAGGAGGACCGGGTCTCCGGTGATCACCTCACGGTCACCGTCCGGCACGCCGGCGGGCGGGCGGACGGGACGTTCGAGCTGTACTGCCACCCGGGAGGCGGCAGTCACCCGGACGTGGGAAGCGCCTGTCGGGCCGTGGACCGCAACACCCGGTGGGGCAGGGATGCCTTCGCGCCCGCTCCGGACGGCGGCGTCTGCACCATGCGGTACGGCGGGCCGGCCACCGCCCATGTCACGGGCCGCTGGGCCGGGCGGCCGGTCGACGCGACGTACGACCGCAGCAACGGCTGCCGGATCGAGCGGTGGGACCGGCTCGTGCCGCTGCTGCCCGACCTGCGCCCGGCCGCCCGCTGACGCGCGCCCGGTGTCCGACGAGCCCCGTACCGCCGCCGCGGTCGTGCGCGTACAGGCGAGCCGTGGCGGAAGCACCGGTTCCGTAAAGGTCGCGCGAAGGTCCCGCGCAGCCCGAGCGGGATACGGGGCGGGCGCGGCGGCGGTCCACCCCGTGCGGGGACGGGCCACGACAGGTGAGGACACACGTTCTGTGTCACTTCGTCGTGCGAGCTCCCTCTCATCCGGCGCCGCCGACGGGACCCCAGCCCTTAGACTCCCTCGCGTGACACGGTGCGGGCCGGTTGGCAAGATGGCCCGAACGGTCGGCAAGGTGCGGTAACAGGGAGGAAGCGACTCGTGAGCAGCAGGCCATCCCGAGGCGCTGCTCGCCTCGCAGCCATACTCGACGCGCTCCCCGATGCGTTGTTGCTGGTCAACGCCAACGGAACCGTCGTCAACGCGAACACCATCGCGCTGGAGGCGTTCGAGACGCCGGGTACCGCGCTGGTGGGGCGGGGGCTGCTCGATCTGTTGCCGCAGTTCGACTCCAAGCTCATCCCCGGGTCCATGCGGCGGCCCGATCACATGGACCCGCGCGGGCGGACCAAGCCGACCCGGATGGTCGCGCGCCGCACCGACGGCAGCGAGTTCCCGGTCGAGGTCACCAGCGCCAACCTCGAGAACGGTCAGCAGGCCTACGACGGCTACGGCTACTCCTCCGCCTCCGACGAACTGCTGATGCTCGTCGTGCGCGACCTGTCCGGGACCGTCGACACCGAGGCCGAGCTGGCGCGTTCGCAGCGGCAGACCGAGATGATCCTCAGGGCCGCGTCCGAGGGCGTCGTGGGGACCGACACCGACGGCCGGATCGTCCTCGTCAATCCGGCCGCCGCCCAGATACTGGGATACCGGGCCAGCGATCTCGGCGCCAAGGAGCTGCACACCCTCGTGCTGCACTCCCGCGCCGACGGCTCGCCGTTCCCGTACGACGAGTCGCCGCTCGCCGACACCCTGCGGTCCGGGCGCAAGCACCGGGTGCGCGGCCAGGTCCTGTGGTCCAAGAGCGGGGACAGGGTGGCGGTCGATCTGACGACCGCGCCCGTGCGCGACGGTGATCAGCTCGTCGGCGCCGTCATGACCTTCACCGACCGGCGGCCCTTCGACGCCCTCGCCGAGGAGAAGGACGGCGTCGAGAAGCGGCACGCCGAGGAGTTGGAGAAGCTCTCCGAGGAGCACGCCTCCGACCTCACCGCGCTGCGCCAGCAGCACGTCACCGAGCTCGAGGAGCTGCGCGAGCGGCACGAGGAGGAGCTCGCGGCCGGCGAGGAGCGCTACGCCTCGCTCGGCGAGCGCGAGAAGGACCGGTACGAGGCGCTCGCCGGGCGACACGAGCAGCTGCTCACCCTGCTGGGAGAGTCCCTGCGCGGTCCCCTGGACGAACTGCGCCGCGAGCTGGCGGCGCTCGCCGCGGACGACGCCGGTCAGCTCTGGCCCGAGGCCAACCAGGTGCTCCACCACCTGTCGGCCGGCTACTCGCGGATCACCACGCTCATCGACAACGTGCTCGGCTACCAGCGTCTCGACACCGGGTCGGAGGTCATCGCCCGGTCGAAGGTGATGCTCGACGCCGTCGTCGCCGCCGGTGTCGACGGCGCGGTGGATCTCATCGGGCCGGGACGGGTGCAGTTCGCCGTGCACGCGCCGCCCATCGAGGCCGAGGTCGACGCGCGGCTCCTCGCGACCGCGCTCGCGCACCTCGTGGCCGACGTCGCCGGCGTCGACGCCACCGGCAACGCGCCCGTCTCGGCGGGCGGTTACATGGACAACACGGTGGTGGTGGCGGCCGCCCAGCGCGGCGAGGTCGTCCGCATCGAGGTGCGCGGGCCGTACGCCGGCGGCGACCCCGTGCACGAACCGATCGTGCGCGGGATCGTGCGGGCGCACGGGGGCGTGCTGCAGACGCACGAGGTACCGGGCATGAGCGGCAGCGCGTACGTGCTGGAGGTGCCGTTGGGCGGTGGTGCGGGGGCCATGGCGGCTCCGGCGGCCATGGCCCTGCCCGCTCTGGCGGCCGGAGGCGGCGCCGCCTCGGCGGCCCCCGCGAACGCCATGGCCTCGGAGGAGGACGTTCCGGGCGAGTACGCCGCCGGTGGGCGCCGACGGGCACGGCGGTCCTCCGTGGACGCCTTCCTGGAGGGCGACGTCCCGGCGGCGGAGGGCGGCGCCGACGCGGAGGCGGCGGTTCCGACCGGACGACGGCGCAGGCGGGCCGGGGCCGCGGCCCCGGAGGAGACGCCGGGCGAGCTGCCGCCCGCCGTGGACGAGGCCGAGGGCCCGGACGGCTCCGGCGGCACCGGGCGGCGGCGTGGGCGGTCGGCCGAGGTCGCCGTCGTGGGGGCCGACGCGGGGATGCCCGCGGCACTCGACGGCGGGGTGAGCGAGGGCGCCGTCGTCACGGCAGCCGAGCACGCGGCGGGAACCGCGGCCTCGGGTACGGGACTCGGCGGCACCGTTCCGCCGCAGGGCGTACCCGTGCCGGGCGGCCAGCGGCCCCCGCACCGGGCGCCCGACGGCCGGCAGCCGCAGAACGCGTTGCCGCCCGCGCTGCCGGCGTCGGCGGGCGCGCCGGCCGACGCTCCGGGCACGGGTCCGGGAGCCATGGCACAGGCGCAGACGGAGGACGGACAGCCGACGGGCAGGCGACGGCGTGCCCTGGCCGCCGCCAACGAGCGCGCCGCCGCGCAGGAGGCGGGGCCCCGCGCGGTGTTCGCCCTGCCGCCCGCGCAGGCCGACCGGACGCCGGACGGTGCCGTCGGCACGAGTGCGAACGCCCAGGCCGCCCAGGCTCCCCAGGCCGCGCAGTCTCCCCAGGCCGCCCGAGCCGTGGGGCCGATTCCGGGTTCGGTTCCGGCCCCGGGAGCGGTGCAGGTTCCCGCACAGGGGCCGGTTCCCGCACAGGGACCGCTTCCCGCACTGGGGCCGGTTCCCGCGCAGGGACCGGTTCCCTCACAGGCTCAGGCGCCCGTTCAGGGCTCCGCCGAGGATTCCGCGTTCGACCACGGGCGGCACGACGCCGTCCCGCACGACCAGGCCGACGACCACACCCCGCCTCAGCCGCACCCGACGAGCGCGCCCACGGGCCGCCGTCGACGGGCCGTCGCCCAGGCCGCGGAGGTCGCCGCCCCGGCACAGGTTCAGCCCCAGCAGCCCCAGCCGCAGCCCTCAGCTCAGCCGCAGCAAGTGGGACGGCCCGTCGCCGTCGCGCAGCCTGCCGGTGCCCAGCCCGCCCCCGGGCAGCCTGTTCCGGCAGCCGCGCCCGTCCCCGGGCAGCCGTTGCCCGGGCAGCCGGCCGCAGGTCAGCCGCTCCCCGCCCAGGCGGCTCCCCCACCCGTGCCGAACGCGGCCGGCCAGGGTCAGCCGCTCCCGGCCGAAGCGGCCCCCGGCCCGGTCCCCGCCCCCGCGGCGGCGCAGCCCGCAGCGGTGACGACAACGCCCAGCGGTGGTACCCCGCTTCCGCCCGAGGCCGCCGTCGGACAGCCGCGGGCGGCGCAGCCGTTGCCCGCAGAGGCCGCCGCGGGCCAGCCCATGGACCCCAACTCGACGCAGGGCCGCGCCATCAGCGTGCGGACCCTGGGGCAGGGCGTGCCGTTCACCCGGCAGGCCGCGCAGGTGCAGCAGTCACAGCAGTTGCAGCAAGCGCAACAGCTGCAGCAAGCACAGCAGGCTCAGCACGCACAGCAGGCTCAGGCGATGCGTCACTCTCAGCCGGGACTGCCGTCGGCGCAGTCCACGGCCACCCCCGCCCCGCACGCCCCCGGTGGTTCCGGGCGGCGCCGCAAGCTGGGGACTCCGCCCGACCCGACCACGCGCCCGGAGCAGACGGCGCGTCCGCACCCGTCGGCCGAGCAGCCCGTCGCGGCGCAGTCCCAGGCACAGGCACAGGCGCAGGCGCAGGCCGTCGTGGCTCCGGCACCGGCGCCCGGCACGGCAACCACGCCGGCGGCCGCGCCCGTGCCGCCCCCCGTACCGCATCCCTCCCTCGCGGGTCAGTCGCGGCTGGCGCCGGGTGGGCCGGGAACCGAGGGCGCCGGGCGGTCGTACGCCATAGGGGCCCCGGACGAGAACGCCGCCGAGGGGCCCGAGCCGCTGGACGGGCCCGGTGGGGCCGTCGAGGTGGCGGATCCGCCCCGCCCGCAGCCACTGGACGACGAGCTGCCGCCGGAGCCTCTGGACAACCCGCGTCGGCTGCTGGTGTGGCCGGCGCCGGACGTCAGTACGCAGCAGGCGCTCAGCGACCGCGGCTACCGGCCGGTGATCGTGCACTCGCGCGAGGAGGTCGACGCGCAGATCGCCGCCTTCCCGGCCGCGCTGTTCGTGGACCCGCTGACCGGGCCGATCACCCGTACCGCGCTGCAGTCGCTGCGCACGGCAGCGGTGGCCGCCGAGGTTCCGGTGCTGGTCACGGCCGGGCTCGGACAGGCGACGCGCGAGGCGGCGTACGGCGCCGATCCCGCCGTCCTGCTGAAGGCGCTCGCGCCGCGCGACAGCGAGCAGCATCCGCCGCGGGTGCTGCTCATCGAGGAGCACGCCGAGATCGCCCTCGCCCTGACCTCGACGCTGGAGCGTCGCGGGATGCAGGTGGCGCGGGCGGCGAGCGACGCGGACGCCGTCACGCTCGCCGGGCAGCTGCGACCGAACCTGGTCGTGATGGACCTGATGCAGGTGCACCGGCGCCAGTCCGGGATCCTGGACTGGCTGCGGGCGAACGGCCAGCTCAACCGCACCCCGCTGGTCGTGTACACGGCCGCCGTCGACCCGGCCGACCTGCCGCGGCTGGCGTCGGGCGAGACGGTCCTCTTCCTCGCCGAGCGGTCGACGAGCGCGGAGGTGCAGAGCCGGATCGTGGATCTGCTGGCCCGGATCGGCACCAACTAGGAGCCGATCCGGCACGGCCCGACCGACACGGCACCGCATCGGCGTTCGGCACAGCCCGTCCGGCCCCGCGTCGTCCTACCGGGGCCCGTCCTACCGAGGCCCGTCCTCCCGGGCGACCATCCGCCGCGCCGCCTCCTTGATGGAGGCGCGCAGGCGGTCGCGGTCGGTGTCCTCGGAGCCCGCCAGGATGCGGCTCATCTGGGGGACGAAGGCGGCCCAGTTGGCCATCGCGATCAGCAGGAAGAAGAGGTCACGGGCCGGGATCGCGTCGGAGATCACTCCCCGGTCCTGGGCGTCCTGCACGGCGGCGACCTTGAGCGCGTAGTGCATCTGGCGCTGCGCCTCGTCGGGCAGCAGCTCGGTGCTGCCGTACTCGATGCCCTCCCAGTACAGGAGGCGCAGCAGCTCCGGGTGGGCGGCGTGGTAGTCCATCAGCCGGTCGAGCCAGCCCTCGATGTCGTCCGGGTCGACCGGGACGGCGGAGGCGAGGTCCACCATGGACCGGCCGAGGACGTGGGAGAACAGCTCGGCCTTGTTGCCGAAGTAGGCGTAGATCAGCTGCTTGTTCGCCTTGGCTTCGGCGGCGATGCGGTCGATGCGGGCGCCCGCGATGCCGTGGCGGGCGAACTCCGCGACGGCGGCGTCGAAGATCCGGGCTCGGGTGGCCTCGGGATCCCTGGTGGTTGCCATGGAGCCATCGTAGCGAGGGGTAACCAACTAGTTGGTTGACAGGGAATTCACCCGCGCTCCAGACTGTTCTCCCTCCGTTCCAACCAACCAGTTGGTTGTCGGACGCCTCGCAGGCCGGACGCCTCGCAGGCCAGATGTCAGATGTCGGAGTGGGAGCACCGCACCATGTCACCCGAAGCCACAGAAGCCCGAGAAACCCGAGGGACCCGAGGGACCCGAGGGACCCGAGAAGCCCCGGACGCCCGAGAGGTGAAGGAAGTAGCGCCCTCGGCTGCCGCGGGTCGCCGCAACGAGCTTCTCCTCGTTCTCATCGCGCTCTGCACCGCCGTCACGGCGGCCAACATCTACCTCGCGGCCCCGCTGCTCCCCCTCATCGCCCACGACTTCGGCTCGGCGCCCTCGGCCGTGGCCTGGATCGCCTCGGTCGCCCAGTTCGGCTACGCGGCCGGCCTGCTCGTCTTCGCCCCGCTCGGCGACCGGGTGAACCGGCGCCGACTGGTCGCCGTCCTCTCCCTGGTCACCGCGGCGGCCCTGGTCGCAGCGGCCACCGCCGCCGGGACCGGCGCGCTCGCGGCGGCCGTGCTCGTCGCCTCGGCCGCGACCGTCGTCCCGCAGCTGCTCGTGCCGCTGGTCGCCGCCCGCGCCCCCGCCGACCGGCGCGCCCGGCACGTGGCCGCCGTCATCGCCGGGCTGTTCACCGGCATCGTCGCGGCCCGGGTCCTCGGCGGGCTGGCCGGGCAGGCCTTCGGCTGGCGGGCGGTGTTCCTGGGCGCGGCCGTCCTCACCACGGTCCTGGGCCTGCTGACCGCGGGCGCCCTCCCCGCCGAACGCCAACGCCCCCGCGAGGGCCACCTCTTCGCGGGTCTCACCGCGATGCCGGGCCTGGTGCGGCGCTCGCCCGACCTGTGGCGGGCCTGCGTGCGGCAGGCCGGGATGTACGGCGCCTGGAGTGCCTTGTGGACCTCGCTGGCCCTGCTGCTGACGGGTGAGGAGTCCTACGGGCTGACGACCGCCGCCGCCGGTCTCTTCGGCCTCTTCGGACTGGCCGCCAGCGTCGTCGCGCCCCTGGCCGGCGGTCTGGTGGACCGCTTCGGCGCCGCGAAGGTCGTCCGCAGCGCGTATCTTCTCGCTGCCGTCTCGGTGCCGCTGTTCTGGCTGGGCGGGCAGGTGCTCGTGGCGCTCTTCGTGGCCGCGATCGTGATCCACGCGGCGCTCGTCGCCTCCCACGTCGCCAACCAGACGCTCGCCCTGACGACCACCTCGGCCCCGGCCACCGCGAACAGCGCCTATGTCGTCGCGGGGTTCGCGGGCGGCGCGACCGCCTCGGCCCTGGCCGGCCTCGCCTTCAGCCACTTCGGCTGGGGTGGCGTCGTCGCGGTGGCGGGCGCGTGGCTGGTCCTGGGCTGGACGACCACGGCCGTACGACGGTGACGGCAGCCGTACGACGGCGAAGGCCACCGTACGACGGCGAAGGCGGCCAACGAAGGTGACGGCCGTACGCCGGTGGCAGCCCTACGGCGGTGAAGCCCGTGCGGCGTTGAAGCCGGCCCCCGGCGCGGAAGTCACCCTGGGAGTCGGCCTGCGACCGGACGGACGGTCATGACCGTGGGACGGCTCACCGCCGTGAAGAACGGCGTACGCCGGGCAGGGGCCGCGAGGTGCCCTGCCCGGCGTACACGACACGCGTGAACGGCAGCGACGGCCGCCGCACCGGTCACCGCAGCCGTGGCGCGGGCGGGTTCAGAGCCGGGTGACGTCCAGCTCGCCCTCCGCGTACTGCCTGCGCAGCACCTTCTTGTCGAACTTGCCCACGCTGGTCTTCGGGACCGACCCGATGATCGTCCAGCGCTCCGGGAGCTGCCACTTGGCGATCTGCCCCTCGGCGGCGAGGAAGGCACGCAGGGCCTCGAAGTCCGTGGTGGCACCCTCCCTGAGGACGACCGTGGCCAGCGGGCGCTCGCCCCACTTCTCGTCCGGGACGGCCACGACGGCGGCCTCGGTGACGTCCGGGTGGGACATCAGCGCGTTCTCCAGGTCCACCGACGAGATCCACTCGCCGCCGGACTTGATGACGTCCTTGGCGCGGTCGGTGAGGGTGAGGAAGCCGTCGGGGGAGATGGTGCCGACGTCGCCCGTCTTCAGCCAGCCGTCCTCGCTGAACTTGTCGGCGGGCCGCAGGGGCTCGCCGTCGGGGCCGTTGTAGTAGGCGCCGGCGATCCACGCGCCGCGCACCTCCAGCTCGCCCGCGGACTCGCCGTCCCAGGGAAGGCGTTCGCCGCCGGGGCCGGTGAGGCGACCCTCGACCCCGGCCGGGAAGCGGCCCTGGGTGAGGCGGTAGCCGAATTCCTCGTCGGTGCCGACCGCGTGGGCTGGCGGACGGGCGATGGTCCCGAGCGGGGAGGTCTCCGTCATGCCCCAGGCGTGGCAGACCCGCATGCCCAGCTCGTCGAACGCGGTCATGAGGGAGGGCGGACAGGCCGATCCGCCGATGGTGACCTGGGTGAGGGAGGAGACGTCCCGCGGCTTGGCGGTGAGCTCGGCCAGCAGACCCTGCCAGATGGTGGGGACGGCGGCCGCGTGGGTCGGCTTCTCGCTCTCGATCATCTCGGCGAGGGGCGCGGGCTGGAGGAAGCGGTCCGGCATCAGCATGTTGATGCCGGTCATGAAGGTGGCGTGCGGCAGTCCCCAGGCGTTGACGTGGAACTGCGGGACGACGACGAGCGAGGTGTCCTGGTCGGTCAGGCCCATCGACTCGGCCATGTTCACCTGCATCGAGTGCAGGTAGATCGAACGGTGGCTGTAGACCACGCCCTTGGGGTCGCCCGTGGTCCCGGAGGTGTAACACATGGCGGCGGCCTGGCGTTCGTCCAGCTCGGGCCAGTCGAAGGTCTTCGGCTGGTCCGCGATCAGCTCCTCGTACTCGTGCACGCGCGCGTGGGCGCCTTCGAGGAGCGAGCGGTCACCGGGGCCCGAGACGACGATGTGCTCGAGCGTGGGCAGCTTCGGCAGCAGGGGCGCGAGCAGCGGGAGCAGCGAACCATTGACTATGACGACCTTGTCGGCGGCGTGGTTGACGATCCACACCAGCTGCTCGGCCGGGAGGCGCAGGTTGAGGGTGTGCAGCACCGCGCCCATGGAGGGGATCGCGAAGTACGCCTCGACGTGCTCGGCGTTGTTCCACATCAGCGTCGCCACCCGGTCGTCGCCGCGGACGCCGAGGTCGTCGCGCAGGGCGTTCGCCAGCTGCACCGC
Source organism: Streptomyces sp. Root1310 (assembly GCF_001426425.1). NCBI lineage: Bacteria > Bacillati > Actinomycetota > Actinomycetes > Kitasatosporales > Streptomycetaceae > Streptomyces > Streptomyces sp. Root1310. The sequence goes on along the minus strand of NZ_LMEQ01000033.1, from coordinate 357,366 downwards.
GCGGGTGCCCGCCTCGGCGAAACTGCGCCGGTGCGGCTCGCTCTCACCCGTCCAGGTGATGATCTGGGACCGGCCGTGCACCAGCACACCGTGCTCGAGAATGCGGGTGACGGTCAGTGGTACGTCCTGCATGGTGCTCAGCACGGCGTCCTCCCAGGGCGGCGACATTGCCTACGCGGTGGTAACGGTTGTGCTGATTCTGCGCACATACCGCGCGGTATGTCACTAGGGAGCGGTGATCGATCAGGTCACGGCGCGGCCCCGATCACGGCGCGTGCCGGAAGATCCGCCCTTGTCAGCGGACGAGCACCAGCTCAGGGTCCTCGCGCAGCTTGCCGAGCGCCCGCGACACCGCCGACTTCACCGTGCCCACCGAGACGCCGAGCACCTCGGCCGTCTGGACCTCACTGAGGTCCTCGTAATACCTGAGGACGACCATCGCCCGCTGCCGCGCGGGCAGCTTCGTGATCGCCCGCCACATGGCGTCGTGCAGGGCCTGCCGCTCCGCCGGGTCGTCCGCGGAGGCGACCGGGTCCGGCTCCGGCAGCTCGTCGCACACGAACTCGTCGACCTTGCGCTTGCGCCACTGCGACGTGCGGGTGTTCAGCAGGGCCCGGCGGACATAGCCGTCGAGCGCCCGGTGGTCCTCGATCCGCTCCCACGCGACATACGTCTTGGTGAGCGCGGTCTGCAGCAGGTCCTCCGCGTCGCTCGGGTTCGCGGTCAGCGACCGTGCGGTGCGCAGCAGCACCGGCTGACGGGCCCTGACGTACGACGCGAAGGACGGGTACGGAGAAGGCCGCGTCATGCCGTTCGAAGCGCTGGTGCAGACGGGTGTGGTCATGGCTCCACGCTAGGTTCGCGGCCCGCTCGGGCGGATCGGCCGCAGGTCCCGAAGGCGGGTCCGTCTCAGGTTGTAGGGGTGGTGCCCGCCCCACCTCCTGAAGGTGGACGAGGCGGCGCCGACTACTACGGGATGACCCCTGGGTGCTCATCCGTCCGGGGCTGTGGCCGTGGCCCGGTCCACGGCCCGCTCACGACCCGGTGCCCGGCTGAATCCACGCCTCGGTCCACGCCTCGGTCCGCGGCTCGGTCCGCGGCTCGGTCCGCGGCTCGGTCCGCGGCTCGGTCCGCGGCTCGGTCCAAGCCTCGCTCCACTCCTCAGTCCATGGCTCGGTCCAAGCCTCGCTCCACGGCTCGGTCCACGGCTCGGTCCACGGCTCGGTCCACTCCTCAGTCCACGGCTCCGTCCGTGGTCAGGACCAGGCCCGACGTCGGGACCCCGGTCCCCGCCGTCACCAGGGCCCGGGCGGCCCCCTGCACCTGGTTCACGGACGTGCCGCGCAGCTGTCGTACGGCTTCGGCCACACCGTTCATCCCGTGCAGGTAGGCCTCGCCGAGCTGGCCGCCGTGGGTGTTCAGCGGCAGCCGGTCCTCCGCCACGAAGGCCGGGCCCTCGCCCGGGGCGCAGAAGCCGAACTCCTCCAGCTGCATCAGCACGAACGGCGTGAAGTGGTCGTACAGGATCCCCACGTCGATGTCGGCCGGCGCGAGGCCGGAGCCGCGCCACAGCTGGCGGGCGACCACGGACATCTCCGGCAGGCCCGTGAGGTCGTCGCGGTAGAAGCTGGTCATCTGCTCCTGGGCCCGGCCGGCACCCTGCGCGGCCGCGGTGACCACGGCGGGCGGCCGCGGCAGGTCCCGGGCCCGTTCCACCGAGGTGACGACCAGCGCCTGGCCGCCGTCCGTCTCCTGGCAGCAGTCCAGCAACCTGAGCGGCTCGGCGATCCAGCGCGAGGCCGCGTGGTCGGCCCGGGTGATCGGACGGCCGTGGAAGTACGCCGCCGGGTTCAGCGCCGCGTGCCGGCGGGCCGTGACGGCGACCGGCCCGAACGCGTCCTCGGGGGTCAGCCCGTACGTGTACAGATAGCGCTGCGCCGCCATCGCCACCCAGGAGGCGGGGGTGAGCAGCCCGAACGGCAGCGTCCAGCCGAGCGCCGTCCCCTCCGCCGACGGTTCGCGATGTCGCACGCCCGAGCCGAAGCGGCGCCCCGACCGCTCGTTGAAGGCGCGGTAGCAGACCACGACCTCGGCCACCCCGGCCGCGACGGCGAGCGCCGCCTGCTGCACGGTCGCGCAGGCCGCCCCGCCGCCGTAGTGGACCCGTGAGAAGAAGGACAGCTCGCCCATGCCGCAGGCCTGCGCCACGGTGATCTCCGGGCTGGTGTCCATCGTGAACGTCACCAGCCCGTCCACGTCGGCGGGCGTGAGTCCCGCGTCGGCGAGGGCCGCCCGCACCGCCTCCACGGCCAGCCGCAGTTCACTGCGCCCCGAGTCCTTGGAGAACTCCGTGGCCCCGATGCCGACGATCGCCGCCCGGCCGCCGAGGGAGTCACGCGTCCGCACGCTCACCCCGCACCTCCCGACGGGACGGTGAGCGTCACCGTGCCGGTGACATGTCTGCCGATCCCGTTGTCCCCGGTGACCCGCACCACGGCGGTGGCTCCGTCGAACTCCTCGACCGTGCCCCTCAACACCATGGTGTCTCCCGGGTAGTTGGGCGCCCCCAGCCGGATGGCGACCTTGCGGAGCACGGCCGCAGGACCGAAGTGGTCGGTGAGGTAGCGGCCGACCAGGCCGTTGGTGGTCAGGATGTTCATGAAGATGTCGGGGGACCCCTTGCGCCGGGCCAGTTCGGGGTCGTGATGGACGTCCTGGTAGTCGCGCGAGGCGATGGCTCCGGCGACGATCAGGGTGCGGGTGATCCCGATCTCCAGCGGCGGCAGCTCGTCACCGGCCTTCACGCGGCCACCTCCCCCGCGCGGGGCCGGAACACGGGAAGCACCAGTCCGCCGTCCTCGTCGTCGTCATAGGACCGGAATTCCAGCTCCACGGGCATGCCGATCCGCACCTTGTCGTAGGGCACGTCGACCACGTTGCTGATGACGCGGACGCCCTCGGCGAGCTCGATCAGCCCGATCGCGTAGGGCGGGGAGAAGGCCGGGAAGGGCGGATGATGCATCACGACGTACGAGAAGACCGTGCCCTCGCCACCGGCCTCGACCGTGTCCCACTCCGGCGAACCGCAGGCGTTGCAGCCGGGCAGCCAGGGGAAACGAAGCGTTTCGCAGGCGGTGCAGCGCTGGACGAGGAGGCGGTGGCGCCGGACGCCTTCCCAGAAACCGGCGTTGTCCCGGTTGACGACGGGACGCGGCCGCCTCGGTACGTCCGGCCGGCCTTGCGCCTTCTGCTCCCGTCCCTTCGGCGCGTGTGCGCTCGGCACGTGTGCGCTCGGCACGTGTGCGCTCGGCACGTGTGCGCTCGGCACGTGTGCGCTCGGCACGTACTTGAGGATGCGGAAGCGATGGGTGCCGACCAGTTCCTCGCCCACGCGCACGTCCGTGCGGGTGGTGACGAAGTACCCGGTGCCCAGCTTGGTGGTCTTCCGCCGCGAGACCGACTCGATCACCGTGTCGAAGGCGACCTCGTCCCCCGGCCGCAGCGGGCGCAGGTACTCCTGCTCGCAGTCGGTGGCGACGACCGAGGTGCAGCCCGCCTCGTCGAGCAGGGAGAGCAGCTCGTCGTAGGCCTGCGCACGCCCCTCGTGGCCACTGAGACCGCCCATGATCCACGCCTGGAGCATGGTCGGCGGGGCGATCGCGCCGGGGCCGGTGTACGCGGGGTTCCGGTCGCCCGTCGCCTCGCACCAGTGCCGGATCATGGGCGCGTTGACAGGGTCCCGACCGGTGCCCGCGACGGCCGCGGGGCGGCCCTCGTAGGCCTTGAGCCGCGCGTGGAGCTCGTCGTCCACGGTCGTACTCCTTCCGGCGGGAAAGGCTTGCCAGGGCTTACCGGGAACAGTTTCTGACTGTCCGTCAGATATAAGCCTCTGTCAAGGTCACTTCCCCGTGGGAAAACGCCTGCGCGGCGGTACCGAAGTACCGCCGCGCAAACGCCTCGCCACCCCCCACGCGCCCCCAACACCCCCCTCACCCCCCACCCGGCGCGAACTCCCCCCGGGTCCGGCGCCGGACCCCGCCCCGGCCCCTCAGATCACCACCACAGCGGGGTGAAGGCGACCGCGACATTGCTGTTGCCCTGGTTGACCGCGGTGAACGCGGACCCGTTGACCTGCGCGGTATTGCTCTGGTTCGAGGCGCCCGAGCCGACGGCGTTCTGTTGTGTGGTGGCCGAGTTGCCGCTGTTGTCCCGCCCGACACCGCTGCCGGAGATGCTCGCGACACCCGCGTTCGATCCGTCGTCCGCGAAGCCGCCGTTGTCCGCCACCGCGACGCCGGTGAAGAGGGCGGCTGCCAGCGGGAGGGCGGAGACGGCGGCGATGACGCGGGCGGTACGGATGCTTGCCATGTGGTTCCTCCAGAACGGAAGTACGTGCGTACCCGAAGTGCATGAAGCACGGCTTTCATCCGGGCGGTTGGCCGACCGCCCGGCATGTGTGACGACGTCGCGAGACCAGGGTTGCCCACCGAATCCCCGGCGAACCACCCCGGAAGCCGTCATTCGCACTCAAGCGTGATGACAAGTCGATAAACCCCTACCACCACTTTTCCTGCACGTGCCGCCACAAACCCCGGCAAGTCGGACACCTGCTTTCCGGGCCCGGCACGAGGCGAAGCGTTCCGGCAATTTTCCGCCCCGGCCGACCGCCCCCGGGCGCGTCGCGGCCCACCCTCTTCCCTTTATCGAACACGCGTACGACACTATTCTCATGGCCACCACCGACCGGTACTCCCGGCAGGCCACCACGCTGGCCCTCGCCCACGCGCTGTCGGCCGCCGAACGCGGCCTGGCCGTCATCCCCCTGTCCCGCACGAAACTGCCCGCCCTGCGTTCCCCTCACCGCGACGACCCCGAGCCGGCGGGGCCGCCCTGCCACGGCGAGTGCGGCCGCTTCGGCCACGGCGTGTACGACGCCTCGACCGACCCGGCCCGCATCCGCGAGCTGTTCGCCGCCGCGCCCTGGGCCACCGGCTACGGCATCGCCTGCGGCCTGTCCCCGCACCACCTCATCGGCGTCGACCTGGACACCAAGTCCGACACGGACTCCACGGCCGCCCTGCGCGAACTGGCCCTGCGCCACCTCTTCACCATCCCGCCCACGATCGTCGTCCTCACCCCGTCCGGCGGGCGGCACCTGTGGCTCACCGGCCCGCCGGACGTCGTCGTCCCCAACTCGGCCGGCCGCCTCGCCCCCGGCATCGACATCCGGGGCGCCGGCGGCTACCTGGTCGGCCCCGGCTCCCGCACCGCCCACGGCGTCTACGCCACCGCCCCCGGCACCGCCCACCTCACCCCCGCGCCCTGCCCGCGCTCCCTCCTGCGCCTGCTGCTGCCACCGCCGCGCTCACCCCGCCCGGGCCCCGGCGCGACAGCGGGCGGCGCACACGGGCGAGGCCTGGTCCAGTTCGTGCTGGCCGCCCACGAGGGGCAACGCAACACACGGCTGTTCTGGGCGGCCTGCCGGGCCTACGAGGACGGCATCGGCCCGGAGTTGACCGAGGACCTGGTCGACGCCGCCGTACGGACCGGCCTGACGGCCCGGGAAGCACGGGGGACGATCACGTCGGCGGCCCGCATGACCACGCACCGCCCCGAACCGTGACGGCCCCGGCGCTCCACCGTCAGTGCGAGCGTTGGGCCCCAAAACAGCTCCGGCCCAAAGCCGTTCCGCCGACCTCTCGTCCTACGTACGCTCGCGTTGTGATCACAGCCGAGCGAGCCAGAGAGATCTTCGACGCGTTTCTCGCCCAAGCGACGCCCTACCCGCCGGAACCGGGCGTTTCTGCTGTGTTCATCAGCGAGCAGGAGCACCGCTTCGGGTGGGAGTTCCGGTATCAGAGCTCGACGTACGCGCAGACGGGCAATCCGCGCGACATGTGGCTCGGGACCGGGCCCGTCGTCGTAGACCGTCGCGACGGCCGCCTACAGGAACTTGGCGGCCGGCAGTTCGGCGACACGGTCGCCGAGTATCAGCGCGTGTACGACCAAGAGACGATCACTGACGGGATCCCGTGATCCGTGCCCCTTCCGCGCCCGGTCGGCCGGGGAACCACGGCCCGACACCGGGCGATCACGGTGTGCGCAAACGACACGGCCCCCGACCAATCTCGCTGGTCAGGGGCCGTTCACCTGCGGTGGGTGTGGGATTTGAACCCACGGTGACATCGCTGCCACGACGGTTTTCAAGATCTCTCGGCAGTAGGGATGGTGAGCCGCTCCACCGCAGGTCAGGCGGGTACGAGGACCCCGGCAGCGCCGTCGTCATCGTCATCGTGCCCGCTACGTGCCCCAGGCTCGTGATCGTGCCCGCTGAGCCAGGAGTCAGCCGCTTCGGCCACGTGGTCGTCACGACCGGCGACCGGCCGGGCGTTGTGCCGGGTCGTGACGCTGGCGTTCGAATGGTCGAGGCGGTGAGCTGCGGTCATCACGCCGTACCGGTCGGCGACCCAGGTGCCGTGCGAGGCCCGGAGGTCATGCGGAGTGACGTCGGTCAGCCCAGCCGCAGCCACGGCCGGGTCGAAGTACGCCTTGCGCCACTGGTTGTAGCGCAGCGGCTTGCCGCCCGGGGTGGTGAACAGGAGCGTGCCATCCCCGCCAGGCAGAGTCTCCAAGTGCCGGCCGAGCCGCTTCGCGAGCGAGGGGCCGACGCGAAGAAGCCGCTTCTGATGGGACTTGGGGGTGTCGAAGACCAAGGTTCCGTTAGCTTCGGCGAGGTTCTCGTCGACCAGGACGAAGCCGCCGGACACGTCGATGTCCGAGCGCCGAAGGGCGAACGCCTCACCGACTCGCAGGCCCGCGTACGCGAGAAGAGCGATCAGCAGGCCATGAGGCTCGGCGGCGCTCCGCACGACCCGGGAGGCTTCGAGCGGGGTGAGGATGTCCACGCTAGGGTCCGGCCATGTCAAACGATGCGCCCGATCCCTTCAAGGAAGTCATGACGCGAGAGTCCCTTGCCGCCATGATCCATGGCCTTTGCGATGACTTTCAACGACGGGGAAAGGAGTGGGAGAACCGCACAGTGGAGGACTACCTCGGTGCGCTCGCCTCGTGGATCACGGACTCGCCCGGCTCGTACCGGTACCTCGGCGAAGAGATGCCGCCGGACGGCGACTGGACGTTTTTTGCGCGGGCCCTCAGTGCGGCCGTCATCTACGAGTAGCCGAAGGGCCGTGCCCCTGCCGTGCCCGATCGCCCGGTAACCGGCGGGGAACCGCGGGCGTTGACGGGCAGCGCACATGAGATCGGCCCCTGACCGATTCACCTGGTCAGGGGCCGTTCACCTGCGGTGGGTGTGGGATTTGAACCCACGGTGACATCGCTGCCACGACGGTTTTCAAGACCGTTCCCTTAGGCCGCTCGGGCAACCCACCCGCGCCCCGGCCCACCTGGGGCGGAGCGGGTACAGACTACCGGGCGCGGGGGCCGCTCGGGGGGCGTGGTCCACGCGGGGGTCGCTCGGTCGGTTCCGCGGGGTCGGTTCCGCTGCCCGGGGCCGCCCCTCCGATCGGCACCGGGTCGGCCGTCCGCGCGTCGGCGCATCGATGCGTACGAGCACGGGGCGACCGGGTCGGCCGTCCGCGCGTCGACGCGTACGAGCACGGGCCGGGAAGGACGCGACGGCACTCCGCGGAGGTGAGCCGCGGTCGCCGATGCCGCCGAGGTAGGGCGCGGAGCGGCAACCTCGTTTCTGTTAAGGCGAGTTGTGCGTGTCACGAGTCGGTGACGGCATCGTCCTGGATCGAGGACCGAGGCATCCTTTCGGCTCCCGGTCCCCTCATAGTGATCAACAGCGCTGAGGAACCGACCTCATCTCAGCACCAACCAGCCGACTGATCAGGGAATTTGACCCATGACTCGCAACCGTCGCAAGGCCTTCCTCGTCTCCGCCGCGCTCCTGGGCGGCACCTTGCTGATGTCGGCATGCAACCAGGGCGACGACGCGGCCGACAGCTCCTCCGGCAAGGCCGACACGACCGCCGCCGCGAACAAGTCCGGTGCCAAGGGCGTCAGCGGCACCTTCGCGGGCGGGACGGTGACGTACCTCGCGTCGGGCAAGTACATCGTCAGCGTGTCCGGCAAGTCCGACCAGCAGTTCTGGATCGCGGACGACACCACGATCCTCGGCGCGGGCACCATCTGCGGCGACGCCTCCTCGAAGGTGGACGCCCCGTGCGAGGAGGCCGACCTGGAGACCGCCACCAAGGGCGGACGCGCCGTCGACGCCGACGTGGTGATGAAGGACGGCGCCGCGACGCAGATCACCGAGCGCCGCGCCTCCGGCTCGTCCTCCGGCGGCGGCAGCACGAGCGGCGGCAGCGCGACGGGCGGCGGGAGCACGTCCGGCGGCGCCACGACCGCCCCCGGGAGCACGTCCGGCGGCAGCGAGGGCGTCGTGGACGGTCTCGACAAGGGCAAGGGCGTCAACGGCACCTGGTACGGCATCGTGCGCTACATGGCGCCCGGCAAGTACCAGGTCGACGGGCCCGCGGCCCAGGGCTCCGGCGGTGAACAGCAGGCCTTCTACCTCGCCGAGGACACCGTGATCCTGGGCGGGGGCCAGATCTGCGGCACCGCCGGTTCGAAGGTGGACGCCCCGTGCGACGAGGCCGATCTGGAGAAGGCCGCCAAGAAGGGCGTGGAGGCCGAGGTCGTGATCGAGAACGGCATCGCCACCAAGATCACCGACGGCGCGATTCTCTGATCCCGCAGCGCACCACGAACAGATGCGGTCTGCCGGAAGCCACGCTTCCGGCAGACCGCATCTTTCGGTTCAGTGGGCGTTCCCGACGGCCGGGCACGCGCGCGTGGGCGTCAGCTGTCGCCCTTGCGGGAGCCGAGGGTGAGGTCGACGGTGTGGGACTTGCCGTCGCGCTCGTAGGTGATCGTGACCTTGTCGCCGGGCTGGTGGGTCCAGATCTCGCCGATGAGGGTCGGGCCGCTGTCGATCACCATGTCGTCGAGCTTGACGATGACGTCGCCGGGCTTGAGGCCGGCCTGGTCCGCCGGGCCGCCCGTCTCGACCGCGGAGTTGCCGCCCTCGGCCGTTTCGGTGATCTTCGCGCCCTCCGTGGAGTCCGCCAGGGAGACGGAGGCGCCGATCTTCGCGTACACCGGCTCGCCGGTCTTGATCAGCTGCTGGGCGACGTACCTGGCCTGGTTGATCGGGATGGCGAAGCCGAGGCCGATCGAGCCGGACTGGGTGGTGCCGCCCAGGCCGCCGCTGCCGGTGGACTGGATCGCGGAGTTGATGCCGATGACGTTGCCCGAGGCGTCCAGCAGCGGGCCGCCGGAGTTGCCCGGGTTGATCGAGGCGTCCGTCTGGAGGGCGCTCATGTAGGAGGCGGCGCTGCTGGTGCCGTCGCTGGAGGCCACCGGGCGGTTCTTCGCGCTGATGATGCCCGTCGTGACCGTGTTGGACAGGCCGAAGGGGGCGCCGATCGCGATCGTCGAGTCGCCGACCGCCACCTTGTCGGAGTCGCCGAGGGTCAGCGGCTTCAGGTCCGAGGGGGCGTTCTTCAGCTTGATGACGGCGACGTCGTAGCCCTGGGCGTGCCCGACGACCTCGGCGTTGTACTTCTTGCCGTCCGGGAAGGTCGCCGTCACCTTGCCGCCGTCGACCGCGTCCGCGACGACGTGGTTGTTGGTGACGATGTGCCCCTGGGTGTCGAAGACGAAGCCGGTGCCGGTGCCGCCCTCGCCGCTGCTGGACTCGGCCTCGATCGTGACCGTGCTGGGCAGCGCCTTGGCGGCGACCCCGGCGACCGTGCCCGGGTCGCGCTTGACGTCGCCGCCGTTGGTGGAGGCGGAGACGGTCGTCGAGCCGGTGTCGTCGTCGTTCTTGGCCAGCGTGTAGCCGAGTCCGCCACCCAGGCCGCCCGCGACCAGCGCGGCGACCAGGATCGCGGCGACGAGCCCGCCGCGGCCACGACCCGACTTGGGCGCGGGCTGCTGGTAGGAGGCACCCCAGACGGTCCCGCCGGGGCCACCGGGACCGCCCGGGCCGCCGACCCCGCCGGGGCCACCGGCGGCGACGTCGGCGGAGCCGGGGGTGCCGTACGCGTGCGTGCCGGCGCCGGCGCCGGCGTAGAGGGGTGTCGTCGGGGCCGGGTTGGGCCAGTCGTCGGCGGCCGGGGCTCCCTGCGGGGCCGGGGCGGCCTGCGGGGCGGTGGGCGGCGGCCAGTCGCCGTCGACCGGGGCCGGCGCTCCCTGCGGGGCGGTGGGCGGCGGCCAGTGGCCCTCAGGCGCACCCGCGGAGGCCTGACCGGCTTCCGGTGCCTGCGCGGGCGCCGCCGGGAGCGGAGTCGTGGGCGCGCCGGCGTCGGGCGCGGGCGCCTGCGGGGAGGCCGAGGGAGATTCCACCGGCACGGGGGGTGCGGACGGGGCCGGGGGTACCTGGGTGCCCTCGCTCTTGCCCTCGTTCTCGGTGCTCACAGCTCTTCTCCTCGATCCACGGCTGTTGTCGTCGGTCGCACTGGGTCACGCTCGTCGGCGCTTGTCGCGCTTTCACGCGCTTTGTCGTCGACCCCGCGCGCTGAAGCTGTGCATGTGCTTTTGTACGTCTCAGCTTTTCCCACGGGCCGTCAGAGCACCATAAGCGGTGGCTGTGGGTCCTTGGCGATTCTTTATATGGGTCATTACGCACAATAAGCGCGCATCATCGAAACATCTCAGAGGGTTCTCAGACGACCGGGCGCCGATGGCACCATGACGCGGTGACCCACGTACGGCAGCACCACATTCAAGTCGTCGCCCACCGCGGGGCTTCCGAGGAGGCCCCCGAGCACACCCTGGCCGCGTACAGGAAGGCGATCGAGGACGGTGCCGACGCCCTCGAGTGCGATGTACGGCTGACCGCGGACGGCCATCTCGTCTGCGTACACGACCGTCGCGTCAACCGTACGTCGAACGGCCGCGGGGCGGTCTCCGCCCTGGAGCTGGCCGACCTGGCGGCGCTGGACTTCGGCTCCTGGAAGACGCGGGAGGCCCGCGAGGCCTGGCACGCGCGCGAGGAGGACCCCGACTGGGAGGTCCGGCCCGAGGACCGGGAGGAGACCTCCGTCCTGACCCTGGAGCGGCTGCTGGAGCTCGTCTCCGACGCCGGGCGCCGGGTGGAGCTGGCCATCGAGACCAAGCATCCGACGCGCTGGGCCGGACAGGTGGAGGAGCGGCTGCTGGTACTGCTGAAGCGGTTCGGCCTGGACGCACCGGTCGCGGCGGCCGAGTCCCCGGTGCGGATCATGAGCTTCTCGGCCCGCTCGCTGCATCGCGTACGGGCGGCGGCGCCCACGGTGCCGACGGTCTACCTGATGCAGTTCGTCTCGCCCCGGCTGCGCGACGGGCGGCTGCCCGCGGGGGTCGGCATCGCCGGCCCCTCGATCCGGATCGTGCGCAACCATCCGGCGTACATCGAGCGCCTGAAGGCGGCCGGTCACCAGGTGCACGTGTGGACCGTGAACGAGACGGAGGACGTCGACCTCTGCGTCGAGCTGGGCGTCGACGCCATCATCACCAACCGCCCCGCCGAGGTGCTGCGACGGCTGGGCCGCTGAACCGTGCCCCGCGGAGGTCACAGAAGTCCCAGAAGTCACAGAAGCCCCGTCCACACCTCTTGACCCCACAGCGCCCTTACAGCATCCTCCGTTCTCAGCCATACCGTCCAAATTTAGCCACTCGCTGACAGGCCCCTCACAGGGAGTGCTCCGGCGCGTTCGTTCCGTGTCCGACCATGACGAATGCGTCGCCGGGGCCGCGTTGGCCGGTTTCCGGTACAGGCCAATGGGGCATCCACACCGTGGCGTGGGGCGAAGGAGGTCTCGGGGGTGGCGTTGGTGGTGGCACAGGAGGTGCCCGCGTCGTCGAGCATGGCCGTACCCCATGGCCCTGCGGGCGTGGGTAATGCGAGACACCGCATGCGCGATCAGTTGCGCAGGGGAGGGGTGTCGGAATCGGTCATCGACGACGCCGTACTGATCCTTTCCGAACTTTTGAGCAATGCGTGCAAGCACGGCAGGCCACTGGGCGACGCCCTGGCCGGGGACGGCGACGTCCGGGCCGCGTGGCGTGTCGATCAGGTTGGCCGGCTGGTGGTCGAGGTGACCGACGGCGGCGGCCCGACCCGCCCGGCCCCGGCGACCCCCTCCGTCACCGCGCACGGCGGCCGCGGGCTCAACATCATCACGGCACTGGCCGACGACTGGGGTGTCCGGGACGACGCCCGCGGCGAGGTCACGGTCTGGGTCGTCGTCCACACGGACGTCCACGACCCCGACGCGGGCTGCCGACGCGACGACTTCGCGTCCCGGGTCGCGGCCCCGTCGGTCGCCTCGATGCCCGGCCTGGAGTTCGCGGACGCGTTCGACGACCTGGACTAGACCGGCGACGGTCGCGAGAGTCTTCACCACAGTCGTCACAACAGACGTCACAACAGACGTCGGAACGGTCGTCGGAACGGTCGTCGGAGCAGTCGGAGGCGGCCCGGAGACGGTCGGAGACGGCCCGGAGGCGGTCGGAGAGAGACGCCGAACGTTCCGGGGAGATCCGCGCGGCCGAGCGTGGTGACCGTCGTCCGCAGGCCCCGCGTCGTCCACAGGTTCCCGTGACGGAGCGTGCGAACGGCTAGGCTCCCGCCGTACCAGACGAGCCGTACCCGGGAGACACCCAGATGGCCAAGAAGCGACCCCAGACGAAGGCCAAGCGGCCGCAGCCCACCGACGCGGACATCCCGGTCGTCGGCGCGCGGGAGCCCTGCCCGTGCGGCAGCGGCCGCCGCTACAAGGCCTGTCACGGCCGGGCCGCCGCGCATGCCGTGACCGAGCTGGTGCAGCGCCCATTCGAGGGCCTGCCGGGCGAGGGCGACTGGGTGGCGCTGCGCGAGCTGGTGCCGGCCGCCACGGTCGAGCTGACGCTCGAGGGCGGGCTGCCCGAGGGCGTCCCGTCCGTCACGCTCGCCACGGTGCTGCCGATGGCCTGGCCCGCGCTGCGCCGCGACGACGGCTCGGTGCTCCTCGGCCTGCAGAACGACACGCCGTCGGGCGACATCAGCCGCGACCTGGCCGACACCCTGCGGCGGGCCCTGGACGCCGACCCCGGCACCCCGGTGCAGGCGCGCCGCGCGCCGGCCGACGGTCCGCGGATGCAGGATCTGCTCGACACCGAAGGCGCGTTCGAGCCAGTTGTGCACAGCGGCTTCGAGTTCTGGGTCCCGGACCCGGAGAACGCCGCGCCGGAGGTGGCCGCCTCCCTGGAGCGCGCCAACGCCGCGGCGATCCCGACCGTGAAGCTGACCGGTGTGGACGCCGCGTACTGGTGCGAGACGCCGGAGAAGAACCACCTGCGCTGGGTCATGCCGCATCCGGAGGAGCGGCTTTTGGACGCCCTCGCGCGGCTGCACGCGGCGGGCCGTTCGAGCCTCGGCGAGGGCACGCGCCTCGTCGGCTCCTTCCGGGCGCACGGTCTGACCGTGCCGGTCTGGGACCTGCCGAGCGCGGTCACGGCGGACGACGTGGAGAAGCCGGCGGCCGAGTTCGCCGAGCGGCTCGCCACCGCCCTGGCCTCGGACGCGCCGCTCACGGCGGACGAGCGCCGTGCGCGGGGCGGTCTGACCAACCGACAGGTGACGCTCAGCTGACGTACAGGTGCGGACCCCGGCCGAACTGACCGACCGGTCAGCACTCCCTGCGCCGGCGGGTGGCGTGACTGCGCTCACAACTCCCGCCCGTTCAGGGTGAGTCGGCGTGAGAAGCGCCGTTTCGCCGGTGTCCGGAATACCGATGAAAACAAGAGATCGAATTTGCGTGGAGCAGATCTCTTGTTACCGTTCGAGTTGCCCGGTTGCTGATGCATCCCCCGTCGTCAGCAACCGGGTCTTTTCATGTGCGTCGCCGTTTACAGGGTGAGGTCGCACGTCAACTGCCCGTATCCGACTCGGAGTTGCTCCCGGAGCGCAGCAGCAGCGGTCCGTCACCGGTCGCTCGCGCGAACTCCGCGACCGCCGTGTACGCCGGCAGTTCGCCCCGGGTCCGCTCATGGGGTGTCTCGCAGGATTCCGGCTCGTCGTCGGCGCCCACGGCGCAGCGCGTCCGCACGGTGCGCCCCTCGGGCCCCATGAGGCTCAGGAAGGCGTCCAGGGCGCGTCCGGTGGCGTTGCGGTAGTAGGTGCGCGCCCAGCTGTCGTCGCCCTGGGACAGCACACAGGTCTGAGCCTCCACACCGTCGGGCGAGGAGAGTTCGGGGCCGCAGCGGGCGGCGGTGGCCAGCCCCAGGCCGAGCAGCAGCGGGGACCGGGAGGGTTCGGCGGGCGGCGCCTTCGGATCCGTGTCGCCGGTGGCGCGGGTATCGGCCACTTCGACGACGCCGGCCGTACGCCCTTCGTCGCCGGCCGGCCCCGCGGACGCCATGGCGAGGGGCAGCGCGATCGCGCCTGCCACGGCGCCCACGAGGGCGAGGAGACGAAGGTTCATGTAGCGGAAGATAGAGGGCGAACGCCGGTGGTCTGTCCGGCGCGCGCCCGACACCCCTACAACTCGGGTGCGCTCACACCCGTACGAGTGAGGGCGTCGACGACGGCGTCCACCACGGCCTCGACGTCGGGCACCCAGGGCGAGGCCGAACCGGGCAGCGGCGCGCGCTCCCAGCGGATGTCGCCGCGACCCGTCTCGGACGGCGGCAGGGCGATGTAGCCGCCCTCGCCGTGGAAGCGGAGGGAGCCGGGCACGAAGTCCTTGGCGTAGAGCAGCTCACCCAGCTGCTCCATCGTGTACGGCCGGACGAGGACCGACCAGCGGGTGGGCGAGGCGACGACCGGGCCGAGTCGGATGCCCTGCCGGTCGAGCGCCACGAGCGCGCGCGAGGCCGCGAGGGCGGGGAGGCTGACCGCGCAGGGGGCCGTGCCCCCGGTGGCCAGGATGATCGGTGCGGTCGGCCGGTTGGTCCACCACCAGCGCACCATGCGCGCTTCGGTGGTGGCCGCGAGCAGGCCGGGGTCGAAGGGGTGAGCACCGGGGACCGTGCACTCCGGGTCGGGACAGCCGCAGCGGGAACGCCCCTGCGGGTCCGCCGTCACGCCCGGGAGGACGGGCCACTGCCATTCCGTCGCGAAGGTCAGGGCCGAGTCGATCAACTCAGGTCCGCTGTCGCTGGACTGGGACAGGAGCCTGCGTCGCTTTCCGAGGATCTCGCGCATGAGCGCTCGTTCCTTTCCGTTGCACCGCTGGCAACACCGTGGGCCACATCACATCATGTGTCGATCACTTCACTGTGCGTACCTGTTGGCGCATCACACCCCTGTACGAGACAAGGGGAACCCCTCAGGGTCGAGCGGTGGCTGCTTCCGCGGCCACTCCGTCCGACTTGCATCCATCTAATGCCTGGGCGTGGCGTGGGGTGGCGAAGTCTGGCGTTTAGCGTCGCGCGTATTTCTCTCCGCCTCCGCCACGGGAGGATGGGGCACGGTCGTCGATGACTATGACGCCCGGGCCGGTCACCAGGTTCCGGGAGGCTCCCAACGAGCTCCCAACGACACCTGGCCCTTACCGAGTACGTACCCATCACGACCGCTGTGACGCTCCGTGGAGCAAGGCCAGTCGACCGCAAACACCCGTTACCCGAGGCATTTTTAAGCCAACTTTACAATTCCGCAAGGGAGCCGGAAGAACTGTGCCCGATTCTCCCAAAGAACCCACGGACACCAGCAAGCCCAGCAGGACAATGCTGGACATCCCCTCACGAGTGCGTGTACATGTGGAGACACCGCTAGCGGCGCAGAATGACATGGGGGTTTGCGATGCTTTTGAGCAATACGCTCCGGTCCGAGAGCCGGACGCCATGAACGCCCCTCACCCTCCGAAAGTGGCCGGAATCGATTCAACGGTTCCCTCGCCCGCACACACTGTCGCGCCCGCGCCCGCCACCCCGGGTGCCCCGACGGTCCCTGCCGCCCCCACCGGCGCAGCCGGTTCCACCGGCCCGGGCGCCCTCCTGACCGACCGGCTCGCCGGCTGGGTCTCCGATCTCACCACCCTCCACGAACTCACCGAACGCCTGGCCCGCACGGACGCGCTGACGGAGACCCTCCAGGAGATGCTGCACGCCGGAGCCGCCCTCGTGGGCGCCCGGCGCGGTCTCGTCGTCCTCGAACCCGCCGACCGGCTCGGGCCGGACACCATGATCGGACTGGGCCTCGGCCGCGCCGATCTCGGCCATATCGAGACCGTGCCGCGCAGCGCCCTGTCGTACGGCCGCATCCTCGAGGGGCTGCCCGGCGGCGAGGGGGAGATCGCCGAGCCCGACCTGTTCGCCGAGGACGGCATGGACCCCCGCCACCGGGAGGTGGCCGCACGCCTCGGTTACGCCGCCAGTTACGCGCTGCCCCTGGAGACGGACGGCGCTCCCGGCCGCCTGGGCGCGGCCGTATGGCTCTACGACGAGCCCGCCGAGCCGGACGAGCGTCAGCGTCACCTGATCGGCCTGTACGTCCGGTACGCCGCCGAGCATCTGGCGCGGCTCCTGGAACTCGAACGCACCCGCGCGTCCATGAGGACCATGGCCGAGGAGCTGCTGCCCTCCCGGCTGCCGCGCGTGCCCGGCGTCCAGCTCGCCGCCCGGCATCACACCGGCCCGCGCGGCGGCGGCGACTGGTACGACGCGCTGCCGCTGCCGGACGCCGCGCTGGGCCTCGCCGTCGGGTCCGTCACCGGGTCCGGGCCGAGCGCGGTCGCCGCGATGGGCCGACTGCGCGCCTCCTTGCGGGCGTACGCCGTGATGGAGGGCGAGGACCCCGTCGCCGTCCTGTCCGACCTGGAGCTGCTGCTGCGGCTGACCGAGCCCGCCCGGTCCGCCACCGCCCTGTTCGCCTACTGCGAGCCCGCCCTGCGCAAGATCACGCTGGCCGGCGCCGGGCACTGCCCGCCGCTGCTGGTCGGCGAGCGGCGCACGGAGTTCGTCGAGACCTCCGTCTCCGCCCCGCTGGGCATGCTGGCCTGCTGGGAGGCGCCGAGCGTCGAGATGGAGGCCGAGCCGGGCGAAACGGTGCTGCTCTACACGGACGGACTGCTGCACCGCACCGGCGAGCCCGTCGACCGTGCCTTCGCCCGGCTGCACGCGGCCGCCGCCGGGGTCCCGAGACCGCTGCGGCACGACCCGGGCGCGATCGCCGACCACGTGCTGCGCACGCTGCTGCCGGACGGCGCGGCCGAGCGGGACAGCGACGAGGACGTGGTGCTGCTGGCGGCCCGCTTCGAGTAGTGCGGCGGTGACACCGGGTGACCGGTCCCATAACAGGTCCTTCGGCCCTGGGCCCCCTTACGTACGACCGTACGATGGAGGGGGTCCAGTGCCATATCAAGGAGGATGACCGTGGCCGACGAGCTCACCCCGGCGGTGCCGGACGACGCTGCTACCGCAGCGGATCCGGAGACCGAGTCCGAGGAGCCCATCAAGCAGCGGAAGAACGGCCTGTACCCAGGCGTCTCCGACGAGCTGGCCGAGAGCATGAAGTCCGGCTGGGCCGACACGGAACTGCGTGACCTGGAGCCGATCGCCCAGGCCGCGGAGACCGCCGCCCGCCGTGCCGCGCTCTCCGCGCGTTTCCCGGGCGAGCGCCTGGTGGTCCCGGCGGGCAACCTGAAGACCCGCTCGAACGACACGGAATACGCCTTCCGCGCCTCCGTCGAGTACGCGTACCTCACCGGCAACCAGACGGAGGACGGCGTCCTCGTCCTGGAGCCCGTCGCCGACGGCCACAAGGCCACGATCTATCTGCTGCCGCGCTCCGACCGCGAGAACGGCGAGTTCTGGCTGTCCGGCCAGGGCGAGCTGTGGGTCGGCCGCAGGCACTCGCTCACCGAGGCGGAGCGGCTGTACGGCATCCCGGCGTCCGACGTGCGCGAGCTGGCGGACAAGCTGCGCGAGGCCACCGGCCCGGTGCGGGTCGTGCGCGGCCACGACGCGGGCATCGAGGCGGCCCTGACCGACAAGGTCACCGCCGAGCGCGACGACGAACTGCGGGTCTTCCTCTCCGAGGCCCGCCTCGTCAAGGACGACTTCGAGATCGGCGAGCTCCAGAAGGCCGTCGACTCGACGGTCCGCGGCTTCGAGGACGTCGTGAAGGTCCTGGACAAGGCCGAGGCGACGAGCGAGCGCTACATCGAGGGCACGTTCTTCCTGCGCGCACGTGTGGAGGGCAACGACATCGGCTACGGCACCATCGCCGCCGCCGGTCCGCACGCCTGCACGCTGCACTGGGTGCGCAACGACGGCCCGGTCCGCTCCGGCGACCTGCTGCTGCTCGACGCGGGCGTCGAGACCCACACGTACTACACCGCCGACGTCACGCGCACGCTGCCGGTCAACGGCCGCTACAGCGAGATCCAGAAGAAGATCTACGACGCCGTGTACGACGCCCAGGAGGCCGGTATCGAGGCCGTCAAGCCGGGCGGCAAGTACCGCGACTTCCACGACGCCGCGCAGCGCGTGCTGACCGAACGGCTCGTCGAGTGGGGCCTGGTCGAAGGCCCGGTCGAGCGCGTCCTGGAGCTCGGCCTCCAGCGCCGCTGGACGCTGCACGGCACCGGTCACATGCTCGGCATGGACGTCCACGACTGCGCCGCCGCGCGCGTGGAGTCGTACGTCGACGGGACGCTGGAGCCCGGCATGGTGCTGACGGTCGAGCCCGGTCTGTACTTCCAGGCCGACGACCTGACGGTGCCCGAGGAGTACCGGGGGATCGGCGTCCGGATCGAGGACGACATCCTCGTCACGCAGGACGGCAACCGGAACCTGTCGGACGGCCTGCCGCGCCGCTCCGACGAGGTCGAGGCCTGGATGGCTTCGCTGAAGGGCTGACACATCGCTGATCGATCGGCCGGGTACCGGTGGGTGCCCGGCCATTCACCTGTCCGGGCGTGCTTCTGTCCAGGGGGACTGCGTGAACGACTTCTGGTCCGGTGTCGGCGTCGACCTGCATCTGGAACCGGATGCCGCCGAAGGGCGGCGGGCCGGGCTGGAACGGGCTCTGCGGGACGCCGTGCGGGAGGGGCGGCTGGCGCCCGGCAGCCGGCTGCCGGCCACCCGGCGGCTCGCGGCCGAGACCGGCATCTCGCGCAACACGGTGAAGGCCGCCTACGACCAGCTGGTCGCCGAGGGCTACCTGACGGCACGCCAGGGCTCGGGGACCCGGGTCGCGGCCCTGCCGTCCGACGCCGCCGAACCGCCGGGCGCCGCCGCACACGCGCGTGCGCCGCGTTTCGACCTGCGGCCCGGGAGCCCGGACGTCGGCGCGTTCCCGGCCGCGGCCTGGCTGCGCGCGCTGCGCCGGGCCATCGCGACGGCGCCCTCCCTGGCGTACGACTACGGCGACCCGCGCGGCCGCATCGAACTGCGCACCGCGCTCTCGGGGTATCTGGGGCGGGCGCGGGGCGTCATCGCGCCGCCCGAACGGATCGTGATCACCTCCGGGTACGTGCAGGGCCTCGCGCTCCTCACGCGCGTGCTGGGCGGCGCCGGGATCGCGATGGAGGACCCTGGGCTGCCCTTCCACCGCGAGGTCGTACGACGCAACGGCGGGACCGTGACGCCGGTACCGGTGGACGAGCGCGGGGTGCGCGTCGGGGAACTGGGTGACGCCGGGGCCGTGGTGGTCACGCCCGCGCACCAGTACCCGACCGGGGTGACGCTGCACCCGGGGCGGCGGCGGGCCCTCACGGAGTGGGCACGCGCGCGTGACGGGCTGATCGTCGAGGACGACTACGACGGGGAGTTCCGCTACGACCGGCAGCCGGTCGGCGCGCTCCAGGGGATGGCGCCGGGGCAGGTCGTCTATCTGGGCACCGCCTCCAAGACACTCGGGCCCGCGCTGCGGCTCGGCTGGATGGTGCTGCCGCCGCAGCTGGTCGACGCGGTCGCCGACGTCAAGCTGCACAGCGACCACCACACCGAGTCCATCGGGCAGCTCGCGCTGACCGAGCTGATCATCGGTCACGCCTACGACCGGCACGTACGCGCGTGCCGGCTGCGCTACCGCCGCCGCAGGGACCTGCTCCTGGAACGGGTGGGCGCGGGCCGGGGCGTGCGCGGGATCGCGGCCGGGCTGCACGCGCTGGTGGAGGTCGGCGACGAGGCGGAGGTGCTGGCGCGGGCGGAGGCGGAGGGCCTCGCGGTGGGCCGCCTGGGCGAGCACTGGCACACCCCCGGCGCGGGGCGTCCGCAGGGGCTGGTCGTGGGGTACGGCACGCCCCGGGAGCGGCTGTATCCGGAGGCACTGGACGTGCTGGCGAGGGTCCTGGGCCGGGACTGACCGGAGCGGGGCGGACCATGATCGGAACCGTCCGGACGGACCATGATCCGACCATGCTGGGCCCGTATCCGGGCCGTATCCGGGCCGTGCACGGCCCGTGCTGGGGCCATGCTCGGGCCATGCGCGGGTGCCTGATCGGGCGGCTGATCGGGCGGCTGATCGGGCGCAGGATTGGGCCAATTTCACGGCCCATGATTGGTGCTCCCGAGCGGCCCACTGCACCTCTAGCGTCATCGGTATGTCGAAGACTCGCCCCAGGCGGCTGCTCGCGCTCGCCCAGTTGAGCAACTCGGTCGGGGACGGCGCGTACTACACGACGTCGGCCCTGTACTTCACCCAGGTGATCGGTCTCGCCCCCGCACGCGTGGGGCTCGGGCTCACCCTCGGGTGGGCGGTCGGCTCACTGGCCGGGGTGCCGCTGGGGCGACTGGCCGACCGGCGCGGGGCGCGCGGGACGGCGGTCCTGCTGGCCCTGGCCACCGGGCTGGCGGTGGCGTCCTTCACGCTCGTGCGCGGATTCGTGCCGTTCGTGTTCGTGGCCTGCGGGTACGCGGCCGCGCAGTCGGGGCTCGCGGCGGCCCGGCAGGCCCTGCTGGCCGGTCTGGTGCCCGCCGGGGAGCGGACGGGGCTGCTCGCACGGCTCCAGGCGACCCTGAACGCGGGTCTGGCGGTGGGCGCGGGGCTCGGCGGGCTCGCGCTGAACGCCGGGACGCGGGAGGCGTACCTCGGGGTGTTCGTGGTCGACGCGGTGAGCTTCCTGGTGTGCGCGTCGCTGCTCGCCCGGCTGCCCCGGGTGGCTTCCGGAGAGGTCCGGCCGCGCGGGAGCGGCCTGGGTGTGCTGCGGGACCGGCCGTACGCCGTGGTGGCGCTCCTGAACACCGTGCTGCTGCTGCGGATGCCGCTGCTCAGTCTGGTGCTGCCGCTGTGGATTATGGAGCGGACCGGGGCGCCCGCCTGGCTGGTCTCCGCGCTGTTCGTGCTCAACACCGCCGTGGTGACGGTGTTCCAGGTGCGGGCGGCACGTGGCGTGACGGGGCCGGCGAGCGCCACGCGCGCGGTGCGCCGGGCGGGCTGGGTGATGTGTGCCGCGTGCGCGGTGTTCGCCCTGTCCGCGGGGGCCTCACCGTGGGTGGCGGCGGGTGTGCTGGTGCTGGGGTCGGTGCTTCAGGTGATCGCGGAGATGGGGCAGTCCGCGGGCTCCTGGCAACTCTCCTTCGATCTGGCGCCGGCCGACCGGGTCGGCGAGTACCAGGGGTTGTTCGGCACCGGCGTCACCGTGGCCCGCACCCTCGGTCCGCTGGTCCTGACCTGGCTGCTGGTCGAGTGGGGCACACCGGGCTGGCTGCTGCTGGGCGCGGCGATGGTCGCGGCGTCCTACGCGATGGGGCCGGCGGCCCGGCGGGCCGCGGCCGTCCGGACGACCGAGTCCTCGGCCGCTCTGGTTACGGCGAGCTGACGGCGGGGCACACAGCGCGCCCTGAGAGTGCTTTGAGAGCGCACCTTGAACACGCCTTGAGCACGCCTTGATGCGGCCCGAGGGCCACCGCCGTCACCCGTCACGCGTCGTCCATCGCCCCTCGCTGTCGCCCGTCGTCCGTCGTCCGTCGCCCGTCGCCGTCAACGTCACCGTCGTCCGTCTGCGTCGTCCGTCGCCCGGTTCAGGCCGCCCGCGTGAGCGCGGCGACCGGCAGGGAGTCCACGAAGAGTGCGCCCGCGAGGAGGCCCGCGCTGCCGCGTGGGCTCCACGCGCGCGCGTGGAGGTCGGTGTCGAGGTCGGTCAGGGCCGCGCGGCCTGCCGGGGTCGCCGTGCCGCCCGCCTCCAGGATGCCTCGGGCGCCGGCCTGCACATGACGCAGCCCCAGGGGGCCCGCGGTGTGCAGGAGTTCGGTGTCCTGGAGGGTGGACATGACGGTGAGCAGGGCGTCGAGCCGCGCCTCGGACTCGTCCGCGCCGGCCGAGCGGGCCGCGGCGAGCGCGTCCAGGGCCCGCCGTACGTGCGGGAATCCGGCGCGTGCCTCACCGCGGGCGCCGGCCGCGCCGTACTTCGCCGAGACGGTCGCGCCCCGCGAGGGCCGCCGGGGAGCGGCCCGGTCGGGGTGGGCGGCGATCCGCTTGGCGGTCGCGGCGACGTCGACGCCCCGCGCGCGGGTGTCCAGGGCGGCCGCCGCGACCAGCAGGCCGAGCGTCCACAGCGCACCCCGGTGCCCGCCGCCGGCCAGGCCCACCGAGTGCTCGGTGCACCTCCCGATCGCGCCCAGCTCCGCGCGGAGCCGGGGCGTGGGTTCGCCGGTACGGCGGGCGGCCGCGGCCATCGCCGCGAGGCCGGGTGCGAGCGCCTTGGCCGACCAGCGCAGCCCGCAGTGGTCCTTGCGGGTGACGCGGGCGGCCAGGTCACGTGGGTCGGGCAGGCCCGGCTTGGGAGCCAGGGCCAGTTGTCCCGTCAGCGCGGCCACCGCGGCCTGCGCGAGCGCCTCGTCCTCACGGCTTGTCATGTCCAGACCCTATGAGGAGGCGGAGGCCGACGGGGCGTCACTCGGCGGAGTGCCCGTCGGGGCGCCGCTCGGGGCGCCGCTCGGGGCGCCGCTCGGGGCGCCGCTGGGGGGCGTACCGCCGCCGCCTCCGCCGCCCGCGCCGGTGTTCTCGGCGTCGGGGTCGACACCCAGGGTGATGGAGCCCTTGTAGCCCTTGGAGGGGTCGGCCTTGTGCACGGCCTTCAGGGTCAGCAGGCCGCTGGAGGTGCCGCCGCCGTCGTAGACCATGTCGTTGTCGAGGGTGGTGTAGCTGCCGGAGTGCTTGGAGTACGGCTCCAGCGTGAAGATCTCCTCGGCGATGTCGTCGGGGAAGAAGAGCTGGCCGGTGTAGTTGACCTTGCCGCCCTCGTAGGTGCCGTCCTCCTTCTGGCCGCCCGTGTGCACCTTGAGGTGGATGTGGCAGGTGCGTGGGGTGTACCAGCCGGGGAAGATCGTCTCGAACTTGACGACCCCGTTGGCGTTGGCGATCTGGTAGCCACGCAGGTAGGTGTCGTCGTCGGCGGTGGAGCCGTCCTCGCT
Source organism: Streptomyces sp. Root1310 (assembly GCF_001426425.1). Classification (NCBI taxonomy): domain Bacteria; kingdom Bacillati; phylum Actinomycetota; class Actinomycetes; order Kitasatosporales; family Streptomycetaceae; genus Streptomyces; species Streptomyces sp. Root1310. The sequence goes on along the minus strand of NZ_LMEQ01000033.1, from coordinate 334,005 downwards.
CTCCGCCGGGGCCGAGCCGCCGGGGTTGGCGGTCGTGTAACCGGAGTAGTACCCCCAGGCGTCGCAGTGCCAGATCTCGACAGCGGCTCCGGAGACCGGCGTGCAGCCGTCGGTGGCGTCCACGACGGTGAGGCGCAGGGTCAGCGGCACACCGCTCTTGCCCTCGGTGATGTCCTTGCGCACCAAGGCACCGTCGAGGTAGTACGGCCCTTCCGTGACGCTCGTCATCAGCGTCATGCAGCTGCTGCTCGTGGAGGTCGCGGACGCCGACGCGCTCGCCTCGGCGTCCGCGGCCGTGTCGGCGAAGGCCGACTGGTACCCGACGACGGCGAGTCCGCCGGCCGCGACCGTGCCGCCGGTCACCGCGAGGGCGCGGCGCCGCGTGATCGTGGAGTCTGTGTGGTTTCCCGTCATGAACATGAACGTAGGAACGCCACCAGTCAGCGACATGGGGGAACGCTGAGAGCGACCTGTGAGTGCTGAGAAAGCTGAACTCCGGCTTCCCGGCGGCTCCTACCGGCCCTGACCGGCCGCGATCGGCCGCGATCGCCCCCCGCTTCGCTCCACGATCCGCCCGACGATCGGCCCCCGACCCGCCCGCCGATCCGTCAGACGCGTCGTCAGACGGCCATGAGAGGGGCGTCCTTGCGCCACTTGAGGATCTTGTCGAAGCTCACCACCGCACCGCTGCGCCCCGGCTTGTTGCCGATGTGGACGTGGTCGGCGAGTTCCTGGATGAGATAGAGGCCGCGGCCGTGCTCGGCGTAGGTGTCGCCGTGCGCGGAGCGGTCGACGCGCGGGGTGCGCCCACCGGCGAAACCCGGCCCCGAGTCGGCGACTTCGATGCGGCACTTCTCGCCGTCGAGGTAGGCGGTGACGCGGTACGCCTCCGAACAGCCGCCGCGCGCCGCTCCCCCGCCGTGCTCGACGGCGTTGGCACAGGCCTCGCTCAGGGCGACGGAGAGGTCGTAACAGACGTCGGGATCGACCCCCGCCGTCTCCATGGTGCCGAGCAGCAGGCGGCGGGCGAGCGGCACGCTCGCGGCATCGCGCCGCAGATGGAGTGACCACCAGATGCTCATGCTCCAGCCTCCAGGCCGCGGCTCGACATACCGATACGTATTGCCCCTCAAGACCCTGTGTAAGCGCGAATTCCACGTGATGCCGCCCATATGGGGGATGCCCGCGGCCCTGAAATCGGTGTATGTGGGACTCAGGGTCATCAGTCGTATCAGTCACAACAGAAGGTGATCTTCCGCATCGTACGGAATCTTGTGGACCTGCCGTATGGCCGCGGTGGGGCCAGTGCGATGATGACCCCGCCATGACTGCCCCCCACAGCGAGCGCTCAGGTCGCGACATACGGCTGCTGCGGGCCGCGGTGTTCGCCGCGGTCTGCGTCGTGCTGGCCGCTGCCGGGCACACCATGGCCTCCTGCGCCACGGTTCCGCTGTGGACGCTGGGCGCGGGATTCCTGGGCGCCCTCGCGGTCGTGGTGCCGCTCGCCGGACGCGAGCGGTCGCTGCCGGGCATAGCGGTGCTGCTCGCGGTCGGACAGACCGTGCTGCACACGCTGTTCGGGCTCGGCCAGCACACCGCCTCCGTCACCGCCTCCGCCTCCACCACGGCGTCGGCCATGACCGACGCCACGCTCGTCGCACGGGCGGCCCGGCTGGTGTGCGGGGCCACCGCGGCGGCGATCAGCCCCGCCCAGGCCCAGCGGATCCTCGTCGACGCGCGGCTCTACACGAGCGGCGACGGCGGCACCGCCGGGGGCGGTACGGACATGAGCGGCATGAGCGGGATGGGTTCCGCGCATCATCCCGCGGACGCCCTGACCACCGCCGGCACGCCGATGTCCCTGCTGCCGTCCCTGCCCATGCTGCTCGGCCACGTCCTCGCGGCCGTCGCCGCCGGATGGCTGCTGCGACGCGGTGACACGGCCCTGCTGCGGCTGCTCGCCCTGTCGGCCCACGGCGTCGCCGAGGGGGCACTCGTACGCTCCCTGCGCGGGGCGCTCGCACTGGTGCGCGCCCTGCTCGCCGGACTGCCCGCCGCGCCCGGGACGGGACCGCGCGTCCCGCGCACCGCCCTCCTCGCGGCGGCGCCCGCACCCCGGGCCGCCGCACTCCAGCACTCGGTGATCAGGCGCGGTCCGCCGGACGTATCCCTTCTCGTCCTCGCTGCCTGACACGACACGACCAGCACTCCACACCGGGGGGAACGGCCGCCGTCGTGCGGCACGCGCGCGTGCGCACATCCGTGCCCATGCCTCTCCCACCCGCAGATTCACTCAGAGTGGAGTGCTCGCTGTCATGAAGGCCTCTCGTATCGCCTCCCGCGTCGCCGCCGCCGCTGCCGTCGCCGGTTCCGCCGTTCTCGTCCTGTCCTCGCCCGCCTTCGCGCACGTCAGCGTCGCCGCCGAGGGCACCGCCGCCAAGGGCGGCTACGCGGTCGTCGACTTCAAGGTTCCCAACGAGCGGGACAACGCCTCGACCACCAAGCTCGAGGTCACCTTCCCGACCGACCACCCGCTGGCCTCCGCGATGCCGGAGCCGATCAACGGCTGGAAGATCGACGTCACCAAGTCGAAGCTCGCCAAGCCCATCGAGCTGCACGGCAAGCAGATCTCCGAGGCCGTCTCAAAGATCACCTGGACCGCCACCGGCAAGGGCATCGAGGCCGGCTACTTCCAGAAGTTCCCGGTCTCCGTCGGCGCGCTCCCCGAGGACGCCGACGAGCTCGTCTTCAAGGCGATCCAGACGTACTCCAACAAGGAGGTCGTGCGCTGGATCGAGGTCCAGGAGGACGGCGCCGAGGAGCCGGAGAACCCGGCCCCCGTGCTCGCCCTGTCCGCCGCCTCCGAGGACGAGCACTCGCACGGCACGGCCGCCGAGGACGCCTCCGACGAGCACTCCGACGACGCCGAGGCGGCCGCCTCGACGACCGAGGCCGCCTCCGACTCGGACAGCAGCGACACGACCGCCCGGGTCCTCGGCGTGGTCGGCATCGTCGTCGGCGCCGCCGGTGTCGCGTACGGCGTGCTCGCCGGCCGCCGTCGGACCACGACCGAAGCCTGAGCCCCACCCTCCGCGTCGGGCGGCCGTCGTCGCCCGACGCCTGCTCCTCGACGGCGCGCACCGGGCCGTACGCCCTGTCGTACCCCCCGCCACCCCCCGCCCCGTACCCCCGGTGCGCGCCGGAGTTCACACATCTGGGACATTTTTCTATGCGCAAGAAGACGTTCGCCGTGGCCGCGCTGCTGGCCGCCGCCACCCTCACCCTCTCCGCCTGCGGCAGCGGCGACAGCGGCAGCAGCCCCGTCGCCGTCGTCTCCGAGGACGGCAAGCAGCAGGCCGCGACCGTGCTCGACCAGCCCTTCCCCAAGCCCGACCTGGTCCTCACCGACACCCAGGGCAAGAGCTACGACCTCCGCAAGGAGACCGCGGGCCACCCGACCCTGATCTACTTCGGCTACACCAACTGCCCGGACGTCTGCCCGCTGACGATGAGCAACATCGCCGTCGCCAAGAAGCAGCTGTCGCAGGCCGAGCAGGACGAGCTGCGCGTCGTGTTCGTCACCACCGACCCGGACCGTGACACCCCGGCCGCGCTCGGGAAGTGGCTCAAGGGCATCGACCCGCAGGTCGTCGGCCTGACCGGGAAGTTCGCGACGATCCAGGCCGCCGCCCGCACCCTCGGCATCTCCGTCGAGGCACCGCACAAGGACAAGAACGGCAAGATCGTCTCCACCCACGGCACCCAGGTCGTCGCCTTCTCCCCGAAGACCGACGGGGGATACCTCCTGTACGGCGAGAGCGCCGACGTCGACGACTACACCAAGGACCTTCCCAAGATCCTCAAGGGCGCGAACCCGTGAGGCGGGTGACGCCCGCCGGGCCCGTGCGGCTGCTCGCCGTACCCACCGCCGTGATCACCGGGGCGGTGCTGCTGCTCACGGGGTGCGGGTCGGACTCCGACGGGCGGGCCGAACTGTCCGTCCGGGCCGCCTACATTCCGCAGCCCGTCTCCGACACCATGGCCGCCGGTTTCCTGACCATCGTCAACAAGGGCGGCACGAAGGACGAGCTGACCTCCGTCACGAGCACCGCGGCGGGCAGCGTCACCCTCCACGAGACCGTCGGGTCGTCCATGGAGGAGGTCACGTCCCTGGACGTGCCCGCGCACGGTGAACTCGTGTTCAAGAGCGGCGGAAACCACCTGATGTTCGAGAAGCTGAAGAGCAAGCCGGTGCAGGGCGGGACGGTGACCGTCGAGCTGCACTTCGCCGCGTCCGACCCCGTCGAGGTCGAGATGCCGGTGAAGTCCGCCACGTACACCCCCAAGACCGGCCACTGAGGGAGGGACCACCTTGACGCAGACCATCGCCCCCCGCGTCCGGATGCTCGTGCTGCTGTTCCTGGCGGTCACCGGTGCGCTCCTGGCCGGCGCCGGGCCCGCATCCGCGCACGCCGCGCTGACCGGCAGCGACCCCGCACAGGGGGTGGTGGTCGACAAGGCTCCCGCACAGGTGTCGCTGACCTTCTCCGAGACCGTCTCGATGAACGACGACTCGCTGCGCGTCCTGGACCCCAAGGGCGCCCGGGTCGACACCGGGAAACCGTCCGAGGTCAGCGGCACCACCTACGCCGTGCAACTGCACTCGGGGCTGCCCGACGGCACCTACACGGTGACCTACCAGGTGGTGTCCGCCGACAGCCACCCCGTCGCCGGCGCCTACACCTTCTCCATCGGCTCCCCCTCCGAGACCAGCGTCTCGGTGTCCGGCCAGGAGGCCGGCGGAGGCGTCGTCGGCTGGCTCTACGGCTTCGGCCGGTACGCGTCGTACGCCGGATTCATCGTGATGACCGGCGGAGCCGCCTTCGTGCTCGCCTGCTGGCGACGCGGCACCGGAGTACCGGCCCTGCAGCGGCTCGTCGTCACCGGCTGGGTAGCGATGGCCGCGGCCACCCTGTTCCTGCTCCTCCTGCGCGGCTCCTACACCGGCTCCGGCAAGCTCGGCGACGTCTTCGACCTCGACCTCCTCGGGGAGGTCCTCCAGACCAAGACGGGCGCGGCCCTGGTGTCGCGCCTGCTGCTGCTCGCCGCGGCCGCGCTGTTCATCGCCGTGCTCTTCGGCGCGTACGACAAGCGCGAGGGCGAGGAGAAGCGGGACCTCACCTTCGGACTCGCCATCGGCGGAACCGTCGTAGCAGCCGGACTCGCGGCGAGCTGGGCCATGGCCGAGCACGCCTCGACCGGACTGCAGCCGGGCATCGCGATGCCGGTCGACGTGCTGCACCTGCTGGCGGTCGCGACCTGGCTCGGCGGACTCACCACCCTTCTCGTCGCCCTGTACCGGGCGCCCGCCGACCGGCCCGTCGAGGCCCCCGCGGCGCGCCGCTTCTCCCGGCTGGCCCTCGGCAGCGTCTGTGTCGTGGCCGCCACCGGCACCTACCAGTCCTGGCGCCAGCTCGGCTCCTGGTCGGCCCTCACCGACACCGGCTACGGCCGGCTGCTGCTCGTCAAGATCGGGCTCGTGGCGCTGCTGGTCGGCATCGCGTGGATCTCGCGGCGGTGGACGGCACGGCTGGCCGACACGACGACCGAGGAAGCGGTAACGAAGTCCGCACCCGAGAAGGAGCACGTCACGGCGTCGGCCGGGACCACCGACACCGCCCAGCAGACGTCCGGCGACGCCGAGGCCGGTTCCGGAAGCGCCAAGCGGGCCGCGCAGCTCGCCCGGCAGCAGGCCGCCGTCGACGCCACCCGGCAGAAGCGACTGCGGGACTCCGACGCCCACCGCATCGGCCTGCGCCGCTCGGTGCTCGCCGAGGCCGGCGTCGCCGTCGTGGTGCTCGCCGTCACCACCCTCCTGACGTCGACCGAACCCGGCCGCACGGAACAGGACGCCGCCGCGGCCAACCGGGCCTCGTCCTCGTCCTCCTCCTCGTCCTCCGCGGGGGACTCCGCGTCGGGCGCCCTGACGCTGGACATGTCGTTCGACACCGGCGGCACGGACGGCAAGGGCGTGGTCAGCGTCGACCTCGACCCCGCGCGCACCGGCGCCAACGAGATTCACGTCTATGTGACCCGGCCCAACGGCCGCGCCTTCGACGTGCCCGAGGTCAAGGTCGCCTTCACCCTCGAGGCCAAGGACATCGGGCCGCTGCCCGTCGTCCCCGACCACATCACCACCGGCCACTGGTCGGCCACCGGGGTGCAGATCCCCATGGCCGGCGAGTGGGAGATCTCCGTGACCGTGCGGACCTCCGACGTCGACCAGGTGACCGTCTCCAAGAACGCGCAGATCGGCTGAACCGCACCATGCCCGACCAGTCCATTCCGCAGTCCCTCCCCGAGGCCGGCCCGCCCGTGGATGCAGTAGAGGGTGCCCCCTCGGCCGCCCCCTCCTCCGAAGGGGGCTCCGAGGGGCTGACCCGGCGCAGGCTGCTCGGAACCGCCGGTGCCACCGGTCTCGTGCTCGGCGCGGCCGGCGGGGCCGTCGGCTACACGGCCGCGCCCTCGCAGGCGACACCGCTGTCCTCGATCGGCGCCGGCGAGGCGATGTTCCACGTGAAACATCAGCCGGGCATCACCCAGGGCCTCCAGGCCCGCGGCCATCTCGTCGCCTTCGACCTCGCGGCCGGAGCGGGCCGTAAAGAGGCCGCCGCGCTGCTGCGCCGCTGGTCGCAGACGGCCCGGCGGCTGATGGCGGGCGAGGCCGCCGCCACCGACGACACCGACGTGGCCCGGGACGCGGGACCCTCCTCGCTGACGGTCACCTTCGGTTTCGGCAACAGCTTCTTCGCCCGCACCGGCCTGGAGAAGCAGCGCCCGGTCGCCCTGGACCCGCTCCCCGACTTCTCCTCCGATCACCTCGACAAGACACGCAGCAACGGCGACCTCTGGGTGCAGATCGGCGCGAACGACGCCCTGGTCGCCTTCCACGCCCTGCGCGCCGTCCAGAAGGACGCGGGCGGAGCGGCCAAGGTCCGCTGGCAGATGAACGGCTTCAACCGGACGCCCGGCGCCACCGCCCACCCCATGACGGCCCGCAACCTGATGGGTCAGATGGACGGCACCCGCAATCCCAAGCCGGCCGACTCGGACTTCGACCAGCGCATCTTCGTCCCGTCGGACAGCACCAAGGACCCGGCCTGGATGGCCGACGGCTCCTACGCCGTCGTACGCCGTATCCGCATGCTCCTCGACGACTGGGAGAAGCTGTCGGTCACGGCTCAGGAGCAGGTCATCGGGCGACGCAAGTCCGATGGGGCCGCGTTGTCCGGGGGCACCGAGACGACCGCGATGGACCTGGAGAAGACCGACGCGAACGGCGATCTCGTCGTCCCCATCAACGCGCACGCCCGTATCACCCGCCCCGACCAGAACGGCGGAGCGGCCATGCTGCGGCGGCCCTTCTCCTACCACGACGGCATCGACCCGGACGGCACCCCGGACGCGGGCCTGCTGTTCGTCTGCTGGCAGGCGGACCCGCTGCGCGGCTTCGTCACCGTGCAGCGCAAGCTGGACCGCGGCGACGCGCTGTCGAAGTACATCCGCCACGAGTCGAGCGGTCTGTTCGCGGTACCGGGCGGGGCAGCGGAAGGCGAGTACGTCGGCCAGCGCCTGCTGGAGGCGTAAGACCCGGGGGCTTCGAGTCCGGGCGTCACGCCGGGGGTTCTGGGGGTTCCGGCACCCGACGGCTGGGTGCCAAAGGCCGGGGCGCCCTGGGCCGGGGCACCCAAAGGCCTGGTCGCCCGGAAGCGGGGGCACCCGGGAGCCGGGAGCTCGGGAGCGGCAGCACCCGGGAGCCGGGAGCTCGGGAGCTCGGGAGCGGGAAGTTACGCCTGCTCGGGCGGATTCATTCCTGCGTGGGGCTGTCCTGAGACGCGTGCCCCTGCCTCGGCAAGGGCCATTAGGGTGAGGTCATGCCAGCGAGCTATGCGTATCTCGGCCCCGAGGGCACCTTCACGGAGGTCGCCCTGCGCACGCTTCCGGAGGCGGCCACCCGGCAGCTGATCCCGTACGTGTCGGTGCAGTCCGCGCTCGACGCGGTGCGCATCGGCGAGGCCGAGGCCGCCTTCGTGCCCATCGAGAACTCCGTCGAGGGCGGGATCACCACGACCCTGGACGAGCTGGTCGCGGGCACACCGCTGATGATCTACCGCGAGGTGCTGCTGTCGATCACCTTCGCGCTGCTGGTGCGGCCCGGCACGCAGCTCACGGACATCAAGACGGTCTCCGCGCATCCGGCCGCGCAGCCGCAGGTGCGCAACTGGCTGAAGGCGAACCTGCCGGAAGCCGTCTGGGAGTCGGCCGCCTCCAACGCGGACGCGGCCCGGCTGGTCCAGGAGGGCCGTTACGACGCCGCCTTCGCGGGCGAGTTCGCGGCCGCCCGGTACGGGCTGACGGCCCTGGAGACCGAGATCCACGACGCCGAGAACGCCCAGACCCGGTTCGTGCTGGTGGGCAGGCCCGCCCGGCCCGCGGCGCCGACCGGCGCGGACAAGACGTCCGTCGTCCTGTGGCAGCGCGACGACCACCCCGGCGGCCTGCGCGACCTGCTGGGCGAGTTCGCCACCCGGGGCGTCAACCTCATGCTGCTCCAGTCACGGCCGACCGGCGCCGGTATCGGCAATTACTGCTTCTGCATCGACGCCGAGGGGCACATCTCCGACCGTCGGATGGCGGAGGCCCTCATGGGGCTGAAGCGGATCTGCCGTGAGGTGCGCTTCCTGGGCTCGTACCCGCGTGCGGAAGTGAGCGTGGCGGATGTGGCGGCCCCCCTGCGCGGGACGTCGGACGGGGAGTTCGTGGCGGCGGCGGACTGGGTGGCGCGCTGCCAGGACGGCCGGTTCTAGCAGCCGTTCCGGCCGGTCCTATCTGCACATCTTCGTTATCCACAGAAGTTATCCACAGGCTCGCTTCTCGACCTGGGGACAAGTCGACAACGAAGTGCCATCCAGTCGACAAATCGCCCTACAGCACCCCACCGCGACCCCCACGCGCCGGGTCACCCTTCGTCCACCTGTTTCCTTCGATCAACCCCCTGAGGCGATCCTTTTCCACCCGAAAGTGGGTTGGGACCAGGTTTGGGCAAGGAATTACCCACCCCGCTCGGCGGTATCGGAATGATCCATTCCAATGTCCACAGATCTTTCGCACAGCCTGTGGATAACCCTTTCGGGAGCGTGGGCGCCTGTGGACAACGCCTCTCCCAAGTCCCCTCTCCCGCAAGGGAATCGGGTCAACGAGACGCCCGCCACATGCCCCGTCCCAGGGAGTGAGACACTTTATATTGACACGTTGGGCAATTCGCTCATAACGGAACGTAAGCCATGATTCGGAACGGCGCACGCATCGCGCGGAATGGTGTCGTGAGCCGCAACCCCGCACGGGTAGCCTTGGCCGCGTGATTGACCTTCGCCTGCTTCGTGAGGACCCCGACCGTGTGCGCGCTTCCCAGCGTGCCCGTGGAGAGGACGTCGCGCTCGTCGACTCCCTCCTGTCCGCCGACGAGCGACGCAGGTCGTCCGGCGTCCGCTTCGACGAGCTGCGCGCCGAGCAGAAGTCGCTCGGCAAGCTCATCCCCAAGGCCGCCGCGGACGAGAAGGCCGAGCTGCTGAAGAAGGCGAGCCAGCTCGCCGCCGACGTGAAGGTCGCCGACGCCGAGCGCGCCGCCGCCGACACCGAGACGCAGGAACTGCTCCAGCAGCTCAGCAACCTCGTGCACCCGGACGTGCCCGTGGGTGGCGAGGAGGACTTCGTCACCCTCGAGACGCACGGCACGATCCGCGACTTCGGCGCCGAGGGCTTCGAGCCCAAGGACCACCTGGAGCTCGGTCAGATCCTCGGCGCGATCGACGTCGAGCGCGGCGCGAAGGTCTCCGGCTCCCGCTTCTACTTCCTCACCGGCATCGGCGCCCTGCTCGAGCTGGCCCTGGTCAACGCGGCGATCGCGCAGGCCACGGCCGCCGGCTTCACGCCGATGCTCACCCCGGCGCTGGTCCGCCCGCAGTCCATGGCGGGCACCGGCTTCCTCGGGCAGGCGGCCCAGGACGTCTACCACCTCGACAAGGACGACCTCTACCTGGTCGGCACCTCCGAGGTCGCCCTCGCCGCGTACCACATGGACGAGATCATCGAGGCGGACCGCCTGCCGCTGCGCTACGCGGGCTTCTCGCCCTGCTTCCGCCGCGAGGCCGGTTCGCACGGCAAGGACACCAAGGGCATCTTCCGCGTCCATCAGTTCGACAAGGTCGAGATGTTCTCGTACGTCACGCCCGAGGACTCGCAGGCCGAGCACCAGCGTCTGCTGGCGTGGGAGAAGCAGTGGCTGTCCTCGCTGGAGCTGCCGTTCCGGGTCATCGACGTCGCCTCCGGTGACCTCGGCTCCTCGGCCGCGCGCAAGTTCGACTGCGAGGCGTGGATCCCGACGCAGGGCAAGTACCGCGAGCTGACCTCGACCTCGGACTGCACCGAGTTCCAGTCCCGCCGGCTGTCGATCCGCGTCCGCGAGGGCAAGCAGGTCCGTCCGCTGGCCACGCTCAACGGCACGCTGTGCGCCGTCCCACGGACGATCGTCGCGCTCCTGGAGAACCACCAGCAGGCGGACGGTTCCGTGTACGTGCCCGAGGTGCTGCGCCCGTACCTCGGCGGCCGGGAGATCCTGGAGCCGGTGGCCAAGTGACCGCCGCGTTCCCCTACCGCCTGGTCGCGACCGACCTCGACGGGACGCTGCTGCGCTCCGACGACACGATCTCGCGGCGCACCCGTGACGCCCTCGCCGCGGCCACCGCGGCGGGCGCAGCGCACATCGTGGTGACGGGCCGCGGGGTCAAGTGGACCCGGCACATCCTCGACGACCTCGGCTACGACGGTCTCGCGGTCTGCGGCCAGGGCGCCCAGGTCTACGACGCCGGCGCGCACCGCCTGCTGACCTCGGTGACCCTGGACCGACAGCTGGCCGGTGTGGCGCTGGCCAAGATCGAGGCGGAGGTCGGCCCGCTGTACCTGGCGGCCAGCCGTGACGGCCTCGACGGGGATGTGCTGGTCGGCCCCGGTTACGCGGTCACCGGCGCCCTGCCGTCGACGCCGTTCACGGATGCGTCCGACCTCTGGTCCGCCCCGCTGAGCAAGATCTACATACAGCATCCCGAGCTGTCGGACGACGCGCTGGCCGCGGCGGCCCGGCGGGCCGCGGGCGGCTTCGTCACGGTCGCCATGGCCGGCGCGGGCATCGTGGAGCTGCTCCCGCTGGGCCTCTCCAAGGCCACGGGCCTCTCCCTGGCGGCCCGTCGCCTCGGCCTGAAGGCCGCCGACACGATCGCTTTCGGCGACATGCCCAACGACATCCCGATGTTCGCCTGGGCGTCCCGCAGCGTGGCCATGGCCAACGCCCACGAGGAACTGAAGGCCGTGGCAGACGAGGTGACCGCCTCCAACGACGACGACGGCATCGCGGTGACCCTGGAAAGCCTGCTGCCCGCGTAGACACCCGGGGCCCGGTGACCGCCGTCAGCGGCGGCTCGGGCGCCCGGCTGCGCGAGCGCCTCATCCCGGCCCTTCGCCGCAGGCGATCAGGGACCCGGGGAACTGCGCGACAGCCACGGCGCACCCGCACTGCTTCCAGCACCAGCGCGCACAGCAGGCTCCCGCACGCACAACACGCGCGCGCACGTACACGCAGGCGCGCACGTACAAGCAGGCCCGCACATGCACTTACGCACGCACGCGAAACCGGACGGAGTGCCACACGCCGAGCGCCGAGCCCGGCGCCCCGCGCAACTCCCGCCCAGTCCCAGTGACAACGCCTCGCGGAGGATGCACGGATCGAACGTGCGCGGGGTCGCCCCCGACCACGGCTTAGCAAGCCGGTGCCTTGCCTCTCGGCCAATCCTCCGGGTGGGCGGCCCACGCGAGAGCGACAATCGCGTGCTCGAAGCGGCCGCCCCGGGCAGCTCCCCAGTGCGGAACGGGTTCGACGGAGGGCTAACTACTCCGGAACCCGCCCCTGGCTGCCCTGAAGGGAACTCGACGGACTGTCGTGCAGGGACATCGTCGAGCTCCTCCCAGTCTGTGGCACCGGATCCCTTCCGGCCCCGCGGGTACAACCACTGTGCCCGCGGCAGGAGTTGGGCGCCACCGAATAAAACACCCGTGCGAGGGCCGGGGGTCGAGGGACGGCTACCGGCGGCGCCACCTGCGTCGGCGGGCCTTGCTGAAGAACCAGCCCGCGGGCGGGTCGTCGGAGCGCCAGGGCTGCGGCTCGGGCTCCTCCGCCCGCCAGCGTGCGGCCAGCATCCGGGCCCGGGCGGACGGTTCCGACGTGTCGGCGGCCCGTACGAAGTCCTCGTCCAGCACGAGGTCGTTCCACACCTCGTCCTCGGACCGCTCGCGACCGCCGCTCTCCGGATCGTCGTCCGCCATCCCGCCCTCCCCGCCACGTCCGTTCCGCCCAGTGTGCCGGGGCGCAGATGAAGCCACTGTCAAGAACGGCCGCCCCGCACCCCGGCAGGGTCACTCCTCGCCGGCGAGCGTCAGCGCCCGCAGCTTCTGTCCCGCGTACCAGCTGGCCAGCACGGTCACCACGACCAGCAGCACCGTCGCCGTGGTCAGACCGACGTCCGAGGTGACGAGGTCACCGCCCGCCACCTTGTGGGCGACGGCCAGCGACCACTGCTGGACGCTGAGCGTGCGCGCACCCGGTACCAGGGAGCCGAACAGGGCCTCCCAGACGAGGGCGTAGACGAGGCCGAAGACCACCGCGTGCCGGGACACCGTGCCCAGCAGCAGGAAGACCGCCGCGTAGGCGATGGAGGAGACCAGCGCGGCCACCGTGTAGGCGACGGCGATCTGCTGGCCGTTGCCGTTGAGGATGAAACCGGCGATGAGCGTGGGCAGCGCCGAGAACACCATCGTCACCGCGACCGCCACGATCAGCTTGGTGAAGATGATCGTCGGCCGCTTCAGCGGCTTGGACAGCAGGTACACCACGGAGCCGTCGTCGATCTCCGGGCCGATCGCACCCGTGCCCGCGATGACGCCGATGATCGGCACCATCGTGGCGAGCGCGAGCCCGCCGAGCAGGTCGGACGCCGTCTGGTCGTCGGCGCCGGCGAGGCCGCGCACCACCACGGAGATGGCGATCAGCAGCAGGGGCAGGGCGCCCAGGATGAGGGCCCGGCGACGGCCGAGCAGGGCCCGGTAGGTGAGCCGGGCGACTGTGGGGTCGTACATCAGGGCCTCCTACGCCGCGACCAGATAAGAGAACACGGACTCGAGGGACTCGTCGGACGGCGAGACCGTCAGCAGCCGGATGCCGTGGTCCCTGGCGACCCTCGGCAGCAGCGCGGTGAAGCGGCCGAAGTCGACGGCCTGGATCCGCAACGCGCCCTCGGCAAGGTCGACTTCGATGCCGGACGTCGACGGGTCGGCGATCAGCGCGGCCGCGAGTGCGCGGTCGTCGCTGGAACGCACCAGGTAGCGGTGCGGGCGGTCGGTCATCAGACGGCGGATCCTGCGGAAGTCGCCGCTGGCCGCGTGCCGGCCCGCGACGACGACCTCGATGTGCCAGGCGAGTTGCTCGACCTCTTCGAGGATGTGCGAGGAGAACAGCACGGTGCGGCCCTCGTCGCCCATGCGCCGCAGCAGGTCCATCAACTGCATGCGCTGGCGCGGGTCCATACCGTTGAAGGGCTCGTCGAGCAGCAGCAGCGACGGGTCGTGGACCAGGGCGGACGCCATCTTGACGCGCTGGCGCATGCCCTTGGAGTACGTGGAGATCTTGCGGTCCTGCGCGTACTCCATCTCGACCGTGGCCAGTGCCTTCTGTGCGGCCTTGGCGCCCAGGCCGTGCAGTTCGGCGTTGGCGACGACGAATTCGCGGCCGGTGAGGAAGTCGTACATCGCCTCGCGCTCGGGGACGATGCCGATGTGCCGGTAGATCGCCTCGTTGCGCCAGACCGGGCTGCCGTCGAGGGTGACGGTGCCGGTGGAGGGGGCCAGGAAGCCGCCCATCATGTTGATGAGGGTGGACTTTCCGGCGCCGTTGGGGCCGAGCAGGCCGGTGACGCCGGGGCCGATGGTCATGGTGATGTCGTTGACGGCGACCACGTTGCCGAACCAGCGGGAGACGTGGTCGATGCTGAGCGTGGTCACAGTCCGACCCTTCGGTAGCGGCGCATCAGGAGGCCGTAGCTCGCGGCGATGAGGCCGAGGACGGCGAGGACGTAGACGACGCCCTCCCCGTCGGAGGGGCCGATCCCGCCGGGGAAGGCGGAGGTGGCGCCCAGGAACGCGGACTGCACGCCGTCGATGAGGGTGACCGGCGAGAAGAGGCCGATCCAGGGGATGGAGCCGGTGCTGTTCTGCGCGTCGGCGATGGCCTGGAGCGTGGAGACGGCGCCGTAGGAGATGGTCAGGACGGCGATGACGGCGGCGATGCCGAAACCGCGTCGCGGGGTCACCGAGGCGATGACCAGGCCGAGACCGGCGAAGAGCAGCGAGAGCAGGGCCACGGAGACGAGTCCTTGAGCGAATCCCTTGGTCTGGTCGGCGAAGTCCAGCTTGGCCAGCAGCGCGCCGATGTACAGCACCAGCAGCGGGGCGGCGGTCAGGACGAAGAGCGCCGAGGCCAGCGCCGCGAACTTCGCGCGTACGTAGTCCGCGGTCTCGATGGGCCGCGAGAAGTACAGCGGCACGGTCTTGAAGCGGAGGTCGCGCGAGACGGACTGGGGCGCCTGCGAGGCGACGTACAGGCTGATGACGGCCTGCATGATGATCGCGTAGCGCGTGTAGCCGACCGGGAGTTCGTCGGCCTTCGTGGCGACCGCGACGGCGACCATGATGGCCGCGGGTACGCACATCACCACGAAGAGCAGCATCGGCAGCACCTTGGACTTCACCGAGCGGCCGAGGCCGTAGGCGCCGCGCAGGGACTGCGAGTAGAGGGAGCGGCGGGCGTAGGCGCGGCCCAGCCGGGGGCCGTCGTAACTGCGGTAGCCGATGTTGTGGATGCGGGTCTGGTCACCCGAGAGGGCGGTGACCGGGTGTTCAACTGCCATGGCCGACGGCCTCCTTCCGCTGCTGGTCGTTGCTGGCGTCGCTGTCCGTGAAGACCTCGGAGATGTGGTGCCTGCGCTGTTCCATGCGCACCAGGCCGAGGCCGAGGTCGGCGACCACGTCCCGGACGACGTCGTAGGTGTCCTCGCCCTGCGCGGTCAGCAGCAGGACATGGCCGGCTCCCGGCAGGCCGCTGTTGCCGTCCAGGACGTCCACTCCGCGCGCGTGGAGCGCTTCGCGGACCGCGCGGGTGCCGTCCGGGTGATCGTCGGTGTCGGTGACCTCGATCGCGAGGGTGGTGGTGGTCTGGGTGAAGTCGGTGGTGGAGCTGGAGCGCAGGAGCTTGCCGCCGTCGACGACCACCACGTGGTCGCAGGTGCGCTCCAGTTCGCCCAGCAGGTGGGAGGTGACCAGGACCGAGATGCCGAAGTCGGTGTGGATGCGGCGGATCAGGCCCAGCATCTCGTCACGGCCGACCGGGTCTAGGCCGTTGGTCGGTTCGTCCAGGAAGACCAGCTGCGGGTCGTGGACGAGGGCCTGGGCGAGCTTCACGCGCTGCTTCATGCCGGTGGAGTAGCCGCCGATGGGGCGGTAGCGCTCCTCGTACAGGCCGACATGGCGCAGCGTGTCCGCGGTGCGCTCTCGCGCGGCGGTGGGCGGCAGGCCGGACATGCGGGCCATGTGCACGACGAACTCGGTGGCCGAGACGTCGGGCGGCAGGCAGTCGTGCTCCGGCATGTAGCCGACCCGCTCGCGGATGTCGGCGCCCTTGCTCGCGACGTCGAGGCCGAGCACCTCGGCTCGGCCCTCCGTGGCGGGCGACAGACCCAGAAGGATCTTGATCAATGTGGACTTGCCGGCCCCGTTGGCTCCGACGAGGCCGGTCACACCGGGCCCGACGTCCACGGAGAGCCGGTCAAGAGCGGTCACCCGGGGGAACCGCTTGCTCAGGCTTTCGGTCGCGATCACAGTCACGTCATCGAAATTAGTGACGCACGCCACGAAAATCGTCAGACCTCAGAGCCGTCTTCGCATCAGACCTCAGATGTACGGGTCCGTAGGGGATGCCATGCCTGAGAGCTACGGGGGCGGCGACGGCGGGTTTTCCACAGGCCTCGCACCCCCTATTGACGCCGCCTCTAACAACTGTCACATTCGGCGATGTCAGGTTACGGGCACGTAGCGCAGTCGACGGGGACTGGCTGGGACGGGGTGGCATGACGACGGCACCGACGGCAGGGACACGCGAACTCTCCGCCGAGCTGCGGGGATTCCGGCGGGTGCAGCGGCTGGCGTACGACTGCGCGCAGGCCGTGGCCGCCGGACTGCGACCGGGGGTGACGGAGCGCGAGGCGGCGCGGATGCAGCGGGAGTGGCTGCGCGAGCGGGGCGTGCGCGACTGGTTCCATCTGCCGTTCGCCTGGTTCGGGGACCGCACGGCGTTCACCGGCTTCCGCTTCCCGTTGCAGTTCTTTCCCACCGACCGACGGCTGGAGCCGGGGATGCCGTTCATCCTCGACCTGGCCCCGGTGTACGAGGGGTACACGGCGGACATCGGCTACTCGGGCGCGCTCGGGACCCATCCCGTCCAGGAGAGGCTGATGGCCGACCTCGCGGCACACCGGGAGCTGATCCTGCGCGAGGTGCGCGAGCGGCGTTCGCTGCGCGAGATCTACGCCGACGTGGACCGCCTCATGGTCCGCCAGGGCTACGCCAACCGGCATCGCGCCTATCCCTTCGGTGTGATCGCGCACAAGGTGGACCGGGTCAGGGAGCGCCGCTTCTCGCCCCGGCTGTTCGGGTTCGGCACGCAGTCCCTCAAGGGGCTGGTGTCCGACGCGCTGCACGGCCACCGGGAGGGCTGGTCGCCGTTGTGGTCGCCGTACCGCTTCTCCGACCATCCGCCGCGGCCGGGCCTGTGGGCGGTCGAACCCCATCTCGGGTTCCGCGGCACGGGCGCGAAGTTCGAGGAGATCCTCGTCGTCACGGATTCCGCGGATCCCGAGGAGAGCGCGTTCTGGCTCGACGACGATCTGCCGCATGTCCGGGGCTGGGCGGGCACAGGGGCGACAACGGACACGGCGGGGAAGGCGGAGCGGAAGTGACGTTGCCAGAGGGTGCGCGTGAGCGGCGGGTGCGGACCGGCGGGATCGAGCTGTGCGTGGCCGAGCTGGGGGACCCGGAGCGGCCGACGGTCGTCCTGGTGCACGGCTATCCGGACAGCAAGGAGGTGTGGTCCGAGGTCGCGTCCCGGCTGGTCGACCACCACGGGTTCCATGTGGTGCTGTACGACGTCCGGGGGCACGGCCGTTCCGGCGCGCCGAAGCCGCTGCGGGGCGGGTTCACCCTGGAGAAGCTCACGGACGACTTCCTGGCGGTCGTGGACGCGGTCAGCCCGGACCGGCCGGTGCACCTCGTGGGGCACGACTGGGGCTCGGTGCAGTCCTGGGAGTTCGTCACCGTCGAGCGCACCAGGGGACGCATCGCTTCCTTCACGTCGATGTCCGGGCCGTCCCTCGACCACTTCGGCCACTGGATCAACAAGCGGCTGACCAGGCCGACTCCGCGCCGGGTCGGCCAACTCCTCGGCCAGGGTGCCAAGTCCTGGTACGTGTACCTGCTGCACACCCCCGTCCTGCCCGAACTGGCCTGGCGCGGACCGCTCGGCAGACGCTGGCCCGGCATCCTGCGACGGATCGAGAAGGTTCCCGCCGGCGACTACCCGACGCCGTCACTGTCCTCGGACGCGGCGCACGGAGCCTGGCTGTACCGGGACAACGTCCGGCCCCGCCTGCGCCGGCCGCGTGCGGACGCGCACGCCCACGCGCCCGTGCAGCTCATCACGCCGTCCGGGGACCGGTTCCTGTCGGAGCGGCTGTACGACGAACTGGAGGACTGGGTGCCGCGGTTGACCCGGCGCACCCTCCCGGCCGGGCACTGGATCCCGCGCACCCGGCCCCACCGGCTCGCCTCCTGGATCGACGACTTCGTCCGGTCGGTCGAGGGGGAGCGGACGCCCGAAGCGGCGGGAGAGACCCGCGGGGACGGCGTGGACGGGCCGGTGCGCAAGGCCGCCGCCGGCCGGTACGCCGAGCGCTTCGGCGGTCAGCTGGTGCTGGTCACCGGTGCGGGCAGCGGCATCGGGCGGGCCACGGCGTTCGCCTTCGCCGAGGCGGGCGCCCGGGTGATCGCCGTCGACCGGGACGCCGAGAGCGCGGCCCGCACCGCCGAGTTGTCGCTCCTGGTCGGCGCGCCCGAGGCGTGGGCGGAGACGGTGGACGTCTCCGACGAGCAGGCGATGGAGAAACTCGCGGCGAAGGTCCACGCGGAGCACGGTGTGGTGGACGTGCTGGTGAACAACGCGGGCATCGGGCTGTCGGGTTCGTTCTTCGACACGACGCCCGAGGACTGGCGCAGGGTTCTGGACGTCAACCTGTGGGGTGTCATCCATGGTTGCCGTCTCTTCGGCAGGCAGATGGCCGAGCGCGGGCAGGGCGGCCACATCGTCAACACCGCCTCGGCGGCCGCCTACCAGCCGTCCAAGGCGCTGCCCGCCTACAGCACCTCCAAGGCGGCGGTCCTGATGCTGAGCGAGTGCCTGCGCGCGGAACTGGCCGACCAGGGCATCGGCGTCACGGCGATATGCCCGGGCCTGGTGAACACCAACATCACCGCCACGGCGACCTTCGTGGGAGTGGACGCGCAGCAGGAGCGACGCCGCCAGAAACGCTCCACGCGCGTGTACGGGCTGCGGAACTACCCGCCGGAGAAGGTCGCGGACGCCGTACTGCGGGCGGTCGCGCTCAACAAGGCGATGGTTCCGGTCACTCCGGAGGCGCGGGGCTCGTATGCGCTGGCGCGTTTCCTGCCCAGGGCGTTGCGGGCGCTGGCGCGGGTGGGACCGCCGCTGTGAGCCGCCGCTCGGCCTCGCTGCGCCCGGCGGCGGACTCGGCATCCGCCACGGCGACGACCGTTCGGGGAAAGACACCTTGACCACCGAACCGCCCGCCGGGCCCCCGTACCGCATAGAGACGCTGGCGCATCTCACCGGCGCCAGCGTCCGCACCATCCGCGCCTACCAGGACCGGGGCCTGCTCCCCCGTCCCGAGCGTCAGGGGCGGGCGAACCACTACTCCGACGCCCATCGCACGCGGCTCCACCAGATCGCCGACCTCCTGGACCGCGGCTACGGCCTCGCTTCCATCAAGGAACTTCTGGACGCCCACGACACCGGCCGTGGCCTGGGCGGTGTCCTGGGGCTGGTCGCCGAGGTGGACGGTCCGTGGACCGACGAGGAGCCCTCCCGGGTCTCCCGATCCGACCTGACCGCCCGCTTCGGGGGCACCGCCGACGACCGGGCGATCGCCGACGCCGTGGCACTCGGCGTGCTGGAACCCGTCCCCGGCGACGAGGACGCCTTCCTCGTGCCGAGCCCCCAAGAGCTGGCGGTGGCGGTGGAGTTGCACGCCGCCGGGGTGCCGCTGGGCGCGATCACCTCCCATCTGCGGGAGTTGAGGGGTCAGGTCGAGCAGATCGCCGCCCGTTTCCTGGAGTTCACCACCGAGCATGTCTTCGCGCGCTACCTCGACGGACCGCACCGGCCGACCGACACCGACGCGGCCGAGGCGGCCTCGCTCGTCCGGCGGCTGCGTCCGCTCGCCCGGCAGACCGTGGACGCCGAACTCGCGCGGGCCATGCGCCTGTTCGCCGGCCGTCACCTGCGTCGGCACCTCGGCACCGGTGACCCTGTGCCACCCGAGTCCGGGACGCGGCCGGTCCAGGTCCCGGTGGAGACAATGCGGGCTGTGGAGGCCCTGGTTGGCCCGGAGCATGCCGCGGGATTCCTCGCGCTCGCGGCCGAACGCGAGGTACGCGCACGCAGCTTGGACCGCCTTGTCTCAAGTCACGCGGCATCAGATGATCTTGACGAAGAGGGCTGACGCGGCGGCCAGTTGTCCACAGAATCACCAACTTGCCTGTGGATAACTACAGTTGACTGTGGACCAAACCTGACCCCCAAAACTGAGTGCGTGATCTGCGTCTCTCCCGTCATGCTGAGTGGATGAACGAAATGGACCGGGACGAGAGACGAACCGTGAAGGTGTCGAAGTACCTCTCGAAGCACCTGCGGCACCAGCCCGAGCGGATCGGCCTCACGCTCGACGAGGCCGGCTGGGTGGAGATCGACGAACTGATCGCGGCCTGCGCCGCGCACGGCTTCCACTTCACCCGGGACGAGTTGGACCACGTCGTCGCCGCCAACGACAAGAAGCGCTTCGCGGTCGAGGGCACCCGGATCCGCGCCAGCCAGGGCCACAGCGTCGAGGTCGACCTCGGGCTGCCCCCGGCGACCCCGCCGTCGTACCTCTACCACGGGACCGTGGCCCGCTCCCTGGACGCGATCCGCACCGAGGGGCTGCGGCCCATGAACCGGCACGACGTACACCTCTCGGCCGACCGGGAGACCGCGACCCGGGTCGGAGCGCGCCGGGGCCGCCCCGTGGTCCTCGCCGTCGACGCGGAGGCCATGCATCGCGACGGCCATGTCTTCCACGTCAGCGCCAACGGGGTGTGGCTGACGAAGGCCGTGCCCCCGCGGTACCTGCGTTTTCCCGAGCGGCACTGAGGCGCAACCCCGGCTGCCGTGGCGCGTCTTCTTTCGGCATGATCACAGGTATGGACCACCTCCCCAGCACTGAGGCCGCCGTCACCGCCCTGCGGTCGATCGCCGCCGAGTACGCGCTCGAGATCGAGGTCACCCACGACATCGGCGCCGATCAGACCTCCCGCCGCACTTCCGCCGGCGTCGGCGTCACCACCGACCCGGACGGCTCGCTGCCGCACGAGGCCTACGTCGAGCTCGGCGGCCGCCCGAGCGTGAGCGTGCGGCTCTACCCCGACGACGACGCCCTGATCACGGTCGACGGAGTGGAGTGCCCCGACGTCGACCGCGACGACGTCCCCGCCTTTCTCCGCTCGCTCTACGACGGCCACGCCTGGGTGAAGATCCGGCGCTTCCCGCCCGCTCACTTCCTGATGGTGCCGCTGCCGCACGACCGGGTGCACAAGGAGTTCATCCTGGTCGGACTCAGCCCGTGGCTGGGCGGACGCGCACGGTGACTGTTTCACGTGAAACACGCGCGTCCGCATACGCTCGATGACATGAGTCTGCGTCTGAGCACCGTGATCCTCCCGCACCTGCGTTGGCACGAGGGAGGCCGCTCCACCTGGACACGGGCAGAGCAGCTCGGCTTCCACACCGCGTACACCTACGACCACCTGTCCTGGCGCACCTTCCGCGACGGGCCGTGGTTCGGCGCGATCCCGACGCTGACCGCCGCAGCGGCCGTCACCGACCGCCTGCGTCTGGGCACGCTGGTGACCTCGCCGAACTTCCGGCACCCGGTGACCCTCGCCAAGGAGCTGATCTCCCTGGACGATGTCTCCGCCGGGCGGGTGACCCTGGGGATCGGCGCGGGCGGCACCGGCTTCGACGCCACCGCCCTCGGCCAGGACCCGTGGACCCCGCGCGAGCGGGCCGACCGCCTGGCCGAGTTCGTACCGCTGCTGGACCGGCTGCTCACAGAGGACTCCGTGTCGTACGAGGGCGACCACTACTCGGCGCACGAGGCCCGCAACATCCCGGGCTGTGTCCAGCGCCCCCGGCTGCCCTTCGCGGTCGCCGCGACCGGCCCCCGCGGGCTGCGGCTCGCCGCGCGGTACGGACAGGCCTGGGTGACCACGGGCGACCCCAAGCTCTACGAGAGCGGCACCCCCGACCAGTCGGTTCAGGCCATTCGCGGCCAGGTGGAGAAGCTCACCGACACCTGCGCCGAGATCGGGCGGGACACCCAGGAACTGGGCAAGATCCTGCTCACGGGATTCACCCCGGACCGCGGGCGCCCGCTGGAGTCCCTGGACGCCTTCGTGGACTTCGCGGGCCGGCACCGGGAGCTCGGCTTCACGGAGATCGTGGTCCACTGGCCCATCGCCGACTCCGTCTTCGCCGCGGACGAGAAGGTCTTCGAGCAGATCGCCATGGAGGCCCCGGCGCAACTGCGCTGACCTCGGCCTCAGGCCGTCCGCGTCCCAGTGGTGTCTCATGTGTGCGGGCTCGCGCCCGACCGTGCAGGCATATGCGCGAGAATGGCCCGGTGACCTCAGCGACTCGACAGCCCGAGACCCCGGCCGCCGCCCTCCCGCCCCGGCTGATCGCCACCGATCTCGACGGCACTCTGCTGCGCGACGACAAGTCGGTGTCCCCGCGCACGGTCGCCGCCCTCGCCGCCGCCGAGGAGGCCGGCATCGAGGTCTTCTTCGTCACCGGCCGCCCGGCCCGCTGGATGGACGTCGTCAGCGAGCACGTCCACGGGCACGGCCTGGCGATCTGCGGCAACGGCGCCGCCGTGGTCGATCTGCACGGCGGCCCCGGCGCCCACCGGTTCGTGAAGGTGCGCGAGCTGGCCCGGGAGAACGCGCTGGACGCCGTGCGGCTGCTGCGGGAGGCGGCGCCCGGCACGATGTACGCCATCGAGCAGACGTACGGCTTCTACCAGGAGCCGGAGTATCCCAAGATGCACATGGAGATACCCGACACCCTCGCGCCGGCCGAGCGACTGCTGGCGCCGGACGCCCCCGGGGCCGGCGAGCCGGTGCTGAAGATCCTCGCGTTCCACCCCACGATCGACCCCGACGCCTTCCTCACCCTCGCCCGGCTGGCCATCGGCGACCGCGCCAACGTCACCCGCTCCAGCCCCAGCGCCCTGCTGGAGATCAGCGGCCCCGAAGTCTCCAAGGCCAGCACGCTCGCCCTGTGCTGCGCGGAACGAGGTATCTCCCACGAGGAGGTCGTCGCGTTCGGCGACATGCCGAACGACGTCGAGATGCTCACCTGGGCCGGCCGGTCGTACGCGATGGGCAACGCGCACCCGGACGTGCTCGCGGCGGCCTCCGGACAGACCGTCGCCAACAACGAGGACGGGGTCGCCGTCGTCATCGAGCAGCTGATCGCCGAGCGGGCGTAGCTCTCCCGGGGGACCTCAGCCCTGCTCCCGCTCCACCGGCAGCCACAGCTCGGCGTCGGCCTCCGTCCCGTCCGGCGAGAGCCGGGTGCGCAGGATCTCCGGGCCGGGACGGCTGCGGTACGGGTTGGACGGGAACCACTGTGTGAACACGTCCCGCCACAGCTCCTGGATGGCCTGCGGTGCCGGCCCGGACGTGGTGAAGACGGCCCAGGTGCCGGCCGGCACGGCCAGGGTGGTCGTGCCCTCGGGGACGCCCGCGGACGTGATCACCCCCTGGTAGTAGTCGAGTTCGGTGCCCTCGGCCCGGCTCGGATCCAGGTCGTCGCAGACCGCGACGATGCCCTGCGGCTCCTGGTCCGACAGCTTCTCCAGACGCTCCAGGACCTGCGGGTCGATCCCGCGGACGAAGTCGATGATCGCCTGGTTCGGCCCCGTGTGCACCAAGGGCACACGGGCCTTGAGACCGGCCACGGTGAACGCCGGTCGGTCCGCTACGCGATAGCGCATGCTGCTGCTCCCTTCGACGGTGAGGCGGAAGGCCAGCCGGGGCTGGGAGACGAGCGCGGCGCCGGTACGGCGGGCCTCGCCCGGCCCGACGCCGTGCACGCCACGGAACGCCCGGGCGAACGCCTCACCGGAGCCGTAGCCGTAGCGCACCGCGATCTCCAGCAGTGAGTCCCCTCCGGCGAGCACCTCGGCGCCCGCGACGGTCAGCCGCCTGCGCCGGATGTACTCCGACAAGGGCATACCGGCGAGCGCGGAGAACATCCGGCGCAGGTGGTACTCCGAGGTGGCCGCGCCGTGTGCCAGCGCCGACACGTCGATCGGCTCGTCGAGGTGGTCCTCGACGTACTCCATGGCCTGGTTGAGCCGCTCCAGCACTCCGGTCTCCTTCCGCTCTCGCGCTCACCACGCTAGGCGGCGGACATCCCGCCGGACCCGACATCCTGTGCCCGATCAGGTCGGGTGCGGGTGGGAGCCTCAGCCGACGGGCGCTCCGCGCGCCGCCAGCCAGGGCACCGGGTCGAGCGCCGAGCCCGCGTCCGGCGTGACCCGCACCTCGAAGTGCAGGTGCGGGCCGGTCGAGTTGCCCGAGGTGCCCGACTGCCCGACCCACTGCCCGGTGGTCACCCTGTCGCCCTGGTCGACGGTGACGGCGGCGAGGTGCGCGTACTGCGTGTAGTAGCCGTCGGGATGCCCCACCACGACCTCGATCCCGAACGCGCCCCCGCACGAGACCCGCACCACGCGGCCCGCACCGACCGCCCGTACCGGCGTCCCGATCGGCACCGCGAAGTCCTGCCCGGTGTGCCGGTGCGCCCAGCGCGAGCCACCGCTGCCGTACGCCGCGGACAGGGCATACGTCTCGACCGGTGCGACCCAGTCGCCCACGAAGTGCGCCGGCGGCTGGTCCAGACGCACGGCACCGCGGCAGGAGCCCGCCGCCACCGACGCGTCCGCCCGGCCCTGCAACTGCCATCGCGCCTGCTCGAGCTTGTCGTCGATGTCCTTCTTCAGCCGCGCGAGTTCCCGGGCCCGCCGCGCCACGGCCTGCCAGGCCTCGACGGCCTTGGTCTCGTCGGCGGCCAGCCGTGCCTCCGCCCGCCGGTTCCTGCCGATCGCGTTGTCCACGGCGAGGTTCGCCTGCGAGAAAACGTGCTGGCCGCGCATCAGCTTGTCGGGGCTGCCCGCCAGGACCAGCTGTGCGACGACCGGCAGACCGCCGCCGCCGCGGTACTGGGCACGGGCGATACGGCCCAGGTCCTCGCGCAGCACGGTGATCTCCCGCCGCTCGCGGGTGAGGAGTTCCTCCGCACGCCGGGCCCGCGCCCGCTGCTCGTCCGCCTCCCGCCGCCCCGCCTCGTACCGCTGCGTCGCCACCGCCGCGTCCTCGTACAGCCGCGCCACCTGCGCGCTGATCCGGGAGTCCGAGCCGTCGCCGGGCTCCCCCTCGGCAGCCGTGGGCCGGGTCGCGAGCAGCCCGGACACGCACAGCAGCACCGGAACGAGCAGGACACGACCGCGAGGTGAGCGCATGTCAGCGATCCTGACCCGGCTACCGGTCCCCGGTCCTGTTCAAGTCGTACGCCTGGGGGACGCCCCGCCCCTGATGGCTCAGTACGGCGCCTGCCACACCACCGTCGTACCGGCGCCGTCCGCCCCGATCAGCGCATACCGGGCCCGGGTCGACTCCACCCCGGTCGTACAGATCCGCTCCAGGGTTGAGCGCGGTTCCGGCAGGGGAACGGGAACGGGATCAGGGGACATGCCGCGAGCCTCATCAGCCCTCTTTGTCACGGAAGGTGGGGCTGGGGTCGATATGTCATCGAGCTGCCACCAACAGCTCCGTGGCTTCCTCCCGTTCGGCCATCATCCGCAGCGGTCCGTCCGCCGCCGCCAATGCCGTGTAGGAACCCCGCTGCGCCACCCGTCCCTCGTCCAGCACGATCACCTCGTCGACCGCCTCCAGACCGGCCAGCCGGTGGGTGATGAGCACCGTCGTACGGCCCTCGGTGGCCGCCAGCAGGTCCCGGGTGAGCGCGTCGGCGGTCGGCAGATCCAGATGCTCGGCCGGCTCGTCGAGCACCAGGACGGGGAAGTCGGCGAGCAGCGCCCGGGCCAGCGCGAGCCGCTGACGCTGCCCGCCGGAGAGCCGGGCGCCGTGCTCGCCCACGAGCGTGTCGAGCCCTTCGGGCAGGCCGTCGGCCCACTCCAGCAGCCGGGCCCGCGCCAGCACGTCCCGCAGCTCCTCCTCGTCCGCCCCCTTCTTCGCCAGCAGGAGGTTCTCCCGGACCGAGCTGTCGAAGAGGTGCGCGTCCTGCGCGCACAGGCCGACGAGCCGACGTACGTCGTCGCCGTCCAGGGCCTGCGCGTCCACCCCGCCGAGCGTGTACGAACCCGCGTCGGCGTCCAGGAACCGCAGCAACACCTGCGCGAGCGTGGTCTTGCCGGAGCCGGAAGGCCCCACGACGGCGATCCGGCGTCCCTGCGTCAGGGTGAGGTCGACCTCGGCGAGCGCGTCCCGGTCCTGCCCGGCGTGCCGGGCGGCCAGCCCCCGCAGGACCAGCGGGAAGGGGGACGCGGGTGCCTGGCGGGGCTGCTCCGGCTCGCGCACGGGCTCGGGGGAGTCCAGAACCTCGTACACCCGCTCGGCGCTCCTGCGCACCCGTTGGCGGTACTGCACGGCCAGGGGCAGCCCCAGGACGGCTTCGAAGGCGGCCAGCGGAGTGAGGACGACCACGGCCATGGTCACGCCGCTCAGCCGCCCGTCGGCGACGGCCTGCGCGCCCACCAGGGCGGCTGCCGTGACGGTCAGTCCGGAGACGAGCGCGGTCAGTCCGTCGCCGAGGGCGGTGGCGGTCGCCGCGCGCGAGGCGATCCGGGTGAGCACGGAGTCGGCCGCACGCACCCCCGCGGTACGGACGGGCAACGCGCCCGCGACGGTCAGCTCGGCGGTGCCGGTGAGCAGGTCGGCGGTGTGGGTGGCGAGCACCCCTCGGGCGGGGGCGAGCCGCCGCTCGGCCCGGCGCGCCACGGCACCGGTGACCAGGGGAACGCCGATCCCGGCCGTCAGCAGACCGACGGCGAGCACCGATCCGGCCTCCGGCAGCAGCCACGCCGTGAACGCGACGGACCCGGCCGAGACGAGGACGGCGGAACCGGCGGGCAGCAGCCAGCGCAGCCAGTAGTCCTGGAGGGCGTCCACATCGGCGACGAGCCGCGTCAGCAGGTCGCCCCGCCGGGTCGAGCGCAGCCCCGCGGGCGCCAGCCGCTCCAGCCGCCGCCAGACGGCGACCCGGGTGTCGGCCAGCATCCGCAGCACGGCGTCGTGCGACACGAGCCGCTCCGCGTACCGGAACACCGCCCGCCCGATACCGAAGGCCCGGGTCGCCGTCACGGCCACCATCAGGTACAGCACCGGCGGCTGCTGCGAGGCCCGCGAGATGAGCCACCCGGAGGTGGCCATGAGGCCCACGGCGCTGCCGAGGGCGAGGCTGCCGAGCAGCAGCGCGAGGGCGAGCCGACCGCGTCGGGCTCCGGCCATGGCGCGGACCCGCGCGAGGACGCCACCGCCGGTCGGGGCGAGCCCCGTCCCGGGCTCACCGCCGACGGGCAGGGCAGCCGCCTCTTCCGACGGGGCGGGAGCGTTCTTGGGAGCGGCCTCCACGGGCACGGGTGCCTCGGTCTCGGCCAGCCGCACCACACGGTCCGCCACGGCCAGCAGCGCCGGCCGGTGCACGACCAGCAGAACCGTCCGACCGGCCGCGAGGCGCCGCACGGCCGCCACCACCTCGGCCTCGGTCTCCCCGTCGAGCGCGGCGGTCGGTTCGTCCAGCAGCAGCACGGGCCGGTCCGCGAGGAACGCCCTGGCCAGCGCCAGCCGCTGCCGCTGTCCGGCGGACAGCCCGGCCCCGTCCTCGCCGAGCACCGTGTCGGCCCCGGCGGGCAGCGCCTCGACGAACTCCAGCGCCCCCGCGTCCGCCAGCGCCCGGCGTACGGCCGCGTCGTCGGCGTCGGGACGCGCCAGCCGTACGTTCTCGTCGATCGTGCCGGCGTAGAGGTGCGGGCGCTGGGGCACCCACGCGATCCGAGCGCGCCACTGCTCCAGGTCGGCCGACGCGAGATCGACTCCCCCGGCCAGTACCCGGCCCGCGGCCGGCCGCACGAACCCCAGCAGCGCGTTCAGCAGGGTGGACTTGCCCGCACCGCTCGGTCCGACCAGCGCGACCGTCTCCCCGGGTTCCACGGTGAACGACACATCCGTGACCGCGTCGGCGGAGCGCCCGGGGTAGCGGACGGTCACGCCCTCGAAGGCCACCCCTCCCTCGGCCACCGCGACCGTGCCCGGTGCCGGTGCCGGCGTCTCCAGTACCTCGAAGATCTCCTCGGCGGCAGCCAGCCCCTCGGCAGCCGCGTGGTACTGCGCCCCGACCTGCCGCAGCGGGAGATACGCCTCCGGTGCGAGCACGAGGATCACCAGGCCGACGTACAGGTCCATCTCCCCGTGCACGAGGCGCATGCCGATCGTCACGGCCACCAGAGCCACCGAGAGCGTCGCCAGCAACTCCAGGGCGAACGACGAGATGAAGGCGATCCGCAGCGTCCGCATGGTCGCCTGCCGGTACTCGCCGGTGATGCGCCGGATCGACTCGGCCTGTGCCTTGGCCCGCCCGAACACCTTGAGCGTGGGCAGCCCGGCGACAACGTCCAGGAAGTGGCCGGACAGCCGGGACAGCAGCCGCCATTGACGGTCCATCCGCGACTGTGTGGCCCAGCCGATCAGCACCATGAAGACCGGGATCAGGGGCAGGGTGCCGACGATGATCGCGGCGGACACCCAGTCCTCGGTCACGATCCGGGCGAGCACCGCGACCGGTACGACCACCGCCAGCCCCAGCTGCGGCAGGTAGCGCGAGAAGTAGTCGTCGAGGGCGTCCACACCTCGCGTGGCGAGGGCGACCAGCGAGCCGGTACGTCGGCCACTGAGCCAGTTCGGCCCCAACGCCGTGGCCCGCTCCAGCAGCCGCCCCCGCAGCTCCGACTTCACGGCGGCGCTCGCACGGTGCGCGGCGAGTTCGGTGAGCCAGGCCACCAGCGCCCGGCCGATCGCCACCGCCACCAACAGCAGCAGGGGAGTGCGCAGTTCGGCGAGGGACAGGCCGTGCTGGAAGGCACCCACCACGACCTCGGCGACGAGCATCGCCTGCGCGATGACCAGAGCCGCTCCGACAGCCCCCAGACCGACGACCGCCACCAGGAAGAGGCGGGTGGCGCGGGCGTACCGGAGGAGACGCGGGTCGATCGGTTTCACGTGAAACACCCTTTTCTCACAGAGCGCGTTCCACGTGAAACACGCTCTCTCCTCATGTGGGGGTGTTTCACGTGAAACACCCCCACATCAGACTCAGTGCGCGGGCTCGGCGATGTGCTGCGTACCGATCCGCTTGCGGAACACCCAGTACGTCCAGCCCTGGTAGAGGAGCACGATCGGCGTGGCGATTCCCGCACACCAGGTCATGATCTTCAGCGTGTACGGGCTCGACGAGGCGTTGGTCACCGTGAGGCTCCAGCTGTCGTTGAGCGTGGACGGCATGACGTTCGGAAAGAGCGTCAGGAAGAGCATCGCCACGGCGGCCACGATGGTGACGCCGGAGAGCGCGAACGACCAGCCCTCGCGTCCCGCCTGGTTCGCCACGAGCGCCGCGACCAGGGCGCCGACCGCCACGACCAGGGCGACCAGACTCTTGGCGTCACCACTGTCGACCTGTGTCCACAGCAGGAAGACCGAAGCGGACACGGCGGTCGCGAGCCCCACCTTGAGCGCCAGCTTCCGCGCTCGTTCCCGGATCTCACCGACGGTCTTCAGGGCCGTGAACACCGCACCGTGGAAGGTGAACAGCGTCAGGGTCACCAGGCCACCGAGCAGCGCGTACGGGTTGAGCAGATCCCAGACATTGCCCACGTACTCGAAGTTCTGGTCGATCTTGACGCCCCCCACGATGTTGCCGAAGGCGACGCCCCACAGGAACGCGGGAAGGAGCGAGGTCCAGAAGATCGCGGTCTCCCAGTTGCGCTGCCAGTTCTCCTCGGGCCGCTTGGCCCGGTACTCGAAGGCGACGCCCCGCACGATCAGACAGACCAGGATGAACAGCAGGGGCAGGTAGAAGCCGGAGAAGAGCGTGGCGTACCACTCGGGGAAGGCGGCGAAGGTCGCACCGCCCGCCGTGAGCAGCCACACTTCGTTGCCGTCCCAGACGGGCCCGATGGTGTTGATGAGCACCCGCCGCTCGGGCCGGTCGCGGGCGAGCAGCTTGGTGAGGATGCCGACCCCGAAGTCGAAGCCCTCCAGGAAGAAGTAGCCGGTCCACAGGACGGCGATCAGGACGAACCAGACGTCGTGCAGTTCCATGACTGTGCAGCTCCCTCGGCCTAGTAGGAGAAGGCCATCGGCTTGTCGGCGTCACGGGAGTCGCCGCCGATCTTCGTGGGCGGGTTGAGGTCGGCCTCGGTGAGCTCGGGCGGGCCGGCCTTCACGTACTTCACCAGCAGCTTGACCTCGATGACGGCGAGGATCGCGTAGAGCGCCGTGAAGACGAGCATCGACGTGAGGACCTCGGCCTGGGAGACCCCGGGGGAGACCGCGTCACGGGTCTGGAGGACGCCGTAGACGACCCAGGGCTGACGGCCCATCTCGGTGAAGATCCAGCCCCAGGAGTTGGCGATCAGCGGGAAGCCCAGCGTCCAGATCGCCGCCAGCCAGTAGAGCCTGGTGAGCTTCGGGCTGAGCGCCTTGTTCCTGAACAGCACCACATGCGGCACCTCGTCCTCGCCGACCCTCAGGTGCTGCGGCAGCAGGAACTTCTTGCGGGTGAGCCAGAGTCCCGCCAGGCCGATCGCGAAGGACGACATGCCGAAGCCGATCATCCAGCGGAAGCCCCAGTAGGCGACGGGGATGTTGGGCCGGTAGTCGCCGGGACCGTACTTCTCCTGTTCGGCCTTGTTCACGTCGTTGATGCCGGGCACGTACGAGCTGAAGTCGTCGTTCGCGAGGAAGGACAGCAGGCCCGGGATCTCTATGGCGACCTTGTTGTGCCCCTCCTCGACGTCGCCGTAGGCGAAGACCGAGAACGGCGCGGGCGCCTCGCCGTCCCACAGGGCCTCGGCGGCGGCCATCTTCATCGGCTGCTGCTTGAACATGACCTTGCCGAGGGTGTCACCGCTGATGGCGGTGAGCAGGCCTGCGATGACCACCGTGACCAGGCCGAGTCGCAGCGAGGTCTTCATCACCGGGATGTGCTTCTTGCGGTACAGATGGAAGGCCGCGATGCCGACCATGAAGGCGCCACCGGTGAGGAAGGCCGCCGACATGGTGTGGAAGACCTGGGCGAGCGCGGTGTTCTGGGTCAGCACGGCCCAGAAGTCGGTGAGCTCGGCCCGCCCCTTCTCCTTGTTGATCCGGTAGCCGACGGGGTGCTGCATCCACGAGTTGGCCGCGAGGATGAAGTACGCCGACAGGATCGTGCCGATCGACACCATCCAGATGCAGGCCAGGTGGATCTTCTTCGGTAGCTTGTCCCAGCCGAAGATCCACAGGCCGATGAAGGTGGACTCGAAGAAGAAGGCGATCAGAGCCTCGAAGGCGAGCGGTGCGCCGAAGACGTCGCCGACGAAGCGCGAGTAGTCGGACCAGTTCATGCCGAACTGGAACTCCTGCACGATGCCGGTGACGACACCCATCGCGATGTTGATCAGGAAGAGCTTGCCCCAGAACTTCGTCGCCCTGAGGTACTTCTCGTTCTCCGTGCGCACCCAGGCGGTCTGCAGCCCGGCGGTGAGGGCCGCGAGGGAGATCGTCAGGGGGACGAAGAGGAAGTGGTAGACGGTGGTGATGCCGAACTGCCAGCGCGCCAGTGTCTCCGGCGCCAGAGCCAGGTCCACGTCGTCACTCCTTACCTCACGCTCGTGGATCACGCTTGTGAAAGCGTTCACATTCACAAGCTAGTATGACTCACTGATTTTCGATAGGTGAAGGGGGGTCCCCGCCTACCCGCGGAAACCCCCCTGTGACCCCTGCCGACCAGCGAAAACCGGTGCGGGCGACTCGCTAGAGCTCCCTGCGGAACCCTTCCGTCACCTTCAGGAAGATGTCGTTCGCCTCGTTCTCCCCGATCGTCACCCGCACTCCCTCGCCCGGGAACGGCCGCACCACGACGCCCGCCTGCTCACACGCGGCGGCGAAGGGGACCGTGTGCTCGCCGAGCCGCAGCCACACGAAGTTGGCCTGGGTCTCGGGCACCGTCCAGCCCTGCGCGCGCAGCCCCTCGACCACCCGGAGGCGCTCGCACACCAGGGAACCGACCCGGCCGAGCAACGCGTCCTCGGCACGCAGCGAGGCGATCGCGGCCTCCTGCGCGAGCTGGCTCACGCCGAACGGCACCGCCGTCTTGCGCAGGGCCTCCGCCACCGGCTCGTGGGCGATGGCGAAACCGATGCGCAGGCCGGCGAGGCCGTAGGCCTTGGAGAAGGTCCGCAGGACACAGACATTGGGCCGCTTCCGGTACAGCTCCACGCCGTCCGGCACCTCGGGGTCGCGGATGAACTCCCGGTACGCCTCGTCGAGCACGACCAGCACGTCACGTGGCACCCGGTCGAGGAAGCGTTCCAGCTCGGCCCGCTTCACCACGGTGCCCGTGGGGTTGTTGGGATTGCAGACGAAGATCAGCCGGGTCCGCTCGGTGATCGCGTCGGCCATCGCGTCCAGGTCGTGCACATCCCCCGGCGTCAGCGGCACCTGCACCGCGGTCGCACCGCTGATCTGCGTGATGATCGGGTAGGCCTCGAAGGACCGCCAGGCGTAGATCACCTCGTCGCCGGGGCCCGAGGTGGCCTGGACCAGCTGCTGGGCGACACCGACCGAGCCGGTGCCGGTGGCCAGGTGGGAGGCGGGCACGCCGAACCGCTCGGACAGCTCCTTGATCAGGAGCGTGCAGGCCAGGTCCGGGTAACGGTTGAAGGTGGCGGCCGCCGCCGTCACCGACTCCATCACGCCCGGCAGCGGCGGATAGGGGTTCTCGTTGGAGGACAGCTTGTAGGCCACCGGACCGCCGCCCGCGGCCGGCTTGCCCGGCTTGTAGGTGGGGATCCCCTCCAGCTCGGCGCGCAGCTTGGGGCTCGTCTCGCTCACCGCAGTCCTCCTCGTGACCACCACCGGCTTCAATACTGCTCACCTTATGAGGATTCGGCGCGGGTGCGTACAGCTGAGCGGGGACCCGGCACCTGAAACGGAGGGACCGGTGCGACTTCTGCGGACGAAGCCGCACGAAGGCGTACGCCCGAGGGGGCGCGCTGTACATATATCTACGCGCCCGTAGTGCACTCCGTGGCGCGCATCCCTCGTGCAGGTGAGTTGAGACCTCTTCGAGACATCGGTGCGTTGGCAGGCCCATCCGTGCCGACGCGTCACGTCTTGGCATCGACGGAGTCAACTACCTTGCTTTCCAAGGAACTTGACCCCATTTAGCCTTGCAGAAACGTGCCTGTCAATGCGTGCATATGCGTCCGCCCTACCCCACCGGATGAGCCCTACTATCGGCTCGCCATGACAGCAGCAGGGAAGCACCAGGTGAGCCGCGCGGAAACCTCACGCCGAGGCAGCCGGCCGGGCCGGGCGGGCATCAGGGACGTGGCCGCCGCCGCCGGAGTCTCCATCACGACCGTCTCCGACGCCCTCAACGGCAAGGGCAGGCTCCCGGATGCCACCCGACGCCATGTCCGCGAGGTCGCCGACCGACTCGGCTACCGCCCCTCGGCGGCGGCCCGAACCCTCCGTACCGGCAAGTCGGGCCTCATCGGCCTGACCGTGACGACCTACGGGGATGAACCTTTCACCTTCACCGAGTTCGCCTACTTCGCGGAGATGGCGCGCGCCGCCACCTCGGCCGCACTCGCCCGCGGCTACGCACTCGTCATCCTCCCCGCGACCTCACGCCACGACGTCTGGTCCAACGTGGCTCTGGACGGCACGGTCGTCATCGACCCGTCCGACCAGGATCCGGTGGTCAGCGAGCTGGTCCGGCAGGGCTTACCGGTCGTCTCCGACGGCCGCCCGGCCGGCTCGCTCCCCGTCACCGCATGGGTGGACAACGACCACGAGGCCGCCGTCCTCGACATCCTCGACCACCTGGCCGACGCCGGCGCCCGCCGCATCGGCCTTCTCACCGGCACCACGACGGACACGTACACACACCTGTCGACCAGCGCCTACCTGCGGTGGTGCGAGCGGGTCGGCCAGGATCCGGTCTACGAGGCCTACCCCGCGCACGACCCGTGCGCGGGCGCCGTGGCCGCCGACCGGCTGCTGGCCCGCCCCGACCGCCCCGACGCCGTCTACGGCCTGTTCGACCCCAACGGCACCGACCTGCTCGCCGCGGCCCGCCGCTACGGGCTGCGGGTCCCCGAGGACCTGCTGATCGTGTGTTGCAGCGAGTCCACGGTGTACGCCAACACCGAGCCGCCCGTCACGACGCTCTCGCTGAAGCCGCGCCGCATCGGTACGGCGGTGGTGCAACTCCTCATCGACGCGATCGAGGGCGAGCAGGCGGACCGTCCGGTCGAGCAGGTCATACCCACCGAACTGTTCGTACGCACCTCTTCGCAACGACGCCCCCCTCGGACCACGGTCAGCCCCCCGCGGGCACCGGAGGAGAAGTAACCCGCCGCCGCTCCCCACCGCCGACGCCGACGCCATGGTGCGGTGTGTGGGGAGCGGCGGCTTGTCCGGGGGCGGCGGGGAGCGGACGTGAGATCCGTTCGCGGCGGCTGGGGCGGCCGGACCGTGCGGTCCGAGACTGCGGGGGGGGCGGACCGGGCGGAGGCCGAGCGGAGACCGGGTGGGCCGCGTCAACGAAAGTTGGCAAGAGGCACGTACGGGCGATTTCCGGCGGTGCTGGAGACATCGGGCGTCGCTTCGGTCACAACCGTCTCATCGACCTCGCCGCGGCCGCCGAAACGACCCTTGCCCGGCCGACGCGGCCCCCCGGTCCGTCCGACGGAGCAGCCCGCGGGGGTGGGGGGCGGGTGCGGGCAAGGCGCGCGCCGGGTGAGTGCGGACTGCCGAAGCCCGGCCCAATCGGGGCGAAAGCCGCGATGAACTGGAGCCTTGCTCCGATTCACCACCCCTGGGTCATCACACGGCACGATCCGCATTCCTATGATGGACGCACGGCACCGCGGGCCGCTGCGACCAGGCAGCCCGAAGGGTGCAGATGCGGCGCGATGGTGGAGGGGTCTGATGACTCAGGGGGCCGGTCAGGGACCCGAGGTGGAGCGGACGGCGACGTTGCGCGACTTCCGGGTGCCCGCGTACGTCCACGAGACCGGTCCGTACGACCCCGGCACGGAACCGGGCAACGCCGCGCCGCCTCTCGAAGAGCCGCTGGAGCACCCGGACGGCTACACGCCCACCCAGCGCGACCTGCCCGTCATCAGCCGGCGAGGCGACACCCTCCAGGTGGCCGTGGACCCGGCAGCCGTCCAGGCCCCGCAGGCAGCGACCGGCCCGGGACCGCTGTTCGTCGTCGGCGACGTCCACGGCTACCTCGACGAACTGGTGGCCGCGCTTCAGGAGAAGGGCCTGGTCGACTCCGCGGGCAACTGGTGCGCGGGCACCGCCCGGCTGTGGTTCCTCGGCGACTTCACCGACCGCGGGCCGGACGGCATCGGCGTCATCGACCTCGTCATGCGGCTGTCCGCGGAGGCCGCCGCGGCCGGCGGGTACTGCAAGGCCCTCATGGGCAACCACGAACTGCTGCTGCTCGGTGCCAAGCGCTTCGGCGACACGCCCGTCAACTCCGGCGCGGGCACGGCCACCTTCCAGGCGGCCTGGCTGCTCAACGGCGGTCAGAAGTACGACATGGACCGTCTCCAGGATCACCATCTCCAGTGGATGGCCCGCCTCGACGCGGTCGAGGAGGTCGACGGCCACCTGCTCGTGCACTCCGACACCACCGCCTACCTCGACTACGGCGACTCGATCGAGGCGGTCAACGACACCGTCCGCGAGACGATCACGCGCAACGACGCGGACGAGGTGTGGGATCTGTTCCGCAAGTTCACCAAGCGCTTCTCCTTCCGCGACGAGGGCGGCGCCGACGCCGTACGCTCCCTGCTCGATACGTACGGCGGCACCCGCATCGTTCACGGCCACAGCCCGATTCCCTACCTGCTGGGCGAAGTCGGCTCCGAGGAAGGCGAGGACAACGGCGGTCCGCACGTCGAGGGACCGCACGTCTACGCCGACGGGCTGGCCATCGCGATGGACGGCGGCGTGACGATGGCCGGAAAACTGCTGGTCCAGCAACTGCCCCTGGAAAACTGAGTATTCCCGGGGCAGTTCCCGGGGCAGAAGTACCCCACTGTGGAGCCGTCGGCGACATCGCAGGCCAGGGGCCAATTTCGGCAAACCCCCTGTCACCTCATGCCGTCACCGCTCTACCATCGGGTTATCCGTAGCAGGCTCCCCTCCGTTTCTGCCCGACGGCTCGTTGGCATGCGAGCCCCAAGCCCTACGGAGCATCGGGGGATGCAGATGAACAGCGTTCCGCAGCACCTGAACAGCGAGGACCGCCAGGAGTACGAGCGGATCCTCGACGAGGCGCTGCGCTCCGCCCCACACCACCCGGAACTGGCCGCAGTGGGACAGCGGCTCAACCCCGAACAGCTGCGCACCATGGCACTCAACGCCTCCGCACTCATCACGGTGGCCGCGGCGGCCGAGTACCAGCACTACGTGAAGGTCCGCGAGGAGCTGCGCCACCCCGCGCCGTCCACCCCGTCGTCCCCGTCCGAGACCGTCTCCGCGGAACCGGGCGTGGCCGCGATGGGGCTCGCCACCACGATGGGGGAGGCGGCGCAGGCCGCCGAAGCCGCCGGGGCGGGCGCCGTCGCCGCCGTCCTCACCCCCGTCCTCGCCGGGACCGCCGCGGTGATCTTCCTGCTCGTCGGCTACCTCCTCAGGGCGCTGGACCCCGAGCAGGCGTTCGCCCGGACGATGGTCGCCGCCGGCTGGACGTTCGGGGCCGTGGCCGTGGCCGCGATCCTCGTCGCCACCGTCGCGCTGCTGCTCACCGCCCTGCGCAACCGTCCTTCCCTGGAGGCCGGACCGTACGGCGAACTGAGCCGGGAGGTCGACCAGGCCAAGGAAGCCTGGCGAGACGCCCTGCTGGAACGCGGCATCCTGCCGTTCCTCCGGGAGGCCCTCGCCGATCCCGGCACGGCAGCCGCCCTGCACACCGACCCGGCGCCACCGGCCCCCACCAGCCGCTTCCCGAAGATCGGCTACGACCGTCCGGGCTTCAGCAGCCCGGACGACGGCCGCTCGACCGGCCCGCGCCCGAGCTTCAGCAGCCCGGACTACAGCAGCCCGGACTTCGGCGGCCCGGAACACCAGCCGGAATAGGCACTCGGCTTGCGCCCCCGCCGACCCCGCCGAGGGGAGCGCAAGCCGTACGCCGGGCGCCGGACGCCCGACGCCCGACGGCTCTGACGGAGAGCCGCCCCGCGGTTCGGTGCTGCCCTGCGGTGCTCGGCGCTGCCCCGTGCGGCTCGGTGTCACCGGCGCGGCATCCCGGAGTCGTACGTCCAGGCGTCGGCGCATCGGCGCATCCGCGCATCCGGTCAGAGAATGCCCGCCCGGCCGGCTGCGGTGATCCAGCTGGGGAACTCGGACAGCAGCCGGTCGTAGAGCTCTTGGTCCGGAAGGGTGCTGATGTCGTCCACGGAGAAGAAGCCCACGTTGTCGACACGGCGTCCGGGCAGCGTGTCGAACCGCTCCAGGACGCCGTAGTTGGACCGGCCGAGCCCCACGAACTGCCAGAAGATCGGCTCCTCGACCGCCGCCCGCAGCTCCTGCTCGATCGCCGCGTCGCGGTAGACCCCTCCGTCGGAGAAGAACAGCACCAAGGTCGGGGCGGCCGCCGGATTCTCCCGGACATACGACCTGACCTGGGCAATCGCCTTCTGTTCCTCGTTCTGGATGCCGACCGAGCGCATGTCGACCTGCCCCGGCTCCATCCCCTTGCGCGGCTTCCTGCTCCGCCGGAACAGACTGATCTCGCCCACCCGCACATGCAGTCGCAGCCACTCGGGGAGCTCACCCAACCGCAGGTCGGGAAGCCGGGCGGCATCGCTGGCGAAGGTCCAGGCCTGCATCTCGCCATCGTCGTCGAGTTCTGCCGCCACCGCGGCCATGCGCTCCACGACGTCCGCCACCACACCGCGTGAGTACAGGAACGCCATGGACCCGGAGGCATCGAGGACGAGCACGACCCGCGCGCTGATCCCCACCGCCCCTCGCTTGCTCAGGCTGACCGCGACCTGCTCCTTGCGCAGCGACAGCCGCTTCCGCATGTCGACGGGAAGCCGCTCCTCCCCCTTGGTCAGACGGGGGCCCGACGGCGGGGCGGTTGTCGGTGGCGTGGGCGCGGGCGCGGGTGGGGCGGATACGGGTGGGGTGGTGGGCCGTGGGGTGACCGCAGGTGAGGCAGCGGCGGATGGGGTGACCGCCGGGCGGTGCGGAGGGGTCGCCGCCGAACGGCTCGGTGGGGTGACCGCCTGCTCCGGCTCGTCGTCGACCGTGATCCCGAAGTCCGTGGCCACCCCCGCGAGCCCGGAGGCGTACCCCTGCCCGACCGCCCGGAACTTCCAGCGGCCCTCGCGCAGGTACAGCTCACCGGCGATGAACGCCGTCTCCGTGTCGGCCTGCATCTCGAAGCGGGCCACTTCGGAGCTCCCGTCCCCACCGAGAAGTCTCAACGTCAGGCCGGTCACCTGGCCGAACGTGCCCCCGTCGGCCGACGCGCACAGCACCACACGCGTGATGGCGCCCTCCAGTGAGCGGAGGTCGACCTGGACGGTGTCGGTCCAGACACCGGCTTCGCGCCGCTTGCCGAGGTGCCGCACGGCGCCGGACGCGTGCAGCGGCTGGTTGTAGAAGACGAAGTCCCTGTCGTCACGCACCCGCCCGTCCTGCGCCAGCAGCAAGGCCGAGGCATCGATGTCCGGCCCACCGGCCCCTTCGGCCCAGCGGAGTTCGACCCGTACGTCCGGCACGTCGACCGGCAGATTGGCACCCTTGCTCAGGGATCTCGCTGTCATGGAGGCAAGTCTGCCGAGCCGGCGCCCCGGGGCAACCGAACGAGCGCGATCATTTCCTCCTGGGCGACCGCCAGGAGCGTGCCGTCGGGACGCAGCGCCGCCCCCGGAAGTCGGACCACAAGGGACAGCGCCGGTCCGCTACGTCAGTCGGCCAGCGGCAGGTACACCCGGTTCCCGCTCGCCGCGAACTCCTTCGACTTCTCCAGCATGCCCTCGGCGATCTCCTCCGCCGAGGCCCCGTCGGCCGCCCCGGCACCGAACCGCTCGTTGATGCTCTGGCTGATCTTCATCGAGCAGAACTTCGGCCCGCACATCGAGCAGAAGTGCGCCGTCTTCGCCGGCTCCGCCGGGAGTGTCTCGTCGTGGAACTCCCGTGCCGTGTCCGGATCGAGGGCCAGGTTGAACTGGTCCTCCCAGCGGAACTCGAAGCGGGCGTCGGACAGGGCGTCGTCCCATTCCTGCGCACCGGGATGCCCCTTGGCGAGGTCGGCTGCGTGGGCGGCGATCTTGTACGTGATGACGCCGGTCTTCACGTCGTCACGGTTGGGCAGGCCCAGATGTTCCTTGGGCGTGACATAGCAGAGCATGGCCGTGCCCCACCAGGCGATCATCGCGGCACCGATGCCGGAGGTGATGTGGTCGTACGCCGGCGCGACGTCCGTCGTCAGCGGGCCGAGCGTATAGAACGGAGCTTCATCACAGATCTCCTGCTGAAGGTCGATGTTCTCCTTGATCTTGTGCATCGGGACATGGCCCGGGCCCTCGATCATCGTCTGAACATGGAAACGCTTCGCGATCCGGTTGAGCTCCCCGAGTGTCCGCAACTCCGCGAACTGCGCCGCGTCGTTGGCGTCCGCGATGGAACCCGGCCGCAGGCCGTCGCCCAGCGAGTACGTGACGTCGTAGGCGGCGAGGATCTCGCAGAGTTCCTCGAAGTTCTCGTAGAGGAAGGACTCCTTGTGGTGCGCGAGGCACCAGGCCGCCATGATCGAGCCGCCACGGGACACGATGCCGGTCTTGCGATTGGCGGTGAGCGGGACGTACGACAGGCGGACACCGGCGTGGACCGTCATGTAGTCCACGCCCTGCTCGGCCTGCTCGATGACGGTGTCCTTGTAGATCTCCCAGGTCAGTTCCTCGGCGCGGCCGTCGACCTTCTCCAGCGCCTGGTAGAGCGGCACCGTGCCGATCGGGACGGGGGAGTTGCGCAGCACCCACTCGCGGGTGGTGTGGATGTTGCGGCCGGTCGACAGGTCCATGACCGTGTCGGCGCCCCAGCGGGTCGCCCAGGTCATCTTCTCGACCTCCTCCTCGATGGAGGACGTCACCGCCGAGTTGCCGATGTTGGCGTTGACCTTCACCAGGAACCGCTTGCCGATGATCATCGGCTCGATCTCCGGGTGGTTGACGTTGGCCGGCAGCACGGCCCGGCCCGCCGCGATCTCCTCGCGAACCACCTCGGGGGAGACGTTCTCCCGGATGGCCACGAACTCCATCTCGGGTGTGACCTCTCCCCGGCGCGCGTACGCGAGCTGGGTGACCGCCTCGCCGTCCCGGCCACGGCGTGGCAGGCGCGGACGGCCCGGGAAGACCGCGTCGAGGTTGCGCAGACCGCCGCGGGGCGAGGTGTGCTTGACGCCGTCGTCCTCGGGGCGGACCGGCCGGCCCGCGTACTCCTCGGTGTCGCCCCGGGCGATGATCCAGTTCTCGCGCAACGGCGACAGGCCCCTGCGGACGTCGGTCTCGACGAGTGGATCGGTGTACGGGCCGGAGGTGTCGTACAGGCTGACCGACTGCCCGTTGGTGAGATGCACCTGACGGACCGGCACCTGTAGGTCGGGGCGGGTGCCCTCGACGTACCCCTTGTGCCAGCCGATGGACTTCCCGGCCTCCGAGGCGTTCCCGTCGACCGTGCTTTCGCTGGTCGCGTTCTGCGTGAAGGCAGGCGTGCGTGCGTCCTTGTTGGTCATGAGACCTACTCCCTACGCCGGCATTACCCGGTAACAGGTTCGGCGGTCGACGCAGCGGCTACCGCCTGCCGATGTTTCATGTGAAACATCACTCGAATCGAGAGACGTTCCACGTGAAACATCGCGAAGACGGAGGTCAGCGCCCTCTCAGCCCGGTGCTCCGAGCTCCCGCGTGTGCAAAGGTTGCCTCCACGCTAGCGTCAATTCTGGCGCGGTGAACAGGGGGCCCGGGTCGTTCTTGCGATGATCGGTCGGTGACCACGACACACCAGCCCCCGTATCCGCCGCCCGAGCCGCCCCGCCGACCGG
Source organism: Streptomyces sp. Root1310 (assembly GCF_001426425.1). Taxonomy (NCBI): domain Bacteria; kingdom Bacillati; phylum Actinomycetota; class Actinomycetes; order Kitasatosporales; family Streptomycetaceae; genus Streptomyces; species Streptomyces sp. Root1310. The sequence continues at coordinate 292,979 of NZ_LMEQ01000033.1, read as the reverse complement.
GCTCCGCCGGCCGCCCCGGCGATGGCTCCGGCAATGGCTCCGGAAGCGGTTCTGGGAGCGGTTCCGGCCCCGGCCCGAGAGGCGACCGCGACTTCAACGACGGTCACGATCATCCGCGCAGTCCCGGCCACGGGCCGGGATACGCGGGCGGGCTCGGCGGGCTGAGACGCGTCGGAACCCCTGGCGGTCATGGACCCGGCTCGGTCGAAGGCCGCGGCTCAGGCCCAGGGTCGCAGCCTGGGTCCGGGACGCGGTCCGGGTCTCAGGCGCAGCCGGGGGCGGGCAGTGGCCGGGGTCATGGACACGGTCCAGGGCCCGGGACCGGCCCGGGATACCGGAGCGGGCAGGAATTCCAGGGTGGGCAAGGGCCCGGGAACGACCAGGGATACGGGAACGGTCGCGGGTACGACGGGCCTGACGGGTACGGGGACGTACCCGTCGTACCCGTACCCGGGCAGGTGTACGGGCCCGGGCAGGAGTACGGCCCCGACCACGGTTCCGGCCCTCGTCCTGGCCCGGGCCCTCGTCCTGCACGTGGTCCCGGCTCTGGTTCCGGCTCTGGTCCCGGCCCCGGTGACGGATATGGCTTCGACCGCGACCACGGTCATGGGCAGAGTCACGACGGTGGTCATGGCGGCGGCCCCGGTAGCGGTCCCGGCGGGGGCCACGGCGGCGGACACGGCCATGGCCCGGGTGACGGGCACGGTTCCGGTTCAGGCTCCGGTTCCGGCGGCGGGCACGGGCATGCGCACGGCCACAGTCACAGTCACGGCCCGGCCGCCCCCGTCTCCCAGCATCTGCGCAAGGTCATCGCTGCCATCCTCATCCCGTTCGGAGCCGCGGTACTGGTGGGGCTCGTGGTGCTGTGGCCCGGCGGAGCCCCGGCGCACGAACGCACGGGAGTCGGCTTCGACCGGCAGACCCAACAGGCCACGGTCACCAAGGTCGTGAGCTTGAGCTGTGCCTCGGTGAACGCCTCGGGCGACACCCCCACCGGCGACACCTCCACGGCCGAGGGCTCCTCCGCGCAGCAGCAGGCCGGCGGCACCTGCAAGCGGGCCACCATCCGGGTGGACACCGGCGACGACAAGGGCCGTACGTTCACCGAGATCGTCCAGCCCGACCAGTCACGGCAGTTGGAGCAGGGCGAGAAGGTCGTGGTCGCCTACGAGCCCTCCGCGCCGAAGGACCTCCAGTACTCGGTCACCGATGTGAACCGCCGCATTCCCATGGCGGTCCTGGCCATCATCTTCGCGGTCGCCGTCGTGGTCGTCGGGCGGCTGCGGGGCGTGATGGCGCTGGTCGCGCTGGCCATCAGCTTCATGGTGCTGAACTTCTTCGTGCTGCCCGCGATCCTCCAGGGGTCGAACCCGCTGGTCGTGGCGGTGGTGGGTTCGAGCGCCATCATGCTGATCGCGCTGTATCTCTGTCACGGGCTCTCGGCCCGCACCTCCGTCGCGGTGCTCGGCACGCTGATCTCTCTGCTGCTGATCGGCATCCTCGGCTCGCTGTTCATCGACTGGGCCGCGCTGACCGGCAACACGGACGACAACACCGGCCTGATCCACGGCCTGTACCCGTCGATCGACATGAGCGGTCTGCTGCTGGCCGGCATCATCATCGGCTCGCTGGGCGTCCTCGACGACGTGACGGTGACTCAGACCTCGGCGGTCTGGGAGCTGCACGAGGCCAACCCGGCGATGGGCTGGCGCGGCCTGTACCGGGCCGGCATCCGCATCGGCCGCGACCACATCGCGTCCGTGGTCAACACGCTCGTCCTCGCCTACGCCGGTGCCGCGCTGCCGCTGCTGCTGCTCTTCTCGATCGCGCAGAGCAGCGTGGGCACGGTCGCCAACAGCGAACTGGTCGCCGAGGAGATCGTGCGCACCCTGGTGGGCTCGATCGGCCTGGTCGCCTCCGTGCCCGTCACGACGGCGCTGGCGGCCCTGGTGGTCTCCGCCGACCGGGCAGGCGCCGGAAAGGCGCCCGTGACGGCTCCGGAAGCCACTCCTGCGGTTCCGGGGGGAACAGCGGAGGCGGCGGTGGCGGGCAGCGCCCAGACCCGGGGCGGCCGGGGCAGGCGGCGCAAACGCTGAGGCGGAGGGCGCCCGAGCACCGACCGCACCGGCCGGCTCGGGCGCACGCCCCAGTGTTCCCGGCCAGGCTGTACGGCGCCCGCGCCACCCCATGAAGAAGCGTTCCTGCACAACACCGACCGCAGCAAAGCCTTCACCACACCCGTGTCGCCATCACCCGCGTCGCCACGACTCGCCCCGCCACAACTGGCCACGACTCGCCTCGCCCCGCCATCACGTCAGCCGGCGCTCTGCTCCTCCGCCAGGATCCGGTCCAACGCTTCGTCCAAATGCGCGTCGAAATCGGCGAGAGCACCCTCCTGGCCCAGCGGAACCAGCTTGTCGGTGCGGTCGAGGAACGCCACGAGCGGGGCCGCCGAGGAGCGGAACAGCGCCTGGTCTCCACCGACCTGAAGCCGGATCAGGACCTCCCCCAGCACATCGGGATCCACCGGCGAGACACGGACGTCCCCTTCGCCGCACGGCCTGCCCACCCCGTCGATGAGCAGCTCGCGCCCGAAAGCCCAGGTCACCGGGGCATCGCCGGGCAGATGGAAGGTGAGCCGCACGGCATAGGGATCGCACGACTCGTAACCCAGCTCCACCGGAATGCGGAACGAGAGCTCCTCGGAGACGAGGAAGCTCATCATGACCTCTGCCTGTACTGCCTGAACGGACTCGCGCATCGCCTAACCCCGTCATTTGCCGCCGACTGGCCGGGAATGGACCTTCTGACACTGCACGCATCTTGCAGAAAGTACACAATAGATCACAAGGAGTGAGTTTTCAGATACTGATAGAGATCGCCAGCGACCCCAGCAGCCGTCCGATCTCGCTCTGAAGTTGCCGGGCGGCGGGCAGCAACCGGTCGGCGTGATGGGCGGGCAGAGAGATCGCCATCGTGGACGCCGTGGTGCCCACGGTGATCGGGACGGCGGCGCACACCGTGCCCAGCGCGTACTCCTGCCGCTCGACGACCGGTTCCATACGCCGCATCCGCTCCAGGCGCCGCAGCAGGGCGTGGTTGTCACGCACGGTGTACGGGGTGATCGACTCGGCGGGGTAGCGGGCCAGGTGGTCGCGGCGGGCCTCCTCGTCCAGTTGGGAGAGCAGACACTGGCCGATGGCGTGCGCGTGTCCGGTCTCGCCGAAGTCGGCCCACTCCTCGACCGCCGGATTGCCCGGGGTGTCCGAGACACACATGATCTCGATCTCACCGTCGCGGTACCTGGCGTAGTACACGGGGACACCGATCGAATCGCGCCACTGGGCGAGGGTGTCGGCGACCGTGCTGCGACGTTTCTGCGCGGCTCCGCTCCTGCCGAGCCGCTCAGCCGCCTCGCCGAGGAAGAACAGCCCTCTGTCCCGTCGCAGATAGCCCTCGTGCACGAGGGTGCGCAGCAGGTGGTAGGCGGTGGGCAGGGCGAGCCCGGTCTCGCGGGCGAGTTGCTTGGCCGGAGCCCCGTACTCGTGCTCCGCGACGCATTCCAGCAGCCGCATGGCGCGCTGGACGGAGCCGATCAGGGTGGCCGCGGGGTGCGGATGCTCGGGGGCGGTCGTGTTCGGTGGGCGTTGCAGCGGGGGTGCGGCGGACCGCGGCCGGGCGGGAGGTGTGAACGGTTCTGCCGATGCGGTGTCAACCATGACCATGGGTCACTTCCGAAGCGCGAGGGGGAGGTCCGTGCGGGGACACGGGAGGGGGTGTGCGCCACTCGCGGGGGTTCGTACCCGCGACGAGTTCCGGACTTTAACCGTCTGCCACCGCGTACAGACGGGCTGTCAGGGAAACTTCCCCCGGCCGAGGGAACAGGCGATTCCTGTTACCGCTCACCGGCCTCCCGCACCGCTCACCAGTCGCTGCGCGAGGAGGAACTCGAAGTGAACTTCCTTACGACGTAGATCAGTCCGCCGACCAGCGCCACGAAGACCAGCAGCTTGAAGAGCAGGCCGATCACGAACCCGACGACGCTGGCTATGAGGCCGCCGAACACGACGAGGGCGATGACCGGCACCGCGACCCACTTCACCCACCACGGCATTCCCGCGAAGATCTCTCGCATGGCCCTTGTCCTCATCCTCTTCGTTCGATGCCCGGCGCCCCTGTCGGGCCGGAGCGTTTCGATGTCCTGTCGCCGATGCTAGGTGCGAAGGGGGTGCCGACGGGGGCCTCGCATCCCTTGTCCTCCCCTGAACCAACCCCTAGGGAACCCCGAGATCGCTGGTCGACCGGCAGACGGACAGGCTCGGGTCGGGCGCCGGACCGGCACCGTACGGCCCTGGTCAGGACGGAATCCGGGCCGGTTCATGACGGCCTCCGGATGGGCTCCGGGCGAGGAGATCAACCCTCGGCCGGCGAGAAGACGACCAGGACCCGAAGGTCCTCGCTGATGTGGTGGAACTTGTGGGCGACCCCGGCCGGGACGTACACCACACTGCCCCGCGCCACCTGAGTCGTCTCCAGACCGACAGTGATCGAGGCACGTCCGCTCACGACGAAGTACACCTCGTCCTGATGGTGCGGATTCTGCGGATCGTGCGCGCCGGCGTCGAGCGCGTACAGCCCGACCGACATGTTCCGTTCGCGCAGAAACTGCAGATAGGCACCGTCGTTGGCGGCTCGCTCCGCCTCCAGTTCATCCAACCGGAATGCCTTCATCGACCTGGTCCGCCCTCGTCCGGTGCTCGTTCTCGATCTCTCTGCCACGATCAGACACATGAAGAATTTCGTAGTCAAGACGATCGCCAACGCGGGCGCCCTGGCGGTCGCCGTCTGGCTGCTCGACAAGATCACCCTGACCGGTGACAGCACGGGCAAGAAGATCGGCACCCTCGTCGTCGTCGCCCTGCTCTTCGGCCTGGTGAATTTCTTGGTCAAGCCAGTCGTGAAGGTGCTGACCTTCCCTCTGTTCATACTCACCCTCGGCCTGATCACCCTGGTGGTCAACGCCTTGATGCTGCTGCTGACCTCCTGGCTGGCCGACAAGCTCGACCTGAGCTTCCATGTGGAGGGCTTCTGGACCGCGGTCCTGGGCGGCCTGATCATTTCCGTCGTCTCCTGGGCCCTCAACATCGTCATGCCCGACGGCGACTGAGGCCGCGATGACCTACCGCGTCTGTTTCGTCTGCACCGGCAACATCTGCCGCTCGCCGATGGCCGAGTCGGTCTTCCGCGCGCGCGTGGAAGACGCCGGTCTCGAGGCACTGGTCGGGATCGAGAGCGCCGGCACGGGCGGCTGGCACGAGGGCGAGGACGCCGATCCGCGTGCCCGCTCCGTCCTGGAGGAGCACGGATACGCCCTCGACCACACGGCCCGGCGCTTCGAGCCGTCGTGGTTCGCCCGCCTCGACCTGGTCATTGCCCTCGACGCCGGCCATCTCAAGGCCCTGCGCCTCCTCGCACCCACCGAGGAGGACGCGGCGAAGATACGGCTGCTTCGGTCCTACACCCCCGCGGCGGCCGACGACCTCGACGTCCCCGACCCGTACTACGGGGGCCTGAGCGGCTTCGAGGAATGCCTTGAGATGGTGGAGGAGGCGAGCGCCGGTCTGCTCGCCGCCGTACGAGACGACGTGGAAGGACACATGGCATGAGCGGATCCGCTATCGACGGAGAGCTTTCCGGGGGCCCCGGCGAGGGCACGCGCGCGGTGCGGGCGGGCCTGCCCGAGCCGGTGAAGTACGAGCCGACCCTTCCCGGGCCGGTGTTCGCAGCGCACTTCCACCTGCCCGGCGAGCCCACGGGCCCGTACACCTACGGCCGGGACGAGAACCCGACCTGGACCCACCTGGAGCACGCCATCGGCGAGCTCGAGGCGCCGGGCCGGGACGACGTCGAGACGCTCGTCTTCGCCTCCGGCATGGCCGCGATCTCGTCGGTGCTGTTCTCCCAGCTGCGGGCCGGGGACATTGTCGTCCTGCCCGACGACGGCTACCAGGTGCTGCCCCTGGTGCGCGCGCAGCTGGAGGCGTACGGCATCGAGGTACGCACCGCGCCGACCGGCGACGACGCCCAGCTGAACGTCCTGGACGGCGCGAAGCTGCTGTGGATCGAGTCCCCCTCGAATCCCGGACTCGACGTGTGCGACATCCGGCGGCTCGTCGAGGCGGCACACGCGCGTGGTGCTCTGGTGGCTGTGGACAACACGCTCGCCACCCCGCTCGGGCAGCGCCCGCTGGAACTCGGCGCCGACTTCTCGGTGGCCAGTGGCACCAAGCAGCTCACGGGTCACGGCGACGTCCTCCTCGGCTATGTCACCGGGCGGGCCGGAACGCCGATGACGGCCGTGCGGCGTTGGCGCAAGATCGTCGGGGCGATCCCCGGACCCATGGAGGCCTGGCTCGCGCACCGGTCGATCGCCACCCTCCAGTTGCGCGTCGAGCGTCAGAACACCACCGCCATGGCCGTTGCCGAGGCGCTGCGGGGGAGGCCCGAGGTGAGCGGGCTGCGGTACCCGGGGCTGCCGGACGACCCGTCCCACAAGGTCGCCTCGCAGCAGATGCGTCGCTACGGGTGCGTGATCTCCTTCACGCTGTCCACGCGCGCGCATGCCGAGCGTTTCCTCGATGCCCTGCGGCTCGTGGACGACGCGACGAGCTTCGGCGGGGTGCGCTCGACCGCGGAGCGGCGGGGACGCTGGGGTGGGGACGCCGTGCCGGAAGGCTTCATCCGGCTGTCCGTCGGTGCCGAGGACCCCGAGGACCTGGTGGCGGATGTGCTGCGAGCGCTGGAGGAGTCGGCGCGGTGATCGCCTTACGGAGCCCCCGTCGGGCCCCCGCTGCGCACAACGGACGGTCCGAGCCTCCCCCCTCGTGGCTCGGACCGTCCTCGGTTCTGCGCGCGAAGAACCGCGCGAACAAGGCTAGTTGACTCTGTGTCAGTGTCCAATCACAGTAGCGGCAGAGACCTATCGACTTATTTATAGTTGGACCCTGTCTCAGAGCTGGAGGAAAGGCGGGGGGAAAGGGAGGAAGGCTCCGTGGATCTGGCCTTGCTGCGTACCTTCGTGACCGTGCACCGGGCCGGCTCCTTCACTCGCGCCGCCGCTCTGCTGGGACTGTCCCAGCCGGCCGTCACCTCACAGATCCGCACGCTGGAGCGGCAGCTCGGCCGCCCCCTGTTCCTGCGGCAGGCCCGCGGCGTGACGCCGACGAGCATCGGCGACGAACTCGCCCACAAGGCCGCTCCCCATCTCGACGCCCTGGTGGAGATCGCCGGGACCGGCCCCGACGACCAATCCGCCGGGCGGACGCTGCATCTGGCGGGTCCCCCCGAATTCACCGCCGAGCGGGCCCTTCCCGCGCTCACCGAACTGTCCGGCGACGACGGCCAGGGGTTCGCCCTGCGCGCCTCCTTCGGCAACGCCGAGGAGGTCCTGGACGGCCTGGCTGCCGGCCACCACGACCTGGTCATCAGCACGGCGCGACCGCGCGGGGCGCTGCTCACGGCCACTCCGCTGTGCGACGAGGAGCACGTCCTGGTCGCCGCCCCGCAGTGGGACGAGCGGATCGACGCCGGGAAGCTGTGCCGCAAGGGAGCGACCGCGCTGGAGAACCTCCCGGTCGTCGAGGTCCACGAGTCGCTGCCCCTCGTCTCCCGCTACTGGGCCTCCGTCTTCGACTCGCGTCCCGCCGCGTCGGGCACCGTCATCGTGCCCGACCTGCGCGCCGTCCTCGCGTGCGCGGTCGCGGGCGCCGGTCTGGCGGTCCTGCCCCGCTATCTGTGCGCGGCCGCGCTGGAACGCGGTGATCTCGTCGCGCTGCACGAGCCGGCGGTGCCGCCGCTACGGACGTACGTTCTCGTGGCGCGCACAGGAACGCTGGCGACGCCGCATATCGCGCGGGCCCACGAATGGCTGCTGGCCGCGGCCACCGCGTGGTACTGACCCGGTTTCCACCCGGCGGCAGGGAATCAGCTCCTCCGGTTACCTCTCACGATGTTTCACGTGGAACCAGCCGGGCCACATTTCTCCCATGACCGTCCGACCCGTGGTCAAGCGCACCGCACGAGCCGTTCTGCTGGACGGCGACAACCTGATCCTGATCAAGCGCACCAAGCCCGGTGTGGATCCCTACTGGGTCACGCCCGGTGGCGGGGTCGAACCGGACGACGCGACCGTGGTGGACGCCCTGCACCGCGAGGTGCACGAGGAACTCGGCGCCAAGATCACCGACGTGGTGCCCTGCTTCGTCGACACCGTCGAGCACATCGGTGACGACGGGGGCGCGACCGGCGTGAAGGTGCAGCACTTCTTCGTCTGTCGTCTGGAGTCCATGGATCCGGCCCTGCGACACGGTCCCGAGATCGAGGAACCCGCCGGCGAGTACGAGATCGTCCGTGTGCCGTTCACCCGGGTCGGGATCGCCTCCGTCCACCTCGTACCGCTGTCGCTGCGGCACTACCTCGACGGCAACATCGAGGGCGTCCGCGCCATGCACGCGCCCGACCTCGGCTGAGGGGCCGAGCCCGGCGCCCCAAGCGGGCTGCGGGCCGCGGGCTGAGGGCCGCGGGGTCAGCTTCCGGCTGCGACGAGTTCCTCGACCGAGTCGTGCCGTATGCGCTCCGAGGGGATGCCGACGCCACGCAGCGCGTCCACCCCGCTGCGGATCATGCCGGGCGGACCGGCGACATAGGCGTCGTACTCGGCCCATGGTCCGAACGTACGTATCGCGTCGGGCAACTGGAGCAGACCGTGCCGGTCGACCACCGGGCGGACCTCCAGCCAGGGGTGGGACCGCTGGAGCCGGAGCATCGTGTCGATGTCGTACAGGTCGTGGTCGCTGCGCGCGCCGTAGAACACCTCGACCGGACGCCGGGTGCCGTGCTCGGCGACATCCTCGACCAGTGCCTTGATGGGGGCTATGCCGGTGCCACCGCCAAGGCAGAGCAGCCCGCTGTTCCTGGTGTGGTCGACGGTCATCGAACCGGCCGGGGGACCGAGCCGGATGACGTCGCCGGGCCGGGCACGGTGCACCAGGGCGCTGGAGACCCAGCCCGCGGGAACGGCCTTCACATGGAACGCCAGCAGGCCGTCGGAGCGTGGCGCCGAGGCGAAGGAGTAGTGCCGCCAGATCCGCGGCCACCACGGCGTCTCCAGGCTCGCGTACTGCCCGGCGAGGAAGGGGTAGGGCTGGTTGGGGCGGACGGTGAGGATCGCCACATCCGGCGTTCTGAGGTCGTGCGTGACGACCTCCGCGTACCACCAGGGCGGGGCGCGCAGTTCGTCCACGGCCGCCGCGTCGATCATGACCTGGGAGATCGTGGTGTAGGTCCGGACCCAGGCCGCCTCCGTCTCGGCGTCCCACACGGCGTCCGCGTACTTGCTCAGCGCGCCGATGAGGCACTCGCCGACGGCCGGATAGTGCTCGGCCCTGGTGCCGTACTTGCGGTGGCCACGGCCCAGGTTCTGGAGGTATTCGACGAGGACCGCCCTGTTGTCCACGTGCTCGGCGGCGGTGAGCAATGCCTTGAGCAGCCGGTCCCGTTGGGCGTCCATCGCGGGCGGGAACAGCGAGCGCAGGTCGGGGTGGCGGACGAACAGCAGCGCGTAGAAGTACGACGTGACCTTGTCGGCCACCGGGGCCACCTCGGCCATCGTGCGCCGGATGAGGACGGCGTCCGGCGATGCGTTGCCGACAGGCGACGGCCGTTGAGCGGACACCAGGGAATCGACGGGCGCGGCGGTGACCTGTCGCACGGCGGAACGGGACTCGGCGAGCACGGCGCCCCGCGGGGACCCGGACCCATCCGCGGACACCACCGGCTGCGGCTGCCGCGTCGGCTGCGGTGGTGACGGCGGCGGCAACGGGGAAGCCTGCCGCCGGAGAGGTGCTTCGGGTTCCGCGCGGTCTCGGGAGGCATCGGGCGTCACGGGCGGTGTCGGCATCTCGGGCGGGGCCGATGGCCGGGACTGCGCGGAGGGCGGTGCCTCGGCGGGGTCGTGGGCCTCGACGGCGTGGGCCTCGACGGGGGATTCCTGCCAGGACGGCGACGGGGGCTGTGCGCCCGCGGGGGCGGTCGTCGCCGCGTCGAGGGTCGGCGGGTCCGGGTGTATTCGGCGCTCGGCGTCCGGGGTGCCGCCCTGGGGCGCCTCGTCGTGGGTGTCGACCGCGTTCCTGCCCACCGGGCGCAGTGCGGCCAGGCGACGGCCCTCAGAAGCCCCTTGCTCGCCCTGCGGAGTCGGCTCCGGCTGCTTGCGCGGTGTGAACCATCCGTCCCCGCCGCCGGACATGCCGTTGTCGGCCGACCTGCTGGTCGGAGCGTCCATGGTGTGCCTCGCCTCGAACATCTTTCGGTCGGTCTGCGCACTTCCTGGATCGGAAGGTGCCTGCTTCCCCCGCAGATGGCTTGCTTTTCCGTTCGGTTCCACGAACGGGACCGCCACGGCCCACCCGTATGTCCCCTCCGCACCCCCACGTAGGGCGAGTGTGCGAGGTGGGGCGGCACACTGACCGCAGCATCCCACCCTGTCCGGGCGCCTCGGTCACATCACCTGAAATGCGGGTCTTCGATCTCTCCGTCCCGTTAGGCTGCATTGCCCTGTTCTCGGCTCGCGCGGAAAGGATGCACCGCGTCGCGCGCACTTCGTCCCGGAAGCGAACCGGAGTCGACCATACCGGCCGCCGTCCGCCGCACAAGTCCCCCCCTTCCGTCTCTGGATTCGCTCGGCACGCGAACCGCGGGTTTCCGTGAATCCGGGGCCAACGAGGGGTCAATCAGCTTTAGTGGCACACCAATTCATAGGCATCCCACAGATCCTTCCCCACGTAGGAGTGGGTCGCCAGGCCCGCCAGATGGCGGTCCGAGTTGACGGCCACGGAGACCGGCACGACCCCGAACAGATCCTTGTCGGAGAGCGAATCGCCGTAAGCGACACAGTCGTCCCGCGTCACGCCGAACTCCGCGCAGAGCCTGTCGGCGATCAGTACCTTCGCCGCCGCGCTCAGCGCCCCCGCCGGGTCCATGGGCTCGGTGAAAGGGACCGCCGGGAATCGGGACCCGTACGTCGCGTGGGCGCCCCAGCCGGAAAGTCTTTCCACGAAGAAGGAAGGCGAGAGCGACACGACCGCGCAGTACTCCCCCCGGCGCCCTATCTCGGCCCAGACATCGCGGATGCGTGCCAGCCACGGCGCTCCTTCGAACGCCGCCGTCACATGCTCCTCGGTGAGCTGCGTCCAGAGCTCGAACACCTGCGCCGCGTACTCCGGCGGGCCGATCAACCCCGCCGAGATCGACTGCTCCAGCACGGCGGTCTCGGCCTCCAGGCCGAGTTGACGCGAGATCTCCAAGGGAGCGGACGTCCCGTGCAGCAGGGTGCCGTCAAGGTCGAAGAGGTGAAGTCTGGCCATGACGCGAGGCTAACGGGCAGGCCTGGCACCTCCCTGACCGTGCCTCTCCAGAGCTGCCGTTCGCCCCTGTTTCACGTGAAACACTGCCGCACTGCCGCACTCCCGGACTGCCGAACTCCCGCACCGCTGTCGCGCTGGACGGTGGACATGAGTGCTCGACGATGGGCCGCGAGCACCGGATCGTGGGCCGTCGCATGGCCAAAAGCACGTGCGTCCCAGGGGAAACAGGTGGACGCCGACGGTACGGGTCGGACAGCCTGACCTGCGTGCCGACTCCTTCCCTCACCGCTCTGCCCATCCGTCGTCTGACGCACCGCGACCTCACCGCCTGCGCCGACTTGTCCGAGGACCGGGGGTGGCCGCGCGAGGAGCACAAGTGGGGCCTGCTCCTCTCGGCCGGAACGGGCTACGGCATCGACGACCCCGACGGCGGGCTCGTCAGTGCCTGCGTCCTCACCGAGTACGGCCCGGCCGGCCGCCCCACCCTCGGCGCCATCGGCATGGTGCTGGTCGCCGAGCGGTACGCCCGGCAGGGCATCGGCCGACGGCTGATGCGGCACGTCGTCTCCCTGCTGGGCGCCACCCCGCTGACCCTGCACGCCACACCGAACGGCCGTCCGCTCTACGAGGAGCTGGGCTTCAAGACCACAGGCCGGGCGGAAATGGTGCGCGGGCGTCTCACGCCGGACGACACGGCGCCGGACGTCGTCACCCGCGCTGCCACGGCCGAGGACCTCACCGCGATCCTCCGGCTCGACGAGCAGGTCTTCGGCACCGATCGGACGCATGTGATCGCCCGTCTGCCCGCCTTCGCCGACCAGCTGCGGGTCGCCGAGGACGACGGCCGGGTCATCGGTTACGCGGCCGCATGGCCCAACATGGACACCCACGTCGTGGGCCCGCTGATCGCCAGGGACACGGAGACCGCGAAGGCCCTGCTCGCCTCCCTCGCCGCCCGCACGGACCGGCCGCTGCGCACCGACATCGACGTACGGCACGAGGAACTGCTGGCGTGGGTGAAGGCGCGGGGCCTGGAGTCCGTTGCCTTCAACTCCGTGATGACCCACGGGATCACGGAGCTGCCGGGTGACTGGCGCCGCCGCTTCGCTCCGCTGACGGTGGCGGCCGGCTGAACCGGGAGACACGAGAGAACGCCGGTTTCCATGATGGTCGGAAACCGGCGTTCTCCATGGACGTGACAGGTCAGACGAGCGTCTCCACGGCGGCCGTGGCAAAGCCGTGGTCCTGCTCCGGGGCGCCGCCCCCGACCCCGATCGCGCCGATCAGACGGCCGTCGCGGTGCACCGGCACCCCACCCGCGATGAACAGCAGCGGCCGGTCGAGTGCGGTGGGCAGGGTGTGGAAGAGCCCGCCCGGCTGCACGGCGTCGACGAGGTCCGCGGTGGGGGCGTTCAACTGAAGCGCCGTGTACGCCTTGCGCGTGCTCGTCTCCCCGGAGATCAGTACGGCCCGGTCGTCGCGGCGGAAGGCCAGCAGATGGCCGCCGGCGTCCAGAACGGTGACGCTGACCGTGACCCCGGCGGCCTCGGCGGCACGGCGGGCGGCCGTGACGAGGGCTTCGGCGTCGTGAATGGTCAGGGGCGCGAAGGTGGTGGTGCTCATGAGGGGAACTTCTCCTTGCGATGTTGTCCGGGTGCGTGTGGGGGGTTCTTGGGGTTCGGCGTGACCGAGGTACCGGTGATGCCGAGTCGAACGCGGTCGAGGTCCGCGGTGATCAGGGATGGGCGCCGGCTCGCCGGACCAGCCCTGACTCAGTGAGGTGAACTGCGGGTTTCACCGCTGGGCTGCTGCCTGCCGCTCGACGGGGGTTCCACCGGCGACGACGGCGCCGACACCAGCCGGGGCGTTGTCACGGCGTTCCAGAGCGGCCGAGACGACGGCGAGGAGCAGGGCGCCCGCGGCGAGGGCGGCCCCGACCCAGTTCGGGGCGGTGTAGCCCAGGCCGGCGGCGATGACGAGGCCGCCGAGCCAGGCGGACAGCGCGTTGCCGAGGTTGAAGGCACCGATGTTCACCGCCGACGCCAGCGTCGGCGCGCCGTGGGCCTGGTCCAGGACGCGCTTCTGCAGCGGCGGGACGGTGGCGAAGCCCAGGGCGCCGATCAGGACGATCGTGACGGCCGCCAGAACCTTGTTGTGGGCGGTGAGCGTGAAGAGTGCCAGGACGACCGCCAGGGCGCCCAGAGAGACGTACAGCATCGGCATCAACGCGCGGTCGGCGTACCTGCCGCCGACGAGGTTGCCGCCGACCATGCCGAGCCCGAAGAGGACCAGCAGCCAGGTGACGGATCCGTCGGCGAAGCCGGTCACGTGCGTCATCATCGGCGCGATGTAGGTGATGGCCGCGAAGACTCCGCCGAAGCCGAGGACGGTCATCGCCATGGCCAGCAGCACCTGGGCGTTCTTGAAGGCGGCCAGTTCGTGCCGCAGGTGCACTCCCTCGGCCCGCGGCATCTCGGGCACGAGCTTGGCGATGCCGGCCAGGCCCACGACACCGAGTACGGCGACGATGGCGAAGGTGACGCGCCAGCCGACGCTCTGCCCGACCAGAGTGCCCAGCGGAACGCCCACGACGTTGGCGACGGTGAGCCCGGTGAACATCATCGCGATGGCCCCGGCCTTCTTGTCCGGGGCGACCAGGTCGGCGGCGACGACCGAGCCGATGCCGAAGAAGGCGCCGTGGGCGAGTGAGGCGACCACGCGGCCGATCAGCATCACGGCGAACGAGGGGGCGACGGCGGACAGCAGGTTCCCGGCGATGAACAGGCCCATCAACACCATCAGCATCCGCTTGCGGGAGACCTTGGTGCCGAGGACCGTCATGAGCGGGGCGCCGAACATGACACCGAGCGCGTAGCCGGTCACGAGGAAGCCGGCCGTGGGGATGGAGACCCCGAAGTCGGCCGCGACCTCGGGCAGCAGACCCATGATCACGAACTCGGTCGTTCCGATTCCGAAGGCCCCGATCGCGAGAGCCAGAAGCGCGAGAGGCATAGGAGGTAACACCTTCCGAGAAGATTGCAGATGCGCTTAACGTGCTTCCACAATAGTTGCACACGCGGGCTATGTGCAACCGCCGTATATTGCGGGATTGCTCTATCCTGGTCTCAGCCGCTCCGGGACGGAGGAGAACCCCCATGACTGCGACGGACCCCGCGCTCACCGCTCTCGCCCAGGGCTGGTGTGCCCTCTCCCTGCTGCACGGGAGGATCGAGGCCCACATCGAGCGCGCGCTGCAGAGCCGGCACGACCTGAGCGTGCGCGAGTACTCCCTGCTCGACGTGCTCAGCCGGCAGCACGACGGCGACGGGGGACATCTCCAGATGAAGCAGGTGGCCGACGCGGTCGTCCTCAGCCAGAGCGCGACCACCCGGCTGGTGACCCGGCTCGAGGACCGGGGCCTGCTCGAGCGCTACCTGTGCCCCACCGACCGCCGCGGCATCTACACCAACGTCACCGAAGCCGGTCTGACGCTGCTGGCCGAAGCCCGTCCCACCAACGACGCCGCCCTGCGCGAGGCACTCGACGAGGCCGCCAGGAACACGGAACTGGCCCCGCTGGTACGGGTCGTGGAGTCACTGAACGCGCCCGCTGCCGCCTTGGGCACATAGGCTGCGGGCATGGGAGATCTTGAAATACGGGCCGCCGTCGCCGAGGACATCCCCGCGATCGTCGGCATGCTCGCGGACGACCCCCTGGGTGCACAGCGTGAGTCGCCGGACGATCTCAGCCCCTATCTGACCGCCCTGGAACGGCTCACCGCCGACCCGAACCAGCGTCTGGTCGTCGCCGTCCGCGAGGGACAGGTCGTCGGGACGCTCCAGCTGACGATCATTCCGGGCCTGTCCCGGCGCGGCTCGACCAGGTCGGTCATCGAAGGCGTGCGGGTGCACGCCGACGAGCGCGGCAGTGGCCTGGGCACGCGGTTCATCGAGTGGGCGATCGAGGAATCCCGGCGCGAGAACTGCCAGTTGGTGCAGCTCACCTCCGACAGCACGCGCACCGACGCCCACCGCTTCTACGAGCGACTGGGCTTCGTCGCCTCACACGTGGGCTTCAAGCTCCAGCTCTGAGGGCGCTCCAGCTCTGCGGACACCCGGGCCCGGACAGAAGCGCCCTGTTTCACGTGAAACAGGGCGCTTCCTGGCCGTGTGGGGCTAGCCGATGCCGCGCCAGCCCTCCGGGTCGACGCCACCGGGCACAGCGGCCCGCTCGTCGTACGGCTGGCGCGTGAAGACGAACGACCCGAGGTCCAGGTGGTCCACGCTCCCGTCCGGCCGCCGTACGGCGCGCAGGAGCTCTCCGGCGTAGTAGCCCTCCAAGCCGGTCCAGGTGCCGTCTCCGTTCGGCCTGAACCGGGAACGCCGACCGGCGCCGGACAGCGGCCCCAGGGAGACCAGCCCGTCGGCCGTCACCCGCAGGGCGAAGGGACTGGTCCCCCAGTGCCACTGGCCCGCCAGGTCCAGGACGGTGGGGTCCACCTCCCGCAGCGGACGCCACGGCTCGGGAATCCGCGGCTCGGCCTCGGCGACGATCCGTACGAGATCGGCGGCCACCTGGGACGTCAGAACGCCGGACGTGCAGTTGGCGAGCACCACCGCGGCCACGTCGTCCGCCACACCGATGGTGAGGGTGGCAAGGAACCCCGGCACCGAGCCGGAGTGCCCCACGAGCAACCTGCCGTCCCGGTGCTGGATCTGCAGCCCCAGTCCATAGGTGGCCCCGTCCGCCACATCCGGCAGCCCGGCCGGAGCCGCGGGCGTCCACATCTCGCGCAGGGTCCCCGCGCTCAGGACGCGGTCGTCACCCCGGGCGAGGAAGGCGGCGAATCGCGCGAGGTCACCGGTCGTGGACCAGAGCTGGCCGGCCGCTGCCATCCGTCCGAAGTCCTCGAGGGGCTCGGGCAGCAGGACGTCGGCCCAGGGATGGACCGCCCAGCCTCCCGCGGCCGGGTTCTGCGATCGGACAGTCGTGCGGTCGAGACCCAGAGGTTCGAGCACTTCGCGTCGCAGTACCTCCTCCCAGGGCGCCCCACGGAGTTCCTCCACGAGCGCACCCAGGAGTGAGTAGCCGGGGTTCGAGTAGTGGTGACGGCGGCCGGCCGGAAACGGGGCGGCCTGGTCGCCGAGGACATCGGCGAGCTCGGGCCGCAACGAACCCGGGGTCCGTTCCCACCAGGGACCGGGCGACTCCGCCGCCAACCCGCCTGTGTGGGCGAGCAGTTCGGCCACCGTGGCCTCCCCCGCACCGGATCCGGGCAGGTGCTTCTCCAGCGGGTCCTCGAGGTCGAGCACTCCTTCGTCCCGCAGTCGCAGCACGAGCACGGCGGTGAAGGTCTTGGTGATCGAGCCGATCCGGTACTGCACGTTCTCGTCCGGCGCGTGCCCGTCGACCGAGGTCCGCGCCCCGTGCCAGACGGCCCGCCCGTCCCGTACGACCGCGGCGACCAGCGAGGGGGCCCGTCCTTCGGTCTGGGCCACGGCGATCCGGTGCAGCAGCGCCCGCCGGGTGCCGGGAAGCAGCTCTTCCTGAGGTGTTGTCATGGGCCCAGTCCACCCGCCCGCGCGGCCGCCGTCGAGTCCATTCCGCTCTGGGCACCGGAGGTCGAGATCAGACGACTTGTCCGAGTCGGCCGAATACACCACGCTGAGCCCGAGCACGATGGCCACCGGCGAGCCCGGATCGCGCACCGATGAGATTCCCGTGCCGCCCTGGTCCATACCCCGGACACCCACGGACGGAAGGCCGGCCAATGCGGAAACTGATCTACGGCATGAACCTGACCCTGGACGGCTACATCGCCGCGACCGGCGACGACATCGGGTGGAGCGGACCGCCGAGCGACGAGCTGTTCCAGTGGTGGCTCGAGCACGAGCAGGCGAGCGGCCTGTCGCTGTATGGGCGCAAGCTGTGGGAGGCGATGAGCTCCTACTGGCCGACCGGCGACCAGAAGCCGGGCGCCACCCCGGCGGAGATCGAGTTCGCGCGAAACTGGCGGGACACGCCGAAGGTGGTGTTCTCCTCGACGATCGACAAGGTCGACTGGAACGCCCGCCTGGTCACCGGCGACGCGATCGCCGAGATCACCCGGCTCAAGGCCGAGGACGGCGGCCCCATGACCATCGGCGGCGCAACGCTCGCCGGGGCGGCCATGCGGGCCGGACTGATCGACGAGTACGTGATCGCCACCCATCCGGTCCTGGTGGGCAGCGGCACGCCGTTCTTCACCGCGCTGGACAGCTGGGTGAACCTGAACCTGGTGGAGACGCGGACGTTTCCCGGCGGCGTGGCCCTGACCAGGTACGAGACGAGGCGCTGACCCGCGCAGCCGCGAGGCCCCAGGGCACCGGATCAGGTCTGCGCCATGTCCACGAAGCGGGAGTAGTGGCCCTGGAAGGCAACGGTGATCGTGGCCGTCGGGCCGTTACGGTGCTTGCCCACGATGATGTCCGCCTCGCCCGCGCGCGGAGACTCCTTCTCGTAGGCGTCCTCACGGTGCAGCAGGATCACCATGTCGGCGTCCTGCTCGATGGAGCCGGACTCACGCAGGTCGGACACCATCGGCTTCTTGTCCGTGCGCTGTTCGGGACCACGGTTGAGCTGCGAGAGCGCGATCACCGGGACCTCCAGCTCCTTGGCCAGCAGCTTGAGGTTACGGGACATGTCCGAGACCTCCTGCTGACGGCTTTCGGAACGCTTGGAACCACCGGCCTGCATCAGCTGGAGATAGTCGATGATCACAAGCTTGATGTCGTTGCGCTGCTTCAGGCGGCGGCACTTGGCCCGGATCTCCATCATCGACAGGTTCGGGGAGTCGTCGATGTACAGCGGAGCGGAGGAGACCTCGGGCATGCGGCGCGCCAGACGGGTCCAGTCCTCGTCCGTCATGGTGCCGGAACGCATGTGATGCAGGGCCACCCGGGCCTCGGCGGACAGCAGCCGCATCGCGATCTCGTTGCGGCCCATTTCCAGGGAGAAGATGACGCTGGGCAGGTTGTGCTTGATCGACGCCGCGCGCGCGAAGTCCAGCGCGAGCGTCGACTTTCCCATGGCGGGACGCGCCGCGATGACGATCATCTGGCCCGGGTGCAGACCGTTGGTGAGCGAGTCGAGGTCCGTGAACCCGGTGGGCACACCCGTCATCTCGCCGCTGCGTGAACCGATCGCCTCGATCTCGTCGAGGGCGCCCTCCATGATGTCGCCGAGCGGGAGGTAGTCCTCGCTGGTGCGCTGCTCGGTGACCGCGTAGATCTCGGCCTGGGCGCGGTTGACGATCTCGTCCACATCGTCGTCGCCCGCGTATCCCATCTGCGTGATGCGGGTGCCGGCCTCGACCAGGCGGCGCAGCACTGCGCGTTCGTGGACGATCTCCGCGTAGTACTCGGCGTTGGCGGCGGTGGGCACCGTCTGGACGAGGGTGTGCAGATAGGACGCGCCGCCGACCTTGTTGATCTCGCCGCGCTTGGTGAGCTCGGCGGCGATCGTGATGGGGTCGGCCGGCTCGCCCTTGGCATAGATGTCCAGGATCGCCTGGTAGATCGTCTCGTGCGCGGGCTTGTAGAAGTCGTGGCCCTTGAGCACCTCGACCACGTCGGCGATGGCGTCCTTGGACAGCAGCATGCCGCCGAGGACGGACTGTTCGGCGTCGAGGTCCTGCGGCGGTACCCGCTCGAAGGCGGTGCCCCCGCCTTCCCACTCGCCGCTTTCCCGGCCGCGATCGTGCTGTTCGTCACGACCGCGCCCCCCTTCGCCGCGCCGCCTGGCAGGAGGCAGACGATCACTGGGCCCGCTGTCGGCCCACGGGTCGTCCAAGGGCTCGGAAATGCTCACCGAGCAGCCTCCTCCCGTCCGCCGAGCGGACCTCGCCATGCCTTCTTTCTACGGCACGGCACTGACAATCGAGAGCGCCAACTCCGGTTGTGGCGCGTCGGTTTTATGAGGGTTTCCTCGGCCGACGGACGGAGCGGGCGCCGGACCACGGTAGGCCCGTCGGCACCGTCAGCCAATCTGGTTATCCACAGGCCATGTGGACGACGGCCCCGATGCTGTGGAGAACTCCGCAAAACCTGTGCACGACCCGGTGGACAGCCCTGTGAACAAGCCCTCTTCTTTTCTTGCGAAGCGCCGCTGACCTGCACTTTCACCATCCACCGGCTGTGCAGAAGAAAAAGTTGGCCAGTCGGACCAAGATCTCTTCGAACGGCGCGCAAGACACTACACGGCGTGAGGAGAGGTAAGGGTCACATGGCGACTGGATCTCTTACCTGTGGACGATTAGATTGGTGCTCATGACACAGGCTCCCGCGTCCCCCGAGACCGTCCGGCGGCAGCACGATCGAGAGATCGTCGCACTGGCCGTCCCGGCCTTCGGCGCGCTCGTCGCCGAGCCGCTCTTCGTCATGGCGGACAGCGCGATCGTCGGCCATCTGGGCACCGCGCAACTGGCCGGACTCGGCATCGCCTCCGCGCTTCTCATGACAGCCGTCAGCGTCTTCGTCTTCCTCGCCTACGCCACCACTGCCGCCGTAGCGCGCCGCGTGGGCGCCGGTGACCTGCCGGCAGCAATCCGCCAGGGCATGGACGGCATCTGGCTGGCGCTGCTTCTCGGCGCCGTCGTGATCGCGGCCACCCTGCCCGCTGCACCGGCACTCGTGGAACTCTTCGGCGCCTCGGACACCGCCGCTCCCTACGCGACCACCTATCTGCGCATCTCGGCACTCGGCATCCCGGCCATGCTCGTCGTACTGGCCGCGACCGGCGTCCTGCGTGGACTCCAGGACACAAGGACGCCGCTCTACGTCGCCGTGGCGGGCTTCGTCGCCAATGCCGCGCTGAATGTCGGCCTCGTCTACGGCGTGGGCCTCGGAATCGCCGGCTCTGCCTGGGGCACCGTGATCGCCCAATGGGGCATGGCCCTGGTCTACCTCGCCGTCGTGGTTCGCGGAGCCCGGCGCCACGGCGCGTCTCTGCGCCCCGACGCCGCCGGCATCAGAGCCTCCGCCCAGGCCGGGGTTCCCCTGCTGGTCCGCACGCTCTCGCTGCGGGCCATTCTGATGATCGCCACAGCCGTGGCCGCCCGCCTCGGGGACGACGACATCGCGGCACATCAGATCGCTCTGGGCCTGTGGAGCCTGCTGGCCTTCGCCCTGGACGCCATCGCCATAGCCGGACAGGCCATCATCGGGCGGTATCTGGGCGCCGACGACGCCCAGGGCGCCCGTGACGTCTGCCGTCGCATGGTCCAGTGGGGCATCGCCGTGGGTGCCCTGCTCGGTCTGCTGGTCGTGGTCGCCCGCCCCGTGTTCCTGCCGCTCTTCACCAGCGACCCCGCGGTGAGGGAAGCCGCACTGCCGGCTCTTCTGGTGGTGGCGCTCTCCCAGCCCATCTGCGGCATCGTCTTCGTACTGGACGGTGTGCTGATGGGTGCGGGAGACGGTCCCTATCTCGCCTGGGCGATGGTGCTCACCCTGGCAGTCTTCACTCCCGTGGCCCTGTTGGTGCCGGTTCTCGGCGGCGGTCTCACCGCGATATGGGGGGCGATGACGCTCATGATGACGGTCCGCATGCTCACCCTCTGGCTGCGTGCACGTTCTGGTCGCTGGATCATCACCGGCGCAACCCGCTGACCGTTTCACGTGAAACCGACGGCCGCCTGAAATGGCTGCCGCGTCGAGGACCTGCGTTTCACGTGAAACAAGCAAGCGGAAGGGGCCGCACCCCACAGGGTGCGGCCCCTTCTCAGCTCTTCGAGCCAAACGCAGCGATCAGGCCGCGACGACCTCGATGTTGACCTTGGCGGCAACCTCGGGGTGCAGACGCACGGACGTCTCGTGGGCGCCCAGGGTCTTGATCGCCGAGCCGAGCTCGATGCGGCGCTTGTCGACCTCGGGACCACCGGCAGCCTTGATCGCGGAAGCGATGTCGGCCGGGGTGACGGAACCGAAGAGACGACCGGCGTCGCCGGAGCGAACGGCCAGACGGACCTTCACGCCCTCGAGCTGGGCCTTCACGGAGTTGGCCTGCTCGATGGTCTGGATCTCGTGGATCTTGCGAGCACGACGGATCTGCTCGACGTCCTTCTCGCCACCCTTGGTCCAGCGGATAGCGAAATTCCGCGGGATCAGGTAGTTGCGAGCGTAACCGTCCTTGACGTCGACGACGTCGCCGGCGGCACCGAGGCCAGAGACCTCGTGGGTGAGGATGATCTTCATTTGTCGGTCACCCTTCCCTTATCGCGCCTGAGCGGTGTACGGCAGCAGCGCCATCTCACGGCTGTTCTTGACGGCCGTGGCGACGTCACGCTGGTGCTGCGTGCAGTTGCCGGTCACGCGACGGGCACGGATCTTGCCGCGGTCGGAAATGAACTTCCGCAGCATGTTCGTGTCCTTGTAGTCCACGTACGTGACCTTGTCCTTGCAGAAAGCGCAGACCTTCTTCTTAGGCTTGCGCACAGGCGGCTTCGCCATGGTGTTTCTCCTGTGTGATCAAGAAGTTGGGATACGACCCACCCTCGACCCGGACGCGCCCGGAGACCCGGGCGCGAACGGCCTAGAAGGGGGGTTCGTCCGAGTAGCCGCCACCGGCACCACCGCTGCTGCCGCCGGAGTTTCCACCCCAGCCGCCGCCACCGCCACCGGCACCCTGGTTGCCACCGGCGGGAGCGCCGGTGGCCCACGGGTCTTCGGCGGGAGCTGCGCCGGCCTGCTGGCCGCCGCCGGAGTTTCCACCCCAGCCGCCGCCCTGCTGGCCGCCACCGCCGCCGCCGTAACCACCCTGGCCGCCCTGGCCACCGCGGCCGGAAGCCTTGGTGACCTTGGCCGTGGCACTGCGCAGGCTGGCGCCGACTTCCTCGACGTCCAGTTCGTAGACCGTGCGCTTGACGCCCTCACGGTCCTCGTAGGACCGCTGCTTCAGCCGGCCCTGCACGATGACGCGCATGCCTCGCTGGAGCGACTCCGCGACGTTCTCCGCCGCCTGACGCCAGACCGAGCAGGTCAGGAACAGGCTCTCGCCGTCCTTCCACTCGTTCGTCTGACGGTCGAAGGTGCGGGGAGTGGACGCGACACGGAACTTCGCGACCGCCGCACCGGAGGGGGTGAAGCGCAGCTCGGGGTCGTCGACAAGATTGCCGACGACCGTGATGACGGTCTCGCCTGCCATGGGGGAACCTCTCGGCGGGTTTGCTGCTGGCTGCTAGTGCTGCTACTCAGAATCCCGAGATCAGCTGAGCGGGAGAGCTCAGTGGGTCTCGGGACGGAGGACCTTGGTCCGGAGGACCGACTCGTTCAGGTTCATCTGGCGGTCGAGCTCCTTGACGACCGCAGGCTCGGCCTGCAGGTCGATGACCGAGTAGATGCCCTCGGGCTTCTTCTTGATCTCGTACGAGAGACGACGACGGCCCCAGGTGTCGACCTTCTCCACCTTTCCGTTGCCCTCACGGACGACGGAGAGGAAGTTCTCGATCAGCGGGGAGACAGCGCGCTCCTCGAGATCGGGGTCGAGGATGACCATCACTTCGTAGTGACGCATGTGGAACCCACCTCCTTTGGACTCAGCGGCCACGGTCGATCCGTGGCAGGAGGGTTGTGATGCGTACGCAACGGTATCGGCCGCCACTGACAATCGGGGGTCGGCTGGCGACTTCCCCGCTCTCAACTGGACGGACACCCTGGCAAGCCTGGGCAGACACCGGTGCAGAGGGTACAGACTACCTGCACACACGCTTCCGGTTGAAATCCGGCGTGGATGACCGTCAGTCTGTACACGTCGGGTGTGTATGGCGCTACGATGCGCCGCTTTCGCAGGAGGTGCCCCATGGCACAGGCATTGCGACCCAATACCGCCGGTTCTCTCTTCGCCACCGACGGCAGAGCCCATCCAATCCAGGACACCCTGCTGGCAGTGACGCTGGTGCTCGGCGTGACGGCCTTCATCACGTCGTTCTTCCACAGCCTTCATCTGCTCAGCTCCTGGACCGGCCTGGTGGGAATCCTGACCGGCGCGTACGGACAGTGGATCTCCGAGACCACCCGTGAGCGCTTCGGTCTGATCCTGGGTCTCGGTGCCGCCGGCTTCGGCTTCTTCATCGGAATGGCCCACGGCGGCCTCTTCGGCGGAGTCTGGTGACCCGACCGGCGCCGGTGCCCGCACCACGGACACCGTCCGCGCCGGAAGACGCGTAGGAAACCTACGAATCCGGACGGAACGCCCCGGCCGCGCGCGAGCCGGGGCGCAGGTTCCGTACGCCCAGTCAGGCAGCTCGCACGGCGCAGTAGGCTTCGGCGCGAGAGCCGGAGCCCCTGTACCCATGGGGACACACCAGCCCGAGGAGCGCCCCGAATGAGCCTGACCCTGAGGACGATCAGCCGCGAGCAGCATCTGGCATACATCCAGAGCCTGCCGTCGGCGAGCCACATGCAGGTTCCGGCCTGGGCCGATGTCAAGGCCGAGTGGCGATCGGAGAGCCTCGGCTGGTTCGACGAGCGCAACGGCGAACTGGTCGGCGTGGGCCTCGTCCTCTACCGCCAGCTGCCCAAGATCAAGCGCTACCTGGCCTATCTCCCCGAGGGCCCGGTCATCAACTGGTACGCGCCGAATCTGACCGACTGGCTTGAACCGATGCTCGCGCACCTCAAGCAGCAGGGCGCCTTCTCGGTGAAGATGGGCCCGCCGGTGATCATCCGTCGCTGGGAGGCCACCTCCATCAAGGCCGGCATCCAGAGCCCGGACGTGAAGAGACTGCGCGACATCGAGGCCGACTTCATCGAACCGCGCGCCTTCGAGGTGGCCGACAAGCTGCGCCGCATGGGCTGGCAGCAGGGCGAGGACGGCGGCGCCGGCTTCGGCGACGTCCAGCCGCGCTACGTCTACCAGGTGCCGCTGGCGAACCGTTCCCTTGAAGAGGTCCACAAGAACTTCAACCAGCTGTGGCGCCGCAACATCAAGAAGGCCGAGAAGGCCGGCGTCGAGGTCGTCCAGGGCGGTTACCACGACCTCGAGGAGTGGCAGCGGCTGTACGAGATCACGGCCGTACGGGACCACTTCCGGCCGCGCCCGCTCTCCTACTTCCAGCGCATGTGGTCGGCCCTCAACACCGAGGACCCCAACCGCATGCGGCTGTACTTCGCCCGCCACAACGGCGTGAACCTGTCGGCGGCGACCATGCTGATCGTCGGCGGCCACGTCTGGTACTCCTACGGCGCGTCCGACAACATCGGCCGTGAGTTCCGGCCCTCGAACGCGATGCAGTGGCGGATGCTGCGTGACGCCTACGCGCTCGGCGCGACCGTCTACGACCTGCGAGGCATCTCCGACTCGCTGGACGAGACCGACCACCTCTTCGGCCTGATCCAGTTCAAGGTCGGCACCGGCGGACAGGCTGCGGAGTACCTCGGCGAGTGGGACTTCCCGCTGAACAAGCTGCTCCACAAGGCCCTCGACATCTACATGTCGCGCCGCTGACGTCACGTTCAGTGATTCGATACCTCTGACACCTCTGACACCTCTGACGCGTTTCCCCACACCGCAGCCACGAGAAAGGTCCCAGGTCCGGCCATGGCGCTCACCCTCTACGTCGACACCGCGCGCTGGCGGGCGCATCACAAGCACGTGCAGGAGCAGTTCCCGGGACTCGTCCCGGTCTGCAAGGGCAACGGCTACGGCTTCGGGCACGACCGGCTGGCCGAGGAGGCCACCCGGCTGGGCTCGGACGTCCTCGCCGTCGGCACGACGTACGAGGCCGCGCGCATCAAGGACTTCTTCGGCGGCGACCTGCTGGTGCTGACGCCCTACCGGCGCGGTGAGGAGCCCGTTCCGCTGCCCGACCGGGTCGTGCGCTCGGTGTCGTCGATCGACGGCGTGTACGGCCTCGTGGGCGCTCGGGTGGTCATCGAGGTGATGTCGTCGATGAAGCGGCACGGCATCAGCGAGCAGGACCTGCCGCAGCTGCACGCCGCCATCGAGAACGTCAGGCTCGAGGGTTTCGCCATCCACCTCCCGCTGGACCGCACCGACGGCTCCGACGCCGTCGAGGAGGTCATCGGCTGGATGGACCGGCTGCGCGCGGCCCGGCTGCCGCTGCACACGATGTTCGTCAGCCACCTCAAGGCCGACGAACTCGCCCGGCTGCGGCAGCAGTTCCCGCAGACCCGGTTCCGCGCCCGTATCGGCACGCGGCTGTGGCTGGGGGACCACGAGGCCACCGAGTACCGCGGTGCCGTCCTCGACGTCACGCGGGTCTCCAAGGGCGACCGCTTCGGCTACCGGCAGCAGAAGGCGGCCTCCGACGGCTTCCTGGTGGTCGTGGCGGGCGGTACGTCGCACGGGGTGGGTCTGGAGGCTCCCAAGGCCCTGCACGGCGTCATGCCACGTGCCAAGGGTGTCGCCCGGGCCGGCCTCGCCACGGTGAACCGGAACCTCTCGCCGTTCGTCTGGGGTGGCAAGCAGCGCTGGTTCGCCGAGCCGCCGCACATGCAGGTCTCCATCCTGTTCGTGCCCTCGGACGCGCCGGAGCCGCACGTCGGCGACGAACTAGTGGCCCATCTGCGGCACACCACCACGCAGTTCGACCGGATCGTGGACCGCTGAGGCGCGAGCACCGAAGAACGCAGCAACGGGAAAGGCCGTACACGAGGACTCCGTGTACGGCCTTTCCCGTCGACCGGCTGCCGGGCCCCGACACCTCGGGCCGAGCCCTGTTCGCTCAGAGCGAACTGTCGGTGACGTCCTGCTTGCCCCAGTCGACCTGCGGTCCGTCGAAGTGGGAGGCGTGCCGGGGCGGATGCGCCGCGGCACCGAGCACGAAGACGTCCTCCGCCCCGTCGAGCACTCCGCCCGAGGGATCGTCGTCGCCCGCCTGCCGCACCACGTCCCGCTCCGGCATCAGGATGTCCCGCACGATCACGCCGCACAGATAGAGCGTCCCCAGCAGGTGCACGCCGATGGCCCAGTGATAGCCGTCGGTCGGCAGGCCCTTGTGGGCGTCTCCGCTCATCGTGTACGCGAGGTACATCCAGATGCCCAGGAAGTAGGCGACCTCGCACGCCTGCCAGATCAGGAAGTCCCGCCACTTCGGCCGGGCCAGCACCGCCAGCGGCACCAGCCACAGGACGTACTGCGGCGAGTAGACCTTGTTGGTGAGGATGAAGGCGGCCACGATCAGGAAGGCCAGCTGGGCGAAGCGGGGCCGGCGGGGCGCGGTCAGCGCCAGCAGGCCGATGCCCGCGGCGCACAGCACGACGAGAAGCGTGGCGAGGGTGTTGACGCTGTCGGTGGTGAGGGGATCGCTGGAGTTCTGCGCCATGATCAGCCAGAAGGAGCCGAAGTCGACGCCCCGCTCCTGGCTGAACCGGTAGAACTTCGACCATCCCTCGAAGGCGAAGAGCATGACCGGCAGGTTCACCACCAGCCAGGCGACGACCGCGCCGCCCAGGGCCTTGCCGAAGTCCCGCCACTTACCCGCCCGCCAGCACAGCACGAACAGGGGACCGAGCAGGAAGACGGGATAGAGCTTGGCGGCCGTGGCGAGCCCCAGGAGGACGCCGAAGGCGAGGGACCGGCCCCGCGACCACATGAGCATCGCCGCGGCCGTCAGAGCGACCGCCAGCAGGTCCCAGTTGATGGTTGCGGTCAACGCGAAGGCGGGCGCCAGGGCTACCAGCAGGCCGTCCCAGGGGCGCCGGGCGTGCGTCCGGGCCACGCAGACGGCGATGACGGCCGCGCAGGCCATCAGCATCCCGGCGTTGACCATCCAGTACCACTGTTCCTGGTCCTGGATGCTGCCGCTGCCCGGCGTAAGCCAGTTGGCCACCTCCATGAACACACCGGTCAGCACCGGGTACTCGAGGTAGTCCATGTCGCCGGGAAGCTTGTCGAAGTACGGCACGAGTCCGTCGGCGAAACCGCGTCCCTGGTAGAGGTGCGGGATGTCCGAGTAGCAGGCGTGCGTGTACTGGGTGGTGGCACCGAAGAACCAGCCGCCGTTGTAGCAAGGCGCCTTCTGGATCAGTCCTAGGGCGAACATCCCGATCGCCACGAGCGCGATGATCCGCACGGGAGTCCACCAGGACGTCCCGAGCAGGGCCCGGCGGCCCAGGGGACCGCCGATCAGCTCACTGCCGGCCGCGGCCACCGGGTCATCGCTGGTCGGCTTCACCGGATCCGGCTCGTGCGCGCGCGTCGGCGTCGATTCTGCACTGGGCATGAGCGACATCCTGCCGTACGGACCTAGGAAAACACCGAGGGCCGCCCCACCTCGTTCGGTGGAGCGGCCCTCGTTTCACGTGAAACATGCGCATGTTTCACGTGAAACACCCAAGATGGGCGACCGTGCGGCTAGCCGCCGGGGCCTCCGAAGAAGCCACCGTTTCCGTTGCCTCTGCTGTTGCCGTCCGACTCCGTGGCTGTCGGCGTCGGAGTGATCTCCCCTGTTCCGCCGTTCTCGTTCCCGTTGGTCGTCCCTGCGCTGTTGTCCTGACAGTCGAAGAAGTTCGAGCAGGTCTCGGACGCCGAAGGCGAGGGCTCGACCTCCGTCTCGCTGGGGGTCGCGGACGGCGACGGCGACTCCTCTTCGGTCTCGGTGGCCGAAGGCGTAGGAGTCGGGGACGGTTCCGCGTTCACGACCTCGCCGATCGGCTGGGGCTCCGGGAAGTCCTTCGCCTTCGTGCCCTTCAGCGCCTCGGCCATGTAGTCGTGCCAGATCTGCGCCGGGAACGAGGCACCGTGGATCTTCTCCTGGCCGCCCGTGCCGAACATCTCCAGGAAGGTCCGATTCTTGTTCGACTCATCGTCGTCGTAGCGGAACATGGTGACCGCGGTCGACAACTGCGGGGTGTAGCCCACGAACCAGGCCGACTTGTTTCCGTCGGTGGTGCCGGTCTTGCCGGCCACCTCACGGCCGGGCAGCTGGGCGTTGGTACCGGTGCCCTTCTCGACGACCGTCTTCAGGACGTCCGTGACGTTGTCGGCGACCTTCGCGGTGAACGCCTGCTTCGTCTTGGTCTCGTGCGTGAAGATCTGGCCCTTCTCGCTCGTGACCTTCTCCACGGAGTAGGGATCACGCTGCTTGCCGCTGGCGGCGAAGGTGCCGTACGCACCCGCCATCCGGATCGCGCTCGGGTCGGAGATGCCGATCGAGAACGACGGGAAGCCGCTGTTGGTCAGGCTGGACTCCTTCAGGCCCGCGCTGACGGCGGATTCCTTCACCTTGTCCAGACCGACGTCCATGCCGAGCTGCACGAAGGCGGAGTTCACCGACTCGCGCATCGCCTCCCGGAGGTCGATCTTGTACTTGGGCGGACTACCCAGCGAGACGTTGCCGTCATTGGTCTGCAGCCACTCCTCGCCCTTCTCGTTCTTCCAGACCGAGCCGTCGTAGTTCTCGATCTTGAGCTTGTTCTTGCCGCTGAACAGGCTCTTGGGCGACACGATGGTGCGTTCGTCCTGCGCCTGCGACGAGCCCAGGTCCGGATCGCGCACGCCCCACGTCATCGCGGCGGCCAGCACGAACGGCTTGAACGTCGAACCGACCTGGGCACCGGTCTGGTCGGCGTTGTCGGTGAAGTGCTTGGTGGCGTCCTCGCCGCCGTAGATCGCCCGGATGGCACCGGTGTCCGGCTCCACTGACGCCCCGCCGAACTGGACGTGCGTGTCCGTCTCCGGGCGCTGCTTCGGCTTGATGTTGGCCTTCTGGACCTTCGTGACCGCCGCCTCGAGCTCCTTGACCTTGTTCTTGTCGAAGGTCGTGTAGATCGAGTAGCCGCCCTGCTGCAGCAGGTCCTGGGTGATCCCGGTCGTCTTGCTGTTGGTGACCAGGTAACCGTTGGCGAGGTCGACGAGGTAGCCGATCTGGCCCTTCAGGTCGGTGTTCGAGCGGGGGTTCTGCCACTTGGGGAGGTCGGTGTACTTGGCCCGCACCGAGGCGTCCAGATGGCCGTACTCGACCATCTTGTCGAGGGTGTCCTGCATCTGGAGCCGGGCCCGCTTGCTGTTGGCCGCGGACGTGGCGCCGACCGGGTCGACGGAGGTCGTGCCGGCGGGGTCGTAGTACGTGGCGCCCTTCAGCATGGCGGCCAGGAACGCGCACTCGCCGGGGTTGAGCTTGATCGCGTCCTTGTTGAAGTACGCGCGGGAGGCGGCCTGGATCCCGTAGGCGTTGCGCCCGTAGTACGCGGAGTTCAGGTACCCCGCCATGATCTGGTCCTTGTCGACCTCGGCGCCCACCTTGATGGACACGAAGATCTCCTTGAACTTCCGGGAGATCGTCTGCGACTGGTCGTTCAGCATGGCGTTCTTGACGTACTGCTGGGTGATCGTCGATCCACCCTGCGTCTGGCCGCCCCTCGCCATGTTGAACACGGCACGGGCGATGCCCTTGGGGTCGATGCCGCTGTCGTCGTAGAAGGTCTTGTTCTCCTGCGAGATCACCGCCCAGCGCATCTCCTCCGGGATCTGCGAGAGGTCGATGTTCTGCCGGTTCGTCTCACCACCGGTGGCAACCATCTGGCTGCCGTCCTTCCAGTAGTAGACGTTGTTCTGCGCCGTCGCCGTCTTGGCGACGTCCGGGATGCCCACCATGGCGTACCCGATGCCCGCAACGGCCACCAAGCTGCCCACGAAGCCGACGAACAGACCCGCGACGAGCTTCCAGGACGGCATCCAGCGCTGCCAGCCGTACTTGCCGGCGCGCGGGTAGTCGATCAGACGCTTGCTGTCGGGCGCCGGTCGCCCTCTGCCGCGGCCGGGACCGGTCGGGGCTCCGCGGCGGCCCCCTGTGGGCTCGGCCGCTCTGCGCCGCCCGCCCGCGTCTCTCTGGGACGCGCGCCGGCCGTCGGCACGGCTGCCGTGCGACTGCTCCTCGCCTCCGGCCCCGTGACCCAGCCCGTAGTCGGCAGGAGATCCGGTGGCGCCTCGCGGTGCCGCGCGGCGGCCGGAGGACGGACCGGACTGGCCGCGTCGGGCCGCGGCACGTCCGCCTCCCTGCGGCTGCGGCGGTTTGCGACGGTGCTCGCTCATCGAACGATTACTCCTCGGGCAGGCGCATCCGTGCGCGCCTGGAAAGGGCGGCTGGTTTCCTGTCCCCCCGAAGTACGGATGCGGTCGGTCGCGCATTCACCCGTACTGCACCGAGGACCTCGACGCCCCCCGGCATCTCATGGGTCCCGGTGGTGTGCATGGCGCACAGACTACGCACCGTCAAAACCCGCCTAGCCCCGAAGTTCACCCCAAACCAGGCAACTCGCCCTCAATGAATCGGGGATGTGATCCCGTTCACCCTCTCCCCTCTTGTCGCATCCGGAACGCCGTTCTATCGTCGTGATGTATCGAGTCGATACATCAGCGCGACATAAGGCCGAGAGGAGGCGACGATGAGCCGGCGTGCCGGGATCCTCGAGTTCGCCGTCCTGGGCCTTCTCCGCGAGTCCCCGATGCACGGCTACGAGCTGCGCAAACGGCTCAACACGTCACTGGGTGTGTTCCGTGCGTTCAGCTACGGCACGCTCTACCCCTGCCTCAAGACGCTGGTCACCAACGGCTGGTTGATCGAGGAACCGGGAAACACCCACGAAGACGCCCTCGCCGCTCCACTCGCAGGGCGTCGCGCCAAGATCGTCTACCGGTTGACGGCAGAGGGTAAGGAGCACTTCGAGGATCTGCTCTCGCAGACGGGTCCCGACGCGTACGAGGACGAGCACTTCGCCGCTCGTTTCGCCTTCTTCGGACAGACGTCGCGCGATGTTCGCATGCGCGTCCTCGAGGGCCGTCGCAGCCGGCTGGAGGAGCGCCTCGAGAAGATGCGCGCCTCCCTGGCGCGCACCCGGGAGCGCCTCGACGACTACACGCTTGAGCTCCAGCGCCACGGTATGGAGTCCGTGGAGCGCGAAGTGCGCTGGCTGAACGAGCTCATCGAGAGCGAGCGGGCCGGACGGGACCTGACAGGTCCCGCCTCCGGGGGATCCGCTCAACAGAACAACACATCTGGATCGACGGGCGGCCTGCCCCGCCCCGGGGACACCCCCGGGGCGGATCTGCCCGACGAAACCGCCACGTGAGCGCCCATTCAGGGCCTCACTCGTACACACAGGGAGCAACCGGAATGGGTTCGGTTCGCGTAGCCATCGTCGGCGTAGGCAACTGCGCCGCCTCGCTGGTGCAGGGCGTCGAGTACTACAAGGACGCCGACCCGGCGTCCAAGGTCCCGGGTCTGATGCACGTGCAGTTCGGCGACTACCACGTCGGTGACGTCGAGTTCGTCGCCGCCTTCGACGTCGACGCGAAGAAGGTCGGCCTCGACCTCTCGGACGCCATCGGTGCCAGCGAGAACAACACCATCAAGATCTGCGACGTCCCGAACAAGGGCGTCACGGTCCAGCGCGGCCACACCCTGGACGGTCTCGGTAAGTACTACCGCGAGACCATCGAGGAGTCCGCCGAGGCCCCGGTCGACATCGTCCAGATCCTCAAGGACCGCCAGGTCGACGTCCTCGTCTGCTACCTGCCCGTCGGTTCCGAGAACGCGGCGAAGTTCTACGCCCAGGCCGCCATCGACGCCAAGGTCGCCTTCGTCAACGCCCTTCCGGTCTTCATCGCCGGCACCAAGGAGTGGGCGGACAAGTTCACCGAGGCGGGCGTCCCGATCGTCGGTGACGACATCAAGTCCCAGGTCGGCGCCACCATCACCCACCGTGTGATGGCGAAGCTGTTCGAGGACCGCGGTGTCCGGCTCGAGCGCACCATGCAGCTCAACGTCGGCGGCAACATGGACTTCAAGAACATGCTGGAGCGCGACCGCCTCGAGTCCAAGAAGATCTCGAAGACGCAGGCCGTCACCTCGCAGATCCCCGACCGCGACCTGGGCGAGAAGAACGTCCACATCGGTCCCTCGGACTACGTGGCCTGGCTGGACGACCGCAAGTGGGCGTACGTCCGCCTCGAGGGCCGCGCCTTCGGTGACGTCCCGCTGAACCTGGAGTACAAGCTCGAGGTCTGGGACTCCCCGAACTCCGCGGGTGTCATCATCGACGCCCTGCGCGCCGCGAAGATCGCCAAGGACCGCGGCATCGGCGGCCCGATCCTGTCGGCGTCCTCGTACTTCATGAAGTCCCCGCCGGTCCAGTACTTCGACGACGAGGCCTACGCCAACGTCGAGAAGTTCATCCGCGGTGAGGTCGAGCGCTAACTCGACCCGCACGGAAAATTCGCTCCTGCCAGGGCTGAGAAGGGTCCCCGGGTCGCATGACCCGGGGACCCTCCCCGTATGTGAGGCTGGGCCCCATGGCCGTCGTCCGTGATCTGCGCGTCCTGCTGCGCTTCGGGAACTTCCGGCGACTGCTCGCGGTGCGACTGCTCTCCCAGTGCGCGGACGGCGTCTACCAGGTCGCGCTCGCCACCTATGTCGTCTTCTCCCCGGAGAAGCAGACCTCCGCCGGCGCGATCGCCTCCGCCATGGCGGTCCTGTTGCTGCCGTACTCCCTCGTCGGCCCCTTCGCCGGTGTCCTGCTGGACCGCTGGCGCCGCCGGCAGGTCTTCCTCTACGGCAACCTGCTGCGCGCCCTGCTGGCCTCCGTGACGGCCGTCCTGATGATCGGCCATGTCCCCGACTGGCTCTTCTACGTCTCCGCGTTGTGCGTCACCGCGGTCAACCGCTTCGTCCTCGCCGGCCTTTCGGCGGCCCTGCCACGCGTCGTCGACGGCGAGCGCCTGGTGATGGCCAACTCCCTCTCCCCGACCGCCGGAACGCTGGCCGCGGTCGCGGGCGGCGGTCTCGCCTTCGTCGTCCGGCTGGTGGTGGCGGACTCCGACGCCGCGGTGGTGCTGCTGGGCTGCGCGCTGTACCTGTCCGCCGCGCTCGCCTCCCTGGCCATGGCCGCGGATCTGCTCGGACCCGACCGCGATCTGGTCCAGCCCCGGCTGATGAGCGCGCTCCGAGGCACCGCCCGCGGCCTGTCCGCAGGTCTGCGTCACCTGGCCGACCCGAAGCGCAGGGAGGCCGCCTGGGCGCTGGGCTCGATCTCCCTGATGCGGTTCTCCTACGGCGCCCTGACCGTCATGGTGCTGATGCTGTGCCGGTACGCCTGGTCGTCCGACCCGGACGACGGGCTGGCTTTGCTGGGGCTGGCGGTAGGAGTCTCAGGGGTGGGCTTCTTCGTCGCCGCGGTGGTCACCCCGTCGGCTGCGGGACGACTGGGCCCGGCCCGCTGGATCGTCGTCTGCTCCGCGGCCGCCTCGGTCCTCGTGCTCGCCCTCATGCTGCCGTTCACGCAAGTCACCACGTTCGTCGCGGCCTTCGTGCTGGGGCTGGTCACCCAGGGCGCGAAGATCGCCACCGACACCATCGTCCAGTCGTCCGTGCGGGACGGCTTCCGCGGCCGGATCTTCTCCCTCTACGACGTCCTGTTCAACGTCGCTTTCGTCGGCGCCGCGGCCGTCGCCGCCCTGATGCTGCCTCCAGACGGACGTTCCATCGCGCTGGTGGTCACGGTCGCCGTTATCTACGGAACAGTTGCTGCCGCTATGGCCCGCTTTGAACGTCGGCAAGTGTCACATCAATGACACAGACTCCGGCTCCGGCTACAGGGTTGTCAGTGGGGGCCGGTAACTTACGTGAGTCTTACTTCGCGAGTGATTTCGCGCCACACGCCCAAAGTTTTCTAGGGGGACCTCCAAGTGTCGACTCCGCCGCCCCACGGCCAGAACCCGTTCGCGCAGCAGGGCCAGCAGCCCTACGGCCAGCCCCAGGGCCAGCCCCAGGGGCAGGCGCCGTACCCGCCGCAGCCCGGCTACCCGCAGCCGGGCGCCGCTCCCTACGGCGCGGTCCCGCCGGAGCAGCCCCGCCGCAAGGTCAGCTTCAAGCTGATCAAGAACGTCGTGATCGTTCTCGCTGTCATCGGCGTGGGCATCGGCGCCTACATATCCAGCCAGGACGACGCCAACACGGCGGCGGTCGGCGACTGCATGCACCGAGGCAGCAGCAGCGACGACAACCCCGACCTCGAGGTCGTCAAGTGTGACTCCTCGCAGGCGCAGTACATCGTGCTGGCGAAGGTCGAGGGCACGTACACCGCGCTCACGGCCGACAGCAAGTGCGAGGAGAAGGCCAAGGACTTCCAGTACTCGTACACCGAGACCGGTGACGGCAGTAACTTCCTGCTCTGCCTGAAGGACTACAAGAAGTAGGGCAGTTGCTGAGAGGGGCGGTGTTTCACGTGAAACACCGCCCCTTCCCATGTGTGCCTGCCGCATCACCGGGGTCATGTTTCACGTGAAACATGACCCCGTTTCACGAACTCAGCCCTGCTCGGCCCACCACTCCTTGAGCGCCGACACCGCCGCGTCGTGCTCCATCGGCCCGTTCTCCAGGCGCAGTTCCAGCAGGTGCTTGTACGCCTTGCCGATGGCAGGTCCGGGGCCGACGCCGAGGATCTCCATGATCTGGTTGCCGTCGAGGTCGGGGCGGATCGCGTCCAGCTCCTCCCGCTCCTTCAGCTGGTGGATGCGCTCCTCCAGCCCGTCGTACGCCCGTGAGAGCGCGGCCGCCCTGCGCTTGTTCCGCGTCGTGCAGTCCGAGCGGGTCAGCTTGTGCAGGCGGTCGAGGAGCGGTCCCGCGTCCCGCACGTAGCGGCGCACCGCAGAGTCCGTCCACTCACCGGTGCCGTACCCATGGAAGCGCAGGTGGAGTTCGACGAGCCGGGAGACGTCCTTCACCAGTTCGTTGGAGTACTTGAGAGCCGTCATGCGCTTCTTCGTCATCTTCATTCCGACCACCTCGTGGTGGTGGAACGAGACGCGGCCGTCGCTCTCGAAGCGGCGGGTACGCGGCTTGCCGATGTCGTGCAGCAGCGCGGCCAGCCGCAGAGTCAGGTCGGGGCCGTTCTCCTCCAGGGCGATCGCCTGCTCGAGGACGATCAAGGTGTGTTCGTAGACGTCCTTGTGCCGGTGGTGCTCGTCACTCTCCAGCCGCAGGGCGGGGAGCTCGGGCAGCACATGGTCGGCGATGCCGGTGTCGACCAGCAGCGACAGCCCCTTGCGCGGGTTCGCGGAAAGGATCAGCTTGTTCAGCTCGTCCCGTACCCGCTCGGCGGAGACGATCTCGATGCGGCCGGCCATCTCCTTCATCGCCGTGACGACCTCGGGGTCGACCTCGAAGTCGAGCTGGGCGGCGAAGCGGGCGGCGCGCATCATCCGCAGCGGGTCGTCCGAGAAGGACTCCTCCGGCGTACCCGGGGTGCGCAGCACGCGCGCCGCGAGGTCCTCGAGGCCACCGTGCGGGTCGATGAACTCCTTCTCGGGAAGCGCCACGGCCATGGCGTTCACGGTGAAGTCACGCCGGACGAGATCCTGCTCGATGGAGTCGCCGTACGACACCTCGGGCTTGCGCGAGGTGCGGTCGTAGGCCTCCGACCGATAGGTGGTGACCTCGATCTGGAAGCATCGATCGACGTCGCCGACGCGGGCATCCTTCTGGACCCCGACGGTGCCGAACGCGATCCCGACCTCCCACACGGCGTCCGCCCAGGGGCGGACGATCTTCAGTACGTCCTCGGGGCGGGCGTCCGTCGTGAAGTCCAGGTCATTGCCGAGCCGGCCGAGCAGCGCGTCCCGGACCGAGCCGCCGACCAGGGCGAGAGAGAACCCGGCCTCCTGGAAACGGCGGGCGAGGTCGTCGGCGACAGGGGCGACCCGCAGCAGTTCACTGACCGCGCGGTGCTGCACCTGGCTCAGGACGCTGAGATTGTCTTCGTTGGCGTTCGGCACAACAGAAGAGGGTACGTGGCCCGGCCGACCGGGGGCGCCCCGATTTGCCTGATCGGACATCACCCGCGATAGCCGGGCAAGACAGCCTCTTGGCGTCTACATAGCCATTACCACTCATACACAGAGATAGCGGACGATCCGACCGGCTTCCGCGATCTTGTGGAGCAGTCCGCGGCACTTCCCCTCGGCGCGCATCGTTACCATGCGTGGACGCACATTCCGACGACCACTGACGACGACGAGGGACGGGCGAACGCGTGGCCGAGGCGGCAGACTTTCCGGGGATGACTCCCTCACCTGCCCGCCGGTGGCTGCGGCGCACCGGCGCGCTGCTCGCCGGGGCGCCCCTGCTGGCCGGTCTTCTCCAGC
The DNA here is from genome assembly GCF_001426425.1 of Streptomyces sp. Root1310. Lineage (NCBI taxonomy): Bacteria > Bacillati > Actinomycetota > Actinomycetes > Kitasatosporales > Streptomycetaceae > Streptomyces > Streptomyces sp. Root1310. The sequence goes on along the minus strand of NZ_LMEQ01000033.1, from coordinate 256,422 downwards.
TGCCCGCCACCCCCGCGCAGGCCGTCGGCCAGACCTCCGTCAAGGAGGCCTCCGACGCCGGCACGGTGGCTGTCACCGTCGACACGCTCAGCCCCGCCGCTCCCACCGACGGGGACACCCTGACGGTCTCCGGCACGGTCACCAACAACGGCAAGCAGGCGGTCACGGACGCCCACGTGGGTCTGCGGGTGGGTTCCGCGCTCACCACCCGCTCGGCGATCGACAGTGCCGCCAAGCGCGCGGACGCCCTCTCCGGCAATGACGGCTCCGAGGTGGGCGGCAAGTACGTAGCCGAGTTCGCCAAGCTCACACCGGGCGTGTCCGAGCACTTCAGCATCTCCGTCCCGGTCGACAAGCTCGACCTGGACGACGACGGCGTCTACCCGCTCAGTGTCTCCCTCGCGGGCGAGACGTCCGCGCAGCAGTGGGAGCAGGTGCTGGGAGTCCAGCGGACCTTCCTGCCGTGGCAGCCCGAGGAGGCGGACACCCCGACCCGGACGACGGTGCTGTGGCCGCTGGTCTCCACCGTCCACATGTCGGCGGAGACCGGTTCCAACGCACAGCAGACGCCGGTCTTCCTCAACGACGACCTGGCCGAGGAGCTCTCGCCCGGTGGCCGCCTGGAGCAGCTTCTGAGCCTGGGCAAGGAGCTCGACGTCACCTGGGTGATCGACCCGGACCTGCTGGCGTCCGTCGACGCCATGACCGGCAGCTACCGGATCCGGGGCGACGGGGACACCACCACCGCCGGCACCCACCAGGCGGTCGCCAAGCAGTGGCTCGACGATCTCCAGGAGGCGGTGCTCGGCAAGGAGGTCGTGGCGCTGCCCTTCGCCGACCCCGACCTGGCCTCGCTCGCCCACAACGGCACCGGCGTCGCCGGCTCCCTGAGCCAGCTCAAGGCGGCCACCGACGTCGCCGCCACCACCGTGGAGACCGTGCTCCATGTGACCCCGAACACCGACTTCGCCTGGCCGGTCGACGGCGCCGTCGACCCGTCGATCGTCAAGGTCGCCACCTCGGCAGGCGCCGACAAGGTGATCGCGCGCAGCGACAGCCTGACGGAGAACGGCGATCTCACCTACACCCCCTCCGCGGCCCGGCCCATCGGCGGCGGCACCACGGCGGTGGTCGCGGACGCACGGTTGTCGACGGCGTTCAAGGGCGATCTGACCAAGGCCTCCACCTCCACGCTCGCCGTGCAGGAGTTCCTCGCGCAGAGCCTGGCCCTGACCCTGCAGACAGGCAAGCAGCGCAGCGCCGTCGTCGCCCCGCAGCGCATGCCGACCGTGAGCCAGGCCCGGTCGCTGGCGGAGGCGGTCGGCGCCCTCCAGGGCGGTACCTGGTCGCAGTCCCAGCAGCTCGCGGCGGCAGCCAAGGCCAAGCCCGACCCGGACGCCACCACGAAGGTGCCGTCGAGGTCGGCGTACCCCTCCTCGCTGCGCAAGCAGGAGCTGCCCCGGTCGGCCTTCGAGCAGATCGCGTACACGCAGGACAAACTCGACAACTTCAAGGTGATCCTCGCCAACGAGGCGCGGGTGGTGACGCCCTTCGGGCGGGCCATGAACCGTGAGATGTCCACGTCCTGGCGGGGCCGGAGCACCGCCGCGAGCTCGTTCCGTCAGGGTGTGCAGGCCTATCTCGACACCCTCACCGGCCAGGTCAAGCTGATCGACAAGTCCGAGACCAAGCTCTCCGGACGCAGTGCGACGATCCCGGTGACCGTGCAGAACAACCTGGTGCAGGGCGTCGACCACCTGGTCCTGAGGCTCACCTCGAAGAACCCGACCCGCCTCGAGATCTCCGACGAGGCCTACGCCGAGCAGCGGGTGACGGTCTCCGGCGGGCACACCACGACGGTGAAGTTCACCACGTCCGCCAAGGTCAACGGGCAGACGACGGTGGTCGCCCAGCTGTACACCGAGGACGGCCAGAAGTACGGCGAGGCAGTCGCCTTCGACGTGCGGGTCACCGAGATCACGGCCACGGTGATGCTGGTCATCGGCGGTGGAGTCCTGCTGCTCGTGCTGGCCGGCTTCCGGATGTACACGCAGCGCAAGCGCGCCGCGGCCCGGGAAGCGGAAGAGACCGACGAGATCGACGAGACCGAGGAAGACGGCGAGGACCGTTCCGGCGGCGAGGACGGTGCCGGCGGCGAGGACCGTTCCGACGCGACGGGCAGGCCCGCCGACGGCCCGGAGAACGCCGGGGACCGGGAGAATCGTCCCGAGAAGGAGTCCGGCGGCCGAGCAGGGGCAGCCGACCCGGAGCAGCCGAGTGACGAGACACCGGACACCGCAGCGGAAAGCGCCGACCCGTCCGGCACGGGTGAGAGAGTGGACCGTTGAGGAAGTCGTGGCCGGTGGGCCCGGGACGATGAGGTGGGGTAACCATGAACGCGCCGTACGACGGTGACCGCGGCCGGGCCGCGGGCGGCTCGGGCCACCCCGAGGGCCCGCCACCCGAGCCTGGCCAGGTGCCGCCGCAGCACCCGGCGGACATGTACCTCCAGGACGCCTACGACCAGGACCCCTACCGGGCCCAGGACCTCACCGCGCAGGACCCGGTCGCCGAGGCGCTCTACGACCGTGCCGCGCACCCCCCGCCGCCGCCGGGCATGCAGCAGCCGCAGCAACCGCTGTACGGGCGGCCCCCGCAGTCCCCGTACGCCCCCGACCCGCGGGTGTGGGCCCAGACCCCGGCACCCGAGCCGGAGGGCCCCACCCAGTACCTGCCGTACGGCGACGACCCCCGTACGACGCAGTTCGTGGGCGTGGACGACCTGGTCACGCACTCCGGCGAGGAGCAGCACCAGCCCGACGCCTTCGCCCACCTCTTCCGGGACCAGCAGCAGGGCGGCGCCCGCTCCCCGGAGTCCCCGTCGGTACCCGGCCCGGCGCACGCTCCGGGCGGACCGGGAGGGGCACCGGCGTACCAGGCGCCGGTGGCGGCGTCCGCCGCGTCGGACCAGACCATGAACCTCACCGCCACGCCGGCCGGGCCCCCCGCCGCTTCCGCCCCCGCCGCTTCGGCCCCCGCCGCCAAGAAGGGCGGACGCGCCGGCGGCCTGCTGAAGTCCAGCGCCGTCATGGCGGCGGGCACGATGGTGTCCCGCCTCACCGGCTTCGTCCGCTCCGCGCTGATCGTCTCGGCGCTGGGCGTCGGTCTGCTCGGCGACACCTTCCAGGTCGCCTACCAGCTGCCCACGATGATCTACATCCTGACCGTCGGCGGCGGCCTCAACTCGGTCTTCGTGCCGCAACTCGTGCGGGCCATGAAGGAGGACGAGGACGGCGGCGAGGCGTACGCCAACCGCCTGCTCACGCTGGTCATGGTGGCGCTCGGCCTGCTCACGGTCGGCGCGGTCGCCGCGGCGCCCGTCCTGATCCGCCTCCTGTCCGACTCGGTCGCCAGCGACCCGGCGGCCAACGAGGTCGGCATCACCTTCGTCCGCTACTTCCTGCCCTCGATCTTCTTCATGGGCGTCCACGTGGTGATGGGGCAGATCCTCAACGCGCGCGGCAAGTTCGGCGCGATGATGTGGACGCCGGTCCTCAACAACATCGTCATCATCGTGACGCTGGGCATGTTCATCTGGGTCTACGGCACCTCCGCCGACTCCGGCATGAAGGTCACGACCATCCCGCCGGAGGGCGAGCGACTCCTCGGCATCGGGGTCCTGCTCGGCCTCGTCGTGCAGGCCCTCGCCATGATCCCGTACCTGCGTGAGACCGGTTTCCGGCTGCGGCTGCGCTTCGACTGGAAGGGCCACGGCCTCGGCAAGGCGGCGACCCTCGCCAAGTGGACCGTCCTGTTCGTCCTGGCGAACCAGGCCGGCGCGCTCGTCGTCACCCAGCTGTCCACGTCCGCGGGCAAGGACTCACCGGTCGACGGCACCGGCTTCTCCGCCTATGCCAACGCCCAGCTGATCTGGGGACTGCCGCAGGCCATCATCACCGTCTCCCTGATGGCCGCCCTGCTGCCCCGTATCTCCCGCTCGGCGGCCGAGGGCGACGCCGGCGCGGTCCGCGACGACATCTCCCAGGGCCTGCGCACCACGGCCGTCGCGATCGTCCCGATCGCCTTCGGCTTCCTCGCCCTCGGCATCCCGATGTGCACGCTGATCTTCGGTTCCTCCGGCACCAGCGAGGCCACGAACATGGGCTTCATGCTGATGGCCTTCGGCCTCGGCCTGATCCCCTACTCCGTGCAGTACGTCGTGCTGCGCGCCTTCTACGCCTACGAGGACACCCGGACCCCCTTCTACAACACCGTCATCGTGGCGGCGGTCAACGCGAGCGCCTCGGCGATCTGTTACTTCGTCCTGCCCTCCCGCTGGGCCGTGGTCGGCATGGCGGCCTCTTACGGCCTGGCGTACGCGATCGGCGTCGGCGTCGCCTGGAACCGGCTGCGCAAGCGGCTCGGTGGCGACCTCGACGGCTCCCACGTCCTGCGGACCTACGCCCGACTGTGCATCGCCTCCGTCCCGGCCGCCCTGATCAGCGGCGCGGCCTGCTACGGCATCGGCCACAGCCTGGGCCAGGGCGTCCTGGGATCCTTCGCCGCGCTGCTGGCCGGCGGGGTCCTGTTGCTCGGCATCTTCTTCGTCGCCGCCCGCCGCATGCGCATCGAGGAGCTCAATTCGCTCGTCGGCATGGTTCGCGGACGCCTGGGTCGCTGAGTCAGGGGGTAGGCGCACAACCATCGTCCGCCGCCGCGTGTCGTGCATAGCGGCGGACTGTGGGCACAATTGGGTTCGGCGTCGCACGGCGCGCACGAAGCCGGACGGCGCGCACTGAATGGGGAGGCAGGAACGACGGTGGCGGAACGGAGCACAGCTGCCGTCGACGTGGCAGACAACAGCGGTGACAAGCCGCTGACCGCACAAGCGGACCAGTCCACGGCCGACGGGGTGGTCAAGAACCGGGAGCAGGACACGGACAGCGACGAGGCACAGGGGAGCGGCGGGGCGGAGCGTCCCGGGAAGGCCTCACCGCCGGAACTGCACAGCGGTCACAAGCTCGCCAGGCGCTATCGCCTCGAAGAGTGCGTCACCCGTCTGGACGGTTTCAGCAGTTGGCGTGCGGTCGACGAGAAACTCCGTCGTGCCGTGGGCGTCCACATCCTGCCCGCGGACCACACCCGGGCCCGTTCGGTGCTGGCAGCGGCCCGCTCGTCCGCCCTGCTCGGAGATCCCCGGTTCGTCCAAGTACTGGACGCCGTCGAGGAGAACGACCTCGTCTACGTGGTCCATGAGTGGCTGCCCGACGCCACCGAGCTGACCGCGCTGCTCGCGGCCGGCCCGCTGGAGCCGCACGACGCCTACCAGATGGTGAGTCAGATCGCCTCCGCCATGGCCGCCGCCCACCGCGAAGGCCTGGCACATCTGCGTCTGAACCCCAACGCCGTTCTGCGCACCTCGTCGGGCCAGTGGCGCATCCGCGGCCTCGCGGTGAACGCCGCCCTGCGCGGTGTCACCACCGATACTCCCCAGCGCACCGACACCGAGGCGATCGGCGCCCTGCTGTACGCGGCGCTCACCCAGCGCTGGCCCTACGAGAACGACGCCTACGGCCTCTCGGGGCTGCCCAAGGACATCGGTCTCATCGCCCCCGACCAGGTGCGCGCCGGCGTCCACCGGGGCCTGTCGGAGCTGTCGATGCGCGCCCTCGTCAACGACGGCGCGACCGCCTCCCGGCACGAGGCCGCCTGCACGACGCCGGAGGAGCTGGTGAAGGCGATCGGCGAGATGCCCCGCATCCGCCCGCCGGAGCCCGCGTTCACCGCCCCGCCCGAGTACCAGCGCACGACGTACCAGCAGGGCACCTACGGCCGTCCCTCGCCGCACCAGGGCGCCACCCAGCAGGTGGCAGCCCCGCCGCCCCCGCTGCAGAGCCGCACCGGCAAGGCGCTGAAGTGGGCGGTCTCCGCCCTCCTCATCGCCGCCCTCGGCCTGGGCAGCTGGCAGCTGGCGGACGCCCTGATGGACCAGAGCCGGTCCGAGGACCCCAACCAGACGCAGACCACCGACGAGGGCGACAAGAACAGCACCGCGCCCAAGCCGGTCACGACGCTCAAGATCCAGGATGCCGCCGAGTACTACCCGGACGGCAAGCCCCAGCACCCCGACGACGCGAAACTGACCTACGACAACGACAGTTCCACGTACTGGCGGTCGTACTCCTTCGACGACGGGCCCGTGCTCGCGCCGTTCAAGAAGGGCGTGGGCATCGTCTACGACCTCGGCTCCGAGCAGAGCGTCTCGGCGGCCTCGATAGGGCTTCGCTACGACGGCAACTACACCGCCGCGAGTCTGTACGCGGCCGATTCGCTGTCCTCGTCGGCATCCCTCACGTCCATGACGAAGATCGCCGACGCCAAGACGTCCGGACAGGAACTGAGGATCTCCGCCAAGACACCGGTGAAGACGCGGTACGTTCTCGTATGGATCACCGCCGCGCCGTTCGGGTCGGGTGACCAGTACAGCGGCTCCGGCTACAAGCAGGCCATCACCGACGTGAAGTTCACGGGCTGACGTCTCACCCCGGGGGGAGGAGGTCCGATGGCGGAAGGCGCCGGATATGACGAAGCGAGCGACCAGGACCTCCTCACCCGCCACGTAGAGGGCGACCCCGAGGCCTTCGGTGAGCTCGTACGGCGTCACCGCGACCGACTCTGGGCGGTGGCCCTGCGCACGCTGGGAGACCGCGAGGAGGCCGCTGACGCCGTCCAGGACGCTCTCGTGTCCGCCTACCGGGCCGCCCACACCTTCCGCGGCCAGTCCGCCGTCACGACCTGGCTGCACCGCATCACGGTGAACGCCTGTCTGGACCGCGCCCGCAAGGCGGCTTCCCGCAAGACCTCACCGGTCGACGACACCGAGCGACTGGAGCAGCTGCTCGAGCCGCACGAGTCGGCGTCCGCGCCCGCCGAACGCAACGACCTGCACCGCCAGCTCCTCGAAGCGCTCGGCACCCTCCCTCCCGACCAGCGAGCCGCCCTCGTCCTCGTGGACATGCAGGGCTACCCGGTCGCCGAGGCCGCCCGCGTGCTCGACGTGCCGACCGGGACGGTGAAGAGCCGCTGCGCCCGGGGCAGAGCCAGACTCCTGCCGCTCCTCACTCATCTGCGGCCGGCCGGCACCGGCGGCGACAGAGAAAACGGCGCAGGACGGAACCGGGCGCAGGGGACATCCGTCCCACCGGCAGCGGAACCTCGGGACGAGGGACCGGGCAACGCCGGGACAGGCGATTCAGCTGCTGTGAAGGGCGGAGGTGGGCGAGCGTGACCTCGACGAAAGACACGACCGGGCACCCGGACGTCGCGGAGATCTCCGACCTCACCGAGGGCCTGCTCGCTCCCTCCCGGAGCGCCGACGTGCGTCGGCACCTGGACGACTGCGAGCTCTGCGCGGACGTCCACGCGTCCCTCGAGGAGATCCGTGGCCTTCTGGGCTCCGTCCCCGGCCCGCCGCGCATGCCGGACGATGTCGCTCATCGCATCGATGCCGCACTCGCCGCCGAGGCGCTGCTGAACGCCACGGCGCCGGAGAACGCGGACACCTCGTCGTCGGTCGACGCCGTCACGACCGGGACCGACGCGCTCCATGTTTCACGTGAAACAACAACGGCCGCGGACCGACCCGCCGGGCGCGGCCACGCCGCCACCGGCCCGGGCCGCAAGGAGCGCAAGCGGGGCGGCCGCCGCAGAATCGCTGTCCTCGGTGCGGTCCTCACCGTTGCCGCGCTGGGACTCGGGTCCGTCCTGGTGTCGTCACTCACGGACGGCGGAGGCCCCGGCACTTCGGCTCATCAGTCGACCGGGCCGGACACCTTCTCCGCGAGCGGGCTGGAGGGGCAGGTCAACGATCTCCTCACCAAGGTCGCGGCCCCCCGTGGCCCGCACAGCCTGGGTATCCAAGGAACATCCGAGGCCGCGTCCCCCGGTGACCAATCGACCAAGATCCTCCGGCAGCCCGTGGTGCCTTCCTGCGTTCAGCAGGGCATCGGTCGCGACGACACGGCACTCGCCGTCGAGGACGGCACGTACCAAGGGAAGGACGCCCTCCTCGTCGTGCTGCCGGACACATCCGACAGCACGCGGATCGACGCCTACCTCATGGACAAGACCTGTGTGGATCATCCGTCGGCGAGTCCGGCGAAGGTTCTGCTGACGAACTCCTACCCGCGCCGCTGACGACCGACGTCCCGTCTCGCTGCTTGCGCCGTGTCCCCCCGTCATCCCCTGCCGTGTGGTCCCTCCGTGTGCCCGGACACACCGGGAATGCGCGCCCCTTAGGATCCGTTGGGTGGGTGAGAGTCCAAGTAGCTCCCACCGCTCAACCGATGCAGTCCAGAGACGAGGAAACAAGCCGTGAGCGACGTCCGTAACGTGATCATCATCGGCTCCGGGCCCGCCGGCTACACCGCGGCGCTGTACACCGCACGCGCGTCGCTGAAGCCGCTCGTGTTCGAAGGCGCCGTCACCGCGGGCGGCGCTCTGATGAACACCACCGAGGTGGAGAACTTCCCCGGCTTCCAGGACGGCATCATGGGCCCCGAGCTCATGGACAACATGCGCGCCCAGGCCGAGCGTTTCGGTGCCGAGCTGATCCCCGACGACATCGTCTCCGTCGACCTCACGGGTGAGATCAAGACCGTCACGGACACCGCAGGCACGATCCACCGGGCCAAGGCCGTCATCGTGACCACCGGCTCCCAGCACCGCAAGCTCGGCCTGCCGAACGAGGACGCCCTCTCCGGCCGCGGTGTCTCCTGGTGCGCCACCTGTGACGGCTTCTTCTTCAAGGACCAGGACATCGCCGTGATCGGCGGCGGCGACACCGCGATGGAAGAGGCCACCTTCCTCTCCCGCTTCGCCAAGTCCGTGACGATCGTCCACCGCCGGGACACCCTGCGCGCGTCCAAGGCGATGCAGGAACGCGCCTTCGCCGACCCGAAGATCAAGTTCGTCTGGGACAGCGAAGTCGCCGAGATCCAGGGCGACCCGAAGCTGGCCGGGCTGAAGCTGCGCAACCTCAAGACGGGTGAACTCTCGGACCTCCCGGTGACCGGCCTCTTCATCGCGATCGGCCACGACCCGCGCACCGAGCTCTTCAAGGGTCAGCTCGACCTGGACGAGGAGGGCTACCTGAAGGTCGCCGCGCCCTCCACCCGGACGAACCTGACCGGCGTCTTCGCCGCCGGCGACGTGGTCGACCACACCTACCGCCAGGCGATCACCGCGGCCGGCACCGGCTGCTCCTCCGCTCTCGACGCCGAGCGCTACCTCGCCGCCCTCGCGGACGAGGAGCAGGCCGAGCCCGAGAAGACCGCCGTCTGACCCTCCTCCCGCCCCACCGCACAGAGAATTAAGGAGCCCCCTGTGGCCGGCACCCTGAAGAATGTGACCGACGCCGACTTCGACGAGGTCGTCCTCAAGAGCGACAAGCCCGTCCTGGTGGACTTCTGGGCCGCCTGGTGCGGCCCGTGCCGCCAGATCGCTCCCTCGCTCGAGGCCATCGCCGCCGAGCACGGCGACAAGATCGAGATCGTCAAGCTCAACATCGACGAGAACCCGGGTACGGCCGCCAAGTACGGCGTCATGTCGATCCCGACGCTGAACGTGTACCAGGACGGCGAGGTCGCCAAGACCATCGTCGGTGCCAAGCCGAAGGCCGCGCTCGTCCGCGACCTGGAGAGCTTCATCTCCGAGTGACGCTGAGCCGTCCCGCCGACGGCTGATGTTTCACGTGAAACACGAATGGGCCGGCCCTGAGGGGCTGGCCCATTGCGTTACCGAACTCTTCAGAGCGGGCGCAGCGCCGGCTCCTTCTGCACTGCGCCCAGCAACCGGTCGAGCGCCATCTCCACGTCTTCCTTCCAGGAAAGCGTGGTTCGCAGCTCCAGCCTCATCCGAGGATGAGCCGGATGCGGACGCACCGTCTTGAAGCCCACCGCCAGCAGATGGTCGGCCGGCAGGACACAGGCCGGCTCCTTCCAGCGTGCGTCGCCGAACGCCTCGATCGCCTTGAAGCCCCGCCGCAGCAGATCCTTGGCCACCGTCTGGACCATCACACGGCCGAGCCCCTGCCCCTGGTAGCCCGGCATGATGAACGCGGTCATCAACTGCACGGCGTCCGGCGACACAGGGCTCGTGGGGAACGCCGTCGAGCGGGGCACGTAGGCGGGTGGCGCGTAGAGCACAAACCCCACGGGAACGTCGTCCACATAGACGACCCGGCCGCAGGACCCCCAGTCCAGCAGGACAGCCGAGATCCAGGACTCCTTCTCCAGAGCGGACGTCCCCGCCCTTACCGCGGCCGCACTGCTGACGGGGTCCAGCTCCCAGAAGACACACGCCCGACAGCGCTTGGGTAGGTCTTGAAGGTTGTCCAGCGTGAGCGGTACGAGCCGACGCCCCATGAAGGCTGTTCCTCGCTTCCTTCGCTCGCAGCGTCGCGAGCGGCTGTCAGAGCGCTCCGTTCCCTGAGCAGACTGCCGACGAACCCGCCGACCGCGCCCAGGCCCAGCCCGGCGCTCACCAGTCCGGTCCGGCTCATCATTCGCATGGCCCCCGCCTCCCGCTCCGAGGTACTGCCAGGTGGATGCGCCACAACCCCATCGCATCGTATCCACGATGCGATTCCATCGATACCGCCTGAAAGCAAAGAGCGAGCCGTGTTCCGGTACACACCGGACACGGCTCGCTCACAGGCTCCATGGCCGACAGGCGCTCGGCCAAGCCGCGGCTCAGTCTTCCGACTCCTCGGCGTCGCCGTCCACCAGGCCCTTCTGCAGGACAGGACCCTCGCCGGGCGCGAGCGAGTCGAGGATGCGCTCCAGGTCCTCCATGGAGGCGAACTCGACAGTGATCTTGCCCTTCTTCTGCCCGAGGTCGACTTTCACCCGGGTTTCGAAGCGGTCCGAGAGCCGGGTCGCCAGGTCGGTCAGTGCCGGGGAGACCCGGCCGCCGGCCCTCGGTCCCTTGGCACGCTGAGCCGTCTGCGGACGCGAACCCATGAGGGTCACGATCTCCTCGACGGCCCGCACCGAAAGTCCCTCGGCCACGATGCGGTGGGCCAGCCGGTCCTGCTCCTCCGAGTCATCGACCGAGAGAAGAGCCCGGGCGTGACCGGCGGAGAGCACTCCTGCCGCGACCCGGCGCTGAACCGCCGGCGAGAGCTTCAACAGGCGCAGCGTGTTGGAGACCTGCGGGCGGGATCGACCGATGCGGTCCGCCAGCTGGTCGTGCGTGCAGTTGAAGTCCTTCAGCAGCTGGTCGTAGGCGGCTGCCTCTTCCAGCGGGTTCAGCTGGGCCCGGTGAAGGTTCTCCAGAAGGGCGTCCAGGAGAAGCTTCTCGTCATCCGTGGCACGCACGATCGCCGGGATCGCCTCCAGGCCGGCTTCGCGGCAGGCCCGGAAACGCCGCTCGCCCATGATCAGCTCATAGCGGGCGGGGCCCAGCTGGCGCACGACGACCGGCTGGAGCAGGCCGACCTCCTTGATGGAGGTGATGAGCTCGTGCAGCGCGTCCTCGTCGAAGACCTCACGGGGCTGCCGCGGGTTCGGCGCGATGTGGTCGAGGGGAATTTCGGCGAAGTGGGCGCCGACGGGCGGCGCGGGTGTCTCCACGGAGCCGTTCGCCGACAGCTCCTCCGTTTCACGTGAAACAGGCAGCAGCGCGGCCACCTTCGCCGCTGCCACCCCACGGTCGGTCGTCAGAACCGGCATGGCTGCGGGGGACATGGATCCTCCGCTGCCCACCGCGGCCTGCGCCGGTGTCTTCTCCGTCGGGGCAGCAGGGATCAGCGCACCAAGACCGCGGCCCAGCCCCCTCCGTCGCTCACTCACTGAATGCCCTCCACCATGTTCGCGTTGTTCTGGGCGCCGATATGGGCGTGTGTCGCGTCGTAGCTGACGCCGACACCCCGCAGCGCCAGCTCTCGTGCTGCCTCAAGGTAGGAGAGAGCACCACTCGATCCCGGATCGTAGGTCAGCACCGTCTGGCCGTAGCTCGGCGCCTCGGAGATACGGACCGAGCGGGGAATGCTCGTCCGCAGCACCTCCTCCACGAAGTGGGTGCGCACCTCCTCCGCGACCTGCGACGCGAGACGCGTCCGGCCGTCGTACATGGTGAGCAGAATGGTCGACACATGCAGGGTGGGATTGAGGTGTCCCCGCACCAGGTCGACGTTGCGCAGCAACTGCCCCAGACCTTCCAGCGCGTAGTACTCGCACTGGATCGGGATGAGGACCTCGGCGCCGGCCACCATCGCGTTGACCGTCAGCAGGCCGAGCGACGGCGGGCAGTCGATGAGGATGTAGTCCAGCGGCTGCTCGTAAGCCTGGATCGCTCGCTGGAGGCGGCTCTCACGTGCCACCAGGGACACCAACTCGATCTCCGCGCCGGCGAGATCGATCGTGGCGGGAGCGCAGAAGAGGCCTTCTACATCGGGAACGGGCTGGACGACTTCCGCGAGCGGGCGACTGTCGACCAACACGTCGTAGATGGACGGAACCTCGGCGTGGTGGTCGATTCCCAGGGCGGTGGACGCGTTGCCCTGGGGGTCGAGGTCGACCACCAGGACTCGGCCACCATGCAGGGCCAGGGAAGCGGCAAGGTTGACGGTCGTCGTCGTCTTGCCCACCCCGCCCTTCTGGTTGGCGACGACGATCACACGGGTCTGCTCAGGACGTGGCAGGCCCTCGCCGGCGCGGCCCAGAGCCTCCACCGCGAGTTGGGCAGCACGACCGATCGGGGTGTCGTCCATCGGGGGCGGTGTTTCACGTGAAACATCCTCCCCAAAAGACTCGGTACGGGGACCGGGGACCGGATCGGTCATCGGTCCCGCGATGTTGGCGTCGGACCGCAAGGATTCACTCTCCTCGACTTCAGGCTCGCAATGCACAGAGCCTCCCATGGCTTCGGGGTCGTGAACCAGTGAGGCCTGGTGTTCTGTGGAGAAATCCACCTCTGTGGACAACTCCCGTCCCTCATCGAGTGAACCGAGAGGCTTGCGGTCGCGGGGTTCGGCTGCGGCGCGACCGCGGCTGATGATGCCGTGGAGCAGGGAGCGACGTTTCACGTGAAACACGATGCACAGCCCCGGTGGCCGGATCCCTCACGACACTCCGTGATGCGTAGCTTTGGCTGCTTGTGTGGAGTACGTCTCAGCGGCGTCGGCGCGTTCGACTGGTCCGGGCCGCCTTGGCCCGCTTGGCGGCGAACCTCACACCGCCCGGGCTCTCCCCGACCTCGACCCGCACCACCGTGGACAGCGGGTCCACCACGCCCTCACCGACATGCAGGATCGAGGTGCCCACGGCTCCCAGCTTGCTCAGTGCGGTGGACGCGCTCTTCAGCTCCTCCTCGGCGGTGTCGCCCTTGAGAGCGAGCATCTCGCCGTAGGGGCGCAGCAGCGGGATGCCCCACGTGGCCAGGCGGTCCAGCGGCGCCACCGCACGGGCGGTCACCACATGCACCGGCGGCATCGTGCCCATGACCTCCTCGGCACGACCACGCGCGACCGTCACGTGGTCCAGGCCCAGAAGTTCGACAACTTCGGTGAGGAAGTTGGTCCGTCGCAGGAGCGGCTCCAGCAGGGTGATCTTCAGATCCTCCCGCACGAGCGCCAGGGGAATGCCGGGCAGTCCGGCACCCGAACCGACGTCGCAGACGGTCACGCCCTCGGGCACGACCTCGGAGAGCACCGCACAGTTCAACATGTGCCTCTCCCAGAGGCGGGGCACCTCTCGTGGGCCGATGAGCCCACGCTGCACGCCTGCCTCGGCCAGAAGCTCGGCGTACCGGACCGCATCACCGAAGCGATCGCCGAATACCTCTCGTGCCACCTCAGGCGCAGGGGGGAGTTCCGCTGCCTCCGTCACGGGGACCGTCCTTCCGTACCGCATCAGCGCTGCGAGCGCCTACCACCAGAACTACCGGGCTGACAAAGTTCGGCCCCGTCTGCGCAACAGACGGGGCCGGAGACACGTACGTACCGAATCAGTTGGGCAGGACGACGACGAAGCGCTGCGGCTCCTCGCCCTCGGACTCGCTGCGCAGGCCGGCGACCTTGACCGCGTCGTGGACGACCTTGCGCTCGAAGGGCGTCATGGGCTTCAGCTTGACCGGCTCACCGCTGTTCTTCGCGTCCGCCGCGGCCTTGGCACCCAGCTCGGAGAGCTCGGCACGCTTCTGGGCACGGTAGCCCGCGATGTCCAGCATCAGCCGGCTGCGGTCGCCGGTCTCCCGGTGAACGGCCAGGCGCGTGAGTTCCTGGAGCGCCTCCAACACCTCGCCGTCCCGGCCGACCAGCTTGAGCAGGTCACGGGTGCCCGCGTCGCTGATGATCGACACAGAGGCGCGGTCGGCCTCGACGTCCATGTCGATGTCGCCGTCGAGATCGGCGATGTCCAGCAGACCCTCGAGGTAGTCCGCCGCGATCTCGCCCTCTTGCTCCAGGCGGGTCAGGGTGTCTGCACCCTCGGCGGCGGCGGAGGTGGTGCCTTCCGTCACGGGATGGGCTCCTTCTTACTTCTTGGACGGGGACTTGGGGCGCTGCGGGCCGCCCTTGCGCTGCCCGGACTGGGCCTTGCTACGGCCTCCGCTGCCGGCGGGCTTGGGAGCGGCCTGCTTGGCCGTACCGGCGGATCCGGAGGGCTTGGCGTCCTCCGGCTCGTCGGACTTGCTCAGGGAGATGGTCTCGTCGGCACCCTTCGCAGCGGCCGTGGACTGGCGCTGCGACTTCGACTGACGCTTGGGCTGCTGCCGCTTGGCGGCGGCCGCGCTCGTCGGTGTGCCGTCCTCGGCCTGGGCCGCGGCCTGGGCCTCGCTCTTGATCACGGTGCCGTCGGCCTGGGCGGCGAAGCCCACCTTGGTCAGACCGTTGATGAACTTGCGCTCGGCGTCGTTGCGGTCACGGCCCTTGGCCACGATGGCCTTGACGATGGCCCGCTCGCCGCGGCTGCGGGTCTTGCCGTGGTGCGTGACGTGCTTGTACAGGCGCTCCAGGTACGCGGCCTGAGCCTTGGAACCCGGGGTCGGGTTGTTGCGGATCACGTACATCTGCTGGCCCATGGTCCACACGTTGGTGGTCAGCCAGTAGACGAGGACACCGACGGGGAAGTTGATGCCGAAGACGGCGAACATGACGGGGAAGACGTACATCAGCATCTTCTGCTGCTGCATGAACGGGGTCTTCACCGAGGTGTCGACGTTCTTCGTCATCAGCTGGCGCTGCGTGAAGAACTGCGACGCCGACATCATGATGATCATGATCGCGGTCACGATGCGGACGTTGGTCAGCGAGGCGTCGAACGGCACCAGGTCCGCGGCGCTGTCCGTGAACTTCGCGGCCAACGGGGCACCGAAGATGTGCGCCTTCTGCGCGCTCTCCAGAAGGCTCTCGTTGATCACGCCGATGGTGTCACCGTTGGCGATGCCGTTGAGCACGTGGTACAGGGCGAAGAAGAACGGGGACTGCGCCAGGATGGGAAGGCACGAGGAGAGCGGGTTGGTGCCCGTCTCCTTGTACAGCTTCATCATCTCTTCGGACTGACGCTGTTTGTCGTTCTTGTAGCGCTCCTGGATCTTCTTCATCTCGGGCTGCAGCGTCTGCATCGCCCGCGTCGCCTTGATCTGCTTCACGAAGAGCGGGATCAGGCAGATACGGATCAGAATCACCAGGGACACGATCGACAGGCCCCAGGCCCACCCGGTGTCAGGGCCGAAGATGGCCCCGTACACCTTGTGGAACTGGACGATGACCCAGGAGACAGGTGTCGTGATGAAGCTGAAGAGGCTGGCAATCGTGTCCACTAATCATGCTCCTTGGGCATGGGACGGTGTCTCTGCGGCCGGGCTCGAAGGAGAAGGAAGTCCCTCTTCGGTGGCCGTTTCGGCGGCGGAGGTCCCGCCCCTGCGTGCACGCCAGGCGTCACGCAACATTTCGTGCCACCGCGGGCGCTTACGCGGCGGAACATGGTCCACGCCACCGAGCGACCACGGATTGCACCGCAGGATCCGCCAGGCGGTAAGTGCCGTTCCCTTGATCGCGCCGTGCCGGTCGATGGCCGTGAAGCCGTAGTGGGAGCACGACGGGTAGTACTTGCACACCGGCCCGAGCAGTGGACTGATCGTCCACTGGTAGAGCTTGATCAGAGCCAGCAGCGGGTACTTCATCGCGCGCCCCCTCCCAGTAGCCGTTGAAGGGCGGCATCCAGGTCTTGGGCCAGCTGTGCGTGGTCGGCGTCGCCCGCCCCGGGCAGCGCCCGTACGACTACCAGGCTACCGGGGGGCAACAGGGTGACCCGGTCGCGCATCAGATGACGCAGTCTGCGCTTCACCTTGTTGCGTACGACCGCGCCGCCCACGGCCTTGCTCACGACGAAACCCGCACGCGTCGGGGGAGCGCTCTCCCCAGGCGCGTGCGGGTCCGTGGCACCGCTTCGAAGATGGACCACGAGGGTCGGGCGGCCTGCCCGACGACCTCGTCGTACAGCGGTCGCGAATTCCTCGCGCCGCCTCAGCCGATGCTCGGTAGGCAGCACGACGTCATGACCTGATCAGGCTCAGGCGGACAGGTTGGTGCGACCCTTGCTGCGGCGGTTCGCCAGAATCGCGCGACCGGCACGGGTGCGCATCCGCAGGCGGAAGCCGTGGGTCTTGGCGCGACGACGGTTGTTCGGCTGGAAGGTGCGCTTGCTCACTCGGGGGCTCCAGAAATCAATCGGTGGTGGCGGGGTGCCGTCCTGGCTGTCACCGTGCGCCCACGAGGTAGCTCGCGGTTAAACGCCCGAGTGCACCGCTTCCCGATCACCTGACGTGATCTGTGCCCATCGGAGGCAGGCGGCAGCAGCCATCGACAACTCGACCTGGTTACGGTACGCGCGGCTGCGCCATTCGGTCAAACCGGCGGTCACGGGAGACACTATCCACAGGCTGGGGACAACAACTTGAACCGTAGCCGTCGCCCTGACTACCGTGGCTGAACTCCGATTCGTTCCTTTGTCCCTGCCCCCGCCCGATATGAATCCCGACCGTCCCACAACCACACGTTCGTGGGACCCACGAGAGAGCGTGCCCTGTGGCTGACGTGCCTGCCGATCTTGCCGCAGTGTGGCCACGAGTACTGGAGCAGCTCCTCGGGGAGGGCCGCGGCCAGGGTGTCGAGGTGAAGGACGAGCACTGGATCCGGCGCTGCCAGCCGCTGGCGCTGGTCGCCGACACCGCCCTGCTCGCGGTACCGAACGAGTTCGCGAAGGGCGTCCTCGAAGGCCGCCTCGCCCCGATCGTCAGCGAGACGCTGAGCCGCGAGTGCGGGCGGCCGATCCGTATCGCGATCACCGTCGACGATTCCGTCGGCGAACCCCCGGCGCAGCCGGCACCTCCCTCGCAGCAGCAGTCCCGCTACGAGGAGGCCGAGCTCCCCGCCGGCCCCTACGACGGTCAGGACGGCCGGTACGAAGGCCAGGGGGACGGCCGGTACGACACCGGCTACGACACGTCGCGCGAGAACCAGCGCGAGAACCAGTACGAGGGCTACGGCCGGCACCGCGCCGAACAGATGCCCCCTACGCCCGGCGACCAGCCCGGCTCGCGCCCGGACCAGATGCCCACCGCGCGGCCCGCGTACCCGTCGGAGTACCAGCGCCCGGAGCCCGGCGCCTGGCCTCGGCCGCAGCAGGACGAGCACAGCTGGCAGCAGCAGCGGCTCGGCTTCCCGGAGCGCGACCCCTACGCGTCGCCCTCGTCGCAGGACACCTACGGCGGTCCCGCGTCCCAGGCCCCGTACGGCGCCCCGCCGCAGCAGGACTCCTACGGCGCGCCGTCGCAGGACTACCGTCCCCAGTCGATGGAGCGGCCGCCCTACGATCCCTCGCCGTACCGGCAGAAGCGCTCGGAGTACGAGCAGTCGCGCTCCGACTACGACCAGCGCGACACCGGCCGGCGTGAGCTGTCCGACCCGTCGGCCGGCCCCGGTCATCCGCACCGCGGCGGCCCGGCCGGTCCCGGTCAGCCCGGCGCCGGCGGTCCGGGCCAGTCGGCCAAGCAGTCCTCGCCGACGCCCGGCCCCGGAGAGCCGACCGCGCGCCTGAACCCGAAGTACCTCTTCGACACCTTCGTCATCGGCGCCTCCAACCGGTTCGCGCACGCGGCCGCCGTCGCCGTCGCCGAGGCACCCGCGAAGGCCTACAACCCCCTGTTCATCTACGGGGAGTCGGGCCTCGGCAAGACGCACCTGCTGCACGCCATCGGGCACTACGCGCGGAGCCTCTACCCCGGCACGCGCGTGCGCTACGTGAGCTCCGAGGAGTTCACCAACGAGTTCATCAACTCCATCCGCGACGGCAAGGGCGACAGCTTCCGCAAGCGGTACCGCGAGATGGACATCCTGCTCGTCGACGACATCCAGTTCCTCGCGGACAAGGAGTCGACGCAGGAGGAGTTCTTCCACACCTTCAACACGCTCCACAACGCCAACAAGCAGATCGTCCTGTCCAGCGACCGGCCGCCGAAGCAGCTGGTGACGCTGGAGGACCGGCTGCGGAACCGTTTCGAGTGGGGCCTGATCACCGATGTGCAGCCGCCCGAGCTGGAGACGCGGATCGCGATCCTGCGCAAGAAGGCGGTCCAGGAGCAGCTGAACGCACCGCCGGAGGTGCTCGAGTTCATCGCGTCCCGGATCTCGCGCAACATCCGCGAGCTGGAGGGCGCGCTGATCCGGGTGACGGCGTTCGCGTCGCTCAACCGGCAGCCGGTGGACCTGGGCCTGACGGAGATCGTCCTGAAGGACCTGATCCCCGGTGGCGAGGACTCCGCCCCCGAGATCACCTCGACGGCCATCATGGGCGCCACCGCCGACTACTTCGGGCTGACGGTCGAGGACCTGTGCGGCACCTCGCGCGGGCGCGCGCTGGTGACGGCCCGGCAGATCGCCATGTACCTGTGCCGCGAGCTGACGGACCTTTCGCTGCCGAAGATCGGCGCGCTGTTCGGCGGCCGTGACCACACGACGGTCATGCACGCGGACCGCAAGATCCGCAATCTGATGGCCGAGCGGCGCTCCATCTACAACCAGGTGACGGAACTGACCAACCGCATCAAGAACGGCTGACGGCATCGCGGAACGCCTCGCAGACGTCACGGAGGGCGCCCCCGGAGGAGATCCGGGGGCGCCCTCCGTCGTGCCGGGCGCGGGTGGCCCGGCGGGGCACGGCGGGGCCCGGCCCGGGGTGGACACGGCCGGGGCGGCCCGGGGCGGACACGGCCGGGGCGTCGCGAGATGGGGCGGGCACGGCCGGACGTGAGGCGGACGGCCGGACGTGAGACGGAAGCCGGGCGACAGCGGCCCCACCCGCGCCTCTGGCCGACGCGGGGCTGGGCGAACGCGGACGGGGCGGACGCGGGGCAGGGCGGGGCGGGGCGGGTGGAACGCGGGGCGGGGCGGACGCGGGCGTCGGCCGGAGATCGCTACCGGGCTTGATCCGGGGCCCGGCACAGGTCGGACGCGGGCCCGATCCGCGCTTGATCCTGAGGTCGTCCCGAGCTCATGCCGAGCCCATCCCAAGCCGGCCTAGGCCGCTCCCGAGCCGCTCCCTGGCCAGCCCCGGCCGATCCGCGGGCGCTCCGAGGCCGCCCCGAGGCAGATCCCGGTCCGGTCCGAGGCCGCCCCGAGGCCGCTCCCGGCCCTGCCCGAGGCCGCTCCCGGGCCGATCCGGCATCCGAACCGGGCCCGGCACCGCCCGCCAACGGTCGTCCACCGCTCGCCCGTTGTTCGATTAGCGGCCGGGTTACGGCCTCTCTCCACAGATTCGGTGACTTTCTCCCGTCCACACCCTGGGGACTGGGAAGTTGTCCAGACTGTGTCCACAGGCACCGCAGGTGCGAGACCATCGGACCAGGTCACCTGCCTGTGGATTCGTGGACGAAGGATCTCCACAGGCTGTGGACAAAAAAATGATCCACAGGCTGTGCACGAAGTTGTCCACCGGCAACCCACAGGCTGCGGCCCGTTGTCCCCAGCGATCTCGGGCTTCTCCACATGTCTGTCCACTGTTCGGCAACGCGACGCGCCTCCTCACCGAGTCGAGTGAAAGGCGTCACACGAAGGTGCCGGGTTGCCCTGTGGGAAAGGTGGGTAAACCTGGGGACGCCGCTGGGGAGAACTCGCCTCAGCCTGTGCACGGCGTGTGCAGAACTTTCTGTTCTCCACAGAAGGCCCCGGTTGTCCACCGCCTCCGCCCACAGGCCCGGTGGATAAAAAACCGCCCCTGAGCTGCGAAAACAGGGTTATCCACCGTTTCCACAGCCCCTACTACTACTCCCAACTAGAGAGAGCGAGAAAACCGTTTAGAAGGGGGTCCTGTGCACAACTCGCTCCTCGGTGCCCGACTGCCCCTCGTCACGACTTGACCCCGAGGGGCACCGACTGTCAGTGCGGTGCGTCAGACTGGTCCCCGTTGGTCCTGCCCCTCGCCGGGGCCGACCACACCGAGACAGACGACGAAGGCCAGGCAGGGCGAGAAGCGCCGGCAACAGCAGGAGGCGGCAAGAGTGAAGATCCGGGTGGAACGCGACGTACTCGCGGAGGCCGTGGCCTGGGCGGCACGCAGCCTCCCGGCCCGTCCGCCGGCGCCTGTCCTCGCCGGCCTGCTGCTGAAGGCGGAGGACGGCCAGCTGAGCCTGTCCAGCTTCGACTACGAGGTCTCCGCGCGGGTCTCCGTGGACACCGAGGTCGAGGAGGAGGGCACGGTCCTCGTCTCGGGCCGCCTGCTCGCGGACATCTGCCGTGCCCTGCCCAACCGCCCGGTGGAGATCTCCACAGACGGTGTACGGGCGACGGTGGTCTGCGGTTCCTCCCGCTTCACCCTCCACACACTGCCTGTGGAGGAGTACCCGTCCCTGCCGCAGATGCCGAACGCGACGGGCACGGTGCCCGGCGAGGTCTTCGCCTCCGCGGCCGCCCAGGTCGCCATCGCCGCCGGCCGTGACGACACGCTGCCGGTCCTCACCGGTGTGCGCATCGAGATCGAGGGCGACACGGTCACGCTGGCCTCCACCGACCGCTACCGCTTCGCGGTCCGCGAGTTCCTGTGGAAGCCGGAGAACCCGGACGCCTCCGCGGTCGCCCTGGTGCCCGCCAAGACGCTCCTGGACACCGCCAAGGCGCTCACGAGCGGCGACAGCGTCATCCTGGCGCTGTCCGGATCCGGCGCGGGCGAGGGCCTGATCGGTTTCGAGGGCGCGGGACGGCGTACGACGACCCGTCTCCTGGAGGGCGACCTCCCGAAGTACCGCACGCTGTTCCCGACCGAGTTCAACTCCGTCGCCGTGATCGAGACCGCCCCCTTCGTGGAGGCCGTCAAGCGTGTGGCTCTGGTCGCCGAGCGCAACACCCCGGTGCGGCTCAGCTTCGAGCAGGGCGTGCTCATCCTGGAGGCCGGCTCCAGCGACGACGCACAGGCTGTGGAGCGGGTCGACGCCCAGCTCGAGGGCGACGACATCTCGATCGCCTTCAACCCGACCTTCCTGCTGGACGGCCTGAGCGCCATCGACTCCCCGGTCGCCCAGCTGTCCTTCACGACGTCCACGAAGCCCGCGCTGCTCAGTGGCAAGCCGGCGCTGGACGCGGAGGCGGACGAGGCCTACAAGTACCTGATCATGCCGGTGCGTCTCAGCGGCTGACGCCGGTGCCGTGATCCGACCGGTCGTCCACAGGCGGTGGACGACCGGGGCGGTCCCTGGGGAGAAGCCATCGGCGAATCCCCAGGTGGGGTCGTACGTCTGAGCGCGTATGCCCACAGGTGTGCGTGACCGTCCGGGTTTAGGCTCGGACATGGGTGCGAATGCGCCCCACACGCCACACAGCGACTTAAGGAACAACTGATGGAGCTCGGTCTCGTCGGCCTCGGCAAGATGGGCGGCAACATGCGCGAGCGGATCCGCCGCGCGGGCCACACCGTCGTCGGATACGACCGCAACCCGGACCTCGCCGATGTCCACAGCCTCGAAGAGCTTGTGGGCAAGCTCAAGGGCCCGCGCGTGGTCTGGGTGATGGTCCCGGCAGGCGCCGCCACCCAGTCGACCGTCGACGAGCTCGCCGAGCTGCTGGAGCCGGGCGACGTCGTCGTGGACGGCGGCAACTCCCGCTGGACGGACGACGAGAAGCACGCCGGGGAACTGGCCGCCAAGGGCATCGGCTTCGTGGACTGCGGCGTCTCCGGCGGCGTCTGGGGCCTGGAGAACGGCTACGCGCTGATGTACGGCGGCGACGCGGAGCACGTGGCCAAGGTGCAGCCCGTCTTCGACGCGCTCAAGCCCGAGGGCGACTTCGGCGCGGTGCACGCCGGCAAGGTCGGCGCCGGGCACTTCGCGAAGATGGTCCACAACGGCATCGAGTACGCCATGATGCAGGCCTACGCCGAGGGCTGGGAGCTGCTGGAGAAGGTCGACTCCGTCACGGACGTGCGCGAGGTCTTCCGCTCCTGGCAGGAGGGCACGGTCATCCGGTCCTGGCTGCTCGACCTGGCCGTCAACGCCCTGGACGAGGACGAGCACCTCGACAAGCTGCGCGGCTTCGCGCAGGACTCCGGCGAGGGCCGCTGGACGGTCGAGGCCGCCATCGACAACGCCGTGCCGCTGCCCGCCATCACGGCCTCGCTGTTCGCGCGGTTCGCCTCCCGCCAGGAGGACTCGCCGCAGATGAAGATGATCGCGGCGCTGCGCAACCAGTTCGGCGGCCACGCGGTCGAGAAGAAGTAGTCCACAGGGTCGCCCCGCGATCCACAACCCTGGGGGAGGTCGGCGAACGACCATGCACGTCACGCATCTGTCGCTGGCCGACTTCCGCTCGTACGCCCGGGTCGAGGTTCCGCTCGACTCGGGCGTCACCTCGTTCGTCGGCCCCAACGGGCAGGGCAAGACGAACCTCGTCGAGGCCGTCGGCTACCTCGCCACCCTCGGCAGCCACCGGGTCGCCTCGGACGCGCCCCTGGTCCGCATGGGCGCCGACCGCGCGATCATCCGGGCGCAGATCAGACAGGGCGAGCGGCAGCAGCTGGTCGAGCTGGAGCTGAACCCGGGCAAGGCCAACCGTGCCCGCATCAACAGGTCCTCGCAGGTCAGGCCCCGTGATGTGCTGGGCATCGTACGGACCGTGCTGTTCGCGCCCGAGGATCTCGCGCTGATCAAGGGCGATCCCGGTGAGCGGCGCCGCTTCCTCGACGAGCTGATCACCGCGCGTTCCCCGCGGATGGCGGGCGTGCGCTCGGACTACGAGCGGGTGCTCAAGCAGCGCAACACGCTCCTGAAGTCGGCCGCGCTCGCCCGACGGCACGGCGGCCGCTCCATGGACCTGTCGACCCTCGACGTGTGGGACCAGCACCTCGCGCGCGTGGGCGCCGAGCTGCTCGCCCAGCGCCTCGACCTGGTCGCCGCGATCCAGCCGCTCGCCGACAAGGCATACGAGCAACTGGCGCCCGGCGGCGGTCCGGTGGCCCTGGAGTACAAGCCGTCCGCGCCCGGTGAGGCACACACGCGTGAGGACCTCTACGGGCAGCTGATGGCCGCGCTCGCGGACGTGCGCAAGCAGGAGATCGAGCGGGGCGTGACGCTCGTGGGCCCGCATCGGGACGACGTGGTTCTCAAGCTCGGCCAGCTGCCCGCCAAGGGGTACGCCTCCCACGGCGAGTCCTGGTCGTACGCGCTGGCGCTGCGGCTGGCCTCGTACGACCTGCTGCGGGCCGAGGGCAACGAACCGGTGCTGGTCCTGGACGACGTCTTCGCCGAGCTGGACGCCCGTCGGCGGGAACGGCTGGCCGAGCTGGTGGCGCCCGGTGAGCAGGTGCTGGTGACGGCGGCGGTCGACGACGACGTACCGCATGTGCTCGCGGGGGCCAGGTACGCCGTGGCCGAGGGGACGGTGGAGCGCGTATGACCGCCGACGAGCCCGCGAAGCGGGCCCCCGAGCCGTCCGGCGTCGACCTCGCGCGGGTGGCGCTCAGGGCGGCCCGCGAGCAGGCACGCGCGCGGGGGGACGCGGCTCAGCAGAAGAAGCAGGCACGGCGCGGTGGCGGCCTGCGCTCCGGCGCGCGCGCGGACGGCCGCGACCCCATGGCGCTGGGCGCGGCGATCAACCGGCTGCTCAACGAGCGCGGGTGGGAGGCGCCGGCGGCGGTGGGCGGTGTGATGGGCCGGTGGCCGCAGATCGTCGGCGAGGACGTGGCGAAGCACTGTGTGCCGGAGAAGTACGACGAGGACGAGCGGGCGCTGATCGTGCGCTGTGACTCGACGGCCTGGGCGACGAACCTGCGGCTGCTCGCGCCGACTCTGGTCGCGCGCCTCAACGAGGACCTGGGCCACGGGACGGTGCGGCAGATCAAGGTGCTCGGTCCCAACGGCCCCGCCCGCCGCTACGGCCCCCTCAGGGCCCCTGGGAGCACCGGTCCCGGCGATACCTACGGGTGACGTGCGTCACGCTTTTCCAAGCCGGGAGGGTCCCGTGAGGACCGCCCGGCCTTCGTTCCGTGTGCCCGCGTGCGGGTGCGAATTCGGACGTGACTCCCAAGTAGCCAAGGGTTGACACCCGGAAGCGCTGAGTGCCTCCGTGAGCCTCTTGGAGCCCCCTTCCGTATATCGGGACCCGGAAGAGACCGGTTGAGGGCGGCACATGCGGACTCAGGTACCGGCAAACCCCCATCAGTGTCAGTGCTACCGGTAGACTGGAAGCCAATCCCGCCCCGAACGTGGGGACCGCCCGGGAGAAGCTGAGCAACGCCGATCAAGGCTTACCAACGCAACATGCCGCAGCCGCTCCGGCAACCTGCCGACGAGCCTGGCTGGTGCTGTGCCAGAAAGGGCGCTTCGTGGCCGATTCCGGCAACCCCAACGAGAACATCCCGTCCACCGACGCCGGCGCCAGCGGCGGGGCAGCCGCCCCGTCCAGCGAGGTCACCACCTCGTACGACGCCAGCGCCATTACCGTCCTCGAGGGTCTGGACGCGGTCCGTAAGCGACCCGGTATGTACATCGGCTCGACCGGCGAGCGCGGTCTGCACCACCTCGTGTACGAGGTCGTCGACAACTCGGTCGACGAGGCGCTGGCCGGCCACGCGGACACCATCGACGTGACGATCCTGGCCGACGGCGGCGTCCGTGTCATCGACAACGGCCGCGGTATCCCGGTGGGCATCGTCGCGTCCGAGGGCAAGCCGGCCCTCGAGGTCGTGCTGACCGTGCTGCACGCGGGCGGCAAGTTCGGCGGCGGCGGTTACGCGGTCTCCGGTGGTCTGCACGGCGTGGGCGTCTCGGTCGTGAACGCCCTGTCGAGCAAGGTCGCGGTCGAGGTCAAGACCGACGGCCACCGCCACACGCAGGACTACAAGATGGGCGTCCCGACGGCCCCGCTCGTCCAGCACGAGGCCACGGACGAGACGGGCACCTCGGTCACCTTCTGGGCCGACGCCGACATCTTCGAGACCACGGAGTACTCCTTCGAGACGCTCTCGCGGCGCTTCCAGGAGATGGCGTTCCTCAACAAGGGTCTGACGATCAAACTCACCGACGAGCGCGAGTCGGCGAAGGCGACCGCCGGGGCGGACGAGGCGGGTGCGGACGAGAAGGACGAGGTCAAGACCGTCACGTACCACTACGAGGGCGGCATCGTCGACTTCGTGAAGTACCTCAACTCCCGCAAGGGCGAAGCGGTGCACCCGACGGTGATCGACCTCGAGGCGGAGGACAAGGAGAAGAGCCTCTCCCTCGAAGTCGCCATGCAGTGGAACAGCGGTTACAGCGAGGGCGTCTACTCCTTCGCCAACATCATCCACACGCATGAGGGCGGCACCCACGAGGAGGGCTTCCGCTCGGCGCTGACGAACCTCGTCAACAAGTACGCGCGCGACAAGAAGCTGCTGCGCGAGAAGGACGACAACCTCACGGGCGACGACATCCGCGAGGGTCTGACGGCGATCATCTCGGTCAAGCTGAGCGAGCCCCAGTTCGAGGGTCAGACGAAGACCAAGCTGGGCAACACGGAGGCGAAGACCTTCGTCCAGAAGGCGGTCTACGAGCACCTCAACGACTGGCTGGACCGCAACCCGGTGGAGGCGGCGGACATCGTCCGCAAGGGCATCCAGGCTGCCACCGCGCGCGTGGCGGCCCGCAAGGCCCGCGACCTGACCCGCCGCAAGGGACTGCTGGAGTCGGCGTCCCTGCCGGGCAAGCTCTCCGACTGCCAGTCGAACGACCCCACCAAGTGCGAGATCTTCATCGTCGAGGGTGACTCCGCCGGCGGTTCGGCCAAGTCGGGCCGCAACCCGCAGTACCAGGCGATCCTTCCGATCCGGGGCAAGATCCTCAACGTCGAGAAGGCGCGGATCGACAAGATCCTCCAGAACCAGGAGATCCAGGCGCTGATCTCCGCCTTCGGCACCGGTGTGCACGAGGACTTCGACATCTCCAAGCTCCGCTATCACAAGATCATTCTTATGGCGGACGCCGACGTCGACGGCCAGCACATCAACACCCTGTTGCTGACCTTCCTGTTCCGCTTCATGCGGCCGCTGGTCGAGGCCGGGCACGTGTTCCTCTCCCGCCCCCCGCTCTACAAGATCAAGTGGGGCCGGGAGGACATCGAGTACGCGTACTCCGACCGGGAGCGCGACGCGCTGCTCGAGATGGGCCGCCAGCGCGGCAAGCGCGTGCGCGAGGACTCGATCCAGCGCTTCAAGGGCCTCGGTGAGATGAACGCCGAGGAGCTGCGCATCACGACCATGGACCAGGAGCACCGCGTCCTCGGCCAGGTCACCCTCGACGACGCCGCCCAGGCCGACGACCTGTTCTCGGTCCTGATGGGCGAGGACGTCGAAGCGCGTCGCGCGTTCATCCAGCGCAACGCCAAGGACGTCCGGTTCCTCGACATCTGAGTCGGTCTCAGCTGACCGCACCAGAAAGGATTCTCACCAGCAATGACCGACGAGAACACTCCCGTCACCCCTGAAGAGGGCGGCGACGTCGTGATGCGCATCGAGCCCGTCGGGCTCGAGACGGAAATGCAGCGCTCTTACCTCGACTACGCGATGTCCGTCATCGTCTCCCGCGCGCTGCCGGACGTCCGGGACGGCCTCAAGCCCGTCCACCGCCGCGTCCTGTACGCCATGTACGACGGCGGCTACCGGCCCGAGAAGGGCTTCTACAAGTGCGCCCGCGTCGTCGGCGACGTCATGGGCAACTACCACCCGCACGGCGACTCCTCGATCTACGACGCGCTGGTCCGCCTCGCGCAGCCGTGGTCGATGCGGATGCCGCTGGTGGACTCCAACGGCAACTTCGGCTCTCCCGGCAACGACCCGGCGGCCGCCATGCGGTACACCGAGTGCAAGATGATGCCGCTGTCCATGGAGATGGTCCGCGACATCGACGAGGAGACCGTCGACTTCACGGACAACTACGACGGCCGCTCCCAGGAGCCGACCGTCCTGCCGGCCCGTTTCCCGAACCTGCTGATCAACGGTTCGGCCGGTATCGCGGTCGGCATGGCGACCAACATCCCGCCGCACAACCTGCGCGAGGTCGCGTCCGGCGCCCAGTGGTACCTGGAGAATCCGGAAGCCTCGCACGAGGAGCTGCTGGACGCCCTCATCGAGCGCATCAAGGGCCCCGACTTCCCGACCGGCGCCCTCGTCGTCGGCCGCAAGGGCATCGAGGAGGCGTACCGCACGGGCCGTGGCTCCATCACGATGCGCGCGGTCGTCGAGGTCGAGGAGATCCAGAACCGCCAGTGCCTGGTGGTCACGGAGCTGCCGTACCAGACCAACCCCGACAACCTCGCGCAGAAGATCGCCGACCTGGTGAAGGACGGCAAGGTCGGCGGCATCGCGGACGTCCGTGACGAGACGTCGTCCCGTACGGGCCAGCGCCTGGTCATCGTCCTGAAGCGGGACGCGGTCGCCAAGGTCGTCCTCAACAACCTCTACAAGCACACGGACCTCCAGTCGAACTTCGGCGCCAACATGCTGGCCCTGGTCGACGGTGTGCCGCGCACGCTCTCGCTGGACGCGTTCATCCGCCACTGGGTGGCGCACCAGATCGAGGTCATCGTCCGCCGTACGCGCTTCCGGCTGCGCAAGGCCGAGGAGCGGGCGCACATCCTGCGCGGCCTGCTGAAGGCCCTGGACGCCATCGACGAGGTCATCGCGCTGATCCGGCGCAGCGACACCGTCGACATCGCGCGCACGGGCCTGATGGAGCTCCTGGAGATCGACGAGATCCAGGCCAACGCCATCCTCGAGATGCAGCTGCGCCGACTGGCCGCCCTGGAGCGCCAGAAGATCATCCAGGAGCACGACGAGCTCCAGGCGAAGATCACCGAGTACAACGCGATCCTGGCCTCGCCGGTCCGCCAGCGCGGCATCGTGAGCGAGGAACTGGCCGCGATCGTCGAGAAGTACGGCGACGACCGCAAGACGATGCTGGTGCCCTACGACGGCGACATGTCCATCGAGGACCTGATCGCCGAGGAGGACATCGTCGTCACCATCTCGCGCGGTGGCTACGTCAAGCGCACGAAGACGGACGACTACCGCTCCCAGAAGCGCGGCGGCAAGGGCGTACGCGGGGCGAAGCTCAAGGAAGACGACATCGTCGACCACTTCTTCGTCTCCACCACGCACCACTGGCTGCTGTTCTTCACGAACAAGGGCCGGGTGTACCGGGCGAAGGCGTACGAGCTGCCGGACGCCGGCCGTGACGCGCGGGGCCAGCACGTGGCGAACCTGCTGGCCTTCCAGCCGGACGAGGCGATCGCCGAGATCCTCGCGATCCGCGACTACGAGGCGGCGCCCTATCTGGTCCTGGCCACCAAGGGCGGCCTGGTCAAGAAGACGCCTCTGAAGGATTACGATTCGCCGCGTGCCGGTGGCGTCATCGCGATCAACCTCCGTGAGACGGAGGACGGTTCCGACGACGAACTGATCGGAGCCGAACTCGTTTCGGCCGACGACGATCTGCTTCTGATCAGCAGGAAGGCGCAGTCGATCCGGTTCACCGCCACGGACGAATCCCTGCGGCCCATGGGCCGTGCCACCTCGGGTGTCAAGGGCATGAGCTTCCGTGAGGGAGACCAGCTGCTCTCGATGAATGTTGTTCGACCCGGTACGTTCGTGTTCACTGCCACAGACGGTGGGTACGCGAAGCGGACCGCCGTCGACGAGTACCGCGTCCAGGGTCGCGGCGGCCTGGGTATCAAGGCTGCCAAGATCGTCGAGGATCGCGGCTCGCTCGTCGGCGCGCTGGTGGTCGAGGAGACCGACGAGATCCTCGCCATCACGCTGTCCGGCGGTGTGATTCGTACGCGAGTCAACGAGGTCAGGGAGACGGGCCGTGACACCATGGGCGTCCAACTGATCAACCTGGGCAAGCGCGATGCCGTCGTCGGTATCGCACGTAACGCCGAGGCGGGGCGTGAGGCGGAGGAGGTCGACGGCGAGGTCGCCGTGGACGAGACCGTCGAGGCAGCCACGACCACCGGCACGGACGAGGGTGAGTCGCCCTCGTCCGAGTAGCACGAGGAGAGAGTCATCGTGAGCGGAGCCACGGGCGCCGGTACGTCTGCCGGTACGGGAAAGAACGGCGGCGGCCGTGGCTCCGCCGCGCCGGCGGGGGACGCGCGTACGACCGACGCGCGGGGCGCGGGGGGTGCCGAAGGGCGTGCGGCGGACACCCACACGACCCAGCTGAAGGCCATCAAGCCCCCTGCGGGCGACTCGCCCTCGCCCTCGACCGACACGCAAGGATCGAAGGGATCCCAGGGGGGAACCGTGACGGACACCAGAGGCACGCAGGCCAAGCAGGAGGCATCGCCGCTCCCCGGTGACCGGCAGCCGCAGCAGCAGCCCGCCGGGCCCTACCACCCGCCGCAGGCCTATCCGACCCAGGCCCCCGCGGCACCGGCCGCGGCCGGCGCCGTACGGCGTCCGCGGACCGGTGCCCGCACCACGCCCCGGGTGCGCAAGGCGCGGCTGCGGGTGTCGAAGGCCGACCCCTGGTCGGTGATGAAGGTCAGCTTCCTGCTCTCCATCGCCCTGGGCATCTGCACGATCGTCGCGGCAGCCGTCCTGTGGATGGTCATGGACGCGATGGGTGTCTTCTCGACGGTCGGCAGCACGGTCTCGGAGGCGACCGGCTCGAACGAGTCGAACGGCTTCGACCTCCAGTCGTTCCTGTCGCTGTCCCACGTCCTGATGTTCACGTCGATCATCGCCGTCATCGACGTCGTCCTCGCGACCGCGCTCGCGACGCTCGGCGCGTTCATCTACAACCTGTCCGCGGGCTTCGTCGGCGGTGTCGAGCTGACGCTGGCCGAGGACGAGTGACCTCTGCCGTCGTGGCGGTTCCAAACCCTGCTGGGCGTCCCGCGACTATCGATTTTGGGACTGCCCACGTCGTGCGCTAATCTTCAGGAGTCAGCGCGCGGGACACACACCGCAGAGCGCGGCGGGGCTATAGCTCAGTTGGTTAGAGCGCATCCCTGATAAGGATGAGGCCACAGGTTCAAATCCTGTTAGCCCCACATGCGAGAAGACCCCCGGACCATCGGTCCGGGGGTCTTTTGACATCAGTGGCTGACACCAGCGGCGGCGGACGGCCGTGGGCAGCCGGTCTGGTGGACACGGCGTCAGCCCAGGGTGCTCGGCCCGTGCCGCGGGTGTCCGGCCTCGTGCCGCGGGCGTCCGGACCGTGCCACGTACTGGTCGCCGCGGCTGGGAAAATCACTGTCCGATGATCGGAACACGGTGATAGAGAGTCCACGTGACAACGACACTTACGTTCCCCGTTCTGTTGCGACTGATCGACGAACGGTCGAGCGCCTTCCGCGCCGTGGTCGCCTCCGCACCCAGCCTCGACGTGCAGGTGCCGACCTGCCCCGAGTGGACGCTGTTCGATCTGGCGCAGCACATCGGCGAGGGGCGCCGCGCCTGGGCCGCCACCGTCGCCGCAGGGCCTGCTCCGGCCAAGTCCGAACCAGAGGGCGCCCCGGCTGCGCCTCGGGAGCGCGAGGCCATGACGGCCTGGTTGGCGGAGTCCACGGAGCAACTGGTGGACGCGCTGCGGGAGGCCGGCCCGGATCGCGGTTGCTGGACGTGGTGGGGTGCGTCCCAGTCGCCGCAGACCTGTGGTGCCGTCGCCCGGCACCAGCTCCAGCAGATGGCGGTGCACACCTACGACGCCCAGGTCACTGTGGGTGCCCCGGAGCCGCTGCCGGACGAGGTGGCACTCGACGGTGTCGAGGAGTTCCTGTTCACCTGCGTCGCGACGACGGGTGCCTGGCCGCACAAGCCCACCGCCTTCGACTTCCACGCCGCCGAGGGCCGCTCCTGGCGCCTCACGGTCGACGGCGACGGCGCACGTTCCACCCGTATCTCCGTGCCCGGCGCCACGCCTGTCGCCACGCCTGTCGCCGCTGCCGACGAGGGCCCGAACGCGGCCGGCGTCTCCGTGAGCGGCACGGCCAGTGAGCTGGTTCTCTTCGTCTACGACCGTATCCCGGCGGACTCCCTGCAGATCGAGGGAGACGCAGGCCTGTTCGACCTGCTCCGCGCGTGGGAGCCGGAGGAGTAGGACGGGCGCTGTCGGGGGGCCTTCGGCGTTCCTGGCCGGCCTCAACGGCCGTGAACGGCTGCCGTCGGTCGTTGAAGGGGTTCCCGGGCCGGTTCTCAGGCCGGTTCTCCGGGCTCGGGTAGGCCTAGGCTCGGCGGATGACCTTGGAATGGGAACAGGTAATCGTTCACTCGGCAGACCCGGGGGCCCTGGGGCGGTGGTGGGCCGACGCTCTCGGGTGGGTCGTGGTCCACTCCTCCGACGACGAGTTCGAGATCCGCCGGGAGCCGGACCGTCTGCCGGGGTTGGAATTCGTCCGGCTCGAGGAGAGCAAGCAGGGCAAGAGCCGGCTGCATCTCGACTTCAGGCCCGATGACCAGGACGCGGAGGTGGCTCGCCTCGAGGCGCATGGCGCGAAGCGTGTCGACATCGGCCAGGGTGACCAGTCGTGGGTCGTCATGGCGGACCCGGAAGGAAACGAGTTCTGTGTCCTCGGCCCGCGGCGTGGGTGAGAGCCCCTGACCGGGGACGAGCGAGTGCGGCGTGGCACGGCGAAGGCCCGGTGGCTCCTGGGGAGCTGCCGGGCCTGCTCGTGCGGGCTGTACGCAAGTTCGCCGTTACGTCGGGGGAGGCGGCACGTGGCGTGCCGGGGGGCTCAGCGCTGGAGCGGGGTGGCCGGCTCGGCCGGGTCCGCGGAGTCGCAGGAGGCGGTGGCGTGCTCGGCCGCTTCCGTGTCCGGGAGGCCGCGGTGGCGGCAGCTGGGTGACTTGCCGTGTGCCTCGGCGCGGATGCGCTGCTTCATCGTGGGGGGCAGGGAGCGGGCTTGGGCCCAGACCCAGGGAGCCGCGGCCGTGGGCCACGCCGTCGTGTCCGCGGTGGTCACGCTCTCGCTGCTGCGCGTCGGAGCGGTCTGCGCCGCCGCCGTGGTGGCGGTCGTCGTGATCAGTCCGAGCGCCGTGCACAGCGCGAGGAAGGCGGTGACGATGACGGTCCACAGCTTCTTGACCGGGTTCTCGGGCATGGCCCCTCACTTTCGGGTTGGGCGATTTGCGTACTTTCCTCATGATGTGTAAGGAGGGCGCGAAGTGGTGGACCGACGCTCGTGGCGTGGCGTTGTTCTGATGAACACCACCCGGATGGCCGCAAAGGGCTCTAAAAGCGGAGAAGTAAGGATCAGATGGGATGAGGACGGACAAACGTCACCGTCCGTACGGGTGTGATCACCCTCCGATCGGAGTGGTGTGATCCGCTCCTACTGCGCTGCCGAGGGCGGGAGTTGAGGGGCGCACGCAGGTCACCGATCGGTATCGGTCGGTGTGTATAGTCGGGCGCCAGAGGTCCCCTACGTCAAGGAAAGACGAGGTCGCGCGGTGAAGAAGCTTCTCCTGGTCGCACTGGCCGCCATCGGCGGGCTCCTCGTGTACCGCCAGATCCAGGCGGATCGCGCCGAGCAGGATCTGTGGACGGAGGCGACTGACTCCGTGCCCACGGGTTCGTGAGTATCGATACCGAAGACTGAGCAGACCCCGGCCGCCGCTCGCGGTCGGGGTTTTGTGTTGCGGATCCCCCGGACCCCGGTTAGAGGCGGGCTTTTCGGACGCTCGTACGGAATGCGGGGGTGGCACGCGCGCGTGCGGGGGAGGATGGCCCACGTTCGGTCGAAGGCGAGGGGGCGGGGTCGATGGGCCGGCGTACGGGGCGCGGGGCGGCCGTGTGGCGGGCCGTCGTGCGGAGCGCGGTCGTAGGAGCGGTCCTCTGCGTGTCGTCGGCGGTGCTGCCCGTGCGGGTCGCCGTGGCCGCGCCGGACGTCCCGTCGTACGCCTTCGCCGACGACGTCCGCAGCGCCCCCGCGACGACGGGCACCACCGGCGCCGCCCGTCTGGAACCCGGTGCCACGTACCGGAGTTCCCTCCAGGACGAGGACAAGGCCTACTACCGCCTCGAACTCGACGGCACGTCGGACGTGTACGTCTCCGTCACGGCGATCCCGCGCGCGGGAGCCGTGCTCTCCGCCGGGGACGGGATCGGCGTCTCCGTGCAGGACGCCGACAGCGTCACCTGCTCCTCCGACTCCGTGACCGTCGGAACAGCCGGGAGCCCGCAGCCGCTCACCGCCTGGGGAGCGCGCGAACTCCTGCCGGGCAAGGGGCTGTGCCAGAAGGCCGGTACGTACTACGTCGTAGTCGAGCGCACCGGCTCCGGCAGCGGCAGTGGCTCCGGCAGTGGTGACGAGGACACGGACCTCTCCGGCGGCGGGACCTGGGATTTGGAACTCGCGCCCGTCTCCGAGGCGCCCCTGGGGAAGGCGGCCGCCACGCGTGCGCCCGAGGTGTGGGACTCGTCCACGCCCACGCCGCCCGTGGACGAGCCGGTCTCCGTCCGGGGAGGGGCGGGCTTCGCCGAGGCGGCCGCCGTGAAGCAGGGAGTCCGGAGCGACGAGATCGTCCCCGGGCAGACCCTCTTCTACAAGGTGCCCGTCGACTGGGGGCAGCAGCTGTCCGCCACCGTCGACCTGGGCAGCGCGGAGAAGAACTCCGGGTACGTGGTCGACGCCCTGGAGATGACGCTCTACAACCCGGTGCGCGCCTCGGTCAAGGAAACGGGCATCGGGTACGGCGGCAGCCAGAAGTCGGCCTCGCTGCCCCCGGTCCCGCCGGTCGGATACGCCAACCGGTACGCCCCCACCGAGCCGACGAAGTCCCTGCGGTTCGCCGGCTCGTACTACCTGGTGGTGCACCTCGCCGCGCAGGTCGCCGATCGTTTCGGTGAGGGGCCGTACGGGCTGACCCTGCGCGTCCGGCTCGGCGGCCGCGCCCAGGCCGGTCCGGGGTACGTGCGGCAGTCGGTGCCGCGCGGGTTCTTCGACGTCGGCGCGCCTGACCCCGTGCCCTCGGGGGGCGGGGACTTGGCGGGCGCCGGCGCCTCGGGTGACGGAGCGTCGGGCGGCGACCCCGCGATGAAGGCGGTCGCCGTGGGCGGCATCGGCACCGGAAGCGTGCTGCTGATGGTGCTCGGGGTGTGGACGCTGACCGCCCGCCGCCGGGCGGCGGCTCAGATACGCGTCAACGCCCAGAACCCCACGGCGTAGCAGGCCAGCGCGAGGAACAGCAGCGGCAGCGCGACCCTGGCGGGCGGACCGGGACGCCCACGGCGGGCGGCACGATGCCCTCGGCGCCGGCCGTGCGGCGAGACGACCTGCGGCGCGGACGGGCCCTGCGGGGTTGGTGACGCTGGTAAGGCCTGCGGGTCGTGCGCGGTGTAGGAGGCCGTGGACGCCTCGCCGTTCCGGCCGCGGGTGGGCAACACGAAGGTGGGCTCGTACGGGGGCGCGGCCATGGGGCCCGGCGTCGGCGCGTAGGCGGGGGGATACGGAGTGGAGGGCTCCGGAGCTCCGGGTGCGGTGAAGGGGCCGACCGCCGGTCGGGGGGGCGGCAGGTGGAAGCTGCCGGTGTCCGACATGGAGGGAGGGGGTGCGGAGGCGGGCGCGGAGGTGGCCGGCCGTGGCGTCGGCGGCGTGGGCCGACGCGGATCCGTAGGTGTCGAATCCGGGTGCTGCCGTGGGTCGTTCGGCGCGGAGTCCGGAGCATGTCCTGGCGCGGCCGGTACGGATCCCCCGCCCGACCACGCCATCCCGGCACCGGTGCTGGGCCCCACACCCCTGCCGACGCCCGACGCCGTGCCGGTACCCAATCCTGTGCCTGTGCCTGTGCCTGTGCCTGTGCCCGGGCGGGCTGGATCAAGTGTTCCGTCCGGCCGGGAGGGCAGGCCGCCTGTGCCCGGACGGGCAGGGGCGTCGGGCGTCGCTGGACCGGAGGGGAGGGATCCGGTGCCCGCAGGGGCTGCACCGAGGGCCCCTCCCGGACGGGCGGGCAGCGGGCCGGTGCCCCGGCCGGCCGACCGGGGCACGCCGTCCGGCAGACCCGAACCGGGTGCGGCGCCGAGGCCGGCCGACTCGGGCGGGGTGTGCGGCCGGCCTCGATCAGGTGTGGCGCCGAGGCGGGCGGACTCAGGTGAGGTGTTCGGGCGCCCTGGGTCAGGTGTGGCACCCGAGCCACCGAGGTCAGATGTGACGCCCGAGCCACCGAGGTCAGATGTGACGCCCGAGCCACCGGGGTCGGGTGGGGGATGCGGGCCGCCCGGGTCTGGCGGGGAGTGCGGGCCGTCCCGGTCGGGTGGGGCGTGCGGGCCTTCCGGGTCGGGTGGGGTGTGTGGGTGGCCCTGTGTGGGGGTGGTGTTCGGTTGGGGCGTGGGCGAGTTGCGGGGACTCGGCCGTCTTGGTGGGCCGTTGGGGCCGAAACCCGGGGGCAGTGGGCCGAGTTGGTCGAAGATCTCGATCAGCTCGTCGTCGGGGCCGGGCTCGGGCAGCAGCTCGACGGCCGCCGCGAGCGCCTTGCGGGCCCCCGTGGCCGTACGGAAGCGCGCCTGCGGATCCGGCTGGAGCAGGGTGGCGACCACCTGCCACAGCGGCTCCGGCACACTCTTGGGGGCGCCCGGAGTCCCGTGTTCCGCGAAGTACTGGACGAGCGCCTTGGCGTCCGGCTTGGCCCCCTCCAGCAGATACAGCGCGACCAGGCCGACGGCGAACAGGTCGGCGGGGAAGTCCGGTTCGGCGCCCATCATCTGCTCGGGGGCGAGGTAACCGGGCGTTCCGACCACGAGGTTGGTTTCGGTCAGCCGGGGCTCGCCCAGCCGCATCGCGATGCCGAAGTCGGAGAGCCTGAGGCGCGGCCGGGCCGTACCGGTGGCCTCCAGCAGGATGTTGGCGGGTTTGATGTCGCGGTGCACGACACCCTCCGCGTGGACCGCGGTGAGCCCGGAGAGCAACTGGTCGAGCAGCGTGCACACGAAGACCGGGGGCAGCGGGCCGTAGTCGCCGACGAGATGGACCAGCGAGCCGCCGGCCACCAGATCCATGGTGAACAGGACCTTGTCGTCGTCGGCGGCCCAGCTGGCGGGCGCGAGCACATGCGGATGGTCGATCCGCAGCGCCTGCTCGCGGACGAAGCGCAGCAGCGCGTGCGCGTCGCTCTGCTGGAGCACCTTGGCGGCCACGTAACGGCGGCGGCGGTGGTCCCAGGCGCGCCAGACCGCACCGACCCCTCCGCGACCGATCGGATCGGCCAGTTCGTACCGTCCGGCGAAGACCTCACCCATGGCTGTGCGTCGCTCCTCCCCCTGGTCCCGCTCGGGTCTCCCCCTCTGCCTCTCTGCTTCCCCCGTGATGAGTGATACGACCCCCGTGAGCCCCGCTGCGTTCCGCTGTCCCCCGAGCTGCCGACTGCCCGGCTGCCGAACCCCCTTCGGCGACCGGGCCGAGGGCTCAGTTCTGGTGGGACTGGTAGTGCGTGACCGCGTCGGAGGTACGGCCGGCGCCGTACACCCGGAGGAACTCTGCCAGTTCCGGGTGGGTCGGGGCGAGAGTGTCGGCGGCGTCGATGATGTCGCCGGCGGCGGCCACCGAGCGCAGCAGGGACTGGATCTCGCGGACGACCCGCTTGACCGTGGGCGCGCCCGAACCACTCGTCGTCTGTGTGGTGTTGCTGAGCACCGAGCCCCCCTGGGACCGCTTGATCTCGTCCATGCGCTCGGTCGCCTCGGCGGCGCTGACGCTGCCGTCCGCGACCTGGGCGGCCAACTCCTGGAGCAGCTGCACCCGCTGCACCACGGCCGGGTTGCCGATCTTCGCCCGCTGACCGCTCATCAGCTGCGACAGCATCGGCGCCGAGAGTCCCAGTACCCCAGCGAGACGAGCCTGGTTGAGACCAAGATCGTCGATGAGCTTACGGAAGAGCGCCCCCAGCGGCTCTCCGTACCAGTTCCGCTGAAGTTCCCGCGCTCTCGCGGTCGCTTCCTGCTGTGCGGCGTCCATTGCGTCTCCCCATCGCTTCCCCAGAAACCGCGGTTCGCTGTAGCGAACCGCGTCCGAGCATCTTACGGAGAGTGGTCATCCGCGGGGACCCCCAATCTTTTTGCGAGATACCCCGGGTGACCCGGTACTCTGGTCTGCGGCGCCCGGCGGTACGAGGTTTTCCGACCGGACGTCTCTTGCGGGGCCTTAGCTCAGTTGGTAGAGCGCTGTCTTTGCATGGCAGATGTCAGGGGTTCGACTCCCCTAGGCTCCACGGAAAGACCCCGCCCACCTGCGGAAACGCAGGTGGGCGGGGTCTTTTTTCCGTTGAGGCGCCGCAGGTGGGCCGTGGGCCGTGGGCCGCTCAGCTGCGGTCGTCGCGGTTCTTCGCGGCCTCCTCCTCGGCTTCCTTGGCCTGTACCTCGGCGTCGAGGACCGCCGGATCGCCGCTGCCGTCCACCGAGGTGAGGCCGCCCGAGGCGGGAACCTCCGTGGCCGCCGGCGGCTCGACCAGCCAGTCCGGGTTGGCCTGCTTGTCCCACCACTTCCAGGCCGCGTAGGCACCGCCGGCGACGGCACCGAGGACGATCAGCGCCTTGGCGAGCTTGCCCGCCTTGGCCCGCCGCCGGTGCTTGCGCGTCAGCTTCTCGATCTCCTTCGGCGTCACCTGGCCGCGCAGTGCGGCCAGCGCGGCGACGCCTCGGGCGGCGGCCTCGTCCTTCACGGGCCCGGCCGCGGCCACGGCCTGTTCGATCCTCGGCCGGGAGTATTCGGCGGCCTGTCGTGCGACCAGCCGGGTGCGGGCGGCCGCTTCCTGCGCGGCCAGGTCCACCTTCGGCGGGACATGGGTCTTGGCCTGCTCCAGACGCGGGGCGACGTGGGCGTCGTACTGCACGCGGGCCTGTTCTGCGGCCAGCGACACCTTGGGCGCGAGCCGTACACGGGCCTCATGCGCGTAGAGCGCGGCCCGTTCCTTGGCCGTGTCGGCGTAGGGCGCCACCACTTCCGCGGCGTGCAGCACGCTGTCCTTCGCCGAGCCGGTCGCGGCGCGCACGCTGTCGATGCGGGTCACGGGTTCCTCCTCCTCGGTGGCGTACGGTATTTCGACTTTCCACCCTTTTACGGATCATGCCTGTCAATGGCCGTCCCGGCACGCGTGGACGGGCATACGGGTGCTGATCACATGCGATAGGGGACGGATCAGGGGCAATGGCAATAGAGGGTCGACAGGGCGACAAAGCCGACGATGCCACGGATCGGCGCCGCCCGCTCCCGTCCCGGACGAGTCGGATGCTTTTGTGTACCCGAACCGACGCTTCTGATGCCGGAACGGACGGTCGGAAGATGCCCGCCCCGGACCGTGCGAGGATCTGTGGGTCACAGAGAGACAACGGAAGGCAGACCGTGGCCGAGCACCTGTACGCCACCCTGAAGACCAACCACGGCGACATCGAGATCCGGCTCTACCCGGACCACGCCCCGAAGACGGTCAAGAACTTCGTCGACCTCGCGACCGGCGAGCGTGAGTGGGTCAACCCGGAGACCGGCGTGCGGTCCAAGGACAGGCTGTACGACGGCACGGTCTTCCACCGCGTGATCAGCGGATTCATGATCCAGGGCGGCGACCCGCTGGGCAACGGGACCGGCGGCCCCGGCTACCAGTTCGAGGACGAGTTCCACCCGGACCTGCGCTTCGACAGGCCCTACCTGCTGGCCATGGCGAACGCCGGCCCGGCGACCAACGGCTCGCAGTTCTTCATCACCGTCTCTCCGACG
Source organism: Streptomyces sp. Root1310 (assembly GCF_001426425.1). Classification (NCBI taxonomy): domain Bacteria; kingdom Bacillati; phylum Actinomycetota; class Actinomycetes; order Kitasatosporales; family Streptomycetaceae; genus Streptomyces; species Streptomyces sp. Root1310. Next base: position 217,196 of record NZ_LMEQ01000033.1, on the reverse strand, counting down.
GCCTGGCTGACCCGCAAGCACACCATCTTCGGCGAGGTCGTCGACCCGGCCGGCCAGAAGGTGGTGGACGCCATCGCGGCCGCCCAGACCAACCCGCGCACCGACCGTCCGCTGAAGGACGTCGTCATCGAGTCGGTCGTCGTCGAGAGCCGCAAGAGCTGAGGCGACGCTCCTGCGCGCCGTCGGGAGCCACCGGCGCACCCTCGGGAGCCACCGGCGCGCCGTCGGGAACCAAACGCCCTGCTCGTCCGTAAGGATGAGCAGGGCGGTTCCTTTCCGACTACGCCGACTGCTCCGATACTCGACCACCACAACTCGGACGACTTACCTGGGGGAGCCCATGGACCAGGCGCCTGGCAGCCGGCAGGACGACGCGCAGAGCGGCCTGCCCGTCTGCTACCGGCACCCCGACCGGGAGACCGGCATTCGCTGCACCCGCTGCGAGCGCCCGATCTGCCCGGAGTGCATGGTCAGCGCCTCCGTCGGTTTCCAGTGCCCCACCTGCGTGCGCGAGGGCTCCGGTACGGGGCACGCGCCCGGCGCCTCGCAGCCCCGCACGCTCGCGGGGGGCGTCGTCACCGCCGATCCCCGGCTGCTCACCAAGATCCTCATCGGGATCAACGTGGCGGTGTTCCTCGCCGTGCAGGTGCGGTCCTCGTTGCTGGACAGCCTGGTGCTGATCGGCCAGTGGCCGCCGGCCCCCTTCAACCCGACGGAGGGCGTGGCCGAGGGCGAGTGGTACCGCATGGTGACCTCGATGTTCACGCACGAGGCTCCCTGGCACCTCGCCTTCAACATGCTGGGCCTGTGGTGGCTCGGCGGCCCGCTGGAACAGGCGCTCGGCCGGGCCCGCTATCTGTCGCTCTACCTGGTGTCCGGTCTCGCGGGCGGTGCCCTGAGCTATCTGCTCGCCTCCCCGGGCACCGCGATGCTGGGCGCCTCGGGCGCGATCTTCGGTCTGTTCGGTGCGACGGCCGTGCTGATGCGCCGGCTGCGGCAGGACATGCGGCCGATCATCGCCCTGCTGGTGATCAACCTGGTCATCACGTTCGGGTGGAGCGGCATCTCCTGGCAGGCCCACATCGGCGGTCTGGTCGCGGGTGTCGTGATGGGGATCGGCATGGTCCACGCCCCCCGTGAGCGGAGGGCCCTCGTCCAGTTCGGGACCTGCGCGTTGATGCTGGCCGTCGTCGTGGTGGCCACGCTCCTGAGGACCGTCCAGCTCACCTGAGCGCGCTGTTGTCCACAGTCTGTGTCGAATCTTGTGCACAACGTGCGGGAACAGCTGTGCCCCCTGCCATCGACCGGCGTTTGGGCAGGTCAGGCAGGGGGCGAACAGTCATTCGAGTGAAGGTGACAGCCGGTAGTTACGTCACACCGGCGTCAACCTTCGGTGAGTTATCCACAGATCGTCTTTCTTTTCCCCATGTGGAAAACTGCTGTGGATAACTCAGGGGATAGCCCTGGGCAGAACTACTCGCCCCGCGCCGGCCCCGCCGGTGGCAGCGCTGCTTCCACTGCTGCGGACACCGCTACTTCCACTGCGTGGAGACGCCGAATCCGGCCGCGATGAACCCGAAGCCCACGACGATGTTCCAGTTGTCCAGCTTGTCGATGGGCAGCGAGCCGTCCGTCACGTAGAAGACGACGATCCAGGCGAGTCCGATGAGGAACATGGCCAGCATCACCGGCGCGACCCAGGCACGGCTGTTCAGCTTGATGGCGGTCGCCTGCTTCGCCGGGGGCGGCGTGTAGTCGGCCTTCTTGCGGATACGTGACTTCGGCACGAGGGTCTCTCCTGTCGATGCGCTGCGTGGCCGCGCAGGTGCTGGATCGGGCTCGGGGGCTGTGTCTAGGGGACTGAAGGGCTCCCCCGGGCGTCCGTTAGCGTAGTGCTTCTACGGCGCCGAAGGAGATAAGGGTACGTTGAGCAATTCTGCCGACTCCCCCGGGACGGGTACAACGGGTTCCGCCCCCGAGTCCGCCGGCGACCCCTCCTCCGCCTCCGACCGCCGGGGCGGCTTCCGGCCCGTACGGGTGCTCACCGTGGGGGTCTTCGCCCTCGCAGGCCTCCTCTTCTTCACCAGTTTCAACACGGCCAAGGGCACCAACATCCGCACGGACGCCTCCCTGCTGAAGCTGTCCGACCTCATCCAGGAGCGCAGCCAGAAGAACGGCGAGCTGGACGAGACGAACGGGGCCCTGCGCGACGACGTGGAGTCCCTGGCCGAGGCCGACGACGGCAGCACCCAGGCCCAGGACGACAAGCTCGCGGGCCTGGAGAAGAACGCGGGGACCCAGAAGGTCAAGGGCAAGGCCATCACCGTCACCCTCAACGACGCCCCGCCGAACGCCACCGCCAAGCTCCCCGGCTACCCGGAGCCGCAGCCCGACTACATGGTCATCCACCAGCAGGACCTGCAGGCCGTCGTGAACGCGCTCTGGCAGGGCGGCGCCCAGGGCATCAAGGTCATGGACCAGCGGCTGATCTCCACCAGCGCCGTGCGCTGCGTCGGCAACACCCTGATCCTCCAGGGCCGCGTCTACTCACCGCCGTACAAGATCCAGGCGGTCGGCGACCCGGAGAAGCTTCAGCAGGCGCTCGCCGAGGCCCCCGCGATCCAGAACTACATGGTCTACGTGAACGTCTACGGCCTCGGCTGGAAAGTCACCGAGGACGGGGCGGTGACTCTGCCCGGCTACTCGGGCACAGTGGATCTGCACTACGCCAAGCCTGTGGAGTAGTGGGGTAGCGGCCGCCGGGGGGCGCCTGTGTCGGTGCGGGTGATCGTCAGGACGTTCAGCGAGCTGTGCATCACCGCCGGCACCGTCATCGTCCTCTTCGTCGTCTACGTGCTGTTCTGGACCGGCGTACAGGCCGACCGCGTCATGGGCGACCAGATCGACGACCTCCACGACCAGTGGGCACAAGGGACCACGGGTCCCACCCCCGGCGCGAGCGCCACCGCGCGGCCGGCGCCGTACCGCGCCGGCCGGCCCTTCGCGGTCATGTACATCCCGCGTCTTGGTTTCACGTGGAACAAGCCGGTGCTCGAAGGCACGGCGACCGGCACCCTGAAGAAGGGGCTGGGGCACTACGCGCGCAGCGCGCGGCTCGGACAGACCGGGAATTTCTCCGTCGCGGGCCACCGCCGTACCTATGGCGACCCTTTCAAGGACTTTCCCGAGCTCAGGCGGGGGGACGCGGTGGTCCTGACGGACGGGACGACCTGGTTCACCTATCGGATCGACAAAGGGCCTTACAAAACCGTGCCCTCCGACGTCGAGGTGATCGACGCTGTGCCACGTAAGTCGGGGTACACGCGTCCGGGCCGGTACCTGACGTTGACCACGTGCGATCCGGAATGGGGGCACAGTCACCGGCTGATCGTCTGGGCGCACCTGGACTCCACACAGCCCGTGGAGGCAGGCGAACCGAAGGCCCTGCGCCGTTAGTCTGGTGGCGTACGGCGTGAGTCAGGAGCCGTGATGCGACGGAAGGGACGGCATGTACGGCTGGATCTGGCGGCATCTGCCGGGAAACGCGTGGGTCAAGGCGCTGATCTCGATCATGCTGGTCGTGGCCGTGGTGTACGCGCTGTTCCAGTACGTCTTCCCGTGGGCCGAACCGCTGCTTCCCTTCAACGATGTGACGGTGGACAACCAGTGAGCGCGCGCATTCTCGTCGTCGACAACTACGACAGCTTCGTCTTCAACCTGGTCCAGTACCTGTACCAGCTGGGCGCCGAGTGCGAGGTCCTGCGCAACGACGAGGTCTCCACGGCCCACGCCCAGGACGGCTTCGACGGCGTGCTGCTCTCCCCCGGGCCCGGTACGCCCGAGGAGGCCGGCGTCTGCATCGAGATGGTCCGGCACTGCGCGGCCACCGGTGTCCCCGTCTTCGGCGTCTGCCTGGGCATGCAGTCGATGCAGGTGGCGTACGGCGGTGTGGTGGACCGGGCGCCGGAGCTGCTGCACGGCAAGACCTCGCTGGTCGAGCACGAGGGCCGGGGCGTGTTCGCCGGCCTACCGACCCCCTTCACGGCGACCCGCTACCACTCGCTGGCCGCCGAGCCCGCGACGGTGCCGGCCGCCCTCGAGGTCACGGCCCGTACGCACGACGGGATCATCATGGGCCTGCGCCACCGTGAACTGCCCGTCGAGGGGGTCCAGTTCCACCCCGAGTCGGTGCTGACCGAGCACGGGCACCGGATGCTGGCCAACTGGCTGGTGGAGTGCGGCGACCAGGGCGCGGTGGCGAGGTCGGCGGGGCTCGCCCCGGTGGTGGGCAGGGCCTCGGCGTGACCGCGCTGCGCCCCGAGCGCGAGGACTCGTACGGCACCGCGCCGTACGAGTCGTTCGGCGGTGATGCCCGCGGAGCAGGTCCCTACGGCGGGGAGCCGTACCAGCCGCCGATCGACGAGGAGACGGTGGCGCTGCGGCTACCGCCGGCGTCCATGTTCGGCGGCGGCCCCATAGCCGCTTCTGGCGCCTCTTCGGCCTCCCCTGCCCCTGGAACCCCGGCAGGTGGTCGTGCGGCCCGCAGAAAGGCCGCCAAGGGCCGTCACGGCCGCCATGGGGGCACGGGCGACGTCTCCGAGTCGTACAACGGGGCCGATGCGCCTCCCCAGGACGAGCGGCCGCTGTCCCGCGTGGAGGCGCGCCGTCGGCAGCGGGCCCGCAAGCCGAGCGCCGCCGTGGTCGCCAGCCGGGCGGTCGGCGAGGTGTTCATCACCACGGGCGTGCTGATGCTGCTCTTCGTCACCTACCAGCTGTGGTGGACGAACGTGCGGGCGCACGCGCAGGCGGACAGGGAGGCCAGCAGCCTCCAGGACGACTGGGCGAACGGCAAGGGCGCCCCGGGGGTGTTCTCGCCGGGGCAGGGCTTCGCCATCCTGCACATCCCGAAGCTGGACGTGGTGGTGCCGATCGCGGAGGGCATCAGCAACAAGAAGGTGCTCGACAAGGGCATGGTCGGGCACTACGGCGAGAGCCCGCTGCAGACGGCGATGCCCGACGCGAAGACCGGCAACTTCGGGCTCGCGGGCCACCGCAACACCCACGGCGAGCCGTTCCGCTACATCAACAGGCTTCAGGCGGGCGACGACATCGTCGTCGAGACGCAGGACGAGTACTTCGTCTACAAGATGGCGTCCTCCCTGCCGGTGACCGCTCCCAGCAACACGAGCGTCCTCGACCCCGTGCCGCCGGAGTCCGGATTCACCGGGCCGGGCCGGTACATCACCCTCACCACCTGCACCCCGGAGTTCACCAGCAAGTACCGCCTGATCGTCTGGGGCAAGATGGTCGAGGAACGGCCGCGCAGCAAGGGAAAGCCGGATGCGCTCGTCGAGTAGGCGTGCAGTCGAGTAGGGGCAGATGAACGTGGCAGCGACCACCGGCGACACCGAGCACGAAGAGCACGCGCGCGTGGACGCGCCCGATCCCGCGCCGCGGCGCCGCGGTGGCGGCCGGATCGCGCTGGCCGTCAGCGTGTTCGGCGAACTCCTCATCACGGCCGGCCTGGTGCTCGGCCTCTTCGTCGTCTACTCCCTGTGGTGGACGAACATCGTGGCCGACCGGCACGCGGACCGGCAGGGCGACAAGGTGCGTGACAACTGGGCCCAGCAGGACAGCGGTCCCGGGGCGCTCGACACCAAGGACGGCATCGGCTTCCTGCACGTGCCCGCGATGAAGAACGGCGAGGTCCTGGTCGAGAAGGGCACCTCGTCGAAGATCCTCAACGACGGCGTCGCCGGCTACTACACCGACCCCTTCAAGGCCGCGCTCCCCACGAGCGGCAAGGAGGGCAACTTCACGCTCGCCGCCCACCGCGACGGCCACGGAGCGAAGTTCCACAACATCGACAAGCTGGAGAAGGGCGACCCGATCGTCTTCGAGACGAAGGACGACTGGTACGTCTACAAGGTGTACGCGGTCCTCCCCGAGACCTCGAAGTACAACGTCGAGGTCCTCGGCCGGATCCCCAAGGAGTCGGGCAAGAAGAAGGCCGGCCACTACATCACCCTGACGACCTGCACGCCGGTGTACACGAGCCGCTACCGGTACGTGGTGTGGGGCGAGTTGGAGCGCGTGGAGAAGGTGGACGCGGACCGGACGCCGCCGAAGGAACTGGGCTGACGTGACCGCCTCTCCCCGAGGAGTCCGTCCCCCGGCATGACGTTGGCCCGAAGCCGCAACCTGCCTTTGCGGCTTCGGGCCTTCCGCCCGGCTCCCGGTTGCCCGAGAGCCACCTGGGCGGTTCCGGCGCTCCACTCCTGCGCAGCCCCCGGCTCACGGCGGTGCCGCCGGTCCCGGCGGCGACGCGCAGGGCAGCACCGAAGGGCGTGGGCCCCACCGGACGCATCCGGTGGGGCCCACGCCCTTGGTGTCATGCGCGGCCGCTAACCGCTGGTGCCGCCGAAGAAGTTGACGCCGCCGTTGTTGCCGCCGTTGTTGTTGTCACCGTTCTTGAAGGCGACCAGGTTGACCGTCTGGCCCTTGTTGACGGTGCTGCCGGGGGCCGGGTCCGAGCTGATGACCTGGGCGTCGTCGTCCGAGTTGCCGGTGATGTTGCCGACGTTCAGGCCGGCATCCTGGAGCGCCTTCTTGGCGTCCTTGACGCTCAGGCCCTGGAGGTTGGACGGGACCTGGGTCTGGTTGCTCTTGCCGATCTGGATCTGGACCGTGGAGCCCTTGTCGGCCTGGGAGCCGATCGCCGGGACGGTCTGGATGACCTTGCCGACCTGGTTCTGGTCCTGGGTGTCGACCTCGACGCAGTTGCCCTTGAGGTCGTTCTGCTCCATCTGCGCCTTGGCGTCGTCGCAGCTCTTGTTGGAGACGTCCGGGACGGTGGCCTTCTCCTCGGCCTTGGCGATGGTGAGGGTGATGGTGGTGCCCTTCTCCACCTCCTTGCCGAGCTTCAGGCTCTGCTCGAGGACGGTGCCCTCCGCCTCGGTGGACACCTGCTCCTTGGTCTCGACGACGAGCCCGTACTGGTCGCCTTCCAGAAGCGCCTTGGCGTCTTCCAGGCTCTTGCCGAGCACACTCGGCACGGCGACCTTGGGTGCCCCGGTCGACACGACGAGGTTGACGGTGGAGTCCTTGTCGACCTTGGTCGCGGCCTTGGGGTCCTGGTCGCAGATCTTGCCCTTGGGCTGGTCCTCGCAGGCCTTCTGGGTGACCGTTCCCAGCTTGAGGTCGCTGTTGGTCAGCTGTTTCACGGCGTCCGCCTGGACCTGGCCGACCAGGTTGGGCACCGCCACCGACTCGTTGTTCACGCCGCCGCTGAACACCCACTTGCCGATCAGCACCGCGCCGACGAGCACCAGCACCGCGGCGACGACCAGCAGGATCGTCGAGGCGTTGGACTTCTTCTGGCGGCGCCGGTCGGGACGGTCGTCGTAGCCGTAGCCGCCGTCGTCCGGGTTCATGGGCGGCAGCATCGACGTGGCCCCGGCGTCCGCGGAGCGCAGCGCCGTGGTCGCCTGGTCGTCGCCGTAGCCGCCGTAACCGACCGAGCCCATGGCCGCGGTCGCGCCGACCGGCTGGCCGTCGAGGCAGGCCTCGATGTCCAGGCGCATCTCGTCGGCGGACTGGTAGCGGTAGTTCGGGTCCTTGACCAGCGCCTTCAGGACGATGGCGTCCATCTCGGGGGTGATCTCGGGGTCGAAGACGCTCGGGGGCTGCGGCTCCTCGCGGACGTGCTGGTAGGCCACGGCCACCGGGGAGTCCCCGACGAACGGCGGGCGGACCGTCAGCAGCTCGTAGAGCAGACAGCCCGACGAGTACAGGTCGGAGCGCGCGTCGACCTGCTCGCCCTTGGCCTGCTCCGGCGAGAGGTACTGGGCCGTGCCGATGACCGCGGACGTCTGGGTCATCGTCATGCCGGAGTCGCCCATGGCGCGGGCGATGCCGAAGTCCATGACCTTGACCTGGCCGTTGCGCGTCAGCATGACGTTCGCGGGCTTGATGTCGCGGTGGACGATGCCGGCTCTGTGCGAGTACTCCAGGGCCTGGAGGATGCCGATGGTCATCTCCAGCGTCCGCTCCGGCAGCAGCTTGCGGCCGGAGTGGAGCAGCTCACGGAGCGTGGAGCCGTCGACGTACTCCATGACGATGTACGGGATCGAGACCCCGTCGATGTAGTCCTCGCCCGTGTCGTAGACCGCGACGATCGCGGGGTGGTTGAGCGAGGCGGCAGACTGGGCCTCCCGGCGGAACCGGGCCTGGAAGGAAGGGTCGCGCGCGAGGTCCGCGCGCAGCGTCTTCACCGCCACGGTGCGGCCGAGACGGGTGTCATGCGCGAGATAGACCTCCGCCATGCCACCACGACCGAGCACGTGGCCCAGCTCGTACCGGCCGCCGAGGCGACGCGGCTCTTCCATAGCTACCTACCAGCCCTCTCCGTCGGTCCCGACCGGCACACGTGTGCGGCCGGAGGCTGCCGTCCGGGCATACCGTACCCGGACGGCGCTGTGTGACCTGGCCAAGCCCGTCACCCGATACAGGACCGGTATCGCAACGTGCACCGATGTGTAGGCGACGTGATGGGGGTCACTTCTTGCTGTCGATGACTGCCTTCATCACGTTCCTGGCGATCGGGCCGGCCAGACCGCCACCGGTGATGTCGCCGCGGTCGGCGGCGCCGTCCTCGACGACGACGGCGACGGCCACCGGCGCGCTGCCGTCGGACAGCTTCGCGTACGAGATGAACCAGGCGTACGGCTTCTCGCTGTTGTTGAGGCCGTGCTGGGCGGTACCGGTCTTGCCACCGACGACGACGTTGTCGATCTTGGCCTTGCCGCCGGTGCCCTGCGGGTCGTTGACGACCGTCTCCATCATTTCCTGGAGGGCCTGCGCCGTCTTCGACGAGACGGCCTGGGACAGCTGCTGGGGCTCGGTCGTCTCCAGGGTGTCCAGGTTGGGTGCCTTGAGCTGGTCGACCATGTACGGCTTCATCAGCTTGCCGTCGTTGGCGACCGCCGAGGCGACCATGGCCATCTGGAGCGGGGTGGCCGCGTTGGAACCCTGGCCGATGCCGTCCAGGGCGTTCTGCGGCGGGTTGTCCTCGGGGTAGGTGGACTTGGCCGCCCGCACCGGGGTGTCCAGCTCGGTCTCGTTGAAGCCGAACTTCTCCGCCTGCTCGATCATCTTCTCGTTGCCGACGTTGTCGGCCATCTTCGCGAAGACGGTGTTGCAGGACACCATGAGCGCGTAGCGCAGCGTGGCGTTCTCGCAGGTGCCGTGCTCGTTGGTGAGCTTGTTCGTGGACTGCGGCAGCGGGAACGGGTCCGGGGTGTCGGTCTTCTCGTCGACGCCGGAGACCTCGCCGTTCTCCAGCGCGGCGGCGGCCGTGACCACCTTGAACGTGGAGCCGGGCGGGTAGGTCTCGCGCAGCGCGCGGTTCAGCATCGGGTCGTCGGCGTCGTTCTTCTTCTGGACGGCGTTCCACGCCTCCTGGTCCGTGTCGGAGGACCCGGCGAACTTCGACGGGTCGTACGACGGGGTCGAGACCAGCGCCAGGATCTTGCCGGTGGACGGCTCGATCGCGGCGACCGCGCCCTTCTTGTCGCCCAGGCCCTTGTACGCGGCCTTCTGCGCGGCGGCGTTGAGGGTGGTGACGACGCTGCCGCCCTCCTTCTCCTTGCCCGTGATCATGTCCAGGGTGTTGCGGAAGAAGAGCCGGTCGTCGTTGCCGCTGAGGATGCCGTCCTCGAGCTTCTCCAGCTGGTTGGCGCCGAAGGCCTGCGAGGAGTAGCCGGTGACCGGCGCCCACATCGCGCCGTTGGACCAGGTGCGCTTGTACTTGTAGTCGCCGCTGGTCTCGACCGAGCCGGTGATGGCCTTGCCCTCGACGATGATGTCGCCGCGCGGGGTCGAGTAGCGCGTGATGTTGACGCGACGGTTCTTGGTGTCGCTGGCGAGGCTGTCCGCCTTGACGTACTGCAGGTAGTTGTCGCGCAGCAGCAGGGTGAGGACCAGGAGGCCGCAGAAGATCGCGATCCGGCGCAGGGGCTTGTTCATGACGGGCGGACCACCTGGGTCATCTCGGCGTCGGGGTTCGAAGCGGGGGCGGGCGCGGGACGGCGCGCGGTGTCGCTGATGCGGATCAGGATGCCGATCAGCGCCCAGTTGGCGATGACGGAGGAACCGCCGTAGGCCAGGAAGGGCATCGTCATACCGGTGAGCGGGATGAGGCCCATCACACCGCCGGCGACGACGAACACCTGGAGGGCGAAGGCGCCGGACAGGCCGATGGCCAGCAGCTTGCCGAACGGGTCGCGGGCGGCGAGGGCGGTGCGCACACCGCGCTCGGCGATCAGGCCGTACAGCAGCAGGAGCGCCATGATGCCGGCCAGGCCGAGCTCCTCGCCGAAGGTGGCGAGGATGAAGTCGGAGTTGGCGGCGAACTTGATCAGCTCCGAGTGGCCCTGGCCCCAGCCGGTGCCGAGGGTGCCGCCGGAGCCGAACGCCCACAGGGCCTGCATGGCCTGCTCGGAGTGGCCGGCGACGCCCTGCTGGGAGAGCGTGTACTCCTTCATCGGGTCGAGCCAGGCCTGGACACGCTGCTGGACGTGGCTCTCGAACTGGGCCACGCCGACCGCGCCGGCCGCGGACATCAGCAGACCGAAGACGATCCAGCTGGTCCGCTCGGTGGCGACGTACAGCATGATGACGAACATTCCGAAGAACAGCAGCGAGGTGCCGAGGTCCGTCTCGAAGACCAGGATCAGGATCGAGATGATCCAGACGACGATGATCGGGCCGAGGTCGCGGCCGCGCGGCAGGTACAGGCCGAGGACGCGGCGGCTGGCCAGGGCGAGCGCGTCGCGCTTCACCATCAGGTAGCCGGCGAAGAAGATCGCCAGCACGATCTTGGCGAACTCACCGGGCTGAATGGAGAAACCGGCGACCGAGATCCAGATCTTGGCGCCGTAGATGTTCTGCCCGAGGCCCGGCACGAGCGGCAGCAGCAGCAGGAAGATCGCGCCGACCATGGAGATGTAGGTGTAGCGCTGGAGGACGCGGTGGTCCTTGAGGAAGACCAGCACCACGACGAACAGCGCGATGCCCATCGCCGTGTACAGCAGCTGCCGGGGCGCCGCGGTACCGGCCTGTTCGATCCGCTGCAGCAGTTTGGACTGGTCGAGCCGCCAGATGGCGACGAGTCCGAGCCCGTTCAGCAGCGTGGCCACCGGCAGCAGCAGCGGGTCCGCGTACGGCGCGAACTTGCGCACGACGAGGTGCGCGACGCCGGCCAGCAGGCCGAGGCCGAGGCCGTAGCTCAGGAGGCCGGACGGCACCTGCTCGTTGATGGCGAGGCCCACGTTGGCGTAGGCGAAGACCGGGATGGCGACGGCGAACACCAGCAGCGCGAGCTCGGTGTTGCGCCGGCTCGGTGTACCGATCGAGCCGATCGTGGACGTGTGGTGCGTCGGCGAGTTGGTAGTACTGCTCATCGTGTGACGGGGCCTCTCACGGCTTGCCTACTGCTCACCGCACCGCGAGACGACCTTCTGCTCTTCCTCCGAAAGGCTGGGGCCGGGGGTGGGAGTAGTGGTCGCGGGTGCGGACGGGGACGCGGTTGCCGAGGGGCTCGGCGATGCCTTGGACGTGACGGAGACGGGCGTGGTTCCCGTGGTGCCGCCGGCCTGGCCCTCGCCGGTCTTCGAACCGGTCTTGCTCGCCGTGGGGGTCTCGGCGTGCTTCTTGCATGCGGAGGCCTGGACGGCCAGCTCGTCGATCTTCTTCTGGGCGGTGGACAGGTCGCCCTCGGCGATCGTCGCCTCGACCAGCTTCTGCTGGTAGTCCGGGAGGTACTTGAGTTCGATCTCGGGGTGGTCCTTCTCCACCTTCGACAGCGACACCCATGCCAGGTCCTGGCTGATGCCCCGGTACAGCGCGACGTGCTCGCCCCTGGTGCCGACGTAGTACTGCGTCTGCGTCCAGCGGTAGCCGCCGTAGAGACCGCCGCCGATCACGGCGAGCGCGAGCACGCCGTAGAAGGATCTCTTCAGCCACCTGCGGCCCTTGCGGGGCTTGACGAAGTCCTCGTCGGTGTAGTCGCCGAAGCCGTCGGTGGGGATGAAACCGGTGATGTCGCCGCCGGAGCCGGGCGGGCCGAACTCGCCGCCCCCGCCGCGCCCCTGCTGCCTGCGGCCGAGGCCGGAGGCGCGCCCTGCCGGGGTCTGCATGATGCCGTTGTCGTGCAGCTGGAGCTGGTTCTCGGCAACCGCGCCGACCACGACCGGGACGTCGGAGAGCTGCCCGGCGAGGGTGTCGCCGGTGTCCAGGTCGAGGACGTCGGCGACGATGACCGTGATGTTGTCGGGGCCGCCGCCGCGCAGCGCGAGCTGGATCAGCTCCTGCACGGTCTCCTGCGGGCCCTGGTAGCTGGCGAGGGTGTCCTCGAGCGTCTGGTGCGAGACGACGCCGGACAGGCCGTCGGAGCAGATCAGATAGCGGTCGCCGGCCCGGACCTCGCGGATCGACAGATCCGGCTCGACATGCTCACCGCTGCCCAGGGCCCGCATCAGCAGCGAGCGCTGGGGGTGGGTGGTGGCCTCTTCCTCGGTGATGCGGCCCTCGTCGACGAGGCGCTGCACCCAGGTGTGGTCCTGCGTGATCTGGGTCAGGACGCCGTCGCGCAGCAGGTACGCGCGCGAGTCGCCGACGTGCACGAGCCCGAGGCGCTGGCCGGTCCACAGCAGGGCGGTCAGGGTGGTTCCCATGCCCTCGAGCTGGGGGTCCTCCTCGACCAGCGAGCGCAGCTGGTCGTTGGCCCGCTGGACGGCGGTGCCGAGCGAGGTGAGGACGTCGGAGCCGGGGACGTCGTCGTCCAGGGCGACGATGGTGGAGATGGCCTCGGAGGAGGCAACCTCACCGGCGGCGGCGCCGCCCATGCCGTCGGCGATGGCGAGCAGGCGGGGGCCGGCGTAACCGGAGTCCTCGTTGCCCTCCCGGATCATGCCCTTGTGCGATCCGGCGGCGAAACGCAGAGACAGGCTCATGCGCACCTCGCCCGTCGGCCCCGGGTACAGCCGGTCGTGTCGAGCCACACTGCCCACCCTCCGGTCGGGAGCACACCGGGGCCATGGGTGCCGGCCGCCGCCGCGTGCTCGCTCCGCTCGCACTCACTCATGATGTAGCACTACTTCCGCAGCTCGATGACGGTCTTGCCGATACGGATCGGCGCACCCAGCGGGATCGGTGTGGGAGTCGTCAGCCGCGATCGGTCGAGGTACGTGCCGTTGGTGGAACCCAGGTCCTCGACGATCCACTGGCCGTCGCGGTCCGGGTAGATCCTGGCATGACGGCTGGAGGCGTAGTCGTCGTCCAGCACGATCGTGCTGTCGTGCGCCCGGCCCAGAGTGATGGTCTGGCCCTGGAGCGCGACGGTCGTGCCGGTGAGGGTGCCCTCGGACACGACCAGCTTGGTAGGTGCGTTACGACGCGTGCGGCCTGCGGCGGCGGGCTGCTGGCGCTGCTGCGGGGGCGCCTGCTGGCGCTGTGCCTGCTGCGCCCGCCCCGCCTCCCGGCGCGACCCGCGCTGGGTGACACGCGTACCGAAGAGGTCGCTGCGGATGACCTGCACGGCCACGATGACGAACAGCCACAGTACGGCCAGAAAACCCAGCCGCATGACCGTGAGGGTCAGCTCTGACATTGCCCCCGCTTCACCCTTCGGCTTGCCGGTAAATGATGGTGGTGCTGCCCACGACGATCCGCGAGCCGTCGCGGAGCGTAGCGCGGGTGGTGTGCTGCCCGTCCACCACGATGCCGTTAGTGGAGCCGAGATCCTGGATGGTCGAGGGCGAACCGGTGCAGATCTCACAGTGCCGGCGGGAGACGCCGGGGTCGTCGATCCGTACGTCGGCCTCGGTGCTGCGGCCCATCACCAGCGTCCCGCGGGAGATCTGGTGGCGGGTGCCGTTGATCTCGATCCAGTGGCGCGCCCGTGACCCGGGCTGCGGAGCCCCGGCCAGGCCGCCGGCCGCCGCACCGGGGCGCTGGGCGCTCGCGGCGGGCGGATAGCCGTAGCCGCCGGCACGGGCGCCGGGCGGCGGGGCGGAAGGCATGGGCGGAGCGGCGGCGCCGGCTCCGGCCCCGGGATAGCCGGGCCCGCCAGGACGCTGCCGGCCGCCCGCGGGCGGCTGCTCCGGTGCCTGGCTGGTGGAGGAGGCGAGCGTACGGCTGCGCACCCGGTACAGACCGGTGTCGAGGTCGTCCGCCTTCTCCAGGTTGACCTTGATCGGGCCCATGAAGGTGTAGCGCTGCTGCTTGGCGTAGTCCCGCACCATGCCGGCGAGCTCGTCGCCGAGCTGGCCGGAGTAGGGGCTGAGCCGCTCGTAGTCCGGCGTGCTCAGTTCCACGATGAAGTCGTTGGGGACGACGGTCCGGTCCCGGTTCCAGATGGTCGCGTTGTTGTCGCACTCGCGCTGGAGTGCGCCGGCGATCTCCACGGGCTGGACCTCGGACTTGAACACTTTCGCGAAGGTGCCGTTGACCAGACCCTCGAGACGCTGCTCGAACTTCTTCAGGACTCCCATGGGGCACCTCCTCCGTAGTGGCTGCTGTCCCGTGCCGTGCTGCCTACCTGGTACTGCTTACTGATCGTATCCACGCGCCGGTGAATCGGCTGGTTCCCCCTGTCGGCCCCGTCGACGGGTGTCGACGCCCTCTTGCGCACCCGCTTCTGCCCAGGATCGTAGAGGCGGCCGAGGACCAGTGTCCCGCACCTGACTGTGGTCCTCGTCCGGCTCCTGGGGAGACGGCCGCCTTAGGTACGAGGTTGATACGTGAACCAGTCACCGCCGAGACGTACGGGCGCCGCGGACGGCCTCCCACCTGCTCCCTGCCCCCGCAGAAGGGATGTGAACGCACCCTGGCCCGCGTGCTAATGTTCTGCGTGTCGGAAGGCGCCAGGCCGAAAGGCCCACAAGCCCGAAGACACACCCAATGCGCGGGTGGCGGAATAGGCAGACGCGCTGGATTCAGGTTCCAGTGCCCGCAAGGGCGTGGGGGTTCAACTCCCCCCTCGCGCACAGCTGAAAGCCCCGCAGGTCTCAGACCTGCGGGGCTTTCGCGTGTTCCGAGGAGGTGCCGACCGGCATGGACGTGTGTGTCCTGGCCACGGCTGCTCACCGCGTGTGAGGAACGTCTCAGGCCCGTGGCGGTGACGATCAGGGCGGGCGGCCGGTCGTCGGCGGGGGCCTCATCAGGGTGTAGCGGGCTACACCGCGTTCCCCCCGGATGCGGCCTAGCGTGGGATGTATGGCGCGAACGATCCCGGTGACGACGACGATCCGGCAGGCGGGACGAGCCACGGGCCGGCTGCTCGTCGCGGCGCTGATGGCCTTCGGCACCTACCTCTTCGTCACCGTGCTGTTCATCGCCGCCATCGGCACGCTTCTGGTCGTCGGCGCGTGGATGCTGCCCGAGGCGGTGTTACCGGTCCGCCGGATCGCCGGGGCCAAACGCCGTCAGGTGGCCGGCTGGACGGGCCGCGATATCCCCGAGGCCTACGAGCCGCTCACCGGCACCCTGCGCGAGCGGCTGCGCACGGCCGTCCGCGATCCGGGCACCCTCGCCGACCTGCGCTGGATGGCCGCCCACTGTGTCTACGGCTGGCTGGTGCTGCTCGCGCTGCCGCTGTGGCCGGTGGGTCTGCTCGTCGACGGGGTGTGGTGCGGGCCGCTGCGCCGGGACGCGGTCGTCCTGCCGTGGGTCGTCCGGCTCGCCGACGTCGAGGCGCGCTGGTCGGCGGCCCTGCTCGCGCCGTCCCCCAAGGCGCGGCTCGCCGCCCGGGTCCGGGTGCTGACCGAGACCCGCGCCGACGCGATCGCCGCGCACGGTGCCGAGCTGCGTCGCATCGAACGGGACCTGCACGACGGCGCCCAGGCCCGCCTGGTCGCCCTGTCCGTGCGGATCGGGCTCGCCCAGCGGGCCTTCGACCACGATCCGGACTCCGCGCGCAAGCTCATGGAAGACGCGCAGGACCAGGCCGGGCAGGCGCTCACGGAACTGCGCCACGTCGTCCGCGGCATCCATCCGCCGATCCTCACCGACCGCGGCCTCACGGGAGCGGTACGGGCACTGGCCGCCGGCAGCGGGCTGGACGTGACGGTGCAGGTGGAAGGACTCCTTGACAGTGGCCGCAGTGGCCGCAGTGGCCGCAGTGGCCGCAGTGGCCGCAGCGGCGCCAGCGGTGGTGTCGGGGGTGTCGGGGGTGGTGGCGGTGTGGGCGGCAGTCGGGCGGCGGGCCTGAGCAGTGGGTCGGGTGGCGGTGCCGGTTCTCGCGGAGACCGGGCGCCCGCGGCCGTGGAGGCGGCTGCCTACTTCGCGGTGGCGGAGGCGCTCACCAACGTCGTCAAGCACAGCGGGGCGCCGCGGGCGGCCGTCGAGCTGGTGCGGCTGCGGAACGGGCTGCGAGCGGTGGTGCGGGACGAGGGTCTCGGCGGCGCGGACGAGAGAGCGGGGTCAGGGCTGCTGGGGATCCGGCGCCGGGTCGCCGCGCTGGACGGCGTGCTGGACGTCGACAGCCCCGTCGGGGGACCGACCACGATCGCTGTGGAGCTGCCCTGTGCGTGGTGAGGCGTGGGCGTTTTGGTACGGGAGGCGTGTTTCACGTGAAACATTCCCGCCGCTGTGGAGCCGCCCTGGCGGAGCCGCGGTCGGAGCTGCCGTCGGATCCGCTGTCGGAGCCGCCGTCGTGAAGCTGTCGCGTGCGGCGGGGGCGGGCCGCCGCGTGGGCTCTCCCATCGGGGTGGACGAGGGGTTTTCCACAGGCGGGAGGTTGTCCACAGGGGCTGCCGCCGTCCCGTCGTCGGGCTGTACGGTCGGCACGAGTTGATGTTCGGCTCGTCGAGCCGACGGACGTACGTGTGCGGGGGAGGCGGTCATGGTGACCGAGGCCGGTGGTGCGGGGACAGAGATGAGCGGGGCACGCAGACTTCCCCGCGTGCGGGGCTTCGCCGAGTGGCCCACCGACCGCGCCGCAGCGGGACCGGAAGCGGGAGCGGCGCCGGGGTCGCCCCGGTCGGGGTCTCCCAAGGAGGCGGGCAAGGCGCTGCGTGCCCGGGTGCCCCGGTCGGCGCACGCCGCCTTCGACCTGGACCCCTCCCGGCCGGACGCGGTGGCGGCGGTCGAGGAGTCCAGCCGCGGCCGCATCCCGGAGCTGGCCCCGATCCGGGTCGGCCGGATGGCGGCGACGCCGTTCGCGTTCCTGCGGGGCTCGGCCGGACTCATGGCGTACGACCTGGCCCGGACCGCCATGACCGGGATCCGCGCCCAGATCTGCGGCGACGCCCACGCCGCGAACTTCGGTCTGTACGGCGACGCGCGGGGCGGCCTGGTCATCGACCTGAACGACTTCGACGAGACCGTCGACGGCCCCTGGGAGTGGGACCTCAAGCGTCTCGCCGCCTCTCTGGTGCTCGCGGGCCGCGAGGCCGGCGCGGACGAGGACACCTGCCGCCGGGCGGCGCACGGCGCGGCCGGCTCCTACCGTCGCACCATGCGGCTGCTGGCGAAGCTCCCCGTGCTGGACGCGTGGAACGCCATCGCCGACGAGGAACTGGTCTCCCACACCGACGCGCACGACCTGCTGGGCACCCTGGAGCGGGTCTCGGAGAAGGCGCGGGCCAACACCAGTGGGCGGTTCGCGGCGAAGTCGACCGAGCCGACGGAGGACGGCGGCCGCCGCTTCGTCGACGCGGCGCCGGTGCTGCGCCGCGTCCCGGACGCGGAGGCCCACGCGGTGGCCGCGTCCCTGGAGCACTACCTGACCACGCTGTCCGAGGACCGCCACCCGCTGCTGGCCCGTCACGCCGTCCACGACGTGGCCTTCCGGATCGTCGGCACGGGCAGCGTGGGGACGAGGTCGTATGTGGTGCTGCTGCTCGACCACCGGGGCGAGCCGCTGATCCTCCAGGTGAAGGAGGCCCGCGCCTCGGCCCTGGTCCCGCATCTGCTGACCGCCGGCTTCGAGGTGCCGCAGGTGGAGCACGAGGGACGCCGGGTGGTCATCGGCCAGAAGCGCATGCAGGTGGTCAGCGACATACTGCTGGGCTGGACGACGGTCGACGGACTTCCCTTCCAGGTACGGCAGTTCCGCAACCGCAAGGGCAGCGTCGACCCGGCCGCGCTCGCCGCCGACCAGGTCGACGACTACGGCCGGATGACCGGCGCGCTTCTCGCCCGCGCTCATTCCCACAGCGCCGACCCTCGTCTCATCGCCGGGTACTGCGGCAAGAACGAGGAACTCGACGAGGCGATCGCCGCCTTCGCCGTCGCCTACGCCGACCGCACCGAGGCGGACCACTCGAACCTGGTGGCGGCGGTACGGGAGGGGCGGATCCCGGCCGAGACGGGCGTGTGAGACGCGGCCGTGCGGAGACGGAGCAGGGGAGCCCGGGCAGGGCGGCCGGGGCAGGGGGACCCCTGCGGGATCCTCGGCCTGGTGGGTTCCGGGGAGCGTTGGCCTAGGCTGGTCGGGTGACGACCCCCGAAGCTGAGCAGCCCCGGCCCGAGGCACGGCTGGAGCAGGCCGTGCGGGCCGCCGAGCAGGCGTTGATCGAGTTCGAGATCGCGGTGGAGACCTTCCGCGTCGAGGTCGAGAACTTCTCGCGGCTCCACCATCAGAAACTCGGCCCGATGTACGCCCGGCTCGACGAACTGGACGCCCAGATCGCCGAGGCCAAGGCGGCCCGCACCGGTGATCCCGAGGACGCGCGCAAGGCCGCCGAGGCGCGGGCCCGGGTGATGCCGATGCCCGGGGTCGAGGAGCTGTTCCACGGCTGGATGGACGGCGAAGGCCTCTTCCCCGAGGCCGAGGCGATGCTCACGGACCAGTCGGTCCGGCCCCCGCAGCGGGTACGGCCCAGCGAGGAGGCCCGCAAGCTGTACCGCGAGCTGGCCCGCAAGGCGCACCCGGACCTGGCCCAGGAGGACGCCGAGCGGGCCCGGCGCGAGGAGTTCATCACCCGGGTCAACGCGGCCTACGCCCGTGGCGAGGAAGCCCTGCTGCGCGAGCTGGCCGAGGAGTGGGCGGCCGGTCCGGCACCCGAGGAGCGGAGCCCGAGCCCCAGCGAGGAGCTCTACGCCCGTCTCGAGTGGCTCGCCCAGCGCAAGGAGATGCTCGCGCTGGTCGCCCGGGAACTGGAGGACGGCGCGATCGGCTCGATGCTCCGCATGGCGCCGGAGGACCCGGACCGGCTCCTGGACGAGATCGCCGACAAGCTCCTCGCGGACGTCGCCGCCCGCGAGGCGGAGCTGGCCGAGCTGGTGGGCTAGCGGACCGGTCGTGTCGTCTGCCCGGTCGGGTAGCGTCGGGCGTATGAGTTTCGGAGCTGGTGTGCCCACGGTCGAGGTCGGCGACCTCAAGGACGACGACTTCCTGCTGGACGTCCGGGAGGACGACGAGTGGCAGGCGGGTCACGCCGAAGGGGCACTGCACATCCCCATCAGCGAGTTCGTCGCCCGCTACGGCGAGCTGACCGAGGCGGCGCCGCAGGACGGGCGGGTCCATGTGATCTGCCGCTCCGGCGGTCGCTCGGCCCAGGTCACCATGTACCTCGTCCAGCAGGGCATCGACGCCGTGAACGTCGACGGCGGTATGCAGTTCTGGGCGGCCACGGGCCGCCCGGTCGTCACGGACGAGGGCAACCCGGGCTCCGTCCTGTAAGCGCTCGCGACGACAGGTCGTCGCAGCGGTCGGCCGTAGACGGGCTGGTGGGTCGGGGGACCGGCGAGCCGGGGCCTGCGGGCAGGGGCGCTGCTGGTTTTCGCCGGCGGTTCCGCCTCGTCGGGTCGGCGGTTCGTCCTGCCGGGTCGGCGGGTGTTCTGCGCCGTTTCGGCCGGTGTGTTCTGCCTGGTCGGCCGGTGCGTGGTGCGTGGTGCGGGGGTGGGCGTCAGCCGAGGGGGTGGGCGGCCAGTAGGTCGCCCAGGGCTTCCTCGTGTGCCGCGGCCGGGCCCAGCGACAGCTCCAGGTGCTTGGCCCAGGCGTGGTAGCGGTGCAGCGGGTAGTCGACGTCGGCGCCGAAGCCTCCGTGCAGATGCTGTGCGGTCTGCACGACCCGCCGTACACCTTCCGAGGCCCAGATCTTTGCCACGGCGACGTCCCCGGAGGCCGGCAGCGCGCCCGGCGCCCCGGAGGCGATCCGCCACGCGGCCTGCCACAGCGTGACCTCCATCGCGCGCAGGTCGATGTAGCGGTCGGCGGCCTGCACGGCGACGGCCTGGAACGTCGCGATGGGGTGTCCGAACTGCTCCCGCTTGCCGGCGTACTCGCCGGTCATCGCGAGCACGCGCTCGCCCAGACCGAGCGCCTGCGCGCAGGTCCCCGTGGTCAGCAGGGCGCGCAGCCACTCCCAGGCGCCGTCGGCGGTGATGACGTCCCGGTCGGCGATCCTCGCCGATTCGAGACGCAGTTCGCCGAGCCGCTCGCCGGTGGTGGAGATCTGCTCGGCGAGCACGACTCCTTCGTGCCCGCGTGCGACGACGGCGAGGACGCTGCGGTCGTCCCCGGTGCGCGCCGGTACGACGACGAAGTCGGCGTCGTACGCCCACGGCACCACCGTCTGCACGCCGTCCAGCACCCACTCACCGGAGCCCGGCTCCCCCGGGCCGCCCGTGCCGCTTGCGTCACCCGGGCCGCTTGCGTCAGCCGGGCCGCGGGCGCCGGTCCCGCCCGGCGTGTCGTTCTGCCGTGCGGTCACGGCGAGTTCGGCCGGATCGTGGCCGGTGCGGCCGTTCGCGGCGACGGTGAGGACGATCTCGCCCCGGCCGGCCCGGGCGAGCAGGGACGACTTCAACTCCGGCCCGCCGTAGGCCTGTAGGGCGGCCGCGGCCGCGCTGCTCTCCAGCAGCGGTACCCGTGCCAGCACCTTCGACGCCTCGCGCAGCACCAGACAGAGCGCGATCGCGTCGAGGCCGGCTCCGCCGAACTCCTCGTCCAGCAGCAGGCTCAGCAGGTCCGCCGAGGCGAGCCTCGCCCACAGCGCGCGGTCGAAGTCGTCGGCCACGGCGCCCCTGGTGAGCGCGGGACTCGGCACCGCGTCGGGGGCGACCCCGGCGAACACCCCCCGGGCCGCCTCCGCCGCCGCCTGCTGCTCCTCGGTGAAGGTGAAGTCCACGGCCTGTCCTCCCGACGGGTCAGCTGATCTGACGGAGCGTCAAGATAGAACAGGTTCTAGAAGAAGGGAACGGTCGGGCGCCCCTTCGTCGCGCGCCCCCTACCGGTCGAAGTCCACCTCCACCGCCTCCGTCAGCGGATGTGACTGGCAGGCCAGCACATATCCGGAGTCCGTCTCCTCCGGTTCCAGCGCGAAGTTGCGGTCCATGCGCACCTCGCCGGAGACCAGGAAGGCCCGGCAGGTCCCGCACACCCCGCCCTTGCAGGCGTAGGGCGCGTCCGGACGGTTGCGCAGCACCGTCTCGAGGACCGACTCCCCGTCCCGCACGGGCCAGCTGCCGCCCCGGCCGTCGAGCCGGGCGGTCACGGTGCTGTGGGTGGGAGCCGCCACGCGCGCCGGGGGCGCCGTGTCCTCCACGTGGAAGATCTCCTCGTGGATCCGGGACCGGTCGACCCCGATCTCCCGCAGGGCCTGTTCCGCGCCCTGGACGAGGCCGTACGGCCCGCACAGGAACCACCCCGCCACCTCCGCCACCGGCAGGAGCGACGGCAGCAGCCCGGTCAGCCGCTCCCGGTCCAGCCGCCCGGACGGCAGCCCGGCCTGCTGTTCCTCCCGGGAGAGCACGGTGACCAGCTGGAACCGCTCGGGGTACCTGTCCTTGAGGTCGGCGACGTCCTCCAGGAACATCGTCGAGGCGGCCGTCCGGTCGCTGCGGACGAGGCAGAACCGGGCCGCGGGCTCGCGGGCCAGCAGCGTCGAGACGATCGACAGCACCGGCGTGATCCCGCTGCCGCCGACGATCGCGGCGTACCGGCCGGGCGCGGGGGTGAGGGTGAACCGGCCGGCGGGCGTCATCACGTCCAGCTCGTCGCCGACGGCGATCTCCTTCAGCGCGTACGTCGAGAAGGCCCCGCCCTCGACCAGGCGCACGCCGACCCGCAGCGTGCCGGGCCCCGTACCGTCGGGACCGGGTGCGGGGGAGCAGATCGAGTACGTCCGCCTGACCTCGGTGCCGTCGACCACGCGGCGCAGGGCGAGATGCTGGCCGGGCGCGTGCCGGTACTCCTCGCGCAGCGCGTCGGGAACCGTGAGGGTGAGGGTGACGGAGTCGTCGGTGAGGTGGTCCACCGCGGCCACCTGGAGCGGGTGGAAGCGGGCCATCACAACTCCTTGAAGTGGTCGAAGGGTTCACGGCAGGCGAGGCAGCGCCGCAGCGCCTTGCAGGCGGTGGAGGAGAAGCGGCTGAGCAGCTCGGTCTCGGCGGAGCCGCAGTGCGGGCAGAGGATCGGCTCCAGGTCCGCGCCCGTGTCCGCGTCCCGGGTCCGGGTGGGGCCCAGGGTGATGCCGACCGGCTCGGCTGCCGTGCGCACGCGGGGCGGTGCGATGCCGAACTCCCGGAGCTTGCGGCGCCCTTCGGCGGAGATGTCGTCGGTCGACCAGGCGGGGGACAGCACCGTGCGCACGGTGACCTCGCGGACCCCGTGTGCCTGCAGCGCCCGTTCGATGTCCAGGGACATCGCCTCCACCGCCGGGCAGCCGGTATAGGTGGGGGTCAGGTCGACGTCGACGGCGTCCGTGTCGCGCACGTGCACCGCGCGCAGCACGCCGAGCTCCCGGAGCGTGACCACGGGCAGTTCGGGGTCGAGCACCGAGCCCGCGACCTCGAGGAGTTCCGCCTCCAGCGGGGTGAGCGTCACCATGACGCACCCGGGTGACTGCGGTGCAGGTGCTGCATCTCGGCGAGCATGCGTCCGAAGGACTCGGTGTGCAGCCCCTCGCGGCCCGCGCCGGCGCTCCAGGCTCCGGTGCGCGATCCCTCGGGCACGGCCAGGCCGGCCCGCTCCAGCATGCTCCGCACCGACTCCAGCCAGGCCGACTCCAGCTCCGACCGGTCGAGGTCGAGGCCGTCCAGGGGGGCGAACATCTCCCCGGTGAACCGCCACAGCGCCGTGCAGGCCCGCTGCATCCGCTCGTGGCTCTCCTCGGTGCCGTCGCCCAGCCGCAGCGTCCACTGTTCGGCGTGGTCGCGGTGGTAGGCGACCTCCTTGACGGCCTTCGCCGCCAGTCCCGCGAACGGGCCCTCCACGGACGCCAGCCGCGCGTACATCAGGTGCTGGTAGGTGGAGAAGTACAGCTGGCGGACGATGGTGTGGGCGAAGTCGCCGTTGGGCTGCTCTACCAACTGCAGGTTGCGGAAGGCGCGTTCCTCACGCAGGTATGCCAACTCGTCCTCGTCGCCGGCCATCGACAGCAGGATCCGGGCCTGGCCCAGCAGGTCGAGGGCGATGTTGGCGAGCGCGACCTCCTCCTCGAGCACGGGCGCGTGGCCCATCCACTCCCCCAGCCGGTGGGAGAGCACCAGGGCGTCGTCGCCGAGGGCGAGGGCGGCGCTGTGGGTGTGCGTCGTCGTGGTCACAGGTGCTTCACCCCTTCCGGGATCTCGTAGAACGTCGGGTGCCGGTACGGCTTGTCGGCGGCGGGCTCGAAGAACGGGTCCTTCTCGTCCGGCGAGGAGGCCGTGATCGCGGAGGACGGCACGACCCAGATCGAGACGCCCTCGCCGCGCCGGGTGTACAGGTCGCGCGCGTTGCGCAGGGCGAACTCGGCGTCCGGCGCGTGCAGGCTGCCGGCGTGGGTGTGGGAGAGGCCGCGCCGGGAGCGCACGAAGACCTCCCACAGGGGCCAGTCGGTGTTCGTCATGCCTGCTCCACTTCCGTCCCAGAGCTGTGTTTGGCCGCGTAGGCGGCGGCCGCGTCGCGTACCCACGCGCCCTCGTCGTGGGCGCGCCTGCGTTGTGTGATCCGCTGTTCGTTGCACGGGCCGTTGCCCTTGAGGACCTCTTTGAACTCGGTCCAGTCGATGGCTCCGAAGTCGTGGTGGCCCCGCTCCTCGTTCCACTTCAGGTCCGGGTCGGGCAGCGTGAGGCCGAGCGAGGCCGCCTGGGGGACGCAGATGTCGACGAAGCGCCGGCGGAGTTCGTCGTTCGAGTGGCGCTTGATCTTCCAGGCCATCGACTGCGCGGAGTGCGCGGACTCGTCGTCGGGCGGGCCGAACATCATCAGTGACGGCCACCACCAGCGGTCCACCGCGTCCTGCGCCATCGCGTGCTGCTCAGGGGTGCCTCGGCTCAGGGCCAGCAGCAGTTCGTACCCCTGGCGCTGGTGGAAGGACTCCTCCTTGCAGACGCGGACCATCGCGCGGGCGTACGGGCCGTAGGAGCAGCGGCACAGGGGCACCTGGTTGGTGATCGCGGCGCCGTCCACCAGCCAGCCGATCGCGCCGACGTCGGCCCAGGTCAGCGTGGGGTAATTGAAGATCGAGGAGTACTTCTGGCGGCCGGAGTGGAGCTTGTCGAGCAGTTCCTCACGGCTGGCGCCGAGGGTTTCGGCGGCGCTGTACAGATAGAGCCCGTGGCCCGCCTCGTCCTGGACCTTCGCCATGAGGATGGCCTTGCGGCGCAGGGAGGGCGCGCGGGTGATCCAGTTGGCCTCCGGCTGCATGCCGATGATCTCGGAGTGGGCGTGCTGGGCGATCTGGCGTACCAGCGTCGCGCGGTAGGCGTCGGGCATCCAGTCGCGTGGCTCGATGCGTTCGTCGGCGGCCACGGTGGCGTCGAAGACGCGCGCGTACGCCTCGTCGGCTCCGGCTCCGCCGTCCTGCCCGGTGTGCGGCTGTGTGCGGGCCGTCTGGTGCGCGGCTGCTGTCGCCATGCGGTCCCCCTTGACCTCGGGCCTCGGCTCGGCGCCTTGGCCTCGGCTCTGCCGAGCCTTCTCCCGACCGATCGTTCGGTCCGTGCGATTCCATGGTGGGACGGCCGTCGTAAGGTGTCAACCGCTGTGGATAACCTGCGGGCATCCCCTGTGGACAACCTGCCCCGGCCCTTCCCGGCCCGGGTGTCGCGGGGAGGGGGCTGCGCCGAACGGGTGAGGCTGAGTACCGTTCGCGATTGCGCGACGCAGCGCGAAGACGACCGGTATCGGGGAACGGGGCGGAATGGACGTGCACGACGGAGGGGCCGGCTCTCCCAAGGGGCCGAACACGTCGAGGGAGGCGGAGACGCCACCCGCCCGGGACACCGTTCCCCGCCCCCGAGCCGAACTCCCGAGCCCTGAACCTGCCTCGCGGGCCGGGCAAGCGGACTCCGAGCCGGTTCCGCGGGCCGGGCACGCCGACTCGGACGGTGCTGTCCGGGCCGAGGCCGCCGACCCCGCCGGTGATCCCGTGGGTCGCCCGGTCGGCGAAGCCGTCGGTGGCCCCGCCCCTGCGCCCGTCAGTGAGCTCGTGGGCGAGCCCGAGGGTGAGCCCGCCGCCGGTCCCGTGAGGGGGCCTCGGCGGCCCGAGCCCCGCACGGGTGTGGCCGCCCTCTCCACTCGCTACCAGGTCGGCGCCGCACTGGCGCTGGCCGTCGTCGCGGTGACCGTCTGCGTGCATGTCGGGATGGTGTTCCTGCACGTCGCCCCGTCGAACACCGTCACCAAGGCGCACGGCAAGGCGATCGACGAATGGATATATCCGGAGTTCGAGCAGAACTGGAAACTCTTCGCGCCGAACCCGCTTCAGCAGAACGTCGCCGTCCACGTCCGCGCCCAGATCCGTACCGCGGACGGCGGTTCGCGGACCACCGGCTGGTACGACCTGTCGGCGCAGGACGGCCGGGCCATCGACGGCAATCTGCTGCCGAGCCACACCCAGCAGAACGAGCTGCGCCGCGCCTGGGACTTCTTCACGGCCACGCACGACAACGGCAACCGCCCCGTCGGCCTGCGCGGCGCCCTCTCCGAGACGTACCTGCGCCACATCGTGGTGCAGCGTCTGGAGCGCGGCGGCGCGGCCGGTGACGGCGGTGTCGTCGAGCGGATCCAGATCCGTTCGCAGACCACCAACGTGACCCCGCCGAAGTGGAGCACCGAGAAGGTGTCGATGAGCCCGGTGTACCGCGAACTGTCCTGGTGGTCGGTGCCGGACGGCGAGACCGAGGGAGGCACGAGGTGAACCGGTTCTCCCTGAGGGTGTCCGCCGTCATCGCGCGCGTCACCGAGTCGGCGCTCGCGCCGTACCAGAGCGCCGTGGTGCGGATCGGCTTCAGCGCCACCTGGCTGCTGTTCCTGCTGCGCGAGTTCCCCCACCGCCAGGAGCTGTACGGTCCCGACGGTCCCTGGGACTGGGAGCTGGCCCGGCAGCTGATCGACACCAACGGCGCGTTCACGGCGCTGATGTGGTCGGACGGGCAGGGCTGGTTCGAGGCGGTGTACCTGCTCGCGCTGCTCTCCGCCGCGCTGCTGCTCCTCGGCTGGCGGACCCGCGCGATGTCGGTGCTGTTCATGGTCGGCGTGCTGTCGCTCCAGAACCGCAGCGTCTTCATGGGCGACGGCGGGGACAACGTTCTGCACCTGATGTCGATCTATCTCGTGTTCATACGGTGCGGCCGGGTGTGGTCGCTGGACGCGCGGCGGGAACGGCGCGCGCAGGAGATACGCGCGCGTGGGGAGCGGGCCACGGACCGGGTGGGTCCCGTCCTGTGGGCCGTGGCCGGGTTCGTCCTGGTCACGGTGACCGTGGCGGGCCGTTTCCACAGCGACTGGACCATTCCGGCGCTTCTGTGGGCGGCGTGGGCCGTACAGGGCCTGTGGTGGGCCGTCGGCCGCCGCACGAAGTCGGCGGAGCCCCGGATCCTGCTCGACGTGATCGGCAACATCCTGCACAACGGCGCCCTGGTCGTGATCATGGCCGAGGCCTGCCTCATCTACGCGACGGCCGGCTGGTACAAGATCCAGGGCTCGCGCTGGCAGGACGGCACCGCCGCGTACTACCCGCTGCACCTGGACTACTTCTCGCCCTGGCCCGCGCTGGCCGACCTGCTGGCCGGCAGCGGCACGATGGTCCTGCTGGCCACCTACGGCACCGTCATCGTGCAGGTCGCCTTCCCGTTCACGCTCGCCAACCGGCGGCTGAAGAACGTCCTGCTGGTCCTGATGATGACGGAGCACGCGGTGATCGCCGTGGTGCTCGGGCTGCCGTTCTTCTCGCTGGCGATGATCGCGACGGACGCCGTCTTCCTGCCGACGACCTTCCTGCACCGGGTGGGCGGATGGGCGTCACGCGCGCGTGGACGGTTGTTCGCCGGCGTCGGTCCTACGCCGGCACCGGAGCCGCGGGCGCAGGAGAACCCCGAGAACGCGCGCGTAGGGTTCACGGCATGACCGACCCCGTGACCGCCGGCTCCGATCCGCTCGGCCGGTGGCGGCGGCTCGCCGACGCCTCCGTCCTGCTCGACGGCTTCCACGCCCTCAAGCACGCGGTGCGCTTCGGAGCCGAGGTCCCGGTGGCGGTCACCACCGACCGGCGGGGGACGCTCGCCCTCGCCGACGAACTCGCCCCGGACGTGCGCGACGCGCTGGAGGCGCTGCTGAGCGAGGTCCCGGAGGCGACGTACACCTCCCTGGTGCCGCGCCCGCATCCCACCGCGGTCGCCGCCCTGGCCGTACGGCCCTCCCGGGAGGCCAACCTGGCGCGGCTCGGGCACGCGCCCCGCGCCACCCCCGTCGTGGTCCTGGACAACCCGCGCAACCTGGGCAACGCGGGGGCGGTGATCCGGCTGGCCGCCGGTTTCGGGGCCACCGGGGTGGTCACCACCGGCACGCTCGACCCCTGGCATCCGACCGTGGTGCGGGGCGGGGCGGGGCTGCACTTCGCGACCGCCGTGGAGCGGCTGACCGTCGGCGAGCTGCCGGCCGGCCCGGTGTTCGCCCTCGACCCGGAGGGCGATGATCTCCGAGGCGTCAAGCTGCCGGACGAAGCCCTTCTGGCCTTCGGCTCGGAGCGCAGCGGGCTCTCCGCCGAGCTGCGCGCGCGTGCCGACCACCTGCTCGCCCTGCCGATGCGCCCCCAGGTCTCCAGCTACAACCTCGCGACCAGTGTGGCCATGACGCTGTACCACTGGAGTGCCACCGGGGGCGCACCGCACGTTCCCTAGGGCCTGTCCGGCCGGACAGGCCCTGGACGTCCTAGGCGTCCCTGCGGACCTCCACCACCCGGAAGCGGTTGGCGACGAACGCGCCGTCGGTCAGGGCCGCGTTGGCCGCCGGGTTGCCGCCCGAGCCGTGGAAGTCGGAGAACGCGGCCGTCTGGTTGACGTAGACGCCGCCGGTGAGGTTGAGGGACAGCTGGGCGGCCTCTTCCAGGCAGACCTCCTCGATCGCCCGCTCGACCTCCGCGTCGGTGGTGTACGCGCCGACCGTCATCGCGCCCTTCTCCCGCACCGTGCGGCGCAGCAGGGCGACCGCGTCGGCCGCGGAGTCGACGGCGACGGCGAAGGAGACCGGGCCGAAGCACTCGCCCATGTAGGCGGCCTCGTCGTCCGCCCCGTCCCAGTACTTGCGCGCCCCGTCGAGCTTGACGACCACCGGGGTGCGCACGATCGCGTCCGGGAACTCCGGGTTGCCCACCTCGCGGGAGGCGAGGGCGACCTCGCCGAGACCCGCGGCGGCCTCCAACCGGGCCTTCACGTCCGGGTTGACGATCGCGCCGAGCAGCGCGTTCGCGCGCGCGTCGTCGCCGAGGAGGCCGTCGACCGAGCGGGCGAGGTCGGCGACGACCTCGTCGAAGGTCTTGGCGCCCTCGTCGGTGCGGATGCCGTCGCGCGGGATCAGCAGGTTCTGCGGGGTCGTGCACATCTGGCCGCTGTACAGGGAGAGCGAGAACGCCAGGTTGGCGAGCATGCCCTTGTAGTTCGCCGTGGACTCCACGATCACCGTGTTGACGCCGGCCTTCTCGGTGTAGACCTGCGCCTGGCGGGCGTTGGCCTCCAGCCAGTCGCCGAAGGCGGTCGAGCCGGTGTAGTCGACGATCCTGATCTCGGGGCGGGTGGCCAGGGTCTTGGCGATGCCCTCGCCGGGGCGTTCGGCGGCCAGTGCGACGAGGTTCGGGTCGAAGCCGGCCTCGGCGAGCACCTCGCGGGCGACCCCCACGGTCAGTGCGAGCGGCAGCACCGCGCGCGGGTGGGGCTTGACCAGGACGGCGTTGCCGGTGGCCAGGGAGGCGAACAGGCCCGGATAGCCGTTCCACGTCGGGAAGGTGTTGCAGCCGATGAGCAGGGCGATACCGCGCGGGACCGCGGTGAAGGTCTTCGTCATCGCGAGCGGGTCGCGCTTGCCCTGGGGCTTGCTCCACTCCGCCGTGCCGGGCGTGCGGACCTGCTCCGCGTACGCGTACGCCACCGCTTCCAGGCCGCGGTCCTGCGCGTGCGGGCCGCCCGCCTGGAACGCCATCATGAAGGCCTGGCCGGAGGTGTGCATGACCGCGTGCGCGAACTCGTGCGTCCGGTCGCTGATCCGCTTGAGGATCTCCAGGCAGACCACCGCGCGCAGTTCCGCTCCCGCGTCCCGCCAGGCGCCCTGTCCGGCCCGCATGGCGGGCAGCAGCGTGTCCACGTCCGCGTGC
Source organism: Streptomyces sp. Root1310 (assembly GCF_001426425.1). Taxonomy (NCBI): domain Bacteria; kingdom Bacillati; phylum Actinomycetota; class Actinomycetes; order Kitasatosporales; family Streptomycetaceae; genus Streptomyces; species Streptomyces sp. Root1310. Next base: position 187,620 of record NZ_LMEQ01000033.1, on the reverse strand, counting down.
GGGTAGGTCACGCCCAGTTCGACGCCGTACGGCGAGACCTCGCCGCCCACCCAGTCGTCGGTGCCGGGCTGGCCGAGGTCGAGGCGGGTGTGCAGGACGGCGTCGAAGGCGGCCTTGCCGGCCGCGGCGTCGAGGCTGCCGTTCTCCCCGTAGGCCTTGGGGTGTTCCGGGTGCGGGGACCAGTACGCGCGGGTACGGATCGCTTCCAGGGCCTGATCGAGGGTGGGCCGGTGCTGGGCGATCAGAGCGTGCGCGGTCGGTTCGGCGGCGGCCATGCGGGACCAACTCCTCGTCTTGAGAACTCTCCGTCGAGCTCATGACCTGGCGGAAACCTGGGCAGGAACAGCCAGTCAGGGTTAGAGTAACCGAACGATCGGTCGGGACAAGGGGGCCTGCCGCATCTGTGGAAAACCTCGTGCGGGAGGATCGCGCACATGACAGCACTCGACCTCAGCAGCCCCGTGGCCGTCGTCGGCACCGGCACCATGGGCCAGGGCATTGCCCAGGTCGCGCTCGTCGCCGGTCACCCCGTGTGGCTGTACGACGCCGTGCCGGGCCGCGCCCGTGAGGCGGCCGCCGCGATCGGCGCCCGCCTGGACCGGCTCGTCGAGAAGGACCGCCTCGCCGCCGGCGACCGGGACGAGGCACGGGCCCGTCTGCGGCCCGCGGAGAGCCTCACCGACCTCGCCGACTGCTCCCTGGTCGTCGAGGCCGTCGTGGAGCTCCTGGAGGCCAAGCAGGAGCTGTTCCGGCAGCTGGAGGACGTCGTCGGCGAGGACTGTCTGCTCGCCACCAACACCTCCTCCCTGTCGGTGACCGCCGTCGGGGGCGCCCTGCGCAACCCCGGCCGCCTGGTGGGCCTGCACTTCTTCAACCCCGCGCCGCTGCTGCCCCTGGTCGAGGTCGTCTCCGGGTACGCCACCGACGTCACGTCGGCCACGCGCGCGTACGAGACCGCCCGCTCCTGGGGCAAGACGCCGGTCGCCTGCGCCGACACCCCCGGCTTCATCGTCAACCGCATCGCGCGGCCCTTCTACGCCGAGGCGTTCGCCGTCTACGAGGCGCAGGGCGCCGACCCGGCCACCATCGACGCGATCCTGCGCGAGTCGGGCGGGTTCAAGATGGGCGCCTTCGAGCTGACCGACCTGATCGGACAGGACGTCAACGAGTCGGTCACGCACTCCGTGTGGCGGTCCTTCTTCCACGACGTGCGCTTCACGCCCTCCCTCGCCCAGCGGCGCCTGGTCGAGTCGGGCCGCCTCGGCCGCAAGACCGGCCAGGGCTGGTACGACTACTCGGGCGGGGCCGCCGGGTCGGCCGAACCGCACACCGCGGAGAAGGCCCAGCCGCCCGCGTACGTCGTCGCCGAGGGCAATCTGGGCCCCGCCTCCGAACTGCTCGCGCTGATCCGCGAGGCGGGCATCCAGGTCCGCGAGGAGGAGGAGGACCACGGCACCCGCCTGGTGCTGCCCGGCGACGGCCAGCTCGCCCTCGCCGACGGGCAGACGTCCGTGGAGTTCCGGGACGTCGTCTACTTCGACCTCGCCCTGGACTACCGCAAGGCCACCCGCATCGCCCTGTCCGCCTCCCAGGACACCTCCACCCAGACGATGTCCGAGGCGATCGGCCTGTTCCAGGCGCTCGGCAAGGACGTCAGCGTCATCGGCGACGTCCCGGGCATGATCGTCGCCCGTACGGTCGCGCGGATCGTCGACCTCGCGCACGACGCCGTGGCCAAGGGCGTGGCCACCGAGGAGGACATCGACACCGCGATGCGCCTGGGCGTCAACTACCCCCTCGGCCCCTTCGAGTGGAGCCGCAGGCTGGGCCGCACCTGGGCCTGCTCCCTCCTGGACGACCTGCACGAGCGCGACCCCTCCGGCCGCTACGCGCCGTCCCTCGCGCTGTACCGCCACTCCTATGCCACCGAGAAGCGGGAGGGCGCGTCGTGACGACCGCCAAGCGCGACACGTACACCCCGGAGACCCTGCTCTCCGTCGCCGTCCAGGTCTTCAACGAGCGTGGCTACGACGGCACCTCCATGGAGCACCTCTCCAAGGCGGCCGGCATCTCCAAGTCGTCGATCTACCACCATGTGGCCGGCAAGGAGGAACTGCTGCGGCGGGCCGTCAGCCGAGCCCTGGACGGCCTCTTCGGGATCCTCGAGGAGGAGCACGCGCGTGTGGGGCACCCCTCGGAGCGCCTGGAGTACGTCGTGCGACGCATGGTCGAGGTGCTCATCGGCGAACTGCCGTACGTGACGCTGCTGCTGCGCGTGCGCGGCAACACCGGCACCGAGCGGTGGGCCCTGGAGCGGCGCCGCGACTTCGACCACCGGGTCGCCGAGCTGCTGAGGGCGGCCGCCGCCGACGGGGACGTACGGGGTGACATGGAGGTGCGGCTCGCCACCCGGCTGGTCTTCGGGATGATCAACTCGATCGTCGAGTGGTACCGGCCGGGCGGCCGGGGAATGGTCGAGAGCGAGGTCGCCGACGCGGTGGTGCGCCTGGTCTTCGAAGGGCTGCGCACGGCCCCGTAGGGCTCATCCCTGCGGCTCTCACCCTGCGGCTCTCACCCTGCGGCTCTCACCCCTGCGGCTCCAGATCCTCCTCCTCGAACACCAGCAGCGTGCGCGTGCTGAGCACCTCGGGGATCAACTGGAGCCGGGTGAGCACCACCTCGCGCAGCGCCCTGTTGTCCGGCGTGTGCACCAGGAGCAGCACGTCGAAATCGCCTCCCACGAGGGCGATGTGGGAGGCGCCGGGCAGCAGCCGCAGCTGCTCGCGCACCGTCCGCCAGGAGTTCTGCACGATCTTCAGCGTGATGTAGGCGCTCGTGCCCTGCCCGGCGCGCTCGTGGTCGACGCGGGCGCCGAAACCGCGGATGACGCCGTCCTCGATGAGCCGGTTGATCCGCGCGTAGGCGTTGGCGCGCGAGACGTGGACCCGCTCGGCGACCGACCGTATCGACGCGCGGCCGTCCGCCTGGAGTATCTGGAGGATGTCCTGATCGATGGCGTCCAGCGGACGCGGCGGCGGCAGCGGGGCGCCGCCCGGTGACGGGGCACTGCTCGGCGACAGGACACCGGTCGGCGGCGGAGGGTTGCCCGGAGGCGGCGCGCTGCCGTTCTCCGGCCCTTCGGCCATTTGTTCAGGTGCCATGTCCCCCTGCCTCCCTGCCATGGACGTAGTGCACCCATCTCAGGTTGTGGAGAACCGTTTGTCCACAGCCTGAGGGGCCCTGTAGCCAAAATGTGCCGACGACCGAACAATCGGTAGGTGAGGCGCATCACAACCGACGCGTCTCCCGTAGCCACTCCTACGAGGAGGTGCCGTCATGACGGTCATGGAGCAGCGGGGCGCCTACCGGCCTACCCCGCCGCCGGCCTGGCAGCCCCGTACCGACCCCGCGCCGCTGCTGCCCGACGCGGAGCCGTACCGCGTCCTCGGCACCGACGCGGCCGCGCAGGCCGACCCGGAGCTGCTGCGCCGGCTCTACGCCGAGCTGGTGCGCGGCCGCCGTTACAACGTCCAGGCCACCGCCCTCACCAAGCAGGGCAGACTCGCGGTCTACCCGTCCAGCACCGGCCAGGAGGCCTGCGAGGTCGCCGCCGCGCTCGCCCTCCAGGAGCGGGACTGGCTCTTCCCCAGCTACCGCGACACCCTCGCCGTCGTCGCGCGCGGCGTGGACCCCGTGGAGGCCCTCACCCTGCTCCGCGGCGACTGGCACACCGGCTACGACCCCTACGAGCACCGTGTCGCGCCGCTGTCCACCCCGCTCGCCACCCAGCTTCCGCACGCCGTGGGCCTCGCGCACGCCGCCCGCCTCAAGGGCGACGACGTGGTCGCGCTCGCCCTGGTCGGCGACGGCGGCACCAGCGAGGGCGACTTCCACGAGGCGCTGAACTTCGCCGCCGTCTGGCAGGCCCCGGTCGTCTTCCTCGTGCAGAACAACGGCTTCGCGATCTCCGTACCGCTCGCCAAGCAGACCGCCGCCCCGTCGCTGGCCCACAAGGCCGTCGGATACGGCATGCCGGGCCGCCTGGTCGACGGCAACGACGCGGCCGCCGTGCACGAGGTGCTGACCGACGCCGTACGCCGCGCGCGTGAGGGCGGCGGCCCCACTCTCGTGGAGGCGGTGACCTACCGCATCGAGGCCCACACCAACGCCGACGACGCCACCCGCTACCGCGGCGACGCCGAGGTCGAGACCTGGCGCGAACACGACCCGATCCAGCTGCTGGAGCGCGAACTGACCGCGCGCGGGCTGCTCGACGAGGACGCGAAGCAGTCCGCGCGGGACGCCGCCGAGACCATGGCCGCCGACCTGCGCGCCCGCATGAACCAGGACGCGGTCCTCGACCCCATGGACCTGTTCGCCCACGTGTACGCCGAACCCACCCCCCAACTGCGGGAACAGCGGGACCTGCTGCGGGCGGAGCTCGAAGCCGAGCACGCCGACCAGGAGGGTACGCACCGATGACCACCGTCGCCCTCAAGCCCGCCACCATGGCGCAGGCCCTCACCCGCGCGCTGCGCGACGCGATGGCCGCCGACCCGTCCGTGCACGTCCTGGGCGAGGACGTGGGCACCCTCGGCGGTGTCTTCCGGGTCACCGACGGGCTCGCCAAGGAGTTCGGCGAAGACCGTTGCACGGACACGCCGCTTGCCGAGGCGGGCATCCTCGGAACCGCCGTCGGCATGGCGATGTACGGACTGCGGCCGGTCGTGGAGATGCAGTTCGACGCCTTCGCCTACCCGGCGTTCGAGCAGCTCATCAGCCATGTCGCCCGGATGCGCAACCGCACCCGCGGCCGCATGCCGCTGCCGATCACCATCCGCGTGCCCTACGGCGGCGGCATCGGCGGCGTCGAGCACCACAGCGACTCCTCCGAGGCGTACTACATGGCGACCCCGGGCCTCCATGTCGTCACGCCCGCCACGGTCGCCGACGCCTACGGTCTGCTGCGCGCCGCCATCGCCTCCGACGACCCGGTCGTCGTCCTCGAACCCAAGCGTCTGTACTGGTCCAAGGACTCCTGGAACCCGGAGGAACCGCAGACTGTCGAACCGATCGGCCGCGCGGTGGTGCGGCGCCCAGGCCGGAGCGCCACGCTGATCACCTACGGTCCTTCGGTGCCGGTCTGCCTCGAAGCCGCCGAGGCCGCGCGCGCCGAGGGCTGGGACCTCGAGGTCGTCGACCTGCGCTCCCTGGTGCCGTTCGACGACGAGACGGTCTGCGCCTCGGTGCGCCGGACCGGCCGCGCGGTCGTCGTGCACGAGTCGGGCTCCTTCGGCGGGCCGGGCGGCGAGATCGCGGCCCGCGTCACGGAGCGCTGCTTCCACCACCTGGAGGCACCGGTGCTGCGCGTCGCCGGTTTCGACCTTCCGTACCCGCCGCCGATGCTGGAGCGCCACCACCTGCCCGGCGTCGACCGCATCCTGGACGCCGTGGCGCGGTTGCAGTGGGAGGCGGACAACTGATGGCACAGGTGCTGGAGTTCAAGCTTCCCGACCTCGGGGAGGGACTCACCGAGGCGGAGATCGTCCGCTGGCTGGTCCAGGTCGGCGATGTCGTCGCCGTCGACCAGCCGGTCGTCGAGGTCGAGACGGCCAAGGCGATGGTCGAGGTGCCCTGCCCCTACGGCGGTGTGGTCACCGCGCGCTTCGGCGAAGAGGGCACCGAACTGCCCGTCGGCTCCCCGCTGATCACGGTCGCGGTCGGTGCGCCGGCCTCCGCCGGCCCGGAGGCCGCCACCGAGGGCACCGAGGGGTCGGGCAACGTCCTCGTCGGTTACGGCACCTCCGAGGCGCCCGCGCGCAGGCGCCGGATCCGGTCGGTGCGTCCGGAAGCGCCCGCTTCCGTGACCGTCGCCGCCCCTCTCCCGGCCGCCCCGGTTCCTCCGGGTGTCCCGGCCGGTCTTCCGGGTGTGTCGGCCGGAAGGTCCGACGGCCCCGTCCCCGTGATCTCCCCCCTGGTGCGCAGACTCGCCCGGGAGAACAACCTGGACCTGCGGGAGCTCACGGGCTCCGGGCCCGAGGGGCTCATCCTGCGGGCGGACGTGGAGAACGCGCTGCGGGGGTCCGCCCCCCGGGAACGGGCGGCGGAGCCGTCGCCCGTGTCCTCCGTCCCCCGGGAACGGGCGGCGGAGCCGTCGCCCGTGTCCTCCGCCCCCTCCGGAAGCCGCCGCGTCCCGCTCAAGGGCGTCCGGGGTGCCGTCGCCGACAAGCTCTCCCGCAGCCGCCGCGAGATCCCCGACGCCACCTGCTGGGTGGACGTTGACGCGACGGAGCTGATGCGGGCCCGGGCGGCGATGAACGCGTCCGGCGGCCCGAAGATCTCCCTTCTCGCGCTGCTCGCCCGGATCTGCACCGCGGGGCTGGCCCGCTTCCCGGAGCTCAACTCCACCGTCGACCCGGCGGCCCGGGAGATCGTCCAGTTCGACCATGTCCACCTCGGCTTCGCCGCGCAGACCGAGCGGGGACTCGTCGTGCCCGTCGTCCGCGACGCGCACGCCCGGGACGCCGAGGGACTCACCGCGGAGTTCGCCCGGCTCACCGAGGCGGGCCGGGACGGCCGTCTCACCCCCGCCGACCTGACCGGCGGCACCTTCACCCTGAACAACTACGGGGTGTTCGGAGTCGACGGCTCCACGCCGATCATCAACCACCCCGAGGCGGCCATGCTCGGTGTCGGACGCATCATCCCCAAGCCGTGGGTGCACGAGGGTGAGCTGGCCGTGCGCCAGGTCGTCCAGCTCTCGCTCACCTTCGACCACCGGGTGTGCGACGGCGGAACGGCGGGTGGCTTCCTGCGCTACGTGGCGGACTGCGTGGAGCAGCCGGCGGTGCTGTTGCGCACCCTGTGATGGCGGGCGGGCCCCGGTGATTCGCGCGTTTCCCGTGATCCTGCGGGCCCGTATCCCCGGGGCGGCCCGCATACTCGGGGGGTGACCTCGAACGAGCCCGCCCACGACGCCGTCGTGCTCGCCGGTGGCGGCGCCCGCCGGCTCGGCGGCGCCGACAAGCCGGCGGTACGGGTGGGTGGGCGCGCGCTGCTCGACCGGGTGCTCGGCGCCTGCGCCGACGCGCGCACCACCGTCGTCGTCGCCGATCCCCGCCCCACCGCGCGGCCCGTGCGCTGGGCACGCGAGGATCCGCCCGGCGCGGGCCCCGTCGCCGCGCTCGACGCCGGGCTGCGCCACACCGCGGCGGACGACGTCCTCGTCCTCTCCGCCGATCTGCCCTTCCTCGCGCCGGACACCGTACGGCGACTGCTCGCCGCCCTGCGCGCGGGCGCGGCCGAGGGCGTGCTGCTCACCGACGCCGACGGCCGTGACCAGCCGCTCGTCGCCGCGTACCGCACCGCCGCCCTGCGCCGCGAACTGGCGGTGCTCACCGCCGGCGAAGGCGGCCTCACCGGACTGCCGCTGCGCCGGCTGACCGCCGGACTCGACCTCGCCCGCGTCCCCGACCCGGTCGCGTCGTTCGACTGCGACACCTGGGACGACATCGCCGCCGCCAGGGCACGTATCAGGGAGCATGACCACGTGTTGGATGAATGGATTTCCGCAGTCAAGGACGAGCTGGGCATCGACCTCGACGTCGACACCGGCGCCCTCCTCGATCTCGCCCGTGACGCCGCCCACGGGGTGGCCCGGCCCGCGGCCCCGCTGACCACCTTCCTGGTCGGCTACGCCGCCGCGCAGGCCCAGGGCGGCCCCGAAGCCGTCGCCGAGGCCGCCCGCAAGGCCGCCGCGCTCGCGCTGCGCTGGGCGGAGGAGGCCGAACAGGAGAAAGCGGGGCAGGCGATCGCCGAGCAGGGGATCGCCGGCCGGCAGAAAGCCGGGCAGCAGAAGGACGACAAGCCCGGCGGCTCCGGACCGGACGCCGGATGACCGCCCGCGGTACCCGGCAGGGCCTCGACGCCGAGGACCTCGACGTCGAGGAGGCACTCGCCCTCGTGAAGGACGGCAACGGCACCGCCCGCCCGGCCGGCGGCCACAGCCCCGCGCAGCGCGGAGGCGGCGGCGACGGCCCGCGGACCCCCTCCTCCCCGGCCCAGAGCCCGGAGAGCGGTCACCGGGCCGACACTGCCGAGCACCGCCACCGGGCGGCCTCCTGGCCCGAGGCCCGGACGATCGCCGCCCGCGCCGCCCGGTCCGGTGCCGCCCGTCTCGCCCCCGTCTCCGTGACCCTCGGCGACGCCCTCGGCCTCGTTCTGGCCGCCCCGCTGACGGCCCTCACCGACCTGCCCTCCTTCGACACCTCGGCGATGGACGGCTGGGCGGTCGCGGGCCCCGGCCCCTGGCACGTGCGGGAAGAGGGCGTACTGGCCGGCAGCTCGGCGCCCGCGCCCCTGGCCGACGGCGAGGCCGTGGGGATCGCCACCGGCGCCCGGATCCCCCCGGACACCACCGCGGTGCTGCGCAGCGAACACGGCCGGACCGACGACAACGGCCGACTGCACCCGACCCGCGAGATGCAGCACGGCCAGGACATCCGTCCACGGGGTCAGGAATGCCGCAGCGGGGATCAGCTGCTGCGGGCCGGGGCCGTGGTGACCCCGGCCGTCCTCGGCCTCGCCGCGGCCGCCGGGTACGACACGCTGGCCGCCGTCCCCCGGCCCCGGGTCGAGGTTCTCGTCCTGGGCGACGAACTGCTCACCGAGGGCCGCCCGCACGACGGCCTCATCCGGGACGCGCTCGGTCCGATGCTGCCTCCGTGGCTACGGGCGCTGGGCGCCGAGGTCACCTCCGTACGCCGGCTCGGTGACGACGCGAAGGCCCTGCACAAGGCCATCGCCGGATCAGGTGCCGATCTCGTCGTCACCACCGGGGGCACCGCTTCGGGGCCCGTCGACCATGTGCACCCCACCCTGCGACGGCTCGACGCCGAACTCCTCGTCGACGGCGTCGAGGTGCGCCCCGGTCACCCGATGCTGCTGGCCCGCCTGAAGGAGGACCAGCATCTCGTCGGCCTGCCCGGCAACCCTCTCGCGGCCGTCTCCGGCCTGCTCACGCTCGCCGAGCCGCTGCTGCGCGCCCTCGCCGCCCGGCCGGCTCCCGAGCCGTACGCGCTGCCGCTGCGGCAATCGGTGCACGGGCACCCGCACGACACCCGGCTCATCCCGGTCGTCCTGCGGGGCGACCATGCCGTACCGCTGCACTACAACGGCCCGGCCATGCTGCGGGGGATCGCGGCGGCCGATGCCCTCGCCGTCGTGCCGCCGGGCGGTGCCCGCGCGGGTCAGGAGACCGAGCTTCTCGACCTGCCAGGGGCGACGGCCGGGATCGACGCCTGTTTCACGTGAAACAGCCCCGGTTCCCCCGTGTTTCACGTGAAACGCTCCCGGCTCGCTTCAGCCCGCCTCCGTTCGCCCCCGGTTTCACGTGAAACAACGTCATGCCTGCTCAGGCGCCGGGACGGCCCGGCTGACCGTGATCACGCGGTCCCCCGGCTGGAGTCGGGTGAGCCGGGGGTCGGTGTAGTCCAGCAGTTCCTTGCCCCGGACGACGGCCACGACCAGGTCCGCGCAGCTGCGGGGCGCCGCGCCGACCTCCTCCTTGCCGACGGGCCGCTCGATGAGGTCCAGGCCGTTGCCGAGGGTCATCAGGCTCTCCAGGGTCCTGGCCACGGTCGGGCTGACCATCGAGACACCGAGCAGCCGGCCGGCGGAGCTGGAGCTGGTGATCACGGTGTCCGCGCCGCTCTGCTTGAGCAGCGGCACGTTCTCGTCCTCCCGGGCGGCCACGACGATCGTCGCGCGCCGGTTCAGCTGCCGGGCGGTGAGGGTGACCAGGGCGGCCGTGTCGTCGCGTTGCGGGGCGACGATCACCCGGGAGGCGGTCTGGACCTCGGCCTTGAGGAGCGTCTCCGATCGGGTGGCGTCCCCGGTCACCGACACCAGGCCGTCGTCTCCTGCGGCGAGCGCGGCCTTGCGCTGGGCGTCCACGATGACGATCCGGTCCTTGGCGATGCCCTGCCCGACGAGGGTCTCCACCGCGTGGCGGCCCTTCGTGCCGTATCCGACGACCACGATGTGATGGCTGGTGCGGGCCCGCCAGCGGTGGACGCGGACCTGCTGCCGGGTGCGTTCGGTGAGCACTTCCAGGGTGGTGCCGACCAGGATGATCAGGAACAGCACGCGCAGCGGCGTGATGACGAGGATGTTGATGAGCCGGGCCGATTCGCTGACCGGGGTGATGTCGCCGTAGCCGGTGGTGGAGAGGGTGACGGTGGCGTAGTAGGCGGCGTCGAGGAGGGTGACGGAGCCGTCCGAGTTGTCGTTGTAGCCGTCGCGGTCGGCGTAGACGATCAGTGTGGTGACGGCCAGTACCAGCAGGCCCATGGCGAGGCGGCGGAGTACCTGCAGCAGCGGAGGGACGGCGATGCGCATGGGCATCGTGATGGAACGGCCCGCTTCGGCGTCGTCCCGGGCTTCCGTGCGTGAGCGGTACCAGAGGGACCGGAAGAGGGAGAGCCTGGCCGGACCGGCCGACCGTCGTTCGTGGTCCTTCATCGTGTGCCCCCTGTGACGGTGATCCGATCGGTGGGCACCATGGTTCCCGGCGGGCTCCCGCCCGTCATGAAGCAACACGTGTCCATGAGTCCACAGATGTCCATGATCCCGGAGGTCCCCTTGCGCGACCACACTGTCGTCGTCGGCTTCGGAACGAAGGGGCGGTCCGCGATCCGGACGGCCTGTGCGGCGGGCCTGCGCAGGGAACAGGTCGTGGTGATCGATCCCAGCGCGAAGGTGATCGACGCGGCGACGGCCGAGGGCTACGAGGGCGTGGTCGGGGACGCCACCCGCAGCGATGTGCTGCGGCGGGCCGAGGTGCAGCGGGCGGGACGGATCGTCATCGCGACCCAGCGGGACGACACGGCCGTCCTCGTGGCGCTGACGGCCCGCCAGCTCAATCCCAGGGCGAAGATCGTGGCGGCGGTCCGTGAGGAGGAGAACGCCCCGCTGCTCAGGCAGTCGGGCGCCGACGAGGTCATCACCAGCGCCGGTGCGGCCGGCCGGCTCCTCGGCCTGTCGGTGCTCAGTCCGGCGGCGGGCAGGGTCATGGAGGACCTCATCCAGCAGGGCGACGGGCTGGACCTCGTCGAACGGCCCGTGACCAAGGCCGAGGCGGGCCGCGGACCGCGTGAGACGGACGACCTGGTGGTGAGTGTCGTCCGCGGGCACCGCATCCTCGCCTACGACGACCCGGCGATCGGGATGCTGGAGCCGACGGACCGGGTGGTCACGATCGTGCGGGTGGGCCCGAGCCACAGCAGGGCCCCGCTCGGGACCCCCGGCATGCCCGGGGTCCCGCCGCTGCCGCCGGCCTGAGGGGGCATGTCCTCCGGCGCGGTCCGACGGCGTTACTTGCGGTTGTAGAGCCGCATCGTCACCGGGCCGAAGACCAGCACGAACAGTCCGGCCCACCCCAGCGACCAGGCGATCTCGGCGGTGGGCCAGTCACCCGCCATCAGTCCCCGCACCGCCGAGGCCAGATGGGTGACCGGGCTGTTGTTGACGAACGCCTGGAGCCAGCCCGGCATGGTGCGGGGGTCGACGAACACGTTGGACAGGAAGGTGAGCGGGAAGATCACCATCATGCTGACGCCCATCACCGACTTCTCGGTGCGCAGCAGCAGCCCGAACATCGTCCAGATCCACGAGAAGGCGAACGAGAAGACGACCAGCAGGGCGATTCCGGCGACCACGCCCGCGAGACCGCCGTCCGGCCGGTAACCGAGGAGCATGCCGACGGTGAGCATCACGACGGACGCGATCGTGTAGCGCAGCGCGTCGCCCAGCAGGTAGCCGACCATCGTCGACGGCCGCCAGATCGGCAGCGACCGGAAGCGGTCGAAGACGCCCTTCTCGATGTCGGTGTTCACCGAGACGCCCGTGTACATCGTGATCATCACGACCGACATCACCAGGATGCCCGGCAGCAGGAACTGGATGTACTGCTCCGGGGACCCGGCCAGGGCGCCTCCGAACAGGTACGTGTACATCAGCACCATCATGATCGGGAACGCGGTGACGTCGAAGAGCTGCTCGGGCACGTGCTTGATCTTGAGGATCGCCCGCCAGCCGAAGGTGAGGGAGGCCGAGAGGGCGCTCGGGCGCGGCGGCCGTTCCTGCGTGACGAGCAGCGCGGCCAGCGACTCGGCGCTGACGGGGGCGAGATCCTGGACGTCCGTGCCGGTCACGGTGCTCATACCGTCACCTCGCCTTTCTGGCCGCGGGCCGGTGTACCGGCACCGGCCGGTGTCCCGCTGCCGCCCGGTAGGTCCGCGTCGGTCTGCGTGTCGTGTCCGGTGAGGGCGAGGAACACCTCGTCCAGGCTGGGCTGGCCCAGCGAGAAGTTGTCGACGACGACCCCGGCCCGGGCCAGTTCACCGAGGGCCCGGGCGGCCTGCGCGGCGGCCGTGTCGCCCGCCGCCGCGTCGAGCCGGGCGGTCAGCGCCACCGGGTCCGGCTCCCGCTGGACGTCCGCGTCCAGGGCCAGCCGCAGCACCTGCTCGGCCTCGGGCCGCTGCTCGGGGTCGCGCAGCCGCAGATGGACGGAGCCGGCGCCGACGGACGCCTTCAGCTCGCCCTTCGTGCCCTCGGCGATGACCCGGCCCCGGTCGATGACGGCGATCCGGGACGCCAGCTGGTCGGCCTCGTCCAGATACTGCGTGGTCAGCAGCACGGTGGTGCCCTGGGCGACCACGGCCCGCACGATGTCCCACACCTGGTTGCGGCTGCGCGGATCGAGCCCGGTCGTCGGCTCGTCGAGGAAGAGCAGGTCGGGGGTGCTGAGGATGGAGGCGGCGATGTCGATCCGGCGCCGCATGCCGCCCGAGTAGTGCTTGACCTGCTTACCGGCCGCGTCGGAGAGCCCGAACGCGTCGAGGAGCTGCGCGGACCGTTCCCGGGCGGCCTTCTTGCCGTGCCCGAGGAGCCGGCCGAGCAGCACCAGGTTCTCGGTGCCGGTGAGGTCCTCGTCCACGGACGCGTACTGGCCGGTGAGGCTCACCCGGCCGCGCACCTCGTCGGCCTCGCGGACGACGTCGTGGCCGAAGACCCGGGCCTGGCCGCCGTCCGGACGCAGCAGTGTGGCGAGCATCTTCACGGTGGTCGTCTTGCCGGCGCCGTTCGGGCCGAGGACGCCGTAGACCGTGCCGGTGGGGACGGCGAGGTCGACGCCGTCCACGGCCCTGGTCTCGCCGAACGTCTTGACCAGGCCCGCAGTCTCGATCGCCAGGCCGGCGGTGTGCTGGCTCATGGGGGTTCCTTCCGCGTACATGGGCTACGCATGGGGAGACCTTTACCGTCGCCCGAACTCATCGGTGATCGCATCCCGTTTTTCCCTCCCCGTTTCTCCCTCCCCCGTGTCCGCTCCCGGTTTCCGCCACGGACCATGATCGGGAGCGGACGCGGGGGAGGAGAGGGGGAGGAGTAGCGTCCCCTTCATGCATGCGATCACGATTCCCGAACCTGGTGGTCCCGAGGCGCTGGTGTGGGACGAGGTCCCCGATCCCGTACCCGGCGCGGGCGAGGTCCTGGTCGAGGTGGTGGCCGGCGCCGTCAACCGGGCCGACATCCTTCAGCGGCAGGGCTTCTACGATCCGCCGCCCGGCGCCTCCCGCTACCCCGGCCTGGAGTGCTCCGGCCGGATCGTCGAGGTCGGCCCCGGCGTCTCCGGCTGGGCCGTCGGAGACGAGGTGTGCGCGCTGCTGGCGGGCGGCGGATACGCGGAGAAGGTCGTCGTGCCGGCCGGCCAGCTGCTGCCCGTGCCGGAGGGCGTCGATCTGCGGCGGGCCGCCGCGCTCCCCGAGGTGACCAGCACCGTCTGGTCGAACGTCTTCATGATCGCCCACCTCCGTCCCGGCGAGACGCTGCTCGTGCACGGTGGCTCCAGCGGCATCGGGACCATGGCGATCCAGCTGGCCAAGGCCGTCGGCGCCAGGGTCGCCGTCACCGCGGGCACCAAGGAGAAGCTGGACCGGTGCGCCGAGCTGGGCGCGGACATCCTGATCAACTACCGCGAGCAGGACTTCGTCGCCGAGCTGAAGCAGGCCACGGACGGCGCGGGCGCCGATGTCATCCTCGACAACATGGGCGCGAAGTACCTGGACCGCAACGTCCAGGCGCTCGCCGTCAACGGCCGTCTCGCGATCATCGGCATGCAGGGCGGCATCAAGGCCGAACTGAACATCGGCGCGCTGCTCGGCAAGCGCGCCGCGATCAGCGCGACCTCGCTGCGGGCCCGTCCCCTGGAGGAGAAGACGGCCATCGTGGCGGCGGTGCGCGAGCACGTCTGGCCCCTGCTCGCCGCCGGCCACGTTCGCCCCGTCGTGGACCGCGAGGTCCCGATGAGCGACGCGGCCGAGGCCCACCGGATCGTCGAGGCCAGCACGCACGTCGGCAAGGTGCTGCTGGTCACGACCTAGCGCGGCGGCGGTCTCAGGTGCGGCGCAGCCGCAGGGCGGCCAGGGCGAGGGCGATGCCCAGGCCGATGAGGACGAGTCCGCTGCCGAGCGGCAGGATCTGCAGCACGGGGCCGTCGGACCCCTCCGGCTGCGCCACGGGACGACGCACGGGGTCCCGTGGGGTGCCCGGGGGCACGGGCGCGGCGGCCTCCGGCGACGCGGACGCGGCGGTGTCGTCGGAGAGGTCGCCGTCGTCGCTCCCGTCGCCCGCGCTGTCCTCGCCCTCCGTGTCCTGCGTCTCCTCGTCCGCTTCCTCGTCGGTCTCCTCCTCCGCGTGGTCGCCCGCCCGGCCGGGCCGCTGGCGTCCCTCGCCCGCCCGGCTGCCGGCCCGGTCCGGTCCGGAGGACGAGGGGGCGGGGGTGGCGGACGCCGAGACGGGGGCGTACGACGCGATGGCCGCGTACGCGGAGACGCTCCCGCAGGGCGGCACGAGCACGCCCAGCACGACCGCTCCGACGCCCACGCCGACCCGCGTGGCGCACCACGCCTGTTGCCATGGAGTCACGTCCGTGACCCCCTCCCGGTGCCGAGTCGCCAAGAAAAGACGCAACAAGCCTCACATCGGGGAACTACCACCGCATTCCGGACTCCGCCGAACGGAAACAGTGGATCACCTTTCCCGGGGGGTGCCACGGTGATGAGGTGGGGACGTGCGAGAGAATGACGGCATGGAGATGCCGAGGAACGAAAGGTCGCCGGAGAACGCCCAGAAGATCCTGGTCGTAGGTCAGGACGGCATGGCGCTCGGTGACATCGACGCTGACGACGACTCCCGTGAGATCCCGGTGACCGAGCAGGTCGAACAGCCGGCGAAGGTCATGCGGATCGGCAGCATGATCAAGCAGCTGCTCGAGGAGGTGCGCGCGGCTCCTCTGGACGAGGCGAGCCGGGTCCGGTTGAAGGAGATCCACTCGAGCTCCGTGAAGGAGCTGGAGGACGGCCTGGCGCCGGAGCTGGTCGAGGAACTGGAGCGGCTCTCCCTGCCGTTCAACGAGGAATCGACGCCGAGCGACGCGGAACTGCGCATCGCGCAGGCCCAGTTGGTCGGCTGGCTGGAGGGCCTCTTCCACGGCATCCAGACCACCCTCTTCGCCCAGCAGATGGCCGCGCGCGCCCAGTTGGAGCAGATGCGGCGGGCGCTGCCGCCGGGAGCGAGCCACGAGGGCGTCGACGATCCGCGCGCGGCGGGCGGCCGTACGGGCGGGCCGTACCTCTAGGGCGCCGGACCGCCATCCGTAGCCGTACACACGAGAAGGGCCCGGCGTTTCGGCGCCGGGCCCTTCTCCCATGACGTCAGACGGTCACGACGCCGGGTTGCCCGTGGAGACCTTGATCTCGATCTCGGGCATGTCCTTCGGGTCGACGTCCGTCCCGGCGGAGGGGAACTGGTCCATGACCGCCCCGTCGCCGTACGTGTTCTCGTCCACCTTCGTGATCTTGTACTGCCAGCCGGCGGCCTGGAAGCACTCCTTGACCGAGCCGATGTACTTGAACTTGAAGTTCGGCACCCGGATCTTGTCGGGGTCGTTGTACGACTCCTGCGGCTCGGAGCACTCAGTCGACTCGATCGTCTTGGAGGTGTCCGGCGCCCGGTAGTCCGCCGCCTTCGTCACCGACGGCGAGGAGCTGGTGGTGCCGCCCTTGGCGTCGTCGTCACCGCCTCCGCTCATCGCGAGGCTGGCGATGAGGCCGCCGACCGCCACCACGGCGACGACGGCCGAGCCGATGAGCACCGGCTTGCTGTTCCGGCGGCCGCCACCGCCCGAGGACACCGTGGTGGACGGCTGCGGGCTGAGGTTGTAAGCGGGCGGGGTGTGCGGGGCCTGCTGGTGGCCGTAGGCCGGAGCGGGCGTCTGGTAGCCCTGCTGCGGGTAGCCGTAGGAGGCGGACGGCGTCGGGGTGCCGTACGGGTTCGGGGTCGGGGGCGCGGGCTGGTAGGGCGTCTGGACGCCGGCCTGCGGCGCCGGGGTGCTCTGGCCGATCGGCGGGAACACCGCGGAACCGACGCCCGCGCCGCTCGACGTCTGCGCGCCCGGGACGATGCTCGGCGGGGCCGGCTGGAAGGAGGCGGCGACCCGCAGGCACTCGTCGCGCATGGCAACAGCGGTAGGGAAGCGCTCGTTCGGGTTCTTCTTCAGCGCGCGGGCGATCAGCGCGTCGACGGCCGGCGGCAGCGCCCGGTTGATCGAGGAAGGAGCCACCGGCTCCTCCTGCACGTGCGCGTACGCGATCGCAAGCGGCGAATCGGCCTCGAACGGCAGCCGCCCGGTGACCAGTTGGAAGAGCATGATGCCGACCGAGTACAGGTCGGACCGGGCGTCCACCGCACGCCCCAGAGCCTGTTCGGGCGAGAGGTACTGCGGGGTGCCGACGACCATGCCGGTCTGCGTCATCGAGGTGACCCCGGACTGCATCGCGCGCGCGATGCCGAAGTCCATCACCTTGACCACGCCGCGCTTGGTCATCATCACGTTGCCGGGCTTGATGTCGCGGTGGACGAGCCCCATCTCGTGGCTGATCTCCAGAGCCGCCAGCACGTCCGCGGTGATCTTCAGCGCCTTGTCGGCGGGCATCGCGCCCTGCTGCCGTACGTCCTCGTCGAGCACCGAGCCGAGCGGGCGGCCCTCGATGTACTCCATGACGATGTACGGAGTCGTCAACCCCTCGACATCGTCCTCGCCGGTGTCGAAGACGGAGACGATGTTGGTGTGCGTGAGCTTGGCCACGGCCTGGGCCTCGCGGCGGAAGCGCTCGCGGAAGGCCTGCTCACGGCCGAGTTCGGTGTGCAGGGTCTTCACCGCGACCTGACGGTCGAGCACGGCGTCGTAGGCGAGGTGCACCGAGGCCATGCCGCCCTCGCCGAGCAAGTCGCGCAGCTGATACCGGCCGGCGGCGAGCGCCCGCCCCGCATACCGGCCCTGCGCGCCGTCCTGGCTCATCTTCTGCGTCCCCCGTAGGCCCTCAGGCGCCGTTGACTGTCGTTGATCGAAAGTGCTATTCCCGGCCAAGTCTGCCGTAGGGCACTGACACGTCAAGCTCGGTGCCCGTTCCGTGACCCTACGAGAAAGAAGCGTCGCGGAAGCGTTACAGGTGCCGTACGGCCGGTACACAGAATTTGCACGGCGGTACGGAGTACAGGTTTGATGGCCGGTCCGTCGCGGATCGGCGCCCGGGCCAGCCCCGGGCGATGCTCCGGGGATCGTCCCGGGCCGGAGGCTTGCGCGGAGGCTGTAGCGTGGCCGACGGAGACCGTAACAACACCGCGCGTTCCGCGGGCAGAAACGACGGCGAGGACTGATGGCACAGCAGCGCGCTCAGGGCCCGTCCGACCCCGAGGCGACTGGCGGCGGTATGTCAGATGCGCCGGAGAACTGGGGCAACGGCGGGCTGGTCGGGGACGGCCGGTACCGGCTCACCCGCAGACTCGGCCGAGGCGGTATGGCCGAGGTGTTCGCGGCCGAGGACGTACGCCTCGGACGCACCGTCGCGGTGAAGCTGCTGCGCGCCGATCTCGCCGAGGACCCCGTGTCCAAGGCCCGTTTCACGCGCGAGGCCCAGTCGGTGGCCGGACTCAACCACCACGCGATCGTCGCCGTGTACGACTCGGGCGAGGACTTCGTGGGCGGCCAGAGCGTGCCCTACATCGTGATGGAGATCGTCGAGGGTCGCACCATCCGCGACCTCCTCCTCAACGCCGAGGCGCCCGGCCCCGAGCAGGCCCTGATCATCACCTCGGGGGTGCTGGAGGCGCTCGCCTACTCGCACCAGCACGGCATCGTGCACCGCGACATCAAGCCGGCGAACGTGATCATCACGCACAACGGCGCGGTCAAGGTGATGGACTTCGGCATCGCGCGCGCCCTGCACGGCGCGTCCACGACGATGACGCAGACCGGCATGGTCATGGGCACCCCGCAGTACCTCTCCCCGGAGCAGGCGCTCGGCAAGGCCGTCGACTACCGCTCCGACCTGTACGCGACGGGCTGCCTGCTGTACGAACTCCTCGCGCTTCGGCCACCGTTCACCGGCGAGACGCCGCTGTCGGTGGTCTACCAGCACGTGCAGGACATCCCGGTGCCGCCGTCCCAGACCTCGGACGGGCAGTGCCCGCCGGAGCTCGACGGCCTCGTCATGCGGTCCCTGGCCAAGGACCCCGACGACCGGTTCCAGACGGCGGAGGAGATGCGCGGTCTGGTCCAGTACGGGCTCCAGATGCTGTACGACCAGGGCGGCCACACCGGCACCTGGAACACCGGCCCGGTCGGCGCGCCCGACGGCCGCGGCACGCCCTCCGGCGGCTTCGCGAGCACGACCGCGCTGGCGCACGGCGCCGACGGCTCCAGCACCTCGCAGATCCCGCAGCCGATCCTGCCCACCGGCTACGGCGGCGGTGACGACGGCGGCTTCGAGGGGCACGGCAACAAGGGCAGTGGCCGCGGCAAGCTGTGGATCCTCGCCGTCTTCGCGGTGATCGCCATCGCCGCGGGCGTCGCGCTCGCGCTGAACGGCCAGGGAGAGGGCGGCGGCGGCACCGACACCTCGCCGTCGCCGTCCACCTCGCAGTCCGCGACGGACGACGCCGCCAGCGCGACGCCGAGCGACGAGGCGAGCAACACGTCCTCGGACGACACCTCGGACGACAACTCCGGTTCGAACTCCGATTCGGACTGGACGCCGTCGTACTCGCCCTCGTACTCGCCGTCGTACTCCCCCTCCGAGTCGGCCAGCAGCGAGCCGACGGACGAGGAGACGGAGACCCAGCCGTCGGACGATCCGACGGACACGCAGCCCTCGGACGATCCGACGGACGTGGAGCCGAGCGACCCGGCCACCGAGGGCGGCACCCTCGGCAGCATCGGGAACTGACCGCGGTACGCCTCACGCGCGCGTGGGCCCGTCACAGGGCTCCACGCGCGCGTGTCGCGTTCGTGGGATCGGTCAGTCCGCGAACGCGCCGCACACCGCGTCGTACTCCCGGGTCCACCACACGGCGAGGGCCGACGCCGCCGGGAACTGGCAGTCCGCGCGGGTGTCGCCGCGCTCGTAGTGCCAGCGCAGCATCCAGAAGTCGTTGAGGCGCTCCCACCACACCCGGTGCACGGCCGCCGCGAGTTCGGAGGGCGTGGCCCCGGCCGTGCGTCGGTACGCGCGTGCGTACTCCTTCGCCTTCGGCAGGTCGAGGGTGCCGTCGGGCCGGACGAAGAAGATCGCGGCGGCGCGGACGGCCTCCTCGGCGCGGGGCTGCACGCCGAGCCGGTCCCAGTCGACGATGGCGGCCGGGGCGTCCCCGCGGTAGAGCAGGTTGAAGGGGTGGAAGTCCCCGTGCACCCAGCCGACCGGGCCGCTGTGCGGAGGGCGCCGGTCCGCGTGCCGTTCCAGCAGCGTGCGCCGTTCCAGGAGGCGGTGACGGGCGAGTTCGTCGAAGGAGTCGGCGGGGCGGTGGCGGCGCACGCGCGCGAGGAGGTCCTCGATGAGGACGAAGGTGTCGGCGGGTTCGGGGCTCGCGGCGGCGACGGCGGCCTCGGCGGGGGTGGTGCGTCCGGCGGCGGTGGGGGGCCCGGCGGGAGCGGCGGTCGCGGCGCGGGCAGGGCGCTCGAACGGGGCGATGCGGCCCTCAGGGGCGGGTCCCGGGGCACGGTCCGGGGCGTGTCGCGGGGCGTGTTGCGGGGCGCGCGTCCGAGGCACGTCCGCCCCGGGAGACGCGTCCGCCTTCGAAGGCGCGTTGACGCCGAGGCCCCGGGGCACGTGTCCTCCGCGGGGCGGGGGCAGGAGCTCGCCGTGAGCCGCCCGCATCACCTGCTCCAGGCTGGCGTGCACCACCCCCAGCAGCGCTCCCAGGCGGCCGCACTGGCCGGGGGTGAGCTGGGCGCCGTGGCGGTGGCGGCCGTCGATCCACGGGTGGAGGGCGTAGGCGTGGCCGCCGACGACGGCGACCGTGCGTCCGTCGTGGCCCGGCAGCGGGGGAGCGACCGGGACGCCGAGGTCGGCCAGCCGCTCGGTGGCGCGGTGCTGGCGGGCGATGGAGGCGGGGTCGGCCGTGTCGGGGTCGAAGTGGTGCTTGAGGAAGTAGCGGCCGCGGGTGGTGCGCAGCCGGTAGCCGCGGTTCAGCAGCCCCTCGTCGACGGGCTCACAGGTGAGCGCGGTGCCGGCGGCGTACCGGCGGAGCAGGGCGCCCAGAGGGGGCGCGTGGAGTACTAAGGGGGGTACACAGGAGCGCGGCACGCGCCCGATGCTAGGGCACGATCCGAGGCTGTGAGCTGGGCGTTGTCACAGAAAGTCACTAAAGATCAACAACTGTCAGGGGTGGTCGCTCCAGGTCGCCTCACGGTCACGAACCGCGGGGTCGCGCGCAAGTGGACCGGGTCGAACGGGACGCCACCGTCCACGGACCGGGGCGCGGGTCCGAAGAGCTCCGGTTCGGCGGCGGCGGGTCCCACGGCCGCACACGTCCCGACGATCTCCACCGACCACCGACCACCGACCACCGACCACCGGCCACCGGTCATCGACCCACTTTTCCTTCTTCCTGCACACGATCAGTCTCACCCACCAAGTCTTCCCGTGGACTGGGTGCCCGGGATAACGTGCCGTTGCTCCGGCCTCCTGCAAGGCTGTGACCTGGCTCTCTCCCGACTTTGCCGATTTACTTGGAAATCCAAGCAAAAACGCAGGTCAAGAGGGGTTTCACAGAAATGTGAAGCACTGGGTAACGTGATGACCGCAGGGCGCTCGCCGGGGCACCTGTCACGCCTGTTCCGACCATGTGACACCCACCCCGTGCACGGGTGCCGGAACAGGTGAGCCGCACTGGTCACCCGGCAACCCCGGGGGCCGGACCGACGGAGGAGCACACGTGACCGTGGAGAGCACTGCCGCGCGCAAGCCGCGACGCAGCGCCGGAAGCAAGGCCGGCACCACCGGCACCGAGCGCACCACCCGCACCACCGCCAAGAAGTCCGCAGAGCCCGAGCTCGTGCAACTGCTGACGCCGGAGGGCAAGCGGGTCAAGAACGCGAAGAACGCCGAGTACGCCAAGTACGTCGCCGGTGTGACGCCCGAAGAGCTCCGCGGCCTCTACCGCGACATGGTGCTCACCCGCCGCTTCGACGCGGAGGCCACCGCCCTCCAGCGTCAGGGCGAGCTGGGTCTGTGGGCCTCGCTGCTCGGCCAGGAGGCCGCCCAGATCGGCTCCGGCCGGGCCCTGCGCGACGACGACTACGTCTTCCCGACCTACCGCGAGCACGGCGTCGCCTGGTGCCGCGGGGTCGACCCGACCAACCTGCTCGGCATGTTCCGAGGGGTGAACAACGGCGGCTGGGACCCCAACGGCAACAACTTCCACCTCTACACGATCGTCATCGGCTCCCAGACGCTGCACGCCACGGGCTACGCCATGGGCGTCGCCAAGGACGGCGCCGACAGCGCGGTGATCGCCTACTTCGGCGACGGCGCGAGCAGCCAGGGCGATGTGGCGGAGTCCTTCACCTTCTCCGCCGTCTACAACGCGCCGGTCGTGTTCTTCTGCCAGAACAACCAGTGGGCGATCTCCGAGCCCACCGAGAAGCAGACCCGGGTGCCGCTCTACCAGCGCGCGCAGGGCTACGGCTTCCCCGGCGTCCGGGTCGACGGCAACGACGTCCTGGCCTGTCTCGCGGTCACCAGGTGGGCGCTGGAGCGGGCCCGCGACGGCGAGGGCCCCACCCTCGTCGAGGCGTACACGTACCGCATGGGCGCCCACACCACCTCCGACGACCCGACGAAGTACCGGGCCGACGAGGAGCGCGAGGCCTGGGAGGCGAAGGACCCGATCCTGCGCCTGCGCCGCCACCTGGAGGCGTCAAACCACACGGACGAGGGATTCTTCGCGGAACTCGAAGCGGAGAGCGAGGCGTTGGGCAGGCGAGTGCGCGAAGCGGTCCGCGCCATGCCGGACCCGGACCGCTTCGCGATCTTCGAGAACGTGTACGCGGACGGACACGCGCTCGTCGACGAGGAGCGGGCCCAGTTCGCGGCCTACCAGGCATCGTTCGCGACGGAAGCCGAGAGCGGCTTCGCCGCGGGTTCGGGGGGAAACTGAGATGGCGGAAACCGTGACGTCCAAGAACCTGGCCCTGGCCAAGGCGATCAACGAGTCGCTGCGCCGCGCCCTGGAGGCGGACCCCAAGGTCCTGATCATGGGTGAGGACGTCGGCAAGCTCGGCGGCGTCTTCCGGGTGACGGACGGCCTGCAGAAGGACTTCGGCGAGAGCCGTGTCATCGACACCCCGCTTGCCGAGTCCGGCATCGTCGGCACCGCGATCGGGCTGGCCCTGCGCGGCTACCGCCCGGTGGTGGAGATCCAGTTCGACGGCTTCGTGTTCCCGGCCTACGACCAGATCGTCACCCAGCTCGCCAAGATGCACGCGCGCTCGCTCGGCAAGGTCAAGCTGCCGGTCGTCGTCCGCATCCCCTACGGCGGTGGCATCGGCGCGGTCGAGCACCACTCGGAGTCGCCGGAAGCGCTGTTCGCGCATGTGTCGGGCCTGAAGATCGTCTCCCCGTCCAACGCGTCCGACGCGTACTGGATGATGCAGCAGGCCATCCAGAGCGACGACCCGGTGATCTTCTTCGAGCCGAAGCGGCGCTACTGGGACAAGGGCGAGGTCAACCCCGAGGCGATCCCCGGCCCGCTGCACAAGGCCCAGGTCGTCCGCGAGGGCACGGACCTGACCCTCGTCGCCTATGGTCCGATGGTGAAGCTCTGCCAGGAGGTCGCCGCCGCGGCCGCCGAGGAGGGCAAGAACCTGGAGGTCCTGGACCTGCGGTCGGTGTCCCCCCTGGACTTCGACGCGATCCAGGCGTCGGTCGAGAAGACCCGCCGGCTGGTCGTCGTCCACGAGGCGCCGGTGTTCTTCGGTTCGGGCGCGGAGATCGCGGCCCGGATCACCGAGCGCTGCTTCTACCACCTGGAGGCTCCGGTGCTCAGGGTCGGCGGCTATCACGCCCCGTACCCGCCGGCGCGTCTGGAGGAGGAGTACCTGCCTGGCCTGGACCGGGTGCTCGACGCCGTCGACCGTGCCCTGGCGTACTGAGGAGAGGGTCGTGACGACGATGACGGAAGCGTCCGTACGCGAGTTCAAGATGCCCGACGTGGGCGAGGGGCTCACCGAGGCCGAGATCCTCAAGTGGTACGTCCAGCCCGGGGACACGGTGACGGACGGCCAGGTGGTGTGCGAGGTCGAGACGGCCAAGGCCGCCGTCGAGCTGCCCATCCCCTACGACGGGGTGGTCCGCGCGCTGCACTTCCCCGAGGGCACCACGGTCGACGTGGGCATGTCGATCATTGCCGTGGACGTGTCGGGAGGGGCGGGCGACGCCCCGGCGGCGGCTCCGGTCGCCGAGGTGCCGGCGCAGGCGGCCGTGCAGACGCCCGCGCAGGCCCCGGCGCCACAGCCGGAGGCACCTCAGACCGCCGCACCTCAGACCGCCGCACCTCAGGCGGCCGCACCTCAGGCCGAGGCGGCGAAGCCGGTGGGCTCAGGCCGCCAGCCGGTCCTCGTCGGGTACGGCGTGGCCGCGTCCTCCACCAAGCGCCGTCCGCGCAAGGGCCCGGAGATCGCGGTCTCCCAGGTCCCGGAAACGATCCAGGCGGAGCTCAACGGCCACGGCGCCGCGCCCGCGGTGCGCGAGCGCCCGCTGGCCAAGCCGCCGGTGCGCAAGCTGGCCAAGGACCTCGGCGTCGATCTCGCCACCGTGGTCCCGACCGGCCCGGACGGCATCATCACCCGCGAGGACGTCCACGCGGCGGTGGCCCAGGCCGCCCCGGCGACGCAGGCCGCTCCGGCGGCCGAGCCGGTGCCGCAGGTGGCACAGGCCCCGGTCACGACCCCCGCGGCCGTGCCCGTGCCGTCGTACGACACGGCTCGTGAGACCCGCGTCCCGGTCAAGGGTGTCCGCAAGGCGACGGCTGCGGCGATGGTCGGTTCGGCCTTCACCGCGCCGCACGTCACGGAGTTCGTGACGATCGACGTGACGCGCACGCTGAAGTTGGTCGAGGAGCTCAAGCGGGACAAGGACATGCAGGGCCTGCGGGTCAACCCGCTCCTGCTGATCGCCAGGGCCCTGCTGGTCGCCGTCAAGCGCAACCCGGAGATCAACGCGTCCTGGGACGAGGCGGCGCAGGAGATCGTGGTCAAGCACTACGTGAACCTGGGCATCGCGGCCGCGACCCCCAGGGGCCTGCTGGTCCCGAACATCAAGGACGCGCACGCCAAGACGCTGCCGCAGCTGGCGGAGTCGCTGGGCGAGCTGGTCTCGACGGCGAGGGAGGGCCGGACGTCACCGGCCGCCATGCAGGGCGGCACGGTGACCATCACCAACGTCGGCGTCTTCGGCGTCGACACCGGCACGCCGATCCTCAACCCCGGCGAGTCCGCGATCCTCGCGATCGGTGCGATCAAGCTCCAGCCGTGGGTCCACAAGGGCAAGGTGAAGCCGCGTCAGGTGACCACGCTGGCGCTGAGCTTCGACCACCGGCTGGTGGACGGGGAGCTGGGCTCCAAGGTGCTGGCGGATGTGGCGGCGATCCTGGAGCAGCCCAAGAAGCTGATCACCTGGGGCTAGCGCGCCCCTGCCGACCGGGCCGCGCACCCCGATGGGGCGCGGCCCCGGACCCGGCGGGCTTGGACCCGGCAGGCCCGGACCGGCGGGCTTGGACCCGGCAGGCCTGGAACTGCCTGCCCGGACTTGCCCGGTGGTCTCCCACCCCTGGTCCCCGGTCCGATGGCTGCTGAGCCCGGCGTCTCAGCCTGTCGAGGGCGGGGTCGGGTGGGGGCGCAGCCAGTGTTCGTTCGTGGTCCAGCCGAGGAGCAGCCGGCCGGTGCCCTCGTCGGCGCGGCCTCCCTCGGCGACCTGGTGCAGGCCGGTGAGGGCGGGCGCCAGTCGGCCCGCCACATGGCCGGGGTGCCGGGTCAGCTCCTCCGGCAGCCAAGCCAGCGTGCGGGCCCGCTCGCCGGGGGTGCACAGGGACAGGTGGAACATCAGCTGCCGCCAGGCGTAGGCCACGTCCTTGATCGTGCCCAGCGGGCGCGGGTTGCCGTGCACGCGACCGGTCAGCCGGCACACGGTGACGAAGCAGCGGCGGGCCAGGTCCGCCCAGCCCGCGGCCGGTTCGATGCCGACCCGGTGGACCAGAGTGGCCAGGTTGTGCGTGGTGAGGATCTGCGCCTGCTCGATCACCTTGCCGTTCGCGGCCACCGATCCGCCTCCGTGCCGCGACCGGGCCGAGCCTGCCTCGGCCCGCTGGACGCACAGCTTTGCGAACCCGGGCGAGGTCCTGGCCCCGTACGCATTCGTCAGCGCCTCGCCGGTCTCGACGATCGCCAGATTGCGGACGGCCCGGTAGTCGATGGCGTAGTAGCGCTCGTAGAGCGAGCCGCCGCCCAGCAGCTCCGCCGCGATCCGGGCCGCGGCGAGGAACTTCGGGGTGAAGGTGCCCATGAAGATGTCCGCGGCCAGTTCCTCGACCAGGGGAGCGCCCAGCTCGGCCTGGCGGGCCAGCACGGACAGCTCACGGATCAGGGTGTTGGGCAGGATCGTGCCGGGGAAGGCCTGCACGGCCAGCTCGCCGAGCTGCCGCAGCGCGACGGCCGACACCGCGCCCGCCTCGCCGTCCGTGCGCTGCCCGGCCACGGCCCGTACCCATGGCAGTTCCTCCGCCCGTACCTGCCGCTGGAGGTTGAGCAGCAGCAGCGAACGACGGCCCGCGAACGCCCGGTGGTGGGCGGCCGCCAGCGTGCGCAGGGCAGGGTCGGGGTAGGCCTGCGCGGTGGTGGCGGCGACGAGCTGCGGCATGAGCTCGGCCAGTACCTCGGCCGAGGGCACGACCCCGCGTTCCACGAGGGTGCTCAGGGGCGCGCTCAGCGCCGCCTCGACGGGCCGCCGTACGCCCGCCGGAACCACGGCGCCCACGGGCAGCCCCGTCTCCCGCGCCTCCTCCTCGCCGACCGCGGCGACGAGCGGCGCGACCTCGGCCACGCCCGCCTGCTGATCCAGCCCGGACAGCCGGCGCAGCACCAGCTGGGCCAGCGCGTGATGCGAGGGCAGCGCCGCCTGCGCGGCCTGCTCCCGGCGCAGCGCGGTGAGTTCCGCGGAACCGGGCAGCCCGCGCCGCCGCACCATGGACGTGACGGCGTGCCGCAGCAACCCGAGCCGTCGGGCGTCCAGTTCCCGTCCGGCGACGGTCTCCTCCAGCGCCCCGCGCAGGATCCCCAGGTTCTCCTTCGGCTTGAGGTGCTTGGTGCAGTGGGTGTGCCGGTCTGCCAGGTCGCGGTAACGGCCGAGCAGTTCGGCGCCGTGGCCGTGCCAGGCGGCGCCGGGGGCGCGCGTCAGCACCCGGGCCGGCTGCCCGTCGTCGGCGGTCTCCAGCCAGTGGGCGAGCAGTTCGTCGCCGAACGGCTGCCACACGGCCAGCGCCTCCCGCTGCGTCTCCACCGCTTCGCTGGTCCGCCGTCGCGCCAGGCTCTCCCCGGCCTCGGCGACGGTCAGGCGGTGCACCGTGCCGGCGTCGGGCGCAGGCCGGGTGGACGGGCGGGGTGTGAACCGCAGCCGTCCCGCGAACGGGGCGAGTTCCTCGACGAGTCCGAGCGCGGCGTCCGTCTCCCCGGCCCGGGCCAGCCAGGCCACGGTGAGCAGGGCGGCCTCCTCGGGGACGGTCACCTCGTACCGTCCGCCGTCGAGGAGTTCGTACAGCTGCGCCAGCCCGTCCTCGGACAGCCAGTACGCGAACAGCGCCTTCCGGTCCGCCGGCACGCCGGCCCGGCGCGCGGCCTCGGTCTCGTACTCCGTCAGGGGGCCGCCGGCGCTCGGCGCGCCGGTGGCGAAGCCGCCCCGGAGCACCTCGGGAGTCACCCACGCGGGCAGATCCCGGACCGGTGTGCGGGAGCCGATGGTGAGCAGCCCGTTCGCCATGCCCGCCAGTACGGACCGCCACGCGCGCTGTCGTTCTCCGGCGCGCCGGCGGGTGTCGGGGTCTTCGTGGGTGAGCGCGGTGCCGAGCGCCCTGGCCAGTTGGCCGGAGGCGTAGCCCGGGTTGGCCTCTGCGAGGTGCTGCTGGTCAGCGTCGTCGTTCATAAGCCGACGTGGCGGGTGCCGCCCCCGCGCCCTCCGGGTCTCGAGCCCGGTGCTCTGCTGCTGAGCTACACGTCGATGAGCCGACGTGGCAGGTCCTGCCCCTGCGCCCTCCGGGTCTGAAGCCCGGCGCTCTGGCTACTGAGCTACACGTCGATGAGGCCCGACGGTAGACGTCGAACGGGCGTCCGTTCAACCGTGTTTCGGCGACAAGGGGCCGGGAACAGCCCGCTCGCCGTCTGCGCCCGCGTGCCGTCTGCACCCGCTCACCATGTGAGCCCGTGCGCCGTCCACGCCCGCGTGGCGTATGCGTCGGCTACGCCCTCTCCGTCGGCCACGCCCCCTCCGGGCCGTCTACGCGGGCACGTGCACCGTCTCCACGCGGCTCGCCACCAGCCGTTCCCGCTCGCGCCGAGCCGCCCGGCTGCGCAGCCGCAGGATCTGGCTGACGCCGAGGGCCTGGAGGACGAAGACGCAGGAGAAGGCGATCGTGTAGTCGTCGCCGGTCGCGTCCAGCAGCACGCCGACCGCGAAGAGCGTCGTCATCGATGCCACGAAGCCACCCATGTTGGTGATGCCGGAGGCCGTTCCCTGGCGCTCGGGCGGGTTGGCCGGGCGGGCGAAGTCGAAGCCGAGCATGGAGGCGGGGCCGCACGCGCCCAGGACCGCGCAGAGCGTCACGAGCAGCCACATGGGCGCCCGGTCGCCGGGATAGGCGAGCGTGGCCGCCCACATCAGGGCGGTCGCGCCGACCGTGCTCAGGGCCAGCGGCAACCGCGCCTCGTGATGGCGGGCGACGACCTGGCCGTAGACCAGGCCCACGACCATGTTGCTCAGCACCACCAGGGTCAGGAGCTCGCCGGCCGTCGCGCGCGACAGCCCCTGCGCCTCCACCAGGAACGGCAGGCCCCACAGGAGCAGGAACACCATCGCCGGGAACTGCGTGGTGAAGTGCACCCACAGGCCGAGGCGGGTGCCCGGCTCGCGCCAGGACGCGGCGATCTGGCGGCGGACGTACGCCGCGCCCCGGTGCGGGAACGGCTCGGGCTCGTGGCCCTCGGGATGGTCCTTCAGGAACAGCAGCAGCAGGACCAGGACGACCACTCCCGCCAGCGAGCTCCCCGCGAAGGCAGCCGTCCAGCCGATGCCGTGCAGGAGGCGGGCCAGGACGAGGGTCGAGACCAGGTTGCCCGCCATCCCCGCCAGTCCCGCCAGCTGCGCGACCATCGGTCCACGGCGCGCCGGGAACCACCTGCTCCCCAGCCGCAGGACGCTGATGAACGTCATCGCGTCCCCGCAGCCGAGCAGCGCGCGTGAGGCGAGGGCCGTGCCGTAGGACGGGGAGAAGGCGAATCCGAGCTGACCGGCCGTGAACAGCACGACGCCGATGGTCAGCACCTTCTTGGTGCCGAGCCGGTCGACCAGCAGACCCACCGGTATCTGCATGCCCGCGTAGACCAGGAGCTGGAGGATCGAGAAGGTGGACAGGGCGGAGGCGTTGACCTGGAAGCGCTCGGCGGCGTCCAGGCCGGCGACTCCCAGGGAGGTGCGGAAGATGACCGCGACGAAGTAGACCGAGACGCCGATCCCCCAGACGGCCATCGCGCGCCGTCCGCCCGGCGGATCACCCGGAAGGGTGGAGTTCAGGCTGCGGGGGCCGGGGCTCATCGGACCTCCCCGCGGGCCAGGTGCGAGAACCAGCCGACGTGCCGGTGCACGATCTCGACGGCGGCCTCGGCGTCACCGGAGCGCAGCGCCCGAAGGATCTCCTCGTGCTCGCCCAGCGTCTTGGCGATGCGGTCGGGGTGGGAGTGCATCACGGCGACGCCCATCCGCAGCTGGCGGTCGCGGAGCTGGTCGTACAGCCTCGACAGGATGTCGTTGCCGCCGCTGCGGACGATCTCCGCGTGGAAGCAGCGGTCCGTCATGGCGGCCCCTGCCAGGTCGCCGGCGGCTGCCTGCGCCTTCTGCTTCGCGAGCAGCTCCTCCAGTCGCTGGATCAGCGCGGCCGAGGCGGGGACCGCCTTGCGTGCCGCGTGCTCCTCCACCAGCAGCCGGGTCTCCACCACGTCCGCGATCTCCTGTGCGGAGACCGGCAGGACCAGGGCGCCCTTCTTCGGGTAGAGCTTGATCAGCCCCTCCACCTCCAGGCGCAGCAGCGCCTCCCGCACCGGAGTGCGCGAGACCCCCACGGCCTCGGCGAGCTCGCCCTCGGTGAGGAGCGTGCCGCCC
Organism: Streptomyces sp. Root1310; assembly: GCF_001426425.1. Classification (NCBI taxonomy): domain Bacteria; kingdom Bacillati; phylum Actinomycetota; class Actinomycetes; order Kitasatosporales; family Streptomycetaceae; genus Streptomyces; species Streptomyces sp. Root1310. The sequence goes on along the minus strand of NZ_LMEQ01000033.1, from coordinate 157,801 downwards.
TCGTAACGGCGGTCCAGGACACCCTGCTTCACGTGGGCGTACACACGGTCGGCGGCGGGCGGTTGCTTCACGGGGGCTGGGGCGGGCGGAGCGGAGGACGGCATGCCCACAGGATAGATACAACACGTACGCAACGGGGGGCCGGTCCAGAATGCGGACCCGAACGCGGACCCGAACGCGGAGCCGAACGCGGACCCGAACGCGGAGCCGAACGCGGAGCCGTGACGGGGTGCGAGGAGGGGGCGGGGAGGGGCGCGGGATGCAGGGGTGGACGGCCCGGCGGGAAGGCTGGCGGGCAGCCGGGCGGGCGGGGGCCCGGCGAGCGCCGGGTCAAGTAATCGGAAATTCGGCCCAGCAAGCGCACAACTTTCTGTGCTACTTACGTGTCACACACATGCGGCCCCTTCTTCTTTCCCCTTCAACTTGGCCGCATCGCAGGGGCATTCGACGTAATCGGGGTATTTCAGTTGATAACCGCCACCAAGGGCATCCGAGTCCGCAGGGCCGCATCCGTTGCCGTCACCGTCGGCGCAGTGCTCGCGACCGGAGCCCTCACCGCGGCGCCCGCGCAGGCTGTCACGACGCCGACCATCACCGCCAAGGGCGGATACCTGATGAACAGCGCGACCGGAGCCACCCTTTACACCAAGGCCGCGGACACGAGGCGGCTCACCGCCTCGACCACCAAGGTCATGACCGCGAAGGTCGTGCTGTCCCAGGCGAACCTGAACCTGGACGCGAAGGTCACGATCTCGAAGGCCGTCAGCGACTACATGGTCGCCGAGGGCTACCCGTCGTCGGCCAAGCTGATCGTCGGTGACAAGGTCACCGTCCGCCAGCTGCTGTACGGGATGATGCTGCCGTCCGGTTGTGACGCGGCGATGGCCCTCGCCGACAAGTTCGGTACGGGTACGACGGTCGCGGCCCGCACCAAGAACTTCATCTCCAAGATGAACACCACGGCCAAGGCCCTGGGCATGACCAACACGCACTTCGACTCGTTCGACGGCCTGAGCAACGGCAGCAACTACTCGACGCCGCGCGACCTGACGAAGCTCGCCCGCAGTGTGATGAAGAGCTCGACGTTCAAGACCGTCGTGAAGGCCAAGTCGTACACGGCGAAGACCATCACGAAGACCGGTGCCACGCGCACCATGAGTGCCTGGACCAACACCAACACGCTGCTCGGCTGGAACGGCACGCTCGGCGTGAAGACCGGTTCCGGTACCCAGGCCAAGTACTGCCTCATCTTCGCCGCCACGCTCAACGGCGAGTCCGTGATGGGCACCGTCCTCACGTCCCCCGACGCGGTGAACCGCACGGCCGACGTGAAGAAGCTCATCAACTACGGCTACGCCAGGATCAGCTGACCTCGCAGGCCGCATACGCGACCGGGCCCGCCGTGATCCACACGGCGGGCCCGTTCCGTTGTCCGCCCGCGCCCGCTACCGGGTGACCGCGAAGTTCCGCAGGATCGCCGCCGTCAGCTCCGGATCGCCCTCCGCCTTCACCCGGTCGGCGACCGCCTCCGCCGTCACCCGGCCGCAGGCGAGCCGCACATACGTCTCCCAGTCCAGGGTGAACGCGGCGGCCGGGCCGAGCGCCGGCGCCGTCTCCAGGGTGCCGCGGCCCTGGATGTCGACGCGGATGGTGCGCAGGAACTCGATCGGCCCGTGCACGTCGAAGACGACCGCTGAGCTGCGCGGGGCGTCGGCCTTCTCGGCGACGACCGCCGGAAGTTCGGCGAGCAGCGCGTCGCGGGCGATGTGCGCGCCGGGCGAGTCGAGGTTGCCGGGCCGCCCGAGGGCGGCGCGCAGGTCCTGCTCGTGCGCCCACACGTTGAACGCGTGCTTGCGCATGGACTCCTCGAGCGTGAGCTCGGTGCCGAGCGGGCCGCGCACCATCGTGGTGGGCTGGCGCGACTCGTTGCGCAGCTGGCGGTTGCGGCGGATGACCGTGTACTCCAGCTCGGACGTCATCTCCGGCGCCGTGTGGTGGCGGCGGACGTCGACCTGCATCTCCATGTAGCGCTGGATGTCGTTGGTGACGTGATACAGGTCGCGCGGCAGGGTGTGGATGGGGCGCGGATCGCCGTACATCTCGCAGTCCAGCCCGATGACATGCGACACGATGTCGCGCACCGACCAGCCGGGGCACGGCGTCCGGCGGTTCCAGTCCGCCTCCACCAGCGGCAGCACCAGCTCGGATATCGCTTCGATGGAGTGGGTCCAGGCGTCGGCGTAGGGCTGGAGGGTGGGATGCAGACTCACGGAAACGGGACCCCTCGGCGGTCGGTACTCGGGTGGTTGTGGCGGCGTTGCCAGCGGGAGGTGGCGGTGTGGGCGGATATCGGCGGGTGTCGCCGGGTGTCGGCGGGTGTCTCGGAACGCTAAGTTACGCTGCTGTGAGGCACCCCGGCAGTGCTTTCGTGTGACGATCGTAGGCCCGTGTGGACGGCTCGAATGCCAGGACGGTGGTAGTGTGCGCGCCTCTCTGATCCAGATCGCTGTAGAAGAGGGCGAATCGGTCGAATCGCGCCGAGTGCGGGTTGCCGCACTGGTACGGGAACAGGCCGGTGCCGCCGACCTCGTGGTGCTGCCGGAGCTGTGGACGACCGGGGCGTTCGCCTACGAGGAGTTCGGCAGCGAGGCCGAGCCCCTGCAAGGGCCGACGTTCGAGGCGATGGCCAAGGCCGCGAGTGACGCGGGCGTGTGGCTGCACGCGGGCTCGATCCCGGAGCGCGCTCCGTCCGGCGGCTCCGCCGCGGGCGAGGGCCCCCTCTACAACACGTCTCTCGTCTTCTCCCCCTCCGGTGAGCTTGCCGCCTCCTACCGCAAGATCCACCGTTTCGGCTTCGACAAGGGCGAGGCCGTCCTGATGGGCGCGGGGGAGGAACTGGTGACGGTCCGCCTCCCCGAAACGACCGTCGGCGTCGCCACCTGCTACGACCTCCGTTTCCCCGAACTCTTCCGCGGTCTCGTCGACGCCGGCGCCGAGACCCTGGTGATCCCCGCGGGCTGGCCGGAGCGCCGCCGGGCGCACTGGACGCTGCTGGCCCGGGCACGGGCGGTCGAGAACCAGGCGTTCGTGCTCGCGTGTGGAACGGCCGGGACGCATGCCGGAGTTCCGCAGGCGGGTCACTCGATCGTGGTGGATCCGTGGGGCGAGGTGCTCGCCGAGGCGGGTTCCGGCGAGGAGGTCCTGAGGGTCGAGTTCGACCCGTCCAGGGTCGCCACGACCCGGGAGCAGTTCCCGGCCCTGAAGGACCGGGTGCTCGGCCTGCGCACTCCAGAACGCCGCCCCTAGCCGCTCCCAGCCCTAGCCGCTCCCGGGCTCCGGCTCCTGGCCGCTCCCGGGGCTGCCGGTGTCGGCCCGCTCCCGGCCTTCGGCTCCCAGCCGCTCCCGGCCTCCGGCTCCTGGCTGCCGCCCGGCAGGCTGCTCCCGGTTTTTCGCTCCCAGCCGCTCCCGGCCGCTCCCGGCCGCTCCCGGGTCTTCCTAGTCGTCGTGGTCCTTGTCGGCGAGGTGGATCACGCACACCGCCACCGCGATCAGCAGCGCCGGATCCGCGTCCTCCCGTACGACGTCGACACCGTACGTCTCCCGGACGTGCAGCCACCGCCGGGAGACGACGGCCAGCAGTTCACCGTCGTACTCGACCGCGAACTCCCGGTCGAGGATCTTGCCGCTGACGTCGAGTTCGGTGCGGCCGTCCGCCAGGGGCACCCGGTAGTGGTTGCGCAGCAGCGACAGCCGCTTGCGCCGGATCGTGGCCAGCGGTTCGCCGTCCCGCTCGATCACCATCGTGTCCCGCAGGGCGAACATCTTCTGGTGGATGTCGATCAGGACCCGCCCGCTGGTGTCCTTCAGCTCGAAGGTCTCCCGCAGCCGCATCGCCTTGCCGTCGACGAGGTACACCTTGTTGCCGCGGTCGTCCTCGATCCAGTAGTCGTCACCGAAGCCGAGGAGCCGGTCGCGTACGAGGAATCTCATGCGGTTACGGCTTCCCCGACGGCCGGTCCGAAACGCCGCCGGTAGGCCGATGGGCTGAGTCCGGTCTCGCGCCGCACGCGTGCCCGCAGGTTCGCGGCGGTCCCCAGCCCGCTCCTGGCCGCCACCACGTCCAGCCGCTGCTCACCCCGCTCGATCAGCCGGCAGGCGAGCGCCACCCGTTCCGCCGTCAGCCAGGCGAGCGGGGTGGTGCCGAGCTGCGCCCGGAACCGCCGGTGCAGGGTCGCCGGGCTCACCGCCGCCCGCGCCGCGAGCTCCGCCACCGTCAGCGGCTCCCCCAGCCGCTCCTGCGCCCAGGCGAGCAGCGGCGCCAGCGACTCGTCGGGCACGTCCGGCACCGGGCGTTCCACGAACTGCCGCTGGCCGCCGTCCCGGTGCGCGGCGAACACCAGCCGGCGCGAGACGGCGTTGGCGATCTCCGCGCCGTGGTCGCGGCGTACGACGTACAGCCCGAGGTCGAGAGCGGCGGCGCTGCCCGCGGCGGTGAGGATGCCGCCCTCGTCGACGAAGAGGACGTCGGACTCCAGCCGCACCTTCGGATGCTGCGCGCGGAACCTCTCGGCCCACATCCAGTGCGTGGTGGCCCGGCGTCCGTCGAGCAGCCCGGCCTCGGCGAGTGCGAAGGTGCCGGTGCAGAAACTCATGACCCGCGCCCCGCGCGCGTGGGTGCGCCGGATGGCGTCGAGGACGGCGGGGCCGCGCGGGACGACGTTGTCGGGCCGGCCCGGCACGACCAGGGTGTCCGCCGAGTCCACCGCCTCCAGGCCGCGTCCGCCGGTCATGGTGAAGAACCCGTGGTTCATCCGCACCTCGCGCGCGGGGGTGCACAGCACGACCTCGTACAGCGGCCGGGCCAGGCCGAGTTCGGGCCGGGGCAGTCCGAACAGCTCGGTGGCGACACCGACCTCGAAGGGATTGGTGCCCTCGTCGACGATCACGGCGACCCGGTGGGGCGCACGCACGAGGCGTTGAGAGGAATCTTGCGGCATGTGCGATTCCTAGCACTCGTGGGGCGGCGCGGCCCACCCCACGATGAGGGGCATGACCAACGAACCCGTCTCTCTCCCCGCCGCGCTCGCCTCCTTCACCGAGCGCTGGAGCCCGCGCATCGTCACCACCGTCAACGACTACGACGTGCGTGTCACCCATGTCGAGGGAGAGCACCTCTGGCACGTCCACGACGACACGGACGAGTTCTTCCTGGTCCTGGAGGGGGAGCTCCGCATCTCCCTGCGCGAGCCGGAGGGGGAGCGCACGGTGACCCTTCCCAAGGGCTCCGTCTTCACCGTTCCGCGCGGCACCGAACACAAGCCGTACGCGCCCGTGCCGACCGAGATCCTCCTCCTGGAACCCACCGGCACCTCGACGGTCGGCGATCGCCACGAGGAGGTCCCGGACCATGTGGACGCGACGACGGGACACGCGTTGACCTCGCGCTGAGGTGACGTGACGGTCGGCCGGGGAGGACGTCGCGCTCGTGGGGCCGGCCCGAGCTGTTGTTCAAGGGCGAGGGCGAGACGAGGGCGAGACGAGGGCGAGGCGGGGCGAGGTTCGAGGGCCGGGGGCGAGTACCCCGTCGGCCATGTCCACGGGCAGGAACGGGGGTTCCGGTCCGCCTCACCGAGGGCGGGGCGGACCGGTTGCCGTAGGTCCTGGCCGTTCCGGGTGCCTGCCCCGGGTCACGGTCAGACGCCGTAGCCGCCGTTGTAACCATCACGCTGGTGCCGCTCTGTCTCGACCACCGTGGTCGAGGTCGGAGGCACCATCACCCGGCGGCGCCGGGCGATGCTGCTGAACGTCGTCACGCCGATCAGTCCGACGATCATCAGGATGACGCCGACCAGGTCGAGATTGACGCCCTGCATGTCCCAGTCCGTCGCGAACGTGAGGATGGCTCCCACGGCGATGAGGATGATGCATCCGCCGAGGCCCATGATGTTGCCTCCTGTCCGGTGTACCGGCCACTCCGGTTCACCACCGGATCCGGGTACCCCGGGGCTCGACTCCCATGCGCGGCGGCCGACTTGCTACCCCTCCAGGAACGCCACCAGCGCGTTGGCCAGCAGGTACGGGTCGGCGTCGCCGCACAGCTCCCGCGCGCTGTGCATCGACAGGATGGCCACGCCGATGTCGACGGTGCGGATGCCGTGCCGGGCCGCGGTGATCGGGCCGATGGTCGTGCCGCAGGGCATGGAGTTGTTGGAGACGAAGTTCTGGAACGGCACGCCCGCCTTCTCGCAGGCGGCGGCGAAGATCGCCCGGCCCGAACCGTCGGTCGCGTAGCGGTTGTTGACGTTGACCTTGAGGATCGGGCCGCCGTTGACCCGCGGGTGGTGCGTGGGGTCGTGCCGCTCCGCGTAGTTGGGGTGGACGGCGTGACCGGTGTCGGAGGACAGACAGACGGTGCCGGCGAAGGCTCTCGCCCGGTCCTCGTACGACCCTCCGCGCGCGAACACCGAACGCTCCAGCACGCTGCCCAGCAGCGGCCCGTCCGCGCCGGTGTCCGACTGCGAGCCGTTCTCCTCGTGGTCGAAGGCAGCCAGCACCGGGATGTACGACAGGCCCGCACCGCCGGTCGCCGCGGCCGTGAGCGCCGCCGTACCGGCGTGCACGGAGAGCAGGTTGTCCATCCGGGGGCCCGCCATCAGCTCCTGGTCGCGGCCCAGATAGGCGGGCGGCTCCACGGAGTGCGCCATCAGGTCCCAGCCGGTGACCTGACCGGCGGCCAGCCCGGCCTCCTGCTCGAGGAAGGCGATCAGGTCGCCGTCGCGCACGTCGTTCGCCAGGCCCCAGACGGGCTGGAGGTGGCGCTGTTTGTCGAGCTTGAGGCCGTCGGTGTTGACCGCCCGGTCCAGGTGGATGGCGAGTTGGGGGACCCGCAGGAGCGGGCGGCTCACGTCGACCAGGCGCGTCGAGCCGTCCCGCAGGGTCAGCCGGCCCGCCAGGCCCAGGTCGCGGTCGAGCCAGGAGTTGAGCAGCGGACCGCCGTAGATCTCGACGGCCACCTGGCGCCAGCCGTGCGCCCCGGTGTCGGGCAGTGGCTTGACGCGCAGGTTCGGGGAGTCGGTGTGCGCACCGATGATGCGGAACGGCGTGTGCGGCGCGGCGCCCTCGGGCACGTACCAGGCCACGATCGCGCCGCCGCGCAGCACATACCTGCCACCGCTCCCCGCCGCGGAGGCCGCCGGGCTCTCCGCGTCCCAGGCATCCGTCTCCGAGACCTGACGGAACCCGGCCTTCTCCAGGCGCTCGGCCGCGTTCGCCACGGCGTGGTACGGCGACGGGCTCGCCGTCAGGAACGTCATGAGGTCGTCGGTGTGGCCGCGGTCGAAGCGGGAGGGTGCGCTCATGGGGTTCACCTTAACGACGTACGAGAGCCCGCTCCCGGTGATGGGGAGCGGGCCCTCGTGAGGACAATGTGGAGTGTCGCGCGGTTGTGCGGATGCGTCCTGGAACGCGGCCTCTGAGTGCTAGAAGGCGGCCTCGTCCAGCTCCATCAGGTCGAGCTCGACGCCCGCGGCGATCTTGCGGGCCAGGGTGACGCCCGGCAGGACGTCGGCCGCGAAGAACTTCGCCGCCGCGATCTTGCCGGTGTAGAACGCCACGTCCTTCGCGGAGAGGGCCTTGGTGGCGGCCGACTCCAGCTTCTCGGCGGCGATCGCGGCGCCCTTGAGGAGCAGGTAGCCGACGATGACGTCACCGGAGGCGAGCAGCAGGCGGGTGGTGTTCAGGCCCACCTTGTAGATGTTCTTGACGTCCTGCTCGGTGGCCGCGAGGTCGGTCAGCATCAGGCCGACGATGGCCTCCAGCTCGACGGCGGCCTTGGCCAGGTGCTCGCGGGCGCCGGCCAGCTCCTCGCCGCCGGTGCCCAGCGCCAGGAACTTCTTGATGTCCTCGGCGAGGGAGTTCAGCGCGGCGCCCTGGTTGCGGACGATCTTCCGGAAGAAGAAGTCCTGGCCCTGGATCGCCGTGGTGCCCTCGTACAGGGTGTCGATCTTGGCGTCGCGGATGTACTGCTCGATCGGGTACTCCTGGAGGAACCCGGAGCCGCCGAAGGTCTGGAGGGACTGGGCGAGCTGCTCGTAGCCCTTCTCGGAGCCGTAGCCCTTGACGATCGGCAGGAGCAGGTCGTTCAGTGCGTGCTCCGTCTTCGCGTCCTCGCCGTTCGCCTCCTTCACGGCGATCGCGTCCTGGACGGAGGCCGTGTAGAGGACGAGGGCGCGCATGCCCTCCGCGTACGCCTTCTGCGTGATCAGCGAGCGGCGCACGTCGGGGTGGTGGGTGATGGTGACCTTCGGCGCGGCCTTGTCCATGAAGTTCGCCAGGTCGGGACCCTGCACGCGCTCCTTGGCGTACTCCAGGGCGTTGAGGTAGCCGGTGGAGAGCGTGGAGATCGCCTTCGTGCCCACCATCATGCGGGCGAACTCGATGATGCGGAACATCTGGCGGATGCCGTCGTGCTTGTCGCCGATCAGCCAGCCCTTGGCCGGGTGCCGGTCGCCGAACGTCATCTCGCAGGTGTTGGAGGCCTTCAGGCCCATCTTGTGCTCGACGTTGGTGGCGTAGACGCCGTTGCGCTCGCCCAGCTCACCGGTCTCGAAGTCGAAGAGCGTCTTCGGGACCATGAAGAGGGACAGGCCCTTGGTGCCGGGACCGGCGCCCTCGGGGCGGGCCAGCACGTAGTGGAGGATGTTCTCCGACATGTCGTGCTCACCGGACGTGATGAAGCGCTTCACGCCCTCGATGTGCCAGGAGCCGTCCTCCTGCTGGACCGCCTTGGTACGGCCGGCGCCCACGTCCGAGCCGGCGTCCGGCTCGGTGAGCACCATGGTGGAGCCCCACTGCCGGTCGACGGCGATCTGCGCGATCTTCTTCTGGACGTCGTTGCCCTCGTCGAAGAGGATGCCGGCGAAGGCCGGGCCGGAGGAGTACATCCACACGGCCGGGTTGGCGCCGAGGATCAGCTCCGCGTACGCCCAGATCAGGGACGGCGGGGCGGTGGTGCCGCCGATCTCCTCGGGCAGGCCGAGACGCCAGTACTCGGAGTCCATGAAGGCCTGGTAGCTCTTCTTGAAGGACGCGGGGACCGGCGCGGTGTTGGTCTCGGGGTCGAAGACCGGCGGGTTGCGGTCGGCGTCCGTGAAGGACTCCGCCAGCTCGTTCTCCGCGAGGCGGGTCAGCTCCTCGAGGATGCTCTTCGCGGTCTCGGTGTCCATCTCCCCGAACGGGCCGGTGCCGTACAGCTTGTCGCGCCCGAGCACCTCGAAGAGGTTGAACTCGATGTCGCGGAGATTCGACTTGTAGTGCCCCATGGCGACGGCTCCGTAAAGAGAGATCGGCGAGGGACTTGGATCCTCGCACTAGTTCACGTACCAACAAGTAGCTACCGATGATGCTACCCGTCGGTAATAAGTCGCAACCCCGAACCGGCCATCTGTGACGCGTAACGCGTCCCGTGCGCCTCGGAAGGGGCCCCCGTACCGCCCCGCCCGCCGGGCGCGCTCGGTACGCTTGCGCCCATGTACGGATACGGCCAGCCCATGGACGGCGGTGCTGCACAGCAGCAGTACGCCCCGCCGCAGCAGCAGATGCCCGGCGGCCACGGCGGGTACGGTCAGCAGCCGCCGCTCTACCCGGAGCCGTCCCCGCCGTCCCTCGCGGACGCGGTGCGGGCCTTCACCACCGGACAGCTGGCCGCGGAGGACTTCCAGCAGGTCTTCGCGACCTCCAAGGTCTACTGCCCGCGCGGTGACAACCCCGGCTTCCTCGCCCTGCACAACACCCAGCAGCCGGTGATCCCGATGTTCACCTCGCTCAAGGAGCTGCGCCGGTACGCGGGCAAGGAGTCCAAGTACTTCGTGATCACCGGCTCCGAGATGATCGACCTGCTGCCCACCGGGTACGGCTTCGTCCTCGACATGGAGGGTGAGCACCGGATGGTGTTCGACGCCAAGGCCGTCGAGCAGATGGTCGAGTTCGCGATGCGGCGGATGTACGGCTGAGGGGACCCTCCCCGCTCGCCCTTCTCTTCCTCTTCTTCTTCCTCTTCTTCTTCCCGGCTGACCCCCGGGTGTTCTTCCCGGCCGTCTCTCGGGCGTCCGGCGGACGACTCATGCCCTTCACAGCCATGCCATAGGGTTCCCCCGCGCCACTGCCCCTGCGTGGTCGCCTCTCCACGGGAATGTCCTCCGGGCTTCCATCGTTACGGGTAGCAGAAAGTTCAATGCTCAACTAAACTGGGACGTACGTCGCCCAAGGAGGTACGGACATGCCCGCTGTGACCGTCGAGAACCCGCTGACCCTGCCGCGCGTCACCGCATCGGCCGACGCGGTCGCACGTCCCGTGCTCACCGTCACGACCGCGCCCAGCGGTTTCGAGGGTGAGGGCTTCCCGGTACGCCGTGCGTTCGCCGGGATCAACTACCGCCACCTCGACCCGTTCATCATGATGGACCAGATGGGCGAGGTGGAATACGCGCCGGGCGAGCCGAAGGGCACCCCCTGGCACCCGCACCGTGGCTTCGAGACCGTCACCTACATCATCGACGGGATCTTCGACCACCAGGACAGCCAGGGCGGCGGCGGCACCATCACCAACGGCGACACCCAGTGGATGACGGCCGGCTCGGGCCTCCTCCACATCGAGGCGCCGCCGGAGTCGCTGGTCATGTCCGGCGGTCTCTTCCACGGCCTCCAGCTGTGGGTGAACCTGCCGGCCAGGGACAAGATGATGGCGCCGAGGTACCAGGACATCCGCGGCGGCCATGTACAGCTCCTGGCGAGCCCGGACGGCGGCGCGCTCCTGCGTGTCATCGCGGGCGAGCTGGACGGCCACTCCGGTCCCGGCATCACCCACACCCCCATCACCATGGTCCACGCGACCCTCGCGCCGGGCGCGGAACTCACTCTTCCGTGGCGTGAGGACTTCAACGGTCTCGCCTACGTCCTGGCCGGCCGCGGTTCGGTCGGCGCCGAGCGTCGGCCCATCCACCTGGGTCAGACGGCGGTCTTCGGCGCGGGTTCCTCGCTGACGGTCCGCGCGGACGAGAAGCAGGACTCGCACACGCCCGACCTGGAGGTCGTGCTGTTGGGCGGGCAGCCGATCCGTGAGCCGATGGCCCACTACGGCCCGTTCGTGATGAACACCAAGGACGAGCTCCAGCAGGCCTTCGAGGACTTCCAGAAGGGCCGGCTGGGCACGATCCCGGCGGTGCACGGGATGACGGCAGAGGGCATCTAGCCCTCCGGCCGGCCGGAAGCCGCTACGGTGTGACAGGGCCCGAAGCCGCAACTTAGGAATGCGACTTCGGGCCCTGTCTCGTATCGCGGTGACGCCGCTACGGCAGCACGTAGACGGGCGCTCCGTCAGTGGAGCAGCCGGTCTGCCGCATACAGCCGCGCTTCAGCAGCATGCGCAGACAGTCGTGGACGCGATCCTGCGACATACCGGTCCGGGCGGCGATCTCATCGACGCGGTAGCGGGCCTCACCACGCGTCAGTGCCGGGGCGAGGACGGCGGCGACTGTGTGCACGTCATCCGTGACGAGAAGGTGCCTCTTCTTCCAGGTGTCGAGAAGCTGCTGGGCCGTCAGTTCAGGCGCGGGGGAGCTGCGGCCGGGCTGCCTGAGGGCTTCGGCGATGTCCCTCAGCGCGTCGGCCATCCTGTTCTGGCTGTCGGTGATCTGCCGCAGCAGGTCGTTGCGCTCCCCTGCCGCGGACGCCAGCAGCTCGTCCGCCCACAGGTTGCGTTCCTCGAGCCGCACGATGGCTTCGACGACCTGCTCGGGCATGACGTACGCGGTACCGCCGGCGGGGGCCGGTCGTCCGGGGGCGGGCCGTCCGGGGGCCGGTTCCAGGGAGTAGGAGCCCTGCTGTTGGACGGTCTGGATGACTTCGGACACCCATGCCTTGAATGGCTCGCAAGCGGGTTTGGTGCAGCCGTTGACGAGCCTGACGAGCCCCTTCAGGTTCACCAGCTTCATCGACTTCTGCAGCCTGTGAGCTGCAAGTTTGCGCAAGGCGTCTGCTGTACAGACGCCTTGCGCAAGCTCGGCCAGTGACCTTGTGCAATCTGCCGCGACATGTGCAAGGAGCGCCTGACGCGTGTTCGCGTATCCGAGTTGTGTGGCCGCGTCCGCCGCCACGAACCAGTGCTCCCCATCCGGCAGCGTCAGCCTCCGCAGCCGCGCCCCCGTCGCCGCGAACACGAAGTCGTTGATGTCGATCGCGTCCTGCTGTGCCGCCGACGAGTCCGGCGGCGGTGTGTTGTTCTGCTCGTACATCGAGCGTCACCTCCGCCAGGAAAATAGGCATATGCCACCGCAACTGTCGGTGCTGGCAAGGATGTTCACCCTTTCGGAGCGGACGTTCGATTCCGGGCCCGGCTCACGTGCCCTCACCCGGGCGGCCCGTCAGGCCAGGACAACCCGGCGCCTCCGTGATCCGCTGGACGCGTGCACCTGCTCCCCGTCCCCGCTCGCCGGTTCGCCGCCTGGTGCGCCGTGATTCTGCTCGCGGCCGGTGTCGGGTACGTGGGGATCCGGCTGTGCGCCGAGTTGCGTACGGCCGTCACGCCCGTGTTGCTCGCGCTGCTCGGAACCGCGCTGCTCAGGCCGCTGTACCGGAGGCTGGTGGACGTGGGCGTGCCCCGGTCGGTGTCGGCGGGGCTGACGTGTGTCGCCGTCGTCGCCGTGGTCGGCGGGGCGGTGTACATCGTCGTCGCCGCGCTGATCGACAGCGGGGATCAGATCGTCGCCGCGCTCAGGTCGGCGGCGCGGAGCATCGCCGAGCACTTCGGGGCCGCCGGGACCTCGCTCGACGACCTCGCGTCCAACGCGAAGGAGTTGCTGACCAAGTTCGGGGGGACGGCCGCGTCCAATGTCATCAGCGGCGTGAGTGTCGTCGGCGAGAGCATCGCCATGGCCGTGCTCGCGCTGCTGCTCGTCTTCTTCTTTCTGCGCGACTCGCACCGGGCGATCGGCGTGCTGCGATCCGTCGCTCCGAGCGGCACCGGCGACACCCTGGAGGCCATGGCCCGGCGGGCCTTCCGGGCCGTGGAGGGGTTCATGCGGGGCACGACCTTCATCGCGTTCATCGACGCCGTGTGCATCACCGTCGGCCTGCTCGTCCTCGATGTGCCGGGGGCGGTCGGGCTGGGTGCCCTCGTCTTCGTCGGCGCGTACATCCCCTATCTCGGCGCCTTTCTCTCCGGGGCCGTCGCCGTGCTGGTGGCCCTCGCCGACCGGGGCTTCGTGATCGCGCTGTGGGCGCTCGGGGTGGTGCTGGCGGTGCAGGTGCTGGAGGGGCATGTGCTGCAGCCGGTGATCCAGAGCCGGACCGTGCAGATGCATCCGGCGGTGGTGATGGTGGCCATCACGGCCGGGGCGTCCGTGGCCGGGATCCTCGGCATGCTGTTCGCCGTCCCCGCGACGGCCGCGGCCTTCGGGGTCCTGTACGAGCTACGGGCGCGTCACAAGGATCCCGCCGGGGGCTCGCCGGACTCGTAGAGCTCGAACCAGATGCTCTTGCCCTCACCCCGGGGAGCCACCCCCCACGTGTCCGCGAGCAGTTCGATGAGGACCAGGCCACGCCCCGAGGACGCCAGTTCGCCGGGGCGGCGCTTGTGGGGGAGGTCGTCGCCGGCGTCGGTGACCTCGATACGGAGCCGGCGTTCGCCGGGGGTGCCGGTGACCTCGGCGACGAGCAGGGCGTCCGCGTCGGTGTGGACGAGGACGTTCGTCAGTGTCTCGGAGACGAGCAGGACCACCGAGTCGACCTGGTCCTCGCAGGTCCAGTCGTGCAGCAGTTCACGCACCTGCTGCCGGGCCACGGCGATCCGTTCGGGCTCGGCCTGCGCGACCGTCAGCATCGAGCGGCGCACGGGCTGCCGGACCGGCGCGGGAGCGGCGCCCGGACCGCAGCCGCCCTCGCCCTGGCGGCACAGGAGCAGTACGGCGATGTCGTCCTCGCGGCGGTCCGCGAGGGGGCCGGTGGTGTGGTGGGAGGAGGGCCCGTGCACCGCCTGGACCAGAGCGTCGGCCAGCTCCTCCAGATCGCCCTCGTGCGCCTCGAGGATCTTGCGGACGCGGCCCCAGCCGGTGTCGAGGTCGTGGCCGCCGGTCTCCAGCAGGCCGTCGGTGCAGAGCATCAGCGCCTCGCCGGGTTCCAGCGCGAGTCGGGTGGTGGGGTAGTCGGCGTCCGGGTCGATGCCGAGGGGCAGGCCGCCGGCGGTGGCGCGGACCAGCACGGTGCCGTCGGACATCCGGATCGTGGGGTCCAGGTGTCCGGCGCGGGCGGTCTCCAGTACCCCGGTCACCGGATCCACCTCGATGTACAGGCAGGTGGCGAAGCGCGGATCGGCCCCCGCTCCGCCGTCCGTGTCGGTGAGGCCGTGGAAGAAACCGGAGGCGCGGGAGAGAACGGCGTCCGGGCGGTGGCCCTCGGCGGCGTACGCCCGTACCGCTATGCGCAGCTGGCCCATGAGCCCCGCGGCGCGGACGTCATGGCCCTGGACGTCGCCGATGACCAGGGCGAAGCGGCCCCTCGGCAGCGGGATCATGTCGTACCAGTCGCCGCCGACCTGAAGGCCGCCGCCCGTCGGTATGTAGCGGGCGGCGAGGGTCATGCCCGGTATCTCGGGGCCGAGGGTGGGGAGCATGGAGCGCTGGAGACCGTCGGTCAGCTCGCGCTGGGTCTCCGCCAGACCGGCGCGGGTGAGGGCCTGGGCGAGCATGCGCGCGACCGTCGTCAGCACCGACCGCTCGTCCGGGGTGAACGCCACCGGGTAGGCGAAGCCGGCCATCCAGGCGCCCATCGTGCGGCCGGCCACCGTCAGCGGCAGGAACGCCCACGAGTGACGGCCGAAGTGCGCGGCCAGCGGCCAGGTGAGCGGGTAGCGCTCCTTGTACCGCTCGGGGGAGGACAGGTATACGGCCCGTCCGGTGCGCACCACCTCGGCGGCCGGATAGTCCGTATGGATGGACATGTGGCTGAAGGGGTCGTCGTCGCCGGACTGGTGCCCGTGGTGGCCGATGATCGTCAGCCGCTCGCCCTCCACGCCGAAGACGGCCAGTCCGTCCGGGGAGAAGCCCGGCATGGACAGGGCCGCCGCGACCCTCAGTACCTCTTCGGTGGACCGGGCCTCCGCCAGCGCCCGTCCCGCGTCCAGCAGGAACGCCTCGCGCGATCGCCGCCAGTCGCCGGTGACCGCGGTCCGCCCCGCGGGGGTGCCCGGCGTCGGCTCGGTCACCTCCTGGAGGGTGCCGATCAGCTCGTACGCCTTCTTCACCGGGTCGAAGGACGGCTTGGACCGGCTGCGCACGACCCGGACGACCCGTCCCCGGTCGTCCATGATCCGGATGCGGACCTCGGCGAGGGTGCCCTCGGCGACGGCGAGCTGGACCACGCCGGTGATCTCGTTCCAGTCGACGGGGTGCAGGCGGGCCCGGGTCTGGGCCTCGGTGAGAACCGTCTCCTCCCGGGGCAGCCCGAGCAGCCGGGCGGCCTCGGCGTCGACCGTGACCAGCCCGGTGGCGGTGCTCCAGTGCCACAGGCCGGTCGCGAGGGAGGCGAGGACCTCCCCCACGGCGGGCAACGGCTCGCCAGTGCGCATTGCCCCACTTTAGGAAGATGCGATGGAGAAGTGCCACTGATCGCCGCACCCGTATTGAGGGGAGGTGATCAGTGACCGCCCGGTACGCTGGGGGTTGTTTCACGTGAAACACGCCCCCGATCCGCGAAGACTGGATGAACGACGATGCATCGGTACAGGTCCCACACCTGCGGCGAGCTCCGCGCCTCTGACGTCGGCACCGACGTCCGGCTGAGCGGCTGGCTGCACAATCGGCGCGACCTGGGCGGCATCCTCTTCATCGATCTGCGCGATCACTACGGCATCACGCAGCTCGTGGCCCGTCCGGGCACGCCCGCGTACGAGGCCCTCGACCGGCTGACCAAGGAGTCGACGGTCCGCATCGACGGCAAGGTCGTCTCGCGCGGCGCGGAGAACGTCAACGCGGATCTGCCGACCGGCGAGATCGAGGTCGAGGTCGGCGAGGTCGAGCTGCTCGGCGCCGCCCAGCCGCTCCCCTTCACGATCAACGCCGAGGACGGGGTCAACGAGGAGCGGCGCCTGGAGTACCGCTTCCTGGACCTGCGCCGTGAGCGCATGCACCGCAACATCATGCTGCGCACGTCGGTCATCTCGGCGATGCGGCACAAGATGACGGCGCTGGGCTTCAACGAGATGGCGACGCCGATCCTGTCCGCGACCTCCCCCGAGGGCGCCCGTGACTTCGTCGTCCCGTCCCGTCTGCACGCGGGCCGGTTCTACGCCCTGCCGCAGGCCCCGCAGCAGTTCAAGCAGCTGCTGATGATCTCGGGCTTCGACCGCTACTTCCAGATCGCCCCCTGCTTCCGCGACGAGGACGCGCGCGCGGACCGCTCGCCGGGCGAGTTCTACCAGCTCGACGTCGAGATGAGCTTCGTCGAGCAGGAGGACGTCTTCCAGCCGATCGAGAAGCTCATGACGGAGCTGTTCGAGGAGTTCGGCGGCGGCCGCCACGTCACCTCCCCGTTCCCGCGCATCCCGTTCCGCGAGTCGATGCTGAAGTACGGCTCCGACAAGCCGGACCTGCGGGCCCAGCTCGAACTCGTCGACATCACCGACCTCTTCGAGGGCTCGGAGTTCAAGGCCTTCGCGGGCAAGCACGTCCGCGCGCTGCCGGTGCCGGACGTCTCCGCGCAGCCCCGTAAGTTCTTCGACCAGCTCGGCGACTTCGCGGTGACGCTGGGCGCGAAGGGCCTGGCCTGGGTCCGGGTGGCCGAGGACGGCTCCCTGACCGGTCCGATCGCGAAGTTCCTGACCGAGGAGAACGTCGCCGAGCTGACCAAGCGCCTGTCGCTGGCCGCCGGCCACGCGGTGTTCTTCGGCGCGGGCGAGTACGACGAGGTCTCGAAGATCATGGGCGCGGTGCGGGTCGAGGCCGCCAAGCGTGCCGGGCACTTCGAGGAGAACGTCTTCCGCTTCTGCTGGATCGTCGACTTCCCGATGTACGAGAAGGACGAGGAGACCGGCAAGATCGACTTCTCGCACAACCCC
Organism: Streptomyces sp. Root1310; assembly: GCF_001426425.1. NCBI lineage: Bacteria > Bacillati > Actinomycetota > Actinomycetes > Kitasatosporales > Streptomycetaceae > Streptomyces > Streptomyces sp. Root1310. The sequence goes on along the minus strand of NZ_LMEQ01000033.1, from coordinate 140,694 downwards.
TTCTCGATGCCCCAGGGTGGTCTGGAGGCCCTGGAGACCCAGGACCCGCTGGACATCCTGGGCTGGCAGTACGACATCGTCTGCAACGGCGTGGAGCTGTCCTCCGGCGCGATCCGGAACCACGAGCCGGAGATCATGCTCAAGGCGTTCGAGATCGCGGGCTACGACCACGAGACGGTCGAGGAGAAGTTCGCCGGCATGCTGCGCGCGTTCCGCTTCGGCGCCCCGCCGCACGGCGGTATCGCGCCGGGCGTCGACCGCATCGTGATGCTGCTGGCCGATGAGCCGAACATCCGCGAGACCATCGCCTTCCCGCTCAACGGCAACGCCCAGGACCTGATGATGGGCGCGCCGACGGAGCTGGAGGAGGCCCGGCTGAGGGAGCTGCACCTGTCGGTGCGCAAGCCGCAGCCGAAGTAGCGGTCGTCGGCGGCAGCCGGCAGACGCGGAAAGCAGCAGGCGGAAGCAGGCAGCAGCCGGCAGACGCGGAAAGAAGCAGGCTGAGGCAGGCGGAAGCAGGCTGAGGCAGGCCGTAGGCGGGAGAGTGGCGCGGAACCGACGTCGGTTCCGGGCCACTTTCGTTTTCCCCGGCAACTGACAGCTCTTCCTTATGCTCCTGACAGGTTTCGTCCCTAGCGTCCCGGCCTCATGACGGGATCTCAGAAACCACACAGCGAACAGGACTTATCACGTCGTAAGGTCGTGGCCGTCGCCGCGGGCGGCATCGCGGTGGCGGGCCTGGGCGGCACCGCCTTCGCCGCGAGCGCCGCCGACGGGCACGGCAGACCGGCTCGGACCGGCGCCGACACCGACGGGGAGGTCTGCTACCGCCTGACCTCGGAGACGGTCGAGGGCCCCTACTACATCGACGCCGACAAGATCCGCCGGGACGTCACGGAGGACCGGGAGGGCATCCCGCTCCTCCTCGGCCTGAAGGTGATCGACTCGGAGACGTGCAGGCCGATCCGGGACGCGGCCGTCGACATCTGGCACTGCGATGCGGCGGGGGTGTACTCGGGCTACGAGGACCAGGGCAACGGCGGTGGCGGCGGTCCCGCGCCGACCGGCGAGCCTCCGACCGGCGAACCTCCGACGGGGGCACCCACCGGGGCGCCCCCGGGAGGCGGCCATCAGGAACCCACGGACGACAGCCGCTATCTGCGCGGCACCTGGCGAACGGACCGGCACGGTCAGGTGACCTTCCGGACGGTCTTCCCGGGCTGGTACCGCGGCCGGTGCGTCCATATCCACGTCAAGGTGCACGTGGACGGCGAGTGGACGGACGCCGGTTACGAGGGCGGGCACACCTGCCACACCGGCCAGTTCTTCTTCGACGAGGAGTCCGTGCTCGCCTCGGCGGTGGTGGAGCCGTACGCGAGCAACGCCGCGGAGCGCACGACCCTCACCGAGGACACGATCTACGACCAGAGCGGTACCCAGGGCGGTCTGCTGAAGCTGCGCTACGACAAGCGGGACATCGCGAGGGGCGTCCACGGGTCGATCACGGTCGGCGTGGACCCGGACGCCACGGAGGACGGCCAGGGCTCACCGCCGCAGCCGAGCGCGTCCGCGTCGGCGTCCGATTCCGCCTCGGCGTCGGCTTCACCTTCGGCCTCCGACGGCTGACGGATTTCCCCGGGCCACGCCCCCCGACCTGCGCGTCGGGGGCGTGGCTCTCTTCATGGGCCGTTCCGCGGAGCCCGCGCGGCCTCCGGACCGCTCCTGGAAACCTCACCGGAGGCGCACAGCGAGCCCGAGGGGGGAGCACAGCGCCGCGTCGTCTGATGGCGGTACGCCGGCACGGGCCGACGACGGGGCGAGGGAGGAAGCCAGCCATGGGATCCACGGGGTTCATGATCACGCTGTCGGTGCTGCTGATCGTCGGTGCGGTGGCGGGCGTGGTGGCCCAGCGCCGCGTGGGTCGCACCCGACGTCCGGCCGGCCGGCCCGGACACCCAGGTCGGTCCGGTCGGCCCGCGCGTCCTGGTCGGTCCGGTCGGTCCGGTGCGTCGGGCTCCTCCGGACTGTCCGACCTGGACGCCGAGGCGGAGGCGAACCACTGGCTGATCCGGCTGGGGGGCGGCCTGGTCCCGCTGGGCGCGCGGGCCTGGGCGGGTGCGGACGAGGCGGCGGGCCGGGCGCTGACCAGCGCGGCGGAGTGCCATCACGCGGCGCGCGACCGGCTGTCCGGGGCCCGTACGGCGGGGGAGTACGAGGAGGTCACGCGAGTGGCGAAGGAAGGGCTGGAGCATCTTCGCTCGGCGCGTGCGGCGCTGGGACAACCGGCCTCGGCCGTGCACGGGCCCGCTCTCCCCCCTGCCGCCCGCGTCCCGGTGGTCGGCACGGCCTGCGCGGTCACGTCCCGCTAGTCGACCATGCTGTCTGCCCTGCCCTGCCCTGCCCTGGTGTTGTCCTGTCGCCCCTCCCCCGGTGCGCCGGTGCGCCGGGGGGAACGGCTGCGGGGCGGCGTACGCCGACGCGGTGTCGGAGTGCGCCGCCCCGCAGCGGGACGAGCTTCGGGCCCACGCCCGCACGCTGCTGACCGGTCCTTCTCCCCCTACTTCGGGTCGCGGTCGAACAGCGACGTGGACCAGAGGTAGCCGAGCACCGCGAGCCCGAGGCACCAGGCGACGGCGAGCCATCCGTTGTGGCCGATCTCGCTGCCGAGGAGCAGTCCGCGGAGGGTCTCGATGGCCGGGGTGAAGGGCTGGTACTCGGCGATCGGCTGGAACCAGCCGGGCATCGCGTCGACCGGGACGAAGGCGCTGGAGATGAGCGGCAGGAAGATCAGCGGCATGGCGTTGTTGCTGGCCGCCTCGGGGTTCGGGCTGGACAGTCCCATGCCGACCGCGATCCAGGTGAGTGCCGTGGCGAAGAGCACGAGCAGTCCGAAGGCCGCCAGCCACTCCAGGGCGGTGGCGTCGGTGGACCGGAAGCCGATGGCCACCCCGACGGCGCCGGCGAGGGCCACGCTCATCACGCACTGGATCACGCTGCCGACGACGTGCCCGAAGAGCACCGATCCGCGGTGGATCGCCATGGTCCGGAAGCGGGCGATGATGCCCTCGGTCATGTCCATGGAGACGGACACGGCGGTGCCGATCGTGGTGGAGCCGATGGTCATCAGCAGCAGGCCCGGGACGAGGTAGGCGATGTACGCGGAGCGGTCGGCGCCGCCGTCGCCGATGCCGGCGCTCATCGCGTCGCCGAAGACGTAGACGAAGAGCAGCAGCAGCATGACGGGCGTGAGCAGCAGGTTCAGGGTCATGGAGGGGTAGCGACGGGCGTGCAGGAGGTTGCGGCGCAGCATCGTGGACGAGTCGCGCACGGCGAGGGAGAGGGAGCTCATCGGACGTTCTCCTTGGACTGGCCGGGGACGGTGGTGGCGGTGGCGGTGAGGGCGAAGAAGACGTCGTCGAGGTCGGGGGTGTGCACGGTCAGTTCGTCGGCCTCGATGCCGGCCGTGTCGAGCCGGTCGAGGATGGCGCGCAGGTCGCGCTGGCTGCCGTCGCTGGGGATCTGCAGGGCGAGTGCCTCGTCGTCGCGGGTGGCCTCGCCCAGTGCGCGGGCGGCCCGGTGGTGGGCGGCCGGGTCGGCGAAGCGGAGCCGGACGTGCCCGCCGGGGACGAGCCGCTTGAGTTCCTCGGCGCTGCCTTCGGCGGCGATCCTGCCGTCGTTCAGTACGGCGATGCGGTCGGCGAGTTCGTCGGCCTCTTCGAGGTACTGGGTGGTGAGGAAGACGGTGACGCCGTCGCCGACCAGCTCGCGGATGATCTGCCACATGCTGTGCCGGGAACGCGGGTCGAGGCCGGTGGTCGGCTCGTCGAGGAAGATGATCCGCGGGCTGCCGACCAGGGTCATGGCGATGTCGAGGCGGCGCTTCATGCCGCCGGAGTAGGTGGCGGCGGGCTTCTTCGCGGCCTCGACCAGGTCGAAGCGCTCCAGCAGATCGGCGGCGACCCGCCGCCCCTCGGCCCTGGACAGGTGGTGCAGGTCCGCCATGAGGAGCATGTTCTCCTCGCCGGTGATCAGTCCGTCCACGGCGGAGAACTGACCGGTGACACCGATCGCGGCACGCACCGCCTGCGGATCGGCCGCGAGGTCGTGACCCGCGACCTGGGCCTGTCCGCCGTCGGCGGCGATGAGCGTGGACAGGATCTTCACGGCGGTGGTCTTGCCGGCGCCGTTCGGCCCGAGCAGCGCGAACACGGAACCGGCCGGGATGCGCAGATCGATGCCGTCGAGGACGGTCTTGTCGCCGTAGGACTTGCGCAGACCGATGGCGGAGACGGCGATCGGCGACGGGTGACCGTCACCCCGAGTGGACGTGGGCATGACAGAAGAAGGCATGGGGCCCTCCGTTCGAAGGCTGGAAGCGGGTGGGGGCGGGGCTGGTCGTGGACGCGGTGCTCAGGCCTTGGCGCGGCGGACCTGGATGTTGCCGAACCGGGTGCGGGCGCGGATCTTCACGGTGTCCTCGGTCTTCTCCGGGGAGTCGGACGCGGTGAGCGTGTTGCGCACCTGGCCGGAGTCGGAGCTGACGTCGAGCCAGGCGGCCGTGCCCTCGCGGATGCCGACGTCGATGGCGCCGTAGGAGGTCTCCAACTGGACGGTTCCGCGGACCACTTCGCCCACCCTCAGGGTGCCGTGGGCGGTGGTGGCGGTGACCGAGTCCTCGGCCCGCGTGATGTCGATGTCGCCGTTGGCGCCGCTCACGCGCAGTTCGCCGGTCACGGCGCCGACCGTCGTGCTGCCGTGCGAGTTCTTCAGGACGGCGGAGCCGTCGACGAAGCCGACGCGCATGCTGCCGGAGCTGGAGGTGATCTCGGCGGAGCCCTCGACGCGGTCCACGGTGATCGTGCCGTGCGAGGCGGTCAGCTCCAGCGGGCCCGTGGTGTCGAGACGGACGTCGCCGGCCGAGTTCTTCACGTGGACCTCGCCGAGCCGGCCCTCGCCGATCACCTGGGTCCAGGCGCCGGTCGTGTCGACGTGTGAGCCCGTGGGCAGGTCGACCGTCACGTCGACGGTGCCGGTGCGGCCGAGGCCGAACAGGGTGGGCTTGGGCGTCCTGATGGTCAGTACACCGTTCGCGTAGGTGACCTCGGTCTGGGCGGCCGCCCGTGTGTCCAGGTCCTTCTCCGGGTCGCGGGGCCGCACCTCGACGACGGTGTCGGGGCGGTCGCCCGCGGTGAACTGGAGGGAACCGGCGTCCACGCGTGCGGTGACCGAGATCGCTTCGGGAGTGTCGAAAGAAGGCATGGCTGTCCCGTCCTCTTGGGTCTTCAGGGCGTCCCCGCTGGTGGGACGTGGTGTGAGTGAGGTGGTGCGGGTGCGGGTGCGGGTGCGGAGGTGGTGCGGGTGCGGAGGTGCGTGCGGGCGGCGGGAGCGGGGCTAGCGCACCCAGCCCGTGAAGCTCTGTCCGACGACCTGGGTCTTCTCGGTCGTGCGCGGCTGCCGGGCGCCGCCGTCGACCGCGGCCGACACGGCTCGCACCAGCCACGCGTTGACCGACAGGCCCTCGCGGGTCGCGGCCTCCTCGGCGCGGGCCTTGAGGTGGGCCGGCAGGCGCAGGTTGACGCGGGCGGTGCCGCCCTCGTCGCCCTCGGCCGGAGCCTTGAGCGGTTCGGTGGGCGTGACCGGCTCCGCGATGGCACCGCCGTCGCCGGGCGGGAGTGTCACCACGAACTGGGGGTCGAGCCCGCGCAGCCGTACGTCGACCGAGCCGGGGGCGAGATCGCGGGTGATCTCGTCCGTGGCCGCGGAAAGCACATGGAGCATGGTCAGCCGGGTCGCCGACTCCAGGGGAGCGGTGAGCCGCTCCGCCAGCTCGCGGGCTTCGTCACCGCCGGCCTCGGCGGCCACCGCGAGTTCACGGCGGAGGGTGTCGACATACGGGGTGAGGTCCATGACGCCATGATGGCACCATAGTGGTGCCACATGCAAGCCGTGCGGTGGCATCCTTGGGATACTGGCTGACTGTAGCCCGCTGACCTGCGGAAACGCTATGGCGCCTAGTTGGGTGACCGTGGCGCCATGTGGGCTCATGGGCCGCTGGCGCCATCGGGTGGCACCCCGTGGCACCCCGTGGCACCCCGTGGCACCTCATGGCGCCGAGTGGCGCCGAGTGGCGCCGAGTGGTGTCGGATGGCACCCCGCGGCGCCTCGCGGTGCCGGACCGGGTCGAGCCGTGCACTGACACGGAGGATGGAAGTAAGGTAAGCCTCACCAACCCCTCTATCATGGCCAGGCGCAAAACAGCCCCCGAGCCCGGCGCTTTTTTGCCTGCACTTGGAATTCCACAGGTCGTTCCCACGCCTCTGACAGGCCCGCCTCCTAGCTTCGCGGCCATGACGGGAAACTCAGGAAACACAGCAAACGCAGCCGGTGCCGAGAATGACCAGCAAGGCCCGAGGCACAAGCGTGATCTGACCCGACGCAAGGTGGTCGTCGCCGGTGCGGGCGCGGCCGTCGCCGTAGGGGCGGGCGGAGCGCTCGCCGCCGGTGCCTTCGCCGGGGAGAAGAGCGGGACCAAGCCCAAGGCCGCCGCTTCCGCCGGCGAGGTCTGCTACAAGCTCACCTCCGAGACCACCGAAGGCCCGTACTACATCGACGCGGACAAGCTCCGCCAGGACATCACCGAGGACAAGGAGGGCATCCCGCTCACCCTCGCCCTCAAGGTGATCGACTCCGAGACCTGCAAGCCCGTCGCGAACGCCGCCGTGGACATCTGGCACTGCGACGCCCTCGGTATCTACTCCGGTTACGAGAGCCTCTCCACCGGTGGCGGTGGCGGCGCTCCCACCGACGCGCCGTCCGGGACCCCGACCGGTACGCCGACCGACGTGCCGACCGGCACCCCGACCGGTGAGCCGCCGTCCGGCGGCGGTGGCGGCGGGCATTCGGAGCCCACCGACGACGAGCGCTATCTGCGGGGCACCTGGAAGACCGACCGGCAGGGACGCGTCACCTTCAAGACGATCTTCCCGGGCTGGTACCGCGGCCGGACGGTGCACATCCACACCAAGGTGCACGTGAACGGTGAATGGACCGACGCCGGTTACGAGGGCGGCAACACCTGCCACACGGGCCAGTTCTTCTTCGACGAGGAGTCCGTGCTCGCCTCGGCCGAGGTGGAGCCGTACTCCACCAGCACCACCGAGCGCACCACGCTCACCGAGGACACGATCTACGACCAGAGCGGCGTCCAGGGCGGTCTGCTCCAGCTGAAGTACAACAAGAAGAACATCGCCAAGGGTGTCGTGGGCTCGATCACGCTGGGTGTCGAACCCGACGCCACCCACGAGGGCACCGACGACGCGGTCCAGCCCGGCGCGTCCGCGACGGCCTCGGCAGAGACGTCGGCCTCCGCCGGCTGATCCGGGCGGCGGCGGGGGCGTCCCGACCGACCGGGCCCGCACCCGTGCGTCCCGGTCACTCGTCCGGTGACGCCCCCTCCTCCAGCAGCCGCTCCGCGATGTCCGTCGACCAGCTCTGGGCCCACGCACGCAGGTCTGTGAGCTGGTCCTCGGTCAGGCCGTACGCCGTGAACGCCGTGTCCGGGTAGTGGTCCGTGCCCGTCAGCCGGGTCTGGAGGGTGGGCAGGTCGAAGTCGTCCCGGGCGTGGCGGCGGGCCAGTTCCTCCAGGTCGGGGTGGGTGAAGAGGGCCGACGCCGCCCGCGCGTCGATCAGGTCGACGGCCAGACCGCGGTCGTAGAGCGCCCGGACCTTCGTGCCCACCGCGTCCGGGAGGGCGAGCGCCGGACCGTACGGGGTCGGGACGGGCGGGCTCCAGAAGGTCTCCTTGTGCAGGGCCAACCGGAGGACCGTGTCCGTGGCGCGGTCCAGCACGGCCAGGTGCGCGGACAGCGGGTCCGTGTCCCGGACCGTCGCCTCGTGGCCGCCCCGGGAGGTGAGCGCCGCGCCCAGCGCCTCGGCGAGCCGGGGCATCGGCTCCGCGCTCTCGGTCGCCAAGTCCACGTTGGCGTGCGGGCGTTGCAGCAGCTCGTGCGCCTGGAGCGCATAGCCGCCGGCCAGGGCCCAGGGGGCGCCGGCGGCGGCCACGTCGAAGACCTCGGCGAGGAGCCGGAGGTGGGGTTCGAGAAGGTCCACCGGGTAGTCGTACCAGGTGCGGCGACCGTCGGTGGGAAGCACTCCCCCTGGGGTCAGATCACCCAGCCCAGTCCGTACCCGCCCAGCAGGACGGAGTTCTGCTGGGTGAGACCGACCGAGGGGGCCGTGAAGACGCGGCTGCGGGCGGCGGTCGGGCCCGTGGTGAAGCCGGGCAAGGTCCAGACGGCGCCCGTGGACTCGTTCTCGCCCGCGGCGCTGACGAACAGCTCCGGCCTGCCGTCCCGGTTCACGTCCCCGGTCGCGACCGTCGTACCGAACCCGTCGCCCGCCTCGGAGGCGTCGGGGACGCCCGCCGTGTCCTGGGTGAAGGCGTACGAGCCGGTGCCCAGGGCGCCGGTGCGGCGGCCGGGTACGACGGTCACCTGACCGGCCTGCGCCCTGGTGCCGACCGACTCGCGCGGCGCGCCGATCACGAGGTCCGCGAGGCCGTCGCGGTTGAGGTCGGCCACCGTCAGGGCGCCGCCGAAGACGTCGCCCTTCTCGCTGACGTCGGGGACGCCGGCGGTGTCCTGCGTGATCTGCTCGGGCACGGCGTCGGGTGCGATGCCGGCCGCCGAACCGCGCCACACGAGCACACGACCGCCCGACGCGCCGTCCCTGCCCGGGACTTCGGGCTCGTCCGGGTCGCCGACCACCAGGTCGTCGTAGCCGTCGCCGTCGAGGTCCCCGGCGGCGGCGATGTGCCCGTTGCCGTGGGTGAGGCGGGAGGGCAGGCCGACGCCGTCCTGGTCCTCCGGGTCGACGAAGACGAACCCGCCGGTCTCCCCGCCCTGTCCGTACGTCACGTTCACGTGCTCGGGGGAGCCGTCGCCGTCGAAGTCGCCGAGTGCGACGGAGTCCCCCCAGGAGCTGTCCGCCGCGACCGCGGAGGCGCCGTAGCCGCCGGTGCGGGTGAAGGGGCCGGTGAAGCGGACGGCGCCGCCCCAGCTCGCGACCAGGATCTCGGACCGCGCGGCCGAGGCGCCGCGGGTCGCGGCGATGTCCGCGCCGTAGTGGTAGGGCGCCATGCCCGCCGTCGCCGAGGCGGGCAGGTCGGTGCCCGTGGTGAGTCCGCTCGCGCTGCCCCACAGCACGGTGACGGATCCCGCTTCCGTGCCCCTCGCCGTGCTCTCGAAGGGGGAGCCGACGACCAGGTCCGCGTAGCCGTCCCGGTTCAGGTCGGCCGTGGCGGTCGCGGAGCCGAACCCGTCGCCCGCCTCGGCGGTGTCGGGCACGCCCGCGGTGTTCTGCGTGATCAGCGCTCGCCGGGCGGCCGACAGTCCCGTCCTCGACCCGTACAGGACGACGACGGCGCCCGCCCCTTCCCTGCCCGCCACGTTCGCGCCCGGCGCGGGCAGCACGGCGTCGCGGTAGCCGTCCCCGTTGAAGTCACCGGGTAGCGCACCGTGCACGGCGACGGCGGGCGCGGCGGGCAGCGCCGCCGCACCCGTCAGCCCGGCCAGGAGCACCACGGCCACCCGCCAACCACGCCTGAAAGCAAGCTCGTTCACGCGAATCCCCCATCCCCGCGCGCGCACCGTCCGTGCGTCTGCGCCCCGCCCGCGAGTGTAAAGCGCGCCGGGGGCGCACGCCCCCCCGAACGGGGTCGTGGACGAGGGTGCTACCTCGCCACGAACTGGGTGAGGATCGCCTGCACCTCGTAGATGTCCACGCCCTTGGTGAACGTCTTCTGGATCGGCACGGACGAGCCGGACACCCAGATCTTCAGCTCGGCGTCCAGGTCGAAGGTGCCGGCGGTCTCCACCGCGAAGTGCGTGATGCTGCGGTACGGAATGGAGTGGTACTCCGTCTTCTTGCCGGTGATCCCCTGCTTGTCGACGAGGATCAGCCGCCGGTCCGTGAACAGGATCGTGTCGCGGATCAGCAGGAAGGCGGCCTGCACCTGCTCGCCCTGGCCCAGCAGACGTGCGTAGTCCTGCTGCGCCTGCGCCGGGTCGATCGGGTGCGCGTTGCCGAAGAGTGCCATGGAAGATCCCCCAGTTGACGATGACGCCGGTCCGTGTGGGGTGATCTCTCCCCGGAGGGAGGTGTTCGTCCCCGATGCGCACCTTAAGGGGGTGGTGGGGTAATCGTGAAGGCGTTTGATCAACCGGCGGAGAAGGCCCCGGAAAAAATCCTTCCCGCGCGGCAACTCTTCACGCGGCGGCGACCACTGACAGGACGTAAGCCCGCTCCTCCCCGTAAGGATCCCCCGTGGCAGCTCCCTCCCACCGCCGGTCCCTCCGCTCGCGCCGCGCCCTCGTCGTCTCCGCCGCCGCCGTGGCCGCGGCCGTCGGCGCCGGTGTCGTCGTGATGAACGCGAACGCCGGGACCGTCGACCTGTACCACCAGACGCTCGCCGCCAAGGACGGCTGGGCCTCCTCCGGCACGGGCACCACCGGTGGCACCAAGGCCGACGCCGCGCACACCTTCACCGTCTCCACCCGCGCCCAGCTGGTGAAGGCACTGGGGTCCGCCTCCGACACGACCCCCCGGATCATCAAGATCAAGGGCACGATCGACGCCAACACCGACGACGCGGGCAAGAAGCTGACCTGCGCCGACTACGCGTCGGGCACGGGCTACTCGCTCTCCGCCTACCTGAAGGCGTACGACCCCTCGTCCTACGGCACCTCCAAGCTGCCCTCCGGGACACAGGAGAAGGCCCGCGCCGCGGCCCAGACCAAGCAGGCGAAGAACATCGTCTTCAAGGTGCCGGCCAACACCAGTGTCGTCGGCGTGCCGGGCACCGACGCCGGGATCTCCGGCGGCATGCTCCAGATCCAGAACGTGGACAACGTCGTCGTCCGCAACCTGACCTTCGCCGCCACCGAGGACTGCTTCCCGCAGTGGGACCCGACCGACGGCGACGACGGCAACTGGAACTCCAACTACGACTCGGTCACGCTGCGCGGCGCGACCCACGTGTGGGCCGACCACAACACGTTCACCGACGCGCCCCACCTGGACAGCGCCAACCCGAAGTACTACGGCCGCGAGTACCAGATCCACGACGGCGCCCTGGACATCACCAAGAGCTCGGACCTGGTGACGGTCTCGCGCAACCAGTTCACCAACCACGACAAGACGATGCTGATCGGCAGCAGCGACAGCGAGCCCAGCGGCAAGCTGCGTGTGTCGATCCACCACAACATCTGGAAGGGCATCGTCCAGCGCGCCCCGCTGGCCCGCGTCGGCCAGGTGCACATCTACAACAACTACTACGACGTCACGACCCTCAACGGCTACGCGACGCAGTACAGCATCAACTCGCGCGCCAAGGCCCAGGTCGTCGCCGAGAACAACTACTGGAAGGTCCCGGCCGGCGGAAAGGTCGCCAAGCTCCTCAGCGGCGACGGAACCGGCGCGGTCAAGGGCTCCGGCAACCTCGTCAACGGCACGGTCACCGACGTCGTCGCCGCGTACAACGCCGCCTCGTCGAAGGACCTGAAGACCACGGTCAACTGGACCCCGGCCCTCACCTCGGGCCTCGAGACGTCGGCGAAGAACCTGCCCACGACCCTCGCGACGACCACGGGCGCGAGCGTCCTGAAGTAGCACCCCCAAGACACGCGAGGGCCGGGTGACCACGAGCCCCCGGCCCTCGCGTTCCCCCGCCGTCAGGTGTCGTACGTGCCGTCCCAGGGTTCGGCGAAGGCCAGGCGGTCCGGGTAGAGCTCCGCCCAGGTCTCCGGCTCGCCGTCCTCGTCCTTGTCCTCGCGGATCACCAGGCCGAACAGCACGCCCTCGAAGGTGAGCCGGAAGGGGCGGACCGCGATGTCGGTGTAGGAGCGGCGGGGCAGGCTGCGCAGGAGGGTGGCCAGGCGGACGCGGGCCCGGGTGAGGACCGAGTCGTCGCCGTGCGGGTCGCGCTGCTGCTCGGCCCAGGTGCCGGCACACCAGATGTCCGAGTCGCGGTAGTTGCCGTCCGTGTCGAAGGTGTGCAGCACGGTGTAGAGGCGCTTGTGCTCTTCCCAGCCGTCGTCGAGACGGAACCCTTCGGGGAAGGCGTACGTGACCGACGCGAGGAACTGGCCGTCCGCGTACCGCCCGATGGACTCGGTGCGGTGCTTCGGCTCGTAGGCGATCGGAATGACGTGTGGGACTGCCATGGCGGAAACCATACGGCTTGGCGGGAACATGCCCGAGTCGGGGGAACCTCTACGGCTCTTCCCGCGCGTCTTCCGAGCAGGGTCCGGGAAACCGCTCGTTCCCGGACCCCGTGGCGAACCTCGTGGTGGGTCGCCGACGCGTTACGCGGTCGGCTTCTCCTCCAGGCGCGGGAAGAGCACCGCGCCCTTGGTGACCGTCGTACCGGCCGGGAGCGTGCCCCAGGTGCCGGCCTCCTGGACCCGCTGGTCCGCGAGAGCACCCAGGACGGCTTCGGCGCCCAGCGAGTCCCAGAGCTTCTGGGAGGTGTCCGGCATGACCGGGTTCAGCAGTACGGCGACGGCGCGCAGGGACTCAGCGGCGGTGTAGAGGATGGTCGCCAGCCGGGCCCGGCCCTCGGCCGAGTCGTCCTTCGCGACCTTCCACGGCTCCTGCTCCGTGATGTAGCCGTTGACCTGCTTGACGAAGTCGAACACGGCCAGGATGCCGCCCTGGAAGTCCAGCTCCTCGCCGATCTTCCGGTCGGCCACCGCGACCGCGGTCGCCAGGCCGTCGTGCAGCGCCTTCTCCGCCTCGCTGTCGGCGCCGGCCTCGGGCAGGACGCCGTCGAAGTACTTGCCGACCATCGCGGCCACGCGGGAGGCGAGGTTGCCGTAGTCGTTCGCCAGCTCGCTCGTGTAGCGGGCGGAGAAGTCCTCCCACGAGAACGAGCCGTCCTGGCCGAACGCGATGGCGCGCAGGAAGTACCAGCGGTACGCGTCCACGCCGAAGTGCGAGGTCAGGTCCTGCGGCTTGATGCCGGTCAGGTTCGACTTCGACATCTTCTCGCCGCCGACCATCAGCCAGCCGTTCGCGGCGATCTTCCCGGGCAGCGGGAGGCCCTGCGCCATCAGCATCGCGGGCCAGATCACCGCGTGGAAGCGGAGGATGTCCTTGCCGACCAGGTGGACGTCGGCCGGGAAGGTGGCCTCGAACTTCTCCTGGTTCTCGTTGTAACCGACCGCGGTGGCGTAGTTCAGCAGCGCGTCGACCCACACGTAGATCACGTGCTTCTGGTCCCACGGGATCGGGATGCCCCAGTCGAAGGTGGAGCGCGAGATGGAGAGGTCCTGGAGGCCCTGGCGGACGAAGTTCACGACCTCGTTGCGCGCGGACTCGGGCTGGATGAAGCCCGGGTTCGCCTCGTACAGGGCGAGGAGCTTCTCGCCGTACTCGCTCAGCTTGAAGAAGTAGTTCTCCTCGCTGAGGATCTCCACGGGCTTCTTGTGGATCGGGCACAGCTTCTGACCTGCGAAGTCGCCCTCGCCGTCGAGCAGCTCTCCCGGGAGCTTGTACTCCTCGCAGCCGACGCAGTACGGGCCCTCGTAGCCGCCCTTGTAGATCTCGCCCTTGTCGTACAGGTCCTGTACGAACTCCTGGACGCGGTCGGTGTGCCGCTGCTGCGTGGTGCGGATGAAGTCGTCGTTCGCGATCTCCAGGTGCTCCCAGAGGGGGCGCCAGGCCTCGTCGACGAGCTTGTCGGCCCACTGCTGGGGGCTGACGCCGTTCGCCTCCGCGGTGCGCATGATCTTCTGACCGTGCTCGTCCGTGCCGGTGAGGTACCACACCTTCTCGCCACGCTGGCGGTGCCAGCGGGTGAGCACGTCGCCTGCGACGGTCGTATAGGCGTGGCCCAGGTGAGGAGCGTCGTTGACGTAGTAAATGGGGGTGGAGACGTAGAACGCCTTGCCACCCTGCTTCTCGGTTCCAGTGGCCGCCATGCCCGAAATCCTACTGGGCTCGCGAAGATCCACTCACATGCGTTTCGGGGGGTGGACGTGATTCTCCACCCCCCGACGGGGGCCTACGGGCGCCAGGTGGCCAGTACGCCTTCGTAGAGCTCGGCGTCCGTCAGCTCGCGCGGGGTCGGGCCCGCGTGGAAGAAGGACGTGTTGGGGGTCTTCAGCTTCCGGAGGTAGTCGAAGGCCTTGTTGTCGTGCTCGCCGAACGCGACGAAGGAGAAGAAGACGGCGGGGTGGGTCTTCGCCGCCTCCGTGAGGGACTGGGTGGCCGGGGTCTTCGCGTCCGGGGCCCCGTCCGTCTGGAAGACGACCAGGGCCGGGGTGTCCGCGGCTTCCTTCTCGTGGTGGGCGAGGACCGCTTCGACGGCCGCGTGGTAGCTGGTACGGCCCATGCGGCCGAGCCCTGCGTGCAGGTCGTCGATCTTGTTCTCGTGGTCCGTGAGGGTCAGCTCGCCGGTGCCGTCCAGTTCCGTGGAGAAGAAGACGACGTGGACCTTGGCCTCGGGGTCCAGGTGGGCGGCGAGGGCGAGGGTCTGCTCGGCGAGGGCCTGGGCGGAGCCGTCCTTGTAGTACGGGCGCATGCTCGCGGAGCGGTCCAGTACGAGGTAGAGCTTCGCTCGGGTGGCGGTGAGGTGGGTTGCCTCCAGGGCGGTGGCGGCCGCGGCGTACGCGGTGGCGAGGCCGGCGGGGAGGGTGGGGGTGGGGGTGCCGTGAGTCTCGGCCGGGGCCGGCTTGACCTCGGGCTCGGGCTTGACCTCGGCCTCGGCTTCGCCTTCGGCCGGGTCGTTCCCACCCGCACCACCCGTGCGGCTTTCGTTGTCGGCCGCGAGTGGCCCCTGCGGGGCGTCCTCGCCGTCGGCGGCCGCGGGCTCGTCGGTCTCCGCCTCAGCTGTGGCGGGTGCGGGCTCGTCGGCGGTGGCGGCCGGCTCGGGCTCCGGTGTGACCTCGGGCTCGGCCTCGGCCTCGGGCTCGGCCTCGGCCTCGGCCTCGGGCTCGGCCTCGGCCTCGGCCTCGGCCTCGGGCTCCGCCTCGGCCTCGGGCTCGGGCTTGACCTCGGGCTCGGCTTCGCCTTCGGCCGGGTCGTTCCCACCCGCACCACCCGTGCGGCTTTCGTTGTCGGCCGCGAGTGGCCCCTGTGCGGCGTCCTCGCCGTCGGCGGCCGCGGGCTCGTCGGCCGTTTCCGGTGCGGGCTCCTCGACCACCGCCTCGGCCGTCGGCTCGTCGGCCTCGGCTTCCGCCTGCGGCTCGGCCTCGACGGTCGGCTCAACCTCGGCCTCGACGGTCGGCTCAGCCTGGGGCGTCGGCTCAACCTTGGCCTCAGCCGTCGGCTCTGCCGCCTCGGCCGAGGGGGCCGCCGCCTCGGTGGTCGGCTCCGCCTCCGCCGTCGCCTCCGCCGCCTCGGCCGACGGCTCCGCCGCCTCCGCCGTCGCCTCCGCCGCCTCGGCCGACGGCTCCGCCGCCTCCGCCGTCGGTGTGGGGAGGTCCTCTGTCGACTGGGTCGGTTTGGGGACCGAGACGTTGTCGAAGGCTGCCGAGACGAGGTCGTGTTCGTCCTGGGATGCCGGGCGGGGTTCCGGGACCTGGGCCGTGGGGGTGGCCCTCGGGGTGGGTTCGGGGGAGGGGGAGGGGACCGTCGGTTCGGGCGCCGGGGTCGGCGCGGCTGCCGACGTGGGGGCAGCCCCGGTCGACTCCTGGTCCCGCTCCTCGGAGGCGGTCTGTTCCTGCGAAGGAACCTGTTCCGCACCCTCTGCCTCGGCGGCCCGCTCTTTGCGTGACCGTCCGAACGCGTTCCGCAGGAGAGTGAGAATGCCCATGTGCGCAACCCTTCGCGTGAGTTGAAGCCCGTCAATCCCTGGCCAGGACGGACACGTAAGGTTAACGGCCCCGGATGGTGATCTTGGGCAGGGGTGAGTGTAAGGAATCCAGGTGTGTCAATACCGCCTCGGCACCCCCTCCGCGCAAGTCCAACACCCTTGTGGCTGCCGGGGATTCACTTTTCGTTCATTCCGCGGCAGCGCCTCCGCACATACGTGCCCCTAACGTCACGAGTACACCAAGGGCATGCAAGGGGAGATTAAAGGTGCGCAAGCTTCTGCCGCTGATCGGAACGCCGTCCCAGTCCCATCCCGGCGGACGCTCCGCCATGACCTGCCGCTTCCGGTGCGGTGACGCCTGCTTCCACGAGGTGCCCAACACCAGCGACAACGCGTATGTCGGCGAGGTCATCGCGGGGGCGATCGGCCGCCGCGCGATGGTGCGAGCCGCCGCGGTCGTCACCGTCGCGGCCGCCGCCGGGACCGCGGGTATGGCCGGTGCGCCGCCCGTGGCCGCCGCTTCCGCCGATACGTCCGGAAAGTCCTCCGGGAATTCCGTCCGGCCCTCCGGGAGTTCGGGGAGTTCCGGGAATTCCGGGAGTTCCGGGGATTCGGCCGCCAAGGGTGCGCGGGGGCTGCGGTACAGCGCTGTCGCTCCGAATACCGTCGACGCCGTCACCGTTCCGGACGGATACGGGCAGAATGTCGTCATCCGCTGGGGTGAGCCCATCCTGCGCGGCGCTCCCGCCTTCGACCCGGAGAAGCAGACCGCCGCCGCCCAGGCCGGACAGTTCGGCTACAACAACGACTTCCTGGCGTTGCTGCCCATTCCGGGTGAATGCGACCGGCAGCTGCTCGTCGCCAATCACGAGTACACCGACGAAGTGCTCATGTTCCGCGGCTACGACGCCGCCAACCCCACCCGGCAGCAGGTCGAGGTCGCCTGGGCGGCGCACGGGCTCGGCGTGGTCGTCGTGCAGGAGGACCGCAGGACCGGCAAGCTGACCGCCGTGCCCCGGCACCACCTCAACCGGCGGGTCACCGCCACCACCGAGTTCCGGCTCACCGGGCCCGCCGCCGGCTCCGACCTGCTGAAGACCTCCGCCGACCCGACCGGCACGAAGGTGCTCGGCACGCTCAACAACTGCTCCGGCGGCACCACGCCGTGGGGCACCACGCTGCACGGCGAGGAGAACTTCAACCAGTACTTCGCCAACGGCAACCGGGCCACGGACAAGCGGTACGGGATCGGGACCGGCGCGACCGAGCGCAAGTGGGAGCGGTTCGACAAGCGCTTCGACGTCGCCCGGGAGCCGAACGAGGTGCACCGCTTCGGGTACGTCGTCGAGCTCGACCCGTACGACCCGGCCTCCACGCCCCGCAAGCACACCGCTCTCGGCCGGTTCAAGCACGAGGCCGCGACCGTCCGGCTGACCGAGGACGGGCGGCCGGTCGTCTACTCCGGTGACGACGAGCGGTTCGACTACTTCTACAAGTTCGTCGGCGGCAAGCGGATGAGGAAGGGGTCGAGCCGGGCCGTCCGCGAGCACAACCTGTCGCTGCTCGACGAGGGCACGCTCTACGTCGCCCGGCTCACCGGGGACTCCCCCGCGATCGAGATCGACGGCACCGGCAAGCTGCCCGCCGACGGTGAGTTCGACGGGAGCGGCGAGTGGATCCCGATCGCCACCGCCACCGCCGAGGGCGCCGTCTCGCACGTCGAGGGCATGACCGCGGACGAGGTCTTCGTCTTCACCCGGCTCGCCGGTGACAAGGTCGGCGCGACGAAGATGGACCGGCCCGAGGACATCCAGCCCTCGCCCGTCACCGGCAAGGTGTACGTGGCCCTCACCAACAACACCAACCGAGGTGTCGGCGCGAACGCCGAGGCGGACGAGGCCAACCCGCGCAAGGCCAACAAGCACGGGCACATCCTGGAGCTGACCGAGCGGCGCGGCCGTCCCGAGAGCACCACGTTCGCCTGGTCGCTGTTCCTCGTCGCGGGTGACCCCGACGACCCGGCGACCTACTTCGCGGGCTTCCCGAAGGACGACGTCAGCCCGATCTCCTGCCCGGACAACGTGGCCTTCGACCCGCACGGCAACCTGTGGATCTCCACCGACGGCAGCCAGCTCGGCTCGCACGACGGACTGTTCGGCGTCGCGACGCGCGGCTCGCGGCGCGGTGAACTGAAGCAGTTCCTGACGGTGCCGAAGGGTGCGGAGACCTGCGGCCCGATCGTCCAGGACCGGCGGGTGCTCGTCGCCGTGCAGCATCCGGGCGAGGTCGACGGCGCCACGGTGGAGAAGCCGGCGAGCACCTGGCCCGACGGCGCAGGGAAGATCGTCCGCCCGGCTGTCGTGGCCGTGTGGCGCACGGACGGCGAGGACATCGGGGTCTAGCCGCCCGACCCCCGGCCGGCGCGTCGGCCGTCCGCGTGCGGTGAGGCGATCGCCCTCGCCGCCGCGACCTCCTGGCGCAGGGGCTCCAGGACGCTGCCGGGCGGGCCGGTCAGGTCGGTGCGCACGGGGTACAGCACATCCGTGTCGCGCAGGCCGTCGGCCAGTTCCCGCAGCTGGAGCGTGACATGCCCGACCTCGCGCGCCGACGGCGGCCCGGCTCCGTGCTTCACCCGGACCCGGGCCGCCGTCGTCGCGTCCACGATGCGTTCCACCGCGACGACCAGCGGCCACCAGGCCGCCGCCCGGCGTCCGGTGGGCGGCGGCTCGGTCAGGGCGCGCTGGAACTCCGTACGGATGACGGACAGGTCGCGGTAGAGACGGCGGCGCATCCGGGCGCGTGCGGCGGGGTCGACGGCGGGGCCGAAGGCCGAGTCGACGTAGCGGGCGGTGTCCGCGACGGCGTCCGCCAGCCGGTCGCCGACCCGGGTGTGCCAGCTCTCCGGCCACAGCAGGTAGCCCGCCACGAGCGCGATGCCGCAGCCGATCAGCGAGTCCACCAGGCGGGGGAGCAGCAGCGCCGTGCCCTGGTGGTTGAGGATGTCCGACAGCAGCAGGATCACCGGGGTGATCGCCGCGGTCTGGTAGCCGTAGCCGCGGGGGGTCAGCGCCGGGATCAGCGAGGCGAGCAGCAGCATCGCCGGCACGTCCCACCAGCCGCGCGGGACCTGCGACAGCACCGCCGCCGCGACCACCAGTCCGGCCACGGTGCCGAGCGCCCGCAGCAGAGCCCGTGAGAACACCGAGCCGAAGTCGGGCTTCATCACGAAGGTGATCGTCAGGGCCACCCAGTAGGAGCGCGGCACCGGGACGATCGAGACCAGCACCTGGGCGAGGCCGATGCACAGGGCCAGCCGCAGCCCGTAGCGCCAGGACGCGGCGGAGAGGGCGACGTCGCGGGTGGCGCGGGCGGCGCGGACCCGCAGGGCGGCCGGACGGCCGAGCCGGTCGTCGACGCCCCGGGGGTCGGGGTCGGGGGCGGCCACCACCTCGGCGGCGTGCCGCAGGGCGTGGTCGACGGCGCGCGCGGTCTCGGAGCCGGGGCCGGGCAGCCGGAGCCCTATCGGTCCGGTGAAGCCGGTCTCCACGGCCCGCGCGAGATGGAGTACGGCCGCGGGGACCTCCGCCGGGAGCGGGCGGCCTTCCAGATGGGCCGCGGGGGCCGCCTCCACCACCGGGATGATGGCGTTCAACTCGGCTACCAGCACCGTCAGTTCGGTGCTGCGACCGTGCTGGCCGGTGCGGCGGGCGAGGACCAGGTCGTAGGACTGGTTGAGGGACTGGGTGACGGTGTGCCGGGCGTCCTCGTACGCGCCGGGGACCTCGCTGCCGCAGGCGGCCAGCAGATCGGCGACCGCGCGATAGGCGGCGGCGACCGCCGTGCGTTCCGGCACCCCTGAGCGCAGCGGCCAGGCGAGCAGGGCGAGGAGGAGCACGAGCAGCCCGCCGCCGGTCATCAGAAGCGGTGCCAGCCACCACTCCCCCGGCATCGAGAGTCCGGCCCCCACCACGGAGTTGAGCAGGAGCAGCAGTCCGGACACGGACGCCACGGCCCCGATCGTCGAGATCATCCCGGAGACCAGGGCCACGCCGGTGACGACGGCCACCGCGAGCCACCCGTGTCCGTACACGAGGGATCCCAGGGTGACGCCCACCGCTCCGAAGAGCTGCGGGATCGCGATGTTCATGATCCGCATGCGGTAGGCGTCGGCGGTGTCGCCGATGACACCGGACAGGGCGCCCATGGAGGCGAGCGCGCCGTACGCGGGGTGCCCCGCGGCGAGGCCGATCAGCAGCGGCAGCGTCATGGCGAGCGCGGCGCGGGCGACGGCGGGCCGGTTGACGGCGGACTGCTCGGAGCGGAGGTTCCGGACCAGCCAGTCGGGAGGGGTGAGGCCGATGCGGAACTCGCGGGACATGCGCTCATTATGGGCACCCCGCCCCGGCACCCCGGCATCCTGCCCCGGCATCCCGCCCCGGCGGCCGGCCGGCGGCCGTCAGCGCTGGTGGAGGGTGATGTCGACGACCAGCGCACGGTGGTCGGTGCCGGCGAGGCGGAGGAAGCGGGCCCCGGCCGCCGAGAAGTCCCGCGACACGAGCACATGGTCGATCTGCGTGCCGAAGCCGGGCGCGGTGCGGCTGGGCCAGCTCGGCTCGCGGTCCTCGCCGGCCAGCCGGGCCGCGTCGCGCAGTCCGGTGCCGAGGACGCGGCGGAAGGCGGCGTGGTCCTGGGAGGCGTTGAAGTCCCCGGCGAGGACGAGCGGGGCGTGCGCGTGCCGGGCGGCGAAGTCCCGCAGGCGGCCCAGCTCCCGTTTCCACAGGGACACCTGGCGGGGCAGCGGGGGTTCGGGGTGCGCGAGCTGGAGCCGTACGGCATGTCCGCCGACGTCGGCCACCGCCCCCGGCATGCCCATGGTGCCGGGCACGTCCGCGGTGGCCGTCAGCGGGAAGCGGCTGAGGACGACGGACCCGACGGAGCCGTCGCCCGCGACGGCCTGCCGGTACGGATAGGCGGTCCCGAGCTCCTTCGCCACCGTCGCCTGGCAGGTGTACTCGCACTCCTCCACGAACACGAGGTCCGGCCGCTCGCGCCGGACGACCGGGATCAGGGCGTCGGTCGCCCAGCCGAACTCCACGTTCGACGTCAGCACCCGCAGCCGCGCGAGCACCGGCCCGTCCGGCTGCTCCCCCGTCCCGTACGGCTCGACGAACCAGGCGAGCAGCCCGAGCACGACGGTTCCCCAGATCAGCCCGGCCGGACGGCGGGCGAGCAGCGAGAGGGCGACGGCGGCCCCGGCGGGCACGGTCAGCCACGGCAGGAAGGCGAGCAGCTGCGGTACGGGGGTCACGGCATCGGTGTCGGCGATCCGGCATCCGACGACCACGCTCACCCCGGCCAGCAGCAGCCCGGCGCACCAGGAGCCGAGGAGCCGTCCTCGCGTCGACCTCATCCCGCCGAAGGCTACGCCCCGGTCTTCGCCAGGAACTCCGCCAACACCCTGTTGAACTCGCCCGCCCGCTCCAGGTTCGGCAGGTGGGCCGCGCCCTCGACGATCCGCAGCTCGGAGTGCGGGAGCGCGGCGTGCATCGCCTCCGCGTCCGAGACGGGGGTGTACTCGTCGTCCTCGCCGACCACGACCAGGGCGGGGACGGTGACGCGGGTCAGCAGGGCCCGGTAGTCGGGGCGTTCGGCGCGGCCGCGCAGGGCGGCGGCGGCACCCTCGGGGGGCGCCGACGTCATCATGCGGTGGACGTGGGCCTTCACCTCGGGGGCCGCGTAGGGGGCGACCATCTTCTCCAGGACCTCGTCGGCGTAGCCCCGCATGCCCTCCGCGAGCAGCCGGTCTGCCATCTCGTTGCGCGCCAGTCGGCCGCCGGGGGTCTCCGGGGCCGGGAAGGTGTCGGCGAGGACCAGGCCCCGGACGCGGTCGGGGAACCGCCCGTAGAGGTCCATCGCGATCTGGCCGCCCATCGACAGCCCGGCCAGCACGAACGTCTCCACCTTCAGTTCGTCCAGGAGTGCCGCGATGTCCTCGGTGAAGTCGGACAGCAGGGTGACGCCGGGGACCACGGGGGACGCGCCGTAACCGCGCAGGTCGGGGGCGATCACCCGGCGGGTGGTGGAGAACGCCTCGATCTGCGGGGCCCACATGGTGCGGTCGAAGGGGTGGCCGTGGACGAGGACGAGGGGGAGCGCCGGGGGCGTATCCGCGCCTTTGTCCTCGTATGCGAGGAAGGGTGCCATGGGAGCGACAGTAGGGCGGGCCGTCTTCTCGGTGCAATAAGATCTTTGCCCTCGGTGCAATCCGCGGGCGAAAGGATCACGCGGGGTCCGTGCGGGGCTCGGTCGGGGCTCGGGCAGGGATCATGGAGGGGCACCGAAGGATCATCGAGGGATCGTCGAGTGATGACGAGGGAAGGTTCCCGGACGCCCCATGGCCGACTTCCGGCTCATCGCCGACCGCATCGCCGAGGACATCGTCGCCGGGCGGCTCCGCCCCGGCCAACAGCTGCCCCCGCAACGCTGGTTCGCCCGGCGGCACCGCATCGCACCCTCCACGGCCGGGCGGGTCTACGGCGAACTCGTGCGGCGTGGCCTGGTGGTGGGCGAGGTGGGACGAGGGACCTTCGTGCGGGCCGCGCCGACCGTCGCCCAGGGCCGGGCGCTCATCGAGACGGCCACCTCCGCACCCGTCAACCTGGAGCTCAACTATCCTTCGGCCGCAGGCCAGTCGGAGATCGTCGCGGCCTCCCTCGCGCCGCTGCTGAGGGCCGACGTGCTGACGGAGGCCATGCGTCCGGGCG
Source organism: Streptomyces sp. Root1310 (assembly GCF_001426425.1). Taxonomy (NCBI): domain Bacteria; kingdom Bacillati; phylum Actinomycetota; class Actinomycetes; order Kitasatosporales; family Streptomycetaceae; genus Streptomyces; species Streptomyces sp. Root1310. Next base: position 118,116 of record NZ_LMEQ01000033.1, on the reverse strand, counting down.
CCGCCGACGGGACCGCGGCCGCCCGCGAGAGCGCCGCCCGGCTTCTCGCCGTGCCCGGCTGGCGGCCGGACCCCGCACAGCTGCTGTTCACCGGCAACGCCCGGCAGGCCATCGCCGCGGCCCTCGCCTCCCTGGTCCGGCCGGGCGGCCGGGTCGGGGTCGAGGAGCTGACCTATCCGCTGGTCAAGGAGATCGCCGGACGGCTCGGGGTGGTTCTCGTCCCGCTCGCGGGTGACGCGGAAGGAGTACGGCCGGACGCCCTCGCCGCCGCCCACCGGGCCGCCCCGCTGTCCGCCCTCTACCTCCAGCCGACGCTCCACAACCCGACGTCCTCGACCATGAGCGAGCGGCGGCGGGGCGAACTGGGTTCCCTCGTCGTCGCGTTGGGGCTGCCGGTCGTCGAGGACCGCATCTGGTCCTTTCTACGCCCGGACGCCGCCGCGTTCGCCGCGCACGCCCCCGGGCTCACCCATGTCGTCGACGGGCTGTCCAAGCGGGTCGCGCCGGGGCTGACCGTCGGCTTTCTCGTCGTGCCGGAGGACCGGACGGAGGCCGTGGGGGCGGCGGTGCGGTCCGGCGGGTGGAGCGCGGGACGGTTCGCGCTGGAGGCGGCCGTGCGGTGGACGGGGGACGGGGTGGTGCGGCGGCTCGTCGAGGAGAAGCGGGCGGACGCCGCCCGACGACAGGCGATCCTCACCCGGAACCTCACCGAGAACCACGGCGAGCTGGGCACGGTACGGACCGATCCGCGCGCCTACTTCGCCTGGTGGGAGCTGCCCGCGCCCTGGCGGGCCGACACCTTCACCGCCGCTGCCGCCGCGCACGGCATCGCCGTGACCCCAGGGACCGCCTTCGCCGTCGACCCGCACCGCACCCCGGACGCGGTCAGGCTCGGACTCGCGTCGGCTCCGGAGGAGGAGTTGGCACGGGCGCTGCGCACACTCGCCGCCGTCGCAGCCGGCGGACCGCCGGGGAGCACCGGCGGATGAGCCAGGTCGCCGCCGCCACCGTCAGGCCCAGCGTGAGCAGCAGCCACGAGGCCGTCCGCAGGGTCGCCGTGAGGGCGTCGTACACCGCGCCCGCGGCGGGGCGGTGGGCCTCGTCGGGGAGGTCGGAGAGGGTCAGGCGGCGGGCGATCGCGACGGCGAGGCCCAACAACGCGCCGCCCAGGGCGGTGCCGAGGGCCGTCGCCGTGACCGCCCTGCGGCGCGAGACGGCCAGGGAGATACCGGCCATCGCGAACACGACGGCTGCCAGGGGCAGCCAGAAACCGGCTACGTCGAGCACGTGGTAGCCCTTCCGGAGAGCGGCCAGTCCATCTGGCGGGAGGAGTGCGACACGGGTGTGCTCCACCGGCACGCGGTCGGCGAACGGCACATGGTCGGCGGTCAGTTGACGCTTCAGCGGTGAGGTGACGGCCGCGAGGTCCACGGTCACCGGGTGGGAGTCGCGGTCGGCGCTCTCGTCGTCCAGCGCTCTCATCACGGCCGTGTGGGCAGTCTCGTTGGCCGCGTCCCAGGCCGTGCGGTAGGCGCGGGTAGCGGTGAAGGAGCGGACCGCGTCCCGCAGGAAGAGCGGGTTCAGCCCGGCCTCGCGTGCCACTCCGTCACTCACCGTGTCCGCGACGGCGTTCCGTACGGCGGGGTCGGTGGCGAGCGGCGCCATCGTGGCGACATAGCCGCGGGTGTCGGTGAGGCCGTACGCCGCCCAGGCCGCGAGCGCGCCGAACGGCACCAGCAGGCAGGACAGCGCGACGAGGACGGCCGAGAGGGCGGTCCGCAGGCTTGAGGACACCCCTCCAGGCAACGGGGTCCGGGCGGGGAACGCGAGCCCGTGGCGGCCGTCCGGGTGGCACCGCGCGGAGGCCCTGGCGACGCGCTCCGGTGGAGGGTTCACCCGAACGGGTGTTTCCTGGTTCTGGGGAGAAGGAGGTCGATCATGCGCACCACTTTGGCCCTGCGGACTCTGGCCGCGGCCCTGCTCACCGGTGGCACCCTCGCCGGCGCGACCCTGGGAACCACGGCGGCGGCGGCCCCTCCGACCAGCGGTGGCGACGGCAACAGCTCGATCAGGGGCACCGTCGTCTCGCGCTCCGACCTGAGTGTGCGACAGGAACCCACCACCCGCTCACCCGTCGTCGCGACGCTCGCGCCCGGCAGTCACGACCGGGTGCAGTGCCTGGTCAAGGGGCAGAGCGTCAACGGCAACCCGGACTGGTACTGGCTCTTCGGTGCCCAGGGCTGGGCGAGCGCCGCCTTCGTGGACACCGGCGGCGCGCGGGTGCCCGACTGCGCCGACCCGTGCCCGCGGTGGAAGAACGGCGACTGGACCAACTGGGACGACCCGTTCACCAACATCGCGGTCGGCGTCTCGGCCACCGTGACGTTCAGCTTCACCGGCTCGTGGAGCTTCAGCACCACCGCAACATCAGGAGCCTCGTCGGGTGACTGGGAGTGGGTCCCGGTCGGCCGGTGAGTGGAGGGATGAGGGAAGGCACGGGCCCCGGCGTACAACGCCGGGGCCCGTGTGCGTCCTTGCGCGGACGCCGTCGGTGGGCGGATCAGCGGATACGTTTTCCCGCCGCGTCCTCCTGCGTGTAGAAGCGGTAGAACAGCGTCAGGAAGACGCCTGCCGAGACCGCCAGGGACATCCCGACGGAGCGCAGGACGGTCGCGCCGGTCTCGCTGTAGAGGAAGCCGAAGGCGCAGCCGGCGAACGCCGTCCACAGCAGGGCGTGCAGCTCGCGCCGCATGTGTGGGGCCAGGGCGTGGATGCCCATCCACAGGGCCGCGAACACGATCGCGCTCACGAAGCCGAGCAGCAGGTTCCAGCCGGTGATGGGGCCTCCGGAGCGGTTGTTGGCCGCGACCCAGTAGCCGTAGACGAGCCCCAGTGCCACGGGTGTCGTCCACTCCGCGGCCCGGTGGGCCCGTTCGCTGAAGACATCGGGTGTACGGGACCGTGCGGACGGTGTCCGTGCGCCTGACGCGGGTGCCGCATGAGCCATGAGAGGACTCCTCTCTCCTCGCCCCCGCCTTCCAGGGCACACCTGGGCGCGGGCGGTGGCAAGTCGGGTGCACCGGGTTCCCCGTCCGGGTTCTCTGCCGGGGCTCCCTGCCCTCTCAGGATTCCTCCACCGGGTGCGCCCGCCGGTTCCCGGATGCGGGCGCCGCGCCCCCGTGTTTCGCTGACCTCATGGAGTCCGGCGGTCACGGCCTGCTCGACCGCGTTCCGCGGGCCCGGCGCCGGGACGTCCTGCAGCGGCACCAGCTGCTCCAGATCCGGGGCCGCAGCGTCACCTGGCTCGTGCCGCTGGTGATGCTCGTCGCCATCACCTACGCCGACTTCAACACCACCGGCGAGTTCCGCATCGTCTCCTGGTGCGTCTTCGTCGCCGCCATCGCCGCCGCGCTCTGCGGGGTGTGGACGACGGCGCTCTTCGCGGTGCTCGCCCTGCTCACCTACGCCACCAGCGACGCCGCCTGGCCCTCCGAGTACCGGGAGGGCGCGGCCGACTTCGTGCTGGTGCTGGTCGGCGGTGTGCTGTCCGTGCTGGCCGCGTCGGTCCGGGTGCGCGCCGAGCGGCGGATGCTGCACATGATGGACATCGCCGAGACGACCCGCCGTACGGTGCTGCGTCCGCTGCCCCCGCACTGGGGCGGCCTCGACCACGCGGCGGTCTACCTGGCCGCCGACGCCGAGGCCCGGGTGGGCGGCGACTTCTACGACATCCAGCCCGGTCCGCACGGCACCCGGGTGCTCCTCGGTGACGTCCAGGGCAAGGGGCTGGGCGCGGTCGAGGCGGCGGCCGCGCTGCTGGGCACCTTCCGCGAGGCCGCGTACCACGAGGCGGATCTGGCGACCGTGGCCGGCCGGCTGGAGACCCGGATGCGACGGCACCGTGCGCACACCGCGGCCCTCGGGTGGGCGGACGGCGACCGGTTCGCGACGGCCGTGCTGATCGGGTTCCCCGGGGCGGACGGGGCGGACGGGGCGGACGGGGCGGACGGGGTGGACGGGGCGGACGGGGTGGCCGGGGCGGCCGGGGTGGACGTGGGGGAGCCGGGCGTGGTCGAGATCGTCGGGTTCGGGCACGAGCCGACGCTCGCGGTCGGCGGGCGGCAGGGAGTACGGGCCCTGCCGAGCGGGGAGGGGCTCCCGCTCGGCCTCGGCGAGCTCGTCGCGCAGGACGGTGGGCCCCCGCCGGTGCTCCGGGTGGCCGTCGCCCCCGGTGAGACGTTGCTGCTGGTCACCGACGGGGTGACCGAGGCGCGGAACGGCGCAGGTGAGTTCTATCCGCTGGCCGAGGAGATCGCGGCCGGCCTCGCCCGCGACCCGCGGAACGCCGAGCCGGGCCGGCTGGTGGCCTTCGTGCGCGACGGCACGCTGCGGCACTGCCGGGGCCGTCTCGCCGACGACACGACGATCTTCGCGGTGCGGCCGGCGACGCCTGTGCCGACGTCCGGCGAAGGCCCCGTAGGGGGACGTTTGCAGGCCTGAGGGTCCCCTTTGCACCCGCAGCGGTTACGGTGCTGAGGTACGTGATCGACAGGGGAGGGGACCATGCGGGAGGGGACCATGCCCGGAACCGTGCTGCTGCTCGCGGCCTCGCCCATGGGCAAGGGATGTCTGGTGGACGCGGCCTCCGTCCTCCCCGTGCTCGCGGCCGTGCCGCCTCCCGTGCTGTCCGGAACCGACACCGCGAACGTCGTCGAACTCGCCGATCCGCTGGATCCGCAGGCCGTTCTGACCCGGCTGCGGGCGGCCGCGGTGGCCCCCGGGCCGCTCACCCTGTTCGTCGCGGGTCAGCTCCAGCTCGACCGGCGGCAACGGCTGCCCCACCTGGCGCTCGCCCGTACGACGCCCCCGACCGTGCGGTACACGGCGTTCCCGTGGCACTGGTTCCGGGAGGAACTGCGGCTGCGGGCGCCCGGTTCCACGACCCTGGTGCTCGATCTGCGCGCGGACCCGGAGACCTGGGACTGGCTGCGGGGCAGCGCCCTGGACTGCGGGCCCGCGGTCGCCGTCTACGGGCGGATCGCGCCGCCGCCGGGCCGCCGGGCCGTCGCCGCGCCGTCGTACATGAGGGCGGTCGCGACGATACTGCGCAGCGGAGGACGTCCGGTGCTCGAACGGTTGCACCAGGCGGCGCTGGCCCGCATCGCGGGAGACGGCGAGGTGGGCGACCTGGTACTCACCCCCTGGTCCGCCCCCACCGCCTCGGACGCGCCTGCCACCGCCCACGCACCCTTCGGGCCGACGGGCCCGACGACCCCCGGCCTGCCTGCCGCATCGGGCGCACCTGTTCCCGCGCGTGCGCCTTGGACGTCGGTCGCACCGGCGGTTCCGGTCGTTCCTGCCGGGTTCGGCGATCCCGGTGCTGTGGGTGTAGGTGTGCCTCTGGCCTCGGTCGCGCCGGTGGCGCCGGGCGGGCCTGTTGCTTCCGGCGATCCTGGTGCCGCGCGTGCGCCTCTGGCGGCGGTCGCGCCGGCGGCGCCGGGCCGGTCTGTCGCGTTCGGCGAACCTGACGCCTCGCGCGTACCCCTCGCGTCGCTTGCGCCCGCCGCTTCCGGAGTGGCTGCCGTGTCAGGCGCCCCCGTCGTGGCAGGCGCCCCCGTCGCGTCGGGCGCGCTTCTTGCCTCGGCCGTGCCTGACGCTTCAGGCGTGTCCGCCGTCTCGGGAAAACCGCTCACCTCGACCGTGCCCGCGGCCCGCGGCGCATCCGTCGCCCCGGGCGCACCTCTCGCCTCGGCCGTACCTGCACTCCCTGACGCACCTGCCGCCCCCGGCGTGCCCGGCGTGCCCAACGCCTCCGGAACGCACGCCGCCCTCGGCGTACCCGGCGAGCATGGCATGCCCGCAGACCCCGCCGCCCCCGGCACTCCCGGCGCGCATGGCGTGCCCACCCGCCCCGCCGACCCCGCCGACCCCGCCGACCCCGGTACGTCGGTGGACGGATCCGGTGTGCCTGACGACCCTCACCTCGCCATTTCCACCGCCGTGCGGGCCGGGCGGCACGGGGAAGCCGATGTTCTTGCCGCTCGGCTGGAGCAGGCGGCCGCCGTCTCGTCGGGGGTCGGGTCCGAGGAGGCGTTGCACTGGGGTGAGGTGCGGGCGGATCTGGCGATGTTCGCGGGGGACGCCGAGCGCAGTTGCCGTACCTGGATGGCGGTCGCCGTCGCCCGGCTGGAGGCCGGGCAGCCGGTCGACGCGCCCGCCGTGGAGGCGGCGGTCGACCGGGCGCACCACCAGTGGGGGCGGATCCCCGACGCGCCGCGGGCCCGCGCACTGGGCCCGGAGATCGCGCGGCTGCGCGGCCGGGTGCCGGGCCGCCGCGAGGGCGCGCTCGACCACGTCCGACAGCAGTTGCGGCAGCTTCGGACGCAGGGCTGAGCCGCCCGGCGGCAGGCCTTAGCGGCGCTCAGCCGTCTCGGATCGGGCCGCCGGGGAGGCCGGACCGGCGTCCGTCGCTCTGGCGGGGCCCGCGTTGGCCGCGGTGATCAGGGCCGTCACGGTCAGGACGGCCGCGGCGACGGCCCTGACGTAGGGCGTGAAAGGGCGTGCGGATGGGCGTCCGGGCACGGCTACCTCGCAACGTCGGCGACTGCGATACTCACGTCAGCAAGCTGTTAAGCATGCTTAACTCGCCGTTTAACCTAGGGGCTGAGATAGTCCAACGGCAAGAGGCACAGGGGTAGTTGGGGGAGCCGGGCGTGGGAGAGCGGGACGAGCCGGAGGTCGTCGGTCGCCGGGTGCAGCGATTGCGGGTCGAACGAGGGCTGACACAGCGGCAGTTGGCCGAGCCGACCTACACCCCCGCCTATGTCTCCACGCTGGAGGCCGGCCGGGTGCGGCCCTCCGACGAGGCGCTCAAACACATCGCCGAGCGGCTGGGCGTCGACTTCGAGGAGCTGGCGACCGGCCGCCCCGCCCGCCTCGTCACCGATCTGCGGCTCCGTCTCACCGAGGCCCAGCGGGCGCTGGCCACCGGGGCGGCCGAGGAAGCGGCCCTCCAGTACGCCGGGCTGCTCGCGGAGGCCGAGGAGCACGGGCTCGCGGAGGAGCAGGCCACCGCGCTGCTCGGCCTCGGGGAGTGCGGGATCGACACGGGAGACCTGGACACGGCGCTGCGCTGCTTCGAGCGCGCCGAGGCCGCTCTCGCGCACGCGCCGCTCCCGGCCCGCGTGCCCGCCCTGCGCGGCCGCGCCGTCGCCCACTACCTCGCCGGTGAACTCCGTTACGCCGTCTACCTGCTGGAATCCACTCTTGACGAGCTCAACCGGGGCGGGCTGCACGACCCCGACGCGCTGCTCCTCCTCTACGCCTCCGTCATCGGCCCGTACATGGACATGGGCGCGCAGGCCCGCGCCGCGCAGGCCGCCGAGTTCGCCCTCGCCCTCGCGCCCCAGGTCGCCGACCCGGCCCTGGTCGCCCGTATGCACCGGTCCGTCGCCCGCACCCTGCTCGCCGAGGGCCGTCTCGCGGAGGCCGACGCCTCGCTGGCCAAGGCGTCCGAGCTCTACCGTCAGCTCCAGCTCCGTACCGAGCTCGCCAACTGCCACTGGATGCGCGGCTACGTCTACGCGCAGAACGGCGAACTGGAGCGCGCCGAGGATGAGTTGAAGCAGGCCCAAGTCATGCTCTCCGCGCAGCGCGCCGCCCTCTACAGCAGCCAGGTCGCCGTCGAGCTGGCCGACGTCCTGCACCGGCGGGGCAAGTCGGAGGAGGCCGCCGCGCTGCTGCACACCGTCCTCGGGGATCTGTCGCCCGAGCGCGGCGCCGTGCACTCCGCGGGGGCGCACCGGCTGCTGGGGATCATCGCCGAGGACGCGCGGGACACGGAGGCGGCGGAGGAGCACTACGTGCGCGCTCTCAGCCTGCTGGAGCGGGCGGGGGCCGCCGGGGATCTCGCCGACCTGTGCCGGATGCTGGGGGATCTGCTGCGGCGTACGGGCCGGGTGGAGGCGGCGCTCGACGCGTACCGCACGGGGCTCGGGCACCGTACGGCGCCGGGGACGACGACCCTGGGGCCGGCGCCGGCCCAGCCACCGCTCTAGGGCGCGCCCGACCCACAGCGTTCTCACTGCTGAGGGCGTTAGCGTGCGCCGCGTGCAGAATCAACGGACCGTGGCCGACGGCCTGCGGGTCGTCGTGCGTGCGTCCGTGTACGCCGTGCTCGGCGGCGCCGCGCTCGTCGCCATCGCGACCGTCGTGTCCGTTCTCGGGCCGACGCTCGCGCTCGACCTCTACACCCCGCCGGTGGCCGCCTGGTGGACGGTGTTCACCGCCGTCGCCGTCCAGGGGGTGCCCTTCCTGCTGCTCGGTACGGTCGTCTCGGCGGCGATCGGCGCGTTCGTGCCGGAGCGGGTGTTCCGGCGGCTCCTGCCGCGCAACCCCGCGCTCGCCGTGCCGGTGGCCGGTGTCGCGGGGGCCGTGCTGCCCGGCTGCGAGTGCGCCTCGGTGCCGGTGGCCGGGAGCCTGATGCGGCGCGGGGTCGCCCCGGCGGCCGCCCTCGCCTTCCTGCTCTCCGCGCCCGCGATCAACCCGGTCGTGCTCGTCGCGACCTCCATCGCCTTCCCGGGCCAGCCGAAGATGGTCCTGGCCCGGCTGCTCGCCTCGCTCGGCACCGCCGTGCTGATGGGCTGGCTGTGGGCGCGGTTCGGGAAGGAGAAGTGGCTGCGGCTCCCGGGGCGCGGCACGCCGTCGGCCCACACCACCGGCGCCCGCGCCTTCCTCACCGGACTGCAGCACGACTTCCTGCACGCCGGCGGCTTCCTGGTGCTGGGCGCGGCGGCCGCGGCCACCTTCAACATCGCCGTCCCGCGCTCGGTGCTCGACCTCTTCACCGGGTCGCCCTGGCTCGCGGTGCCACTGCTGGCCCTCCTGGCCGTCGTGCTGTGCGTGTGCAGCGAGGCCGACGCCTTCGTCGCCGCCTCGCTGAGCGCCTTCCCGCCCACCGCGAAGCTGACGTTCATGGTGGTGGGCCCGATGGTGGACCTGAAGCTGCTCGCGCTCCAGGCGGGCACCTTCGGCCGGTCGTTCGCCGTACGGTTCGCGTCGATGACCTGGGTGGTGGCCGTGGCCGCCGCCGTCCTCGTGGGGCGGTGGCTGCTGTGAGGCGGTACGGACCGGCGGCGCTGCTGCTCCTGACGGGCGGCGCGGTCCTGCGGATCACCCTCTTCGGGGAGCTGTACCTGCGCTATGTGCAGGCGGGTATGCGGCCCTACCTGATCGTGTCCGGGGTCGCCCTGGTGCTGCTGGGCCTCGTGACGGCGGTCCTGCGCCCCCGCACGCCCGACCCCCACGAGGACACCCGGCACGAGGACGCCCCTCACGAAGACGTCCACCACGAAGACGTCCACCACGCGGACGTCGACCACGAGGACGTCGACGAGGACGACGGCGGGGACGCCGGTCACGACGGGCATTCCCACGGCCGCGCCGGGCCCCGCGTCGCCTGGCTGCTCACGCTCCCCGCTCTCGCCCTCCTCCTCTTCCCTCCCCCGGCCCTCGGCTCCTACAGCGCCGGACGCGAGGCCGCCCAGCGGGCCGCGCAGGGCATCGGCACCTTCCCCGCGCTCCCGGCGGGCGACCCGGTCGAACTGACGGTGGCCGAGTTCAGCTCGCGCGCGATCTACGACAGCGGACGCTCGCTGAAGGGCCGTACCGTCCGCCTGACCGGCTTCGTCACCCACGGCGACGACGGCACCTGGTACGTCACCCGCCTCGTCGTGACCTGCTGCGCCGCCGACGCCACCACCGGCAAGGTCGAGATCCGGAACGCGGACGACGACGTCCTGCCCGCCGACACGTGGGTCACCGTCACCGGCGCCTGGCGTCCGAAGGGCGAGCTCGGCTCCGACGCGGCCTGGCCGCCGGTCCTGGACGCGGCCGAGGTCACGCGGGTGAAGCAGCCGGCGGATCCCTACGAGAAGCCGTAGCCGAGGCAGGTTCTCCTGGCGAGCGGGAGGGGTACCCGGCGCACCACGGGAGGTGAGCCGGCCCGTCGACGCAGGTGATGGCAGGTGATGACCGTGGGCCACCGGGAGCGGGACCGGGTCGCCGAAGTCATCGCCGAGGAGATGCGCGGCGCCGGTCCGCGGGAGGTGCCGCAGCGGCTGTGCGACGCCGTGCTGAAGCTGCTGCCGGTGAGCGGGGCGAGCATGTCACTGCGCGGCGACGGGATTCCGGTGCCGTTGAGCGCGAGCGACGAGCGGGCCGCGTATGTGATGGAGATGCAGGTCAGCCTGGGGGATGGGCCCTCCTTCGAGGCGGCCGAGACCGGTTCGGTGGTCTCCGCCCCGGATCTGATGTCGAGCCGGGACGCCTTCCGGTGGCCGGTGTTCGCCCAGCAGACCTCGGCGCTCGGGGTGAGGTCGGTCTACGCGCTGCCGCTGGGCGACCGCGCGGTGTGCGTGGGCACCCTCGATCTCTACCGGGAAGCGCCCGGCGAGCTCGCCGCCGAGGAGGTCCGCAGGGCGCGGGCGGTGGCCGAGATCGTGACGGACGCGCTGGTGGCGCTGCCCCGGGCCGAGTCGGACGACCCGGACGACGTCAGCCGCTGGCTGAGCCCGCTGGCCACCGACCACGACGATGTGTACCGGGCCGTCGGGATGGTGATGGCCCAGCTCGGCGTCGCCGCGGACGAGGCGCTGTCGCTGCTGCGCGGGCACGCCTTCGCGAGGAGCCGTTCGGTGCTGGACCTGTCCCACGAGGTGGTCGCCCTGCGCACACGCTTCGACGACGACCCGCCCCTGTGACCCCACCTCTGTGGCCCTGCCCGCCCCGCCGACCCCGCCCCTGTGCCCCGCCCCGCGGCCTCGCATCCGCGCGCACTCGCCGGAGCCCTCGCCCCGGCCCTCGTCCTTGTGCCTCAGACCTGCACCTTTCCCTGCTGTCTGATGTCGGCCAGCCGTCGGACGCCGAGCTGGACGGCGGCCTGGGTCGCCGCGTTCGGCGCGTCGTTCAGGCCGCCGTTGGTGAGAGCGAAGGAGTCCTGGCCGGCCCGGACGGCGGCGACGTCCAGGGTGAGGGCGGTCGGATCGCCGCCGGGGTTCTCCTCGGCCGTCGCCCAGATCGTCAGGGTCACGCGCAGGCCCTGGCGGACGTCGCCCACCTCCGGCAGCGGCAGCTCGGAGACCTGCGCGTCCAGCACGGTGTCGCCGGTCGCCTTGGCCGTGAACCGGGCGCACTTCTGCGGCATCGTCTTCAGCCAGGCCAGCCGGGCGTCGACGTCCGCCGGACGGCTGCCGCTGAGCTGGTAGCGCAGCTGGGCGCCGGCGTCCGGATCGTCGAGTCCGACGACGGCGCGGGCGGGGCCGCCGAGCAGCTCGTCGGCGTAGAGGGCGTCGAGGAGCTTCTGGCAGTCGGGGACCGAGGTGGTCGCCTTGAGCATGCCGTCCCGCCAGGTGGCGGCTCCCCGGGTCGGGGTCCAGGGCGCGCCGAGGTCGGTCTCGGTGATGAGGGCGGCGCGTGCCTGCGCCTCGGTGAGGACGGGCGAGGTGGTCGGCGCGGTGGGCCTGGCCGAGGACCGCTCGACGGTCGGGGTGGCCGGGGCGGCGGTCGGCGGGTGCTCCAGACCGAGGGTGGCGCAGCCGCTGGTGAGGGTGGCGACGGTGACGAGGAGGAGCGTGGAGGCGAGGAGGGAGGGACGGGCCATCGGGGGGTGCCTCCAGGGGTGCGCGCGGGTGCGTCCTCTCACGGCAACACCGGTGCCACGAGCCGACCAGCGCGGCGGGCCGTACGGGTTACCGGCGTTGGTGCGGGCGGGTGGTGGCGGGCGGGTGGTGGCGCCGGGTCGCGGGCGGCGGACGGGCGGGTCGGCCGTCGCGGGCCGCCGTCGCGGGAAACCGGATCGCGTCGCGGGAAATCGGATCGCGTCGCGTGGGATCCCGTTGCTACCGTCGTCGGCATGAAGCGCGCCCAGCCGTTCCTCACGACGACGCCGGACCCCGTCCCGGCGCGCTGATCCACGAACTGGATGTCCGAAGCCCCGGGGCGAGTGCCCCGGGGCTTCGACGTGCTCCGGTTCCTCGCCCCTCCCCGAACGAGGGAGCCCTCATGAACGAGCAGGACCGCGACGCGGAGCACCACGACCCGGACCACCGCCACAACCATGACCACCATCACAACCATGACCACCGGCGCCTGGGCCGCGAGCTCGGCCTCTTCGACACCGACCCCCTGATGGGCGCGGGCCTGCCGTACTGGTTGCCGGACGGCGCGGTCGTACGCCACGCGCTGGAGGAGTACGTACGGCAGGCCGAGCGCGCCGCCGGCTACCGGCACGTGTACTCGCCGGTCCTCGGCAAGCGCGAGCTGTACGAGATCTCGGGGCACTGGGACCACTACAGCGAGGACATGTTCCCGCCGATGGAACTGGGCGCCGAGCAGGTCGTGCTGCGTCCCAGCCTCTGCCCCCACCACGCGCTCATCTACCGTTCCCGCTCCCACAGCTACCGCGAACTTCCCCTCCGGATCGCAGAGTTGGGCGGCATGTACCGCTCCGAGCCGTCCGGGGTGCTCGGCGGCCTGACCCGCGTACGGGCCATCCAGCTCAACGACGCCCATATCTTCTGCACCCTGGAACAGGCCGTCGAAGAGGCCCGGGCCGCCCTGGAACTCATCGGCCGCGCCTATGCCGACCTGGGCATCCGCCCGGCCCGCCACCGGCTCTCGCTGCCGGGCGAGGGCGGCAAGTACGTGGCCGACCCGGAGCTCTGGCGGCGGGCCACCGACCTGCTCCGGGAGGTCCTTCGGCAGGCGGGCATCGACTACGAGGCCGTCGAGGGCGAGGCCGCGTTCTACGGTCCGAAGATCGACGTCCAGATCACCGACCGCGCGGGCCGCGAGTCGACCCTGTCCACCGTCCAGATCGACTTCCACCAGCCGGAACGCTTCGACCTGCACTACATCGGCGCCGACGGGGCGAAACACCGCCCGGTGATGGTGCACCGCAGTGTCATCGGCAGTGTGGAACGGGCCGTGGCGCATCTGCTCGAGGAACACGGCGGCGCGTTCCCCGTGTGGCTGGCGCCGGTTCAGCTGGTCGTGCTGCCGGTGTCGGAGGCGCAGGAGGAACAGGCGGCGGAACTGGTGCGGCTGGCGGTGGCGGCCGGGCTCAGGGCGGAGCTCGCCGGGCCGGACCGGGGCAGCCTGGGGGCCCGGGTCCGGGCGGCGCGGCTGGTGCCGTACCAGGCGGTGATCGGGGAGCGGGAGGCGCGGGGCGGCCTAGCCGCCGTCCGGCTGCGCGACGGCCGCCGCCCGGGGGCGCTGCCCGCCGACGAGCTGGTCCGCCGGATCGGGGAGCGGGCGGCGGCCCGCGGGACCGGGCTGTGGGGGTGAACGCGCCCGCATAGGGTCGGTGGCGACGGCGAACGTGGTGCGGAAGGAGTCCCTGAGGTGACCGAGCAGCCCATCCCCGTGATCATCGACTGCGACACGGGTGTCGACGACGCCCTCGCCCTGCTGTTTGCGGTACGCCATCCCGGCCTGGACGTGCGGGCGGTGACCTGCGTGGCCGGGAACACGGACGTGGACGGAGTCGTCCGCAACACGCTGACCGTGCTGGAGTACGCGGGCGCCGGGGACATCCCGGTCGCCCGGGGCGCCGAGCGGCCCCTGATCGAACCGGTCCGCACGGCCAGCCATGTGCACGGCCGGGACGGCATGGGCGACCTCGGTCTGCCCGCCCCGACCCGCAGGCCGGTCGACGTGGACGCGGTCACGCTGCTGCGCCGGGAGATCCTCGCCTCCCCACGCCCGGTCACGCTCGTCCCCACCGCCCCGCTGACGAACATCGCCCTGCTGTTGCGCACCCACCCCGAGGTGAGCCGCAACATCGAGCGGATCGTGTTCATGGGCGGCGCGGTGACGACCGGGAACGCCACGCCGGTCGCGGAGTTCAACGTGTGGCACGACCCGGAGGCGGCCGCGATCCTGCTCACCGCGGGCGTGCCGATCACCATGTACGGACTGGACGTCTTCAAGCGGGTCCTGGTGCCGGCGGCGGACGTGGCGCGGCTGCGGGCGAGCGCCGAGCCGCGTCTGCGGCTGGCCGGCGAACTGCTCGCCCACCGCGACCCGGCGACCTCCGGTGACCCCACGCCGACCGGTGGCCTCGGCGACGCGGGCGCGCTCTGCGCGGTGGCCGACCCGGCGGGGCTGACCACCGAAATCCTCCCGGTGGAGGTCTCGCTGGCCCCCGGCCCGACCCGCGGCCAGACGGTCGTCGACCGCCGCCCGCGCCCCGGCGAGTCCGAGATCCACGAAGGCACCCGCGAACAGACCCTCGTGGACGTGGGCCTGGACGTGGACACGGAACGCTACGTGAAGCTGTGGCTGACGACGGTGGAGGGCTGACCCGCAAGCCCGAAGGCCGGCAAGCCCGTGAGCCCGCAGGCCCGCGGCTTCCACGTGCTCCACGAGCCCCTCAAGGCAGAACGCGGGCCTGGGGACATGTCCCCAGGCCCGCGCCACATCGTCAGCGGAATCATCCGCTCAGGTCGAGCAAGCCGCTGAGGCCGAACAAGCCACTCCGCCGAGTGAGCCGCTCGGGGCCGATCCAGTCACCCAATCACCCAGTCACCCAGGCCCTGAGCCGCTGAACCGCTCAGCCGCCGAACCGCTCAGCCGCGCAGCGACTTGCGGCGTCGCGTCGCGACGACGATCGCCGCGCCGCCCGCCAGCAGCGCGGCCGCGCCGCCCGCGATCAGCGGGGTGTTGCTGTCCGCACCGGTCTCGGCGAGGTCACCGCCGCCGCCGTTCGGCGTGGGGGCGGGGGCGCTCGTCGACTCGGACGCGGACGGCGTCGGCGTGCCCGACTCCGACTCCGGCGCGGACGGCGACGGGGACGTGCTCTCGGACGCCGACGCGGAGGGCTCCGAGGGCTTCGACGGCTCCGACGGCGTCGAGGCGGACGGCGAGGGCGACGAGCCGCCCCCGGCCGGCGGGGACGACGGCGGCTGCTCGGTGACCGTGCAGTCCTTCGTGCCGCCGTTCCAGGCCGCGATCAGCTTGTCCTTGATGACCGGACGGTCCGGCCCCTTGGGCAGGTCGCCGTGGACGAACCCGTCCTTCGCGTCGAGCTTGCCGTCGAACTTGACCGCGCCCCGGTAGAGGTCGATCTGCGCGTAGCAGCCCGCGTCGGGCACGGCGATGTCGAGGGTGTCGGTCTGGCCGGGCTTGACCGTCACGCTGTCGAAGTCGACGAAGACCTGCTCGCCGGAGGTGCCGAAGCTGGAGCCGTGGGCGAGGTAGGAGGCGAGGGAGGCGGTGCACGTCGACGCGTCGCCGGCCGCGCGGACCTTGACGTGGATCTTGCCGTCCTCGGTCGGCCTGAGATTCTGGTCGTCGACCCGGACCGAGTCGTAGAAGTGTGTGCCGTCGAGCGAGAACTGGCAGCGGTCGGTGCCCGTCTCGGTGCCCGCGCCCGTCCCCGGCTGGTACTGGCCGCCGGACTTCCAGCCGTCGCCGCCGGGCGTGCCGGTACCGGCGAAGGCGACGGAGGCGGCGGCGACGGAGGCGGCGCACAGGGTGAGCGAAGCGGCGCCCGTCCCCAGCAGGCGGCGCACGGTGACACGTCTCGCTATGGACATGCGTATCCCATTCTTGGCGAGTGCCAGGACTGATCGGCCAGAGCGGAATGGCCGGGGCTGATTGGTCAGATCAGAAGAAGAAACACCAGGCCCTCCGGTCACAGGGGCCACAGCGTGGGCCCATCGTCGTGCGGACCACAGACCGCTGTCAACCTGCGTCAAACCTTGGGGAGTTCAAGGTTCCGTCACATCTCCCTCACGTTCGGAATGATCCACTCCGAACGTCTCGCATGTTCACTTTCCGGGCAAGATGGACAGGCTTCCGCTCATGACCGACTTCTCGTCCCATCGCCCCGACTGGTGGCGCCAGGCCGTCGTCTACCAGGTCTATCCGCGCAGTTTCGCCGACGCCGACGGCGACGGCCTCGGGGACCTGCGCGGCGTCACCGACCGGCTGCCCCACCTGGCCGGCCTCGGCGTGGACGCCCTCTGGCTCTCCCCCTTCTATCCCTCCGAGCTCGCCGACGGCGGCTACGACGTCGCCGACCACCGGGACGTGGACCCGCGCCTGGGTTCCCTCGCCGACTTCGACGCGCTGGCCGCCGAGGCCCACCGCCTCGGTCTGAAGGTGATCGTCGACCTCGTCCCCAACCACACCTCCCACCGGCACCGGTGGTTCCGGGAGGCGCTGGCCGCCGGCCCCGGCTCCCCGGCCCGCGAGCGCTACGTGTTCCGTGACGGACGCGGCCCGAGCGGCGAACTCCCGCCCACCGACTGGCAGTCGGTCTTCGGCGGCAGCGCCTGGCAGCGCGTCCCCGACGGCCAGTGGTACCTGCACCTCTTCGCCCGTGAGCAGCCCGACCTGAACTGGGACCACGAGGAGGTGCACGAGGACTTCCGCACCACCCTGCGCTTCTGGTCCGACCGGGGCGTCGACGGCTTCCGCGTGGACGTGGCCCACGCCCTCGCCAAGGACCTCACCGAACCCCTCCGCGACCTGGCCACAGCGGAACTCGCGGGCGAGGACGCCCTGGCCCACCTGCCCCCCGGCACCCACCCCTTCTACGACCGCGACGAGGTCCACGAGATCTACCGCGACTGGCGCCGCGTCCTCGACTCCTACACCCCGCCCCGCACGGCCGTCGCCGAGGCCTGGGTCCCGGGTGCCCGCCGCGCCCTCTACGCCCGCCCCGAGGAACTGAACCAGGCGTTCAACTTCGAGTACCTGCAGGCGGGCTGGGACGCCGAGGAGATCCGTACGGTCGTCACCGACTCCCTGGCCACCGCCCGCGCCGTCGGGGCCTCGGCCACCTGGGTGCTGTCCAACCACGACGTCCTGCGCCACACCTCCCGCCTCATGCTGCCGCCGGGCACCGATGACAACGCCTGGCTCCTCTCCGGCGGCCACGCTCCGCGCGTCGACGAGGCGGCCGGGCTGCGCCGGGCCCGCGCGGCGACGCTGCTGATGCTGGCGCTGCCGGGATCGTCGTACGTCTACCAGGGCGAGGAACTGGGCCTGCCCGAGGTCGCCGACCTGCCCGTGGAGGTGCTGCAGGACCCGCTCTGGGAGCAGACGGGCCGCGTCCGCAAGGGCCGCGACGGCTGCCGGGTGCCGCTGCCGTGGACGACGACGGGAACGTCGTACGGCTTCGGCGCGTCCGGTGCCTGGCTGCCGCAGCCGCCGTACTTCGCGCGGTACGCCGCCGAGGCCCAGGAGGGTGTGCAGGGCTCCACGCTGGAGCTCTACCGCACGGCCCTGCGCCTGCGCCGCAAGCTGCTCGACGGCGAGGAGCTCGGCTGGCTGCGGGACGGCACCCCGCCGGGTGTGCTGGCGTTCGCCCGGCACGACGGCTGGCGGTGCGTGACCAACCTGTCGGCCGCGCCCGTGCCGCTGCCGCCGGGCGAGGTGCTGCTGAGCAGCGTCCCCCTCGACGGCGACGGGCTGCTGGGCCCGGACACGACGGTGTGGCTGGGCTAGCAACCCGTGACGGTTCGGCCAGGCAGGCACGAGAGCGGGCCCGGCCGACAGCTCTCGGCCGGCCCCGCTTCACCGTGTGCGGGTCCGCGCGCTATCCGCCGTTGCCCACGATGGCGCCGATGTCCACGGGGGTGGCCGTGGCAGTCGGCGGCGGGGTGAGGACGACCAGCGGCTGACCGGCGGGCGGGACCGGCGGGGTCATGTCCGACTTGGGCAGCTTCGGCGGGGTGGTCTGGGTGAACAGCGTGGTGTCGAAGTCGACCAGGCCGGTCTTCTCCATCACCGTGATGTGGTCCAGGACGGTGTCGTTGGCCTGGTCGGCCAGCGCGCGCACCAGCGTGTTCTTCGTCGTCGAGCGGACCTTCGCCACCGTGTTGAAGATCGAACCGTGCGTCATGCGCAGGATGTTGGCGAAGTCGACGTCGAACTGCTTGCCCTGGTCCGCCTTCAGGGTGTTGACGAACCCTTCCTGCTGGGGACTGGCCACGTTGGGAAGGGTGACGTTCAGCATCGGTGCGATCTTGAGGCAGGTGGTGTCCAGCGCCGCGTGGCCGTCGATGAGGTGCTGGCTGGCGGTGATGACGCCCTTGCTCTGCCCCTTCTGGAGCCCGATCTGCCCGACCGGGTACTCCCACAGACCTGCCGCGCGCACCGCCACGACGAAGGCGCGGTCGCTTTCCGTCAGCGGGCCCCACTGGGTGTTGGCGATGATCCGGTCGCCCGAAGCCGACACGGTGTCAAGTCCGAGCATCGATGGGTAGGCGAGGGCGCTGAGTGTCAGCGTCAGCGCACCGCCGACGAACAGGGTTCCCATCATGTTTCGCGAAATTGGCACCGTGCCTCCTGCCCGGTCGGGGATTCCGCCGATGTGTAGATGTGCGTGTCCGGTGGGGGCGGACGCACAGGAGTACGGACGCGCGGCCGATCGTACTCACCGTCCCGGGTGAAAAGTTGATGGACGGGTCACCCGGGCAAAGGTAGGTTCCCATAAGGAACTCACTTGCACGCGCTGGGAACTCGTCTGGAACTCACCGAAGCCCGTGCAGGACACCGAAGGGGACCCGCTGGTGCAGCAGACCTGGACCGCCGTCGACGACTACTTCAACGACCTGCTGGTGGAGGAGGACGAAGCCCTGCGGGCCGCCGGTGAGGGCAGCGAGGCGGCGGGCCTGCCGCCGCACCAGGTGGCGCCGAACCAGGGCAAGCTGCTGCACCTGATCGCCCGCCTCCAGGGCGCCCGCAGCATTCTGGAGATCGGCACCCTCGGCGGCTACAGCACGCTGTGGCTCGCCCGCGCCCTGCCCGAGGGCGGCCGTCTGGTGACCTTGGAGGCGGACGGGCGGCACGCGGAGGTGGCGGCGGCGAACATCGCGCGCGCGGGGCTGGACGGGGTGGTGGACCTCCGGGTCGGCAAGGCGGCGGACACCCTGCCGGTGCTGGCCGCCGAGCTCGGTGAGGAGCGCTTCGACCTGGTCTTCATAGACGCGGACAAGCCGTCCAACCCGCTTTATCTGGAGTGGGCCCTGCGGCTGACCCGCCCCGGCAGCGTCATCGTCGGCGACAACGTGGTGCGCGAGGGCGCGGTCACGGACGCCGGCAGCACGGATCCCCGCGTCCAGGGGGTCCGCAGCTTCACCGAACTGATCGCGCGGAACCCGGGGTTGACCGCGACGGCGTTGCAGACGGTGGGCGGAAAAGGGTACGACGGTTTCGTGCTGGCACTGGTGACTGACGGACTGGCTGACTGACGAGGGGGCGTGGGGATGACGGTCGCGCGATTGGTCGGGATCACGTACTACCCGGTGAAGGGATGCGCCGGGACGGAGCTTTCGGAGGCGGTGCTGACGAGCACCGGGCTGCTGCACGACCGCACGTACGCGATCGCCGACGAGAAGGGCGACCTGCGCTGGCAGTGGGGAGACCCCGCGCTGGCCCTGATCACCCCGGAGTCGACGGAGGCCGGGCTGACACTGCGCGCGCCCGGCCGGGACCCGGTGCGGGCGGACAGCGCGGACGTGCACGACTGGCTCACGGACGTACTGGGCACCCCGAGCACCCTGGTCCGGTCCCCGGCCGGCAACGGCGGCCGCCTGCACCTCGTCTCGCGGGCCAGCCTGGACGCCCTGAACCGCCGGATCACGGAACGCGGAGCCACCCCCCTCCCGATGAACCGCTTCCGGCCCAATCTGGTGGTGGACGGCTGGGACATCCCGCACACGGAGGACGGCGCCGCCCGCCTCACCATCGCCGGTACCGAGCTGGCCCACACCGAGGACACGATCCGCTGCGCCATCACGATGGTCGACCAGCGCACCGGCCTCCGGTCGGGCCCGGAACCCCTGCGCACCCTCGCGGACTACCGCAGGGCGGACGGCGGCGGAGTCGCCTTCGGCGCCTACTTCGAGGTGCGGCGAGGGGGGAAGGTGTCGCTCGGCGACGAGGTGGTGGTGAGTTCGGTAAGCCCAGGTGCGGGTACGGGCACGGGTGCGGGTACGGGTTCGGGGTCGGGCGCGGCTTCGAGCGGTACGCCCCGCCACAGCGCGCGTACGGCGGAGGCGGCGTCGTCGGACAGGTGATCGTCCGGCACGGCCCAGACCCGCACCGTCGTGACATCGGCGGTGACCGCGGGCCAGCCGGGGTCACCGCAGGCGGCGAAGTCGGCCCAGGCCCGGAGCATGCGCCGGGACAGGGCCCTGTCCTGTGCGTCGGGGGCGCCGCCGATGAGGAAGTCGGCGCCCGCCGCGTCCAGGTTGCCGAACGCGAAGGGGATGTCGGCGGTGTGCCAGGGCCGGGCCCCGCCACCGGGACGCGGGCGTCGGCGGGCGAACCGCGCCAGATACGCCCGGCCGCCGGCCCGCGCGTGGTGCTCGGCGAGGCGGCTGCTGTACTCGCCGAACACCGCGTCGCCGAAGATCGCCAGGTAGCGGTCCTGCGCCGGAGCGTCGGGCATCAGCGCGCGGTATCCGTCGACCAGGCGGCCGGGCAGCGAGAGGGCTTCGGCGAAGTCCGCGAGTCCCGGCTCCGAGGCGACCTCGCGCACCGCGCCGACCTCGTGCAGGAACCAGTACTCCTCCAGGGTGTGGCACACCAGGAGGTCCACCTCGCGGGCCCTGCCCGAGGCGAGCGCGGCGAGCGGATCGACGGGCAGCACCTCGCCGTCGAGCACCGGCTGGAAGACGACCGGGTCGAAGGCCTGGACCGCCGCCACGGGATCGTCCCCGCATCTCTCGGCGACCTTGTCGGAGGCGGCCACCAGGGCCTGCGGTGACGCGGAGAGCAGTCCGGCGCCGGTCGCGGGCACCCCGGCCTCGGCGGCGATCCTCGACGTGATCGCGGCGGCGACCTCGACGCCGAAGAAGCCGTGGGGCACGCTGTGGGCGACGGCCCTGCGGAAGAGTCCCCGCGCCTGCTCCATGACCATCAGACAGGCGGCCGAACCCGCTCCGGCCGAGTGCCCGGCGACCGTGACGTTGCCGGGATCGCCCCCGAACGCGGCGATGTTCTCCCGGACCCAGCGCAGCGCGGCCACCTGGTCGAGCAGCCCGCGGTTGTCGGGAAAGCCCGGTACGTGGCCGAACCCCTCGAAGCCGACCCGGTAGTTGCAACTGACCACGACCACTCCGGCCCGGGCGAGCGCGGTGCCGTCGAAGTCGGGCTGGGCGGAGGAGCCGAAGGTGTAGGCGCCGCCGTGGATCCAGAAGAGCACCGGCAGCGGGCCGGCCTCCGACGGGGGCGGTGCCCACACGTTGGCGGTGAGCACCTCCTCGTCCCCCGGACGCCAGACCGGTGCCCCGGGCAGCTCCGCGGACTGCGGCGCGACGGGTCCGAACACCGTGCAGTCACGCGACCCGCTCCAGCGGGCGGCAGGCCGGGGCGGACGGAAGCGGTGCGCGCCGAAGGGCGCGGCGGCGTACGGGATGCCGAGCACGGCGGTGATCCCGTCGGGCGATCGCCTGCCGCGGACGATGCCGCCGGCCGTCCTGAACTCGGTCTCCCCCCAAGGCTGTTCCCCCATGAGCGGTAAGCCTGCCACTCCCCGACCACCTGATCCACCGGATACCCGTCGCCCCGGCGGCCGGTCAGAGGGTGCGCAGGAAGTCCGCGACGACGGCGGTGAACTCCTCGGCCTTCTCCATGTTGAAGTAGTGCCCGGTGCCCTCGATCAGCACGGACCGGCCGTCCCGTACGCCGTCGGCCAGGCGTTGTGCCGCGGTGATCGCGTCGGAGGTGTCCAGGGCGCCGTTCACCGTGAGCACGGGGACGTCGATCTTCGGTACCCGCGACCAGGTGTCGGTGACCCGGACGAGGTGGTCCTGCTCTCCGGGAGTGTGCTTGGAGAGGGTGTTCAGGGCCATCTCGCTCAGCCGGCGCGGGATGTCCGGGTCCACGTCGTCGAGCGTGCGGTGCGGGCCGGGCACATAGCTCAGGAACGCCTTCAGCCAGCCCTCGATGTCACCGTCGGCCAGGGCACGGGCGATCCAGGCCTGGACCGCCCGGTGCCAGGGGTCGGAGTCCTGGAACTCGCCGGTCGAGGCGCCGCCCACGACGGCCGCGCGCACCAGCTCCGGATGTTCGAGCAGGGTGTCGCCGACGATCACGCCCCCCATCGAGACGCCGACCAGCACCGCGGGGCCCGCGTCGAGGTGACGCAGCAGCGCGGCGAGATCGTCGGTCCAGCGGAAGGGGCGGGTCGCGTTGGCGGAGGCGCCGTGGCCGCGTACGTCCGGCGCGATCACCCGGTGGGTGCGGGCCAGCGCCGGGATCACCGCGTCGAAGACACGGTGATCGACGAATCCCGAGTGGACCAGGACCACGAGTTCTCCGGCGCCGGCCTCGCGGTAGGCGAGGTCCCCGTCGGCGGAGGCGAAGTACTTCATGTCCGAAGCAGCAGTCATGACAACCAAGGTGTCATCCTGATCGGTTTTTGGCAACCAAGGTGTCATGTTTTCGGGTGCATGATGTGAGGGTGAACGACACCGATCCGTCTCTCCCCGCCGGTACGCCTCTCCCGCCCGACGAACTCGGCCGACGCCTCACCGAGGTCTTCGACCTGGTGGGCCCCCTCTACCGCCGCGCCCTGCGCAAGGTCGAACAGGGCGAGGCCGTCGAGGGGGCCTCCGTCGGAGTGCGCTCCGTGCTCGATCTGCTGCGCCGCAAGGGGGACATGACGGTCCCGCAGCTGAGCCGGATCCAGGCGCTGAGCCGGCAGTTCGTGCAGCGCATGGTCAACGACGCGGTGGCGCACGGGTGGGTGGAGACCCTCCCCAATCCCGCGCACCAGCGCTCGTCCCTGATCCGGATCACCGAGGAGGGCCGGATCCTGATCGCCACCGTCCTGGACCGCGAGCACACCCTGAACCGTGAGGTCGGGGGCGATCTGACCGACGCCGAGGTGCGGGGCTGTGTCCGGGTGCTGACGGAGATGCTGAGGACGTTCGACCACGTCGACGTCGACGACTGAGGGACCCGGGGCGCCCTGGATGCCCTAGATGCCCTCGATGCGCTTCACGCCCTCCATGGCCTTCAGCTGGCGGCGGGTCTGGAGGGCGCGCCGGATCGTGTGGATACGGACGGCGGTGAACACGGCGACGGCGAGGCCGAGAGCGGCCCCGATCCACTCCTGGTCCCGGATGGCGGCATAGAAGAGGAGGCCGCTGAAGGGCACGCCGACGACGACGAGCAGAGGCTCGCGCACCCAGAACGGGAGGACGCGAATTACGAGACCGATCATGCGGTCACTTCAGCAGGCGCCGCCCGGGTGTGCTGTGACGGAGGCCACAATTCCGGGAGTTCCTGTGCGTATGGCGTGCAGAAACCGAGCGAGCGGGGCCGGTGCGGTGGTGAGGACGGTGCCGGGGTCGTCGGACTCACGGAGGTGGAGCGCGGCGGGGGCGGATGAGAGCTCGACGCAGTCGTTGCCGTCGCCGCCGCCGGAGAAGGAGGACTTCTGCCATTTGCCCGGGGTGCTCATGGTGCGCCTCACAGTTCCTTGGCCAGCCTGTGGATGAAGTCATGCGACCTGTCAGGTTCGAGTGACGCCGCCTCCACAGTATGGAAGAGCGCTCGGAAGGCGCTGAGTTGGGACTCGAAGTCGATGAAGACCGTGCCGTGGGGTGCGTCGCGGACCACTGTGTCCAGCCTGGGGACGGCACCGCCGACGTACGTCATGGAACTGCCGGCCCGGGAGAAGCCGTCCAGGTCGAAGGGGATGACGCGCAGGGTGATGTGGTCCGCTTCGGAGAGCTCTGCGAGGCGCAAGAGTTGAGCCCGCGAGGCCGCACGGTCACTGACCCTGATGCGTAGTGCCGACTCGTGGATGACCACCTTGTACGGGATGGTGATCTCCTGTCGCGCCATTCGGTGGCGGACGCGCAACTCAACCTCTCCGGGTGTGAGCTCAGGCAGTCGGGACGAGAAGACGGCGCGAGCGTAGGTCGCCGTCTGAAGTAGGCCCGGCACGTACAGCACAGCCACTTCGTCCCGGAACCTCGCGTGATGATCCAGTTCGGCCAGGTCCAGGAACGATGTCGGCAGTAGTCCGCGGTACTCCTCCCACCAGCCACGTGTCCGCTCGGTGGCCATGGCGACCAGTGCGTCGACGAACTCGCCGTTCGTGCAGGCGTAGTGGGAGGCGAGTCGACGTAGCCGCTCCTCACTCACGCCGGTGACGCCGGACTCGATCTGGCTGATCTGGACGTTGCTCACGCCGAGGAGTGCGGCCGCCTGGCGGGCGGAGAGTCCCGCCGCTTCGCGAAGCCTGCGCAATTCCACCGCCAGGCGCATCTGACGTGCTGTTGGTTCGCGCCTGGTCGTCATCGACACCCCTTGCTCAACGCGCCCGAAAGCGCGACCCGTTCGGGGCCAGATTACGCGATCGGCTTGTTACACCGAAACATTCAGGTCTACCGTCGGTGACGCACCGCACACGCTGCGGAAGTGCACCGCTTCGTCCTGCCATGACGGCTGCGGCGATGCCACCGCGCGTAAATCCCCTCACGTCACTCGGAGTTGACGCATGTCCGATCCCTGGGAGTACTCCCTCTACATCCCTTGTGACCCTCGCGCCGTGACCGTCTGCCGCCGCACCCTGCGCCTGGTCCTCACCCTGCACGGCCTGATCCATCTCGTGGACACCGCGGAGCTGCTCGCCTCGGAGCTGGTCTCCAACGCCGTACTGCACACCAAGGGCCCCGCTTGTCTGCGGCTCCGCTTCCGGGACGGGGTCCTGCAGATCGGCGCGTGGGACGCGGACCCCGAGCCGCCCGAGCCGCCGGGACGGCTGGAGGACCTGGCCGCCGCCGAGAACGGGCGCGGCATGGCCCTCGTCCGGGCCTGCTCCGACCTCTGGCACTGGCAGCCGCTGTCGCGCATGGGGCATCGCGGCAAGCTCGTGTGGTGCGAACTGAACGCGGCGTAGCTCGTTGATCACAGTATTTCTGGCGACACCCCCTCGCGCAGGAGGTACGCGAAGAAGGGCGGGTCGCGGAACGGGCCGATATGACCCTTCGCATGCTGGAATGGCGTGGCATCTCCGTGCCGGACGCCGTCCGTGAGCGAGTCGAGTCTTGCACCGATCTCGACCAGCTCACCATCTGGTCGCAGCGCGCCGTCCACGCCACCGCCGCCGACGATCTGTTCGCCGATCCGAACGGATGACACCCAGGCCTCCTCCATTGGTGAACCGTTGACCGGCTCGATGAAACGTTGACCACTTCGCGGAGGAGTGCGGACGAACGGAAGGGCGAGTCATGAGGATCACCCGACCTAGATTCACTGCATGTCCATGCCACAGCGGCCCCACCAGCCCGTCAGGGCTGCCGCCACCCTCCCCGTGCTTCCGTACCGCAAGCCCACCAAGGGCCGCGACTACTGGGTCGTCGACGACGTCTTCCCCGAGGCCGACGTCACCGCGATCCGCGAGCGCTGTCTCGCCAAGGACGACTGGGTCAAGGGGTATCCGTACACCTCCGAGAGCTGGCCCGGACTGCGCACCATGCCGGGGCTGGACGTCGGTGAACTCGGGCGGGTGGAGCGGCTGGTGAGGAACGCGACCGGGGCCCAGAAGCTGTGGGTGCAGCGGGCGCCAGGCGGCGGGACCCTCAACCACAACTGCATCCAGGTGGTGGGGGAGGGCGAGAGCACGCCCCGGCCGCACTCCGACTCGCGGGCCCTGTGCCGGTACGCAGCCGTGCTGTACCTCAACCCGGTGGTCCCCAAGGACTGCGGCACCAGCTTCTACCGGCAGTCCCTGCCCGGCGGACGGCTCGGCGGCAACGTCGTCCAGGCCCCGCACAACAACCTCGTCGAGGCGCTCGGCACCCGGTTCGTCGCGCCGGACGCCTTCGAGGAGGACGTACGGATCCCCCACAAGCACAACCGGCTGCTCCTCTACAACGCCAACCTCGTGCACAGCGCGACCGGTTACTCCGGCACGACGCTGGAGGAGAAGCGGATGACGGCCGTCTTCTTCTGGATGGCGTGACGCCGCCGGTCAGACGACGTCGTCGCGTCGGCCCGCCAGCGCCGCGCCGGTCACCAGGCCGACCGCGATCGCGGTCACGATCGTGACCAGTTTCAGCAGGTCCGTGAAGCCTGCGATGACGTGCCCACCCGCGAGCGTGGTCAGCCCGCGCATGCCCGGCGAGCCGACGGTGAGAGTGAAGAAGCCCGGCAGCATCAGGATCAGCCCCGGCGGACGGTCCGGGCGGCGGCTCAGGGCGGTGGCCGCCGCCCCCAGGACGACGGCCGCGACGAACGTGCCGCCGGTCTCCCCGATCGCCTTGTGACCAGGGACTGCAGACCGACCGTGAGATAGACGAGCAGCAGCAGCGGCCGGAACATCCGCCGCGGGATCGCGAACGCCAGGACCGTGCCCGCGGTGAACACGATCCAGCCCAGGAACAGCGCCCAGCGCGCCAGATCCGCGTCGGCGGCGACATCGAAAGGGTCCGGGTCGAGGTGCCGGTGACCACCGGCACGAGCAGCACGGTCGTCTCGGCCCCGTAGGCCCGCGCGGTCCGCGCGACCGTCCCGCCGATCAGGTGCGCGCCCTCTCCCGAGGACCGCAGCAGTAGAGCGGTGAGCCGGGCGAGGTCGTCGACGAGGGCCGGGGCTGCACGTCACCCCGTGCGTCCGGGCGGATCCGTCCGCACTCCGGTTGCCCGTACGGCACGGCCCCTCACCCGAACGGCCTACCCGCGCTGCATGCCGCTCCCGGCCCCCACACGCTGGCGGGAGACCCGAACGCACCGCAGGGAGGGCGCATGGCCTCGATGGACGTACCCGCCGGCCGGCAACCGGCGGTCGCGGCGGAGAAGAACCGGGCGAGAGTGGTCGACGCGCCACGGCTGACCTGGCTCACCCTGGCCCTGATGACGACGGCCTCCGTCGCCAGTCTGCGTGCCGCCCCCACGATGGCCGTCTACGGCCTGGCCTGTGTGTTCCTCTACCTGGTGCCGGCGATCGTGTTCCTGCTGCCGACCGCGCTGGTGTCGGCGGAGCTCGCCTCGGGCTGGAACGGCGGTGTGTACCGCTGGGTGAGCGAGGGCCTGTCCAAGCCGCTCGGGTTCCTCGCCGTGTGGTGCCAGTTCGCGATGACGATCTTCTACTACCCGAGCCTGCTGGCCTTCGTGGCGAGCACCCTCGCGTACATCATCGATCCGTCCCTCGCCTCCAGCGGCCTCTACACGGCGATCGTGATCATGGTCCTGTACTGGACGGGCGTGTGGGTCTCCTCGCGCGGCACCAAGGCCCTGGCCGGGCTGTCCAGCTGGGGCCTGGTCATCGGCACCCTCGTCCCCGGCACGATCCTCGTCGTGCTCGGCATGGTCTTCCTCGCCCAGGGCAACCCCTCGGCCGCGCCCATGACGGCGAGTCACCTGCTGCCGGAGTGGACCGGCCTGGCCAGCCTGGTGCTGATCGTCAACAACTTCCTCTCGTACTCCGGCATGGAGATGAACGCCGTCCACGTGTCCTCGCTGAAGAATCCGGCGAAGGAATACCCGAAGTCGATGTTCCTGGCCATGGGACTCGTGCTGCTGATCTTCATCCTGCCCGCGCTGGCCATCAGCTGGGTCGTCCCGGCCGACCAGACCAGCCTGACCGCCGGGGTGATGCAGGCCTTCGACTCGTTCTTCGCGTACTTCCACATCGGCTGGATGACGCCGATCGCGGCGGTCATGCTGATCTCCGCGTCGCTGGCCGGGATGCTGACCTGGCTCGCCGGACCGTCCAAGGGCCTGCTGGAGATCTCCCGCAGCGAGGGCTATCTGCCGCCCTTCCTCCAGCGGCTGAACCGGTTCGGCGTCCAGCAGAACATCCTGGTGACGCAGGGCGTCGTGACCACGGTGATCGCGCTCGGATACGCGTTCATCCCGAACGTCTCCAGCGTGTACTGGATCTTCTCGACGATCACCACGCAGGTGTATCTCATCGTCTACCTGCTGATGTTCGTCGCGGCGATGCGCCTGCGGAAGAACCAGCCCGACCACCCGCGCGGCTACCGCGTCCCCGCCCTCAACGTGCTGTGCACCGTCGGTCTGCTGGCCTCGGCCGCGGCCATGGTCATCGGCTTCGTGCCGCCCTCGCAGTTCGGCGGCGGCAGCGTGTGGTCGTACGTCCTCATCATCGGCTGCGGTCTGGGCATCCTCGGCCTGCTGATCCCCTGGGCCTTCCTGAAGTTCCGCAAGCCGGACTGGCAGACGGAGGCCGCGCGCGAGGAGGCGGGGTCATGAGCCCCACCCGGTTCGCTTCCGAGCACAAGTGGATCTACGTCGGCGCGATCGTCGTGCTGCTGGCGTTCGTCGTGATCGGCCTCGTCAACTACGAGACCGTCAAGAAGACCAACAAAACCACGGACAAGGCGAACCAGCTCGCCGACGCGGCCGTCGACGCGGGCTACCCGCGCCCCGACACCGACACCATCGTCCGCGCCCTGGGCACCGACGGCGGCATCGTGTGCGAGAACCCCGGCGGCGCCCTGAAATCGGCTCTGTGGAAGATCAACGTGTCCAACGGTGCCGCGTTCGTCGGCCAGCGGCCGGTCGTCGGCGACACCAGGGCGCTGCGGGCCGAGGCGAAGATCATCGAAATCTACTGTCCGGAGAAACTCGACGACTTCCATGACCGGCTGGACGACCTGGAGACCGACGACACGGTGAGGCGGTGACGACGATGACCTCTTCCGCATCCGAAGCGACCGAACTGGGCTCGCGCATCGCCGCGTTGATGCCCCAAGCGAAGGCCGACCTCACCGAGCTCGTCGCCATCCCCTCCGTCGCCGACCCCCGCCAGTACCCGCCCGAGGAGTGCACGCGGGCCGCGCAGTGGGTCGCCGACGCCTTCACCCGGGCGGGCCTGCGGGACGTCCACCTCGCCGAGACCCCGGACGGCAGCCACGCCGTCCTCGGCCACCGCCCGCCCCCGCCCGGCGCGCCCACCGTCCTGCTGTACTGCCACTACGACGTGCAGCCCCCGCTCGACGACACCGCCTGGAACAGTCCGCCGTTCACCCTCACCGAGCGGGCGGACGGCCGCTGGTACGGGCGCGGCACCGCCGACTGCAAGGGCAACATCGTCATGCACCTCACGGCGCTGCGCGCGCTCGGCGAGGACGTGCCGGTGGGGCTGAAGTTCGTCGCGGAGGGCTCCGAGGAGCAGGGCACCGGCGGACTGGAGGCGTACGTCGGTCAGCACCCGGAGCAGTTCCTCGCCGACGCCCTGCTGGTGTGCGACACCGGCAACGCGGAGGTCGGCACCGGAACCGCGACCATCACCCTGCGCGGTCTCGCCAACCTCGTCGTCACCGTCCGCACCCTCGAGGGTGAGGTGCACTCCGGCATGTTCGGCGGCCCGGCCCCCGACGCGCTCGCGGCACTGATCCAGATGCTCTCCACCCTGCGCGACCCGGTCACCGGTTCGACCCGCGTCAACGGCCTGGTCTGCGACGGGACATGGGAGGGCGCCGGCTACCCCGAGGACCGGTTCCGCGCCGACGCCGGTGTCCTGGACGGCGTGTCGCTCACCGGCACCGGCACGGTCGCCGACCGGCTGTGGGCGCGGCCCGCCGTCACCGTCCTCGGCATCGACTGTCCGCCGGTCGTCGGTTCCGCGGCCGCCGTCCCGGCCACCGCCCGCGCCCGGGTGAGCCTGCGCGTCCCGCCCGGCACGGACGCGGACTTCGCCCGCGAGGCACTCAAGCGGCATCTCACCGAGGCCGCTCCCTGGGGCGCGAAGGTCACCGTGGAGCCGGAGGGCACCGGATCGCCCTTCCGCGCCGCCACCGACGGTCCCGCGTACACCGCTCTCGGCACGGCCATGCAAGAGGTCTACGGCGAACCCCTCGCCTTCCTCGGCCAGGGCGGATCGATCCCCCTGTGCAACGTCCTCGCCTCCGCCTTCCCGCGCGCCGAGATCATCCTCATGGGCGTGGAGGAACCCCGCTGCCTCATCCACGCCCCCGACGAGAGCGTCGACCCGACCGAGATCGAGCACATGGCGCACGTGGAGGCGCTGTTCCTGCGGGAGTTCGCGAGCACGAGGAGCAGGCGGAGCCGCTAGGCCGGTGCCGGTGGCACACCGCTCCCGAGGTTCCTCGTGCTCACCCGGGTCGCGTCGGGCGTCGCCCCGCTCCGCCGGACCCGCGGCCGCCCGGGGCGGCGACCGGGTGCGGGCGGGCGGGGGCCGGGCCGACATTCGTGCGGTACGCCACCGGACCCGGGTGGCGTAGACCCGGGTCCGGTGGCGTACCGCGCACAGGGCCGGACGCTCGGTGAGGCGGCCGTGGTCGGTGACGGTCCCCGGTCCGGCTAGTACCGCACCGCCCTCGCCACCGCCGCCTTCACCTGGCCGGACAGTGCGCGGTTGCTGCGGGCCGTCTCCTTGCCGGTCTTGCCCGCGGCCACGTCGGAGACGGTGGTGACGACGGTGTCGAGCCGGTTGCCCGCGGAGTCGGTGAAGTCGATCTGGACGGCGAAGGACTTCGAGGCGTCGGTGGTGTTGGAGACGGTCACCTCGACGGTGGCCCGGCCGTCCTGGTCCGTGTCCGGGGTGCCGAGTTTCACGTCGGACTTCACGTCGACGCCGCCCTTGATCTCGTCCAGCTTGCGGCTCGCCGACGCCGAGGCCGACGCGAACGCCGACGAGGCCTCCGAGGCGAAACCGGAGGCGAGCGAGGACGCGGCCGCGGTGGCCTCCCGGCCCAGCGACTCGGCCGCCGAGGCCGCCTTGCTGGCCGCGGACGACACCGACGAGGGGGTGTCGTCGTCCGAGCAGCCGGTGAGCACGGTGGCGCAGCAGATCGCCGCCGCCGTCAGCAGCACGCCCTTGGTGCGTGGCATCTTGTCTCCTCCTGAGGGGGTCCCACTTGTGAGGGGTCCCGCGGGCCTTCCTCCAGTGAAGGGGCGGCGCCGCCGGTCCGCATGCCGGGTCACCCGTACGGCGCACCCCCGTGGTGGCGGCCCCCGTCCGGACGGATGGTCGGTGCAGTGCAGTGCAGAACACCGACTCAGAGACGGGGTGGCGCCATGAGCGATCAGCCGCACTCCCAGCCGTCGCAGGGGCCCCGGGTGTGGGACCCGTCCCACCAGGGCACCGGTTCGCCGGGCCTGGGCTCGCCCCCGCCGGCGGGGGGTGGACTGGTCACCGGCGGGGTCGTCTTCGGCGGAGTGCTCATGTTCGTGAGCGGCTTCCTCGCCGTGTTCCAGGGCATCGCCGCGATCGCCGAGAACGACGTGTACACCCGGGTCGCCGAGTACGCCTACGAGATGAACCTCACCGCCTGGGGCTGGATCCTCGTGATCGTGGGCGTCGTGGCCGTGCTGACCGGCTACGGGCTGCTCAGCGGGAGCGAATGGGCCGGGTGGGCCCGTATCAGCGGCATCGCGCTGGCCTCCCTGAGCCTGATCCTCCAGTTCCTGTTCCTGCCGTACGCGCCGTTCTGGGCGGTCATCCAGATCGCCATCGACGTGTTCGTGATCTGGGCGCTGGCCGCCTACCGCCCCCGGCAGGCGTAGCACGTCCCGGGCACGCTTCCCCGCCCCTCCCGACGCTTCCCCGCCCCTCCCCACGCGTACCCGGCCACCGTCCGCGGTCAGGGCAGCGCGGGTGCTCCGGTCACCTGGACGTCCTTCCGGCGCAGCCAGGGCAGGGGCGGCACCGCGGATCCGACGTACGGGGTGATCCGCACCTCGAAGTGCAGGTGCGGGCCGGTGACGTTGCCGGTCGCGCCGGAGAGGCCGATGCGCTGCCCGGCCGTCACGCGCCCGCCCTTGCGCACGTCGATGCGCGAGAGGTGGGCGTACTGCGTGAAGTAGCCGTCGCGGTGGCGGATCACGACCTGGTTGCCGAAGCCGTCGCCGCAGGTCGTCGCGCGGACGGTGCCGGAGCCGACGGCGTACACGGGGGTGCCGGAGTCCACGGCGAAGTCCTGGCCGGTGTGCCGGTGCGCCCAGCGGGAGCCCTTGGCGGCATAGCCCGCGGACAGCCAGTAGCGGCGGGTCGGGGCCGTCCAGGGGTGTGCGCGCCGCTCGGGCGGACGGCTCCGGTCGCCGAACGGACAGCGGCTGTCCTGCCCGGACGGGTCGACGGCCACCGGATCGCCGGAGTTCCTGCCGGTGGCCCACAGCAGGTCCCACAGCCCGGCGCGGACGGCCTTCCGGCGGCGCTCGGCGTCCTTGACCTGCGTGGAAGAGGCGTCGGACTCGCGCAGCCGGTCGACCCGCTCGCGAGCCCGCTCGTGTGCGCGGACGGCACGCGCGGTCTCCCTGCGGAAGCCGTCGCCGCGGAAGCCGTCGCCGCGAACCTCCTCGCTGCGAAGCCCCTTGCCGCGGAAGCCGTCGCCGCGGGCCCCGTCGGTACCCGCTCCCGCAGGCACGGCGGCGAGCGCGAGCAGCAGGAGGGCGAACAGGGCCGCCCCGGTCGCGCCACGGAAGCGCGCCCGCGTTCGTGGGCGGCGCGCGTGGTGTTCTCGTCCCATCTTGGGATCATCAGACCGGTGGGGCGGCCCACCGCGGCACGCGGCCCGCGTGGCGGCCGGGTTCAGCCGAACGGCCCCCCGACCAGCGACCGGTACACGGCCGACGACCGCGGATTGCCGGAGCACCGCCACACGCCGTGCGGGCAGTAGTCGCTGATGGTCTGGTACAGCGGCCGGTGCTCGGCGAACCAGGTGAGCATGCCCCGCACGTACTCCGGGTTGTCGCCGTTGCGGTAGAGCCCCCACTCGGGATACGAGACCGGCTTGCCGTGCGCCCGCGCGAAGCGCACGTGCGCGGCGAGGCCGTACGGCTCGGCGACCTGTTCCTCGAAGGACATGCCGTGAGGCTGGTCGTAGGCGTCCATGCCGATGACGTCGACGTACCGGTCACCGGGATAGCACTCGTTCCAGGGGACGGCGTCCAGCCCGCGACTGGGCGTGAACTCGAACCGGAACCGCTGCCCGCCGTCCACGGACCGCACGGCGCCGACGATCCGCGCCCAGTACCGCTTCCAGGCCTCCGGGTCGGGCCCGCACCGGTGCGTGTAGGTGATCCCGTTCATCTCCCACCCCACCACCAGCACGGCATCGGGCACCCCGAGCGCGACGAGCCGCCGGGCCAGCACCCGGAAGTGCTCGTCGTAGTCCCCGCGTGCCCCCGCGCGCAGCTCCTCCCGCACGACCCGGTCGGGCACATGCTCCTCGGTGCGCTCGAGCATCGGCACGTTGAGCACGAACATGCGGTCGGCGCGCTCCTGCCGCCACCGCGCCCAGTACTCCAGATACCCGGGCGCCCCCTCGATGTTGCTCCACCGGTCGCCCGGCAGATACGCGTGCCCGACCCGGGGGGTGGCCGCCCCCAGCCACCCGTCGAGCGCCGCGATCCGCCGCACACCGGCGTCGTCGTACCCGACGTACGCCCCGAAGGCCCCGGGCGGCGCGCCGACCCCCCGGCCGACCGGTACGGAGGCCGGCCCGACGAGCAGGGCGCAGGCGACGAGGAGCGCGGTCAGCGGCGCCCGAAGGGAGCGAAGGGAGTGAGGGGAGCGAAAGGAGCGAAGGAAGCGGAACACCGGCTCATGATGGAGCCGCGGCCGCCTCCCCCACCCCGAACCCGCCCCGGAACCACCCGGACCGGGGACGGACGGGGCGACGGACCCGGCGACGGACAGGGCGACGGCGGAGTCAGGAGCGGGCCGCACGCACCAGGAACACGTCCACGGCGTCCTCGTGGTCGAACGTGAAGCCGTGCCGTTCGTAGAGACGGCGGGCCGGACTGCCCCGAAGGACGTCGACGCGCAGCCGGAGCGCCGAGCGGTCGGCCGTCTCGACCAGCTCCCGCAACACGGCGGTGCCGATACCGCGCCCCTGCGCGTGCGGCGCGAGATAGAAGTGCTCCAGCCAGTGCGCGTCGTCCGCCGGACGCAGGGCCACACAGCCGGCGAGGACGCCGTCGACCTCGATGATGCGGGTGTGCGCGGGCACGAACCCGTCGCGCAGCCGCTGCCGTACCCGGTGGTCGTCGTAGCGCCCGAGCCGCTCCAGATCGGCCCGCATCGCCACCGCCCGCACCTCCGCGACGGCCTCGACGTCGTCCGCCGTGGCCGGTCGGGTCACCCAGTCCGCCATGGGGCAGATGCTACGGCCGCAGTGCGGCAACCCGCCGCGGGTCCGGCGACGACCCAGGGACGAACGAACGCGAAGGCAAGTGAATCCCGTTCCCCACACGAGGAGTTCACCATGCGCAAAGAGCCCGCACGGCACCCCGTCCGTCCCGCGAGGCATCCCGCGAGGCATCCCGCAAGGCTTCCGGCAAGGCCCCTCGCCCGACTGCTCACCGTCCTCGCGGCACTCACCGCCCTCCTCTTCCACGCGACCGGTGTCGCGGCCCCCCGAGCCGCGGCCGCCGACGAGTGGAACCCGCCGGGCAACCTGGTCCAGCCCCTGAACGAGGTCTGGAACCACGTCTCGACGACCTACCCCGACCTCTACGGCTTCCGCAACTACGGCTGGGACCAGGTCATGGCGAACAAGGGCAGCATCAACTACTGCGTCCGCTGGGAGTCCGACGCCCCCGTCAGCACCACCCTGCGCGACCAGATCCACGCGGCCCTGAAGAAGCAGTTCGCCAAGTGGATGGCGGCGCAACTGGAGAACGGCCGGGCCTATGACAACTGGCCGTACACCACCGTCCCGGTCAACATCGTCGGCTGGGCGGTGAAGAACCGCTCCACCCTCCAGTGGACCGACAACTCCGTCGACATCTACTCCGGCGTCCTCGACGGGGCCGGCGCCCCGCAGTGCGCCCCCGACTGCGGCCGCTTCTTCCACCAGGACGCCGACTACTCCAAGTGCCCCGGCGGCACCGCCCGCCACTACGACCAGTCCCTCTGGCTCACCAAGGGCTTCCAGGGAGGCGCCGGCGGTGACTGGGGCCAGCGCGTCGGCCAGGAGTACTTCACCGGCGTCCTGAACCAGGAGAACATCCACATCTACCTGCACGAAGTCGGCCACACCTTCGGCCTCGACGACTTCTACGACTGGACCCCGACCGGCCAGTGCTGCTTCCTGATGAACGCGGGCAGCGCCACCCGGATCACCGACTTCGACAAGTGGATGCTCCGGGACTTCTGGCGCCACCTGAAGCCCCGCTACAACCTCTGACGCTCTTCGGCCGGTTTCTCGTCAACAGGCAACCCTGGCACACCATTTACCTCTCTCACAGGTTGCTCAAAGCTCTGGCCGGCGTCCGTGGGGTGTGTCGGACCGGCCGGAGGTCTGGGCTGTCCAGTCCGATGCCACTGACCATGGCACTCGCAGACGAGGAACCGATGACCAGATCGCTACACCGCAAGGGCCTCAAGCGCACGGCGTTCGCCGCCGGGGCCGCGCTCACCGTCGTGGCCGCCGTCGCCGGGTCCGCTCCCGGCGCCGGGGCCGCGCCGGCGAGCCCGGCCGGGACGCCGAAGCTCAAGCTCGTCGCCGCGTCGAAGGCCGTGACCGCCGACCGGTACGAGGGGAACTCCGGGGTCTACCTTGACCTCGGTACGTACGTCACCGTCGACAACGCTCCGCTGGAGCTGAAGGTGACCCGTAAGTCGTACAAGGACCCGATCGTCGCCCAGCAGATCCTGCGCAACGGATCGAAGGTGACGACGAAGACGCTGCCCGCCGGGCTCGTCAAGGACTTCGGCGGCCTCCCGGACTTCCTGGAGGTCTCCATCAAGAACGCGGCCGGGGTGGAGGTGCAGAAGAGCAAGAGCAACTTCTGCCTGAACAACGCCTCCGGCCGGCTGCGTCCGGACGCCCCGGCCACCTCGCACTATCCGGAGAGCTGCTCCACCAACCCCTTCACGCTCGGCTCGGTCTGGGGAGTGGAGAAGGGCTGGGCGGCCAACACCTCCGCCTTCGACTACGACAGGCCGGTCGACCTGGCCGCGGGTGAGTACACCGTCAAGGTCGGGGTGGCGAAGAAGTACCGCGACCTGTTCGGCATCCCCGACGACCGGCCGACCATCGCGCTGACCGTCCGGGAGATCAGCGACGGCGGGGAAGGCGGAGCCGGCGGGGCCGGCCTCACCGCCCACAGTGCCACCACCGGTGGCGGCCATGGCGCGTCGCACGACATGGCGGGCATGGCAGGAATGGAAGGCATGGCCGGCATGGGGGGCGGTCATCACTACGGGCCCCGTGGCGCCGACGCCCCCACGCCCTCCGCGCTCTCGCACGCCCTGGAGGCCCGCGGTCTCGCCCACCACCTGGGCGACGGCTCCGGTCACACCGACGGCTCCCGGATCGCGCCCGCGCTGAAGTCCGCCACCAAGCGGCCCACCGGGCGTGCGGGCGTACCGGCCAACGTGCCCAAGCCGGACCTG
This sequence comes from Streptomyces sp. Root1310, assembly GCF_001426425.1. Lineage (NCBI taxonomy): Bacteria > Bacillati > Actinomycetota > Actinomycetes > Kitasatosporales > Streptomycetaceae > Streptomyces > Streptomyces sp. Root1310. The sequence continues at coordinate 81,753 of NZ_LMEQ01000033.1, read as the reverse complement.
CGTTCGCTGCCGGCCTGGGACATCGCGGTCACCGACGGCGAGGACGGCGACGTGGCAGGCAAGGACTACCTCGCCTTCAGCGCCAACGTCTGGAACGCCGGTCCCGCGCCGCTCGTCGTGGACGGCTTCCGCAAGCCGGGCGCGGACCTGATGGACTCGTACCAGTACTTCTACGACGCCAAGGGCAAGCAGGTCGGGTACGCCCCCGCCGGAACCATGGAGTGGGACCCGCGCATCGGCCACGAGCACTGGCACTTCACCGACTTCGCCAGCTACCGGCTGCTCGCCGCCGACCAGAAGGAGATCGTCAAGAGCGGCAAGGAGGCGTTCTGCCTCGCCAACACCGACGCCATCGACTACACGGTGAAGAACGCCAACTGGCACCCGTACAACACCGATCTGTCGACCGCCTGCGGCCAGCAGAACTCGATCTCCGTGCGGGAGGTCCTCGACGTCGGCTCCGGTGACACGTACACCCAGTACCGTCCCGGCCAGTCCTTCGACATCACCGGCCTGCCGAACGGCACCTACTACATCCAGGTCATCGCCAACCCGGCGAACCGCCTCCAGGAGACCGACACCAAGAACAACGTCTCCCTGCGCAAGGTCGTCCTGGGCGGCACCGACGGCGCCCGGACGGTCTCGGTCCCGCCGGTCGACCTGATCAACGCGCCGTAGGCGTCCGTCTCCTGACCCACCGGACCGTCGGTCCGTCCTTCGGGCCGTCGGTCCGTCTCTCGGGCGGTCGGTCCGTCTCTCGGGCGGTCGGTCCGTCAGCCGGGCCATCGGTCCATCCGTCCATCCGTCCATCCGTGACGCCCCCGCGGTGACCAACCGCGGGGGCAACCCTCGGGAGGCTCTGTGAGTCTCCTGAGTCATCTGTGCTTTTCAGACGTATTCCCGCACGCGTGTAGGGTTCCGACGTTCGGCGGTGACCAGCGCCGACGATCCGAGCACGGTGTACGGGGTGAAGACAGCCGAGGCGGAGGAGCGAGCGCCGGTGAGCGGGACGAGGAGGCGTGGGCGTACTCCGGAGGAGGCGGCCGGCCGCGGCAGCAGGAGCAGGACGGGCGCGCCCGGCAGGACGCGGCTCACCAGGCGCGGGCGGATCCTCGCGTGGGGCGCGGGTGTCACGTCCGTCGTCGTCCTCGCGGTGGGCGGGGTCGGGGCCTGGGTCTACAACGACCTGAACAACAACATCAACTCCGCCGACGTGGACGACAAGCTGGGCGAGAACCGGCCCGAGAACCTCAGCCCCGGCTCGAAGAACATCATGATCGTCGGATCCGACAGCCGCGACGGCGCCAACGCCAAGTACGGCAAGGACCTGACCACCATGCAGTCCGACACGCTGATGGTGCTGCACATCCCGGCCGACCGTAAGTGGGCCTCGGTCGTGTCCTTCCCCCGCGACTCCTGGGTGCAGATACCCAGTTGTGAGAAGGGGGACGGCACCTCGTCCTCGCCCCACCACTACAAGATCAACGAGGCGTTCGCGCTCGGCGGCAGCAACGGCAAGGTCGGTGAGGCCGCCGCGTGCAGCATCAAGACCGTCGAGGCCAACACCGGGCTGCGCATCGACCACTTCATGTCGGTCGACTTCTCCGGCTTCAAGGGCATGGTCGACGCGCTGGAGGGCATCGAGGTCTGCCCGAAGCAGGCCATCCACGACGAGAAGTCCCATCTGGACATGGAGGCCGGCTGCCAGACCGTCAAGGGCGAGAAGGCGCTCGGCTACGTCCGGGTCCGCTACAGCGTGGGTGACGGGTCCGACATCGGACGCATCGGACGTCAGCAGGAGTTCATGGACGCCCTGGCCAAGAAGGCCAAGTCCAAGCTCACGAGCCCCGACGCCATGTACGGCTTCCTCCAGTCGATCACCAAGTCGCTCACCACCGACCCCGACATGGCCGGCATCAAGCCGCTGTACGGGCTCGCCGACGAGCTCAAGGGGATACCGAGCGACCGGCTGAGCTTCCTCACCGTGCCCAACTACGGCCGTGAGGCCGACCAGCCGACGGACAAGGCCAACGTGGTCTGGCAGTACCCGCAGGCCGCCGACCTGTTCACCTCCCTGGCCAAGGACAAGGAGGTCACCAAGCCGCAGCTGGAGGCGGCGAAGAAGAACGTGGTGTACGCCTCCAGTGTGCGGGTCCAGGTGCTCAACGGCACAGGGGTCTCCGGACGCGCCGCCGCCGTCGCGGAGAAGCTGAAGGACGCCGGATACACCGTCACCGGCACGGGCAACGCCCCCCGGACGGTGGCCAGGACGACCGTCACCTACCCGACGGGCCTCGACAGCCAGGCCGCCGTCCTCGCCTCCCGGCTGCCCGGCCGGAAGGCCACCGCCGACGCTTCGGCCACCCCGGGCGTCGTCACCCTGGTCGTGGGGCCCGAGTTGAAGGTCGGCGACGTCGCCTGACGAGGCGTCCGGCCTGACGATGTACATGGTCAAGAGCACCCCGGAGATGGGGTAAGCTTGATCTTGAGCCGGTCACCGGAAACAAAAACGGTGAACGAACTCATGCGTTGGTCGTCCAAGGAAAGACGCCCCGCTTCCTGCGGGGAAATGCAGGTGCAAGGCCTGCCCGGCGCTCCAGTTCGAACGAGTCCCATCCCGTGTCAGACGGGGTGGGACTCGTTCGTTTTCCGGGTGCGATGCGATGCGCGGGGCGGGGCGGGGCGGGGCGGGGTGGCTCGGTGACGCGAGCCGTCGGCCGCGCGGGCCGTGCCCCGGTCAGCTCGGGCTGAGGGCGGCCGTGAGCCCGGCGGCCGGGACCGGCGTCCGCCGGGGGCGGACGATCGCCGTCGCCGTCGCCGTCGCCGCCGCCTTAGCGGCCTTCGCCGTGTTCGCCGCCTTGGCCGTCTGCGCCGTCTCGTGGTCGGTGCCTGTCGCGAAGACGAACAGACGCAGGATCACGAAGCGGCCCGTGCCCGCGAGGCCCGAGGCCGAGAGGTAGACGAGCTGCTCGGTGAGCATGCCGGGGGTGGGCTGGAACGTGTGGAGGGTGAACACGGCCACGGAGGTCGCCGCGTAGGCGGCCGCCGCCGAACCCGCCGACTGCCAGTGCCGGCGCAGGCCCGCGCGGCGGCCGGTGCGGAAGGTGTACCGGGCGTGGAGCTCGGTGCACAGGACCGTCGAGGCGGCGGTGACCAGCGCGTTCGACAGGGTCCACGGCATCAGCACCGCCAGCAGCGGGACGGTCGGGCCGGAGAGGACTCCGGTGCCGCCGCCGAAGACCACGAAGCGGGCGAAGGAGGTCAGCGACTTCACGGCGGTTCCTTCCACGGCGGGTAACTAGCTTGCTTAACTCAGGCAACTATAAATAGCTTGCTTGACTTACGCAAGTACAAGCTCAAGAGGGAGGGCCCTGGTCGGCCGGGAGACTTTCCTCCCGGCCGACCAGGGCCCTGAACCACCAGGTCAGGCCTTCCGGCCGACGCCGTCAGCCGTCACGTCGAGTTGGCGCTCGAGCGGCCGAAGAACTCGATTTCGGCTATCGACACCTGCTTGCTCCCGGACGCCATGTACGACGACTCGATGGTGAAGCGGACCTTGGTGACATCCCCCACCCGGAAGGCGCGCCGCTGGCCCCCCGAGCTCTGGTCCAGGGTGATCTCCCGGGTCGTCGTCTTGCCGTCCTTCAGGGTGATCGTCGCCTTGAGGCGGTGAGGGAGGGCCGACTGGTTGAGCTGGTCGGGGCGGACCGACGTGCCCGAGGTGATGATCAGGTCCAGCAGGCGGGTCGGCTCGTCGAAGCGTGCCTCGATCCACTCACCCTCGCCCGACTGCGAGACACCGGGACCCCACCAGCTGTTGTTGATCTTGTCGAAGGCCAGCTCCGGCTTGTGCCCCGGGTAGGAGCGCGAGGCCGCGAACGAGTCCGGGGCGACCGGCGCGCGCTTGGCGAAGTGGTCGCGGGTGGCCTGGATCGCCTCCGGCGTGTTCATCGCCGCGACGATCACGAGGGTGAGGACGACCGCCGCCACCACCCAGCTGAGGATGCGGTCGAACGTCCGGCGCAGGCGCGGGCGGTCGCCGGCCCAGGGGGACGCACCGTTGCGGTTGAACAGGCGACGCCACCAGGGAAGGCGGATCGAGGAGCGGTCCTCCAGCGTCATGGGCATGGCGCAGCGGACGCAGAAGTGCCGGTCGGGGTTGTTGGGAGTGGCGCACCAGGGGCACGCGACGCCGTACTGCTCGCCCTGGACGGGTCCGGGCGCGCGTACCTGCGGCCGGTCCGCGACCGGCCTGCCCGGCAGGACCGGGGCCACGGACGGCGGCGCGGCGGGGCGGGGCTCCGCGTCGGCGACGGGGACCAGGAGCGAGCGGGCGCGGGCGGCCATCGTGTCGCCGAGGGCGGGAGCGGGGGCGGCCGCCGGTACGGGAGTGGTGGGGGCGGTCCGGTCGGGGGCGTGAGCGTGGCCGGGTGCTTGTGCGGAGGCCGGTGCCGCGCCTGACGGGGCGGCGGTGCCGTCCTCCGGCGGGATGACCGGCAGGGGAGTTTCCGTGGTGTCCTCGTCGTCCGGGTCGTAGTCGTCGTCTGCGGCGGCCGGGGTGCCGGCCTGGGTGGAGGGCTCGGGTGGGGCGTGGGGCGAGGCGGGCGCCGACGTGTTCGCCGCCGCCGTACCGGAGACGGCGCGGTGGGCCGGAGCCGGAGCCGGAGCCGGAGCGGGAGCGGTGGTGGCGGAGGCGGAGGCCGTGCGGGAGACCGCACCGGCGTCCGGTCCCGCGGTGCCCGACGGCTCCCCGGTGCCCTCCGCGGGGCGGTACCCGGCACCGGATCCGCCACCCACGGCCCCGGAGCCGGGACCCGGTCCGGACCCGGTTCCGTGAGCGGAGGCCGCCCCCGTCCCGGAACCCGACCCCGAGCCGGAACCGTGAGCGGACGCCGTCCCGGACCCGGAAGCCGAAGCGGACCCGTAGGCCGCCGTCCCCGCCGCTGCCCCTGCCCCGTCGCCCGTCCCGGGCCCGGCATCCGACCCGGGTCCGGTACCGGGGTCCGACCCCGCGCCCGACCCGGACCCACCGGTCCCCGACCCGGACCCCGAGCCGGGGGCCGTCCCGGTGCCCGCGCCGGGACGGGCCGAGGGGCGGTCCGTCCAGCTCAGTACGGCGCCGCAGGCGTCGCAGAACGACTGGCCGGGCTCGGCCCGCGTGCCGCACTCGGCGCAGTTCTGGGTGGTCATCTCTCCGGGGTCCTTTCGGCGGCGGTCACCTTGACCGTGTACGGCATGTGGGCGGGGCGGGCGGCGGCCACGAGGGTGTCCAGGCGGTGCTCGTCCGCCGGGCCGGGATCGGGCAGCCGGATCGTGACGTGCAGGTGCGGCCGCGGTTCGCCGGGGACCGGGCCGAGCGGCCGGGCGCTCCACTCGGCGCCGCCGCTCTCGGAGATCTCCGGCTCCACGCCGAAGGCCAGCCGGACCGTCTCAGACAGGCCGCGCCGGGTGCCGCGCACCCGGTGCAGGTAGGCGGCCGCCGCGACCGCGGCCCGCAGCCTCGGTTCCGGTTCCGTGCCGTCGGTCTCCGCGCCGACCCAGCTCGCCAGCCAGCGGGTGAAGTCGACCGGGGCGAGGGCCGGGTCGAAGTAGGCGGGCAGGCAGTCGAGGACGTTGAGGATCGGGGCCATCACCTCGTCCAGGCCCCCGACGAAGCGCTGTGCCAGGTCGTCGTCGGCGAAGACGGCCGGGAGCATCGCGCCGATCGGCACGGAGGAGCCGAGTCCGTCCACCGAGCCCCTCAACGTCCCGTTCCCTTCCGTGCGTCCGGGCCGCTCATGCGCCGTCCCCGATCACGCGCACCCGGTGGTCGTAGGAGAACACCAGGGCGGGGGCGGCCAGGTCGATGCGGTCGGTGGCCTCGCCGCGCTTGCCCGTCAGCGGGTCGGCGGGGTGCAGCATGACCTGGTCGACCAGCTCCACTCCCGGGACGCGTTGGAGGACGGCGAAGACCTCGCCCGACTGCACCGGGCGGCCGAAGGGCCAGCCCTTGCCGTCCGCGCCGCCGATCAGCGGGTCGAGGTGGCGGTAGAGGGCGTCGTGGGCCTGGCGGCGGACGCGGTCGGTGTCGACGCCCCGGAAGGCGTGCACCGTCGCCACCACCGTCACGCCCTGGTAGTAGGGCGGGCCGACGGCCAGCCTGGTGCCGATCAGGCGGCGTTCGTCGAGATGGCGGGTGATGCGGTCCAGCAGGGAGTCGCCGGGCACCAGTTGCTCGAAGCGGAGGCGGCCGCCGGGGTCCGGCACGGCCTGCGGGACCACCAGCACCCGTACCGCGTAGGAGCCGTGCTCGTCGGGCTGCCCCTCCAGGCAGGTGATGCGGGCGGTCTCGGGGGCGGCTCGGCGGGCGAGTTCCTCGTAGTCGCGCAGGGTCACGGCCCGCTCCTGGGCGCGCAGGGTGATCGGTGCGCGCAGTTTCGCCTCCTCCACCGTCTCGCCGTCGACCCCGCCGCGTGCGGCCTCCCGGTTGACGACCTCCGAGACGTACGGGACGGAGGTGCGGAGCACCTGGACCGCGCCCCGGGCCACGTTGCCGGCGCGGCCGCCGCCCGTGCGGTAGCGGCGGGCGCGGATGACCGAGCCCTTGGGGGCGACGGCGCCGTACTGGCGGAGTTTGCCGTCGGGTTCGCGGACGGACGGGCCGAAGGCGATCTCGCCGGTGGCCGCGTCGAGGGTGACATGGCGGTCGTCGGGGCCGGAGGCGGCGAAGTGCGGGACGACCTGCCAGTCGGACCAGCCCTCGTGCTCGGCGGTCTGGAGCAGGAGCGGCGGGTCGTCGCCGACGACGGGGGCGTGCGCGAGGGCGAGGTGCTGGCCGGGGAGGCCCGTGGACTCGCCGAGGGCCTCGTCGTAGACGGTCTCGGCGTGCACCGCGGGCGCGGTGCCGCCGACCGTGAACACCTCGGCGGACCGCACGGTCGGAGAGGTCGTGTAGAAGGGCTGGCCGGGGAGGGGTTCGGTGACCCGGCAGCGTAGCCAGCCGGCCTCCTGGCCGCCGGAGCGGGACAGGACGTGGCCGCCGGTGATGTGCAGGACGACCTCGCCGGGGCGGTTGAGGCCGCCGGTGCCGTCGCGGTCGATCTCGCACTCCTGCCAGCCGTCCTCGGTCCACGCCTCCCAGACCAGCGGGGGCTGGCGCGGGTCGACGCCGACGCCGTCGACGCGGCTGTCGAGTTCCAGGACCACCGCGCAGTGCGGGACGGCCGCGCTCAGGCCGAACAGCATGCAGTCGCCGGGCTGCGGCGCCTCCGCGAAGCAGAGCAGGTCCTTGCCCTCGGCCAGGTCGGTGGTCCGGTCGGTGACCGGCTCGCCCCGGTGCTGCACGACGAGGCGGTTCAACTGACTCGGCACGACGGTGAGTTCGCGTTCCGTCGCGAAGACGACGGCCTCCTCGCTCTCCGTGCGGACCGTCGCCACCTCGGTGCCCACCGGCAGCAGGACCGGCTCGTCCTGCGGCGCGGACAGCCAGAAGGTGACCTCGGTGCGGGCGGCGGACGGCGGGAAGAGGCGGATGCCGACCAGGTCCAGGAAGGCGAGGTGGTTCTTGTCGGGGACGCGGTTGAGGCGGTAGACGATCTGGTCGGCCATGTGGGCGACCGTCTCGACGAGCGTCACGCCCGGGTCGGAGACGTTGTGGTCGGTCCACTCCGGTGCGCGCTGCTGGATGTAGCGCTTGGCGTCGTCGACGAACTGCTGGAAGCGGCGGTCGTCCAGGTTCGGGGAGGGCAGGGCCATCAGCGGTCGCTTTCGGAAGCCGTACCGGACGGACCGGGAAGACCCGGCTCGTCATGGGACGGAATGACGTAGAAGGGGAAGACGAGACTGCGCGGATTGTTGGTGCCGCGGATCGCGTACTGGACGTCGATGAAGAGCACGCCCTGTTCGGCGCCGGCGGTGACCTCGACGTCGGTGACCTCGATGCGCGGCTCCCAGCGGTCCAGGCTGGTGTACACCTCGTGCTGGATACGCCCGGCCGTCGCCTCGTTGACCGGGGCGAAGACCAGGTCGTGGATGGCGCAGCCGTACTCGGGGCGCATGGGGCGTTCGCCCGGCGCGGTGGCGAGGATCAGCCGGATGGCCTCCTCGATCTCGCGCTCCCCGCTGACCAGGGCGATGCCCCCGGTGGGGCCGATGCGGAGCGGGAACGCCCAGCCCGATCCGACGAATTGCTCGGCCATCAGAGGGCCACCTGCCTTTTCCTGATTCTCACGGCGTGCCGTCCGCGCGTCACGGCAGCGGGTACGGCTTGGCGTTGACCATGACCATGCCCTGGAGCATGAGGGTGGCGGCCCGGATGCCCACGTTGGCGGTGGAGTTGATCTGGACGGTGGCGCCCGCGCTGAACGTGGCGGCGCCGCCCGACTTGAGGTTGAGCAGCCCCGCCGCGTCGACCGACACCATGCCCGTCATCGACCTGATGTTGATCAGGTTGCCCCTCAGGGTGATGGAGCCGCCGCTTCTGATGGCGATGTTGCGGCCGGCGGTGAGGGTGAGGTCTGTGCCCGCCTTGACGGTCACCGAGCGGCTGCCCGTGATGCTGACGGTGCCCTTGCTGTCGACGGTGATCTCGGTCTGCGCCCGGTCCAGGTTGATGACGAGTTTGTCGTCGCCGCTGGTCAGCCGCACGCCCTGCTTGCCGCCCGTCCGCTGGCTGAGCAGGTCCACCCGGTTGCCCTCGCGGTCGGACAGGGTGTGCCGGGAGGCCCGCTGCCGGGCGCCGTCGTGCAGGGGCACGTCCTTGACGGGGGTCGGCTTGTCCTTGCCGTTGTACAGGCCGCCGATGACGTAGGGGTGGTCCAGGGCGCCCCGGTCGAAGCCGACCAGCACCTCGTCTCCGACGTCGAGGGGGAAGATCGAGCCGCCGCGCTTGCCGCCCCACTGCACCACGCGCGTCCAGTCGCTGACGTAGGCGTCGTCGAGCCAGGGGAACTGGAGCTTGACGCGGCCCTGCTTGAGCGGGTCGCTGACGTCGGTGACCAGGGCGTTGGCGGTGCCGGGGAGGTTCAGGCCGTTGGAGGCGTTGCCGCCGCCGGAGGCGAGTCCGTACAGGGACCGCCACTGCCGTCCGCTGACCGTCACCCAGGCCTCGTAGTGCTTGCCGTCGCCGAAGACGTGCCGTACGGAGGTGGCGGTGTACTTGCCCTCGAAGGGGGCGCCGACGTCGGCGAGGGTGACGGGCAGCCCGGGGCGGAGCTTCGGGGTGCCGCGCGCGATGACCTCCAGCTCGGCGAAGGAGCCGGTGACGTCGTCGGCGAGCGCCTCGGCGGCGAACTTCACCTCCGACTGCCGGTCGTACGGCGTCTGCGCGTCGACCAGCTTGGCCGGCTTGAACTTGGCTGCGGCCTCACCGGGGGTGGTGCCGATGCTGATGCCGGGGTTGGTCCTGGCGGGCGCGGTCGCGGTGAGCTTCTTCTTGGTCGTCACGTCCCAGCCGCGCGCCTCGACGGTCGCGACCTGCTCGGCGGCGGTGACGGCGGCCCGCAGGCGGAGGATGTCGGTTCCGGCCTTGAGGACGAACGGGCTCTTGTCGCCGGGGGTGGAGGTGGGCGGCGCGCCCGACGCGGGGTCGGGCTTGACGAACTGGAACTTGCCCTTGGCGTCCACCGACATGACCATCTCGTTCTCGTCGGCCAGCCGGGCGAGGAAGTCCCAGTCGGTGACGTTGGCCTGGCTGATGAACTCGTAGACGGTCTTGGTGGACTGGATCTTCCCGACCGGGACGCCGTCCTGGGCGGCCAGCTTGCGGGCGATGTCGGAGGCGCTCTGGTTGCGGTACGCGGCGACGCGGCGCTGGCGCATCAGCCGGTGGCCGAAGTCGTAGCCGCGGATGACGGTGAAGGTGCCGGTGCCGTCGTAGTCGGCCTCCAGGCCGCACACCTCGCCGGTGAGGAGCGGGTCGGAGGCGCCCTTGCCGTCGGCGATCGGGGCGAGGACGACGGGGGTGCCGAACTTGACGCCCAGCTTGCCGAGGACCAGACGGCCGGGGTCGCGGAAGGTGAGCCGGAACGCGGCCGGCACCCCGAGGCCCTGGTCGACCCAGCCGTCGACGAGGAGGGGCGCGATGTCGACGGGCAGGGGGCCGCCACCGAGGGTGACCTGGATGACGCTGGAGAACGCGGACTGGACCACTAGTGGCGCACCTCCTCGGTGGCCGGCATGACCAGTTCGATGCCGGTCGGCAGGCGGGAGGGGTCGTCGATGCCGTTGGCCTCGGCGATGGACCGCCACGCGGAGGCGTCGCCGTACTCGCGCCAGGCCAGCGACTGGAGCGAGTCACCGGCGACGACCCGGTGCACGCGCTGCGCGGTGAGGGCGCCGGAGGTCGGGTTCTGGCCCTTCGTCTTGCTGGGGATCTCGTGCAGGCGCACCTGGCAGGTGGCGCGGATCGGGACGCCGGTCGTGCCGAACAGCGAGTACGTGACGTCGATGCTGCTGACGTAGGAGGTGAAGCGGGCCGTGGAGAACGAACCCCACTGGAAGACCACCCACGGCGGCGAGGGCTGCTTGGCGGCGATGCTCTTGGTGGTGACCTCGCAGCACTCCAGCAGCGACTCGACCTTCTTCAGGACGGTGTTGCTGCCCGGCTGGTCCGAGGTGTCGAGGAAGATCTCGACGGTCATCTCGCGGGGCTCGGGACCCATGAACTCCGGTACGGAGCCGTCCCGGACGGCCGCCGTGGGGGTGACCTTCCACTGGGCACGACGGCCGAGCTGGAGCTGCGCCGGGTTGAAGTCGAACCCGAAGGATTTGATCAGCCCGCCGGGGGTCGTGCTCGTGCCCACCGGCGGTTCGTGGATCGCGAGGGTGGCACGGACCAGGCTCTTGCCGGCGCCGCCTTTGCTTCCCTTGGCCATGGCTTGTACTCCCTGCCTCGTCCTGGTCCTGGTGCTGGTCTGGTTCTCGTCCCGGCTCTCAGTCCGTGAAGCCGTGGTGGGTGATCTCCAGGACCTCCGTGGCCACACCGGGGCTGTCCGGGCTGAGGGACGGCCCCTGCCAGCTGACCGGCAGTACGTCGATGAGCCCCCACCGGGCGACCTCCGAACCGTCCGCGCGCAGCGCCGCGATCTGCGCGGTCGGCCGGGTCACCCCCGTGGTGACCGAGGAGATCCACTTGGCGACCTTGGTGGTGTCCGGGGTGAGCGGCCGGGTCAGCCGGATCGTGGAGAACGTGACCCGGGAGGGCAGCTGCCAGACGAAGCCGTTGTTGCCGCCCTCCTGGCGGTGCTCGATCTCCACCTGGGACGAGAGCCCCTCACACCCGTTGAAGAAGCCGAGGCTCTCGCCGTCGATGGTCAGGGTGAAGAAGATGGTGGAGCCCGGGTCGAGATCGGAGGGCATCGGGGCCTGGCCTTTCTGGGAGAGGGGGCGTCGGGAGCGGCGGGGGCTTCGGGGTCGGCGGCGCGGTCAGTGGCGGGGGTCGCGGAGTCTGCCGATCCGTTCGCGGTCCAGCCGCAGTTCGGTGCGGAGCAGACGGGTGATGCGACCGGTCAGGCGGTGCGTCAGCTCGTCGAGCTGGAAGTCGGTGAGCGCGCGCGGATCGAAACCGGGATGCGGGTGCGCGTGCGCGTGCGCGTGAGCCGGGTCCGCGGCCCCCTGGTCGGCGCCGGGCGGGGGCCCGCCGGCGCCGCGCGGCGGCTTCGGCAGCGTGGGGGGCGGTGCGGCTTGGCGTCGCTGCACCACCGGGGCGGGGGGCGTGGGCGGCAGCGGCGCGGGGGTCGGCACCGGCCGGGGGGCGGGCATCGGGATGGGCGCCGCCTGGGCGGTCGGGGCGAGGGGTGACGGTGGTGCGGCGGGGCGTACGGGGGCGGTGGCCGCCGACACCGGGGCGGGCAGCGGCCGACGCTGGACGACCGGAGCGGGCGCGGCCGCGGGTGCCGGTGCCGGTGCGGGTGACTGAGCGGGGGCGGGCGTGGGGCCGGGGGTGGGGTACGGGTGCGCCACGGGCCCGCCCGCGGTCGCGCCGGGCGCGGTACGGCGCAACGGTACGGGCCCCTTGACGGCGTGGCGCTGCACGGGTGCCGGGGACGCCGGGGCGACCGGGGCCACCGGGGGCCTGCCGGTGAGGGCGACGGGGTGCGCGGGGTGGTGCTGTCCGATCGTCGTCGTGGGACGGACCGTGACGGGGAGGGGGGCCGTCGGGCCGGTGGCGGCGCCCCGGGGCAGCGGGGCCGGACGAGGCGTCGGCGTGCCGGTGCTCTGGGCGGACGAGGGGGCGGGCAGCGGGAGTTCGGGGCCGGCGGGCATCGCGCTGCTGCGCTGCACGACGGGGGCCGTGAACGGGGGCGGCGCCGAGGAGGTGCCACCGGGCGCGGTCGCCGCACGGGGGGCGTCGCCCCGGAGCCCGGCCGGGATGCCGCTTGGTGCGGTCGGCGGTGCGGTCGGCGGTGCGTTCAGCGGTGCGGTCGGCGGTGCGTTCAGCGGTGCGGCGTTGGCGGGGCGGGCGGAGAGGGGGGCGCCCAGCGCGGGGCGCGCGGACATGGGCTGGGTGGGCTGCGCGGCGGCGGTGACCGGCACGGCGGCGCGCTGCACGGGGGCGCCGAGAGGGGTGGAGCGTCGCAGCGGGGGCAGCGGTTCGGTCCGCGCACCCGGAGCGCCGGTGCCGTGGGCGGACGAGGCCGCGGCGGGCGTGCCGACGGGAGCCGGAGTCGCGGGAGGCCTCGGCGAGGCCGTGGGCGGGCTGAACGGCGTCGCCGGACCCGGTTCGCCCGAGGGAAGGCTCGTGGGCGCCCCGAGGCCCGCGCGACGCCGGGGGGCGGCCGCACCGGAGGCGGCCCGCTGGACGCTCCTCGCGGCAGGGGAAGCGGAAGGGGACGCGGAGACAGAGGCGGGCGCGGACGCCGAACCTGTTCCGGGCGCCGGGGAGTCGGCGGCAGCGCGCACCGGAAGCGCCGGGCCGGTGTGCGCCGGCAGCGAACCGCCCGGGCCGCCCGGCCCGCCCGGAGCGGGCGTGGCGGATCGCGCGGGCGGGGTGACCGGAACGGGGGCTGACACGGCACGTTGCACGTCGGTGGCCGCCGTACGAGAGACGGTTGGCGTTGGCGTTGGCGTTGGCGTGGGCGCGGGGCCGGGCGTGGGTGTGGTCGTCGGCCGGGACGGCGTCGAGGTCTGTGCCGGTGCGGGTGCCGTCGTGGCGCGTTGTGCACCGGGGGCCGCTGCGCGGCCGGCGTCGCCGGAACCCGCGGTGGGGCGGCCGGGCACCGAGGCGGGGCCCGAGCCGGGGCCGCGGGTCGAGGCCGGTGCCGTCGCGGCGCGTTGCACGCTCGGGGTCGGCGTGCGGCCGCCGTCGTGCGAGGTCGTGGTGGGGCCGGGAGCCGGGGCGGGGCCCGCGCCGGAGGCCGCACTCGACCCGGGTCCGTGGCCGGGACCGGGAGTGGTGCCGGAGGCCGGGGCCGGTGCCGTCGCGGCGCGTGGCACGCCGGGCGTCGATGTGCCGCCGCCGTCCCGCGAGGACGCGGTGGGGCCCGAGGCCGAGCCCGGAGTCGCTGCCGCCCGCTGCACGCCGGGGGACGAGGCACGACCACCGCCACCGGAGGCGGAGCCGGGACGCACGGGCGTGCCGGGGCCGGTGCTCGGGCCGGAGCCCGACGCGGGACGGGCTCCCGACGCAGGCCCGGATCCTCGCCCGGGGCCGGAAGCGGCACCGGAGGTCGCGGCGGAGCTCGAAGCGGGGGCGGCGGCCGGGCCCGGCGAAGGCGCCGGACCGAAGCCGGGCACGTGTCCGGCCGCGGAACCGGGACCGGGATGGAATCCGGGACCCGAACCGCGGGAGGCCGACGACCCGGTGGGGACGTCGGCGGTGGGAGTGGAGCTCGCGGCGGTGGCAGGACGCCTGCTCACAGGGACCGGCGCGACCGTGCCGGAGGCCGGGGCGGAGCGTGGCGGGGTCGCCGGGGGTGGACCGGGCGGGGACGTCGGCGACGGGCCGCGTCGCGTTCCGCCCGGCCGAGGTGCGGCGGCGCCCCCGGGTGTCCCGGCGGGGGAGGAGGACGGTGCCGTACGCGCCGGAACGGCACGCTGCACGCTGTTACCCGCGCCGGCCGAAGGGGACCCGGCGGATCCGGCCGACGGAGCGGCCGTGGGCCTGGACGCTCCCGCGGTATCCGAACCGGCCGAGGGACCCGAACCGTCCGCGGGACCCGAACCGGCCGACGCGGAGGACGACTTCGCCGACGACGGCTGAGCCGCGCCGGTCCGCGCGGCGGCCGGGACGCCGCCCACCGCCGACGGACCGGGGACAGCCGCACCGGTGGCGCCGGTGCCCGGTGTCGCGCGCTGCACCCGCACCGGGGCGCCACCGGGCGCCGAGCCCGCGTGACGGGGCACCGCCCGCTGGAGCCCGACGGGCGGGAGGGCGGCCTTACGGGCCTCCCCCGAAGCGGAGTTGCCTCCCGCAGCCGGTGAACCCGGGGTGGCGGCTCCTCGCGGGCCCGGGGCGGGGTCCTTGCCTCCGGCCGGGCTTCCGCCGTCGGTCTCCGCACCCCGCCCGGTGGCCTGAGCCGAGCCGCTGCCGCCGGACGAAGCCGGGGCCGGGGCCGGGGAAGCGGCAGGGGTCGGAGCCGGTGCCGGGGAGGCGGCCGGGGACGCCGGGCGGGCGGGCAGGCTGCGCCGCTGTACCGGTGCCGACAGGGACCTCGTCAAGGGGGCCGGACCCGGCGAGGGCGCCGGGCTCGCCGGGGCCACCCGGATACCCCGCGCCGGGAAGGCGGCGGGAGCGGGCGGCTCCGTCGGCCGGGACGGCACCACGGGCACCGCCGGGGCGGTCGGAGCCGCGGAAGCCGTCGGACGGGCAGCCGTCGAAGACGCGGGAGCCGCCGGGCCGGACGGGCGCGCCGCCGCGCCCGCGGCACCCGTGCCACCGGAACCGGCCGTCGGGCCCGGGCCGGCCGGAGCCGGGCGGGGAGCGACGGGCGAGGACGCGGGAACCGCACGCTGAAGGGGGGTCGGCCGGGGCGGTGCGGCCACCCGCTCGGGTTCGGCGACCGGTGGAGCCGCCCGCAGGCTGCTCATCAGGCCGCCCGGCGCGGCGTCCAGCACCGCGTGGAATCCGGTGCCGGTGAAGGAGGGGTTCTGCCAGGTGGCCAGCCGTCCGCCGAACCCGGCGTCGGCGACCCCCGACGGGCCCCCGGCCGCCGCGCGCTGGATGGGTGGAAGCGTCGGCCAGGCGGCCGCGACGACGGGGGGTGCCGTCACGGCGTCGGACGCCGGAGCGGTAGCGCCGCCGGTCGCGGCCGGGGCACCGGCGGCAGTGGCCGGTGACGCGCTCGAGCCGTCCCCGCGTCCGCCCCCGCGGCCACCCCGGAAGCGTTCCAGGAACCCCATGCCTCAGCCCTCCGCCCCGCCCCGGGTCACCAGGGACGCGATCTGGTCGGCGTAGCGGCGCCGGTCGTGGTGTTCCAGGTCCAGGATCTCGTCCTGGCCCCAGTGGAAGTGGTAGGCGACGTACGCGATCTCCTCGTGCAGCCGGTCGGTCGCGTACGTCACGATTCCCCCAGGCGGCTCCCGCCGAGTTCCACCTCGAAGGGCTCCGAGCAATGGGGGCACTGCACCGAGGCGCGGGTGTGCCCCTCGGCGTTGACCTGGCGGTAGAAGTCCTGGAGGAACGCCAGGTCGGAGGCGAACATGTTCTCCACGACGCCGTCGTGGACCAGCGGGAGGCTGCCGAGGCGGGTGATGACCCGGCCCAGCAGCACCACCGACAGGTAGGCCGGGTTCTCCTGGACGCGGATGTCGCGGAGCGGGACCAGTTCGTCCCGTGCCGTCGCCAGCCGCATCACGCCGTCGCGGTGGACGGTGCCCGCCTCGTCGACGTACCCGCGCGGCAGCTCGAAGGGGAACTCCGTCTGGAGCCGGTACGGCGCGGGGGCCGGGGCGGCGGCCGCGCCCGGCGCGGAGAACGCGGACGCGGCGCCGGACAGGGATTCGGACTCGGGCACGGCGGTGGCCGGGAGCGCCTCCTGCGGCTCCCCGCCCGCCGCCGCTGCCCGGACAGCCGTGCGCCGCATTACTCGATGACCAGTTCTTCGAACGTGATCGTCACGGTCTCGGTCAGCGCGGAGGCCTCGCCGGCCTTCACCGAGCTGGTGTCGATCTTGCTGCACCAGGCGTTGCGCATGTTGTACCGCTTGACCGGGTTGTTCTGGTAGTCCATCACCATGATCGTGGCGTTCTTGCGGGCGGTGCCCATCACGCCGTTGATCGACTCGGTGATCCACTGGTTGAACGCCGCGGACTGGGTCATACCGCGCACGACCGTGCAGGTACCCGCCTTCTTCACACCGGGCAGCTTCTTGGTGACGGGCTTGCCCTGTGCGGAGACCTGCTGGTACTCGATGACGTCCTGTTCGAGGCTGAGGCCGCTGACCTCGGCGAGGTACTCGACCATCACGCCGTCGATCTGGAGGCCGAAATTATGTGAAGTAAGGGCGTCACCCGGCTGGAGACTCATCTGGCTTTCCTTCTAAGTGTGGTGAAGAGGGCGGTACGACGGCGGAGGGCCTGCTCCGGGCCTACTCCTCCAGCTCTCCGTTGCCGCTGGAGAACTGGGCCAGCCGGAAGATCACGAACTCGGCGGGCTTGACCGGCGCGATGCCGATCTCGCAGATCACGCGGCCGAGGTCGACCGACTCCGGCGGGTTGGACTCCTCGTCACACTTGACGTAGAACGCCTCCTCGGGGCGGGCGCCGAACAGCGCGCCCCCGCGCCACTCGTTCACGAGGAACGCCGAGACGTTGCGCCGGATCCGGGCCCACAGGGCGTGGTCGTTCGGCTCGAACACCACCCACTGGGTGCCGATCAGGATCGACTCCTCCAGGTAGTTGAAGTACCGGCGGACGTTCAGGTAGCGCCAGGCCGGGTCGGAGGAGAGGGTGCGGGCGCCCCAGATGCGGATGCCACGGCCCGGGAACGCCCGGATGCAGTTCACGCCGATCGGGTTCAGCAGGTCCTGCTCGCCACGGGTGATCTGGATCTCCAGGTCCACCGCGCCGCGCACGACCTCGTTCGCGGGGGCCTTGTGGACGCCTCGCTCGGAGTCGTTGCGGGCCCACACGCCGGCCACGTGGCCGCTCGGCGGGATCAGCCGGGCCTTGCCGGCGGACGGGTCGAAGGACTTGATCCACGGGTAGTACAGGGCCGCGTACTTGGAGTCGTAGCCGGCCGTCTCCTGGCGCCACACCCGGATCTGACGGGCGTTCAGGCCGGGCGGCGGGTCGATGATGGCGACACGGTCGCCCATCAGCTCGCAGTGGGCGATCAGGCCCAGCTGGACGGCCTTGACCGACTCCAGGTCGATCGCGCCGCGCTGGTAGGCGGCCATCAGGTCGGGCACCGCGACCATGGACACCTCGTCGACGGCCTCCAGGCCGCCGAAGCCGGTGCGGTCGGAGCTGTCGCCCAGGTACTGCGCAGGGCCGACGGGCTGCGCGGCCTCGACCGGACCGGCCGGCGCGGCGGCGGGCGGCGCGGCCAGCGCGACCGTCTGGTTGTCCGGGCGGGCCAGCTGCGCGGCGGGCGCGGCCTCGGCCACGGTGATGAGCTTGGAGCGCTCCTTGACCTGGGTGACGACGTAGGAGCGGTTGCCCTTCTTCGCCGACACGTCGAACGTCTCGACGGCCTTGTCGCCGTCCTTGACGATCAGCTTGAAGCGCTCGGCGGGGCCTTCGCCCTCCGCGTCCGCGACCTCCACGCTCAGCGGGCCGCCGGTCTCGCCCGGCGCCACGGCCGTCACCGTGAACGTGCCGAGCTGCTTGGGCTCACCGGCCGGGAGGGCGGCCGGCGCGGAGCCGGAACCGGTCACCGCGGCGGGCGACTTGGCGTCTCCGGCGGCACCCGCCGAGGTACCGCCGACGCGGACGACGTACGCCGCCGAGCCACCGTTGTTGAAGAACCCGTAGACGGAGTGCGCCAGGAAGTAGCCGTCGGTGAAGTCACCGAACGCGGCCACGTACTGGGTCCAGTTGGTCACCAGGGTCGGCTCGTTGAGGGGGCCGGTCGGGGCGAGCCCGACGAAGGCCGCCACCGAGGTGCCCACCCCTTCGATCGGGCGGGAGCCGCTGGCCACCTCCTCGACGTATACGCCGGGCGACAGGTAGGACGGCATGCTGTGCTCTCCTCGGGGTACGCGTCAGGACGTCTTTCACCGTCACGCGCGAAGCGCGTTTGCCGAAACGGCTTCCGGTGCACGGTCCGGGGCACGGCTGTTGCCCTCGCGGGCAGCACGGGCCCCCGGCATCCGCCCGCGCCGCAGCAGTCGCCGCCGGTGCGCCGGGCTCCCCGGCGGCAGCACGGGGGCGGTCCCGGGGGCGGTGCCGGGCCGTCGGGTCCCCTCGGGCAGCCGGTCGCGGCCCGGCAGGGCACGCACCCTGCCCCGTCGCCTCTGACCCCGCCCGCCGCCCTCCCCGTAGCGTCGGCACGTGAGCCTGTGGACTTCCCTCGAACCCGCCTCCGTCACCGTCGACCCCGGCAGCCGGGCGACCGTCCGGCTACGGGTGCGCAACACCGGTGACGTCGTCGACGAGTACCGCTTCGAGCCGGTCGGCCCGACCGCTCCCTGGACGACGGTGGAGCCGCAGACACTGCGGTTCGCCCCGCCGCGCACCCCGGACGCGACGGCCGGCCCCAATCCGTACGCGGTGCGCATCACGCCGACCGAGCATCCGGAGGCGGTGACCGTCCCCGAAGGCAACGTGACGATCACGCCGTTCACCGAGGTGCGGGCGGAACTGGTGCCGCCGACCGTGAAGGGGCGGTTCCGCGGCCGGCCGCGCCTCGCGATCGACAACCTCGGCAACACCAAGCTCACCGCCTCGCTGAGCGGCAGCGACCACGGTGACCGGCTGGCGTACGAGCTCCAGCCGGCCAATGTGCAGATCGAGCCGGGCCGGGCGGTGTTCGTGAACACGACGCTGCGCCCCCGCCAGATCATCTGGTTCGGCTCGAAGGAGGAGCAGCGCTACAACCTGGCGGTGCGCCGGTCGGGTGCGCAGGCGCTGGAGGTGGAGGGCACGTTCGTGCAGCGCGGGTTCCTGCCGCGCTGGCTGGCGACCGCGCTCAGCCTGACGGTGGCCCTGGCGATCGCGTTCGTGATGATCTGGCTGGCCTACAAGCCGCAGGTCAACACCAGCGCCAACGAGAAGCTCGCGGAGGCCGGCGTCAGTACCCTCGCGCCCAGCCCCTCGGCCACGCCCAGCGCCCCTGCCCTGGTGCCCACCCCGACGGCCCCCGCCGTGGTCGAGGCGCCCGCCAGCAGCCAGGCCCCGGCCGACGGAGGCAGCGGTGGCGGCGGGGGCGGCGGGACCGAGTCGAAGGCCCCCGTGAAGCCCAAGCAGGAGACGGCGGCCGACGCCGTGAACAAGCTCGCGGCACGCAGCGACGGGCGGCACATCTGCTACCGCGCCTATGTGGCGGACAAGGGCTGGCAGGACCCGGTCTGCGACGGCGCGATCGCCGGTACGACCGGCAAGGACCTGCCCATCAAGGCCCTCAACATCGCCACGGCGAGGACCGGCGGTGTCACGGGCAACGCCGCCCATGTGGTCGGGGGCTGGCTGACCGGCGACAAGTGGTCGAAGGCCGGCGACGGCGTCAACATGTACATGGGCTCCAGCAAGCCGGCGGTCGCGGCGATGGAGGGCTACACGATCAAGACGATCGAGGGCTCCGTCTGCCAGAACCCGCACATCAAGGACCGGGGCTGGCTGGGGAACGGCTGCACCAAGGACGGCGACTGGATCTACGGCGGCAGCCCCATGGAGCAGAAGCTCCAGTTGGAGGCGGTCCGCTTCACCGTCTGACACGCGGTGACACCCGGTCCGAAACCCGGTGGACGGGCACGGCCGCTCGGCCCTTTCGGGCAGCGGTCGTGCCCCACGGTCTCCTGACGGGCCCTCGCCCCGCGGCATAGCGTCGACAGGTGACTCTGTGGACTTCTCTGGAACCGGCCGCGGCGACCGTCGACCCCGGCGGCACGACGACCGTACGGCTACGGGTGCGCAACACCGGTGACGTCGTCGACGAGTACCGCTTCGAGCCGGTCGGCGCGGTGGCGCCCTGGACGGCGGTGGATTCGCCCCGCCGCGCACCCCGGACGCGACGGCCGGCCCCAATCCGTACGCGGTGCGCATCACGCCGACCGAGCATCCGGAGGCGGTGACCGTCCCCGAGGGGAACCTGACGATCACGCCGTTCACCGAGGTGCGGGCGGAACTGGTGCCGCCGACGGTGAAGGGGCGGTTCCGCGGCCGGCCGCGCCTCGCGATCGACAACCTCGGCAACACCAGGCTGACGGCGTCCGTCACGGGCGCCGACATGGGTGACCACCTCGGGTACGAGTTCCGGCCGGGCAGTGTGCAGATCGAGCCGGGACGGGCGGTGTTCGTCGACACGACGCTGCGCCCGCGCCAGATCATCTGGTTCGGCTCCAAGGAGCAGCGGCCGTACGCGCTGAACGTGCAGCGGTCGGGGGCGGTGCCGCTCGCGGTGGACGGCACGTTCGTGCAGCGCGGGTTCCTGCCGCGCTGGCTGGCGACGGCGCTCAGCCTGACGATGGCCCTGGCGATCGCGTTCGTGATGATCTGGCTGGCGTACAAGCCGCAGGTCAACACCAGCGCCAGCGAGAAACTCGCGGAGGCCGGCAGCACCGCGCTGCCCAGTCCGTCCGTCTCCGCGCCGTCGGCGCCGAAGGCGGACGCCTCCGCCGCACCGCTGCCCGAGCAGCAGACGCCCTCCGCCCCGGCCGCGGAGGAGGACGGCAGCGGCGGTTCCACGTCCGGTGGCTCCTCGGGGTCGGGCGGCGGGAGCGGCAGCGGATCCGGCTCGGGTGGCTCGGGCGGCTCGCAGACGACGGCCCCGGTGCCCGGCGCCGTGATCATCGGCCAGGCCTCCGACCGGTGCATCGACATCACCGGCGCCCAGAACGGCAAGGGCAAGGACGGCACCCCGCTCCAGCTGTGGGACTGCGCCGGGTCGGCCAATCAGAAGTGGGTGTTCAAGAGCGACGGCACCGTGCGCGCGCTCGGCCTGTGCATGGACGTCGCCTGGGGGTCGAAGGACGACGGCGCGGTCATCCAGGTGGCCAACTGCTCCGGCAACCCGGCCCAGCAGTGGGTGCTGAGCCAGTACGGCGACCTGGTCAACCCGCAGGCCGACAAGTGCATCGACGCCAAGGACAACGGCACCGGCAACGGCACCAAGCTTCAGCTGTGGACGTGCTCGGGGACGCCCAACCAGAAGTGGCGCGCGGAGTAGCCCCGGCGGGTGGCCGAGCCCCGCCCGGGCTCACCAGTTGGCTTCGCCCGGCACCAGGCGGCCCGCCTTGCGGTACTCGCGGCGGGCCCCCTCCAGCAGGTCGCCGTCGCCGACCGGCTCGTCCCGTCCGGCGGCGAGGTAGGCGGCGGTGACGACGGCGCTGCGGATCGAACCGCCGGCGAGCTCGAAGTCCTTGGCCAGCGGCCCGGGATCGACGTCGGCGGCGCACGGCACGTGACACAGCCCGTGCCGCCACAGCGCGAGCCGCTGCCCGGCGTCGGGGAACGGGAAGTCGACCACCAGGTCCAGGCGCCGGGTGAACGCCTCGTCGATGTTGGCGCGCAGGTTGGTGGTGA
This sequence comes from Streptomyces sp. Root1310, assembly GCF_001426425.1. Classification (NCBI taxonomy): domain Bacteria; kingdom Bacillati; phylum Actinomycetota; class Actinomycetes; order Kitasatosporales; family Streptomycetaceae; genus Streptomyces; species Streptomyces sp. Root1310. The sequence goes on along the minus strand of NZ_LMEQ01000033.1, from coordinate 60,153 downwards.
GCAGCGCGATGCCGTCGAAGGACTCCAGCCGCTGGAGCAGGTAGGCGCTCTCCATGTTGGCGTACTTGTCGTGCGCGTCCTTGACCTCCGACCGCTTCCCGAAGACGGCGTCGGCCTCGTCGAAGAGCAGCACGGCGTCGGTGCGGTCGGCCTCGGAGAAGATGCGCTCCAGGTTCTTCTCGGTCTCGCCCACGTACTTGTCGACGATCGAGGAGAGCTGCACCACGTAGAGATCGAGGCCGAGTTCGGCGGCGACGACCTCGGCGGAGAGCGTCTTGCCGGTACCGGACTCGCCCGCGAACAGTCCGAGCACCCCGCGCCCGCGCCCGCCGCCGGCGCTGAGCCGCCACTCGCCCAGCACCCGGTCGCGGTGCCGGGCCCGCAGCGCGAGTTCGCGCAGCTGGGTCAGCGGCCGTTCGGGCAGCACGAGGTCCTGCCAGCCGACGTCCGGCCGGATCCGTCGCGCGTGCCGTTCGAGGCCGGACGCCGACTGCTGTCGCGCGGCCAGCCGCACATGGTCGGCGGTGAGCGGCCCGCCCTCGAAGGCGGCGAGGACGGACGCGGCCCGCGCGGCCCGGGCGACCCGCTCGCCGCCGAGGCGGTAGGGGGCGACGGTGGCGGCGAGGTCGAAGCCGGGGGCGGTGTCGAGGGGACCGGCGGAGTCCAGCGCGGCCGCCCAGGCGGCCGTCCCGCCGGCCCGGCGGCGCGGCGCCTCCAGGACCAGCGGATCGTGGGTGGACCAGTGCGGGTCGTAGGGGCGCGGGTCCGTGAGCAGGACGGTGACGTCCGGCGCGTCGGCCAGCGCGCCGATCAGCGGCCCCGGCTGGTCCGGGAGCCCGGACAGCACGACCGCCCGGCCGCCGAGCCGTGCCTCGCGCAGCAGGCCGGGCACGCCGTTCTCGGGCCCCGTGAAGCGCAGGGCGTCGATTCCGGCGGCGCGCAGGGCGGAGGTGATCGCGGCGAGGCCGTCGCCCTCGCGGTGTTCGCGCAGATAGGCGGTGACCGGGCCGCCCTCCCGCATCCGGCGCGCCAGCAGCCGGACGAAGTCCTCGTCGTCGGCGGGCAGCGGCGGAGGCAGCGGGTGCAGGTGCCCGTGCAGGGCGGCGTCCGGGGTGTCGTCGCCCAGCAGGTGGGCGAGCAGCCGGTCCGGGACGCGCAACGTCCGGGACAGGAAGGGCCGTTCGGGTTCCTCGACCTCCAGCAGCCCGTACGCGCGCAGCGGCGCCGAGGAGTGGAGACGGGCGCGGGCGGCGGCCAGGTGGGCGGGCACCCCGCACAGTTCGAGGGCGAGCCCGACGGTGGCCCGCCGCCTGCTCACATCGTCGTTGAGGTAGCCGTAGAGCGGCTCGAAGTCGCGGTCCAGATCGGGCGCGAGGGCGATGAGGAGGATCGCGGCGTCCAGCTCGGTGAGCCGGAGCCGGGCGGCGAGGGCGCCGAGCGGGTCGGCCGGGTCCGTTTCCCGGGGCTGGGTCGCGACGGGACCGGCGGCGGCCCGGTCTCCGCCGAGCAGGTGCCGTACCGCCTCCTCGGAGAGGTACAGGCCGCGCAGCGGATCGGCGGCCGTCGGGTCGACGGCCGCCCGCCGGTCGACCAGGGCACCGACCCGGTCCCGCAGAACACCGACCCGCCCGAGCAGCGCGCCGGCCCCGTCGTCCCGAGCACGGGCCCCCGGCGCACCGGCAGCCTCGGAGTCGGCTGCGGCTGCGGCTGCGGCTGTGTCGGTGTCGGTGGCGGTGGCGGGTACGGGTGCCCCGGTGCCGGCTGCGGGCGCGCCGGAGCCCCGGTGCGCCCCGTGTCCGGCGGGGCCGGTCCCGTGCGGGTCGGCGGCGGGCGCGACGGTCACGGGCGCGACGGTGGCGGGGCCGGGCGCCGGTGCGGCGGTGCCGGCCGTGGCCGCCTCGGGGTACGCGTCGTTCACCGCTGGTCCGGGCGGTGGGTGGCGGCCTCGCGGGCGGCGCGGGCCGCGGCCACCTGGTGGGGGCGGTGGGCGCGTTCGCCGGACTCCGGAGGGTCGCCGTCCATCCCGCGCAGGCGGACCGCCGCGCCCTCCGTGACCGGCGGCCCGGCGTCGTACTCCGGGTAGGCCGGGAAGGGGGCCGTGACCACCAGGTCCAGCGACGGTTTCAGCTCACCGCCCAGGGCGGACCAGATCTCGGCGAGCGAACGCGACTCGGTCTGGATACCGGCGACCGTCACCGGCATCGCCAGTCCCAACGCGCGCAGGGAGCCCGGGAGCTCGTCCGCCGGCAGCATCTCGCGCGGCAGCAGCGTCGCCAACACGGCCGACAGCAGCCGGTGTTCGTCCTGCGGGGTCCGCGTCCAGGCGGTCACCAGGTACGACAGCCGGAACCAGCGCGGCGGTTGACGGCGCTTCACGACGACGTCCTGCTCGTCCCGCACCGCCATCTGGCCGCGCTGCCGACGGGTCACGTCCTCACGGATGTCGTACAAGTAGGTGTTGATCACAGGGGCGTTGCGCCGGGCCGCCCAGTCCCGCGTCGGAGCCTCGAAGGAGACGTCGATGCCGGAGCCCGCGAGCGCGCCGCTTCCGAGCAGCTCTTTGAGGACCTCGTCCACCTCGTGGATCACCGTCGTGCTCCTCAACTTGCCGTGCCACACCCACTGTCCGACGATCGTGCCCCGGAAGCCCCCGGATCCGCAGGCACGCCAGGGTCGGCGGCCGGGCAAGGCATCCTGCCCGCGTGTCCGCCTTCGATTGCCCGTTCGGTCAGATGTAGCCTTCCCGCAGGGCATATGCCACCGCGTGCGCCCGGTTGCGCAGATGCAACCGCGTCGTGAGTCCGTGCATGACGTTCTTGACGGTTCGTTCGGAGTAGGACAGCTTGCTGGCGATCTCTCCGGTGTCCAGGCCCTCGGCGACCAGCCGCAGGACGTCCACCTCCCGTGGCGCGAGTCCCAGGGAGGGGGCGCCGGGCCGGCCCGCCGCACCGCGGTGCAGCGTGCCCACCTGGCTGATGAGTCTGCCGAGCAGGTCGGCGGGCAGGTCGCCGTCGCCGCGGTGGGCGGCCAGCACCGCCTGCACCAGCCGGTGCGCGGTGGCCTCGCGGCGCCAGACGATGGCCCCGACCCCGCACTCGATGACGTCCAGGAGTTCCGTCTCGCGGATCGTGCCCACGACGAGCACCGCCCGCGCCCCCTCGCTGCGCACGATCCGCCGCAGCCGGCCCAGCGCCCCCTCGTCGAGGGTGTCCTCGATCAGCAGCGCCACCGTGCCGGCGGCGGCCGAGACCTCCTCGCGGACCTCGACCTCGGGGCGTCCGCGCAACTGGCTGACGGCGCCCTCGCGGGAGATCGGATCGGATGCCTGGACGGCCACGGGAATCCGCCGCCGGGTGCCGAGGGCGACGCCTGGAACGGCGGCGCCCATCGCGGCGATGCCCGCGGCGCCGGTCTCTGGTGTCCGTGGTGAGCTGAGCAACCGTTTCCCCCAAGTTCACGGGCCCGCCGTCCGATGGGGCTCGGTGACGGGTGGGTACGGTCCAGACTTCTGTGACCTCCGGGGCGCGCGCAATCGTGGAGCACCACGAGGCGGACCACGAGAGCAAGCCCTCCACCACCACGATTCGCCTGCATCGTCGCAGGTCAGAGCTTTTTGGCTCGACGTGTGCCAGGGCACCGTGAGCCTCGCCACAACGGCCGCGCGGACCCGTACCGAACCGCACGACCTCTACGTGTACATGGACAAGTCCGATGTGCCCGACAGCAGGAGGCAGGGATGACCGGACCGTTGCGGGAACGCGAGGACGCGCACGCGCTGCTCACGGCGGAGGCGGAGCGGGCCCGGGCCGGCGCAGGCCGTCTCGTCCTGCTGCGCGGGGCCACCGGCACCGGCCGGTCCGCCGTACTGGAGGCCGCCGCCGCGCACGCCACCCACCTGGGCCTGCGGGTGCTGCGCGCCCGCTGCTCGCCCGACGACATCGCGCTGCCCTTCTCCTCGGTGCTGCATCTCCTCGGCTCCGTACCCGAGTTCGCGGACGTCGGGCCGGGCGACGACGACCGGGGGAGCGCGGCGCGGCTGTGGCGGCTGCTGCGTTCGTACGCCGACGAGTCGCCGCTCATGGTGGCCGTGGACGACGTCCACCTCGCCGACGAGGCCTCGCGCCGCTGGTTCGTGGAGGCGGCCCGCCGTATCGACCGATTACCGGTACTCCTGGTGGCCACCGAGCGCAGCCAGTACGACATCGACCCGCGTCCCGCCGGTCTCACCCACGCCCTGTCCCCGTCCGTGGTCCGCACCCACACCCTCGCCCCGCTCACCGACGACGCCTCGGCCGACCTGGTCCGGGCCGCCTTTCCGACGGCCTCCGACCGGTGGACGGCGGACTGTGTGCGGGCCGGCGCGGGCAGCCCGCTGCTCCTGCACGCCCTCCTCGACGACCTCGACGGCGCCCCGCCGCCGACGGCCGTCCCGAGGACGTGCGCCGCGCTGTACCCGGGTTCCTACCCGGCGGCCGTCTCCTGGTGGCTGGACAGCGCCGGCCCGGCGACGGCGGAGGTGGCCCGGACCCTCGCGGCCCTGGAACAGGCGGAACACACGGAACAGACGGAACAGGCCGAACGGGCCGGGCTCGCGGCCGAGCGGGCGGCCGAGCGGGCGTCGGAGCGGGAGGACAGCGCCGAACGGGAGGGTGGCGCCGAACGGGCGGCGGGCGTCGAACCTGCGGCGGGCGCTGAGCGGGCGGCGGGCTCCACGGCCCGGAACGCCGTCCCCGGCTCCCGCACCCACGCCCGCCCCGGCCCCGGCCCCGTCCCTGGTCCCGACACCGTGACCGGCACTGTCAACGTCACCGAAGCCGCTCATGCATCCCTGCCCGCCACCGAAGCCGCCACCGACGCCCTCGCCGCGCTCGTCGCGGACGCCTCCGGCGCCGACCCGGCCCGGGTCTCCGGCTGGTTCACCGCGATGACGCGGCTCGGCGTGCTGCGCCCGGACCGGACCGGCCGCCCCCGCTACGCGCATCCGCTCCTGCGGGACGCCGTCCTCGGCGGCTGGTCCCCCGCCCGCCGTCAGGACGCGCACCGGGCGGTCGCCCAGGCGATGCTGCGCCGGGGCGACCACCTCGACGCCGTGGCACGGCAGTTGCTGGGCAGCGCGCCCGCCGGCCTGTCCTGGGCACTGCGCGTGCTGCGCGACGCCGCCACCGTGGCCGCGCGCGCCGCCCGCCCCGGCGACGCCGTCCGCTACCTGCGCCGAGCCCTCCAGGAACCGTTGCCCGACGACCTACGGCAGCGGCTGCTCACCGAACTCGGCTCCCTGGAGTACGCCTCCGCCGACACCCCGGCGGGCATCCCACGGCTGGCCGAGGCGCTCGACCTGCCCGCCGAACCCCGTGACCAGGTCCGTACGGCCATCGCGCTGGGCACCGCGCTCGTGGGCCGGGGAGAGGTCCGTACGGCGGTGGAGGTGCTGCGCCGGCTGGAGGGCCGGCTGGCCGGCCACCCCGACCTGGCGCGGGCCCTGCAGACCGCGTCCGCGCTGCTCTCGGACCAGGACCAGACGGTCCGCCGGGAGGCCTACCGCTGGCTCAACGACACCGCCGAACGCTCCCCGGAACTCGTCGGCGCGTCCGGGCAGGCCCTGCTCGTGCGGTACGCGGCGACCGCGGGCGACCTCCCGGCGCAGGAGGCGATGCGACGGCTGCGCACCCTCCTGACGGAACCCGCCGACCCCCTCGTCGAGCCGTTCCTGCTGGGCACGGCCGCGGCGGTGGCCCAGTGGGCCGACGAACTCGACGAGGCCGAACGCCTGGTGGAACGCGGCCTGGCCGGCCAGCATCCGAGCCTCCTGCACCCGATGGAACAGGCGCTGCTGGACACCAGGTGGGACATCGCGGCGGCGCGGGGCGCGTACGGCACGCTGCTCGCCGCCCTGCCCGAGGCGGGCCGCGCCCGGCGCACCGGCGGCAGCCCGGTCAACGCCGACGCGCACACCCTGCTCGCACTGGTCGAGACGGGCCGTACGCCGCAGGCCCGCCGGCTGGCCGACACCTTCGACCTCCGCGACACCCCCGACTCCTGGGAGCTGAACCGGTTCCTGTACGCGCGGGGGGTGCTGCGGTTCACCGAGGGTGATGTCGCGGGTGCCCTGCACGACTTCCTGGAGTGCGGTCGGCGCCAGTCCGCCCGCGCCGTGCACAGTCCGGTCGTCACGCCGTGGCGGACGGCGGCCGCGGAGTGCCGGCTCGCACTGGGCAACCCCCAGGAGGCACTGGTCCTGGCGACGGAGGAACTGCGACTGGCCCGGGTGTGGAACACCCCGCGCACGACAGGACGGGCGTTGCGGGTCCTGGGCCGGGCGACCCGGGGCCGGCGGGGCCTGGAACTGGGCGCGGAGGCGGTGGCCGTCCTGCGGGACTCCCCGGCCGAGGCGGAACTCGTGGCCTCCCTCCTCGCCCACGGCAGCCAGTTGACCGCCGCCGGTGAACGCGGGCGGGGCCGCGACCATCTGCGGGAGGGCGCCGAACGCGCCGAACGGCTGGGCAGCGTCCGCCTGCTGACCTACGCGGAACAGGCCCTCCGTACCGCGGGCGGCCGCCGCACCACGCCCGCGCACACCGGCTCCGGGGCCCTCACCGGCAGCGAGCGCCGCATCGCGGAACTCGCGGCGGACGGCCGCACCAACACCGAGATAGCGGACCTCCTGCATGTGGCCCGCCGCACCGTGGAGACCCACCTGACCAGCGCCTACCGGAAGTTGGGCATTCGGCGCCGGGGCGAGTTGCGGGGCGTGCTGGAGGACTGAGGCGGCTGCGTGGCACCGGGTGGTCGCGCGCCGCCGGACCTACGATGAGGAGATGGCCGTCGACCTCTTCGCAGGCATCCCCGTCAACGACTACACAGCGGCCCTCGCCTGGTACGAGCGGCTGCTCGGCGCCCCGCCGGTGTTCTTCCCGAACGACGCGGAGGCCGTCTGGGAGCTCGCCGAACACCGCTACCTGTACATCGAGCACCGCCCGGGCCACGAGGGCCACGCCCTGAACACCCTCTTCGTCGACGACCTCGACACCCGGGTCGCCGCCATCACCGACCGGGGTCTGACCCCGACCCGCCGCGAGACCTACGCCAACGGCGTGCGCAAGGTCACCTTCCACGACCCGGACGGCAACGAGATCGGCTTCGGCGGCGGCCCCGCCTGACCGCCCGAACCGCCCGAACCGCCCGCCCCCGCCGACCGCCCGACGCCCGCCAGGTGGCCCGCATGATGGCGACCGGACTGCCGGATACGCGGCCGGGTCCGCGGTCCCGCGCAGTGAGCCGCGCACCGGGCCGGTACCGGCAGGTCGCGGCAGGAGGCGGGAGGTCGGGGCTCGGTCCCGGCGCGCCGAGGCGCTGTGACAGGCCTGTGACCGGAGGAGTGGCTTCCGCCACAGCCCGCCCGTCCCCGCCCTGGTGGGGTGACCGGATGCGTACCGCACTCCCCGTACTGCGCGGCTGGCTGCCGCCGCTCCTGGTACACCTGCTGATCGGCCTTCCGACGGCCGTCGTCGTGCTGTGCGCGCGCTGGTACCTCAGCCACGGGCACTGCACCTACGCGGACCTCGACAGCCGCGACCTGGACCACTGCACCTACGACCAGATCGAGGACGGCGGCTTCGTGCGCATCACGCTCGTCCTGTTCGCCGTGTTCGTCGTGCTGCTGCTCGTCCTCTACGACGGCCTGCGCCCCCTGACGAAGGGCCGCCCGCTCGGGCCCCGGCTGCTGACCCTCCCCGCGATCCTGCTGCCCTACGCCGTGTACGCCGCCGCCGGCGGGTGAGCGCGGGCCGGCCACGCGACGGCCGGAGGCGGGTGACGCGGATCACTTCCCCGGCGCCGATCACTTCTCCCGTCCGCACCGGTCGTACGGACATGACCGAAACTGTGAAGGGCCCCGCGAGTTACTTTCCGTCGATCGAGAAGAAGTACGGACGTCCGGTCGCCGAGTGGAAGACCCTGATCCGGGCCTCTCCGCTCACCCGGCACATGGAGCTCGTCGCCTGGCTGAAGACCGAGCACGGGCTGGGGCACGGCCACGCCAACGCGCTGGTCGCGCACACGCTGGCGGAGGACGCCGGCGTGTGAGACCCGCCGGCCCCCGGCCCCGCCTCAGCGGCCGTTCGCGGTGTTGCCGTTGCCCTTGGCGGGCGAGCGGCGACGGCCCTGGGAGGTGGGTCGTCCGCCCTGGGAGGTCGGACGGCCGTTGCCCTGGGCCGCGGGACGGCCACGGCGCGAGCGCGCGGTGGACGCCGAGCGGGCGGGACGCTCCTCGGTGACCGGCGGAGCGAGGACGACGGGCACGCCGGAGGGCGCCTGCGCGCCGGTGATACGGCTCAGCTCGGTCTCGCCCGAGCGGACCCGGGTGGTCTGCGGGGTGATGCCGGCGTCGGCCATCAGCCGCGTCATCTCCCGGCGCTGATGGGGCAGGACCAGCGTGACGACGGTGCCGGACTCGCCCGCGCGTGCCGTACGGCCGCCGCGGTGCAGGTAGTCCTTGTGGTCGGCGGGCGGGTCGACGTTGACGACGAGGTCGAGGTTGTCGACGTGGATGCCGCGGGCCGCGACGTTGGTCGCCACCAGCACCGTGACGTGGCCGTCCTTGAACTGGGCCAGCGTCCGGGTCCGCTGGTTCTGGGACTTGCCGCCGTGCAGGGACGCGGCGCGCACCCCGACCGCCAGCAGCTTCTTGGCCAGCCGGTCCGCCGCGTGCTTGGTGTCCAGGAACATGATCACGCGGCCGTCACGGGCGGCGATCTCCGTCGTCGTGGCGTGCTTGTCCTCGTCCTCCACGTGCAGCACGTGGTGCTCCATCGTGGTGACGGCGCCCGCCGACGGGTCGACCGAGTGGACGACGGGGTCGTGCAGGTAGTTGCGCACCAGCCGGTCGACGTTGCGGTCCAGGGTGGCCGAGAACAGCATCCGCTGGCCGTCGGGCAGCACCTGGTCGAGCAGCGCGGTGACCTGGGGCATGAAGCCCATGTCCGCCATCTGGTCGGCCTCGTCGAGGACGGTGATGGCGACCCGGTCCAGTCGGCAGTCGCCGCGGTCGATGAGGTCCTTGAGGCGGCCGGGCGTGGCCACGACGACCTCGGCGCCGCCGCGCAGGGCGCTCGCCTGCCGGCCGATCGACAGACCGCCGACCACCGTGGCGAGCCGCAGCCGCAGCGCGCGGGCGTACGGGGTGAGGGCGTCGGTGACCTGCTGGGCCAGTTCCCGGGTGGGGACGAGGACCAGGGCCAGCGGCTGCCGGGGCTCGGCCCGCTGTCCGGCCGTACGGGCCAGCAGCGCGAGCCCGAAGGCGAGGGTCTTGCCGGAACCCGTGCGGCCACGGCCCAGGACGTCCCGGCCGGCCAGCGAGTTCGGCAGCGTGGCGGCCTGGATCGGGAACGGGGTGGTCACACCCTCGGCACCGAGGGCGGTCAGCAGCCGCTCGGGCATGTCGAGTTCGGCGAACGACTCGACCGCGGGCAGTCCCGGGGTGAGGGTGACGGGCAGCGCGAATTCACCGCCGGACGCGGCGGGACGACTCCCGCGTCCACTCCGCCCGGGCTTGGCCGAACGGGAGGGGGCGCCCTGGCGCCGGTCCGTACGGGAGCGGACGGAGCTGTTGCGGTTCATCCGATACCTTCCTCGAAAGGGCAAAATGCCATGGGCCGGGGCCCGCACTCAGGAGTGCGGGCCCCGGCCACGTAGTCCGCGTGATGCGCAGCCGATCGCGTCAGCGTCAGCGTCAGGCGGCGTCAGGCGGTTCAGGCGGGCTGGATGTTCTCCGCCTGCGGGCCCTTCTGGCCCTGAGTGACGTCGAAGGTAACCTTCTGGCCTTCCTGAAGCTCACGGAAGCCGGACGTGGCGATGTTCGAGTAGTGGGCGAACACGTCAGCGCCGCCACCGTCCTGCTCGATGAAGCCGAAGCCCTTTTCCGAGTTGAACCACTTCACGGTGCCAGATGCCATGTTGAATCTCCCTATGGGGCAATGCCCGGACTCCGCACCTTGCGGACCCGGGTGCGGCAGGATCGGAAAAGCCCCGAAAACAAAAAGAGTGCCCGTCGACGGAAGGTCGAAGAGCACTCAAAAGCCTCTGGTAACCGAAACTGCCACTTTTATCACGGTAGCACAGGTCCCGATGCGGGGCCGGGGAGCGAGAGGGCACCACCGGGACGTGTTGAGGACGTCGTCCCAGGCATATGAGTACCCGTACTCAAGAGGAACACTCCCGCCGCTCGGCAGGCTGATCGCACACCCGGTACGGCCGTCGAGCCGGCCGGCCGTCGAGCAGCGCAGAGGAGCCGACCGTGCGGAGAACCAGGAGCCGAGTGGGAGTGGGCCGTGCCCTGGCCGGTGCGGCCGTGGCGGCCGCCGTGGCCGTGACGACGCTGACCGGCTGCTCCTTCGGGATCGAGGAGGCGGTCTGCGGCGACGGCGAGTACCCGGTGCTGGCGGTGGACAGCGGCGGCAGCGACTGTGTGCCGGACGGCGAGGAGCCGGCGCGGGGCTGGGCCCGCTATCCGGAGGGCAAGGTCCCCGAGAAGATCGGCGACAAGTGGGACACCTACTGGAGCACCCGCACCCTCGACGAGAAGGGCGAGATCATCGAGCTCCCCGAGGGCGGCTGAACGCCCGTTGTATAACGGGATGATGATTTATCACGTCGTACCGCTCGACGACTGGCACACCGCCCCCGAGCGGCCCTATGCGCCGGCCTCGCTGGCGGAGGACGGGTTCGTCCACTGCTCGCCCGACGAGGCGACCACGCTCGCCGTCGTCAACGCGTTCTACCGGACCGGCCCCCGGCCGCTGCTGGCGCTCGTGCTCGACGAGAGCCGGCTCACCGCGACCTGCGCATGGGAGGCGGCCGCGCCCGCCCCGCCGCCAGGGGTCGCCGAGGGCACCCGCTTCCCGCACGTGTTCGGTCCGATCGACCGGGACGCCGTGACCCGCGTCCTGGAGGTCCGCTGGGACGAGAACGGCCTGGCGACCGGCCTGACGGACTTCGGCTGAGGGACACCGGGTGACAGTCATCGGCCGAGGGACACCGGCCGAGGGGCATCGACTGACGCACACCGGCTGAGGGGCATCGGCTGACGCACACCGGCCGAGGGGCATCGGCGCTGACGGTTCGGCGGGCCGGTTCGGCCGCGCGGCCTCACCTTGCCGGGCGTGGCCACGCCGTCCCGGGCGAGGGCGCGCTCAGAGGTCGAACTCGTGCGGCGGCAGGTCGAGGGTGAAGCACGCCTCCCGTACGACGGCCTGCTCGGTCTTGTCGAAGTCCCCGTCGGCGCCGCCGATCACGATGCCGATCTGGATGACGGCACGTGCCTCGGCCGGCTTCTTCTTCGCCTTGGCGATCTCCTGGAGCACGCTGACCTTGCCGAAGTCGAAGTCGGCGGTCAGCTTGTTCAGGTTGTCGTCGAAGCGCCGCTGGAGATCCGTGGCGTCGAAGTTCTGCAGCACCTCGTTGGAGGCGATCAGCTGCGCCACCCGGCGCCGCTCCGCGGGGTCGATGGTGCCGTCCGCCGCCGCGACCAGGGCACACATCGCCATGCTCGCGTCGCGGAAGGCGCCGCTCTTGAGGTCGTTCTTCTTCGACACGAGCTGGGTCTGCATCGTCGACGCGGACTCCTTGATGCGGTCCCACAGGGCCATGAGAACTCCAGAAGGTAGGTCGGGGCGGAGTAGACGACTGCGCAAGATCTACAGCAACGTAGAAACTAACAGCCGCCCCGATAAGTTCCCCTGCCCCTCGGACCCCTCGGACCCCTCGGACCTCTCAGACCCCTTGAGCCTCTTGGTCCCCCGTGCCCCGGGGCCGGTCGCCGCGCAGGGTGATGCGGTGCATGACGCGATGCCGGTCGCCGTGGTCGCGGTTGGCGTAGTGGGCCGTGCTGCGGTTCCCACAGGGCCACGTCCCCCGGCCGCCACCGGTGGCGCACGAGATGCTCGGGCCGGTTTCGCTCCAGGTCCCGCGAACCGGGGCCGAGCACCCCCGGACCGGTCAGCCGAGGCAGATCAGGCCCAGCAGGCAGACGTCCGAAGGCGAGGTCCCCGCGGGGGCGGTGCTCGTCGAGGAGTTCGACGAGGAGGACGAGGAGTTCGACGAGGACGACGAAGTCGAGGAGTTCGAGGCCGAGTTCGAGCCGGAGTTCGAGTCCGAGGTCGACGACTGCGCGCCGCCGGTCGCGGCGGAGGACAGCTGCCCGCTCGCGCCGCTCGCGCCACCCGTGCCGCCCGTGCCGGTCGTGTCCGTGGTGCCGGCCGTGCCGGTGGGAGCGGGGGCCGTTCCGTCGCCGGCCGAGGATCCGGTTCGCTGCCGGGGGACCGAGGGCACCGTGGCGGGGGAGGAGGCCTGCGAGTCCGGGTGGGTGTTCGTCGACGCCGGGGTGCTGGGCGAGGGCGAGGCCCGGTGCGCGCCGGAGCGGCTCACCGTCGGGAGGCTGTGCTCCAGGGTCGGTTCCTCGCCGCCCGCCGTGGTCGGGGTCTCCGGCACCGTGGCCGCCTGCGCCTGGTCGCCGCTCTGGCGGTCCAGCGCGGCGAAGGTCAGACCGCCTCCGACGAGGGCGACGGCCGTCGCGACCACGGCTCGGCGCTGGTTCTTCTTCCAGCGGGCCAACTGCCGCCGACGGGCTGCCCGCCCTTGCGGCGCGTGGGGAACGGACGGCGCGGACGGCACGCTCTCGGACTCGGGTGACGGGACGGCCGACGACGCGGCCGACGACGTGGTGTCCGCGTACGTCGTCGACGCGAGCGTGAGCCGCGGCGGTGTCGGATCCGGCACCGGGGTCGACATCCGTATCCGTGTCGTCGTCGCGACCCGGGCCGGGGCGATGCCGCGGTCGACCGTGACCGGCGCGATGTCCGGAGCGTAGGCGCCGCATCCAGGGCACACCAGGGCGCCGTTGAGATGCCGGCGACACGTGGAGCAGTAGTCCATCTGCGGTCTTCCTACGCGGGGGTCCGATGGCCGGCAACGCTAACGAGTCGTTCGAAAGACTGTGTGCAGTCTGTGTGACGCTCCTGCACGGATCCCTTGAGGAGATCGAGCGCACCCGAGCACACACCCCACTTCCGTCCACCTATGTGAACAGAGAACAGGTACGCGTCTCTTGACGCGCTCACGCCACGCCCCTAACTTCCGGGAGAAAGCGCTTTCTGGTCCGGCCGACCCGCACTCGTTCCGTTCCTGGAGATGAATCATGCAGCTGAGATCCGTCATGGCCTGCGTCAGCCTGGTGGCAGGAGCGCTCGTCGCGCTGTCCGGCACCACGGCCCAGGCGGCCACCACCACCCGCTACGAGGCCGAGACCTCCCCGGCGGTGTGCACCGGCACCATCGACTCCGACTGGACCGGTTACTCCGGCAGCGGATTCTGCAACGGCACCAACGCGACCAGTGGCTACGCCCAGTTCACCGTGAACGCGGCCACGGCCGGCACGGCGACGCTGAACGTCCGCTTCGCCAACGGCGCCGGCACGGCTCGCCCGGCCTCCCTAGCCGTCAACGGCACGACCGTGCAGACGCCGTCCTTCGAGGCCACCGCCGCCTGGTCGACCTGGGTCACCAAGACGCTCACGGTGTCCCTCAACGCGGGCAGCAACACCGTCCGGCTCACCCCGACCACCGCGGCCGGCCTGCCCAACGTCGACTACCTGGAGGCGACGACCGCCGACAGCACCACACCCCCGGCCGGGGGTGCGCTCTACGTCTCACCGAGCGGCACGGACGGCGCGGCCGGTACCCAGTCGGCACCGACCACCCTCACCTCGGCGATCGGCCGGGTCGCCGCGGGCGGCACGATCTATCTGCGCGGCGGGACATACGCCCAGCCGTCGACGGTCACCGTTCCGGCGACCAGCAGCGGCACGGCGAGTGCGCCGACCACCCTGTCCGCCTACCCGGGTGAGACGCCGGTCCTCAACTTCTCGGCTCAGAGCGAGAGTTCGTCGAACCGCGGGCTCCAGCTGTTCGGCTCGTACTGGCATGTCTACGGAATCGTCGTCGAGCACGCCGGGGACAACGGGATCTACGTCGGCGGCAGCCACAACGTCATCGAGCGCACCGTCACCCGCTACAACCACGACACCGGGCTCCAGCTCGGCCGGATCGCCTCCAGCACGCCCGCCGCGCAGTGGCCCTCCGACAACCTGATCCTGTCCGCCGAGTCGCACGACAACGCCGACTCCGACGGCGAGGACGCCGACGGCTTCGCCGCGAAGCTCACCACCGGAACCGGCAACGTCTTCCGGTACGCCGTCTCGCACCACAACATCGACGACGGCTGGGACCTCTACACCAAGACCGACACCGGAGCCATCGGCCCGGTGACCGTCGAGGACTCCCTCTCCTACGGCAACGGCACCCTCTCCGACGGCACCGTGAACACCAACGGCGACCGCAACGGCTACAAGCTCGGCGGCGACGACATCGCCGTCAACCACGTCGTTCGGCGCAGCATCGCCTACCGCAACGGCCACCACGGGTTCACGTACAACAGCAACCCGGGCTCCATGGCCGTGTCGAACAACCTGAGCGTGGACAACGCCGAGCGCAACTACTCGTGGGACGCGGGGACCTCGGTGTTCCGCACCAACACGTCCTGCCGGTACAACGTCAGCGGCTCCAACGACAAGACGGTCGGTGACGCCGACGGCACCAACCAGTTCTGGACCGGCACCAACGGCTCCCGGTGCGTCTCCTCCTACGGCGGCGCCCTCGCCTGGTCCTTCGCCTCGAACGGCCAGTTGGTGGTGACGCTGGGCGGCACCAAGGTGACGCTGTAACCAGCGGCCGCGTACGGGTGCGAGGGTCCTCCCCTCGCACCCGTCCACGGTCAAGCACGGCCGTGCACGGCCATACGCGGTCAAGCACGGCAGTACACGGCCATACGCGGTCGTATGCGGCCGTACACGCCCGAGCCGGGACTAGCCGTCGACGTCGAGAGCCGTCCCGTACAGCCGGTCCACCTTCAGCCGGACGACCACCCGGCGCTCGGCGACCTGCTGCTCCAGGAACGCGTCCTCGTCCTCACCCTCGGGCCGCGCCTCCGCCGGGATCATCCCGAGCAGCTCCCGTCCGACCGCGTCACCGGGGACGGCCGTGACCTCCGAGACCTCGGCCTCGCCCTCGGCGACGGCGAACGACCACACGTCGTCGCCCGTTACGTGCAGGGCGGCGTGCGGGTCGCGGCGCAGATGCTGGACCTTGACGCGGTCGGCCGTCGTCGAGAACCGCACGATCCGGGCGTCGGCGTCCCAGCTGTAGAGCATCGTGGTCAGGTGCGGGTGACCGGTACTGCGGACGCTGGCGAGCGTGCCGAACCGCTGCCGGCCGAGCAGCTCGGAGAGCGCTTCGTCGGACAACGTGCGAGGTGCGGGACCTTGAGTCATGCCGTGGTCAACTCCCTTGGGCCCGCGGGTATTTCAGGGCGCGGCGCGGACCGGTGGATCGGGGTCGCGGTCAGTTCGCCGACGCGCCGGTCAGTGTGTCGAGCTCGGCGGTGAAGAGCAGGGCGGGGTCGAAGCCCATTCCGTCGAAGTGGCCCGCCAGTTCGAGGGACAGGACGCCGTGCAGGCGGGTCCAGCAGGTCAGCGCCCGGTGGAGGGCGGCGGGTGGGGCGGGGTGGCCGCTCGTCCACTGGTCGCCGAGGCCTTCGAGGTGGGCGCCGAGCGGGGTCGGCGGGCCGTCGGCGGGCAGGTCGGCGCAGGCGTCGAGCAGGGCCGTCATGATCTCCGACGCGATCGTGGTGACGTCGTCGGGCGCGTGGTAGCCCGGGACGGGCGTGCCGTAGACGAGGAAGTACCGCTGGGGATCGTCCAGGGCCCAGTCGCGCAGCGTGTGCGCCAGTCCGGTCAGGCCGCCGCCCGCGGCCGAGGTGGTGCGGAAGGCGTCGGCGAGGCTTCGGTACGCGTCCCGGACGAGCGCGGTGATCAGCTCGTCACGGCCGGCGAAGTACCGGTACAGCGCGGGTCCGCTCATCCCCATCTGCTTGGCGATCGCGTTGAGGGAGAGCGCGGACGCCCCCGCCGTGGCGATCTGTTCCCACGCGCGCTCCTTGACCTCCGCCCGTACCTGGGCGCGATAGCGCTCGCGCGGGGTCGTCGTACCGGTCTCCGCCATGGCCTGCCGCCACCTCTCCGCTCGCTCGCGCACTCGCTTGCCCGAGTACAGGCCCAAGATTTAGTTAGAGGCTATCACGAAGGTTATTGACACTCCCTTTCGATCTGCGTTACAACTTCTAACGAACGCAAGCAGAGGTAACGCTCACTGGAGGCTGTCATGAACGCCGAGGGACTCGTCGAGGTCGTCCTGCCGGGCAAGGTCGAGCCGGAAGGGCTGCGGATCCGGCACGGAGCCGTCCCCACCCCGGGCCCCGGGCAGGTGCTGATCCGGATGGAGGCGACCGGGGTCTCCTTCGCCGAGCAGCAGATGCGCCGCGGCCGCTACTACGACCAGCCGCCGTTCCCCTTCGTCCCGGGCTACGACCTGGTCGGCACGGTGCTGACGACCGGCGACGGCGTCCGACCCGGCCTGGTCGGCACCCGGGTGGCCGCCCTGCTCAAGGTCGGCGGCTGGGCCAGTCATGTCCTCGTCGACGCCGCCGACGTGGTGCCGGTGCCCGCCGGGATCGACCCGGCGGAGGCGGAGACCCTGGTGGTCAACGGCATCACCGCCTGGCAGATGCTGCACCGCAAGGCACGGATCCGCGCGGGCGGCACCATCGTCGTGCACGGCGCCAACGGCGGTGTCGGCTCGGTCCTGGTCCAGCTGGCCCGGGCCGCCGGCGTGCGGGTGATCGGCACGGCGTCCACCCGCCACCACGACGCCCTGCGGCAACAGGGAGTCACCCCCGTCGACTACCGCACCGCCCACCTGGCCGCGCGGATCCGCGAACTCGCCCCCGATGGCGTGGACGCCGTCTTCGACCATGTCGGCGGCCGGGGCATCGTCGACTCCTGGCGCCTCCTCGCGCCCGGCGGCACGCTCGTCTCGTACGGCACCGCCTCCACCCGGGACGACGAGGGGTCCAAGCAGTGGCCCGTGCTGAAGCTGCTCGGCCGGCTGTGGCTGTGGAACGCGCTGCCCAACCGCCGCCGCGCCTACTTCTTCAACGTCTGGGCCGGCCGTGCCCTGGCCAGGAACCGCTTCCGGACCCGTCTGCGGACCGACCTCACCGAGCTGTTCGCCGCCCTCCAGCGCGGTGACGTGACACCCCGGATCGCCGCCCGGCTCCCGCTCGCCGACGTCGCCGACGCCCTCCGTCTGGCCGAGTCCGGAACGGTCGCGGGCAAGGTCGTCCTCCACCCGTAAGAGCGGGCGCCCGCACCCCTGCACGCCCTACTTCTCACACCTCGCCAACCGGCCCATCAGGCCATCAGACCAAGGGAATCCTCATGCCCGGCACCAGGACCAGGACGCTGACGTTCGCTCTCCCGCTCGCACTCGCCGTCGTCGGCACCCTCGCCACCGCCGGCCCTGCCGCTCCGGCCGCCCAGGACGCGGCAGCCCAGGCCGCCCCCGCCCAGGCCGCCCCCGCCCAGGCCGGTGGCCACCACAGCCGTACGTCCCAGTGTCGAGGGCAGGGCGTGGACGCCTCCGCCCGGATCCGCTACCGGTCCGACGTGCTGATCAAGGCGCCGCTGAGCACCGTCTGGAAGCTCCAGACCGATGTCGAACGCTGGCCGTCCTGGCAGCAGCCCGTCCTGTCCGCCGAACGCCTCGACACCGGCCGGCTCGGGAAGGGCTCGCGGTTCCGCTGGACCACCCCGGCGCCCGCCACGCCCACCACCCCGGCCACCACCCTCGAGATCACCTCCACCGTCCGGCAACTGCGCAGCGGGGACTGCGTCCTGTGGAGCGGACCCGCGGTCGGCCCGGGCCTGCGTATCGACGAGGGCGTCCACCTGTGGACCTTCACCGAGGTCAGGGGCGGCGTCCGCGTCCACACCGAGGAGACCTGGACCGGCGCACAGGTCGAAGCCGACGTCCCCACCGCGACCGCGGCACTCGGCGCGGGCCTCGAAGCCTGGCTCCACGACCTGAAGACCACCGCCGAACACCGCCGGAAGTGACGGGCGCCCGCGTGCGAACCTCTACGCCGGGGCCGGTACGAGCCGGTGGGGCGAGTGTGGCGCAGGTCACGGGAAGTCGGTGTCGTGTGCCGGACAGCTCATTGAGGTGAGCACTCATATGCGTACCCGGGTACGGGCCGGGGAGTCGAGCGCGTTCGCGGAGTTGTTCGACGCCTACGCCCGCGCCGTCTACAACCATGCCTTCCGGCTGACCGCCGACTGGTCGACGGCCGAGGACGTGATGGCCGCGACCTTCATGGAGGCGTGGCGGCTGCGCGAACGGGTCGACCCGGAGGGCGGCTCCCTGCGGCCCTGGCTGCTGGGCATCGCCACCAACACCGCCCGCAACCAGTACCGCAGCAACCGCCGGTACCGGGCGGCGGCCGGCGCCGCCGCGGCCGCCGAACTGTCCGTGCCCGACCACGCCGACGAGGTCGCCGACCGGATCGACGACCGGCGGCGGCTCGCGACGGCCCTCACCGCCCTGGCCGGACTGCGCAGACCGGAGCGCGAGGTCGTGGCGCTCTGTATGGGGGAGGGGCTGGACTACGAGGCCGCGGCCGAAGCCCTGGGAATCCCGGTCGGCACCGTCGCCTCCCGTCTCTCCCGGGCCCGGAAGAAGCTGCGGACGCTCGCCGCGGACGAACCGGTCCGCCACCCGGCCCTCCGCCCGGCCCGCCACCCGGCGCCCGACCGCACTTCCGAGAAAGTTCGCGGAAATCGGGAAGGCGGCCGCACCGGTCGACAGACAAGAGGCGATCACACCAACGTGGTCCGGCCCGCGCAGGGAGGAAACCGATGAACGCGAACACGTCCCGGCAGAGTCCGGCCGAGGGGGAGGAGAGCGCACAGCTCTTCACCCGGACGGCGCGTGACCTGCCGTCGGGCCGTCACCAGTTCCACAAGGAGCGTCTGATGGCCCAGATCCACGAAGCGCGACAGGAAGAGCGCACGACGGCGGCAGCCCCGGGCGGCACCCGGCGGCTGCGGCTGCCGCGCCCGGCGATCGCGTTGCCCGTGCTGGCCGCCGCACTGGCCGGTGTGGTCGTCTTCGGCGTGGCGAACACCGGGGGGAACGGCGTCAGGGACGGCGGTGTCGCCACCGGACCGGCCCTGACCACGACCGTCGGCGTCGCCACCACCAAGGGCCTGCCCCAGCTGCTCGACCAGATCACGCTGGCGGCCGCCGAGGACGTCCACCCGGTGGTCAAGCCCGGTCAGTACGTCTACATCGAGTCCAAGTCGGCCGACACCTTCCTGAAGACCGTCGGGGACAAGACCAGCCTGGCCAGTCACCAGCTGCACACCCGTCAGCTGTGGGAGTCCCCGGACGGCACCAAGGGCTGGCTCATCGACCCCGCCGTCAACGACAGCCCCGAGGGCGAGACCCTGAGCCTCCCCGACGAGCAGGGCAACACCCCGAAGGCGCACCTGGGCGCCCCGTCGTACGACTACCTGACCAAGCTGACCACCGACCCCGACGAGCTCCTCGCCAAGATCTACAAGGAGACCGAGGGCCAGGGGAACACCCCGGACCAGCAGGCCTTCACCACCATCGGAGATCTGCTCACCCAGAGCTACCCGCCGGCGGAGCTGTACTCGGCGCTGTTCAAGGCCGCCGCGAAGATCCCCGGTGTAGTGGTCGTGAACGACGCGGTGGACGCGGTGGGCCGGCACGGGGTGGCGGTGGCGCGGCTGGACGAGACCAGCGGCCTGCGCGAGGAGTGGATCTTCGACGCGAAGACCCATGTCTTCCTCGGTGAGCGCTCGGTCCAGGTGAAGCGCCTCACCGGTACGGACGCCCTGATCAAGCCCGGCACGGTCATCTACACCAGCGCCATCCTGAAGCGGGCGATCGTCGACGGCATCAAGCAGACGCCGTCCCAGGCCGGCTGAGCCCGTACAGAGGAACTGCAACCCAGGTAAGAGGAGGAAATCCCCCTCCGGCCGGAGGGGGACCCGCTCACCTGCGGCCTGGCCCGGACCGGCCATGAACCGAACCGACGACCGGCTGCTCCCGGCGCTGAGCATCCTCGCCGCCTGCGCGGCGATCGCGGCGGACGTGTCACGTGCGGCGGCGCTGGTGCCGGTCCCGTCCGCGGACGCGTCCGGTGCGGCAGTCGTCGCCCCGGCGGTGGCCCGGCGCCGACCGGGTGGGTCGGCCGTGGCCGGTGGGTGCGCAACCGAGCGCAACCGAGGAGTCCACCCGTGACCGATACCGGTTCCGGCGGTACCTTCCCACGACGTCCGCGTCACCGGCTGCTCCACCGTGTGGGCCAGGCCCTCGGCGACGTCTTCGCCCTGGTCTACCTGGCACTCTGCGCGGGCCTGCTGGTGTGGGCGTTCGTGGTGACCGCGCTCGACAGCTCGGACGAGTCCATGGCGGGTGTCATCCCCCTGTTCGCCACCGCTCCGGCCGGCTTCGTGGTCCTCGTGCTGCCGGACGGCGTCGCGATGTTCGTCCTCGCCGTCGTGTTCGGCGCGCTGGTCAACGCCACCGTCATCGGCTGGTGCGCCCGTGCCCCGCGCCGCGGCGGACGCCCGGACCCGACGCCCTGAACTCAGCCGGAGCCTGAACTCGGCGGGAGCCTGAACTCGGCGGGAGCCTGAACTCAGCTGGAGCCTGAACTCAGCCGGAGCTCGAGCTGTCGGAGGTGTCGTTCGCGGCGCGGCGGTACTCGGCGTTGATGCGCTGAGCCTCCTCGAGCTGGTCCTCGAGGATGACGATGCGGCACGCGGCCTCGATCGGGGTGCCCTTGTCGACGAGCTCGCGGGCGCGGGCGGCGACTCGTAGCTGGTAGCGGGAGTAGCGGCGGTGTCCGCCCTCCGAGCGCAGCGGCGTGATCAGCCGGGCCTCGCCGATGGCGCGGAGGAAGCCCGGTGTGGTGCCGAGCATCTCTGCGGCCCGGCCCATCGTGTATGCGGGATAGTCGTCGTCTTCCAGACGACCACCGAGCGGGGTATCTGCTGTCATTTCACCTCGTTGAGCAACGCGTCGAGGGGCCCCGGTGCCGTACGGCACCAGGGCCCCGAGGGAAATTCAACACCATCGGCCGGCCTTACTGCTGTGCCGACCTTCTGTTTTCGCTACCCGGGCCCGGTGTGGGGGCGGGGGCGCGTGGATCGCGGCTGCGTGACCGGGGACCACCTTCCCATCCATGGTCTTGCGGTACCCGGACCCGGAGTCTTCCTCGGGCCGGGCGATCCTGATGGCGTATGCGTTTCCGTCCTTCCTCTGAACCGACCAGTGCCTGGTCGTGCGTACGCGAGAAACGCTACCCAAGCCGCATGCCAATGTCTACTCTGGCGAGAGTAGATTTCAGATCTCCGAGGGTGTAGATACGTCGGCGCCGGCGAGGCGCGGCGCCTTCTCGCGCACCCACAACGCCGCGAGGGCCCTGCCGACGTATGTCGGCAGGGCCCTCACTGTGCTTCCGGGTGCTTCCGGGTTTCTCAGGTGCTTCCCGGGGTTTTCGGCCCGTCAGGCTTCCCATGTCCCGGGCGCGCCGAGCAGCGCCGAGGCGCTCTGGAGCGGCGTCAGGACCTGCACGGGTTCGGCGGGGTGATCGTGGCAGGTGAAGCCGAGGCGGACCATGGCCCGGACGACCTCGCCGCTGGTGAAGTCACGGCGGTCCTGGCGGGTGATGATCTCCCCCACCTGCTTGACGGGGTAGCGGCGGCGGCCGATGGTCACGGACTCACCCGTGACGGGCTCGGCCGGGATGCCCTTCATCGAGTCCATGACGCCGTCCTTGGTGAGGTCGAACGGGTACCGGGCGATGACACAGCGCATGTTGCCTCACAGAGAGAAGGAGCAGGGCCTCGAAGAGAGCCGGACCGGAGTGTCGAGCACGTCTCGCAGGCGGAGCCGGTCCGTGTATGTGGCTCCGGCGCGCAGCACGGCCAGCTGGGCGCGGGTGACCGAGCCCGTGCACTGGTCGTCGGCGTCGCAGAGGATCAGATGATCGACCTGGGCACCGGCCATGACGGACAGGGCCACCTCGACGGTCATGTCGTCACGGACCCGCGGTCCGGAGTCGTCGTGATGCCGCCGCGTCCGTACCGGGTGCGTCTGAACCGATGTCACTGGTGCCTCCTGCGCAGATGGGGGAGCCTTCCGGCCGCGTGAACCGGGTCCGGCATCAGGCCGCCGGATTGACGGCGGGCCGGTTCCGGCTCGGCCGCCCGCGGCGGCCCCGGGAGGAGGCGGACCGTGAGGAGGCGGACGGCGACGAGAGCGACGAGGACGACCCGGTGCGGCGACGGGGCGTGGCCGCGGCCGGCGCGGTGATGACGACCGGGACACCGGACGGCGTCCGGGCACCCGTGACGCGGCTGAGCTCCGCCTCACCCGAGCGGACCTGGGTGATCTGCGGGGTGATGCCGGCCGAGACCATCAGCCGGCTCATGCCGCGCCGCTGGTCGGGGGTGACCAGGGTGACGACGCTGCCGGACTCGCCGGCGCGTGCCGTACGGCCGCCGCGGTGCAGGTAGTCCTTGGGGTCGCTCGGCGGATCCACGTTGACCACCAGGTCGAGATTGTCGACGTGGATGCCGCGGGCCGCGACGTTGGTCGCCACCAGCACCGTGACGTGGCCGTCCTTGAACTGGGCCAGTGTCCGGGTGCGCTGCGGCTGGGACCGGCCACCGTGCAGGGCCGCGGCGCGGACGCCGTTGTGCAGGAGGTGCTTGGTCAGCTGGTCGACCGCGTGCTTGGTGTCCAGGAACATGATCACCCGGCCGTCGCGTGCCGCGATCTCGGTGGTCGCCTGCTGCTTGTCCGTGCCGTGCACGTGGAGGACGTGGTGTTCCATCGTGGTGACGGCACCCGCGACCGGGTCGACGGAGTGGACGACCGGGTCGACCAGGTAGCGGCGGACCAGCAGGTCCACGTTGCGGTCCAGGGTGGCCGAGAAGAGCATCCGCTGGCCGTCCGCCCGCACCTGGTCGAGGAGCGCGGTGACCTGGGGCATGAAGCCCATGTCGGCCATCTGGTCGGCCTCGTCGAGGACGGTGATGTCGACGGCGTCCAGTCGGCAGGCACCCCGGTCGATCAGGTCCTTGAGCCGGCCGGGCGTGGCCACGACGACCTCCGCGCCGTTGCGCAGCGCGCCGGCCTGGCGGCCGATCGACATCCCGCCGACCACCGTGGCCAGCCGCAGCCCGACGGAGCGGGCGTACGGCGAGAGCGCGTCGGTGACCTGCTGGGCGAGTTCGCGGGTCGGTACGAGGACCAGCGCGAGCGGCTGTCGCGGTTCGGCGCGTCGGCCCGCCGTGCGGGCGAGCACCGCGAGGCCGAAGGCGAGGGTCTTGCCGGAGCCGGTGCGGCCGCGGCCGAGTACGTCGCGGCCCGCGAGCGAGTTCGGCAGGGTCGCGGCCTGGATCGGGAACGGTATGGCGACGCCCTCGTGACCCAGCGCGGCCAGCAGGCCCTCCGGCATGGCCAGCTCGGCGAACGACTCGACGGCGGGCAGCGCCGGAGTGATCGTCTTCGGCGGCGCGAACTCGCCCTGGGGCGAGATCCGTCGGCGTCCGCCGTCGTTGCCGCGGCGGGGAGCGCCGGAGCGGTCGGGCCGGGAGCGGTGGTCGGCGAAGCGATCGTTCCTGCGGGTGGGCGTGCGTGCGTAGTTCATGGGACCTTCCTTGATGCGTCGGCGCGTATCAAGGAATTCCCGCGGCACTGGTGCGGCGCTGAGAATCGCGAGAACGGGCCAAAGGCGATGGCGTCGAATCGGGTCGACGACGAAAAATGCGCCGCGGGTTTTATCCGCGTGAAAGCAGCGAGCTGGGGCCCGCACCCCAAGGTGCGGGCCCCAGCTGCGAAATTATTGTGTCCGCGTCAGCGTGGGTCAGGCGGGGACGATGTTCTCGGCCGTCGGGCCCTTCTGGCCCTGGGCGATGTCGAACGTCACCTTCTGGCCCTCCTGGAGCTCGCGGAAGCCCTGGGCGGCAATGTTCGAGTAGTGGGCGAAGACGTCGGGACCGCCGCCGTCCTGCTCGATGAAGCCGAAGCCCTTTTCAGCGTTGAACCACTTCACGGTGCCAGCAGCCATTTTGAATCTCCTTCGGGAACGGTGTCGGAATCCACCCTGTGCGGATCCCGGTCGCCGTGATGATCACCCCGTCGGAACAAACCTTCTGGAGACCACAACTGCAACTGATAAAGACAGTAGCATGCCGCGATCGACGTTGCGTGACCGATAATTACGCTCTGTCTGTCGGCCGAGAAATACTCATCGCGTGTCCCGTCCATTTCTCACTTTGCGACAACAGATAATGCCCCACCGGCGTCGCCGGGCCCTGCTGTGGCGCGGCGGCCGGGGTCGCCGCGCCACGGGTGCGGTGGTGCGCCGTCACGGGACGGCGGCCGCGCTCAGGTCGCGGTGCAGGTGACCGTCGGCCAGGTCCAGGAGCCGTTGGCCTGGATGGTGACCCCCCAGTTGTTGCCACTGCCGTTGGCATCGTGACGGTCCAGTTGCCCGAGCCGGTGACCGCGACGTTCAGGTTGTACCGGTCGCTCCACTGCTGGCCCGCGGACAGGGTCGCGGTGCAGCCGCCGGTGCCGCCGCCACCGCCGCCGCTGCCGTCGGGGGCCACGGCCCGCCCGGTCTGCGGGGAGATCCTGCCGGCGCACAGGCCGCGCGCGGCCAGACCCTGCGCGATGCGCGGGATCGCGGCGAGGGTGTTGGCGGGCCAGTCGTGCATGAGGATGACCTGGCCGTTGGTGAGCCGGCCGGCGGCCTGCACGATCGCGTCGGTGCTCGCGTTGTTCCAGTCCTGCGAGTCGACGTCCCAGATGATCTCGGTCAGTCCGTACTTGGCCTCGACCGCCTTCACCGTCGCGTTGGTCTCGCCGTACGGCGGGCGGAACAGCACCGGGGTGCCGCCGCCCGCTCCCGCGACCGCCGTCTGGGTCCGGGAGATCTCCGAGTCGATCTGCGCCTGGCCGAGCTGGGTCAGATGCGGGTGGGTGTAGCTGTGGTTGCCGACCCACATGCCGGCGTTCACCTGGGCCCGGACCAGGGACGGGTTGGCGGCGGCGTACTGCCCCTGGTTGAACATCGTGGCCCGCAGCCCGTTCTGGGTGAGGGCGTTGAGCAGGGCCGTCGTGGTGCCGCCCGGGCCGTCGTCGAAGGTGAGCCCGACGTACCCGTTGCAGGTGGCGGCCTGTGCCGGGGCGGCGGCGCCCTGGACGGTGAGGGTGCACGCGGCGGCCGTCGCGACGACGACCAGCCTCGTGACCAGGGCGCGTAAGGACAGACGTGGTCTGGTGCTCATACGGAGTGGTCCTCCAGCCTGGTGCGGGGTGTGGGGGTCAGCTCGCGGTGCAGGAGACCGTGGGCCAGGTCCAGTTGCCGTTGGGCTGGACGGTGACGCCGAAGTTGTTGCCGCTGCCGTTGGGTTTGGCGGTCAGCACCTGGGCGCTGGGGTAACTGGCGCTGGTGTTCCAGGTGGAGAGGCATCGTGACGGTCCAGTTGCCCGAGCCGGTGACCGCGACGTTCAGGTTGTACCGGTCGCTCCACTGCTGGCCCGCGGACAGGGTCGCGGTGCAGCCGCTGCTCCCGCCGCCGCCGGTGCCGCCGCCCGAACCGGTGCCGCCCACCGTGATGTTGGAGTTGCCGCTGCTCTGGTAACCCTCGGTGGCGAGGATCATGTAGTAGTTGAAGCTGCCCAGGGTCATTCCGGCGCGGGCCCATGCGTCGAAGTGGTTGCCGGTGGTGATGGTGCCGCCCGTCCGCTTCGACTGCCGGACGCTCCAGTACTGGTCGAAGGTCTTGGTGCCCTCGACGGACGGGGCGTTGTACCGCGTCGTCTTGTAGATGTCGTAGGTGCCGCCGTCGCTGGTGACGGTGCCCATGTACGTGCCCGTGGGCCGGTAGGTGCCCCAGTTGTCGACGATGTAGTACTCCACGAGCGGGTTGGACGTCCACCCGTAGAGGGCCAGGTAGGCGTTGCCGGACGGGTTGAAGGTGCCCGAGTAGGTGACGCTCCTGCGTCCCCCGTTGCTCCAGCCCTTGCCGGCGACGAAGTTCCCGGTGTTGCTCCAGGAGGTGCTGTAGTTGCCGCCGGAGCCCAGGTTCATGGAGACCGTGCCCTGCGAGTCGGTCCAGAACGAGTAGTAGTAGCCGTTGTTGGTGCCGGTCTGGTTCGTGGTGACGACCGTGTCGGCGTGCGCGGTGCCGGGCAGGGTGAGCGCGGCCACGGCGACCAGCAGCATGGTGCAGACACCGCTGATGAGCAGCCTGAGTCGCTGTGCGGGTGCGGTTTTCATGTGCGTGCTTCCTCCTCGTCCTCATACGGCCGATGACGGCGCCAGTGTTGGCCTGGGCACGACAACTGTCAATACTTTCGGTTTTCACTTCGAAACATTCGAAGCGTTCCAGCGGTGTATGCATGGCTATCTTGGCTGCTCAGTTGCTGTATTGACTCACATGCATCAATTCACTGGAGCAAGATCGGTCAAGGCAAGATCAAATGACCTCTCGTCGCGTCTTCGAATGTTTCGTAAATTCGCCGAGTTTTCCGGGCTCTTCCGGCGCCCGGAAGCGGAGCGGCCGGAGGCCGGGTGGCGGCTAGGCTCGCCCCTGTGTTCGAGGCGACGACGTCATCACTGTCATCACTGGTGGACGGTGCGCGAGCCGTCGTGACGCGGTGGAGCGCGCGGGGCGTCGTGCTGCGGGACGGGGTTCTCACCGTCGCCCTCGCGCCGGTCGTGTTCGCGCCGGTGACCGCCCCCGTCGGCGCGGAGTTCGGCGATCTGGCGCAGCGTCCGTACGACGTCCCGGGTGTTCTGGTGACGGCGGCCCTGTGGCTGCCGTTGGTGCTGCGTCGGCGGTGGCCCGGGGTGTGCCTCGCGCTGGTGGCGGGAGCATCCGCGATCCATGAACTGGCGGGCTATCCACAGACGTTCGCGAGTGTGGGCCTGTATGTCGCCCTGTACAGCGCGGGCGCGCACGCGGACCGCGCGGGAGGCGTGCGCCTCGCCGTACCGGTGGCCGTCGCGACCGGGCTGTTCGCGCTGTTCGCGATCGGACTGCACGGCAGGGGCTCACCGCAGCGGGTGTCCGACTTCGTCCTCATCCACCTCGTGCTCGTGGCGTGCTGGGCCGTGGGCCGCTCGGTACGGTCCCGGCGGGCCGCGGAGCAAGAACGGCGGCGCGTCGGTGTCGAGATGGCGACGGCTCGTGAACGGGCCCGTATCGCAAGGGAGTTGCACGATGTGGTGACCCACCACGTCACCGCGATGGTGGTCCAGGCGGACGCGGCGCGGTTCCTGCTCGCCGACGCGCCGGACCGCGTGGCCGTCGGACTCGGTGCGATCAGCGACTCCGGCCGGCACGCCCTGACCGACCTCCAGCATCTGCTGGGCGTGCTGAAGGCCTCCGGCGACAGGCCCGGCGGCCCGGTACCCGGCGGCCCGGCGCCCGGCGAGGCGTCGTACGAGGCGTCGCACGAGGCGGACCGGGGGCCGGGGCCGGGCGGCCTGAGCGAGCTGGTCGAGCAGGTCCGGGCGGCGGGCCAGCCGGTGGAGCTGACGGAGCGCGGAGAGCGGAGGACCTGGCCCTCGGCCCTGGAACTGGCCGTGTACCGCGTGGTGCAGGAGGCGCTCACCAACGCGCTCCGGCACGCGCCGGGCCACGGGACGTTCGTCCTGGTCCACCACGGTCGTGAGGTGATCGAGGTCGACGTGACCACCGAAGGAGCGCCCGCGAGGCCCGTAGGGCCCTCGGGGCCCGCGGGGCCGGCCCGTCCCGCGCCCCGGCCGCTCGGCGGTGGCGGCGGCCACGGACTGGACGGACTGCGCGAGCGGGTGAGCGTCCTCGGCGGCGAACTGCACGCGGGTGCCCTGCCGGACGGCGGCTTCGGCGTCCGCGCCCGCATCCCCGCCCCCGCCACGGCGCCCACCACCGCGCACACCGGGAGGCACGCATGACCGGCGGCGGTATCGGCAACGCCATCGGCACCGGAACAGGCACCACGGCCGGAACGCCGGTCCGCGTCCTGGTCTGCGAGGACCAGGAACTCGTGCGCACCGGCTACGTCACCATCTTCACCGCGCAGCCCGACCTCGAGGTCGTGGGAGAGGCCGCCGACGGCCGCGCGGCGGTGGAGGCCGCGAGACGGCTGCGCCCGGACGTCGTGGTGATGGACATCCGGATGCCCCTCCTGGACGGGATCGAGGCGACCCGGCTGCTGGCCGGACCCGGCGTCGCCGATCCGGTCAGGATCCTGGTGGTCACCACCTTCAACCTCGACGAGTACGTGTACGAGGCGCTGCGGGCCGGCGCGAGCGGATTCCTGCTCAAGGACGCGCCGCCCCGCGACCTGGTGCAGGGGATCCGGACGATCGCCGCGGGCGAGTCCCTGCTGGCGCCCGCCGTCACCCGGCGACTCGTCGGCCGGTTCGCCGACCGGATCCGTCCGAACGCCCGCGGGGCCGCCGTCCCGCAGGCGCTGTCGGTCCTGGCGCCCCGGGAGACCGAGGTGCTGAAACTCATCGCGGAGGGGTTGTCGAACGCCGAGATCGCCGACCGGCTGGTCCTCAGCCGCGAGACGGTCAAGACGTACGTGTCCCGCATCCTCACCAAGCTCGACCTGCGCGACCGCGTTCAGGCGGTGGTGCTCGCCCACCGGACGGGACTGGTCACCGTCCGCGACTGAGACGGGCCGTTGTCCCCCGGGAGAGCTACAGGCGACTGTCCACCACGGGGCGACGACCACGGGTGCCCCTCGCCCATAGCGTTCCCGGCGACGCGGCGGCGACCGGACCGCCGTCCGGCAGGGGAGGAACGTCATGCCGCTCAAGGGCGCGGGTCCGCTGAAGAGCACGCTGGAGTACTTGCCGAACGGCTCGAAGGACCTGTTCGCGCAGGAGCCGTTCGCCGTCGCGCGGCGGGTGCGTCCGGCGGGGGTGCGGCTGGTCGCCATGGTGGTGCTGTTCCTGGTGGTGACGGCGTTCGCGGCCGGGGCGCGGGCCGTGGCGGGGGACAGCCCGTTGCTGTCCCTGCTGTTCGGCGCGGTCGTCGTGGTCGTCGCGCTGCCGGCCTACGCGGCGGTCGTACGGGCCCTGGAACAACGCCCGGTGTCCGAACTTGACCCGACGACGGCGGCCTCCGGGCTGCGCACCGGCACGCTCGTCGGCCTCGGCCTCTTCGTCGCGACGATCGCGGTGATCGCCCTGTTCGGCGGTTACGGCACGGAGGGCGGGGTGTCCGCGGGCGGAGCGGTGACCTACCTCGGGATGATGGCGGGCGTCGCCGTCACCGAGGAGCTTCTCTTCCGCGGCATCGTCTTCCGGCTGCTGGAGGAACTCACAGGCACCCGGGGCGCGTTGGCCATCTCGGCACTGCTGTTCGGCGGCCTGCACCTCCTCAACACCGGCGCCACCGTGTGGGGTGCCCTGGCCATCGCCGTCGAGGGCGGCCTGCTGACCGGCGCCGCCTATGTCGCCACCCGCAGCCTCTGGCTCCCGATCGGTGTGCACTTCGGCTGGAACTTCGCCGAGAGCGGCCTCTTCGGCACCACGGTCTCCGGCAACGACGACGCCCCGGCGGGTCTGGTGCACGGCGTGCTGTCGGGTCCCGACGCGCTCACCGGGGGCGGCTTCGGTCCGGAGGCGGGCATCGCCGCCATCCTCGTCTGCGCCGTCCCCACGGTCGTGTTCCTGCGCGCGGCCGGCCGGCGGGGACATCTCCGCCCCCGCCGCACCCCGGCGGCCACGCCGCCCGCGACCTCCTGAGCGGCGGCCGCGCGCACCGGCGCCGCCCTGGACGGGACGGTGCTCAGACCCGGCCGCGCGACTGAGCGGAGCGCCGCGTCAGCGAGTCGAAGACCACCGCGGTGAACAGCACCCCGCCCGTGATCATGAACTGGACCGGGGGCTCGACCCCCAGCAGCGCCATGCCCGAGCCGATCGATTGGATGATGAGCACCCCCAGCAGCGCGGACCAGGTCGAGCCGTGTCCGCCGAACAGGCTGGTGCCGCCGATGACGGCCGCGGCGATGGCGTTGATCAGCAGCACGCCGGAGCCGGAGATCTGGCTCGCCGAGGTGAGCCGCGACGCGATGAACAGGCCGCCGACCGCGGCCAGGGTCCCCGACACCATGAACACCGAGATCCGCACGCGCGCCACGTCGACGCCGGACCGCCGGGCCGCCTCGGCCCCGCCGCCCAGCGCGAGGACCTGCCGGCCGTAGGGCGTGCGGCGCACCAGCAGATCCGAGGCGACGATCACCGCCAGGAAGATCAGCAGCGCCAGCGGCAGCCCCTCGAACCGGCCCAGCACGTAGACGACGGAGAACGAGACCAGCGCGAGCAGGGCCGTGCGCGCCCAGATCTCGCCGACCGGCCGGCACGGCATCCCGGCGGCGGCCCGGCGCCCGCGGTCGTGGAGGGAGACGAGGAGGTACGCGGCCGTGCAGAGCGCCGCGAGCCCGTAGACGGCGACGGTGGAGTCGAAGTAGCGGCTGGTCAGCGTGGCGACCAGCCCGTCCTCGCTGAAGTTGATGGAGCTGTCGGGGCCCAGCAGGTAGAGCATCACGCCGTTCCAGACGAGCAGACCGGCGAGGGTCGCGACGAACGCGGGCACGCCGATCCTGGCGAAGGAGAACCCGTGGACGGCCCCGGCGGCCGTGCCGCACAGCACCGCGATGAGCACGGCGAGCCACTCCGGCATCCCGAGGTTCACGTTGAGCGAGGCGAACACGGCGCCCGCCAGGCCGGCGAGCGAGCCCACCGCCAGGTCGATCTCGCCGATGAGCAGGACGAAGACGATGCCGACGGCGACCATGCCGGTCCCGACGATGTCCACGCTGAGGACGGACAGGTTGCGCGGCGAGAGGAAGTTGTCGTCGAGGGACTGGAAGACGAGCCAGATCACGGCGAGAGCGAGCAGGACCGGCACCGGGCCGGTCCCGCCTTCCCGCAGCCTGCGGCGCACCGCTTCGGCGGGGGCCCCGAGAGGTCCGCCGGGAGCCCCGAGCCGTCCGGCGTAGGTTCCGAGACGTCCGGCGTACACCCCGAGGCGTCCGGCGCGGCTCCGGTGGCCGTCGTCCTCCCGGTCGGCGGCGGGCACGGGATCGGCGGCGGGCACGGCATCGGTGGCGCGGGTCCGGTTCCTCCTCCCCCTCAGGGCCATGCTTCCTCCGGGCGGGTCGTGCGGTGTGCCACGGCGTTGTCCGACGCGCCGGTGATGGAGGAGATGATCTGTTCCTGGGAGGTGGTGGTCACGTCGAAGAAGCCGTTGTTGCGGCCGAGGCGCAGGACGGCGACCCGGTCGGCGACGGCCTTGATGTCCCCCATGTTGTGGCTGATCAGGAGCACCCCGAGGCCTTGGTCGCGCAGTTCCTCGATGAGGTCGAGGAGCTGGCTGGTCTGCTCGATGCCCAGGGAGGCGGTGGGCTCGTCGAGCAGCAGGAGCCGGGGCTCGCCGAGGAACGAGCGGGTGATCGCGACGACCTGCCGCTGGCCGCCGGACAGCGTGGCGAGCGGCACGCGCACGTCGGGGATGCGGATGGACAGGGTCTTGAGCAGCTCACGGGTGCGGCGCTCCATCTCCACCTCGTCGAGGATGCCGAGCCGGTGGATCTCCCGGCCGAGGAAGAGGTTGGCGACGACATCGAGATTGCCGCACATCGCGAGGTCCTGGTAGACGGTCGCGATCCCCAGCACCTGGGCGTCCTGGGGACGCCTGATCTGGACG
This sequence comes from Streptomyces sp. Root1310, assembly GCF_001426425.1. NCBI lineage: Bacteria > Bacillati > Actinomycetota > Actinomycetes > Kitasatosporales > Streptomycetaceae > Streptomyces > Streptomyces sp. Root1310. The sequence goes on along the minus strand of NZ_LMEQ01000033.1, from coordinate 28,388 downwards.
GCGCCGCCCTGCCACTCGATGACGCCCCGGTCCGCGGGGCCGACTCCCGAGATCACCTTGACCAGGGTGGATTTACCGGCGGCGTTGTCGCCCATCAGGGCGACCACCTCCCCGGCCCTGATCTCCAGCTCCACGTCCTCCAGTGCCTGGACGGCGGCGAACCGCTTGGAGACACCGCGCAACGCCAGCAGGGGCTGAGCCGCCACGGGGTCACCTCCTTCCGCTTCGGGGACGACGCGTCAGGTGAGTCCGGCCTTGGCGCAGGCGGACCTGAGTTCGGGGGTACAGATCTGCTCGATGGTGTACATACCGTCCTTGACCACAGTGTCCTTGATCGTGCCGACGGTCACCGGGACCGACGGGAGCAGGACCGCCGGGATGTCCTCGGTGGTGGTGTTGTCGACGGTGCCCGAGGCGAGGGAGTCCACCGGCTCGCCGCGCCCCAGGGCGACGGCCATCTTCGCGGCGGCGCCGGCCGCGGGCGCGAACGGCTTGTAGACGGTCATGTACTGGTCGCCCCGGACGATGCGCCGCACGCCCGCCAGGTCGGCGTCCTGGCCGGTGATCGGAGGCAGCGGTCTGACCTCGGCGGCGTTGAGGGCGGCGACCACGGCGCCGGCGAGGCTGTCGTTGGCGGCCAGGACCCCGTCGATGTCGCCCGCGCCCAGGTCGGCGATCGCGTTGGTCATGTTCACGAAGGCGTTCTCCGGGCGCCAGCCGACGGTGTCGTACGACTTGCCGATCTCGGCCTTGCCCTCGATGACGGAGAGCGCGCCCCGCTTGAACCAGCCGGCGTTGGGGTCGGTCGTGGCGCCGTTCATCATGACGATCCGTTCGCCGCGCGCCTCGGCGGCCATGGCCTTCAGGAGCGCCTCGCCCTGGAGCCTGCCGACCGTCGCGCCGTCGAAGGTGACGTAACCGGAGATCGGGCCCTGGGCGAGCCGGTCGTAGGCGACGACCGGGATGTCGGCGCGGTGCGCGGCCTCGACCGAGGGGCGCAGCAGCTGGGGGTCGACGGCGGCGAGGATCAGGACGTCGACCTGTCGGGTGATCATGGACTCGATCTGCTGCCGCTGGACGGCCGGGTCGGAGGTGGCGGCGACGGTCGGCGCCGGGCAGTCCGGGCAGAGCCGCTTCAGCTGCTGCACGAGCAGGGGCTTGTCGAACTGTCCGAAGCGGGAGGCCCCGCCCCCCGGGAGCAGCACCCCGACGGCGAGCCCTCCGTCGCCTTCGTCGTCTCCGTCGCCTCCGCCGCAGGCCCCGACCAGGGTCAGGCCGGCGGCGACCGCGACCGCCACGGACGCGCGGGTGAGGGACCTGCGCTTCACGGCCCGGAGGCCGGCACCGAGACCCATCTTCGGTTCCTTAGGACATTTGTCCGCCATTGCCCCGTAATAGGCGCTTAACGCCAAGCGTAGCCATGCCGCCCTACTCGGCGCGTTCGGCGGTCCAGGTGATGTCCGGGGGCTCGACGCGTGCGCAGCGGGGGCCGCCCTGCGCGTCGGTCAGGCCGAGGCGCCCGACCAGCAGCCCGTCCCGTGCGGCGGCGGCGAGCACGTCGGCGGGGACGGCGTCGAGCATGAGCTTGGCGCGGCGGAACATCGTGAAGACGCCCGCCTCGTCGACCGTGCCCCAGGACAGGTAGACGAACCGCCGGCCCAGACGGTCCTGCACGTAGGGCCCTCGGACCTCGGTGCCGGTCGGCGAGGTGCTGGTGGTGCACTCCAGGGTCCAGGTCGCGGACGGCGCGTCGCCGGGCTGCGGCTCCAGCAGTTCGGCCGGACGGTCGCGACGCTGCACGGCGACGTGCAGGTTGCCGTACGCGGGGACCCTGCCGTCGGCGGAGGCCGCTCGGGTGAGGCCGGGCAGGTCGACGGCGTCGATGCGGATGCGCATGCCGGCCATCATCCCGCGCCCGTCCTTACCGGGGAGACGCGGCACCCGGTCCGCCCCGCGGCGGAACCTCGGACGTCCGTTCGACATCAAGCAGTGGACGGGGCGAGGCGTACGGACGACATGGGGTGCACACGATGGACAGGCGGATCAGAGGGGCGGCGCTGGCCTGCGTCCTTCTCGCGACAGGCGTGGCGACGGGTTGCGGGGCCGAGACCCCGGCGGAGTCCCGCCGCCCCGCCGCGGCACCGTCCGGCTCCGCACCGTCCACCCCGTCGCCCCGCGGCGAGGCGGGCGCGCGGGCGGGCGTCGAGGCCGCCTACGCCAAGTGGGGCCTCGAACCGCCGGCCGCCCCGCCCGCCCCACCGGAAGCCAAGCCGGTCGGGCTGCCGGCCGCCGACGGCCGGGTGCCGGTGATCAGCGAGATACCCACCCAGGAGAAGATCGTCTTTCTCACCTTCGACGACGGCGCGGAGAAGGACCCCGAGTTCCTGACGATGATGCGGGAGCTGAAGATCCCCTTCACGATGTTCCTGACGGACTCCGCCATCCGCGCCGACTACGGCTACTTCGGCAAGCTCCAGGCCCTCGGCGGCGGCGTCCAGAACCACACGCTGAACCACCCCAACCTCCGCACCCTGGGCGCGGCCGCACAGAAGCAGGAGATCTGCGGCCAGCAGACCAAGCTGAAGGATCGATACGGCACCCAGCCGAGGCTGTTCCGGCCGCCCTACGGCAACTGGAACGAGGACACCCGGGCCGCCGCCGCGTCCTGCGGTGTCGAGGCGATCGTCCTGTGGCGCGAGTCCATGCAGATCAAGAACATGCAGTACCAGCGCGGCGACAAGAAGCTCCACCCGGGCGACATCGTGCTGGCCCACTTCCGCGGGCCGTCCGAGCTCAAGGGCACGACCATGACCGAGATGACCGCCAACCTGCTGCGGCACATCCAGGAGCAGGGCTTCACGGTCGCCCGCCTCGAGGACTACCTCTAGGGTCGGTCCGGCTTTCCACGGCGCGCGATCGCGTTCAGGCCGCCGCACGGGAGGACGGGGCGCCGTCGGCGGTGCGGTCGTCCTCGGCGCGCCCGCGTCCGTCCCCGCCGACGAAGAAGCTCAACGCGGCCGTCAGGGTGCCGATGACGGCGAGCCGCACGACCCACGGCGCGACGCCGCTGTCCCCGACGGCGGAGCTGAGACTGTGCGAGGCGAGCAGGGCGTGGCTCAAGGGCAGGGAGCCCGTGCCGGTCAGCGGGTGGACCCGCAGCGGGGGTTCGTTGGAGGCGGTGAGGACCGAGGCCGCGACGATCACGACCACGCTGGGCACGACGACGAGCGGGGTGATGTCCATGGCCTTCGGCATCCCGTCGGCCGGCCGCCGAATCGTCGGCGCGACGGAGGAACAGAGCCTTTGTCGCAGGGTGGAGACCGTCCCGGGGTCCTGGCCGTCCCGGCGCTCCGACCGTGCCGCGGGACCCACGCGCGCGCCCGCCGTGGCGGCGGCACGGAACCGGGCGTTCCGCGGGACCGCTCGCCGACGGACAGCTGGTGCGGCGGTGGGTCGGGGCCGACGGGCGGACGGACGGCCGCCCCCGCCCCCGCCCCCGCCCACGGCGGCGGGGCGGCCGGACGAGGTGGCCGCCGAGGCCCGCGCGGCGCTCACCGCCGTGCGTGCCGCGGGCCCGGTCGGCCGCCGGGGGAGGTGCCGAACAGGCCGGTACGGTGAGGGCGTTGCTGCCGTCGCCGACCGGACCGGGTCCGGCCCGCGCCCAGGAGGTGCCCCGTCGCCACACGCGTGATGGTCGTCGACGACCAGGCAGTGGTCCGTGCCGGGTTCGCCGCCATCGTCGACGCCGAACCCGACATGACCGTGGTCGGCGAGGCCGGGGACGGCGCGAGCGCCGTGGAACTCGCCCGGCGCGAGACACCCGACCTGGTCCTGATGGACATCCGGATGCCCGGCATGGACGGCCTGACCGCCACCCGGCTCATCACCGCGCCGGAGACCGGACCCCGCGTCCTGGTGCTCACCACCTTCGACCTCGACGCCTACGTGTACGAGGCGCTGCGCGCCGGCGCCTCGGGCTTCCTGCTCAAGGACGCCCGGCCCGAGGAACTCCTGACCGCTCTGCGTGTCGTCGCGTCCGGCGACGGGATCCTCGCCCCGGCGGTCACCCGCCGCCTGATCGACACCTTCGCCCAGGGCGCACCCCCGCCGCCCGTCGTCACCGGCGCCCTGGGCGGGCTCACCCCCCGCGAACGGGAGGTGCTGCTGCACATCGCCTCGGGCCTGGCCAACGCGGAGATCGCGGCCGTCCTGGGCGTCACCACCGGAACGATCAAGACCCACGTCAACGCCCTGCTCACCAAGCTGGGGCTCCGCGACCGGGTGCAGGCGACCATCCTGGCCTACGAGAGCGGGCTGATCCGCCCCCGTGGGGCGACGGCCGGCTGACCTCCCCCGCCGACCGGGGCCGACACGGCCGCACCCGGCGCCGGACGGTCACCGCCCCGGGCTTCCCCACCACCGACATCCCCACCCGCCGCGCACTGCGCACCGCGCCGGCCGAGGGCTTCCGTGCTCACCGAGCGACGGCGCCCGGTGACGGGAGGGTGACAACGGACGGTTGGCCGTTACTCACTTTCGGGTGACGCTCCGTCTCCCGGTGGGGTGGCGCGCCATGGCGTCCGGGCCACACAGGCCAACTCCCACAAGGGGTCATCAGCTGTCGGAACGTCAACTTCAGTACTTAGTCACTTAAATGGACGTTGCAGCCGAGAGTCACAGAGATGTGGACAACAGGTAACACACGCCATGTTTCCTACCCATCTCCCGCACTCCGTGGACAGAGTGTGTCTGCGGCCAGCCGACCGCACCCGCACATCGCACCAAGCCCCACGGCGTCCACCAAGGCCGCTGTGGGAGGGTGCCCGCACATCCCAGGGGAACTCTTTGTCCACTTCCGCTTCTGTCACCGCTCGTCGTCTGACCGCCGCCGCCCTGACGGCCGGCGCCCTGGTCGGTGCGATGGCACTGCCGGCGTCCGCGTCCGACCACGCTCGTCCCGACCGCCCGGAGGTGCGGATCAGCGCCGTCCAGTACGACGCCCCGGGACGTGACGACCGCTCCCGGAGCTCGCTGAACAGGGAGTGGGTGGAACTCACCAACACCACGCGCCACACGATCAACCTCGACGGCTGGACCCTCAGGAACGAGGACGGCCGCACCTACACGTTCCACCACTACCGCCTGGAGGGCCGCTCCACGGTCCGCGTCCACACCGGCGAGGGCCGCGACACCCGTCGGGACCTCTTCCAGGACCGCAACCGGGAGGTGTGGGACAACCGCTCCGACACCGCCACCCTGCGCAACGACCGCGGCCGCTTCGTGGACGACGAGTCCTGGGGCCGCAACCGTCACCACGACGGCAACCACGGCGGAGGCCACGGTGGGGGCCACGGCCACCACTGACCGTTCCGGACCCGGTGAGCCGATGAGCACCTGACTCGGCACACCGGCGCGCAACAGGCGGCGCGCCCCGGCCCCCCAGGGCCCGGGCGCGCCGCTCGCATGTGTGGCCGTCGAGGCGACGGGACCGCCGTCAGCCGGTGATCACCTCGTTCTTCGCGAGAGCCTCGGTCCGTGAGGTGACCGTGCCGCTCAGGGACTTCGCGGTGGCGGAGACTCCGGAGGTGTCGGCGCCCGCCCGCTCGGCCTGCGCGGCGAGGGAGTCGAGAGCGTCGAGCGCGAAGCCCGAGGCGTAGAACTCCTGGTACAGCTTCTTGTAGGCCGCGTGATACGCGTCGTCGAAGGCGTCCGCCGCCAGGAACCGCTCCTTGAGGAGGTTGCCGCCCATGCCGCCGCCTCCGCCGCCGCCCGGACCGCCGGCCTCCGCCGTGTCCGCGTCCTGCCGGTCGTCCTGCTGACCGTTGCCCGGAGCCTGCGGCATCCCGGACGGCAGTGCGGACGGCATCCCGGACGGGGCGCCCGCCGCTCCGTCCTGCGCGGTGCCACCCGGCATTGCGCCGCCGCGTCCTCCGCCGCCGCCCATGCTCGTGCTGTCGTCGGGCCCGGTGGTGGCGGTGCCGCTGAACGTCAGGTTGAAGTCCCAGCCGAGGACGGAGAACTTCTTCGTGCCGAGGTCGTACCAGAGCACGTAGTTCTTGCCCGGTCCGGCCATGTCGTCGAAGTTCAGGAGCAGGTTCTGCGTCGCCACGTACTCCGAGAAGGACTCCACGTCGACGTACTTGTCGAGGTTCTCGGCGAACTCCGCGTCCGACGCCTGGTTGACCCACTTCAGGAGCTTCATCACCGGCGAGAGGTCCTGGCTGCCCTTGAGGTTGAGCTGCTTGAAGGACTCCTCGTAGTCGGTGGGGTCGTCGCCCACGTAGTCGAAGCTGCTGCCCGCCCTGGCCTTGTACGCCACGCCCGTGCTGCCGAGCTCCGCGTCGACGTAGTCCTTGCTCGGGTTCTCGACCATGAGCCGGGTCGCGACCGGACGGCTGTTGACCTTCACCGCGGTGAAGGCGAACTTCTCGGCCGTCTGGCCCGACTTCTTCATCAGCGACAGCGACAGGGCCTCGTTCAGCGGCAGGGCCTCGTCGACACCGGGGCGCAGCGAGAGCTCGCGGTGGCCCTCGTAGGCGCGGCCCTCGACGTACTCGTCGATGCTGATGAGCCAGGGCAGTTCCTCGGGTTTGGAGGCGGAGAGGCTGAACTGCGTCATCCCGCCACCGCCACCACCAGCCACTCCCGCGCCGCCCCCGGCCGCTTCCGTGCCGCCGCCCTGTGGAGCCTGCTGCTGACCGCCGTTCTGCTGCTGCTCACCGTTCTGCGCCCCGGTGTTCTGCCGCTGACCGCCGTTCTGCGCGCCGCCGTCCTGGCCCGCGGGGCCGCCCTGGCCGCCGCCTCCCATGCCGCCGCCACGCAGGCTCTGGAGCGTGGAGTTGCCCTTGAGCCGGATACCGACGTCGTTCAGGTACACGCCGTCGACGGTGAGGTCGGCCTTGATGTACTCCTTCTCGCCCTCGTCCTGGAACTTCTCCATCATGTCCGTGAAGTCGGTCTCGCTGTACTCGAGTTGGATCGAGTGTGTCCGTGAGTCGTCGAACAGGTCGACCGCTCCCGTGACGTTGTCCGTGATCTCGTCCCCGTCCGCCGTGGAGGCGCTGGTGACGAAGGGGGTCACGCGGACGTCCCCGAAGAAGATCAGCAGAACCGAGAGCCCCACGGCGAGGGAGCCGGCCGGCTTCCAGTGGTGGCGAAGCCGCAGCGGGATGCGGTGCGCCAGCCGCTTGCGGGGGGCGGTCATCAGAGGTCCGTCTGGTCGTAACCGGTCAGCACGGTCACGCGCTGCCCCATGGCGCGCTCCTGGAGGGCCGCGACCAGCTCGCCCGGCTCGTGGCCCTTCTTGATGCGGACCGTGTAGAACACCTCGGTCAGGGTGCCGCCGCGGATCGACTCCGTGCTCACCAGCTCGAACTCGTCGGTGTGGCGCAGCAGGACGTCCTGGATCGCGTGGGTGTGGTCCTCGCCCGCCGGGACCTGGACCTTGACGACCTGACGCTGGACGTTGAGGGCGAACCAGTCGAACTTGCTCATCGCCAGGATGATCAGGGCGATCACGGTGCCGCCGACCGCGGCCAGTGTGTAGAAGCGGGCGCCGCACGCCATGCCGACGGCCATCGCCAGGAAGATGAAGCCGACGTCCCTGGTCTCCTTGACCGCGTTGCGGAAGCGGACCACCGACAGCGCTCCGACCAGGGAGAAGGCGCGGGCCAGGTTGGAGCCGACGACCAGCATGATCAGCGCGACGATCATGCCGACGATGACCAGCGTCTGCACGTAGGACTGGCTGTAGGAGACGTTCTTGTGCGTGGCCCGGTAGACGTAGCCGATCATCGCGGAGAGCACGAAGGACAGGGTCATGGCGAGCACGATGTCGGTGACGCTGAACGTACCGCTCAGGTCCTGGACGTTGAGATTCACGAGTGGGATGCCTCCGTGGGGCGTCGCGTCGTGGGGGACGCGGGCGAGGGGATGAAGGGGACGGCGCCGGGCGCCGACGGGAGGTCTTCCTCCCGGACGTGGAAGACGGACCTGGGGGCCAGGCCGAACGCCTCGATGCTCTGGACGTACTTGGAGACCCGGACGAGGCTCAGGTTGCGCCTGGCCGCCAGGTCGGTGATCCAGTACGGGGTGCGCTCGTTGACCTTGATCTCCATCACCGACAGGTGCGGCGGGACGGTGAACCGGTTCTCGGCGTTCGGCGTGCCGAAGTGGAAGTCCCGGTCGCGGCCGCGGATGCGGCGGTCGAAGGTGACGCGCAGTCCCGTGTCCTGGTCGCGGCCGACCAGCGCCTCACGCTGGTAACCGGTGATGGCGGTGGGCTGGAGGTTGAGCCGGACCACCAGCTCGAGGACCTCGTCGACGAAGGCGCTCTCCTTCGCCGAGTGCTCGATCATCTCCCGCTCGTCGCACAGCTTCCGGGCGGTGGCGTAGGGCACGGTGATGCGGCGCTTCTGGGTGACCCGGTTGACCCGCTGCTTGATCTCCACGCAGACCGGGGAGGCGTCGGTGACCCCGTCCAGGTCCCCGTAGTGGCGGATACGCAGCTTGCGGCGGAACTTCAGGCCTTCGATCTTCTCCCAGTAGAAGCGGAGTTGAGGCGTGTCGTAGTAGAGGCTCCACACGCCGTAGCCGCCGACGGGGCTGTGCAGGTCGCGGTCCATCCGCTCGCCCAGCTCGTCCCGGATGTGCGCCGCCTGCTCCACCGGAACCAGGTACTTGAGCTCGTACCGGTTGAAGGCGTGGAGTCTGCTGGCCACCCGCAGCGCCTCGTCGTCCGCGAACTGCGGCGGCGGTCCCCCGGCCCGCACGGGGGCCTCGTCGCCGCCCGGCCCGCCGTCGCCGGAGCGACGGCGCTTCAACCAGCCAGTCATGACGTCCCTTCAGATCGTCGGCGATCAATCACATCCCTGTAAGAAACAGGTAAGACATGAAAGGCCGATGAGGGGCGTCTCTGAACAGCGTTAGTACCGGGGATGAACGCGAAGTGAACGCGGGGACGGTGTCCCCGCGGGTGTCCCTACTCCGGGAGGTCGCGCCGCTCCAGCGGGCGGACCGCCGGGCCTTGCAGGATCTGTCCGTCCGGAGCAAAGCGGGAGCCGTGGCAGGGGCACTCCCAGGCCTGCTCGCCGTGGTTGAAGGACACGATGCAGCCCAGGTGGGTGCAGCGCGCCGAGACCGCACGGAGGTCGCCGTTCTGGTCCCGGTGGACGGCGTACTGCCGTCCGCCCAGGCGCAGCACGGCGCCGTGGCCACGGGGGATGTCGGCCGGCGCGGGAGCCGTCACGGCCGGCAGCCGGTCGCCGACGAAGTGCCGGGCCACCTGGGCCTGGTGTTTGAGGAACGTGGTCCCCTCGCGGACCACGGACGCCAGGCGGCGCGGATCGTAGAGGCCGCTCCAGGCGGACTCGCGGCCGTTGATCAGGTCGCCGAGCAGACGGCCCGCCATGATGCCGCCGCTCATGCCCCAGCCGCCGAAGCCGGTGGCCACATAGGTGTGCCGGCTGCCGGGGTGGAGCGGTCCGACCAGAGGTACGGAGTCGGTGGAGTCGTTGTCCTGGGCGGCCCAGCGGTGGGTGAAGGTGAGACCGGCGAAGCGGTCGTCGGCCCAGGCGGACAGCCGGGCGAACCTCTCCTCGGCGTCCGCGGTGCCGGGGGTGAAGTGTTCCCCGGTGACGATCAGCAGGCGCTTGCCGTCGCCGTACGGGGCGGTGCGCACGGAGCGGGTGGCCCGTTCCGGCGTGATGTACATGTCGCGCGGGGCACGGTCCTCGTCGATGGTCGCGGCGACGACGAGTTCCCGGCGGGGGCTGAGCCGGGTGAACAGCAGGGCCCGGTCGAAGACGGGGTGGTGGGTGGCGACCACGACCTCGCGGGCGCGGATCGACACACCGGCGTCGGTGCGCAGCACACAGGGTTCGCCCTCGGTGAGGCCGACGACCCGTGTTCCCTCGTACACCGTGCCACCCCGCCCGATCAGGTCCTCGGTGAGCGCCAGCAGGTACTTACGGGGATGGAACTGGGCCTGTCCGCTCACCCGGACCGCGCCGGCGACCGCGAAGGGCAGCTCGGTCCCGGTCACGAACTCGGCCGGCAGCCCCGCCTCACGTGCGGCCTCGGCCTCCGCCCGCAACTCCGCGACGTGCCGGTGATCCTCGGCATAGGTGAAGGCCGCCGCCTCCTCCCACGCGCAGTCGACGCCGAGTTCCGCGACGATCTCGGCGGCGTGCCGGATCGCCTCGGTCTGCGAGCGCGCGTACAGGGCGGCGCCCTCGGGGCCGCGGGTGCGCCGCAGACGGTCGTAGATCAGGGTGTGCTGCGCGGTCAGCTTGGCCGTCGTGTGGCCGGTGACCCCGGCGGCGATCCGGTCGGCCTCCAGCACCGCCACCTCGCGCCCCTGCCGGACCAGCTCCCAGGCCGTGCTGAGGCCGGCGATGCCGGCGCCGATCACGGCGACGTCGACGGTGAGGTCACCGGACGGCGGCGGAGCCGGGGCGCCGGGCGGCGCGGTCTCCAGCCAGTAGGAGCCCTGGGTTCCTGTCTCGGCGTTCATGGCCGCCGAGTGCCCGCAGGACGGAGTGATACGCCGCGATACGCCCTCATATGTTGGTCTTCATTGCTGCACGGCCGGGTACCCGGCGCCCTGCGGAACGGAACGACCATCAGCGAGGAGGAACGATGAGCACGGTGAAGGAAGCGGTGGACGTCGAGGTCCCCGTCCACACGGCCTACAACCAGTGGACGCAGTTCGAGGAGTTCCCGAACTTCATGGAGGGCGTCGAGGAGGTGCGCCAGCTCGACGAGCGGCACAACCACTGGACCACCAAGATCGGCGGGGTGCGGCGCGAGTTCGACACCGAGATCGTCGACCAGCTGCAGGACGACCGGATCACCTGGCGGGTCGTCGACGGCGAGTCCCGGCAGCGGGGATCGGTCCGGTTCCAGCGCCTGGACGACAGCCACACCCGGGTGGAACTCACCATGGACGTCGAGCCCACCGGCATGGTCGAGAAGGGCGCGGACATGCTCGGCATGATCGACCGCCGGGTCAAGGGAGACCTGCACCGCTTCAAGGACTACATCGAGCAGCGCGGCGGCGAGACCGGCGCCTGGCGGGGCCGCATCCGGCCCGGCGACCCCGGTTCGCCCCTCTGATCGGGTTCGTCGAGTCGTCGAGTCGGTAGGACAGCAAGTCGGTCAGGCGGTCAGTCGGCCAGGCGGTGAGTGAAGTCGTGGTCGGCGGGTGCGTCTCGTCCCTGGTGTGGCACTCGCCGTGCCATGGAGTGGACGCGTAGGACGGCATGGGTTGTTCGGCGCTGGGTCGCGTCCGTCGTCGCCGCGGTGCGGCGGGCGGGGGAAGGGCCGGGCCGGGAGCGGGATCTGGCGGTGCAGGCGGGCAAGGCGGCGCTGGCCGCCTGGCTGGCGTGGGCGGTCGTGGGCTGGTGGCTCGAGGCCCCGATGGCGTTCGTGGCGCCGTGGGTCGCGGTCGTGCTGGTGGAGGCGACCGTGTACCGGTCCGTCGCGCACGGGCTCCAGCAGCTCGCGGCGATCGCGGTGGGCACGGCGGTGGCGACAGCCGGGGCGCTGCTGCTGGGCAGCGCGATGGCCGCCATGGCCCTGGTCCTTCCGGCGGTGCTGCTGCTGGGGCAGTGGCAGCGGCTGGGAAGCCAGGGCGTCTACGCCGCCACCGGTGCGCTCTTCGTGCTGACCGGTGGCCAGGTGAGCGTCGTCTCGTCGGCCGCCCGCATCGCGGAGGCGGTCTTCGGCGCGGTGGTCGGGGTGGCGGTCAACGTGCTGATCCGGCCGCCGGTCTACCTGCGCGACGCCCGCTCCGCGCTGGAGGACGCGGCCCGTGAGGCGCAGGAGATCCTGGACTCGGTGGCCGACGGTCTGGCCGACGGCGCGTGGGACGGGCAGGCGGCCGGAAGCAGGCACGAGCGGGCCCTGCGGCTGGGACGGCTGGTCGACCAGGCACGGTCGGCGATCGGCTGGAGCCGCGAGAGCATGCGCGGCAATCCGCGCGGGCGCCGCACGCGGCTCCTCTCCTCGCACGGCAAGGCGTACGACGACGCGCTGGTCGTGCTCGACCACGTCGCCGTCCACACCGTGGGGGTGACCCGGACCGTGTGGGAGATCGCCGAGAGCGGGGAGGAGGCCCGGCCGCCCGCCGGCATCACCCGCGCCTACGCGGACTTCCTGCGCCACACGGCGCGCGCTGTCCGGCTGTACGGTCGGACCCGGTTCGCCCCGGGCGGCTCCGACGACCGTGCGGCGGAACGACTGCGCGAGGCGGTCGAGGAGCTCCGCCGCACTCTCGACGAGTTCCGCCGGCAGCTGCCGGGAGCCGTGCCCGACGACCCGGACGCGCTGGTGACGTACGGAACGCTGCTGGCCCAGGCGCACCGCCTGGCCGACCAGCTCGTCCGGGACTGACCCCCCGCGTGTCTCCCGCCGCACCGGGCGCGCGTCCCCCGACGCACCGGCACGTCCGGCCCGGCGCTCCAGGATGTGACCCGCTCCTGTGTGATCCGCTCCTGTGTGCCCCCCGCCTATGTGGCCTGCGCCTACGTGTCCCTGTGGCCTGCGCCTACGTGTTCCGCACCTGTGTGTTCTGCGCTGACGTGGCCTGCGCCGGGTCGGTGCCGGGCCGTGAGCGGAAGGTTCGGCGGTAGGTGTCCGGTGGCACGCCGACCGTGCGGTTGAAGTGTCGGCGCAGTGTCGTGGCGGTGCCCATGCCGGTGGCCGTCGCGATGACGTCGACGACGTCGTCGGTGGTCTCCAGCAGCTCCTGTGCTCGGCAGATCCGTTGGGTCAGCAGCCACTGCAGCGGGGTGGTGCCGGTCACCGTCCGGAAGTGGCGGCCCAGGGTGCGTGAGCTCATCCCCGCCCGGCGGGCCAGGTCCTCCACGGTGAGGGGCCGGTCGAGGCGTTCGATCGCCCAGGGGAACAGCGAGCCGAGCGGGTGGTCGTCCCGGGTGGGGACCGGGGCGGCGACGAACTGGGCCTGGCCGCCAGCCCGGTGCGGCGGCACGACCAGACGGCGGGCGACGGCGTTGGCGACGGACGAGCCGTGGTCGAGCCGGACGAGATGCAGGCACAGGTCCATCGCGGCCGCCTTGCCCGCGGAGGTGAGCACGCTGCCGTTGTCCACGTAGAGGACGTCCGGATCGACCTCCAGCCGCGGGTGGCGGGCGGCCAGGACCTCGGTGTGCGCCCAGTGCGTGGTCGCGCGCCTGCCGTCCAGCAGCCCGGCGGCGGCCAGCACGAACGCGCCCGTGCACAGCGAGGCCACGCGTGCCCCCGCCTCGTGGGCCGCGCGCACGGCGCCGACGAGTTCGGCGGGCGGCTCCTCGTCGACGTCCGCCCAGCCGGGGACGATCACCGTGTCGGCGCGCCGCAGCCGGTGGAGGCGGTCGAGCCCCTGGTCGGGCTCCAGCCGGAACCGGCCTAACCGCACGGCGGCCGACCCGCAGACCTCGACCTCGTACCAGGGGACGGTCACGCCGACCGGGGCGGCGCCGAACACCTCGTACGCCATGGACAGTTCGAAGTGCAGCATTCCCTCGGTGACGGCCAGCGCGACGGTACCCATGTCCGAAACTGTACGGGGCGTGTCGTTCCGGACACTCACACGGAGCCGCCCGCCCTCGCCAGGATGTTCTCAACGGATCACACGGACGGACAGACCACGCGGACCCGCGGATCACGCGGATCAGGGATCTTCAAAAGGCGGGGGAGAAGCCATGGCGTCGGCATCAGAATCGGGAACGGCGGCGGGATCGGGGTCGGGGTCGGGGTCGGGGTCGGGGTCGGGACGCAAGGTGACGGTGTACGGCGCGTACGGCCATACCGGACGCTTCGTGGTGGCACAGCTGCGGGACCGTGGATTCGTTCCGGTCCTCTCCGGCCGAGACGCCGAGAAGCTGCGAGCGGCGGCGCTGTCCGTAGGGCCAGCGGCATCGCCATCGCCATCGCCATCGCCATCGGCATCGGCATCGGCATCGGCGTCCGCATCGACGTCCGTATCCGCACCCGGACTCGAGATCCGGCCGGCTTCGGTCGACGACCCCGCCTCGCTCGACCGTGCCCTGGCCGGTGCGGACGCGGTGATCAACTGCGCGGGCCCGTTCGCCATGACCGCCGCTCCGCTGATCGAGGCGGCACTGCGCGCCGGGATCCCGTACGTCGATGTGGCGGCCGAGATCGAGGCCAACCTCGACACGTTCGCGCACTTCTCGGACCGGGCCCGCGCTGCGGGAGCGGTGATCGTCCCCGCGATGGCCTTCTACGGCGGTCTGGGCGACCTGCTGGCCACGGCCGCGATGGGCGACTGGACGACGGCGGACGAGGCGACCGTCGCCTACGGGCTGAGCGGCTGGCATCCGACCCCCGGGACGCGGACCGCCGGCACGGTCTCCCGGGAGCGGCGCGGTGGCCGGCGTGTCCGCTACACCGGCGGGCGGCTGGAGTACCACGACGACCGGCCGACGCTCCTGAAGTGGGCGTTTCCCGAGCCGATGGGCACCAGGGAGGTCGTCGGGGAGTTCACGATGGCCGACGTGGTCACCCTCCCCAGCCATCTCGCCGTCCCCGCCGTACGCACCCACATGACGACCGAGGCGGCCACGGACCTCGCGGCCTCGGACACGCCGGCGCCGACGGCGGCCGACGAGAACGGGCGGTCCGACCAGACCTTCGTCGTCGACGTCGTCGTACGCTCCGGCGACACGGAACGGCGGGCGGCGGCGAGCGGCCGGGACATCTACGCCGTCACCGCACCGCTCGCGGTGGAGGCGGTCCACCGCATCCTGACCGGCCGGACCCGCACGGTGGGTGTCGCCTCGGCCGGCGAGATCTTCGACGCGCCGGACTTCCTCCGCGCCCTGTCCCCGCACATCTCCCTCGAACCGCCGCAGGAGCGGACGGTCTCCTGACCGGCCGTGTCCCGGCCGGCCGTGTCCTTGCCGACGGTGGTCCTTGCCGACGGTGGTCCTGACCGTCTCCGCCGGGTCAGGACCCGAGGCGGCGGCGGTCCTCCTCGTCCCACGTGCGGGTGTCGCGCGGCTGGACGTACGGCTCGTCGTCGGCCGGGTGGCCACCGGCGACGGCGCGCTGGCGGACCATTTCCGCGTCGAACTCCAGGCCGAGCAGAATCGCCAGGTTGGTGATCCACAACCACACCAGGAAGATGATCACACCGGCGAGTGTGCCGTAGGTCTTGTTGTACGAGCCGAAGTTGGCCACGTACAGCGCGAACCCGGCGGAGGCGACCAGCCAGATCAGCAGGGCCAGGAAGCTGCCCGGCGTGACCCAGCGGAAGCCGCGCACGCGCGCGTTCGGAGTGGCCCAGTACAGGACCGCGATCATCACCGTGACCAGGACCACCAGCACCGGCCACTTGGCGATCGACCACACGGTGAGCCCCGTGTCACCGACCCCGAGGGCGGTGCCGAGCTGCCGGGCCAGGCTGCCGGTGAACACCACGATCAGCGCGCTGATCACCGCCATGACCATCAGGACGACGGTCACCCCGACCCGCACCGGCAGCACCTTCCACACCGGACGGCCCTCGGGGATGTCGTAGACCGCGTTGGCGCTGCGGATGAACGCGGCGACATAGCCGGACGCCGACCACACCGCCAGCAGCAGACCGACGATGGCCATGACCGAGCCGACCCCGCCCTTGCCCTGCATCTGCTGCACCGCGCTGCGCAGTATGTCCTGAGCCGCGCCCGGCGCGAGTTTCTGGATGTTGTCCAGGACCGCCTGCGTGGCCGACTGCCCGACGATCCCCAGCAGCGACACCAGCGCCAGCAGCGCGGGGAACAGTGCCAGGATCGAGTAGTAGGTCAGGGCCGCCGCACGGTCGGCCAGCTCGTCCTTTTTGAACTCCTTCAGGGTGCCTTTGAGCACCGCTGCCCAGGAGCGTTTGGGCAGGTCCGTGGGCTTGTCAGGGGCCTGCCGCTCCACCTGCTCGTCCGGACCGGCGGCGACCGGATCCTGTCCGTCCTCGCCCTCGCGGTCCGCCGTGCGCTCGCCGTGCCGCCTGTGCGGCCTCAGTGTCCGTACCATGCCGTACGGGTATCCGGCTGGGCATCACCCATGCGCAGATATGGGAAATATCGGACTTTACGACGGTGTGAATATCTCCCATGGATCCCGGAGCTCAGACCCCGGACCCCGGACCCCGGTCCCCAGACACCAGACCCCGGTCCTCGGACCCCAGACCTCGGACCTCGGACCTCGGATCCCCGGTCTCGGGTCCCGGACGTCGGATCCCGGATCCCCGGATCGCCGGACCCGGATCCGAGAGCTCGCACCCAATATCTCCCCTGGCCCCTGGCCCCTGGCCCCTGGCCCCTGGCCTTGGCCCCGGCCTCGGCCCCGGACCCCTCCCGCCAACGCGTCGGCGCCGGGCCGAGGTTGTCACCTCGGGCCGGCGCCCCGCCGCGCGCCTGCGTCGGTCAGCCGCCCACGTACCAGCTGAATCCGCCGTTGCTGGCGGCGACCGCCAGCAGTACGAGCCAGAGCACCACGTCGACGATGCCGAGGATGATGCCGGCCTTCGCCATGCCGGCGCCGCTCCTGACTCCCGCCTGGCGCCGGGAGACGGCACCGAAGACGATGGCCAGCGGCCCCAGGACGATGTTCAGGATGAACAGCCCGACGATGCCGCAGCAGAGGCTCGCGATCGCCAGGCCGTTGGTGCGTGATCCCGAGGACGCGGTGGAAGAGCTGCCATAACTCGTCATCGAACACTCCCGGTTGTCGGTTGCACGGACCGGACGGGCCACGCGCTCCTCACTTTCGACTTGCTCCTCCGGGTGCCCCTCAGGCGCGTTCCCATGTCGACGGACCGTCAGTTTCGTTGCGGATCACGCAACGTCGGCGACCAGGGGTCAGGGGGCTGGGCGTCGAGGGTCCGGGGGTGCCGGTCGGGAAAGGCCCACGGAGGCGGGACGGGGGCGGGGACGGGGGCGGGGACAAAAATGGGTGCGGGGACCGGAACAGGTGCCGGTGCCGTTGCCGGCGCGGGGACGGTGCGGGTCGGCGTGCGGCGCCGGGCCAGCCAGAGTACGGCCGCCGCGTACAGGGCGATGCCGGCCAGGTCGAGGGCCACGACCTGCCAGGGAGCGTCGGCGGCGGTGTCGTCGCTCTTGAGTCCGTCGACGGCGGCCGCCGAGATCCCGAAGGCCAGCAGGTTGTTCACGGCGTGCAGGCCGATGGCCGCCTCCAGCCCGCCGGTGCGTACGGTGAGCAGGCCCGCGACCATTCCGTACAGAACCAGGTCGGCGAAGCCCCACGGGGTGCCCCAGCCGTGGGCGGCGGCGAACAGGACGGCCTGGGGCACGAGCGCCCACCAGGGGGAGCGCAGGAAGGCGCCGACCGTCTGGGCGAGCCAGCCCCGGAAGACGTACTCCTCGGCGGCCGCCTGCAGCGGTACCAGGACGACCAGCATCGCGAGGGCCGGTCCGAAGACCTCCCAGCCCGCCCACCGCGACGGCGCGGCATCGTCCGTGGGCAGCAGGAGCATGGCCCCGGTGGTCACGGCGAGGACCGGGAGGGCCACCAGCCCGCACAGCCCCAGCCAGCGCCACCGCAGTCCGCCCGTCACGGACGAGACCGTGCCCGCCGGGCGGCGGCCGATCCAGCGCACCGCGAGCAGGACGACGGGGAGCGCGGAGGCGATCGCCAGCAGGTCGAGGGCGGTGCCGGAGACGGGGCCGAACTCGACGGTCCCGTCGGGCGCTTCGGGGTACCCCCTGGCCGCTCCCAGGGCGGATGCGAGGGCGTAGAGCAGGACGGCCACCAGCACGCCGGCCACGGCAACGAACCCGGTCCCGAGCACGGGCCGCCACCACCGGTGACGTGGCGAGACGCGTGCCATGCGGTGGTAGGGGAGCAGTTCGGGGAGGAGCGCGGGCAGCGGGGCGGCGAGCGGATGCGTCATGGCGACAAGCCTCCCGGCGGGCGCGTGCGCCCACATCGGCCGCGGGCACGAAGGTCGTCTCTGTCGGAGGATGGAGAGCGGCCTCCTGCCCGGGGCCGATACCGCGCCGTCGCAGCCCGCCCTACGCTCGTGCCGAGATGGAGACGATACGCAACTGGCTGCTCCCCGCACTGCTCGCGACCGGACAGCTCGCCTGGCTGTGGCCCGGAGCCGGGCTGGCCGGCGAGGAGATGCCCGGGGCGGCCGCCGTCGTCGCCGTGCTCGGCGCGCTGGTAGTGGAGACGGCCGCGCTGGGCCGCCGACGGCAGGCGCCGGTCCGGGCCCTCGCCTGGTCCCTCGGCACTCTCCTGCTGGGCCAACTGGTCTGGGAGGACGGCTACTTCGGGGTGGGCGCGCCGATCGCGCTGTATTCGGTCGCGGTCCGCCGCCCCGTGCCCGTGACCGTACGCGCGGTCGCCGCGGCCGTGGGCGTCGAGTGGCTCCTGTCCCTCCTCCTTGTCGGGGTCCGGCCAGCACTCGCCTCCGAGTGGGTGCTCGGCGCGCTCCTGTACGTCGTCTGCGCGGGGCTCGGCGAGGCCCGACGGCAGTGGCTCAAGGGGCGGTCGCTCGCGACCCGTCTGCTGGCCGGCGCGGAGGAGGCCCGGCGGCGGGCGGGCGATACCGAACGGCGGCGGCTGGCCCGTGAACTGCACGACGTGAGCGCCCATCACCTGACCTCGGTCGTCATCACGGTCGACGCCGCGCGAAGACTCGGCGACAGCAGGCCCGAGTTGACGGCCGAGGCGTTGTCGTTCGCCGAGCGCACCGGCACCGAGACCCTGACGGCGCTGCAGCGGCTCGTGGGTCTGCTGCGTGACGCCGACCGTCCGGCTCCCCCGCCGATGACCGCGCGCATCGAGGAACTCATCGCCGGATTCGGCCGGTTGGGGCGTCCGATCGACGCCGTGCTCCCCGACGACCTGGCCGGACCCGCGGCCGAGGCGGTCCACGGGATCGTCCGCGAGGCCCTGACGAACGCCCTGCGGCACGCCCCGGGCTCCGCCGCGCACGTCAGTGTCCGGCGCGGGGAGGGCGTCCTGGAACTGAGCGTCGACAACGCTCCGCCGCGCGGCTCGGCACCGGACGGCGTCGGCGCCGTCGACGGACTGGGGTCGGGACGCGGCGTCGCCGGGATGAGGGAGCGGGCCGCGGCCGTCGGCGGGGAACTGACGGCCGGCCCCGCACCCGGCGGTGGCTGGCGGGTCCGGGCCACCCTGCCCGACGTCACGGGGCCGTGGGGTCCGCCCGAGGGCACGGGCCGGCGTGACGTGCTGCGGGATCAGCGGCTGGCCGACCCCGCGCTGGTGTGCACGGCGACACTCTTTCCCCTGGTGTTCGCCCTGATCACGGCGGAGGAGTGGACCGGTGCGAGCCTGCGCGCCGCGGTGCCCGGACTGCTCGTCGTGGCGGTGCTGCTGACCGCTCACGCGCTGCCGCTGCTGTGGCGGCGGCGTGCTCCGTGGCAGGCGCTCCTCGGCGTGCTGGCCACGTCGTGGCTGTGGCCGGCGGCGGTCGCCGGGGCCGGGCTGCCGTCGCGGGTGTTCGTGTTCTTCGCCGGCGGAGCGCTCGCGGAGCTGCTGGCGGTGTACGCGGTGGCGGTCTACGGCCGGGGAGCCACCCGTACCTGGCCCGCGTGGTGCGCCGCGACGGTCTCGCTCTCCGGGACCCTCGTCGCGACGGCGGGCGCGGACGGCGCGTTGTCGGGCGAGGAGTCGATGTGGCCCACGGCCGTGGTGATGTCCGTGCCGTTGGCCATGGTGCTGGGCGCGCTGTTCGCCGGCCTGTGGGGTGCCGGGCTCGCCGTGCGGCGCCGACGGCTGCGGATCCTGGCCCTGGACGACTTCGCGCTGGCCGGCGCGCTGTGGCACGCGGAACGGGCCGCGGACGCCGAACGGCACCGGCTGGCGGCGAAGTTGCGCGACGCCGTCCTGCACCTCACGGCGGCACTGGTCGAGCAGGCCCGGCAGGGGCGACTGGAGGCGGTGGCCGCCGAGGCCCGTTCGGCACTCGCCGCCATGCGTGAACTCCTGCACAGCCTGGGCGAGTCGGAGGATCCCGGACCGGGACTGGCTCCGGCGCCCACCGCCGCCGACCTCGACACGCTGTGCCGGACCGTGCGGGCGACCGGGCGGGACGTGACCCTGAGGGGTCTTCCCGAGGCCGCCCGGGAGCTGCCGCCCGATGTGGCCCTGTCGGCGTACCGGATCGTCGAGGCGGCGCTCGGCGCGGGCGATCGGGGGCCGGCCCGGGTCACGCTGAGGCGACGGCGGGACACCCTGCGTGTGACGGTGTCGGGCGTACCACTGGCCGTCACCGGCCCCGTGGCCGAACGTCTGAAGGTGCGGGCGGGGACGGGTGCCGGACGCATCACTCTCGAACAGGCCGGTGTCGTCAGGGCGTTGATGTCGACCCGGCCCGGTCCGGCGCCCGTACGGGAGGCGCTTCCGGCGTCACCGGCGTCACCGGCGTCGGTCACAGCCGGGTGGTGGCCGCCCAGACGGCCACGGCCGTAGTGGCGACGAGCCCGATGTTGAGTGTGATCCGGCGGTCCTCGCCGGTCAGGTGGACGGCGATCGCCCCGATCTGCAGGAGCACGAACCCGATGGCCGCGGCCGGTGCCAGCCAGGGTGCGATGCCGGTCAGGGGCGGCAGGATCAGCCCGGTCGCACCGAGCGTCTCGACCGCCCCCAGCGCCCTGACAGCGGGCAGGGGCATGCGATCGACCCAGGCCATCATCGGGCGGAGCTGATCTCGGCTGCGGATGACCTTCATCGCGCCCGAGTAGAGGTAGAAGAGGGCGAGCGGTCCGGCGACGATCCAATACGCGAGGTTCATGGTTCCCGTCCACGGTCACCGATGTGCGGGTGACCCGTCGATTTCCAGGGCAACCCCCGGAGATGGACCGGGCCCTCGTCCGAGTGACCCGGAAGTCGAAAGGTGGGACGTCCCGGCTGCGCGGGGCAGGTGAGGGGACGACCGGGTGGTGTCATCCCGAACGGCTTCGGGTGGGGTCGCCGGCGGGCTCGGTCGCGTAGCGCCTCATCGCCTCGATGCCGGCCTGTGGCGTCAGCGGCCCGCCGCTGACGGTCACGTTCCGGAGGTCCCGGAAGTACTGCACGTACAGGTCGGGCGTGAAGGTGGTGAGGATGACGGCGGGTTGGTCGGTGATGTTGGCGAAGGTGTGCGGGGCGCCGGGCGGGACCATCACCAGCGCGCCCGCGGTGGCGTCGTGGTCCTCGTCCCCGACGGTGAACCGCACCGTGCCGGAGACGACGTAGAAGCCCTCGTCGTGCCGGGCGTGGCGGTGCTGCGGCGGTCCCGGGGTGTGCGGGGCGAGGACGGACTCGGCGATTCCGAGGCGGTGCCCGGTATGGCTGCCGTCCTCGAGGACGCGCATGCGCGTGGTGCCCAGGACGATCGTCTCACCGTCGTCCGGACCGACCACCGATACGGCGGGGTCGGCCTGCGGTGCGCCGGTCTTCGCTTCTTCGGTCATGCTCCGAGTGCACCGCCAGGGCCCCGCGACTGTCCAAGACCTGTTCCGCGACGCCCATACCGCTTGGGTATCGTTGCAGCGTGGAGCTACGTACCCTGCGCTACTTCGTGGCGGTCGCCGAGGAACTCCACTTCGGCCGGGCCGCCACTCGGCTGCACATGAGCCAGCCGCCGCTGAGCCGGGCGATCAAGCGACTGGAGACCGAGATCGGTGCCCCGCTGTTCGTCCGCTCTCCTGTCGGCGTCACGCTCACTCCGGTGGGCGCGGTGCTGCTCGACGAGGCGCGGGCCCTGCTCGACCAGGCCGACCGCGTCCGCGTACGCGTGAGCGCGGCCGCCGGCGTCGCGGCCATCACCGTCGGCATCCTGGGCGACGGCACCGACCCGGGAACGGCCAGGCTGGCCGCCGCCTACCGTCGGAGCCACCCCGGCATCGACATCCGCGTCCGCGACACCGACCTGACCGACCCGACCTGCGGGCTGCGCGCCGGACTCGTCGACGTCGCCCTGACCCGGGCGCCGTTCGACGAGACCGCCCTGACGGTGCGCGAGCTGCGTACCGATCCGGTGGGTGTGGTCCTGCGCGCCGACGATCCGCTGGCCCGCCGCAGCCGGTTGCGGCTGGCCGACCTGGACGAACGCCGCTGGTTCCAGTTCCCGCAGGGCACCGACCCGATCTGGCAGTCGTACTGGAACGGCGGCGAGCCGCGCGAGGGCCCCGTGGTGCGCGTCGTCCAGGAATGCCTGCAAGCCGTGCTCTGGAACGGCACGGTCGGCCTGGCCCCGCTCGGGCACGACCTGCCCGCGGAACTGGCCGTGGTCCCGCTGACCGACATGGCGCCGAGCCGCGTGGTGGCGGTGTGGAACGAGGACGACACCAACCCGCTGATCCGCTCGTTCACCGACATCGCGACAGCCGCGTACCGCCACTGAGCTTGCCGCCCCGGGCCGGCGTGTCCCGGCCTCGCACCGGCCGGCTACGCCCCTCGATCGCACGATGGGCTACGAGCGCCAAACGCCGGAGGAAGCCACACTGAAGCAAAAAGGCCCGGGTCGATGACCTGGGCCTTGACTGTGGAGCGGGTGACGAGAATCGAACTCGCGCTCTCAGCTTGGGAAGCTGATGTTCTACCATTAAACTACACCCGCGTAAGACGCCGGTTCGACCGGTGTCGGAACGCTCCGTCACTCTACCTCATGCCAGGCCCCGGGCGATGAAGCCGTGGGGCCTGAGGGCGTTTCAGGGGGTGGATCCTGCTGCGGGCGGCCGGAGTTGGGGCGTACGGTGGGGTGGTGGAAGTGGGGCCGGGCGGGGTCGGAGTGCCGCCTGGAGGGCCGTCCCGTTCGTCCCGTAATGTGGCTTTCGTGGTCCGGCGGGCAGCAGCCGGACAGGGCTCTTGGGGAAGGGACTCTAGGACTTGATGGAGCGCACCGTCGTCCGTTGTGCCGATGGGCACGTGTTCAGCACCGCTTCGTTCCCGATGCAGCAGGCCGAGCGGCTCGGTCCCGGGCGGCTCGTCCGGTGCCCTCGGTGCACCCGGTTGCGGAGTGCCGTACCGGTGGTTCTCGAGAAGCGGTAGCGGCAACAGGAGCCGGAGGCGCTGGAGGCGCCGCCGGTCTGGCGCGCGGAGTCGTCCGATGGTGGTCGCTCCGCGCGCTTTGCGTATCCTCGGGACGTGCTTCTCTCAGACAAGGACATCCGGGCCGAGATCGACGCCGGGCGAGTACGGATCGATCCCTACGACGAATTCATGGTGCAGCCCTCGAGCATCGACGTGCGGCTGGACCGGCTGTTCCGGGTGTTCGAGAACCACCGGTACCCGCACATCGACCCCTCCATCGAGCAGGCCGACCTGACCCGGCTCGTGGAGCCCGAGGGCGACGAGCCGTTCATCCTCCACCCGGGGGAGTTCGTACTCGCGAGTACCTACGAGGTCATCACGCTTCCCGACGATCTCGCCTCCCGGCTCGAGGGCAAGTCCTCCCTCGGGCGGCTCGGGCTGGTCACCCACTCCACCGCCGGGTTCATCGACCCCGGGTTCTCCGGGCATGTGACGCTCGAGCTGTCCAACCTCGCCACCCTGCCGATCAAGCTCTGGCCCGGCATGAAGATCGGCCAGCTGTGCATGTTCCGGCTCACCTCGCCGGCCGAGTCCCCCTACGGCAGCGAGCGGTACGGATCCCGGTACCAGGGCCAGCGCGGGCCGACGGCCTCCCGGTCCTTCCTCAACTTCCACCGGACCCAGGTGTGAGCGGCGACGGCATGAGCGGCGCGGACCCTGCGCGGGAGAACCTGAGCTACGAGCAGTTCGGCACCGCCGTCCGTGAGCTCGCGCAGACCATCGCCGACGACGGTTACGTACCCGACGTCGTGCTGAGCATCGCCCGGGGAGGAGTGTTCGTCGCCGGCGGGCTCGCCTACGCCCTCGACTGCAAGAACATCCACCTGGTGAACGTCGAGTTCTACACCGGGGTGGGGACCACGCTCGAGATGCCCGTCATGCTCGCGCCCGTCCCCGATGTCGTCGACTTCTCGGAAAAGAAGGTCCTGATCACCGACGATGTCGCCGACACGGGCAAGACGCTCAAGCTCGTCCGCGACTTCTGCCTGGACGCCGTCGCCGAGGTGCGCAGCGCCGTCATCTACGAGAAGCCGCAGTCGCTCGTGAAGTGCGAGTACGTGTGGAAGCGGACCGACGACTGGATCAACTTCCCGTGGAGCGTGCTGCCGGTGGTGCGTAAGGCGGGGGAGGCCGTCACGCCCTCCAGGGAAGCCCTCTAGCGACCCTGTGCGGAACGGCCCTCCCGGAGTGGGCCGTCCGGGGCCCGGGCGAGGCGGGCCGGCCGTTTCCGGCGTCGGCAGGCCCGGTCCGGCTCATGTCTTCTTCTGTTTCTCGGCGTTGCCGTTGCTCACTTCGCGCGAAGTACTCTGACGCCGGCCCGCTCGAAGTCGTAGACGTAGTCGTTGAGCCGGAGGCCGTCGACCGCGCCGATCCACATGAAGTCGGGTCCCTTGCCCACGGCGACCGTGTAGACCGTCGGCCTGGCGTTGACGCGGGTGAACGACGCCTTCAGCTGGGAGAAGGTGCACCGGGCGGCCCGGTTGCAGGTCGTCTCGCCGCCCGTCAGGTACCAGTAGCCGGTCCGTGTGGCGTCGAGGAAGGGGCTCCAGCCGTTCCGTACCGGGGACGCGGTCGGCACCCACACCAGCGTGGCGTAGTCGTCGGTGGACGTCACGTTCGGGTCGATCTCGAACCTGATGTTCGGCATGTTCGTCGGGCCGCCGTAGCCGACGTTCTGGCTCGTCTGGAACACGTGGAAACCGACTCGCCGCAGCCCCAGCACCTGCTTCCCGAAGAAGTCCACCTCGTTGCCGAAGTAGACCTTCTCGACGACTGTCGGGGTCACCGTCCGTGTGGCGCCCGACACCTCGATGCCGAGGCTGCCTCGCCCGTACGGCGGCCTGGCGGTCCCGCCCGTCGTGCCGAACGGGCCGTAGGGCCCGTTGCGCAGTTCGGCGACCGGGGAGCCGAACGTGCTGCGGGCGATCACGCCCCAGTGGTCCGAGTGGGCTCCGTTGTCGTCCGTCCGTGCGGCTGCCGATCCCGGAAGGACCAGGGCGATGACGGCGACCAGCAGGGCGGCCACGAGCGCCGTTCCCCGCCTCACGCCAAAGCGAGCTTTCACGCGCACTCCTTGTAGGAGGTGTAGGGAACAGTCACACTAAATTACGCTCTGTAGTTGTCATGATGCGACATGCGGTTGTTCGGCTGGTTTGTTCTGCCCTGGTGCCGACCGTGGATGCTCGGGTGCCGCCCGTGGATGCTCGCGACATCTTGCTATCGGTGACGACATGCCAAGGGCCCCCGGCGATCCGCCGAGGGCCCTGCGGGTGTCCGCCGGTACTAGAAGGTGCCCAGCTTCACGATCGACAGCAGTGCGATCAGCTGGATCGACGACGCGCCCAGCGCCTTCGGCCACGGCAGGTCGTGGGAGCGGCTCACCATCAGGGTCAGCAGGGCCCCGGCCGCCACCCATGTCGCCCAGCCCAGCAGCTGCACGAACGACGCGTCGCCGCCGAAGAACATCGCGACGACCAGACGCGGGGCGTCCGTGAGGGACATGATCAGCATGGAGAGGCCGACCGTGGGCTGCCAGGCGCCGTCGCCGCCCAGCTGGCGGGCCAGGGTGTGGGTGACCACGCCCAGGATGAAGGAGCTCAGCACCATCGCGACGGCCGTCGTCAGGACGATCGGGATCGCGTTGGACAGCGTCGCGTTGATCGCGTCCGCGCGCGTGTCGTCGAAGCCGAAGACCGCGAGCAGGCCGTAGAGGAACGTGACGATGAGGGCGGGGCCCCACATCGTGTAGTCCCGCATCTGGAGGAAGGTCTGCTTGGGGTTGAGGACGATGCCCTTCAGCAGCTCCTTCCAGTGCAGACGCGGGCCGACCGGGCCCGCCGGGGCGGAACCCGCGTGATACGTGCCCCCCTGGTTGTACTGGTCGTACTGGTTGTGGTCGTCGATCGAGAAGGCCTGGGTGTGCCCCGGATTGTTCGCGGCGTACGGGTCGTGCGGGGCACCACCCGGGCCGCCGGGCCCACCGGGGCCGCCCGGAGCGCCGTACGGGGCGTCGCCGCCGAAGTACTCCGGCTCGTCGCCGTTCTGGCCGCCGTACCCTCCGCCGTTCGCCTGCGGCCACTGGCCGCCGCCCGCGCCGGTACCGCCGTACGGCGGGCGCTGCTGCGGGTACGGCGGCTGGGCCGACGGGTAGCCGTACGACGGCCCCGAGGGTCCCGACGGTCCCGGGGACCGCGACGGCCCCCGGGGCGCCTGCTGCCCGTACGGAGGGTCTTGCGGTCGCGCTTGCGGGGCACGGTTGTCCCGGCCGCCGCGTCCGATCCTGAATCCAGCCACGCCTTCGAACGTACCTGGTCCCGGAGAGTGACGCGGCGGAGCCTGCCCTTCGGGCACGGCTTTGCTGCCGAGCTGTGACATCCCCTAAGGGGAGTAACGGGGCGGGAATCAGTGGTTGTTCGGGGGAGGGTCGTAGGGGGTGCGGGGGTTGTGGCGGGTGTGCGGGGGAGTGAGGGCGTGAACGGCGACGCCCCCGTGTCCACGGTGGGACACGGGGGCGTCGATGCGGCCGTTCGGGCTACTTGACCGGCTGCGGTTCGGGCTCGTTCTCGGTCTGCGCCTCGCCCGCCGGGGGTTCGTCGTCGACCGGGGTCTTGACCGACTCCAGCAGCAGCTGGGAGACGTCGACGACCTGGACGGACTCCTTGGCCTTGCCTTCGTTCTTCTTGCCGTTGACGGAGTCGGTGAGCATGACGAGGCAGAACGGGCAGGCGGTGGAGAGGGTCCCAGCGGAGCCACAGGGNCGTGGTCTTGACCGACTCCAGCAGCAGCTGGGAGACGTCGACGACCTGGACGGACTCCTTGGCCTTGCCTTCGTTCTTCTTGCCGTTGACGGAGTCGGTGAGCATGACGAGGCAGAACGGGCAGGCGGTGGAGACGATGTCGGGGTTGAGCGACAGGGCCTCGTCGACGCGCTCGTTGTTGATGCGCTTGCCGATGCGTTCTTCCATCCACATCCGGGCGCCGCCGGCGCCGCAGCAGAAGCCGCGTTCCTTGTGGCGGTGCATCTCCTCGTTGCGCAGGCCCGGGACGCTGGCGATGATCTCGCGCGGGGGCGTGTAGATCTTGTTGTGGCGGCCCAGGTAGCAGGGGTCGTGGTAGGTGATGAGGCCCTCGACCGGGGTGACGGGGATCAGTCTGCCCTCGTCGATGAGGTGCTGGAGCAGCTGGGTGTGGTGGATGACCTCGTAGTCGCCGCCGATCTGCGGGTATTCGTTGCCGATCGTGTTGAGGCAGTGCGGGCAGGTCGCGACGATCTTCTTGGCCGACCTGGGCTTCTTCGACTCGGGTGTGACGTTGCCGTCGTCGTCGGTCTCCTCGCCGAAGGCCGTGTTGAGCGCCATGACGTTTTCCATGCCGAGCTCCTGGAAGAGGGGCTCGTTGCCGAGGCGGCGGGCGGAGTCGCCGGTGCACTTCTCGTCGCCGCCCATGATCGCGAACTTGACGCCGGCGATGTGCAGGAGTTCGGCGAAGGCCTTGGTGGTCTTCTTCGCGCGGTCCTCCAGGGCGCCGGCGCAGCCGACCCAGTACAGGTACTCGACCTCGGTGAGGTCCTCGATGTCGCGGCCGACGACGGGGACCTCGAAGTCGACCTCCTTGAGCCATTCCAGGCGCTGCTTCTTCGCCAGGCCCCAGGGGTTGCCCTTCTTCTCCAGGTTCTTGAGCATCGTGCCCGCCTCGGAGGGGAACGCGGACTCGATCATCACCTGGTAGCGGCGCATGTCGACGATGTGGTCGACGTGCTCGATGTCGACSGGGCACTGCTCGACGCAGGCGCCGCAGGTGGTGCACGACCACAGCACGTCGGGGTCGATGACGCCGCCTTCYTCGGCGGTGCCGATCAGGGGGCGTTCGGCCTCGGCGAGCGCGGCGGCGGGGACCTGCGCCAGCTGCTCGGCGGAGGCCTTCTCCTCGCCCTCGGCGCTCTTGCCGCCGCCGGCCAGGAGGTAGGGGGCCTTGGCGTGTGCGTGGTCGCGCAGCGACATGATCAGCAGCTTGGGCGACAGCGGCTTGCCGGTGTTCCAGGCGGGGCACTGGGACTGGCAGCGGCCGCACTCGGTGCAGGTGGAGAAGTCCAGCAGGCCCTTCCAGGAGAACTGCTCGACCTGGGAGACGCCGAAGACGTCGTCGTCGCCGGGATCGGCGAAGTCGATCGGCCTGCCGCCCGACGTCATCGGCAGCAGCGCGCCCAGCGCGGTCGCGCCGTCGGCGTTGCGCTTGAACCAGATGTTCGGGAACGCCAGGAACCGGTGCCAGGCCACACCCATGTTGGTGTTCAGCGAGACCACGATCATCCAGATGAACGA